>CAWGAS010000017.1:0-244065 GCA_963820645.1 uncultured Acidobacteriota bacterium | reverse complement strand
GGCCTTGAGGCGGCGCTGGTGCTCGCGCACGTCGGTGAACGGTTCGACGGCCTGCGCCTTGTCGTCCCAGCCCGGGTTGAAGGTCAGCAGGTTGCGCTCGTACATCCCCTGGAACAGCCCGATGGTGACGTTGCCGTTGCGGAGGATCAGCCAACCCTGCGCGGCATCTCCCATGACCACTTCGAAATCGAGCTTCTCGTAGAAGGCCCGGGACGCCTTGATGTCCTTCACGGCCAGACTGACGGAGAACGCCCCGAGTGTCGTCGGTTGCTTTGTCATTGTCCCTCTCGAGCTTGTCACGGGTTGCTTTTCCTTGGCCCCGGCACGCGACTGGTCCCCGGCCGCCCTCACGAAACTGCCGCCGGCGCAGGCACCCGCGACGAACACGACGAGTGATATCGCTGCGAACTTCCTCATGTCACCTCTCAATCGTAGAGGATACAATTCCTTCACGGTGCCGGACTTGCCAAATCTTGCGAATCTCGACTACGTCAATCGCATCAACAGGGCAATCGACTACGCCACGCAAAACCTGGCCGAGCCGTTGCGGCTCGAGGACGTGGCCCGGGCCGCCTGTTTCTCCCCCTGCCACTTCCACCGGATCTTTCGTGCCCTGATGGGTGAAACGCTGGCATCCTTCGTCAAGCGCGTCCGCCTCGAACGCTCGGTGTACCTGCTGTCGCACCGGGCGGGCGCAAGCCTGACCGAGATCGCCCTTTCCTGCGGCTTCTCCTCGAGCTCTGACTTTTCCCGTGCCTTTCGCGCCCACTACGGCGTGTCCCCGCGCCGGTTCGATGTCGAACGCTTCCGGCACTCGCGCCGGGACGCGATGCGGGTGTCGCTGACCTCGCCCGACGATCGGCACAGGCTCGCGCGCCTGCCGGCCGGGACGAATCCCGATGGCTTCACGGTCACCGTGCGCAACTGCCCGGCGCGCCGTGTGGCGTACATCCGCGTGCACCGCCCGTACGAAGGCGACCACGTCCCGCAGGCGGCGGCGCGGCTGCTCGCATGGGCCGACGCTCGTGGCCTCGCCGACGGGCAGTGGCTCGGATACCAGTGGGACGACCCCGAGATCGTCCCTCTCGAGAAGTGTCGCTACGACCTGGGCCTCGAGGTTCCCGACACCACGGTCGCCGACGGAGAAGTCAACATCACCGAGTTTCCGTCCTGCTTGATGGCCGAGATCGATATCGCCGGCACCGTCGACGTCGAGCTCCGCGCGCTCGATTGGCTCTATCTCGCATGGTTGCCGACGCAGCGGTTATGCACCCGCCCACCAGCCGATGTTCGAGGCCTTCAATGGCCGGCCCTTCGCCCACGGCGGAGAGCACTTCGAGCTTCGCGTGCAGCTCGCAGTGGTCGACGAGAGCGTCCCACTGTGAGCTTCGCGCTTCCAGCTTCCAGCTTCCAGCTTCCCGCTTCCCGCTTCCCGCTACTCGCCACTAAATAGAAGCATCAGGCTGTACGTTGGAGGTCAAACGCTGCAAGCGTGAACCTCCCGCCCGATCCAGTTCACCGGTCCAAGAAACCAATGGTCTGGATTACTCGTCGGCCGGCCAACTCGATCCGTCCGTGCGATCCGTTGCCGGCGATCCGGTCTGTGTACCGCTGACCACCGTTCGTAACCTCTCATTGGCCGGTCGTCCCTTCCCGCTGCAGTTCCTCCCACCCTCCCCTTCTCAACCGCGATCGGTGCGTGCAGCGCCGGCGAGCGGCGTCGGTCTTGCTCTCCGTCTCGCTGACCATTGCGAACAGAACGTCATTGAATCACCGCGTCCCCGCTGTGCAGGGACGACATGTGTGGAGGGACGAGTCATGCGTCTTCGAATCGTGCTGGCCGTGATCGGCGTGCTGGCTCTCGCGGCCGGCGCCACTGCGCAGACCACCACGGGAACAATCTCCGGACGAGTGCTCGACACACAGGGATTGGCCCTGCCGGGGGCCACCGCGACCGCGACGTCGCCGAACCTGCAGGGGACCAGGGAGTCGGTGACCTCGGAGAACGGCGACTACATCCTGACCGGGCTGCCCTCCGGCCCCTACACGATCTCGTTCTCCCTGGCCGGGTTTCAGACGCAGACTCGCAACGTCGTGCTGGCCCCGACGCAGGCGCTCCCGCTCGAGGTGCGGCTCGGCCCGGCGCAGGTCACCGAGGAGGTGAACGTCGTCGCCAACTCGGCCGACACGCTCACGAAGACCGCGCAGATTGCGACGAACTTCTCTCAGGAGCTGATCGCGAACCTGCCGACGTCGCGCGACCTCAACTCCGTCCTGCTGATGGCGCCGGGCGTTCATCCCACCGGCCCCGCGGGCGCGTTCTCGTTCGGCGGCTCGGTCAGCTTCGAGAACCTGTTCCTCCTCAACGGCGTCAGCATCAACGAGAACATCCGCGGACAGGCATTCGACACCGCGATCGAAGACGCGATCCAGGAAACCACCGTCGCCAATGGCGGCGTCTCGGCCGAGTTCGGGCGGTTCAGCGGCGGCGTGGTCAACATCATCACGAAGTCCGGCGGCAACCGGTTCTCGGGCAGCTTCCGGCAGTCGCTCAACAACGACAAATGGCGGACGCTGTCGCCCTTCGAGACCGAGCGCCTGGCGACGACGCCCGAGCCGCGGATCGACAAGGTCGTGCCGACCTACGAGTACACGATCGGCGGCCCGATACTGCGCGATCGGCTCTGGTTCTTCACCTCCGGCCGCTTGCGCGACGAGTCGCAGGGACGGACGCTGGTCGCGACCGCGGTCCCCTACGAGTTCAGGGAGGAGCAGCGGCGCTACGAGGTCAAGGGCACGTATTCACTCACCTCGAAACACCGGTTCCAGATGAACTACAACCACCACGATCGCTCGCAAATCAACTACAGCTTCAACCAGAACCTGACCATGGACACGCGCAGCCTCGGAACGCGGCAGCTGCCGGAGCGGCTCTATGCCGGCACGTACAGCGGCATGCTGACCTCGAAGCTGTTCGTCGAGGCGCTCGTCTCGAAGCGGACGTTGAGTTTCATCGGCGCGGGAGCCAAGTCGACCGATCTCATCGAAGGCACGCTGCTCATCGACAACAGCCGGGCCGGCGGCGCACGGTGGTGGTCCGACACGTTTTGCGGCGTCTGCACGCCCGAGGGGCGCGACAGCGAGGACGTCTTCGCCAAGGCCTCGTACTTCCTGTCCACGCCGCGATTCGGCTCGCACAATCTCGTCTTCGGCTACGACAATTTCAACGACATCCGGACGGCCAACAATCACCAGTCGGGCAGCGACTACCGCATCCTGAGCGCGGGCGCCATCCTCACGGGCGCCGGCGCCGGCGCGAACGACATCTTCCCGATCTTCCTGGGAGACGGCACCACGACGATTCAGTGGAACCCGATCCCCCTGGAGAGCGAGGGCTCGAGCTTCCGCACGCACTCGGGGTTCATCAACGACACGTGGCGCGTCGGGAATCGCCTCACGGCCAACGTCGGGCTCCGTTTCGACAAGAACGACGGCGCCGACCAGTCGGGCAACGTCGTCGCCAAGGACAGCGCCTGGAGCCCGCGCCTCGGTCTCACCTGGGATCCGACCGGCGCCGGCCAGTGGACCGTGACCGGAAGCGTGGCCAAGTACGTCGCGGCGATCTCCAACCCGGTCGCCGATTCGTCGGCGGCCGGCGGCAACCCGCAGACCCGGCAATTCATCTACCGCGGCGCCAGCATCAACGGTTCCGGCACGACGACGCCGGTGCCGACCGCGCAGGCGATTCAATCGGTCTTCGACTGGTTCTTCGCCAACGGTGGCCCGACGCTGCCGCTCAACGGCGCGCCGACCATCCCCGGTGTCACGCCGCGGATCGCCGACGGGCTCACCTCGCCGAGCGCGTGGGAATACGCCGGCGGCCTGTCGCGCCAGTTCGGCGCCCGCGCGTCCCTGCGGGCCGACCTGCTGGTGCGCCACTACACCGACTTCTACATGCGGCAGACCGATACGACGACGGGCCGCGTGCAGGATCCGACCGGCCGATCGTTCGACCTCGCGCTCGTCACGAACGCGCCGGACGGCCTGCTGTCGCGCGACTATGTGGGCGGGACGTTCACCGGCACCTACCGCTTCGGACGAACGCTGGAGCTCGGCGCCAACTACACGCTGTCGAAAGCGAGTGGCAACTTCGACGGCGAGAACGTGGCGAGCGGACCGGTCCCGTTCGACTATCGCTATCCCGAGTACAAGCAGGCCGCGTGGAACTTCCCCGATGGCGACCTCGGCGTCGATCAGCGGCATCGTTCGCGGCTCTGGGCCAACTACACGCCGGGCTTCGCGCCGGGCCTGACGCTGAGCGTTCTCCAGGCGCTCGAGAGCGGCGTGCCCTACAGCGCGTCGAACAGCAACGGCGTGGACCCGAGGCCGTACGTCACCAATCCGAACAACGCGTATCTGACCCCGCCCGCATCGACGACGACGGCGTACTTCTTCGGTCCGCGCGACGAGTTCCACACCGAGGGGCAGCGCCGTACCGACCTGGCGCTGAACTACATCTATCGGGTTCCCGGAGCGGGCCAGCTGCAGCTCTTCGGCCAGGTGCAGGTGCTGAACGTCTTCAATCAGTTCCAGCTCTGCGCGTGCGGCAGCACGGTCTTCGGCACCGGCAGCGCCGCCAACGCCGGCGGCGTCAACCTGCAGCGTCTCGACACGACGGTGCTGACGCCGGGCACGACCGCACGGTTCGCGGCGTTCAACCCGTTCACGACGACGCCGGTCCGCGGCGTGAACTGGGACTACGGCCCGAACTTCGGCACCGCCGTCAGCCGCTTCGCGTACACGACGCCGCGCACGATCAGGATGTCGTTTGGCGTGAGGTTCTCGGAAAGACCCTGAGTCAACAGCAGCGGCTGTGGACGTCGGGCGCGCGGCCTGTGCGCGCGCCCATGGTCGCGCGTGGCCCGTCAGCGGCCTGGCAGCCGCAGAACGCCGACGGCCCGATCGCCGGCCTTCAACGCGATGACGGTCGCATCGCTGCGGCGATACGCCCGGCACGAACACCCTCGGGCCTGAACGGCCCCACACCGGTTCGTAGGTTCACTCGAGCATACGTGCCCGGCATGTCGAACGAGCCGATCATTGGTCTTCGCGATCGAGCGGCGGATCAAGCCGCAGTTCAGCGGCGACGGCATCGACCTGACACCGGCAATGGCCCTTCATCACGTCAGACGCCGTCGCCCTGGGCCGGACCAGTGGTGCACCCAGGTCGCGGACTCGATCGTGACCAGGCCGCGACTCCGGAGCACCGGATCGCCTCCTGCGATCACGGCGGCTACGGTTCTCGCAATTGACAGGCGGCCGACTGTCGACCGACCGTCGCCCGACGTTTCCGAGCGGTTGTGACCGCCCGCAGCGCGTTGAAGACGCGCTCTGCGGCGACGGGGTCGTCCATCTGGAGGACAACCTGGAAGCCCTTGGGTTCCTCGTACCGGTCGGGTGGGACGTCCGAGCCCGAGATCTGGGTACCGCCGATTTTGAGCGTCGCGTGAGCGACCTTCGCGCCCCAACCCGGAGGCGCCTCGGCGGCCATCGGGGAATCTCCCCATGTGAGCAGGAATGCGAGTGTGCCGTTCAGGCACCGTTCGTAAAACCTGAACGCGGCTTCGCATTGACCGTTGAACGACAGCGAGATCTGCACATTCAGCTTCATCGATACGCTCCCGCGAGACGCCCTGTCCATTGGTGACGATTCCGAACCGCACGTCCGGCTGAAGCCAGATAGTCTCACTGGCGATTTGCCACGCCGCGCCGCGCAGCCCGGCGAAGTTCCGGCGAAGTTCATCGAGGCCGATCGACGGATGCGCTCGTCACTTGGCGTTCCGCCGGGCTTCTCTGCGCGCGCCGCCGGGCCAGTGCCCTCTGGACGGCGGCGAGGAGCGCCGCCGCCGTAAAGGGCTTGGGCAGGAACGCCATGCGCGCGCCACCCGCAGCCGTACGGGGCATGGTGTCGCTGTAGCCGGAGACAAACAGCACCCGCAGATCGGGACGCTGGGTCACCAGGCGCTCGGCGAGGACGGGACCGTGCATCTCGGGCATGACGATGTCGGTCAGCAGCAGGCTGATGTGGGCCTGCGCGGTCTCGAAGATCGCGCACGCCTCGGATGGCGTAGACGCGGCGAGGACGGTGTAGCCGGCGCGCTCGAGCATTCCGGCAGTCATCCCTCTGACGGCGTCTTCGTCCTCGACGAGGAGGATGGTTGCCGGTGCCGCGGCCGGCGCATGTCCCGGCGCCGGCGCGGTGTCCGGCGAGTCGGAGGGGCCGTCGTAGGGCGGCAGGTACATCGACACGGTGGTACCTTGTTGCGGCGCCGTCTCGATGGTCACGAAGCCGCCGCTATGGCGCGCGACACCCTGCACGAAAGGCAGGCCGAGACCGGCCCCCTCGCCCACCTCCTTGGTGGTGAAGAACGGCTCGAAGAGATGCGCCTGCACGTCTTTGCTCATGCCGACGCCGTTGTCGCGTACGCGAAGCCTGACGTATTCGCCGGCGGTCACGGACGGTTCGCCCGGGACGGTCGCGGCGCCGACCGTCGCCGTGTCCAGCAACACGTGAATCGTGCCGCCGCGCGGCAGCGCGTCGCGCGCGTTGATGACCAGGTTGAAGATGACCTGCTCGATATCGTGCGGATCCATCAGTACGGCGCGCGCCGCTTCGAGAACCATCGTCAGCTGGATATCCTCGCGGATCACGCGCGTCAGCATGTCGTCGAGGGCGGCGATCGTCGCTCCGAGCTCGACGCGTGAGACGCGCGGATCGTGCTTGCGCCCGAACGTCAGCAGCTGCCGGGTCAGCGCGGCGCCGCGCTCGGTCGAGCGCCGGATCTCCATCGCGGCCGACCGCACCATGCCGTCCTCGCGCTCGTCGAGGAGCAGGTCGGTGTAGCCCATCGTCACCTGGAGCAGGTTGTTGAAATTGTGAGCCACGCCCGCGGCGAGCTGACCGACCGCTTCCATCTTCTGCGCGCGGCGTAATTGCTCCTCCGACGCGCGGATACTTTCGAGCGTGGCGCGCAGGGCGGCCTCGCTGGCGCGAAGGGCAGCGGTCGCCTTGTTCCGGCCGTCAATCAAACGGTTGCCGACAACCGCGATCGCCGCGAACAGCGCGAGCGAAACCGGATTCCACGGGAAGTCGCCGCTCGAGGGAAACGCCAGCGCAAGACCCGCGACCGTGAGCACGACGGTGAGTAGCCCGGCCCGTCCGCTTCCCCAATGAGTGGCCACCGCCACCGCGGCAAACACCGGCGCAAACGGCGCAATGGAGAAAAATGGCCACGTGACGCGCGTCACCGCCACGCTCGTCAGGGTCACCACGACGGCGAGGCCATAGGCCTTCCAGAGGATAGGCAAGACGTGACTCGTCGCGAGAAGTGTACTCTGTTGGTGCTTTGGCGTTGCAGCTTTCGCCGGTCGAGCTTGGCCGTCGATGCCCTATCGCGCGCGGCGCTCCATCCACCGACTGATACCGATTGGCCGCAGACTCGAACGAGCGCTAGGATTGCGGTCATGCACGTCAGAGCAGCCGTTCGCGTTGTCCTTGTCGTGTTCCTGGCAGAAGTGGGATCGGACGGCGCAGCGCGCGCCCAACCCCCGGTCGCCGAACCCCGTTGCGTTTTGACATGGGCTGGCGATGATACGGGTCTCGCCGCCAAAGAAACAGTCTTGAACTGCAGCGGCCTTCAGGCGGATGTTAATAGTGGGGATGGTTGTCCCCGCCCCTTTCTTCCTCCTGCCGGACCGGCGCCCAGTAACGTCGCACGACGCTCCGTCCGATCTCGACGCCTTCCGTTCGTCTCGAATCGTCGCCCCAGCGAAGGATATTGAAACCGCAGCCAGTGTTGGCCGTATGTAGCCCTATGCGACTGAACCAGCTCTTCAGAGGCCTCGCGAGGATGCCGCTCTTTACCGCCATCGCGGTGCTGACGCTCGCGATCGGCATTGGCGCCAACACGGCGATCTTCAGCGTCATCCAGGGGGTGCTCCTGAAGCCGCTGCCGTATCCGCGCTCCGACGAGCTGGTGGCGCTCGACCATTCCGCGCCCGGCATCAACCTGACGCGCACCGGCGCCGCGCCCTTTCTGTACTTCACCTACCGCGAGGAGGGCCGGGCGTTTCAGGATGTCGGGCTCGTGAACACCGGGACGGTGAGCGTCACCGGCGTCGGGGAGCCCGAGGAAGTGCCGACGCTGTGGGTGACCGACGGCGTGTTGCCGATACTCGGCGCGCAGCCGATGCTCGGCCGGGTGTTCTCGAGAACCGACGCCGCGCCCACCACCCCCGAGACGGTGATGCTGACTTCGGGATACTGGCGGACGAAATTCGGCGCCGACAGCTCGGCGGTCGGCCGCACCCTGATGGTCGACAGCGTCAAGCGCGAAATCATCGGCGTGCTCCCTGATACGTTCCGGTTCCTCGACCGCCACGTCTCGCTCGTCATCCCGTACCGGTTCGATCGCAGCAAAGTGTTTCTCGGGCAGTTCAGCTATCTCGGCCATCGCGCGGCTGAAGCCGGGCATCTCGATTGACCAGGCGAGCGCCGACCTCGCGCGCATGATCCCGATCTCCCTCACACGCTTCCCGCCGTTTCCGGGGGGCAACGTGAAGATGTTCGAAGAAGCGCGGCTCACGCCGAACGTCCTCCTACTCAAGGACGATCTCGTCGGCGACGTGCGAACGGTGTTGTGGGTCCTGATGGGGACGATCGGGCTGGTCCTCCTCATCGCCTGCGCGAACGTCGCGAACCTGCTCCTGGTGAGAGCCGAGTCGCGGCAGCAGGAACTGGCGATTCGTGCCGCGCTCGGCGCCGGCTCCGGACGGATTGCCCGTGAGCTGCTGCTCGAGAGCGTCACCCTCGGCATCCTGGGCGGCATCGTCGGGCTCGGCCTGGCGTTCGGCGCGCTGCGGCTGCTGGTTGCGCTGGCCCCGGGGAACCTGCCGCGGCTCCAGGACATCACGCTCGATGTCCCCGTCCTGCTCTTTACGCTTGGCTTGTCGGTGGCCGCCGGTCTGCTGTTCGGCGCGATCCCGGTGCTCAAGTACGCGCGCGCCCAGCCCGGTCTGATGCTTCGCGGCGGCGGGCGGACCTCGACCACGAGCAGGGACCGCCATCGCGCGCGCAATACGCTCGTCATCGCCCAGGTCGCGCTGGCGCTCGTGCTCCTCGTCGGCTCGGGGTTGATGATTCGAACGTTTCAAGCCTTGAGAGACGTGCACCCGGGATTCGCGCGTCCCGGCGAGGTTCAGACGTTGCGACTGTCGATTCCAGGCTCGCAGGTCAAGGACGAAGCAGCGGTTGCCCGCATGCACCAGGCGATCATGGAGAAGATCGCGGCGGTGCCCGGCGTCTCGTCGGTAGCGCTCGCGTCAACGGTCACGATGAGCGGACAAGGGTGGCACGATTCGCTGTACGCGCAGGATCGTACCTATTCGGAATCGCAGATCCCGCCGATTCGGCTGTTCAAATTCGTGTCCCCTGGCTACATCAAGACGATGGGGGCATCGCTGGTCGCCGGCCGCGATTTCACGTGGACCGACGCCTACGAGATGCGGCCGGTGACGATGGTCTCGGAAAACCTGGCGCGCGAGTTGTGGGGCGACCCGTCGGCCGCCATCGGCAAGCGCCTGCGTCCGTACGCCAATGGTATCTGGCGCGACGTGGTCGGCGTCGTCAGCGACATGCGAGACGACGGTCTGAACAAGAAGGCGCCGGCGGTGGCGTACTGGCCGGTGCTGATGGCCGACTTCTTCGCCGTGTCGGCGGACAACCGGAATTTCATCCAGCGCAACCTCACCTACGTGATTCGCAGCCGCCGGACCGGCTCCAACGGGTTCGTCACCGACCTGGGGACGGCGGTGTGGTCGATCAACCCCAATCTGCCACTGGCGAGCGTCCGGACATTGCAGGAAATCTACGACGCGTCGCTGGCGCGGACGTCGTTTACGCTGGTGATGCTCGCCATCGCGGGCGGGATGGCGCTGCTGCTCGGCGTGGCGGGGATCTACGGCGTGATCTCGTACTCGGTGTCGCAACGCACGCGCGAGATCGGCATCCGCATCGCGCTCGGCGCGCAGCGGCAGTCGGTCACGCGCATGTTCGTGGCCCACGGCCTGATGCTGGCCGCTGCCGGCGTGGCAATCGGGCTGATCGCGGCATTCGGGGTGACGCGGCTGATCGCCTCGTTGCTGTTCGAGGTCGACCCGGTCGATCCGTTGACCTACGCCATGGTCTCGCTGACGCTGATGGCCGCGACCGTGCTCGCCAGCTACGTGCCGGCCCTGCGCGCCACGGCCGTGGACCCCATCGAGGCGCTCAGGTCGGAGTAGCTTTCAAACCGCCCATGGTACGGAGATCGGCGAGGCGGGCGAAGTCGCAGTGTGAGCCAGCACTTGCCGGCAGGGTAGCCGTCATCCTGTATGAAGAAAGCGCTCTGAGCGCAACCGGCGTTCAACGACAGGGCGTCGTCGTCAGAGACTTTTCATACCGCCACACTTCCAGCGGAAACGGCCCGATCGACGTGTCCAGGCGATTGGCCATCGTCCCCACGCGATGCCATCCGCATTTCTCGTAGAACCTCGCCGCCCTCTCATTTCCGATTGCGCAGGCCAGCCAGGCCGTTTCCACGCCGCTTCCGGCCAGCCGGGCCTCGGCGTCCGCAATCAGCGCGGCTGCGACGCCCGAGCCCCGTGACGGTGCCGACACGAAGAGTTGATAGAGCTCGGCACCCTTGATGGTAGAGAATCCGACGGGCTCACCAGGGGGTCCCACGACCCGGACGTTCAGAAGATCTTCCTGGAGCCTCTGTCGAAAACTCTCCAGCGTCCGGAGCCGGGTGAGCTCCGCCGGCACGATCGGCGCGTGAGATTCGTGCCAGCCGTCGTACCACACCCGTGCGAGCCGATCGACATCGATCTCCTCGGCGTCTCTCACATCCATCGAATCATCCTGAAGGCTGCCTGTGAAGAGATCCTTCCACCTGAAGGCGGAAGCCACAAGTGGTTCTCAGGGGACCCGGAAAGCCATCCCAACGAGTATGATTCAGAAGACGATCATCCGGCCGCCACGCAACCGTGCCGGAAGCCGGTCCTCCGTATTGAAGTTGCAGATCAGGGTGCCCGCGACCGGAGCGTCAGCCCGCACCCGGCCCGCCTGGCCGCCGGACGAGCGCTCGACGACAAGGGGAAACATATGCCGCGACTGACCGTGTCCAAGCTGACGATGATGCTCGTGCTGGTGCTGACGGCCGTCGTGCCGGAGCACGCGTCCGGACCGCCGTCGCCGCAGGCGGGTCAGGCGGCTCCTGCCCCGCCGGTTCAGGCAGCCCCTGCCCAGCCCGTGCAGATTCCGCTCGACCTCTTCCAGGTGCCCGAAGGGCTGGAAGTGACGGTGTGGGCCTCGACCCCGCTGCTGCGCAACCCGACGAACATCGATATCGACCGGAACGGGCGGATCTGGGTGGCGGAAGGCATTCGCTACCGCTCGCACCATCTCCGGCAGCCGGAAGGCGATCGCATCGTCGTGCTGCAGGACACCGACGGGGATGGCAAAGCCGACAGTACGCACACGTTCGTCCAGGAACCTGGCCTGATCGCGCCGCTCGGCGTCTCCGTCATCGACAACAAGATCGTCGTCGCGCAGCCGCCCGACCTCATCGTCTACACCGACGTCGATCGGAATCTGCGCTTCGATCCGGCGGTGGACAAGCGCGAGGTGCTGCTGACCGGCTTTCAGGGCATCAATCACGACCACTCGCTCCACTCGGTGACCGTCGGTCCCGATGGGAAATGGGTGTTCAACTCCGGCAACATGGGGGCGATGTTCACGGACAAGTCGGGGAAGACGTTCCGCATCTTCAGCGCCTATCGTCCCGGCCCCGTTGGTCCGTTCAAGTTTCCGCATGATCCCGCGCCCTATGCCGGAAAGCCCAGCGACGACGGACACGTCTACATCGGCGGCTTCACCGCGCGCATGAACTCCGACGGGACCAACGTGGAGATCATCGGGCACAACTACCGCAACAGCTACGAGCAGTCGGTCACCTCGCTCGGCGACGTCTTCCAGAACGACAACGACGACCCGCCGGCGTGCCGCGTGAGCTGGGTGATGGAGTACGCCAACTTCGGCTTCTCGTCGAACGACGGCCAGCGCTCATGGCAGGCGGACCGCCGCGCCGGCCAGACCGTTCCAGTCGCGGAGTGGCGCCAGGACGATCCCGGCATGATGCCGGCCGGTGACGTGTACGGCGGCGGCTCGCCGACCGGCAACGTTTTCTACGAGAACGGCGCCCTCGGCCCGTCCTTCGAGGGGACGTTCCTCGCCGCCGACGCGGGGCGGAACGAGATCTTCTCCTACAAGGTGGCCCGCCAGGGCGCGGGGTTCGCTCTCGACCGGAAGGTCTTCATGACGTCGAACGTGAAGCAGCAGTATGCCGGGTCCGATTTCGTGATGGGCAGCGCCGGCGTCACCAACGCGATCATGACGCTCTTCCGGCCGTCGGACATCGCCGTCGGTCCCGACGGCGCCCTGTATGTCAGCGACTGGATCGACGCGCGCGTCGGCGGGCACCAGGACCTGGACCAGACGCTGTCCGGAGCGATTTACCGGATCGCCCCGAAGGGTTTCGTTTCGAGGGTTCCCGCCTTCGACGCCGCCACCGTCGACGGCCAGATCACGGCGCTGCGGTCGCCCGCGCCCAACGTCCGGGCGATCGGGTTCGAAGGGCTGAAGGCGCGCGGCGCATCCGCAGTGAACGCCGTCGCGGCGTTGCTGAACGACCCCAGCCTCTACATGCGCGGCCGTGCGATCTACCTTCTCTACCAGCTTGGTCCTGAAGGCCGTCAGCGCGCGGGGGCGCCCGAGTCATTCACCGATCCGGCGCTGCGCATCGCGGCCTTCCGGGCAATGCGCCGTGCGGGGCTCGACATCATGCCGGTGGCCGCGCGGCTCGCCCGCGACGCCGACCCCGGCGTCCGGCGCGAGGTGGCGCTGTCGCTGCGCGACCAGCCCGCCGCCACGGCGCTGAACATCCTGGCCGACATCGCGCGCGGCTTCGACGGGAAGGATCGCAGCTATCTGGAAGCGCTGGGAACGGGCGCCACTGGAAAAGAGCCGGCGCTCTACGAGCGGCTGCGGCGCGATCTCGGCGCGAAAGATCCGATCGCGTGGCCGGCCACGTTCACGTGGCTGGCGTGGCGGCTGCACGTGCCGGCGGCGGTGGACGATCTGTCGGCGCGTGCGCGGTCGCCGAAGCTGTCGCCCGCGGACCGGCGGTTCGCCGTGGATACGCTCGCCTTCGTCAAGGACCCCGCCGCGTCGAAGGCCATGCTCGGCTTGTCGCAACCGGATAGCCCCGCGCGCGAGCAGGCGACGGTGTGGCTGTTGAACCGCATGTCGAACGACTGGGCGGATCACGGCTTGCGGCCGGCGCTCAAAGCGGCCGGCATCTACGATCCCGACACCATCACCCTGCGCGAGTCGATCGTGCCGCGGCCGGCCGCGGATCTCGCCGAGCTCTCGATCGACGAGAGCGTGCGCCTCACCGGGGACGCCGCCCGCGGGAAGAACACGGTCACCCGCTGCCTCATGTGTCACGCGTCCGGAGGCACCGGCGCCGAGCTGGGCCCGGCGCTCGATGGCTGGGGGCGCGGCAAGTCGGCCGAAGTGATCGCGACAGCCTTGATCCGGCCGAGCGCGGAGATCGCACTCGGCTACGAGGGGATGGAGCTCAGGACGAAGGACGGGCTGACGATTCAGGGCGTCGTGATCAAGGAAGGCGATCCGCTGATGATGCGCAGCATGGGCGGCATCACCCAGATCATCCCCACCGACCGGGTGGCCACGCGCCGGCGGATGCCGCAGTCCCTGATGATGAGCGCCGCGCAGCTGGGCCTCACCACGCAGGACGTCGCCGATATCGTGGCGTTCCTGCGGAGCAACTGAGCGGCCTCGATGAGACGAACACCGGCGGCCGCTTTCGACGCGGTCAGGATGGCGGGGCTCGCGCTGCCGGGCGTCGAAGCCGGCACGAAGTACGACGGCTCGCCGGTACTGAAGGTCGGCGGCGCCTTCATGGCAGGCCTGGCCACACATCGCTCGGCGGAACCAGGAACGCTCGTCGTCAGAACCGGCTTTGACGAACGAGCGTGCCTCCTGGATGACGCGCCCGAGACCTACTACCTGACCGACTACTATCGAGGCCATCCGGTCGTGCTGGTGCGTTTGTCGCGAATCGATCGGGACGCTCTGCGCGATCTGCTGGCCGTGTCATGGCGCCTGACCCTGCCGAAGGGACGACACCGCGGCCGAACCACTCGTGAGCGGCCCACTCGTCCGGACAATGAGAACGAAGCCAGCAATTCCAGCGGAGATTGAAGAGTACCGCGACGAGCGTTGGCGCCGCGAAGCGACGCGGCAGGTCGAGACCGTCTTCGACGCGGAACGCTTCATCGAACAGGCCGGCTTCGCCGCCTGCCTGACCGATTCACGCCGGCCGGGGCCGTCGCTCTACGTGGCGGTCTGCGGGCGCCGCGACGCCGTGATGCCACGCCAGGTGCAGAAGGACCCCGAGGCCTCGCTGACGTGGGTGCTGAAGGACGAGATCGTGCAGCGCGGCCGGATCTACTACGCCAAGCTCGCCCGCGGCAAGGCGATGTTCCTCGCGCCGCGAATGATCCCGTACTTTCACGCCATCTGGGGGGTGCGCCGATCGGAGGAGAACGGGCGATTGAGCAGGAACGCTCGCGCGATCCTGAAAGTGCTCCGCAAGGAATGGGAGATCGGCACGGCGGACCTGCGCGATGAGTCCGGCGTGAAAGACCGCCAGGCGTTCACCCGAGGCGTGGACGAGCTCCAGGCCGCCATGGTCGTCGTGCCGAGCGAGGTCCTCTATCGACCGAAGTTCACCTACATCTGGACGCTCGGCGTCGGACGGTTTCCGGACGCGCTGCGCCGGCGCGTCGGTCGGGAGACCGCCCTGCGCGAAATCGCCCGCGGCTTTCTGGCCGGTGCGGGAATGACGATTCCCGGCGAGTTGGCCCGGGTGACGGGCCTGTCGCGGCCGGAAGCCGGACGTGGCAACCGCGCGCTGGTGGCCGAAGGCTACGCGACCATGCTGTCGTCCGGAACCTATCGATTGGCCTCGAGCCGGAGCCTGGACGAGGCGGGCTTCAGCACGATCGGCGAAGCCACCCCGGGCCTGTGACCCGGGAAACCGGGCTACCGGTTGGCGCTCCTGCTGATCTCGTCGTCTCCTCAGTCCGGCGAGCGCCGGGCTTCTCCGAAGCGTGAGCTCCGGCATCAGTCGTTCGCATTCCCCCCGGGATCGCGGCCGAAGAGCGCCCGGTAGTCCTCCGGAGTATCCACATCGGCAACAACCCCCGCGTCGTCCACGTCGACGTCGACGATCGCGAGCGCGTGCGCGCGCAGCACCGCCTTGGCGCCGACGGCCGGATCGGCACGCCGCAGACTGTCGAACACGGCGCGCGCGAACACGACCGGATGTCCGTGCCGTCCGCGGTATACCGCACGCACGATCGGCGCACCGGTCGAGCCGAACACGGCGAGCAGCGTCGCGACGGTGGCGGACGTTATGAGCGGCGCGTCGACCGGCGTCACGAGGAGGCCGCTGGTGCCGGCCTCATCGGCCGCGTCGAGCCCGGCGAGCACCGACGACAACTGCCCGGCGTCGGCGCCCGGGTTTTCGACGAACCGCGCCGGCCATGCCGTCGCGGCCACCTCTTCGCGCAGCGCCCGATCCTCGGGCCGGCCCACGACGAGCGCGTGCGGCACTCCCCCTTCGCAGAGCGCGCGCGCCAGCCTCCGCACGAAGGACTCGCCGCCCGGCTCGCTCTCGAGCAGCGCCTTCGAGCGTCCCATGCGGGACGAGCGGCCCGCCGCAAGGATCACGCCTGGGACCATTCGACCGGAATTGTAAGCCGTGGCCTGCCCTGAGCGAGCGCCACGGCATTAGGCGAGTCGAAGGGTCCGTCCGGGGCTAGAATCGGACGGGATGACGACCGGCGATCTGCAGATGCGCTGTCAGCGCTGTGGCGCGCAAATGGAGATGCGCGACCCGGCGCCTCGAACACCGTGGAAACCGGATCAATTCTGGGTCTGCCCCAGGTGCGGCCGGCATTTCTGGACGACCCACCCGGCCGGGCCCCACCCCGCCGCGGCACAAAAGGGGACGGAAAACCCCTGAAAACAGGCGACTCTGGCGGCACCCTGGTTTGCGTCGATTTCTTGACTTCCCGTCCGGAAGTCCCTACACTGGCCCCCGTTTTCAAGCTCCGCGCGCGTCCGGCCATGGCGGGCGGCGCGGGAGTCTTGGGTACATCGGCAGGTCGTCGGCGCCTTCCAGCAGTTCGCGGGCCGCTTCCTCCGGCCCGGGCTCCCCCGCGCTCAGCTTGTCGCAAGCCCCTGAGATGATCTCGGGGTCCGTTCATCGGAGGATACGGTATGCCGACCGGGACCATCGCTCGCCTTTTGATCGACAAGGGGTTCGGATTCATCCGCGATGAAGGGGGAATCGAGCACTTCTTCCACCGCAGCTCGGTGCGCGGTGCGGTGTTCGAGCTGCTTCGCGAAGGTCAGCGCGTCGAATTCACGCAGGAAGAGTCCGGCAAGGGCCCCCGCGCCGGCGAAGTTCGCCTCGTCGAAGGCTAACTCACCCCTCACACACCCGGCGGGCGGGGCAAGGGCCCCGCCTCCTGGAAGTTTTCTCCTGACAATTCATGCCGAGCGCGGGATTCAGGCGGATACGCCGCATCATCCTGCGGACCGCGGTCGCGATCGCCGTGATTGCCGTGGTCGCTGCCGGCGTGTTGCTGCGCGCGGCAGGCCGGTACCTGATTGTCGAGCAGGCCCTCGAGCGATCGGACGCGATCGTGGTGCTCGGGGGCTCGCGCGTGGACCGGTGGCTCGAAGCAGTCGACCTCTACCGCGCCGGATGGACGCGGTACATCGTGCTCAGCCCCGGCCGAATCGAGCTCGTCCGAACTGCGGCTGCGCCAGTCCGGGATTCGGTTTCCGGCCGAAGCCGATCTCGTCCGTGACGCGATGGTGCAGATGAACGTGCCCCTCGATGCCATCGTGATTCTGCCCACGTCGCTCGACAACACCGCGCAGGAGGCGACGTCGGTTCGGCAGGCCGCGTTGAACGCCGGCTGGCATCGCCTCATCGTCGTGACCTCGAAATATCACACCCGCCGGACCCTGTTTGCGTTCGAGCGCGAGTTTCAGGGCACCGCGATTCGAAATCCGGGTCCGTGGGTCCCAGTACGAGGTCGCGACGCCGGACCGCTGGTGGACTTCACGAGCCGACTTCCGCTGGGTCACCTCCGAGTTGCAGAAGCTCCTCGCGTACCGGTTGGGGCTGGGGGAATAAGTTCTAAAGTTCTAAAGTTCTAAAGTTCAAGGCTCACAGAAGCGCTGGCTTCGCCAACCGTAGCTCGCTCACGTACTGTAGGCGAGCGAAGGTTGGCGGAAGCGCCTGGGAGTCGAACCCAGCCCGCCCGCGAAACGCGGGCAGCGACCGGTTTTGAAGACCGGGAGGGCCACCGGGCCCCGTTCACTTCCGTAGAAAGTTCAAAGTTCAAGTTCAAGTTGACGTCAGAACTCTAGAACTTTGCTTACTGAACTTGACTCGCAATCAGTCCAGCAGTTCGAGGAAAGCCTCGCGGTCCCCGAGATCCTTGAACACGATGTCCGCACCGCAGGCCCTCAGCTGATCGACGGTGAACCCGCCGGTCGCGACGCCCACGGGGGTCGCACCGGCCGCGCGCGCGCAGGCGATGTCGTGCGGCGTGTCGCCGATGACGATGACGTGCCCGGCGTCGATCTCCGGTAGCCCGGCTCGCCGGGCGCGCTCGACCGCGAACGGCACGAGCGCATTCCGATCCTCCGCGTCGTCTCCGTACGCGCCGCAGCGGAAGTAGCGCCACAGGTCGAAGTGCTCGAGCTTGATTCGCGCGCCTTCCTCGAAGTTGCCGGTCAGCAACCCGAGGAAGACATCGGGACGCTGCTGCAGGGCGTCGAGCAGCTCGCGGATGCCGGGCATCATCGATTTGATGCCCCCGCGCGGCCCGAGGGACTCGAGGGTCGGCGTGACCCCGGGCATCAGGATTTCCTCGCGCAGGTGCGCGATGTACCTGTCGCGCAGCATCGCCAGCAGCTCGTCGTCGAGCGCCCGGTCCATGCGCGCGACGACGTCCGCAAGGATGATGCGATCGGTCCGGCCGGCGACCGGAATGCCGGAGAGCGCGTCGGCGTGCCCGACGAGCTCCGCGCACGCGCGGTTCATGGCGCGCAGCCCCGCGCCGCCGGTGAGCACGAGCGTACCGTCGATATCGAAGAGGACGAGCTTCATAGTCACCGGAACCAGCCCTTCTTCACCGGGCGAAGCTCCCCCGTGGCGCCGTTGAGCGCGAGCGTGCGCTGCGCGGCGACGGTGGCAAACGCCGTGTCGTGCGTGAACACGAGCGCTGCCATCGCGCGCGCCTCGCACACGCGGGCGACGACGGATCCGAACGCGCCGCGCTCCGCTTCCGGGAGCGCGGCGGCCGGGTGTTCCATCAACAACAGCGCCGGCCCGAGCGCGATCGCGCGGGCGAGATGCGTGCGCGCCCGGACCGCCGGCGGGAGCGAGCCGCCCGGCTGGTCCAGCCACTGCGGCGCGATGTCGCATTCGTCCGCCAGCCGTACCACGCGCTCGAGCGTCTCGGGCTCAATCGGATCGATCGCCAAGGTAAAGGGCATCGTCAGGTTCTGGGCCAGGGTCGCGCCCTCGAGGATCACCGCCCGATCGGTGACGATGCCGAACCCGTCGAGCGAGGCCAGCCATTCATCGGCGGTGCCCACGTCGACTGTGCTGCGGCCGAAGACCCGGATCTCCCCTGCGTCCGGCAGGCTGGCGCCCGTCACGAGGTTGACCATCATTTCCGCGGCCGCGGCGTCGAGGCCGGTCATCGCGACGCGCTCGCCGGCGGCGATCGCGAGCGACTGAATCCGGAGAGGACGCAGGCTCCCGTAGCCCTTGCGCATGCCCGTGATCTGAAGGGCCGGACCGTCCGCGCTCATCTCACGAGCTCACCGCTCGGGTTTCGAGCGCCGCGAAATCCTCGGCGGACAGAGTGACGGCGCCGAGCGCCGAGGCGCGATGGCCCGAGTCTCCGTGAAAATCCGATCCACCGGAGGCCGCGATCCCGAGCGCCGCGGCGAGCTCGCGGTAGCGCTGTTCGGTCGAGGCGTCGTGGTCGGTGTGCCGGACTTCGAGGGCGGTCAGCCCGGAGGCCACCAGCCGGGGAATGATTCCGTCCACCTTCGTCAGCCCGGGGTGGGCCAGCGACACGATCCCTCCGGCTCTTCCGACGATGGCGATGACCTCGTCGGGTGTGGGGCCGTGACGCGAAACGAAGGCCGGGGAGCCGGCGCCGATAAAGCGATCGAAGGCGTCATTTCGATCGCGTGCGTGCCCGGCGGCCACGAGTGCGGCGGCGATCTGCGGACGGCCGATGCTGCGGCCGGCGTGCGCGGACGCCGCGGCCAGCACCGCGTCGACATCGATGGGACAGCCGAGCGAGCGCAGCCGATCCGCGATGTCGCGCACACGCCGGACGCGATCGACGCGCTGACGATCCAGGAACGCGGCCAGCCCGCCATCGGCCGGATCGATGAAGTAGCCCAGCATGTGCACGTCGCGGCAGTCCTCGACGGCCGTGATCTCGACGCCGTTCACGAGCCGGATGCCGTGGCGCGCCGCCGCGTCCCGCGCCTCGGCCAGGCCGGCCAGCGTGTCGTGGTCGGTGACGCTCACCACGGTCAGCCCGGCGCCGGCCGCGCGGGCGAGAAGCCCGGCTGGCGACAACGTGCCGTCCGATGCGGTCGTATGGAGGTGGAGGTCGATCAAGACGCGCTGGCGGGCTCGCGGCGCGCTTTGCGTTTCGGGACGCGTTTCGCCGCTTTGGCCGGACGCCGCCGCTGGCGCTCGACGAGCGACCGGTACTCGCGGATGAGCAGCTCGAGATGCGTTCGCTCCTCGTCGGCGAACTCGAGAAACACCTTCTTGCCTTCCGAGTCCTCGAACTTCTCCCCGTAGCGCTTGAAGAAGCGATGCGAGCCGCGCTCGCACTTGATGCCGATCATCAGCGCCTGGCGATCGTCGACGCCGTTGGCCAGCCGCTCCGCGCCGGCGGCAAACAGGCCGTTGGCGGCCCCTTTGAAAAACAGGAACGTCGGCCGCGACTCGAGCTGGGGATCGCGCTGGAGGAGCTCGCGCGTACCGGGCTTCCAGCGTGCCCAGGTGCTCCTTCTCCTCCTCGGCCAGCTTCTCGAAGACGCGGCGGCCGCGTGCGTCGCGCGTGATCCGTGCGGCGCGCGAGTAGAACTCGAGGCCGCTGCGCTCGGTGGCGATCGCGATGCGGAGCGCGTCGCGCGCGAAGAGCAGCTCGGTCGCCCCGGCTTCGGCCACGGGCGCCCGGCCGGTCCGGCACGATTCGCACGTGCCGTGAATCTGCAGCACGCTCTGCCGCGCGGTGAAGTTCCGCGCCGCGGCCACCTCCTCGAGCAGCGACTCGATGTCGGAGCTCAGGAACTCGAACGAGCGGTTGCAGCTCTTGCAGATCAGATGAAAATGACGGGGGTGGCGGTAGGAGTGCTCGAATCGAAACCGGCCCTCGCCGAAATCGACTTTTCTGGCGATGCCCGCGTCGACCATCCACTGCAGGGTGCGGTAGACGGTTGCGCGGCTGATGGCCTGCGGCGGGATCGTCTTGTGCGGATCCGCCGGCGCCTGACCCTCACTGCGGATCAGATCGAAGAGATCGTCCGCCGTGAGGTGCCCTTCCTGACGGAGGAAGACGTTGACGATGAGATCGCGCTTGCTCGACCGCTTGCTGCCCGCCGGGCGGAGGCTGTCGAGAAAGGCGGTGGGTTCCATCAATCGAACCCACGACCGCCTACACGCTGAACGAGGAGCCGCAGCCGCACGTCGACTTCGCGTTCGGGTTCTTGATCGTGAAGCCCCCGCCGGTCACGTTGTCGACGAAATCGACTTCCGCGCCCTTCAGATAGCGCGCGCTGATCGGATCGACGAGCAGCTTGACGCCGTTGGACTGGATGACCGCGTCGGTGGACGCGTCGCCCTCGCCCTCGTCGATCATCAGGCCGTACTGAAATCCGGAGCAACCGCCCCCCTGCACGAACACGCGGAGCCCGGCCTCGACCTTGTTCTCTTCGGACAGCAGCTCGGATATCTTCGAGGCTGCCGACGGTGTGACATTAATCATGAGATGGAGTCTCCCTGAACGAAACGACAATCTCAATTATAGCGGGTGCGTGTCAGCCATACAACCGGAAACACGCCGGCCGGCAGCCGCCAGGCTCCGGCAACTGCCATCCTTGCAGCCACTTAGACGCTCCAACTGGACCGCTTGTCTCCGGCTGGACGGGCGGACGATACCGGGCCGCTGGCGGGCGGTTGCCCCGGTTGCCCGGCAGCCGGCTCAGCCGTTCGAGAACATCGGCGTACGTAGCCCAGGCTTCAGCCCTGCCACGGGCCTGCGGATCATGTGGACTCATACCCCCGCGGCGTGTTCAGCCGGTCCGGCTAAAGCCGGACGCCACCGGAGAGCGTCTCGAGGATCTTGCCCGACTGCTCCTCCACCTCCTTGTGCAGGCTGTTCCCGTGCGCGTCCATCGTGACGATCGCCGGAAAGTCACGGACCTCGAGGTGCCACATCGCTTCGGGCGTCCCGAACTCCATCAGCGAGACGCCGTCCACCCGCTCGATGCAGCGCGCGTAGAACTGCGCGGCGCCGCCGATGGCGTTCAGGTACACGGCGCCGGACGCCTCGAGCCCGGCGAGCGTCTTCGCGCCCATGCCCCCTTTGCCGATCACCACCCTGACGCCGTAGCGCTTCAGGATCTCGGCCTGGTACGGCTCCTCGCGGATGCTGGTCGTGGGGCCCGCGGCGGTCACCCGCCATCCGTCCCCCTCTTTCATGACGACGGGCCCGCAGTGATAGAGGACCGCGCCGCGCAGATCGACCGGCGGCTCGTGTTTCATGAGGTGCGCGTGCACGGCATCGCGGCCGGTGAACATGCGGCCCGAGATCAGGACGACGTCGCCGACATGGAGCGAGCGGATTTGCTCGTCGGAGATTGGCGCCTGCAGCGGGATCTCGCGCCCGGTGCGCGCGAACCCGGCGGCGACGACCTCGGGCGCCAGCATCGGCTGCGAGGCGTCCGTCCCCTCCCGGTACAACCACCGGTTGATGGCGCCGCTTGTCGCATCGAGACGCACCCCGAGCCGCCGGAAGGCCCAGCAATCGTACGCAACCGACACGAAGAAGCTCGCCGGGAGACGATTCAGCGCGCCGATCTTGCACCCGATGAGCGACGTCGCTCCGCTGAATCCCATCGTCCCGACCGACAGCCGGTTCGCGTCCTCCATGATGGAAGTCTCGAGCGCCGCCAGCCGCGGATCCGGGTTCGTATCGTCGAGCGTGCGGAACAACTGTTCCTTGGCGTGGGCGTAACCGGACGTCCGATCTCCGCCGACACAGACGCCGACCGCACCGGGGCTGCACCCTTTGCCCTGGGCCTTCCAGATCGCGTGCAGGATGGCTTTGCGGACGCCCTCGAGCGAGCGATCCGCGCGGCCGAGATGATCGAGCTCCGACGGCAGGCTGTACTGCGCGTTGGTGTTTTCGCAGCCGCCTCCCTTCAGGATGAGCTTCACCTCGATGTCCTGCTCCGTCCCATTGATCGAAGTGGATGATCGGCGTGCCCGGCCCGAGGTTGTCCCCCGAGTTCTCGCCGGTGATCGAGTCGACCGAGTTCGGGCGGAGCTTGCCGCGCCGCGTGGCTTCCGCGACCGCGTCGCGGATCCGGGCGCGCATCCAGATCTGGTTCGCGCCGAGCGGCACCTTCACCTCGAAGGTCGGCATGCCGGTGTCCTGGCAGATCGGCCCGTCGCACGCGGCCGCCTGATCGATGTTCTGCGCGATGATCGAGAGCGCCTGGCCGGCGCGCGTCGCCGGTTCCTCCTGGCGCAGCGCCAGGCCCATGGCCGCGCGCACGTCCGGCGGCAGATCGGTCGACGTGCGCGTGATGAGGTCGACCATGCTGTCGAGAAAGGCCGGAAGCATATGGAGCAGTATAATCCGCGGTAGCCATGAAGTTCCGTGTCGAGCGCGATCCCCTCGGCGAAGTCCAGGTGCCCGCCGATGCGTACTACGGCGCGCAGACGCGGCGGGCGGTCGAGAACTTCCCCATCAGCGGCCTTGCCGCTCCGCGCCGAGCTTGTCGTCGCCACGGTCCAGATCAAGAAGGCCGCCGCCGAGGCCAACGCGCGCGCTCGGACGGCTGCCGGCGGAGATTGCCGCGGCAATTGTCCGTGCGGCCGACGACGTGCTCGCCGGGAAGCTGCGCGATCAGTTCGTCGTCGACATCTATCAGGCCGGAGCCGGCACCTCTCACAACATGAACACGAACGAGGTCCTCGCCAATCGCGCGGCGGAGATCCTCGGCGGCGCGCGCGGCGAGTACTCGCGCGTGCACCCGAACGATCACGTCAACATGGGACAGTCGACCAACGACGTGTATCCCGACCGCGACGCGCCTCGCGATCATGAGCATGGTGCCGGGCCTGCTCTCGGCCGCCAGCGGCCTGGCCAGCGGCCTTGTCTGCCAAGAGCACCGAGTTCGCGCACGTTCTGAAAACGGGGCGCACCCACCTGCAGGACGCCGTGCCGATCACGCTCGGCCAGGAGTTCGGAGGGTACGCCTCGAACGTCATTCACGCGGGCGGCGACGTCGCCGGCACCGCCACGCAGCTGCTCGAGCTGAACCTCGGCGCCACGGCCGTCGGCACCGGTCTGAACGCAGGCGACGGAGTACACCCGTCTGGCCATCCGTCAGCTCGCGACGTACACGGGACTGTCCCTCCGGCCCGCCCAGGACCGGTTCCGCGTCACGCAGAGCATGGGGGACGTGCTCGCCTTCTCGGGCACGCTGCGGCGGCTCGCGGTTGAAGTCAACAAGGTGGCGTCCGACCTGCGCCTCCTCAGCATGGGGCCGCGCGCCGGCATCGCGGAGATCCGCTTGCCGGCCGTTCAACCCGGTTCGTCGATCATGCCGGGCAAGGTGAACCCGTCCGTGCCGGAGATGGTCAACCAGGTCTGCTTCCAGGTGTACGGCTGCGACGCGGCCGTTCTCGCGGCGTGCGATGCGGGGCAACTCGAGCTGAACGTGATGATGCCGGTGATCGCGTGGAATACGCTCCATGCGACGCGCATCCTCAGCAACGCGATGCGCGTGCTGCACGAGCGCTGCGTGGCGGGCATCCGCGCCGACGAGGATCGATGCCGCGAGCTGCTCGACCGCAGCACCGCGCTCGCGACCGCGCTCAGTCCGTATATCGGCTACGCGGCAACCGCCGAGATCGCCAAGGCGTCTGTCGAGACAGGACGTTCGATCCGGGAGCTCGTGCGCGAGCGAAAGCTGCTGCCCGACGAGCAGCTCGATGCGATTCTGTCGGCGGAGGCCATGACGACACCCGGCGTTCCCGGGCGGGAGGGCCCCAGGCTGGAGACCCCCGAGCGCCCCCAGGAGAGACATGACGAGACACCCAGCACCGGCAGTGGCCCTGTGCCTGATCCTGGCGGGCGCGGCGATCGCAGCGGCGGCGCAACAGCACACGCGCCTGTTCCGGCCGGAGGATCTGGGTCAGCTCGAGCCGCCGGATCGCGACGAGTGGCAGCTGCCGGACCGGATAATGGACGTGCTGGGGGTGGGGGACGGAAGCGTCGTCGCTGACCTCGGCGCCGGCAGCGGATGGTTCACGATTCGTCTCGCCAAGCGCGTCGGGCCCAATGGCATCGTGTTCGCCGAAGACGTCCAGCGTCAGATGATTGAGGCGATCACACGACGGGTCGAGAAGATCGGCCGCAAGAACGTCACGACGGTGCTCGGCACACAGAGCGATTCCCGACTCCCGAAACCTGTCGACGCCGTCCTGATCGTCGACACATACCACGAGATGGAACAGCCGATCGTGCTGCTCCGGAACATCGCGAGCAGGTTGAAGCCGAATGGGCTCATCGGGATCGTGGACTTCAAGAAGGACGGCGGCGGACCCGGACCCGCAATGGAGGAACGCGTGGATCCGGAGGTCATCATCGGACACGCCCGCGCCGCGGGTCTCGCGCTGCGATCCCGGGAGACGTTCCTCAAATACCAATACATGCTGGTGTTCGAACACCCGCGGCGATGAGCGCGGTCCCGCCGTTTTTCGCCGAGTATCAGGCGCTCGTGAACGCGGAGCTCGGACGGCTGGTTGCCGGAGATGGCGGCGTGGTCGCGCGGTCGATGGCCTACACGGTGCTCGCGCCCTCCAAGCGCGTGCGGCCGGTGCTGACGCTGCTCGCCGCGGAGCTCTGCAGCGGATCGCCGGGGCGCGCGGTTCCCGCCGCCGCCGTGATGGAGCTCGTGCACGCGTCGTCGCTCATCCTCGACGATCTGCCGTCGATGGACGATGCCCCGCTGCGCCGGGGCCGGAAGTCGAACCACCTGGAGTTCGGCGAGGCAGTCGCCATCCTCGCGGCCTTCGCGCTGCTGAATCTGGCCTATGACACGCTCGCACGCGCGTACGAGGCGGCGCTCGCGGCGCGGTTGTGCGCGCTCGTCGCGGAGGCCGTCGGCCCCGCCGGGTTGATCGGCGGTCAGGCGGCCGACCTTCTTGCGGCCGAGCAGCCGATCACCTTCGAGATGCTCGAACGGATCCATCGCGGGAAGACCGGTGCACTCTTCAGCGCGGCCGCGACCTCCGGCGCGCTGATCGCCGGAGCGCCGGCCGACACGGTCGCGTCGCTCGCGGCCTACGCGAAGAACCTCGGTCTGGCCTTTCAGATCATCGACGACCTGCTGGATGTCGAAGGCGTTCCGGCGGACACGGGCAAAGCGACCCGCGCGGACGCAAAGAAGACGACCTTCGTCTCGTTCAGCGGGGTGGCGGGCGCACGCCAGCTCGCGACGGAGCTGTGCCAGACCGCCGATCTGGCGCTGGCGCCATTCGGCCGGCGTGCGGATCGCCTGCGGACGCTGTCGGCGTTCGTGGCGAACCGAAGCTGGTAACGTGTGACCGTGGCCGAAGAGCCCCCCGACCGGCGCGTCGACGAGCTGCGCCGGCAGCTGCGCGCGCTCGGATATCTCGACGCCGGCGTCAACAGGTTCGTCCTCGCCCCCGCCCGGGGCACGCGAAAGCCGGCCGTCATCGCGCTTCTGGCCAGCCTGCGCGTCGGCATCCTCGCGGCGCTGCTTCTCGGACCCGCGGCGGCCGTCGGACTGGGCGCGCGACTGCCGGGCCTCGTCACCGGGCCGCGCGACGCGATCGTTGTCGCCGTGTACATGGGCGCGTTGTTCGGCGCAGCGATCGCGATTGCGGGATTCGCCGCGAGCCTGATCGTCGCGTCGATCGCGACCGAGCGAGTGGCGCTCCGCGCGCGGGCGTTGTCCATCCGCGCCGGCGCCATCGTGGCGCTCGCCTGTCTCGTCTATCTGACCTTGTGGTGGCGCACGGCAAATGCGGGCTTCGCAGGAACGCCGGCGTTGGCGTGGGCCGCCCCCGTCTGGACCGGTTTTGCGCTCGCGGTCGCGGCCGCGATCAGCCTGCTGCTCGGGCACGCAGTCCGGGTGACGGCCTTTGCATCGCTGATGGCGGGCCTTCCGGCGGGGGACGTGCCTGCCGACACGCCCCAGATCCGCAGCGTCATCGTGGCGGATGTCGGCCGTGGCCGGAGTGCTGGCCTTCGCGGGCGCGGCTGCGCTGCTGGTCCTGACGGCGCCGGACGACACGCGACGGCGGTCGGGTCCTCCGCTGACCGTCGTCTCGGCCGGCCTTCGCGTTCGACTCTTCGCGATCGACGGATTCGACCCCGTCGTCTTTGACGAGCTGGCGCGGGCGGGCCGCGTGCCCCGGCTCGCCGCGGCGTTTGGTTCGTCGCATGCGCGGCTGACAGGCGACAACACTCGCGATCCCGCGCGGGTCTGGACGACCGTCGCGACGGGACAGCCGGCCGACGTGCACGGGGTCGAGGGACTCGAAACGCGGCGCGTCGCCGGACTCCAGGGTTCGGTGCCATCGAGCGAACCGTCGCGGCTCGGCGGCGCCATTCAGGCCGCGACCGATCTGTTCCGCCTGACACGTCCGGGGATCGCGAGCAGGCACGAGCGGCGCGAGAAGACCATCTGGGAGGTGGCGTCGGACGCCGGGTTGTGGGCCGTCGTGGTGAACTGGTGGGCGACGTGGCCGACGGAAGCGAACGGCAACATCATCCTGAGCGATCGCGCCACGCTGCGGCTGGAGCACGGCGGGCCTCTCGACGCAGAAATCACACCTGCATCAGTGTACGAACGCCTCGGGCCGCGATGGCCGGCGATCCGCCGGGAGGCCGCCGACCAGGGCCTGGGGGCTCTGCGACCGTTCCCGCTCAGAGGTGAGGGAGTGTTCGAGGTGGTGCGGCGATCCGCAGAGCTCGACGCGATCCAGCTTGCGCTCGGACGTGAAGTGTCCACGCCGGCGCCGGATCTGCTCGCCGTCTACCTCCCGGGCCTCGACATCGCGCAGCACGCGCTGCTCGGCGGCCAGGGCGGCGCGCTCCCCGCTTCAGTCGTCGCCACGCGCCTCGACGCGCTGCGCGACTACTACATGGTTCTCGATCGGCTGCTGGAGAGCTCGATCGCGCCGTCCGCCAACGTGGTGGTCGTGCTGGTCAGCCAACCAGGGCGCACGACGACCGCGGCGGACGGATGGCTGGGACTGAGCGGACCCGCGGCGGCCGCGCGCGCCGCGATCGCGGGACGGTCGACCGACGTCATGCCGACCGTGCTGCACCTGCTGGGAGTCCCCATCAGCGACGAGCTGTCCGGCAGGCCGCTCACCGGACTGCTCGCCGCGCAGTTCGTCGCGCGTTATCCCGTCCGTCCAGTCAAAGGCTACGGACGCCCGGCTTCCGGCACAGCGGCACGCACCGGACAGCCGCTCGATCAGGAAATGATCGATCGTCTGAGAAGCCTCGGGTACGTCCGGTAGAACGAATCCCTAATCCCTAATCGCTGAAATCGTCGAATCGAGGATTCAGAGATTCAAGGATTAGTGATTAGTGATTGGGATTTACACGACGCCGACGACGCGCGAGGAGCGGATGCGATCGTCGGAGGTGACGAGCTTGAGCCCGTGGACGCGTGCGGTCGCGGCGATGAGCTGATCGGCGGGGTCGCCGTGGAAAGCTGGACCGAGTCGGGTACTTTCGAGCGCGATTCTCGGCGACAACTCGAGCAGGCGGATGGTCGGGTGCTCCTCGATCTCGTCGAACACCTGATCGGCCGGCACTTCGAATTCGAGCCGGCCGCGTTCAACGAGCTTCGCGATTTCCCAGAAGCAGATCGCGGGCACCCCGATGCGATCGCCGCGCGCTTCGGCCCGGCGGAGGGCCGCGGTCTGGGCGGACGTCAGACGTTCGTGGCCGGTCAGCCACCAGACGAGCGTGTGCGTGTCGAAGGCGAGGGTCAATCCAATCCCTTTAGGGATTCCCCGCTTCCCACTCGTCGTGCCAGTCCATCGAGACGATCTCGCCGGTGATCCGGATTCGGCCGGCGAACGCGCCGTGCAGCGACGTCGGCGACACGCCGGCGGGGACGACGCGGGCGACGGGCTTGCCGTGCTTGGTGACGATGTATTCGACCCCCTCGTCGCGGACGCGATCGAACAGCTTGAGGCACGTCGCCTTGAAGTCGGCGGCTCCGACATCCTGCGCCGTCGGGGGTTTCTTGCGCTTCGCCATGGCCCGCAGGCTATCATATACATATATGACCGGTCAAATGGTCATATCGACCGCACGTCGGTCCGCAGCCCAGGAGAGGGTCCCCATCAGGCTCCGCGCTTCCCCGTCAATTTCCAGAGCGCGGGCATCACCGCGGCCGCGATGAAGATCTTGATGACATCCGCCGGAATGAAGGGATACAGGCCCGTGCGCAGCGCCTGGTCGAGAGTCGCGGCGGCCGGCCGGGCGAACCACGCCAGCCAGACGACGCCGAACGTGAAGACGACCGACAGACCCGCAAACATCGCGAGCACCGACGTCAGGTAGCGGCGATCCAGACCGCGCTCGGCCAGCAGGCCGGTCAGAAACGCCGCAAACGGATAGCTCATCAGATAACCGCCGGTCGGGCCGAGCAGGCGTAAGGCGCCCTGGGGCAGCACCGCCGAGGCCGCGAAGACGGGAAGGCCCGCGATGCCGGCGAGCAGGTAGAGGACCTGGGCGCACATCCCCAGGCGTGACCCGAGCGCCGCGCCGCCGAGCAGCACCACCATCGGCTGCAGGGTGAACGGCACAGGCGTGAACGGGAGCGGGATGCTGACCTGGGCGGCGGCCGCCGTCATCGCGGCAACCAGCACGACCGAGGCGACACGGATCCCGGTGCCCATTTCGGCGCCTGACGAGACGGCCGAAATCAAGGTTCCAGGCGCGCCCGCGACAGCATTGAATCGAACGGTCATAACGGGGATTCTACTATCCTTCCGCCTGTCGCGCTTTCAAGCGGGAAGCGGGTCGATACGGACTGACGGAAGCTCTCTCTGTATGCGCACAGCACTCACAATCGCGGGCAGCGATTCGGGCGGTGGAGCCGGCATTCAGGCGGACCTCAAGACCTTCGCGGCGCACGGCGTCTTCGGCACGAGCGCCATCACCGCGGTCACCGCCCAGAACACGCTCGGCGTCGTCGCCTGGCAGGCCCTCCCGGCGGACCTGGTCACGGCGCAGATCGAAGCGATCGCCGGCGACATCGGCGCCGATGCCGTGAAGATCGGCATGCTGGCAAACGCCGCGATCGTCGAAGCGGTCGGCGCGGCCATCGAGGACATGCACCTTCCGCACGTCGTCGTCGATCCGGTGATGATCGCAAAAGGGGGGGACCGGCTGCTGGAGGCGGACGCGGTCGCCGCCATGCGGGCTGAGCTGCTGCCCCGTGCCCAGATCGTCACCCCGAACGTGCCGGAAGCGGAAGTGCTGGCGGGCATGCCCGTGCGCTCCCTCGACGACATGCGGGAAGCCGGACGGCGGATCCTGGATCTTGGGCCGCGCGTCGTGCTCGTCAAGGGGGGCCATCTCGAGGGCCCCGACTCGATCGACGTCGGGTGCACGGCGGACGGGACCTTCGAGATCCGGCGCCCGCGGATCGACACACGGCACACCCATGGGACCGGATGCACGCTGTCGTCGGCGATCGCGGCGAACCTGGCCCTGGGGCTGACGGACCGCGACGCCATCGAGCGCGCCCGGGACTATCTCGACGGGGCGATCCGGCACGCGCCGGGCCTCGGCGCCGGCCACGGCCCGCTGAACCACTTCTGGCGCGCGGTATACTGAACGGGATGAGGGGTCCGGACGAGCGGTTCAGGGTGACCCCTGATGTGCTGACGGCGGGCGCGATCGCCGACCTGGTGGCGGACCCGGCGTGTGGCGCCGTCGCGACCTTCGTCGGGCTGGTGCGGGATCACAACGCCGGCCGCCGGGTGCTCTGGCTCGACTACGAGGCGTACGCGCCGCTGGCCCTGAAGGCATTCCGGCAGATCGAAGAGGAAGCGCTCGCCCGCTGGCCCTCCGCCGGGCTGGCCATCCACCACCGGACGGGCCGGGTGGCGATCGGCGAAGCCAGCGTGGTGATTGCCGCGGCATCTCCCCATCGTGCCGACGCGTTCATGGCGTCCCGGTATGCGATCGAGCGGCTGAAGCAGATCGCCCCCATCTGGAAGCACGAGCACTTCGAGGGCGGCGAGGTCTGGATCGAGGGCGCGACGGCGGATCCGGGAGACGAGGCCGCGCGTCAGCTGGCGCTCGCGCGGGCATGCTCGTAACGATCCGGCTGTTCGCCCGGCTGCGCGAGATTGCCGGCGCATCGGAGCTCGAGCGCACGCTGCCCGACGGCGCGACGGCGCGCACCGCCTGGGACGCTCCTCGTCGGGGAGTTTCCGCCGCTCGGGGATTACGCGGCCGCCATTTCCTGCGCGGTGAACGAAGAGTACACGCGGCTCACGGCGACGCTGGAGGACGGCGACGAGGTCGCGTTTCTTCCGCCGGTGTCCGGAGGGTCCGCATGAGGGGTCCGGCTAAAGCCGGACGCCACCGGAGAGAAGGGCCCGCCCGAGCCGGACACCACCGACTCGGTAGCGTCCGGCTTTAGCCGGACCGATAGAGTCAAGAGCATGTTCGACAAACTGGCATCCGTCGAAGCGCAATACGAAAAGCTGATGGCCGAGATGGCCGATCCCGCCGTCCAGGCGGACACGACGAAGTTCCGTACGCACTCGAAGGCGCTCGTCGGAAATGCAGCCGCTCGTCGAGAGCTTTCGCGAGTACAAGGACGTCGTCGCGAACCTCACGGCGACCGAAGAGCTGATGAAGGACCCGGACATGCGCGAGCTGGCGCAGGAGGAGCTCAGCGCGCTGGAAGCCCGGCGCGACGCGCTGCTCGCCGACATCAAGGTCCTGCTCGTCCCGAAGGACCCCAACGACGAGAAGAACGTCGTCCTCGAAATCCGCGCGGGCGCCGGCGGCGACGAGGCGGCGCTCTTTGCCTCGGATCTGTTCCGCATGTATTCGCGCTACGCCGAGCGCAAGCGGCTGGCGCGTCGACGTGCTGAACCTGAGCGAGAGCGGCGTCGGCGGCACCAAGGAAGTCATCGCGATCATCGAAGGACGCGGCGCCTACAGCCGCCTCAAGTACGAGAGCGGCGTGCACCGCGTCCAGCGCGTGCCGACCACCGAGGCCCAGGGGCGCATTCACACGTCCACCGCCACGGTCGCCGTGCTGCCGGAAGCCGAAGAGGTCGACATCCAGATCGAGGCGAAGGACCTGCGCATCGACACGTTCTGCTCGAGCGGGCCCGGCGGCCAGAGCGTCAACACGACGTACTCCGCCGTCCGCATCACCCACATCCCGACCAACACGGTCGTCTCGCAGCAGGACGAGAAGTCGCAGATCAAGAACCGCGCGAAGGCGATGAAGGTCCTGCGCTCGCGCCTGTACGAGATGGAGATGCGCAAGCAGCAGGAGGCCATCGCCAAGGATCGGCGCACGCAGGTCGGCACCGGCGATCGCTCGGAGAAGATCCGGACCTACAACTTCAAGGAGAACCGGATCACCGACCATCGCATCGGGTTCACGATGCACCAGCTCGACCCAGGCGCTCGACGGCGACCTCGACGCGCTGATCGACGCGGCGGTCACGCACTTCACGTCCGAGAAGCTCAAGGACGCCACCGACACCGACGCCGCGGACACCGCTACAGACGGCGATACTGTGCACTGATGGCGTCGCTCAACGAACGCCTGGTGGAAGCCCGGGAGGCGTTTACCAAGGCGGGCATCCGCCCCGACGAGGCGGCAATCGACGCGGAAGTCCTCGCCCGTCACCTGCTCGCGTGGGACCGTGCGGCAGTCCTGACGCACGGTCCGGATCCCACGCCCACCGACTTCGACGACCGCTACCATCCGCTGGTCGCGCGGCGCGCCGCGCGCGAGCCGGTCGCCTACATCGTCGGGCACAAGGAGTTCTGGGGTCTCGAGTTCGAAGTCAACACCGACGTGCTCATCCCGCGCCCGGAAACGGAGATCCTCGTCGAGGAAGCCATCATCTGGGCGCGCAGCCATGCCAATTGCCGGCGCGTGATCGACGTCGGCACGGGCTGCGGGTGCATCGCGATCGCGCTGGCGCTCGAGGTCCTCGAAGCCGAGATCATCGCGACCGACAGTTCCGCGGCCGCGCTGGCCGTCGCCCGCCGGAACGCGCTGCGTCACGGCGTGGACTCCCGCATTACCTTCACCCAGACGGATCTGCTCGAGGATGTCGATGAGACCGCCGAGGTGATCGTGGCGAACCCCCCATACGTCCCGCAGTCCGATGCCGAGGGCCTCCAGCCGGAGGTCGCGATGTACGAGCCGGCCACCGCGCTTTTCGGCGGCGAGGGGGACGGCCTCGACGTCATCCGGCGGCTCCTTGCGGCGGCGCCGAAGAACCTTGCGGGCGAGGGGCATCTCGTCATCGAGTTCGGGTTCGGGCAACACGAACAGGTGGCCTGGTGCGCCCGGGAGGCCGGGTGGGAGATCACGCGCGTGCGCAACGACCTGCAGGGAATCCCCCGCGTCGCGGTGCTCAGGAGGTAAGGTGGCGGACTGTCTGTTCTGCAAGATCGCCGCGGGTCAGATTCCCGCGACCATCGTCTACCAGGACGATCGGCTCGTGGCGTTCAAGGACGTCAACCCGCAGGCGCCGATGCACGTGCTCGTCATCCCGCGCCGGCACGTCTCCAGCCTCAACGACCTCACGGCGCACGACGATGCGCTCGTCGGCGAAATGATCCGGAGGGCGGCGTCGCTGGCGGGCGAGCACGGGTACGGCGAACGCGGCTACCGGACCGTTTTCAACTGCAATGCAGACGCCGGGCAGACGGTCTTCCACGTGCACCTGCACGTGCTCGGCGGCCGCTCGCTCACGTGGCCGCCTGGGTAAGCCGAACATTGGTAATCACCACAGAGGCAACGGAGTTAGCGGAGAAGAAAAACATTTTTTTCTCTGTTAACTCCGTTAACTCTGTGGTGAATATACGTCGTTCCTTCGTGATCTCGCCACTACGCGTCACCCCTGCCCCGACGCGGCCTTCGCCAGCAGATACTGTCCTCGTCCCGCCTCGCGCGACAGGAGGAAATCGACGGCCCGATAGCTTCGCCGGAAGTACGCCTGGAAAATGCGGCGCGTCGCCATCCGCCAGTCGAGCGCCAGCGCGGGACGGCGCGCCTGGATGTCCATGAAGTTTGCGGGGATTTCCACGAGGACACGCGCCGCGTCGACGTCGAGCGCCCCCTCATCGGGCTCGAGCCACTCCCCCGCCTGGCGGGACGGATTGACGACGATGGCGGCCGCGATGCTGCTGTCCCGCATGCCCTGGCGCCCGGACGGCGACACCCGCCGCTGGACGTGCGGTGTCGACAGCGCCCACTGCGCGACGAACCGGTCGGTCGGCGTGCCGCGGTGCAGCGGACTGCTCGAGTCGCCGTAGATGTTCTCCTCGTACTCGGTGACGACCACGCCGAGCTTGGCGAAATTGAAATGGGCGTTGAGCGCCTGGAGCGGATCGTAGGTCCACTCGATCAGATCGATCCCCATCCGGAGGGCGTGCTCGCGCTGCGCGAGCTTGAGCGCCAGGCCGAGCCCGCCGTCGCGCGCGTCCGGCGTCACCCCCAGCATGTGCGACCACTGCGTCGGCAGGCCCTCTTTGAGCGCGGCCATCGAGTACACGAAGCCCTTCATCTCTCCCGACGCGTCGAACGCGCCGAGCAGGATGCCGCCGCGCTTGATCGAGACGATCAGGATGGGAGGCGGGACAACGTCCTCGCCGTCGGTGTACCCCCACACGGATTTTTCCAGCTCCGTGACCTTCCGGCAGTCCTCGAGCGTGGTAAGGGGACGAATGATCACGTCGAGGGCGGCAGGAGCAGCGCGTGCAGCTCGTGGAGAGACCGGATGACCGGCACGTCGGCCGGGCAGCCGGCAACGGGGCCGCCGGCGCGCGCGACGAGGATGGCGCGCATGCCGAGGCGGCGCGCTCCTTCGACGTCGTGGACGAGGCTGTCGCCGACCATGACGGCCTCGGCGGGCTCGGTTTCCACCGCGCGCAGCGCCGCCTCGAAGATGCTCGGGTGCGGCTTCAGATAGCCGTGCTCGTGCGAGGACAGCGTGACGGAGAAGAGGCCCTCGAGCGCGAAGTGGGTCTGGAACGAGTCCAGGCAGCGGTGCGAATTCGAAATCAATCCGATCTTCAAGCCGGCGGCGTGCAGCGTCCGGAGCACGCCGGGAACGTCGTCGTACATCGTGAAATGGTGGCAGGCGGCCCATTCGGCGTAGATGTCGCGTGCCGCGGCTTCGACCCCGGGTCCGGCGCCGCCCATGCCTTCGATGATCCGCCGCGTGTAGTCGACGTAAATCTGCGCGTCGTAGTCGTAGATGTCGCCGCGCGGATCGAGCACGGAGGAAGCCGCGGCGACGGCGCGATCGAAGGCGCCGGGGTTGACCGCAACGCCGTGGCGCGCGCAGAAGTCGCGGTACCCGCCACCCTGGAACGCGGGGCCGGGGTAAATCAGGGTGAAATCGACATCGAAGAAGACGGCACGGGTCGTGGATTGGATGGCCGGCGCGGTCACGGCTCCGCCTCGTCCGGGGGAGCGACGGGCCCGGCGACCACCACCGCGGCGCGCTCGGGGAGCAGCACTTCCGACGCCGCGGATCGGATCTCGTCGATCGTCACGGCTTCGAGGAGCGCCGGCAGGCGCCGATCGTAGTCGAGCCCCAGGCCGAACTGCTCGCACGTCTGCAGGAAGCTCGCGATGCTGTAATTCGTCTCGAGCAGCCGCGGGATCGACCCGATCAGGAACTCGCGCGTTTCGGCGACCTCGACGGGCGTGGGCCCGTCCGCGCCGAGCTGCCGGACTTCCTCGTCGATGGCCGCGAGCGCGCGATCCACGTTCTTCGGATCGACCCCGGCACGCACCACCAGCGGCCCTTCGCCCATGGTCGGATCGAACGTGCTGAAGGCGTAGTACGCCATCCCCTGGCGTTCGCGGATGTTGTCGGCCAGCCGGCCGCCCAGGCCGAACTGCCCGAGGATGTTGTTCATCATCCAGTACGCGTAGTACCGCGGATCGAACCGGCTGATCGTGGTGAATCCGTACGTGATATCCGTCTGCGACTTCCCCGGCATGGAAATCACGCGCATCCGCCGGACCTGCGGAACGAGCGGGGGCGGAACGATGACCGAACCTGCCGCCGCACCTGTCCAGCCATCGAGCTCGGCGGCCGTTCGATCGATGACGTCCTGCGCGCCGACGTCCCCCACGACCGCGAGGGTGAGCACCGCGGGACGGACGTAGTGGCCGTGGAAGCCGGCGATGGCATCCCGATCGGTGCGCTCGAGGCTGGCAACGGTGCCTTTCGCGCGCCGGCCGTAGGGGTGATTCATGCCGTAGAGAAGCTCGGAGAGACCCACGACCGCGCGAACGGCGGGGTTGTCCTCGTCCTGCCGCACGGCGGTGATGGCTTCGGCGCGGCGTTTGGCCAGTTCCCGATCCGGAAAGACCGGCCGCCTGGCGACATCCATCACGATCGCGAGCACGTCGTTGAAGTCCTCGGCAAGGCAGGTGCACGAGAGCGTCATGGTGTGCCGGGTCGTCGCGACGCGCAGCGAGATGCCGCGCTCGTCGAGCTCCTCGGCAATCACGTCCGCCGATCGACGCTCCGTGCCCCGATCGATCACGCGCCCGGTAAGGTACGCGAGACCCGGAAGGTCGGCGGGCTCGTACAGACTGCCGGCCAGGAACGTCGCATTGATCGCGACGGCGGGAGTGGCCGACGTCTCCTGGACCACGACGACGGCTCCGTTGTCGAGCGTGGCGCGAACGGGAGCGAGGCTCCCGGCCAGGGTCGGCGTCGGCGTCGGCGTCATTCAGTGCGACTCCAGCGGGCGGAACCATCCGACCGTGCGGGAGGCCGGGGCAAGCCGGCGTCGCGCGACATCCCATACCTGCTCGGCCGTGACCGCGTCGATGCGCCGCTGCAGCGAGCCAAAGTAGTCCGCCACCCGTGACCGTCTCGAAATACCCCAGCTGATGGCCCACGTTCGTGACGCTGTCGTTCTCGAATACCAGCCGCGCGCGGAGCTGGCGCTTGGCCCGCGCGATCTCGGCGGGGTCGACGCCCGCGGCCCGCACGCACTCGATCTCGGCCGACACGGCGGCCTCGACGGTGGCGAGCGCCGTCCCTTCCAACGCCGTGAAGGACAGCGTGTATAGAAAGGGCTGCTCAGTCGGGAGGAGCGCGCCGGAGACGGCCGAGGCGAGGCCGCACTCGACGAGCGCGGTGTACAGCCGCGCCTTCCGCTGCGGCGGCGACCCACGGAAACTCGACCACAGATTGACGCCTTTCGCGCCGGTCAGCACCGCATCGAGGACGAGCATCGGGAAGAAGTCCGGCTCGCGGGCCGCCGGGGCATGAAAGACCATTTTCAGATAGCCCGTCGTGCCCTCGCGTTCGAGGAGGACCCGCCGCTCGCCAAGCTGCGGGGGCTCTTCGATTCGAATGCGCTCGGGCTCCGCGCCCGGCGCGATGCCGCTGAAATGGTGCGCGGCACGCCGCAGCACGTCGTCGGCATCCACGTCGCCCACGACGACGAGCGTCGCGTTGTTCGGGATGTAGAAGCGGCGATAGTGGCCGTAGAGGTCGTCGCGCGTCATCGACCTGAGATCCCCGAGCCACCCGATCGTCGGATGCCCGTACGGATGGGCCCGGAACGCGCTTGCCGTCACTTCGGTGTCGAGCAGTTGATCCGGATCGTTCTCGCCGCCCTGGAGCTCGGAAATGATCACCGTCCGCTCGGATTCGCACTCCGCCGCGTCGTACAAGCCATTGGCCATGCGCTCGGCTTCGAGAAACAACATCTGATCGAGCGCGGCCCGGCCCGCCGTCTCCATATAGGTCGTTTGATCGATCCACGTGTACCCGTTCCACATGCCCCCGAACCGTTCGATGATTCCCTTCATCTGCTCACGCGGGATGTTTGCGGTTCCCTTGAAATTCATGTGCTCGACCCAGTGCGAGACGCCGGTGCGGCCTGGTCCCTCGTCGCGCGAGCCGACGCGATACCAGCACCACACCGAGACGAGCGGTGCGGTGTGAATCTCCTGCACGACGATCTTCAGACCGTTGTCGAGATGTTCGGTGCGGCTTGGAGAGTGCCGGGCGGGGGCGGCTGAGGAGGGCATACTGTCCATTATACAAGCCGGTTTTCGGCCATTTTTAGCCAATCCTGGACTAAAACTGATGAGGTGGGCCAGATTTATGAGTCACTTAGCAGTGGCCCTTGGTTTGCACTTCGGGAGGCGTGAATGATTTTCGAAGCCGACCGTAAAAGACGGCTCAGCTGTCGATTGCACACGATTTCAGGAGGAGAAGAAATGTTGAAGCGTACGATTCTCGCGGTGTCCGTGGCGGCCCTGACATTTACGGGCGTGGTCCGGGCTCAGGAGAATGCCACGCTCACGCTGCGATCCGGCGAGCGCATCAACGCTCAGCTGGTCGACCTGGGTGGCGTCGGCTTTACTGTCAGGATTAACGGGGCGGAGCGTCAGATTCCGACGAACGACGTCGCGGTGATTGATTTCACCGGCGGCACGATGAGCGACGCCGACTGGTCGCGGATCGCCAACGGCCAGCAGGTTGTGTGGCTGCGCAACGGCGACACCATCAACGGCCAGCTCTACGATATCGCCGGCTCGTCGCCGCTGCGCATCACCTTCAAGACCAGCTCGGGTGAGCGTGAATTCTCGTCCGGAGAAATCGGGCGGATCGTGCTCGCACGGCCGAACAACGCAGTCGCCACCTCCGGGACGGGTAACCTCGCGCCGGCCACCGGCTCGGGCGTCTCGGTCAACCCCCGTCAGCCTTGGACCGCGACGGGCCTGACCGTCCGCAGGGGCGAAGTGCTCACCCTTCACACTACGGGTGAAGTGCAGCTGAGCAACGACGCCTCGGACATCGCCAACGCGAACGGCTCGAAGACAGGCCGCAAGATCGCCAATGGGCCGCTGCCCAACGGACTTGCCGGAGCGCTGGTCGGCCGCATCGGCGCGAACGGCCAGCCGTTCGGAATCGGCGGCGCGACCTCAGTGCCGATGCCGGCCGCCGGTCAGCTCTTCCTCGGCGTCAACGACGACGGGTTCGACGACAATCAGGGTGAGTACCGCGTGGAGATCACGCGCACCGGCCGCCGCTAACGCGATCAGTGGCGTCCGGCTTTAGCCGGACCTGATTCTGTCGCGTGCAATACGGCCCGGCGTCTCTTTGAGGCGCCGGGCTTTCTTATTTTCTGCGCGGAACTCGGGTCCTCAGGGTTAGCGGCTGGTTGCGAGAGGGAGTTTGGCTGCGTGAAACACGGCGCGATCCTGACGAAAGGCCTGCGCCACGGAATTCCTTTGACGGAGGCGATGGTAGACGGCCCGCGCGGCGCGGTAGACAGCGCCCGGTGTGGCAGTCGTCGTCCGAACCTGTTGAAAGCCCACGCTCGTCAGCATTCCGCGAACCGCCGGAACATTCGGACCCCACCAGTTGGTCGGATCGCCATTCAGTTCGCGGTCCGGGTAAAAGGCCATGGCCGGCCTCCGGATCCCCACCATGTCGACCACGGTCTCGAGAATGAGCTGGTTCCCGGTCACGGAAGCCACTCGCTCGAGGGCGAGCAGCGGGTGTCGCAGGTGGTAGAGCACTCCGAGGAACAGCACGACGTCGAACGTCCCGACACGTTCGGGCGACAGATCCATCACATCGATGTCGACATCCTCGACTCTCGAGCCCAGCGCCTCGCGCGCGAGCTGAAATGCCGCCTTCGTGCCCCATCCCGGCCCGTGCCACGAATAGTGATCGGCCGCGACGACGCGCGACGCACCGCGCCGCTCGCACTCGAAGGAGAAGAACCCGTCCCACGCGCCGATGTCGAGGACCGAGAGTCCCTCCAGGGACGCTGGAAGATCCAGCAGGGCCAACCGGTACGCCGTGTCCACGATGCCGTTGGTCACGACGCCGCCGCCCAGGTCGATCGAGTGAAACCAGCGAAGCGCCTCGGCCCGTGATCGAAGATCGTTGACCGGCATCGGGCTTCATTGTGGTCCGAAAAGTGGCCGCCATCAACGAGAGCCCGGCCGTCCGCCCGGTGTCCGTCACCGAACAAATGCCGGGACTTCGGTTCATGCACTAAAATGGACGGATCACCATGGCTGAGTGGAAAGACACGCTCAATCTGCCCCGCACCGCCTTTCCGATGAAGGCCAACCTCCAAACGGCCGAGCCGCAGGAGCTTGCCCGCTGGAAGGCGATGGGGCTGTACGAGCGGATCAGGGAGCGCCGGGCCGGCCGGCAGAAGTTCGTCCTGCACGACGGGCCGCCATACGCGAACGGCAAAATCCACCTCGGCACCGCGATGAACAAGATCCTCAAGGATCTGGTGGTGAAATCGCGGACGATGATGGGCTTCGACTCTCCCTACGTCCTCGGCTACGACTGCCACGGCCTGCCGATCGAGCTGAAGGTGGACCGCGAGCTGGGGCCGAAGAAGCGGGACATGTCGGTCGCCGACTTCCGCCGCGCCTGCCGCGCCTATGCGACGCGGTTCATCGACGTCATGAGCGTCGAGTTCCAGCGGCTCGGTGTCTTCGGCGACTGGGATCACCTGTACCTCACCATGGACTTCCGCTACCAGGCGGCGATCGCGCGGGCGCTCGGGCGATTCGTCGAACGCGGCCTGGTCTACAAGGGCAAGAAGCCGGTCCACTGGTGCATCCATTGCCGCACGGCGCTGGCGGAAGCGGAAGTCGAATACGGCGATCACGCGTCGCCGTCGATCTACGTCGAGTTCCCGCTGGCCGGGAGCAGCGTCGAGGAATTGAGCGCGCGCGTCCCGGAGCTCGCCGGGCGCGACGTGTCCGTCCTCATCTGGACGACGACCCCGTGGACGATCCCGTCGAACCTCGCCGTCGCCTTTCACCCTGAGTTCGACTACGCGGCCTACGACGTGGACGGCCGCGCCATCATCGTCGCCGAAGCGCTGGCGGCGAAGGTCGCCGAAGTGGCCGGGCGGACCTTCGGAGCGCCGATCGCGCGGATGAAGGGGCGCCAGCTCGAGCAAATCAAGTTCCGCCATCCGTTGTATGCGCGCGACTCGGTCGCCGTGCTGGCGGACTACGTCACGCTCGAGCAGGGCACCGGAGCCGTGCATACCGCGCCCGGCCACGGCAGCGACGACTTCGCGACCGGCATGAAATACGGGCTCGAGATCTACGCGCCGGTTGGACCGGGCGGCCACTTCCTGGACACGGTGGAGCTCTTCGGCGGGCAGCGGGTCTTCGACGCCAACCCCAAAGTCGAGGAAGCGCTGAAGGAGCGCAAGCGGCTCTGGCATCGAGAGGGCTTCCAGCATTCGTATCCGCACTGCTGGCGCTGCCACAACCCCGTGATCTTCCTCGCGACCTGGCAGTGGTTCATCGCCATGGACGGCGAGCTCGACGGCTCACGGACGCCGGATGCGGGGTCCGAATCCGGCCCGCCCGCGAGCTCGGGCGGGACAGCCTCCTCTGGGGGCAGGACGTTGCGCCAGGCGGCAATCGAGGCCATCGACAAGGACGTGAAGTGGTTCCCGGCGTGGGGACGCGATCGGCTCTACGGCATGGTCGCGAACCGGCCGGACTGGTGTATCTCGCGCCAGCGCGCGTGGGGTGTGCCGATCCCGGCGGTCGACTGCACGAAATGCGGTGAAGCGCTCCTGACGCCGGCGCTCGTCGACCGTGCCGCGGGTGTGTTCGACACCTACGGCGCCGACGCCTGGTACGAGCGCCCGATCGAGGAGTTCATTCCCGAAGGCCTGACGTGCCCGGCGTGCGGCGGCAGCGGGTTCGAGCGCGAGCGGGACATCCTCGACGTCTGGTTCGACTCCGGCTCCAGCCACGAGGCCGTGCTGCCCTTCCGCCCGGAGCTCACGTGGCCGGCGGATCTCTATCTCGAGGGGAGCGATCAGCACCGCGGCTGGTTCCAGAGCTCGCTCCTCGTCGGCCTCGGCACGCGCGGGAGACCGCCCTTCCGCGCCGTGGTCACCCACGGCTTCATCGTCACGGAAGACGGCAAGAAGATGTCGAAGTCGCTCGGCAACGCGATCGAGCCGGAAGACATCATCAAGGAGAGCGGCGCCGAGGTCCTCCGGCTGTGGGTCGCGATGGTGGACTACCGCGAGGAAATCAAGGTCGGGCGTCAGGTCCTGGCGCGCGTCATCGAGGCGTACCGCAAGATCCGCAACACGCTGCGCTATCTCGTCTCGAACCTCTACGACTTCGATCCGGCGGCCGATCGGGTCCCGCTCGAGCGGATGAACGAAGTCGATCGGTTCGCGCTCGGGCGCTACGGCGCGGCGGCCACGACCGTGCTGCGCGCGTACGACGAGTACGACTACCCGACGATCTTCCAGGCCATCAACCAGTTCACCACGGTGGACCTGAGCGCCTTCTATGCGGACGTCTCGAAGGACCGGCTCTACACGTTCGCGGCCGACTCGCCCGAGCGGCGCTCCGCGCAGACGGCGATGTACGTCGTCGCCGACGGCCTGACGCGGCTGCTCGCGCCGATCCTGCCGGTGACGACCGAGGAGCTGTGGCGCCATCTGCCCGGGACCCGCGAGGAATCGGTCCACCTGGCGGAGTTCCCGCACGATGCCGCCAGGCTCATCGATCCGGCGCTCCTCGAGCGATGGGATCACGTGATGCGGATCCGTGACGACGTGAACCGGGCGCTCGAGGCGGCGCGGCAGGCCAAGACCATCGGCAACTCGCTCGGCGCCCGGGTGGTGCTTCGCGCCCGCGGCGCCGACGCCGCGCTCCTCGATCGCTATCGCGACGACCTCGCGATGCTGTTCATCGTGTCGCAGGCCGACCTCGAGACCGCGCCCGGCGACGGATCCGGCGTGGAGATCGCCGTCACCAGGGCGGACGGAGACAAGTGCCCCCGCTGCTGGCGGATCGTCCGCGCCGTGTCCTCGGCCGCCGGGACCGAGGGGCTGTGCGACCGCTGCGTCGACTCACTGCCCCGCAACGACGAGCCCCCTCGCGAGATGACTGCCTGATGACAAGCCCTCCGGAGACGACCGACACGGCCGTTCCCGCGGCGCCCCCGCTCGAAAGCGCGGCGCCGCAGCGCTACGCCCACCCGCTCGAAGTGGCCACGATGGCGGCCATCGTGATCGTCGATCAGCTCACCAAGGTCGTCGTCCGGCAGACGCTGCCGCTCGGGGAGAGCCACAGCCTGATCCCGAACCTCCTCGACCTGACGCACGTGCACAACACCGGCGCGGCGTTCGGCCTGTTGAACGCCGCCGATTTTCCGTACAAGCCGGTCGTGATGATCGCGATTGCCGCCGTGGCGCTGGTCGCGATCGCCGCCTATGCGACGCAGCTCGGGTTCCACGAGCGGCTCGCGCGGTTCGGGCTCGCCCTGATCCTCGGCGGCGCGTTCGGCAACCTGATCGATCGCGCCGTCGCGGGCCACGTCGTCGACTTCGTGGACGTGTACTGGGGCACGACGCCATTTCTGGGCGTTCAACGTGGCGGATGCCGCCATTACGATCGGGGCCATCCTGGTCCTGCTCGACATGATCGGGCTCGGACGACGACATGCATCCCATCCTGTTTGAGATCTGGGGCTTCCCCGTTTACACCTACGGCGTGCTGCTGGCCGCGGCGTACCTGCTCGGGCTGCAGTTTGCGCTGGTGCGGGCCCGGACGCGCAACCTCGACCCGAACCGGGTCATGGATCTCGGCATCTGGATCATCATCAGCGCCCTCGCCGGCGCCAAGCTCCTCCTGCTCGTCGTCGACTTCGACAGGTACTGGAACGATCCGCGGGAGCTGCTGGCCCTGCTCCGCTCCGGCGGCGTGTTCTACGGCGGGCTGATCGCCGCCGTGGCCGTGGCGCTGTGGTATCTGTGGCGGCACCGGATGCCGATGTGGACCGTGACGGACGTGTTCGCGCCGGGCATCGCGCTTGGCCACGTCATCGGCCGCATGGGCTGCCTGTTCGCCGGCTGCTGCTTCGGCCGTCTGACGGACGTGCCGTGGGCGATCACGTTTCGAAGCGAGTACGCGGCGCGGAACGCCGGCACGCCGCTGAACCAGCCGCTGCACCCGACGCAGCTGTACGAGGCGGGTGCCGAGCTGCTCATCCTCCTGTTTCTCCTGGCGACCGAGCGGAAAGGACGGCCGTTCCCGGGCCGGACGTTCTGGGGATACATGCTCTTGTACGGCATCTCGCGGTTCATCATCGAGTTCTACCGCGGCGACATCCGCGGCACGGTGGGCATGTTCTCCACGTCGCAGTTCGTCTCGATCCTCATCGTGCCGCTGGCGATCGTCATGCTGATCGTGCTCGGCCGCCGCGCCGGCCCGGCGCCGCAGGCGGATGCGCGACGGGCGCGGGCGGCGTAGATGCCCGAGGCCGGACCGCGCGCGCTCGTCGTGGAAGGGGACCACGACGGCTCGCGCCTGGACAACTTCCTCACCGCGCTCCTGCCCGACCAGTCGCGCTCGCACATCCAGCGGCTGATCAAGGACGGACGGGTCGACCGGTGCGCGGGCGCCGACGCTCCGTCCGAGCACGCCGGTCCGGACGGGCCAGGTGTACGCCGTCGACGTGCCGCCTCCCGCTCCGGCGACGCCCGAGGCCGAGGCGCTGCCGCTCCGCATCATCTACGAAGATCCTGACCTCGTGGTGCTCGACAAGCCGGCGGGGATGGTCGTCCACCCGGCCGCCGGGCACAGCAGCGGCACGCTCGTCAACGCGCTGCTCCATCACGTGAAGGACCTGAGCGGCATCGGCGGCGAGATGCGGCCGGGGATCGTGCACCGGCTCGACCGCGGCACATCGGGCGTGATGGTCGTCGCGAAGCACGACCGGGCGCACCAGGAGCTGTCGCGCCAGTTCGCGGATCGCGAAGTCGAGAAGGAGTACATCGCCCTGGTCTGGGGCGTCGTCCACGCCGGACGCCGGATCGACTCGGCCGATCGGGCGCGACCCGGCGGATCGGCAGAAAATGTCCACGCGGGCGCGGCGCGCGCGGCAAGCCGTCACGCGCGTCACGACGTCGCGGCACTACAAAGGCGTCTCGCTGCTGAGGGTCGCGATCGCCACCGGGCGCACGCACCAGATCCGCGTCCACCTGAGCGCGATTGGCCATCCGATCGTCGGCGATTCGACCTACGGCGGGCTCCATCGCCGGACGCCGGCGAACCTGCGCGCCGTCCAGCGGCTCGAGCGGCCGTTCCTGCACGCGACCCGGCTGGCGTTCACGCACCCCGACGACGGGCGGCGGGTCGAGTTCGATTCGCCGCTGCCGCCGGATCTGCAGGCGGTCCTCGAAGATATCGAGGAACGTGAGAAGCTCGCCGCGAGGCAGAGCAGAGGTGACGACATGTCCGACCCTGAGCGCTTGACCCACGAACGTGTCTACGACGGCAAGGTGTTCGGCGTCGATCGCGATCGTGTGCGGATGCCGAACGGACGCGAGGTGACCGTGGACGTCGTGCGGCATCCCAAGTCGGTGGTGCTGCTGCCGATGCCCGAGCCCGGGCACGTCATTCTGATCAAGCAGTATCGATACGCGGTCAACCGCTGGCTGTGGGAATTGCCGGCCGGCAGCGTGGACGAGGGAGAGCAGCCGGAGGCCGCGGCGCGCCGGGAATGCCACGAAGAGATCGGGAAGGTCCCGGACACGATCGTCCGCCTCGCGCGCGCTCCACCCGACGCCCGGCTACTGCGACGAGGAGATGCTCTTCTTCCGGCTGTCGGGGCTGTCCGAGCCGCCGGACGCCGCCGAGCCGGACGAGGACGAGGACATCGAGGCGAAAGTGTTCAGCCTCGCCGACGCGCGCGACATGGTGCGGCGCGGGGAGATCACGGACATGAAGACCGTCGCGGGACTGGCGATGATCTGAGAGCGATCATGCCGGGATCCGGAACTCGGGACTCGGGACTCCGGACTCGGGATCTCGGATCAGCGGATCCCGGCGATTCCGACTCTACTGCACCGTCTGCCCAATCTCCTCGTCGAGCATCCCCGAGTGCGTCTGCGACGACGACGGCAGCAGCGCGATCGCGAGCACTTCTTCCATGTGCGTCGCGTAGTGGATGGTCAGCTCGCGCCGCAGCTCCTCCGACAGATCCTCGTTGACGTTCTTCTCGTTCTGGCGCGGCAGGATCACCTCGGTGATCCCGTGGCGGCGCGCCGCGAGCACCTTTTCCTTGATGCCGCCGACCGGGAGGACGCGGCCCGAGAGCGTGATCTCGCCCGTCATCGCCAGGTCGCCGCGGACCGGACGGCCGGTCAGCTCCGACGCGAGCGCCGTCACCATCGTCACGCCGGCCGACGGCCCGTCCTTGGGGATGGCGCCCGACGGGACGTGGAGGTGGATCTCGGAATCCTTGTAGAACGCGGGATCGACGCCGTACCGCGTCGCGTGCGCGCGGAACCACGACAGCGCCGTGCGCGCCGACTCCTTCATCACGTCGCCGAGGTGGCCCGTCATCGTCAGGCTGCCGCCTCCCTGCATCCGTGACGCCTCGATGAAGAGGACCTCGCCACCGGCCGGCGTCCACGCCAGGCCGACGGCCACGCCCGGATCCTTCGTCCGGTTCTCGATTTCCTCGTCGAGGAACGTCGGCGCCCCGAGCATCTGCGCGACGACCTCCGGCGTGATGACGACCTTGAGGTCGTCCCCCTCCGCCTTCCGCCGCGCCACCTTGCGGCACAGCGCGCCGATCTCGCGCTCGAGGTTGCGGACGCCCGCTTCCCGGGTGTAGCCGCGGATCACCGTGTGGATCGCCAGTTCCGTGAACTCGATCTGCTCGGGCGTCAGCCCGTGGTTCGTCACCTGCTTGGCGATGAGGTGCTCGAAGGCAATCTTCAGCTTCTCCTCCTCCGTGTAGCCGGCGAGCTCGAGCACTTCCATGCGGTCGCGCAGCGGCGGCGGAATCGGATCGAGCACGTTCGCGGTCGTCAGGAACAGCACCTCCGACAGGTCGAACGGCACGTCGAGATAGTGATCGCGGAACGTGTTGTTCTGCTCCGGGTCGAGGACCTCGAGCAGCGCCGACGCCGGGTCGCCCCGGAAATCCGAGCCGAGCTTGTCGATCTCGTCGAGGATGAAGACGGGGTTCTTCGATTCGGCCCGGCGCAGGCCCTGGATGACCTGTCCGGGCAGCGCGCCGATGTAGGTCCGCCGGTGCCCGCGAATCTCCGCCTCGTCGCGCATGCCGCCGAGCGAGACGCGCACGAACTTGCGCCCCAGCGAGTTCGCGATCGACTTGGCGAGCGAGGTCTTGCCCACTCCCGGAGGGCCCAGGAAGCAGAGAATCGGGCCCTTCACGTCGGGATTCAGCTTGCGGACGGCGAGGAACTCGAGCACGCGGTCCTTCACCTTCTCGAGCCCGGAGTGGTCGGCGTCGAGCACCTGTTTCGTGTGCCGCAGGTCGAGGGAGTCCTCGGTGCGCTTCGCCCAGGGCAGCGCGACGATCCAGTCCATGTAGGTCCGCGACACCGTGTACTCGGCGGCGGCCACCGGCATCTTCGACAGCCGATCGAGCTCCCGCAGCGCTTCCTTCTTGACGGCCTCCGGCATGCCGGCGGCGTCGACCTTGGACCGGAGCTCGTCAATCTCCTTGGCCTGCTCGTCGCCCTCCCCGAGCTCCTTCTGAATCGCCTTGAGCTGCTCGCGCAGGAAGTACTCGCGCTGGTTCTTGCCGACCTCGGACTGCACCTGCGACTGGATCTTCGAGCCGAGCTCCAGGACCTCGAGCTCCTTGATCAGGATGCGGTTGAGCGAATCCATCCGCGCCCGGATGTCGAGCGTATCGAGGACCTCCTGCTTCACCGGCGTCCCGATGGTCGTCAGGCTGGACGCGATGAAGTCGGCGAGCTTGCCCGGATCGGTGATGTTGGCCGAGAGCGCCTGCAGATCGTCGGACAGGAGCGGCGACAGCGACACGACCTGCTGAAAGTTGCTCTTGATGTTCCGCTGCAGCGCGTCGATCTCGAGGAGGTCCTCGTCGCGAAGGCTCTCGTCGGCGGCGGTGACCGCGCCGCGCAGGTACGGGCGCGTCTGGACGATGCGATCGAGCCGGACGCGGGCGAGCCCCTGCACGATCAGCCGGAGGCTGCCGTCCGGGAGCTTGAACATCTTGTGGATGTGCGTGGCGGTGCCGATGGGATACAAATCCTGCTGGACGGGCTCCTCGACCGACGCCTCACGCTGCGTGAAGACGGCGATCATGCGCCCGGAGGTCGTGGCCTCGTCGATCAGGCGGACGGAGGCCTCGCGGGCGACCGCCAGCGGCATGAAGGAGTTGGGGAACAGGACGGTGTCGCGGAGCGGCAGCACGGGCAGCTCCGACGGGATGAACAGCGGACGATCCCCGGCGGCCAGCAGATCGTCGTCGAGACGCTGGATCTGCTCGGCCTGCTCGGCCTGCTCGGACTTGTCAGATCGATCGGGCCGATCGGGTCGATCGGACTGATCGGACTGATCGCCATTGGCGATCCTCCTGAAAACGGCGATTGCCAGGGACTCACCCGACAAGCCGGATGCGGCGCTCTTTACGGACGAGCCGGCGCGAAAGGCTACGGCCCGCCGGGTGATGATACGCGGAAATGGGGCGAAGGAGGGGCCGCGGGCGCCTTTTGGGCGGACGGCCCAGCCCGGCGCGCCTGTGAGGCACGCCGGGCCGGCCGGGTTCTTACCCGTGCATGTCGATGAACAACGACGCGGCGCCACGGCGCTGCGCCATCGCCCGCTCGCGCTGCTGCGCGGTTTCGCGAGCCTCTTCGCAGTCCTTGCAGCGGACCGCGAACGGCAGCGCGCGCAGCCGGCGCTCGGAGATCTCCTCGCCACACTCGAAGCAGTACCCGAACGTGCCCTCTTCGAGACGACGGAGAGCTTCCTCGATCTTGTGCAGCGTTTCCGCCTTCATCTGAATGAGGGCGAACTCGATTTCGTCCTGGATGTCAGACTCCGAGCTTTCGGCGGCGTCGAGCACGCCCTCGTCGTTCGGGCCATCGGTCCGGACGTCGCGAATCTTCTCCTGCACCTGATCCATGATCTCGCGACGGCGTTCCACGAGAATGCTGGTCAGCTCAGCGTATCGCTCCCGCTTCATCTCCCCACCTGGAGTTTTATGAAGGTCCATATAATTCCGCTCCTTTCCATCTACGCACGGCCGCTACGAAGTCGCTGGCGTGCATGCAAAGATGTTCGCCAACACTAATGCCCTGCAGTTTTGACCAAAAGGCCGCTAGCTGAAGCTAAGTTGTGTCGGGAAGACTGGTCAGGGGGGGCAGATATTGACACCCGGCGGGTGCGTGCCTACCCTGACTCAGGCCCCACGGCCTCTCGAGTTACGGCTCGCCATCTGGTTCATCATCAGTAAGTTACAAGCCCATTGCTCCCGTTCGTGGCTACCCGGCGGCGCTGATGGTTCTTTAGACGCCAGACCCCCTGCCTCCGGTTCTCGAAATGAACGACGTCGCTCTACTGAATGAAACGGCTGCCCACGGTCCCGTTCGGGAGGATGCCGCGGTCGATGAGCTTCTGCCCGTCGCGCGTGCTGCCCGTCCGTATCCACTTCTCGTAGAGCCGAAGCAAGTCGCTGCTCGAGGTCACCGCCGTCCGCTCGCTGACATCACCGAGGACATCCATGAACCCGACGAAGTTGCGGGCGAGCTCGCCGAAGACGTGCGAAAACCCGTCTTCATCGCGGTGGCTGAGCGACCCGTACGCGTATTCACCCATGGAGACGTAGTAATCGACGTCGACCGTACGGCGGTTGAGGCTGTCGGGAAAGAACCCCGACATGAACAGCGAGAAGTCGCCAAGGCTCCGCAGCCTGGCGCGCTGCTCCGATCCGCCCGTCTTCAGCGCCTGTCCGAGCCTGAAGGCCAGCGGCTCTCCATCCACGCCAAACCGACTGGCGGCGTCCGGCCTGACGAACTGGCACAGGAGGTTCACGAGGTAGTACTCGGTCAGATCGCCGGCCTGCAGATGTTGACGAGCGAGCGCGGCCTCGACCAGTTCCTTGAAGTACTCGACTGGTGCCTGCTCGCGTAGAAGCGAACGCTCCATGAGCCCTCCTCCGGTGCGGCGTGGCACGGCCACGCCTTGTCGGCCCGGCGCACTCATCGCGGGCCGGTGATACGTAAACTGCAACTCGTATTCCGATGCCGCGCAGGCCGGGAGACCGCGCGGTCCGAGGCGGGATTAGGCTGATTATACGGGGTTTTACTCCGATTTTCGATCGGTTCCTGCCGGACGGTGTCCCGTCCACTTCTGAGGCCAGGTGTCCCGCGTCGGCATGTGGGATTTCGATTCTGTAATTGGCGGGGACCTGTGGGATCTGGTAGCGGGAAGTGGTATAATTCTGCGTTTGTCCTCACTAGCTGGCCCGGATGTCCAGCTGAATCAACGCTTTAAACCCCTTACAGGCTTGAGTCATGGCGAAACGCTGCGAGATCTGCGGAAAAGGCCCGGTCGTCGGGAGAAATGTCAGCCACGCGCACAACGTGACCCCCCGGCGGTTCGAGCCGAACCTCCAGCGGGTGCGCGCGATGGTGAACGGCGGCATCCGCCGGCTCCGCGTCTGCACGCGCTGCCTGCGCTCGAACAAGGTCGTCAAGGCCGCCTAGCGGACTGGCATGCGGCAGGCCATCTCGACTCCCTTGGCGCCGAAGGCCATCGGTCCATATTCTCAGGGCATTCGCGCCGGGTCGCTGCTGTTCGTCTCGGGCCAGGTCCCCATCGATCCCGCCACCGGCGCGATCGTCGAGGGCAGCATCGCGATACAAACCCGTCGCGTCTTTCAGAACATCGGCGAAATCCTCAAGGCCGGAGGCGCGTCGTTCGATCACGTCGTCCGCACCACCGTGTTCCTCGCCGACCTGGACGACTTTGCGGTGATGAACGAGGTGTACGGGACGTTCTTCGCCCCGCCGTTTCCCGCCCGCGCCACCGTGCAGGTGGCGCGCCTGCCCAGGGACGCGCGGATCGAAGTCGACGTGATCGCTTCGCTCTAGAGAGAACGGATCACCACAGCAGTGAACGGAGATCGCAGACGAACACGCACTGGTGCGTGTTTCCGTTTACTCCGGCGGCTCTGTGGTGAATCCAACGCTCTGATTCCTCTGTCACCGGCTCGCCCGCTCCACGTCCACGACCCCCGCGATGCTCCGCAGCGACTTGATCACCTTCTGCAGGTGCTTGACGTCGCTGATCTCGACGGTCATGTCGATGCGTCCCATCTGGTCGTCGACCGTGGCCTCGACGGTGCGGATGTTGGTGTTGATGCCGGCGATCTTCGAGCTGACGTCCGCGAGGATGCCCTTCCGATCTTCGACCTGGATCGTCAGCCGGACGGTGTAGGGCGTGCCGTCGGCGCCCTTGTCCCACTCGACGGCAATCCGCCGCTCCGGGTCGTAGAGCAGGTTGAGCACGTTCGAGCAGCTGGCGGCGTGGACCGACACGCCCTTCCCGCGCGTGATGTAGCCGATGATCTTTTCGCCGCGGATCGGATTGCAGCAGCGCGCCCGGAACACCATCAGGTCGTCGATGCCGTGCACGGTGATCTTGTCCTCGCCGGTGCCGAGCACCCGGCGGACGACCGACGCAATCCCGCTCTCCGTGGCTTCCTTCAGCTCCTCCTGCGGAACGAAGCGGGCCAGCACGGTCTTCGCCGACAGCTTCCCGTAGCCGAGCGCCGCGTAGAGCTCGTCCGCCTTGCCCATCCCGAGTTCCCCGAGCACCCGCGCCATCGTCTGGGGCTCGGTCAGGTTCTTCAGGTTCAGCCCGAACCGCTTGGCCTCCTTGTCGAACAGCTTGCGCCCGAGCTCGATGCTCCGCTCCTTCTCTTCCGAGTGGATGAAGTGCTTGATCTTGTTCCGCGCGCGCGAGGTGACGACGAAGTTCAGCCAGTCGCGGCTCGGCTTGTGCCCCGCGGCCGTGACGATCTCGACGATGTCGCCGTTGCGCAGGCGGGCGCGGAGCGGCACCATCTTGCCGTTCACCCGCGCGCCGACGCACTGGTGGCCGACGTCGGTGTGGATGGAGTAGGCGAAGTCCACCGGCGTCGCGTCGCGCGGGAGCGCCTTCACCTCCCCCTTCGGCGTGAAGATGTAGACCTCTTCGGGGTAGAGCTCGATCTTGAGGTTCTGGAGGAATTCCTGCGGATCGCGGACCTCCTGCTGCCATTCGAGGAGCTGCCGCAGCCAGACGAAGTACTGTTCGTCGCTGCCGGCGCCGACCCGGCCTTCCTTGTACTTCCAGTGCGCCGCAATCCCGTCCTCCGCGGTCCGGTGCATGTCCGCCGTGCGGATCTGCACCTCGAAGGGCACGCCGCGCTCGCTGATGACCGACGTGTGGAGCGATTGGTATCCGTTCGGCCGCGGCATGGCGATGAAGTCCTTGATGCGGCCCGGCACCGGCGACCACGTCTGGTGGATGATCCCGAGCGCGCCGTAGCAGTCCTTGACCGACTGCGTCACGACGCGCAGCGCGACCATGTCGTAGACCTGATCGAGCTCGATCTTCTGCTTCTTGAGCTTCTGGTGGATGCTGAAGAGCCGCTTGATCCGGCCGTCGATCTCGATCACCGGGACCTGCGCCTCGGCGAGCTTGGCCGAGACGTTCTTCTTGAGCTCGTCGATCATGCCCTCGGTCGCGCGGCGCCGCCGCTCGACGCGGATCCGGAGCGCCTCGTACGCGGTCGACTCGAGGTACTTGAACGCCAGCTCCTCCAGCTCGTTCTTGATCTTGCTCATGCCGAGCCGGTTGGCAATCGGCGCGTAGATGTCGCGCGTCTCCTGCGCGATCTTGATCCGCCGCTCCTCCGGGAGATGGTGGAGCGTGCGCATGTTGTGCAGCCGGTCGGCGAGCTTGACGAGGATGACGCGGATGTCGTCCACCATGGCGAGCAGCATCTTGCGGAAGTTCTCCGCCTGCCGCTCCTCGCTCGACGAGAACGAGATGGCCCCCAGCTTGGTGACCCCTTCGACCACGTGGGCGACGTCGGCGCCGAAGAGCTCCTTGATGCGCCCGATCGGGGTCTGCGTGTCCTCGACGATGTCGTGCAGGAGCCCGGCCGCAATCGCGACGACGTCGAGCTTCATGTCCGCGAGCTGGTCGGCCACCTCGAGCGGATGGACCAGATACGGCTCCCCGGAGTGACGGACCTGGCCCTTGTGCTCGAAGGCCGAAAAGACGTACGCCCGCCTCAGGAGGTCAATATCGGCGTCCGGGTTGATCCCCCGGACTTTTTCGACGAGATCCTCGAACCGGATCATAAAGTGCGGTGTCTAACGAATTGCGGGGAAGCCGGCCCCGAAGCCCCGGTTGACTCGGCGTTTTTCGGTTCACTATACTGACCCGGTTCGGGCGCCGGCAATCCTACCGTGTTCGTGCCAGCACCGCCGAAACCCTGGGACGCGACGGCTTGGATCCATTTTAATACCCACTTTCGTCCGCACGGCGCCCGACGCCTGGTGTGACGCCGGTTTGAGGAGAGCATGACAAGACATCGAACGACGTCGGCCGGCGCACTCGCCCTGGTGGTCGGTCTGAGCCTGGCCACAGCCGGCTGTGGCAAGTACTCCTGGTCGAAGCTGGTCGCCCAGAAGTCCTACAAGGACGCCAACGCCCTCTACGGCGGCTCGGACTGGAGAGGGGCGGCCGCGAAATACGAGGAGGCCCTGAAGAGCGACCCCGACAAGGTCGAGATCTTCTTCTACCTGGGGAACAGCTACGACAACCAGTTCAAGGTCAGCCGCCTGGGCGAGCCGGAAAACGACGCGAATGATCCACAAGGCGATCGACAACTACGCGAAGGCGGCCGAGCGCGACCCGAAACCGGAGATCAAGAAGCTGGCGCTCCAGTATCTCGTCTCGGCGTACGGCCCGGAAAAGCTGAACGATCCGGCCAAGGCCGAGCCGATCGTCCAGAAGATGATTCAGCTCGAGCCGGGCGAGCCGGACAACTACTACGCGCTCTCGAGGATCTACCAGGACTCCGGCCGCTACGAGGACGCCGAGCAGGCCCTGATGAAGGCCCGCGAGGCCAAGCCCAACGATCCCATCGGTCTACACGACGATGGCGGGGTTCTACAACGCCCAGGGCGAGTTCAACAAGACGATGGAAGCGCTCAACAAGGCGGCGGAGCTCGATCCGAACAATCCGCAGGGCTACCAGCTGCTGGCGACCTACTACTGGGAGAAGGTCCACAAGGACCATCGCCTCGAGCACCGCGGAGAAGAAAGAGTACCTGGCCAAGGGTGTCGAGGCGGTCAACAAGGCGCTCGCCCTGAACCCGGACTACTCGGAGGCGCTCGGTTTCAAGAACCTGCTGCTTCGCCTGCAGGGGAACGAGGAAACCGACCTGGCCAAGCGCGCCGCCTACTACAAAGAGGCGGACCAGCTCCGGAACCGCTGCGATCGAGCTCAACAAGAAGAAGGCGACGGGGCAGGGACGGTAGAGATCCCTAATCCCTAATCCCTAATCCGCCGCGTTCCGCTCCAGGACCGCCCGTCTGCTCGCGCGCAAGCGCTGCGACCGAATCCCTGATACGGGCCGTCCGCGTTGACCGTCGGACGGCCCTTTTCTACGCTACGCACCCTGCTCACCGGGCCGGCGCCCGCATGCTCTCGGTGATGACCCCCACCCGAGCGACGCCCGCCCCCTTCGCCGCGTCGATGAGCGTCACGACCTCCCCGTAGCGCAGCCCCCCGTCGGCGGAGATGTAGAGCGTCTTGTCATGGCGCTCGCGGAACAGGTCGCTGAGCCTCGTTTCCAGCCGCTGAGCCTCCACGGGCTGGCTGTTGATCGTCAGCCGGCGGTCGGCCGAGTACTCGAGCACGATGCTCGTGGGCGGTCCTGGAGTGTCCCGCACGTGCTCAGGCACCGAGGTGTCGAGCCCCCGTTGGGTCAACGGCAGCGCGGAGAGAAAGATGACGAGCAGCACCAGGAGGACGTCGATGAGCGGCGTGATGTTCGGCTCGATCTGTAACCGGGGTCCCCGGGGCGCGGTTTGTGCGCCCTGGGGCGGCAGGCGGGGCCCCCGGGGCGCCTCCTGTTCGCCGTGGGGTGGATGCTTGCCGGTAGCGGGTCGCGCGCTCGTGTCGCTTCGCATGTGGGGCTCCTCCTCAGCCTCGGGCCAACGCCAAGCCTTTGAGGATTTAGACCCCGTACAAACGAAAAGGGCGACCACTCGGGCCGCCCTTCCCGTGAAAACGCAAGACCGGCTTCGATCCCGTTGCGCCAATGCCTGCCCTGAGCGAGCGCAAGCGAGTCGAAGGGCGCTCCCGGGATCCGGCCGATCAACTCACACGCTGGGGAAGCCGGCGCACCCCCGACCAACGGACCAACGCTCCGGGCGTCGGCTACTGGCTGCCGCCCGTCGGCGCCCCTGACGGGCCCTTTCGCATCTCGTCGGTCACGATGCCGACCTTCTCGATCCCCGCGCCCTTGGCGGCGTCGATGACCGTGACGATCTCGCCGTAGCGCAGCGAGCCGTCCCCGGCGATGAACATCGTCTTGTCCTTGCGGCTCTCGAAGATGTCGCGGAGGCGATCTTCGAGATCCTTGAGCTGGATCGGCTGCTTGTTGACCGCGATCTGGCGGTCGGCCGTGTACTCGAGCATGACCTGCGTGTTGTCGGTCGACGGTCGGCGCCTTGGTCTCGAGCGGCAGGTTGATGTCCACCCCGCGCTGCGTGAGCGGAAGGGTCGCCATGAAGATGATGAGCAGCACCAGCAGCACGTCGATGAGCGGCGTGACGTTCATGTCCGCACTGGCGTGCGGGGTCTCGCCACGGACGACTTTCTCGGCGCCGAAGTGATTGTGTGCGTGCGCCATGGCTACTTACCTCCCACTGGCGCGGGCTTCAGCTTGGGTTCCGTGATGAGGCCGATGTCCTCGATCCCGACGCGCCGCAGGTCGTCCATGGCTTTCATGACCGAGCTGTAGAGCGCGTCCTTGTCCCCTTTGATGTAGACGATCTTGTCGGTCTTGTCCTCGAGCACCGTCCGCACCCGCTCCGCGAAGTCGCTCTTCGAAGCCGGCAGCCCGTTGACGTAGAACTCGTTCGCGGAGTTGATGGCGACGACCGTCGGTTCCCCGGTGTCCGGCTTGACCTCGGTGTTGCCCGCCTCGGGCATCTTCACTGCCACCCCGCTCTGCAGCATCGGGGCGACCAGCATCATGATGATGAGCAGCACCAGCATGACATCGACGAGCGGCGTCACGTTGATCGTGGCGTTGAGCCCACCCGATTTGCCGACATCCATTGACATGGTCGATCTCCCGGTTCAGCGTGCCTTACGCCGTCTTCTTGATGAAATAATCCAGCAGCTCGGACGACGAGTTGTCCATTTCGACGTTGAAGTACTCGATGCGGCCGGTGAGGTAGTTGTAGAACCACACCGCCGGAATCGCGACGACGAGCCCGAGGGCCGTCTCGACGAGCGCTTCGGAAATACCGGCCGACACGGCGCCCAGACCGCCCGAGCCGGTGGCCGCGATGCCCTGGAAGGCCGTGATGATGCCGACGACCGTGCCGAGCAGTCCGACGAACGGGGCCGTCGCGCCGATGGTCGCGAGGGCGGCGATCCCCTTCTTGAGGTCGTTGGCGGTCAGCGCCGACGCCCGCTGAATGGCACGGCGGACCGTGTCGACGAGATCCTCTCGACTGAGGTTGGAACCGCTTTCCTGCTGGAACTGATATTCCTGCAGGCCGGCGAGGACCACCTTGGCCAGATGGCTGTACCGGTAGGTCTTCGAGGACGAGATGGCGATCGCGTCCTTCAGGCGGCCTTCCTTCAGGTGCTTGGCCACCTGCGGCGCGTACAGCTTCGACTGCTTGCGCGCCTGGGTGAACGTGTAGATTCGCTCGATCGCCACGCCGAACGAGATCATCGACATGAAGATCAGGATGACGCCGATGCCCTGGGCCACCCATCCCATCTCATTCCACATCTTGATCAGATCCATGTCGCCACTCCTCCAGTAATCTGGACACCCAGAAATTTAAGTCAACGTGTTCGCGAAACGCGTCACTGCAGCGTGAAATTCACCGTGACGGTCATGATGACGGGCACGGGCACGCCGTTGAGCAGCGTCGGCGTGAACTGCCATTGTTTGACCGCGTCGAGCGCGGCCTGGTCGAGCAAGGGGATCGAGCGCAGGACCTTCGCGTCCTTGACCCTGCCGTCGGCGCCGATCGTCGCCTCGATGATGACGATGCCGGAGACACGGGCCGATTGGGCAATGGGCGGATAGACCGGCTTGACGTCCTTCGTCTTGTTGGGCGTCTTGATGTGCCCGCCGACGCGGACCGGGGCCGCCGGCGGCGGCGGCGGGGGCGGCGGCGGCGCCTCGGGCAGCCCGCCCACCACGCCTCCGATCTGGCCTCCTGGAATGCCTCCCTCGACCCCTCCGCTCACGCCGACACCGGTCGGGGCGGCGCTTCCGGAATGATCTCCTTGGGGGCCTCGACGGGTGCCGCGTTGGGATTCGAGACGGGCTGTGGCGCCACTTTCGGCGGCGGCGCGGCCGCGGGCGGCGGCGGCGGCGGGTGGCGGCGGCGGCGGCGGCGCCCCCACGAACGCCATCATCGTCGGCGGCGTCGGGAGCACGTCGGCCGCCATCAGGGGAATGATGATGATCGCGGCAAAGAGCACCACGTGCGCCACTATGGAAAGCGGTACCGTGTACCACTTCTGGGACCCGAGCTTGACACCCGGGTTTACGACGTCGCCGAACATGTCACGCGGCACGGCTCAGTCCTCCTAGGCTCACTCTGGCGGCGTCAAGACCGCGCATTATAGTCAGAGCCCAAAACAAAAACCAGTGTCAATTTAAACACCCTCCGAGGGTTAGACACCGTATTTCCCAGAATGGCCACCGTCAGACAAAACCCTGCCGTCGGCCTGCCAATGTCAACCCCGGCCCGGCGCCTGAATCCGCATCCCGTAGAACGAACGCCACACAAACACCATCGATCCCAGGATGAACGCGCCCGCCAGGACGTGACTCATCATAGATCCATACTGTTCTGCAAGCTGCACGCCCAGTTCGACCGCCAGCAGGCCGAAGAGCGTCGTGAACTTGATCACCGGATTCATGGCGACCGACGACGTGTCCTTGAACGGGTCGCCGACGGTGTCCCCGACCACCGTCGCGGCGTGGAGAGGCGTCCCCTTTTCCTTGAGCTCGACCTCGACAATTTTCTTCGCATTGTCCCACGCGCCGCCCGCATTCGCCATGAAGATCGCCTGGAACAGCCCGAAGAGCGCGATCGACATCAGGTAGCCGATGAAGTAATAGGGCTCGAGGAAGGCGAACCCGAGGGTGCCGAAGAAGACCGCCAGGAAGATGTTGAACATCCCCTTCTGCGCGTACTGCGTGCAGATCTCGACGACCTTCTTGCTGTCGGCGACCGAAGCCTTCTCGATGACCCCATCGAGCTTGATGTTGGCCTTGATGAACTCGACCGCCCGGTAGGCGCCGGTCGTCACCGCCTGCATCGACGCCCCCGTGAACCAGTAGATCATGCAGCCGCCGGTGATGAGCCCGAGCAGGAACGGCGGGTGCAGGAGCGAGAGCTTGTCGAGGTTCTGCGTCAGGCCGTGCGTCAGCACGACGATGATCGAGAAGATCATCGTCGTCGACCCGACGACGGCGGTGCCGATGAGCACCGGCTTCGCGGTCGCCTTGAAGGTGTTGCCGGCGCCGTCGTTCTCTTCGAGCAGGTGCTTGGCGCGCTCGAAGTTCACGTCGAACCCGTAGTCCTTCTTCAGCTCCGCCTTGATGTTGGGGATCGCCTCGATCGTGGACAGCTCGAAGACCGACTGGGCGTTGTCCGTGACGGGGCCGTATGAGTCCACCGCGATCGTCACCGGGCCCATGCCGAGGAACCCGAACGCGACGAGCCCGAACGCGAAGACCGCCGGGGCGATCATCGAGGCGTCTCGAACCCCTGCGTGCTGACGCCGTAGGCCACCGCCATCAGCGCGACGATCGCCATCCCGAGCCAGTAGGCGCTGAAGTTCCCCGCGACGAGCCCCGAGAGCACGTTCAGCGACGCGCCCCCCTCGCGCGAGGAGATCACGACCTCGCGCGTATGGGCCGACTCGGTCGACGTGAACACCTTGACGAGCTCCGGGATGATCGCGCCGGCGAGCGTCCCGCAGGTGATGACGCTCGAGAGCTTCCACCAGAGGGTGCCGTCGCCCAGGTCGGGGATGAGGAAATACGACACGATGTAGGTCAGGACGACCGACACGATCGACGTCAGCCACACCAGCGTCGTGAGCGGCGTCTCGAAGTTCATCGTCGCGGCGCCCTCGTAGCGGCTCTTGGCCCAGGCCGCGTTCAGCAGATACGACGCGCCGCTCGCGATGACCCCCATCACGCGCATGACGAAGATCCACACGAGCAGCTGCACCTGGACCGTCGGGCTCGCGACGGCGACGAGGATGAAGGAGATCAGCGCCACGCCGGTGACGCCGTAGGTCTCGAACCCGTCGGCGCTCGGCCCGACCGAGTCCCCCGCGTTGTCCCCCGTGCAGTCCGCGATGACCCCGGGATTGCGCGCATCGTCTTCCTTGATGTTGAAGACGATCTTCATCAGGTCGGCGCCGATGTCGGCGATCTTGGTGAAGATGCCGCCGGCGATCCGGAGCACCGAGGCGCCGAGCGATTCGCCGATCGCGAACCCGATGAAACAGGCGCCCGCGTAGTCGCCGGGGATGAAGAGCAGGATGCACAGCATCATGAAGAGCTCGACGCTGATGAGCAGCATCCCGATGCTCATGCCGGCGCTCAACGGAATCGCGTAGATCGGGTACGGCTGGCCCCTCAGGCCGGCGAACGCGGCGCGCGAGTTCGCGAACGTGTTGACGCGGATCCCGAACCAGGCGACGCCGTAGCTCCCGCCGATGCCGATGAAGCTGAACAGGAGGATGATCGCGACCTTCATCGGGGCGAAACCCTGCAGGACCCCGAAGTAGAACACCATGATCGTGCCGATGAAGAGCTCGAGCAGCAGGATGAACTTGCCCTGCGTGACGAGATACGTCTTGCACGTCTCGTAAATCAGCTCCGAGATCTCCAGCATCGAGCGGTGCACCGGCAGGTTCTTGAGCTGCACGTAGATCACGAGCCCGAACGCCAGGCCGAGGACGCACACGACGAGGCCGCCCATGAGCAGCGTCCGGCCGTTGATGCCCTGAAACTCGACCAGCCCGAGGTCCGGCAGCACGAGGTTCGCTTCGCCCCCGGCGGGGCGAGGGGCTTCCTGCGGGACCGCTGCGGTCTCCGGGACTTGCGGGAGCGCCGCGGACACCGCGGGGGCCATCGCCAAACATGACAGCAGCAGGGCCGCCGCGAGCACTCCGGTGCGCGCCAGGCGTGAACAGGACGTGTCGGACATTTGTCTCCTTATTGAACCCGCCGGGCGCAGGCGGGACCGTGAAAAGCGTCGAATCGTACCCCAGCACGGCCAGAGCCGCAATACGTCAGTGGTCTGGTCGTCGCGGGTCTCAGGTCGCGGGTCTCAGGTCTCGGGTCGTCTCAGGTCTCGAGTCTTTGGTCCTTCGTCGCAGGTCGCCGAGACACTCGAGACGCCGAGACCCAAGACCCGAGACCCGAGACACCGAGACCCAAGACCAGAGACCCGAGACCGTCCCTACACCCGGAAGTCGCCGACGCGATCGTCGCCGCGGCGTGCCTTGATTCGGCTCGACAGCGCCATCCCCCCGGTCAGGAAGATCCGGATGCCCTGCTCGACCGTCACGTCCGGATACGACGCCTTGTCGCGCGCGCAGATGATCACGTCCCCCAGATACAGATGATTGGTGGGCACGTAGACGGCGATCATCGGCTCGGGGCCCTGACCCCGGTCGACGGTGAACTCCTTGGTCAGGAAACCCATGACGAACCCGCGCGACGGCTCTTCGATCAGCACGACGCGCTTGAAGCCGTACTCGTTGTCCGGGGAGAACGCGACGACCAGCTGCTTGACGGGCGCGTAGATGGTGCGGAACACGGGCACGCGCAGCAGGTATCCTTCCGTCTTCTGCAGCAGCCGCTTGCCGATGACGTTGGTCGCCAGCGCGCCGACCGCCAGCACCAGCAGGGCGGTCGTGAGGATGCCCAGTCCGGGCACGTTCGTCTCCAGCCCGGGGATGTTCCGCTGCAGCCACGCCGTGTAGAAGGGCCCGACGAACCCGTCGATCAGCCGGAAGATCCAGACGAACGCCGCCACGCTGATCACGAGCGGCACGGTCACGAAGAACCCGGCGATGAAGCTGCGGCGCAACCACTGCATCGATCGAACTACAACCAGCCGGCCGCCATCGCTCCGAACAACGCGAGACCGGCCGCGATGCGGTACCAGGCGAACGGCACGAACCCGACCCGGCGGACCACCGCGAGGAACGGCGTGACGACCAGCGCCGAGGCGATGAACGCCATCACGAAGCCGATGGCGATTTCGACGGCACGCTCCGGCGCGAGATGGTGCCGCACCTTGAGCAGGCTGTGCGCGAAGGCCGCCATCATGGTGGGCATCGCCAGAAAGAACGAGAACTCGGCGGCCGCCGCACGATCCAGACCCACCACCATGCCGCCGACGATGGTGGCGCCCGACCGCGAGACACCCGGCACCAGCGCCAGCACCTGGCACGTGCCGATCGCCAGGGCTTTCGTGAGGGGCGTCCGGTCCGCCTCGAGCACCGACGGCGCCGGGCGATACCGTTCGACCAGCAGCATCACGATGCCGCCCAGCACGAACGTGGTCGCGATCACGGCCGGGCTGGCGTAGAGGACCGTCGTGACGTAGTCGGCCAGGAACGCGCCCGCGAGAATGGCCGGCGCGAACGCGACGAGAATCACCGCCGCAAAGCGTCTCGCGTCCGGATCCGACGGGAGCCCCGCCACGATGCGGATGATCTTGGACCGGTACAGCCACATCACGGCGAGAATCGATCCCAGCTGGATCATCACCGTGAACACGCCGCCGGGATCCTGATAGGCGAGCAGGCGCCCGCCGATCAGCAGGTGGGCGGTCGACGAGACCGGCAGAAACTCCGTCAGGCCCTGAATGACGCCCAGCAGCGCGGCGACGAGCAGTGTCACGAACAGCGGCGGCTCACGTTACGAGACGCGGCGGCGGGTCGGCTTGCGCGCCGGCGTGGCGGCCGCGGCGGTCGCCTGCCCGCCCAGCGGCTTCCGCCCCTGCCACATGATCGCGATCGCGGCCGCGATGAAGACGGTCGAATACGTGCCGCTGACGATGCCGACCAGCATCGTGAACGCGAGCCCGTGCAGCACTTCCCCGCCGAAGAGGTACAGCGCGAGCGTGCTCAGGAACGCGGTGCCGGCGGTAATCACCGTCCGGCCGAGCGTCTGGTTGACGGCCACGTTCACGATGCTGCTCGAGGTTGTCGCGCCGCATGCCGCGCATGTTCTCGCGCACGCGATCGAAGACGACGATCGTGTCGTTGACCGAGAAGCCGGTGATCGTCAGCAGCGCGGCGATGACGTTCAGCGTGATGTCGTAACTGAAGAAGGCCAGGAAGGCGACCGTCACGAGCAGGTCGTGGATCGTCGCGACGATGGCGCCGACGGCGAAGCTCAACTGGAACCGCAGGGTGATGTAGATCAGGATGCCGGCGAGCGCGAGCACCGTCGCCCACGTGCCCTTGCCGCTTCAATTGATCGCCGACCACCGGCCCGACGATTTCCCGGCCGATGACGTCGAACGTGCCGAGGTTCGCCTTGCGGAGCACCGCCTCGACGGCGTCGGCCGTCTGGCTCAGCGAGCCTCCGGATTCGGCCCCGACGTGCGCCACCCGGATCATCACCTGCCGCTGCGACCCGTCGCCGTACTGCTGCACGACCGCGTCGTTGCCCAGGTTCTCCGGCAGCGCCTGCAGCGACGACCGCACGCGCTCGAGCGTCGGCTGCGGCTCGGCGAACTTCACGATGACGATGCTGCCGCCCTCGAACTCGACGCCGAGCTTGAGCCCCTTGGTCCCGATCACCGCCGCACCCGCGAGGATCACGACCAGCGACAAGGCGAGCGCCGGCCACCGCCACGCGGACGAAGTTGTAGTTGGGATTCTTGAAGATCTGCATGATGACCCTGGAGCTTTCGACTCTCGAACTCTCGAACTTCGAACTTTAGAACTTAGAACTTAAATGCTGAGCCCGGTCGCGGCGGCGTCGCGGCGCGACAGCACGAGCTCGAACAGCGTTTTCGACACGAAGATGGACGTGAACAGGTTCGTGAGCAGCCCGAGCGACAGCGTCGTGGCGAATCCGCGAATCGGGCCGGTCCCGAACTGGAACAGGAACGCGGCGGCGATGAGCGACGCGACGTGGGTATCGAGCAGCGTCAGGAAGACGCGGTCGAAGCCGTTCTTCACGGCCGCGCGGACGCCGCGCTGCGCCGCGAGCTCCTCCTTGATGCGCTCGAAGATCAGCACGTTGGAGTCGACCCCCATCCCCATCGTCAGGACGAAGCCGGCAATGCCCGGCAGCGTCATGGTCGCGCCGAGGTAGGCCATCAGGCCCAGCAGGATGATCGAGGTTCAGCAGCATCGCGACGACCGCGTTGACGCCCGACAGCTTGTAGTAGACGAGCATGAAGGTCACGACGAAGATCAGGCCGACGAGCGACGCCTTCACGCCCGAGCGAATCGAGTCCTCGCCGAGCGTCGGGCCGATCACGCGCTCTTCCAGGTAGCTGAGGGTCGCCGGGAGCGCGCCCGAGCGCAGCGTGAGCGAGAGGTCCGCCACTTCCTGCGTCGTGAAGCACGCCGCTGATGCGCCCTTCGTCGGTGATCCGCCCGTCGATGCGCGGCGCCGACACCACGCGCTTGTCGAGGACGATCGCGAGCGAACGCCCGATGTTCTCGCCGGTGACCTTCCCGAACTTCCGCGCCCCCTCGTTCCTGAGCGAGAAGCTCACCGCCGGACGGCCGTTCTCGTCGATGGTCGGCTTGGCGCCGCGCAGATCGTTGCCGGTCACCGCGGGGATCTTGCGGACGAGATAGAAGACCGTGCCGGCGCCCCCTTCGTCGCTCGGAGCCGGCGCCCGAGACGATCTCCATGTCCTCCGGCTCCTTCCCGCCGTGCTGCTGCAGCAGCGCTTCCTTCGTGGACGTCGGACCGGCCTCGACGAGCTTCAGCTCGAGCAGCGCCGTCGACGCGGATGATCTCCTTCGCGCGCGCGACGTCGGTGACGCCCGGCAGCTGCACCAGCAGCTGGTCGCCGGTGTTGCCGTACACCGAGATGTTCGGCTCGGTGACGCCCAGCTCGTTGACGCGCCGGTCGATCGTCGTCCGCGCCTGCACGACCGCCTGCTCGCGCATCGTCCGCTCGATGTTCGGCTTCAGCCTGAACTCGTACGCGCCGCCGGCGCCCGGGCTGCGATCGTAGTTCGGCCGTCGCGGCCTGTTCGTCGGCGATACGCCGGAGCTCGGCGTCGCGATCCGGCGGGATGCCCTCGACCTTGAACGACTGCGGCGAGGTGACGGCGATCGACGTGAACGCCACGCCGGCGGTGCGCAGCGCCTCGCGGATCTGCTCGGCCGTCGTCGTCGTCTGGATGCGCAGCGCGTCGTCGGTGTGCACGCGCATGACGAGATGCACGCCGCCGCTGAGGTCGAGGCCGAGGCGCAGCTGCTTGGCCATCAGCCACGGCGGAGCCGGCAGGTGGTACCGGTTGGCCAGAATCGGGTAGACCCCGACGGCAAAGAAGACGATGAAGACCGCGAGGATCGTGAGGACTTTCCAGCGAAGGTTCTTGTTCATGATTCGGACGCACGTTGCCGGATTCGGAGACGACCGGATCCTGGCCCTGGTATCCGCCGACCGACGCGCGCGCGACCTCGATGCGCACTTTGTCGGCAATCTGCACCTGCACGGACTTGTCGTTCAGGCGGGTGATCTGCCCGTAGATGCCGCTGGTCGTCACGATCTTGTCGCCGACCTTGAGCGCGTCCTGAAACGCCTGGACTTTCTTCTGCCGGCGCTGCATCGGCATCAGGATCAGGAGGTAGAAAATCGCGAGGATCAGCGCGTACGGCAGGATCAGCATGAGCCCGCCGCCCTGCCCGGTCATCGCGATCATAAAAGGATCAAGCACCCGGTACGGCATTCAATATTGAGGTCGGCGGGAGAAGGTTTGACGGAACTCCTGGCGGAGCTTTTCAAACGAGCCGAACACTATAGCCTCCCTAATCCTCCGCATGGTGTCAAGGTAAAAGTGGAGGTTGTGCAACGAGTTGAGGGTTGCGGCGGTCATCTCGCCGGCGATGAAGAGGTGCCGCAGATACGCCCGGGAAAAGTTGCCGGCAGGTGTAGCAGCCGCAGTCCGGATCCGGCGGCGAGACGTCCTCGGCGTAGCGCGCGTTCTTGATGACCAGCGGCCCCCGGCTCGTGAGGAGCTGGCCGTTGCGTGCGTTGCGCGTCGGGCAGCACGCAGTCGAACAGGTCCACGCCGTGCGCGACGCATTCGAAGAGATCGTCGGGCATCCCGGTGCCCATGAGGTAACGCGGCCGCTCGTCGGGCAGCAGCGGCGCGGTGTGGGCGACGACCTCGTACATCACGTCCACCGGCTCGCCGACGCTCAGGCCGCCGATCGCGTAGGCCTCGAACCCTGACTCGACGGTCGCCTGCACGCTTTCGGTCCGGAGGCCGGGCGAAATGCCGCCCTGGATGATCCCGAACTGCGCCTGGCCGGGATTGGTGACGAGCACGTCCGGCGCGGAGGCCGGATCGTGCCGGAGCTGGAGGTGACGCGCCCGCGCGCGGCGCGCCCACCGCACCGATCGCTCCATCGCCTCGCGCGCCGGCTCGGGTCCGGCCGGCGAGGCCACGCATTCGTCGAGCACCATGGCGATGTCCGACCCGAGCCGGGCCTGGATGTCGGCCGCGCGCTCGGGCGTGAGCATGTGCAGCGACCCGTCGATGTGCGAGCGGAACTCCGCCCCTTCTTCGCGGATCTTGCGCATCGCCGCGAGGCTGAACACCTGGTAGCCGCCGCTGTCGGTCAGGATCGGCCGGTTCCACCCGATGAAGCGGTGGAGACCGCCGCACCGGGCGATCAGCCCGTCGCCCGGTTTCAGATACAGATGATAGGTGTTGCCGAGAATGATCTCCGCGCCGAGATCCTCGAGATCGCGCTGCGTGATCGACTTGACCGCGCCGCGCGTGCCGACGGGCATGAACGCGGGCGTCTGCACGAGGCCGTGCGGGGTCGTGATCTCGCCGCGGCGCGCCGCGCCGTCCCGGTTCAGGATACGAAACGCGAAACTGTCGCTCACTGGAGTCCAGCATAGCGAATGTCTCGGACCGACTCGGGACTCGGGTCTCGGGAGACCTGAGACCTGAGACCTGAGACCCTCGACCTTCCGCCCGACTCCCGCCTCCTGTATTCTTCTGGTGTGAAACGACTCCGGCTCGGCGTGCTCTATGGTGGGCGTTCCGGTGAGCACGAAGTGTCGCTGGCGTCGGCCGCGGCGGTCTTCGCGAACCTCGACCGCACACGGTACGAGCCGGTTCCGATCCGCATCGAAAAGGACGGCCGCTGGGCGCTGGCCGATCGCGCGCCGACGGCCGTGTCGGCGGCAGAAGTCATCGAACAGGCGCGGCTCGATTCGGCCCGGCCCTTGCGCGAGGGGCGCGAGGTCCATCTGGTCGCGCGGCCGAGCGCCGAAACCATTCTCTCCATCGATCGCCGGCGGAGCTCCCGCGACGAGGAGGAGCAGGCGGTCGTCACCGGCCTGAACCTGGACGTCATCTTCCCCGTCCTCCACGGCCCGTACGGCGAGGACGGCACCATTCAGGGCCTTCTCGAGCTCGCCAACGTCCCGTACGTCGGCGCCGGTGTCCTCGCGTCGGCGGTCGGCATGGACAAAGCCGTGATGAGGGTCGTGTTCGCCGCCGCGGGCCTGCCGGTCTGTCCGTATCGCGTCGTGCTGCGCCACGACTGGCAGGGCGGACGCGACGCCGTGGCGAAGTCGCTCGAGGCGGCGCTCGGCTATCCGATGTTCGTGAAACCGGCGAACCTGGGATCGAGCGTCGGCATCTCCAAGGTGAAGACGCGCGCCGAGCTGCCAGGCGCGATGGATCTCGCGGGCGGGTTCGATCGCAAGATCGTCGTCGAGGCGGCGGTCCCGGATGCCCGCGAAATCGAATGCGCCGTGCTCGGCAACGATGCGCCGGAGGCGTCGGTGCCCGGCGAGGTCGTGCCGTCGCGCGAGTTCTACGACTACGAAGCCAAGTACATCGACGACGGATCGAAGATCATCATCCCGGCCGACCTCAAGCCCCGGACGGCGGCGGAGATTCGCCGGCTGTCGATTGCGGCGTTCCAGGCGATCGACGGCGCCGGCATGGCGCGCGTCGACTTTCTGGTCGTCCGCGGCACCAGCGAGATCTTCGTCAACGAAGTGAACACGATTCCCGGGTTCACCACGATCAGCATGTACGCCAAGCTCTGGCAGGCGTCCGGGGTCGAATACCCCGCCCTGCTGGATCGGCTCGTGGCGCTTGCGCTCGAGCGCCACGCGGAAAAGCAGCAGCTCCGCACCAGCCTGACATGATCGCGACCTCTTCGCGGGGTCCCCAGCGTGCGCTCTGTGCACGATGGGGTGCCTGGCGGGGTAACCAGCGTGCGGGACGTTCATCGCGGGGCGCCTGCTGCTGTGCGCCGCGCTCGCCGCGAGCGCGACGGCGCCGCGGGCGGCCGTCCGGCGGGAGATCCGCGGCGTCGACGCGCCTCGTCCGCGTCTACGACGTCATCCTCGACGCGCGGTTCGACCGGGTGGACGCGGAGCTGCGCCGCGCGTGCGGTCCGGCGCCCCCCGAAGCCTGCGACGTGCTGAGCGCCACCGCCCTCTGGTGGCAGATCCTGCTCGATCCCGAGAGCCGCGCGCTCGACGACGAGTTCTCCGCCGCGGCCGACCGCGCGATCCGCACGACCCAGGCGTGGACCGAGCGCGTCGCCGGAAGACCCCGAGCCCTGGTTCTACCTCGGCGGCGCGTACGCCGCCCGCGTGCAGTGGCGCGTCCTGCGCAACGAGAAGCTCGCCGCGGCGCGCGACGGCAAGAGCATCAAGCTCGCGCTCGAACGGGCCATCGCGCTCGATCCCGACCTGGAGGATGCCTACTTCGGCCTCGGGATGTACAAGTACCTACGCCGACGTCGCGCCGGCCGCCGCCAGGTTCCTGCGGTTCCTGCTGCTCCTGCCGGGAGGCGATCGCAAGGAAGGGCTCGAGCAGATGCTCCGCGCGCGCAACCGCGGACGGCTGCTGCAGGGAGAAGCCGACTACCAGCTGCACATCGTCTATCTCTGGTACGAGCGGCAGACGCCGCGGGCGCTGGAGCTGCTCCACGCGCTGCACGATCGGTATCCCGCCAATCCGCTCTTCCTCGCGCAGATTGCCGACATCGAGGATCGCTATCAGCACGACGTGACCGCCAGCCTCGCGACCTGGCGGCGGCTGCTGAGCCGCGGCGCGCGAGCAGCGCGCCAGCGCCCCCGTGCTGAGCGAAGTGCAGGCCCGGCTCGGCATCGCCCGCCAGCTCGAGGCGCTGTACCTGACCGACGACGCGATCGAGACGCTGCACGCGGTGATTGCGCTGCGGCCGAACGCCCCGTACGGCTCGTTGCCGCTCGCGTACCTGCGCCTCGGCCAGGCCCTCGACCGCCTCGGAGACCGGCCCGGCGGCGATCGATGCGTATCGCGCCGCGATCGCCGCCGCGCCGGCGTCCGACCCGAACCACGTGAGGACCGAGGCCGGCCGGCACCTGCGGCGCGCGCCCGATGCCGGACGCGCGGAGGCGTATCGGCTGTCGCTCGAGGGCTGGCGGCAGCTCGAGGACAACGACCTTCAGGAGGCCGCGGCCGCGCTCGAGCGCTCGCTGGAGTTGAACGGATCGGATCCGGTCGCGCGCTATCGCTTCGGCCGGATCCTGCAGGCGCGGAAAGACGACGCCGCGGCGCTCGCGCAGTTCGAGCACGCGATTCGCGGCGCGCCGGCGTGCCCCGCGCCGATCCTCGGCGCCGCGTACCTCGATGCCGCGCGTCTCTCCGAACGGCTCAGCCGGCGCGACCAGGCCCTCGCGTACTACCGCACGGCATCCTCGCTCTTCGGCGCCGCGGCCGACACGCGCGCGGCCGCGATGCGCGCGATCACCCGCCTCGATGATCGCTGACGAGCGCTGACCGGCGCTGACGATCCTCCACCCGCGACGCGAGGCGCGCGCTGACCGCGCGCGACGATCGCCGGCCGCGCCCGCGGCCGGTTTTCCCTCTGTGGCGCACGCGATCGCGTGACGCGTCACGGAGTGGAATCGAGATCCGCCGACGACGAGCCGTCTCTCACCGGCGTTCGTCGTCACGCGATCGCGCCGCCGCGCGAATCGATCCGCACTCGGAGTGATCCGCGCGAAAGATTCGATCGTCACTACAGGTCATCCGCGCTCGAGCCGACAAATCTGTCGTGCGATTTTTTGACATTTGAGACACTTTGTGCTTGACACTGCATTTTTCTCATCCATAATCTACATCTTGTATGAGGGTGGATCGCTCAGCCCACCTGTTGTAACGTCGGACGTCGGAAACAAAGCTGAGCTGCCAAGTTCCAAGGAGGAATAATGGCGAAAAAGACTGCTAAGGGCGGAAAGAAAAAGGGCGGAAAGAAGCGCTAAGCGCGCCGTCCTGGGAGACTGGGGGTGTCGAACGTTGACACCCCCAATTTTTTGATGCGGACCTCCCGCGCTCCTCGGGAGTGTTGCAAAGAAGCGAGGGCGCCGACCGAGGCAGGCCGACGTGCCAGGCAGGCAGCGGCGCTGCAAGGCGGTGAGAGCTCTTCGCAATCGGAATCCCACGAGTGAAGGGGGGGATAAGCGCAATGGCAAAGAAGGCAGCCAAGGGCGGGAAGAAGAAGGGCGGCAAGAAGCGGTAGCCACCTCTCCCGTCTAAAAGGGGGCGACGGTCGCCCCCTTTTTTGCTGTCCGCGTCCCGCTTCCAGCTTCCCGCTCGCGCTTCGCTACTGCATCGTCTTCCCGTCCCACACGCGCACCCGCTGAATCACGTCCCCCTGCTGAATCCGGTCGACGACATCCATCCCGTTCACGACCTGCCCGAACACCGTGTACCTGCGCATCGAGGTGCGGCTGCGGTGAGTGCGTGATGAAGAACTGGCTGCCCGCCGGTGTCCTTCCACGACAGCGCCATGCCGACGGTCCCGCGCACGAACGGGCGCTCGTTCAGCTCGTCGCGGATCGTGTAGCCCGGTCCGCCTTCCCCGTCGCCGCGCGAGTCGCCGATCTGCACGACGAAGTTCGGGACGACGCGGTGGATCTGGAGGCCGTTGAAGAACCCCTTGCGCGCGAGCGCCATGAAGTTCGACGACGTCTGCGGCGCGTCGAGCACCGCCAGCTCGAATTCGATCGTGCCCTTCGCGGTCTCGATGAAGATGTGCGGGGACAGGGCCGGCGCGATGAGCTGCGGATCGTCGTACGCCGCGCTCGGCTCGCCGGGGACCGGGCGGATCGCCGCGCGATGGTCGGCGGCCGGATCGAGCTTGCGCAGCAGCTCGACCGCGTGGACGCCGCACCGCCCAGTCCTTGTCGGCGAGCGCCGCCTTGAGCGCCGGCGTGCGCCTCCGCCGCGCCGTACTCGGCCAGCGCCGTCAGGATGGCGGCGCGCGCGTCGATGGCCGCGTCCGCCTGGGCGAGCGCGCAGGGCTTCGCGCAGCGCCTCCGCTCCGCCGGCCGGCTTGAGCTCGCCGACGAGCCGCGCGGCCGCGGCGCGCACCGCGAAGTCGGGCTCCTTGAGCTGGGCCAGCGCGACGGCCGCCAGGTTGGGCGCCTTGAGCCGCGCCAGGGCCGCGAGGACCGCGGGCACGACGCGGCGATCCTCGTCCTGCAGCATCGCGCGCACGCGCTCGATCGCGGTGTCGGCAGGCAGAGTGGCGAGCGCCTCGGCCAGCGCCGCGCGCACGATCCACTGATTGTCCGGATCCATGCTGGAGAGCACGAGCAGGAAGCTGTCCGGGTCGATCGCGCCGCCGCCCGCAGCGCGGCGACGCGCATCGCCGGCCACGCGTCGGTCAGGAGATCCTGGACGACCGGCAGCCGTCGGCGCGCGCAGCGTCGCCGAGCGCCGTGACCGCTTCGAGACGCACGTTGGCGTCCACGCCCGGCTCGGACGCGAGCCTGATCAGCGGCCCGACCGCGCGGCTGTCTCCGATCAGTCGCGAGCGCGCGGACGGCCGAGACGACCACCTCGAGCGGCGTCTGCGGCCGACTCGACGCAGCGCCACGAGCGGATCGACCGCTGCGCTTGCCTTGGTCACGCCGAGCCCGCGCGCCGCGAAGGCCACCGAGTACTTCCCTGCGTGCGCGCAGCAGCTCGAGGAGCGCCGGTTGCGCGCGCGCATCGGCCACGCGTCCGAGCGCGTACGCGACCGGCCACCACGTGGTCACGGGGTGGCCGTCCGCGTCGAGCACGGCGGCGGCCAGCGGCTCGTAGGCGCGCAGCCGCACGAGCGCGAAAATCCCCAGCCGGAATGCCTCGGCCTCGGGAGCGGCCGGCCACTTCTCGTCGTCGGGCTGCATCGCCGTCACCGCGGGACGTGCGCGCGAGCTCGGCCGCCATGCGGCCGATCGGCTCGGCGGCCTCCTTCGCGCCGATCTGGCCGAGCGCCTCGGCGGCCCGGCCGCGGACGATCGGGACCGCGTCGGCCAGCGCCGCGATGAGCGCCGGCGCCGCCGAGGCGTCGCCGATGAGCCCCAGCGCGAACGCCGCCATCTCGCGCACCTCGGGATCGGTGTCCGCGAGCGTCGCGGTCAGCGGCTTGATCCCCTCGGTCAATCCCACGCGGCCGATCGCCAGCGCCGCGCGCCGCCGCACGCGCGGCTCGGCGTCGGCCGACGAGCGTCGTCAGATCCGGCGTGACGACGGGCGGAGGCGGGGGCGCCGGCCGCGCGCGCCCGCGCCGGACGACGGAGGGGGCGCGGCGGCGCTGGTGGGACCTCGAGTCGAAGGATCCGCCGATCCTCGAGCTGGAGCATCCAGGCCATCTTCTGTTCGAAGCTCGTGGTCGGCGCCACCGGTGCGACGACCGGAGCGCTCGCGCACCCGCGAGGCCATGAGCGCAGCGAGCAGCGTCAGGGCGCCGGCGCACGTCGGGACGGATGTGTCTCTCATAGGGTTCATGCCGGAGCGCAGAGCTCGAGGCGATCGACCGACGCGGCCTCGACGCGATCCTGGACGACGGTCACGCCGATGCCGGGTGCGTCGGCACCGCGATCGTGCCGTCCGGCCGGACCTCGATCCCCGGCTCGATCAGGTCCGGCGTCGAAATAGCGCCGGCTGGCGGCGACGTCGCCCGGCAGCGTGAAGCCGGGCGAGCGTCGACAGATGAATGTTGTGCGCGCGGCCGATGCCGCGTTTCGAGCATGCCGCCGTGCCACACCGGAACGCCGTGACCGGCCGCCAGGTCGTGCAGCCGGATGGATTCGCGCGTGACCGCCGACGCGCCCCGGCTTGATGTTGATGATCCGGCAGGCGCCGAGCGCGATGGCCTCCTCCGCGGCCCGCACGGTGTGGAGCGATTCGTCGAGGCAGATCGGCGTCCGGATCTGCTCCTGCAGCCGCGCGTGGTCGCGGATGTCGTCGTAGTCGAGCGGCTGCTCGATCATCATCAGCTCGAAGCGGTCGAGGCCGCGCCAGGTGCGCGCGCGTCGGTCAGGTGATAGGCGGCGTTGGCGTCGACCATGAGCGGGATCGCGCCGAACCGCTCGCGAACCGTCTCGCACCGCCTCGACGTCCCAGCCGGGCTTGATCTTGATCTTGATCGCGGCGGTAGCCCGCGGCCAGCTCGACCGCGACGCGTTCGGCGAGCTCGTCGAGCGAGTCCTGGATGCCGATCGAGACGCCGGAGGCGATGCCGGATGCGATGCGCGCGGGGCTTCCGCCGAGCACGCGCGCGAGCGGCTCCCCCTGCTGCCGCGCGAAGAGGTCCCACGCCGCCATCTCGACGGCCGCCTTGGCCATGTGATGGCCGCGAATGCCCGCGAGCGCGTCGAAGATCTCGCGCGGGTGCGCGAAGGCGCGCCCGAGCACGAGCGGCGCGATGAAGTCCGCGATGATGTGCCACGCGGTGCGCGTCGTTTCCGAGCTGTAGTACGGGTTCGCGTCGGCGACGCACTCGCCGAGTCCCGTGGCGCCGTCTTCGTCGACCCTGACGAGCACGAACGGGCGATCGTAGATCCGCCCGAAGCTCGTCTCGAAGAAACGGACCAGCGGAAGACGCAGCAGACGCAGCTCGATGCGCTCGATTCGCACCGGACCATGCTATCGCAATCCCCGGCACTCCCGGGCTGAGGTCTGCGCTGCGTACGTCGTCGCCGGGGTCTGACCCCGGTACTGGTACCGCGCGCGCGGTACGGGGGTCAGACCCCGGTACCGGTACGGGCGGCGTTTGGTTATACTTCGCGGCTTGGGGTCACCCCTGAACTTCCGCTACATCGCGATCGAGGGACCGGCCGGCCTCGGAAAATCGCTGCTGGCCGATCGGCTCGGCGCCCGTCTCGACGCCACGGTCGTCCTCGACGAAACCGACAATCCCTTTCTTCGCGGACTTCTACGCGGAGCGTCCCGGCGCGGGATTCCAGGCGCAGCTCTTCTTCACGCTCTCGCGCCACCGGCAGCAGACGTCGCTCCGGCAGAGCGACCTGTTCAGTCAGCTCACGATCTGCGACTACCTGTTCGATCGCGACAAGATCTACGCGTATCTGAATCTCGACGACAACGAGCTGTTCATCTACCAGCGGCTGTACGAGCTGCTCGTGCCGGACCTCCCGACGCCCGACCTCGTGATCTACCTGCAGACGCCGACCGACGTCCTGCGGCGCCGCCTGCGCGAGCGCGAGCGCACGAACCCGGACCTCGCGCCAGCTCGACGACGACTACGTGCGCGAGCTGAACGAGGCCTACAACCACTTCTTCTTCCACTACACCGCCACGCCGCTGCTCGTCGTCGAGACCTCGCAGTTCGATCTGTCGTGGGGGGAAGAGGCGCTCGCCGATCTCGAGCGGCAGCTGCGCGGCATGGGCAAGGGCACGCAGGTACTACGTGCCGAGGGCCTGACGCGGCGCGAGCTCCGAGAGTCGTCCGAACTCCAGCCGACCACACCCAGCTGGCTGCGATTGCCTGCGTCGCGACGGCTTCGAGAACCATGCCTTGGTCCGAGCTGAGCGACGCTACGACGAGGCCGTGTGTTGTATGCTCCTCGAATGGCCTGGTTCAAGAAAGAGCGCAAGCCGATCGAGCCGCCGTCCGACAAGAGCCGCGTGCCAGAAGGGCTGTGGGTCAAGTGTCCGTCCTGCGCGCAGATCATCTACAACAAGGACCTCGCCGCCAGCCTCAGCGTCTGCACCAAGTGCAGCCATCACTTCCGGCTGACCGCCGCCGAGCGCCTGCGCACGCTGTTCGACGGCGACTGGCGGGAGCACGACTCGGGGCTGACCTCGACCGATCCGCTGCAGTTCACCGACACCAAGCCGTACCGGAAGCGGCTCGACACGAGCATCGCCGCCACCGGGCTGAAAGACGCCGTCATCACCGCCACCGGCCGCATCGGCGGCATCGAGTGCGTCGTCGCGGCGATGGAGTACGGCTTCATCGGCGGCAGCATGGGGGTCGTCGTCGGCGAGAAGATCACGCGCGCGATCGAGCGCGCGATTGCCGGCGCGGCTGCCGGTCGTCATCGTCTCCGCGTCGGGCGGCGCCCGGATGATGGAAGGGGCGCTCTCGCTGATGCAGATGGCGAAGATCAGCGCGGCGCTCGCGCGGCTCGATCGCGGCCGGCTGCCGTATATCTCGATCCTGACCGATCCGACGACCGGCGGCGTCACGGCGAGCTTCGCCATGCTCGGCGACGTGAACATCGCGGAGCCGGGCGCGCTCATCGGGTTCGCCGGACCGCGCGTGATCGAGCAGACGATCCGGCAGACGCTGCCCGAGGGCTTCCAGCGCAGCGAGTTCCTCGTCGAGCACGGCATGCTCGACCTCGATCGTCGATCGCCGGGAGCTGAAGGACACGGTCACGCGGATCCTTCGCTTCGGCGGCGCGGGCATGCAGCCCGCGCGGCGGGCGCGGTGCTCCCGGTGAGCTCTCAGCGACTCGCGACTTCGGGCTTAGGGATTGGCTGATCAGCGGATTCTGCCGACCCCTCGACTTCCTCTTCGGCCTCGAGCGACTCGGGATGAAGTTCGGCCTCGAGAGCATCGCGGCGCTCTGCGAGGCGCTCGACCATCCCGAGCGCGCGTTCCGCTCGATCCTGATCGCCGGCACGAACGGCAAGGGCTCGGTCACCGTGATGGTCGAGACGGCGCTTCGCGACGCCGGACACCGCACCGCACGCTACACCTCCCCCCACCTGGTCCGGCTCGAAGAACGGTTCGTCGTCGCTCGGCCAGGAGGTGAGCACCGCCGACCTGCGCGACGCCGTCGGGCGCGTCCAGGAGGCGGTCGAGTCGCTGCTGCGCACCGGCGCCTTCGACGCGCCGCCGACTTTCTTCGAGTGCGCCACGGCCGCCGCGTTCGAGCTGTTCCGGCGAGGGGGCGTCGACATCGCCGTGCTCGAAGTCGGCCTCGGCGGCCGGCTGGACGCCACGAACGTCGTCATGCCGATCGCGACAGCGATCACGTCAATCGACTTCGATCACCAGGCGCAGCTGGGGGACACGATCGAGGCGATCGCCCGCGAGAAGGCGGGCATCATCAAGCCGGGCATTCCCGTCGTGTGCGGACCGCTGCCGCCCGAGGCCGACCGCGTGGTGCGCGAGACGTGCGGCGAGCGCGGCGCGCGGATGGTGCGCGCCGCGGACGTCGTGCGGATGACGGAGCGCGGAGATGGCGCGATCGACGTGGCCACCGAGCCGCGTCCGCTGGACGGTGTCACGCTGGCCCTGAGCGGACGGACATCAACAGGAGAACGCCGCGGTCGCGGTGGCCCTGCTCGACGAGCTCGCGCGCGCGGGGATCGCCGTCCCGGACGGCGCGGTGCGCGCCGGGCTGAGCCGCGCGGTGTGGCCGGCGCGCCTCGAGCGATTCCAGGTGGACGGGACCGACATCCTCCTCGACGCCGCGCACAATCCGGCCGGCGCGCGGGCGCTGGCCGCCTACCTGGCCGAGATCGGCTGGACGGACGTCACGCTGCTGTTCGGCGCCCTGCAGGACAAGGACGTCCGCCGGATGCTCGAGCCGCTCGCTCCCCTGTGCGCGGCCATCGTCTGCACGACGGCGCCCACGCCGCGCGCCTTCGCGGCGGAGGAGCTGGCGGCCATCGCAGCGGAGGTCGTGGCGGGGCGGGCCCGGGTCGAAGCGATCGGCGATCCGGCGGCCGCGCTGGCGCGCGCACGGCGCGGCGGGCGCCCCGTTGTCGCGGCCGGTTCGATCTTTCTGATCGGTCCCCTGCGTGATATTCTTCGATGACTTCCGGCTGCGGGATCATCACGGACTTCATGTTTCGCGTCAGCTCCATTCTCGTCATCATGTGTCGCCGTCGAGTGGTTGGGCGTCCCCGCCGCCGCGCGCGCGCAGGGCAACCTTGCCGGCTGCAACGTCTACAAGCAGCTGAACATGACGGGCGTCAGCGTCGCGGGCGACCACTTCGTCCTCGACGGCACCGAGGATGCGCCCGTGCAGATCGACTGCGACGACATGCAGCTCTTCGCCGATCACGTGGAGTACTTCCAGAAGGAGGGACGGGTCACCGCGCGGGGGAACGTCGTGTTCGTATCCGGGGGCAACCGGATCGCCGCCGAGCGGATGGAGTTCAACACGAAGACGCGGACCGGCACGTTCTACGTGGCGTCTGGCACCGCGACGCTGCGGGAGCCAGGCCAGCCCGGCGCGCTCGCCGGCGCGCAGGAGCCGGACCTGATGTTCCGCGGCGACGAGATTCACAAGATCGGGCCGAAGAAATACCGGATCGTCGGCGGCAATTTCACGACCTGCGTGCAGCCGACGCCGCGGTGGGAGATGCAGTCGCGGTCGATCACGCTGACCCTCGACGACTACGCGCTGCTCAAGAACGCCCTCCTCCGGGTGAAGAACGTCCCGCTGATGTACCTTCCGATCTTCTACTACCCGATCCAGGAGGACGATCGCGCGACCGGCTTCGTCATGCCGATTTACGGCACCACGACGGCGCGGGGCCAGTCGCTCAGCAACGCCTTCTTCTGGGCGATCAGCCGGAGCCAGGACGCCACGTTCATGCACGACTGGTTCTCGAAGACCGGCCAGCAGTATGGCGGCGAGTACCGGTACGTCCTCGCTCCGGGATCGGAGGGCAACGCACGGTGTCGTTCCTCAACGAGCCGACACGCACGGTCGACGGCTCGGACGACAGTCGTCCGGGCCAGAAGAGCTACACCGTGATCGGCGGCTGGTGCAGCGGCTGCCGCTGAATCTTCGCTTCCGCGCCAACGCCAACTACTACTCCAGCATCGTGACGCAGCAGCGCTACCAGCAGAACATTTTCAGGCGACGAACCGCTCGCGCCGCATCAACACCAACCTCAGCGGCAACTGGAGCGAGTACTCGCTGAGCGCGACGGTCGAGCGCACGATTACTTCGGCGACCCGACGACGTTCACACGGACCGGCTCGCTGCCGCGGATCACCCTCACGCGCGGCGAGCGCCCGATTCGCGGCATCCCGCTGTACTTCGGCGTCAACAGCGAGTTCGTCACGATCGAGCGGAGCAAGACCGTCGACGACGTGCCGACCAACGATCAGGGATTGAGCCGCGCCGATGTCAACCCGACGCTGCGGATTCCGTTCACGCGCTGGCCCTTCCTCACCGTGAACTCGACCGTCTCCTGGCGCGGGACGTACTGGACGGAGAGCTGCGTCACCCAGACGCCGGGCCGGAGATACGCGCTGCATCGACGCGAGCCGGGTGCAGATCCCGGAAGCCATCGGCCGGAGTTCTTCGATTTTCAGACGCGGATCACCGGACCGGTGTTCAACCGCATCTGGAACACGCCGGGCAACGGCTACGCGGAGAAGTTCAAGCACGTCATCGAGCCGACGCTCGCGATTCAGCACGCGACGGCGATCGACAAGTTCGACCAGATCGTCCGGCTCGACGGCACCGACTTCATCGTCGGCAACATGACGCGCTTCACGTACGGCGTCGCGAACCGGCTGTACGCGAAGAAGGAGACGTCGCGCGAGATCCTGAGCGCGACGATCTCGCAGAGCTACTACACCGACGAGCGCGGTCCGCAGTACGACCCCGGCGAATCCGAGCGGATTCGGCGCGCCGCGCAGACGAATTTCGCCCCGTGTGGCTGACGGTGCGCGGGTCGCCGACCGACCGGCTGCAGGGGACTTCCGCACGGACTGGGACCCGACCGCGCACGCGATCCGGTCGCTCGCCCTGAACGGCAGCTTCAGCGCGGGGAGCTGGCTGCGGGCCGGGCGGGCTGGAGCCAGCGCCGCTACATTCCGGGCTTCGACAGCCGAAGACGAGCGCGACGAACTACCTCAACGCGAGCGCGGACCTGCGCCGGGCGGGCGGCGGCTCGGCGGCACCTACGCGTTCAACTACGATCTGCGGCTCGACAGCTTCCTGCAGCAGCGCTACATGGCGTACTACAACGCCCAGTGCTGCGGCATCGCGGTCGAATGACAGACCTTCAACCTGCAGGGAAGCTTCGCCGGCCTCGGCGTCCCGCAGGACCAGCGGTTCAACCTGTCGTTCACGCTCGCCGGCATCGGCACGTTCTCGAACCTGTTCGGTGCCTTCGGCGGCCAGCAGGGCCGGTGAATGAACGGGCTGATTCTCAGGGTGAGGTGAGCGCATGTCGGCACCCGTGAAATCCTCGGCGGCAGCCCGGCCCACGATCGACGGCGTCAAGGTGAAGCCGCTGCGCCTGGTCGCCGACGAGCGCGGGTGGCTGATGGAGATCCTCCGCGCCGACGAGCCGGACCTCTTCACGAAGTTCGGCCAGGTGTACGTGTCGGCCACCTATCCCGGCGTCGTCAAAGGGTGGCACTACCATCGCCGGCAGATCGACAACTTCGCCTGCGTCGCCGGCATGGTGAAGCTGGTGCTGATCGATACGCGCGTCGGCTCGCCGACCGAAGGCACGGTGAACGAGTTCGTCATCGGCGTGCTGAACCCGATGCTGGTCCAGGTGCCGAACCTCGTGTATCACGGCTGGAAGTGCATCAGCGTCGAGCCGTCGCTCGTCGTCAACGTGCCGAACGAACCGTATCAGCGCGACGCCCCCGACGAATACCGCCTCGAACCGCACGGGTCGCTCCCGTACGACTGGTCCCGCAAAGATGGTTAACGTGCTCGTCACCGGCGGCGCCGGGTTCATCGGATCGAACTTCGTGCGGTACGCGCTCGCGGCGCATCCGGACTGGCACGTGACGACGCTCGACAAGCTGACCTACGCCGGACGGCTGCGAGAATCTCCAGGACGTCATCGACGATCCGCGGCACACGTTCGTCCACGGCGACGTCGCCGACCCGGCGGTCGCCGCGCCGCTCGTGATCGCCGCCGACATCGTCGTCCACTTCGCGGCCGAGACGCACGTCGATCGCTCGCTCCTGAGCGCCGGCGAGTTCATCACGACCGACGTCTTCGGCACGTTCGTGCTGCTCGAGGCCGCGCGCGCAGGCGCCGCGCCTCCGGCGCTTCGTCCAGATCTCGACCGACGAGGTCTACGGCAGCGTGCCCGAAGGGTCGAGCCGGGAGACCGACGAGCTGCGGCCGCGCAATCCGTATTCGGCCAGCAAGGCCGGCGCCGATCGGCTCGCCTACAGCTACTGGGCGACCTACGACGTGCCGGTGATCATCACGCGGGCGTCGAACAACTACGGTCCCGTACCAGTTCCCCGAAAAAGTCATCCCGCTCTTCGTCACCAATGCGATCGACGATATCCCGGTGCCGCTCTACGGGGACGGCCTGAACGAGCGCGACTGGCTGCACGTGTCGGATCATTGCCGCGCGATCGACCTGCTGATCGACCGCGGGAACGACGGGCGAGGTGTACAACATCGGCGGCGGCAACCACGTCCGCAACGTCGATCTGACGCACCGGATCCTCGAGCTGCGCGGGCAAGCCCGAGTCGCTCATCCGGCACGTCGCCGACCGCCCGGGCCACGATCGGCGCTACGCGCTCGACACGTCGAAGCTGCGGGCGCTCGGCTGGGCGCCGCAGGTCGCCATTCGAGCTCGGCCTCGCGCGACACCGTCGAGTGGTACCGCCAGAACGAGTGGTGGTGGCGGCCGATCAAGGACGCCGATCCGGCCTTCCGCGCCTACTACGACGCCCAGTACGGCGAACGTCGCGCCTGACGCCTGCCGTGCCTGGTCCTCCGCTGGTTACGGGCGCCGCCGGATTCGCCGGCAGTCACCTCGTCGACGAGCTGCTCGCGATCGCAGCCGACGGTGGCCGCGTGGTCCAACCGCGGCGGGCGCGCGCCCCGTCCGCGACGACCGACGGCCGCGTGCGCTGGACCGCCGTCGATCTGCTCGACCGCGAGGCGGTCGCGCGAGCGCTGGCCGACCTGCGGCCGTCCGTCATCTATCACTGCGCCGGGCTCGCGCACGTCGCCGACTCGTGGTCCGAGCCCGAGCGCGCGCTGCGGGTCAACGTGCTCGGCACCCACCATCTGCTCGACGCCGTGCGAGCCGCCGGGCTCGACTGCCCCGTCGTCGTTACCGGCTCGGCGCTCGTCTACCGGCCGTCGACCAGGCCGCTCGCGCGAGGACGATCCGCATCGGCCCGTCGGATCCGTACGGCGTCAGCAAGCTCGCGCAGGAGATGCTCGCGGTCCGGGCCGACCACGCGCCCGTCTTCCTCGTCCGGCCGTTCAACCACGCCGGCCCGCGGCAGTCGCCGTCGTTCGTGACGTCGAGCTTCGCGCGGCAGATCGCCGAGATCGAAGCCGGGCTGCGCGAGCCGGTCCTGCGCGTCGGCAACCTCGATGCGCGGCGCGACATCACCGACGTGCGCGACACGGTGCGCGCGTACCGGATGCTCGCTGCAGCACGGGCGGCCCGCGCGTCCCTACAACGTCTGCTCCGGCGCGGCGTATCGCGTGCGGCGACCTGCTCGACGCGCTGCTCGGCATGTCGCGACTCGGGCCATCGACGTCGAGGTCGGATCCGGCGCGCCTGCGGCCGAGCGACAATCCGCTGATCGTCGGTGATCCGCTCGCGCATCAGGCCGAAACCGGCTGGACGCCGGAGATCCCGATCGAGCGGACGCTCGACGATCTGCTGGACTACTGGCGGCACGAGACGGCCCGCGCCTGACGCGCCGCTCATGAGCCGGAGCCTGCTCGAGCGAAGCGGCGCGGTTCTCCGAAGACACGCGGCAACTCGTTCACATCGCGATGGGCGCCTTCGCGCTGCTGCTTCGCTGACTCACCTGGTGGGAGGCGACGATGCTGGCCGCGTCGGCGATCGCGTTCAACCTGTTCGCGCTTCCGCGAATGCTCGGGGGCCGCGCTCTTTCGCCCGGCCGAGCGGCGAGGTAGCGACTGACTCGGGCATCGTCCTCTATCCCGCTCGCGGTCCTGCTGCTGCTCTTCGCGCTGCCCGACCGGCTCGACATCGTCGCCGCCGCGTGGGGCGTGCTCGCGGTCGGTGACGGCATGGCGACGCTGGTCGGGCCGCCGCGTCCGCGAGCCCGCGGATCCCGTGGAACCGCGAGAAGTCGCTCGGCGGGCAGCGTCGCGTTCGTGCTGTTCGGCGGCGCGGCCGGCGTCGTTCCTGTGCTGGTGGTGCCGGCCGGTGATCGTCCCGCCGCCGTACCCGTGGTTCCCGCTGGCGATGCCGTTCGTGGCCGCGGTTGCCGCGGCGGCGGTCGAAACCATCCCGATCTCGGCTCGACGACAACATCTCCGTGACCGGCCACCGCGGCCGCGGTGCTGTGGAGCGTCGTCGCTCGTCAGCGAAGATCTGCTCGCCGCCGCGGCGGCTGCAGCCGCTGCCGGTGCTGCCCGCGGCGCTTGCGGTCAACGCCGCGGTCGCGGCCGCCGGCTATTTCGCGCGGACCGTCACGGTGTCGGGCGCGATCGCCGGCGCGGTGCTCGGCGTCACGATTCTGCTGGCCGCCGGGTGGCGGCGGCTGGGCGCTCCTCATCGCCACGTTTGCGCTCGCCGTGGTCGACGTCCCGGCTCGGCCTGCGGCGCAAGACGCTGCTCGGGATCGCCGAAGAGCGGGGCGGCCGGCGCGGCGCCGGCAACGCGTTCGCCAACACCGGCGTCGCCGCGATCGCGGCCGTGCTGGCGGTCGCTGACGTACGCGACCGGGCCGGCGCTGCCGGCGTTCGTCGCGGCGCTGGCCGCCGGCGGCAGCGACACGGTCGCGAGCGAGATCGGCAAGGCCTGGGGCCGCCGCACGTTTCTCGTGACGCACGTTCCGGCCGGTGCCGCCCGGGACGCCGGGCGCGATGTCGCTGCGAAGGAACGGTCGCCGGGCTGGTCGGGGCATTCGGGCTCGGCGGCCTTGGCGTGGCGGCTCGGGCTCATTCCGTCCGGAGCGCTGCTGTCCGGTCGTTGCCGGCGCGACGATCGGGGCGTTCGCCGAGAGCGTGCTCGGCGCTCGACGCTCGAAGCGCCGGGCGTCGTCAACAACGACGTCCTGAACTTTCTGAACACCGCCATCGCCGCCGTCGTGGCGATCCTGCTCTGAAGGCGAGCGCGTGAGCCGGCGACCTGCGCGCCGCTCTGCTGCTCGAGCTCTCCCGTCCCTTCACCCTCGTCGCTCCCGCGCTGGGATTTGCGTCCGGCGCGGTGACCGCCGTCGGCGCCGCGCCGCGTGAACCGTGGAGCGCGGATCTGCTGCTCTACCCGCTCGTGGGGCTCGTGATGGCGGCCGTCCTCAACGCGGCGTCAACGCGCTCAACCAGATCTACGACCTCGAGATCGATCGCATCAACAAGCCGAAGCGGCCGCTGACCAGCGGACGTCTGTCGCTGCGGGACGCGTGGATCTTCACCGGCGTCACCTACGCCGTCGCGCTCGCGCTCGCCTGGTTCGTCGCGCCGGGCGGCCGGCACGAGTGCTTCTGGATCGTGCTGGTCGCCGCGGCGATCACCGTTCTCTACTCGTGTCCGCCGCTTCCGCACGAAGCGCCTCGGCATCTGGGCCAACGTCACGATCGCGATCCCGCGCGGCGTGCTGCTGAAGGTGGCTGGCTGGTCGTGCGTCAAGACGATCTGCGGCGTCGAGCCGTGGTTCATCGGCGCGATCTTCGGGCTGTTCCTGCTCGGCGCCTCGACGACCAAGGACTTCGCCGACATGGAAGGTGACGCGCGCGGCGGCTGCCGGACGCTGCCGATCGTCTACGGTGTCCGCCGGGCGGCGTGGATGATCTCGCCGTCGTTCGTCGTGCCGTTCCTGCTGATTGCCGTACGGCGCCGTGGACGCGGCATCCTCACCGGCAACGTCCGGTTCTGCTCTACGCGCTCTCGGCCCTGATGACGCTCTACGGCGCGTACGTCTGCTACCTGATGCTGCGCCGGCCGGAAGATCTGGCCGTCGAGGAGAACCACGTCTCCTGGGCGCACATGTACCGCATGATGTTCGTCGCGCAGATCGGTTTCGCCGCTCGCGTATCTGTTGCTAGACCTGGCTGACGCCTCTGACTAGTCGCCGCCGCGAGTCACGTGGCGAAACTAAAGACGAAACGATGGCCGAACAGCCTCTCATCTTTGATCTCGGGAAAACGGCCCACCGACCACCCGGACCATCGCCCTCGAGATTCGGAAGCACGGCGACGCGGCGCTCGACGAAGCGCAGCGCCGCGCCGATCAGGCCCGGTACCAGGAGGTCACCTGCCGATCCGCGCTCAATCCGGTCAAGGGGATGCCGTTCAACTGGACGTTGAACCCGTATCGCGGCTGCACGCATGCCTGCCACTACTGCTTCGCGCGCCGGTATCAGACGCAGTTCGAGCTCGGCCCCGACGATCACTTCTCGAGCGTGATCTTCGTGAAGATCAACCTGGTCGACGTCCTGCGGCGCGAGCTGGACAAGCCGTCGTGGACGCGCGAGCTGGTGGCCGTCGGCACCGCCACCGATCCCTATCAGCCGATCGAGGGACACTACAAGCTCACGAGACGATCGCTCGAGGCGCTGCTCGCCGGCCGCACCCCGATCGGGCTCGTGACGAAGGGACCGATGGTCGTGCGCGACGCCGACGTCCTCGCGGAGATCGGACGCCGCTCCGGGTGCACGGTCTGCATGAGCGTGCCGACGGTCGACGAAGACGCCTGGCGCGCGCTCGAGCCGGGCACGGCCCATCCGCTGCAGCGCCTCCGCGCGGTCCGCCTGCTTCGCGACGCGGGCGTCAACGCCGGCGTCCTCATGGCGCCGGTCGTCCCGGGCTTCACGACGCAGCCGTCGAAGCTCGAGGCGACGATCAAGGCGATCGCCGACCACGGCGCCGCGTTCATGGGCGCCAACGTGATGTACCTGAAGGGGGGCACGAAGGACCACTTCATGGGCTTCCTCGCGAAGGAGTTCCCGCAGATGGTCGAGTCGTACAACCGGTTGTACGCGGGCGCGTACGCGAAGGCCGATTACGTCAAGGCGGTGCGGGGGATGATCGACACGCTGCAGGAGCGCTACGATCTCGGCCGGCGGCGCACCAAGGGCAGCGCGCCGCGGCCGGACCAGGGACTGGCAGAGGAAGACGTCGAAGAAAAGGCCGCCCACGAGCAGGCGGCCTTTGAGTGGAACGACTAGACGCGGTGTCAGAACGGTACGCGCAGTACCGATCTTGACAGCGGCCGTCGTCGCGGACTTACGCCGTCGCGGCGAGCGCGATAGCGGCCGGCAGCCCTGGTCACGTCGATCTCGACCCTGCCGTCGCGCACGTCCGCCGTGAACTCGTCCCCCTCCGTCCAGCGCTGGCTGATCGGCAGCTTGATGCGCGTCTCGATCACGCGCTTGAGGAACCGCGCCCCGTACGCCAGGCTGTAGCCGTCGGTCACGAGCTGCTCGAGCGCCTCCGGCGTGACCTTCAGCGTGCGTCCGCTCCTGGCCAGCGTCGTCTCGATCTTCGCGATCTGGTGCAGGGTGATCTGACGCACCTCGTCCTTCGCCAGCGGCCGGAAGACCACGACCTCGTCGATGCGGTTGCGGAACTCCGGCGAGAACCGGCGCTCGAGCTCCCGCATGATCTCCCCCTGCACCTGCTCGACGCCGATCTGCTTGGAGAAGAACCCCAGCGGACTGCTCAGCTTCCGGAAGCACTCCGAGCCGATATTCGACGTCATGATGACGATCGCGTCGCTCAGGTAGACGCGCTTGCCGCGGCCGTCGCTGATCCATCCTTCGTCGAACGCCTGGAGGAACACGTTCAGCATGCTCGGGCTGGCCTTCTCGACCTCGTCGAGCAGGACGACGGAGTACGGGTTGTCCTTCAACTGGTTCGTGAGCACGCCGCCGCGCTCCGAGCCGACGATGCCGCGCGGCATGCCGATGAGCTTGTCGACCGCGACGGCGCCGTCCTGGTACTCGGACATGTCGACGCGGATCATCTTCTTCTCGTCGCCGAACAGGAACTCGGCGACCGACTTCGCGAGCTCCGTCTTGCCGACACCGGTCGGCCCGAGGAACAGCAGCACGCCGTCGGGCCGATCGAAGCCGTCCTTCAACGGGCCCTTGTTCAGCACCAGCCGCCGTGCGACGGCATCGATCGCCTCGCGCTGCCCGACGACCCGCGCGCCGAGCCGGGACTCGATGTCGCGGAAGCGCTCGGTCACGTCGCGGAACACCATGTCTTCGGGAATCTGCGCGATCTTCGAGATCACGTTCACGACGTCGGCGCCGGTCACGTCCCAGCGGCGGCCGATCTCGGCCTTGACCGCCGCGGTATCGAGCCATCCGATGACTTTGTCGGGCAGCTGCAGGTGCCGCATGTAGCGCGGCGACATCTCGAGCGCGGTCTCGATCGCGTCGTCCTTGATCCGCACCGAGTAGTTGCGCTCGAGGCGCGGCCGCAGATTGTAGAGGATGTTGCGCGTCTGCTCGATCGACGGCTCCTTGACGTGCACGGTGCGGAACCGCCGCGCGAGCGCCTCGTCCTCCTGGATGAACTCCTTGTACTCGTTCATCGTGGTCGCGCCGACGATCCGGACCTCGCCGCGCGCCAGCACCGACTTGAAGACGTTGGCCGCGTCGGACGGGGCGCCGAGCGCCGAGCCCGCGCCGATCATCGTGTGCACTTCGTCGATGAACAGGATCAGGTTCGGCCGCTCCTTGATCTCGCGGATGACGTTCTGGATCCGATCCTCGAACATCCCCCGCAGCATCGTGCCCGCGACCATCGTGTTCATCTGCAGGTTGACGATCTGGCAGTCGCGCAGCCGCACCGGCACCTTGTCCGGCTCGAACTCGATGCGGCGCGCGAGCCCTTCGGCGATCGCCGTCTTGCCGACGCCCGGCTCGCCGAGCAGGAGGACCGAGTTGGCGCGCTCGCGATGGCAGAGCACCTCCATGCACCTGGTCCATCTCGTAGTCGCGGCCGAAGACCGGCGGCACCTTGTCCTGACGCGCCAGCTGGTTCAGGTTCGTGGCGAAGTGTTTCAGGAAGGGCGGCAGCTCGAAGCGTTTCTTGAGGCGCTCCTCGCGGAGCTCGTGATCGCGCATGCGCGTGGCGAGGCGCGTGACGAGCGCGTCGGGCTCGATGCCGTGGCGCCGGATGATCGAGACCGGGATCCCCTGCGTCTCTTCGAAAATCGCCGAGAACAGATCGGTCGCCTCGATGGTGTGCCGTCCCGATCGGCTGGCGTGCAGCAGCGCGAGCTTGAACAGCAGTTTGGTGGACGGCGCGACGCGCAGATCGCGCCCGGGCACGCTCGGCAGCAGCCGCAGGTGCTCCTCGAGCGCCTGCAGGATCTCGTGTGGATTGAGCTCCAGATCGCGCATGACCTGGCCGAACATGTCCCATTCGACCTGCGCGAACGCCAGACACACGTGCTCGTTCGTCAGCAGCGCGTGATCGCGGCGCCGCGCTTCGTCGACGGCGCGGTCCACGACCCGTTCGGCCGACTCGGCCATTTTGTTTTGCGGAATGTCGAAATCCTCCACGGCCGCCTCCACGGTGGGCCACGTTCCGGCGTCTGGCCGGCCGACCCACTACACCTCAACGAGCAAAAGGTAGGCCATCCGTTAAGACGGCTGGGTCGGGTGGCTTAATCGCTTGAAAAGAGACGGGAATGGGATGAAAGGCTGGCCGGCGCCGGGTGAGCGATCGCCCCTCAGCCGGACACCGGCGGCTTACTTGTGAAGCGACTTTCCTTCCGCGCGTTTCCCTCGATGCCGCTTCCGACGAACGTGGAGCGGCATCGACGGGCTACCCGCGCGTGTCAGCGGCCGGCGCCGAGGAGCGCGTGAATGCGCTTCTCCGTCGGCGGGTGGCTGCTGAAGAGCGACGTGATGCCGCCGCCCGAGAACGGGCTCATGATGAACATGTGCGCCGTGGCCGGGTTGGCGTCGAGCGGCACGCGCTTCGAGACCGCGTCGATCTTGCGCAACGCGTCTGCCAGCCCGTAAGGATTCCCGGCGATCGCCGCTCCGCTGGCATCCGCCGCGTACTCGCGCGAGCGTGAGATGGCCATCTGAATCAGCATCGCGGCCACCGGCGCGAGAATCAACATCGCCAGCATCACGATCGGGTTCCCGCCCTGGCGGTCGCCGTCGCGGCTGCCGCCGAAGAACATCGCCATGCGCGAGACCATCATGATCGCCGCCGCGAGCGTCGCCGCGACCGAGCTCGTGAGAATGTCGCGGTTCTTCACGTGCGCCAGCTCGTGCGCGATGACGCCTTCCAGCTCGTGCTCGCTCAGCACCTTCAGGATGCCTTCGGTCGCCGCCACGGCGGCGTGCGACGGGTTCCGCCCCGTCGCGAACGCGTTCGGCGACGGATCCGGAATGATGTACACCTTCGGCATCGGCAGGTTCGCCCTCGCGGCCAGCCGCTCGACCATTCGGTACAGCGGGTGCTCGGGCCCGACGGGCTGCGCGCTGGTACATCCGCAGGACGATCTTGTCCGAGAACCAGTACGAACCGAAGTTCATGAGGACGGCGAAGCCGAACGCCATGATGAGACCGTTCGAGCCGCCGACCAGCTCGCCGATCAACAGAACGATCCCGCTCATCAGCCCCAGGAGGACCGCGGTTTTCAATCCGTTTGTCATGGGTCTATTTTAGCGCGTCCGGCCGGACCGGACGCTGGAATGATGTTATTGACGCAATCGTGTCAGCAGCGACGCCAGCAGCGCCGCCCGCCACGGTAAATCCGCCTCGATGACGTGTTCGTGCAGCGCGTGCGCGCCGTCGCCCATCGGCCCGAGGCCGTCTAAGGTAGGAACACCGAGCGCGCCGGTGAAATTCCCGTCCGACCCGCCTCCGGTCCCGCCCTCGGCGAGCTCGCGTCCGAGCGCCGCGGCGGCCGTCCGCGCGAGCTCGTACAGACGGACGACGCCAGGCGAACGTTCGAACGGGGGCCGTTCGATCCCCCCGGTCAGCTCCAGGCGCGTGCCGGGGATCTGCGGGCGCAGCCCGCGCAGGGCGGCATCCAGCCGCGCGGCGTCCGCCAGCGTCGGGACCCGCACGTCGATTTTCGCCGACGCGTACTCCGCCACCACGTTCGGCCGTGAGCCTCCCTCGACGACGCCGACATTGACGCTGATCCCGAGCGGCAGGTCCCGCAATGCTTCGATGGCGAGAATCTGACGGGCCATTTCGTGGATCGCGCTCGCGCCTTTGCCGGGATCGACGCCGGCGTGGGCGGACACCCCGTGCACCGACAGCTCGAACTCCCCGACGCCCTTCCGGCTCGTCTTCGCCCCGCCTCCCGGCAGCGACGGCTCGAGCACCAGCACGGCGGCGCTCGCCCGCGCCTCTTCTTCAATCGCCGCGCGCGACGTGGCGCTGCCGATTTCTTCGTCGGTCGTCCACAGCATCACGATGGCCGGCAGCGGGGCGGCCTCGACCGCGTGCAGCGCGCGGACGGCCAGCAGCGCCACGCCGATGCCGGCCTTCATGTCGAAGACGCCAGGTCCATACAGCCGTCCATCGGCCCGGCGCACCGGCATCCGCTCGAGTTGTCCCACCGGCCACACGGTGTCGAAATGGCCGAGCAGGAGCACTCGAGGTCCGCCGCCGCTCCATTCGGCTCGGAGGTGATCGCCGCGCGCCTCCTGCCGCAACCGGCGGACGTCGCCGCCCGCCGACACGAGGAGCTCCTCGACCGCGGCGCCGCAACGGTCCACGGCCGCCTTGTCGGTGCTGGGCGATTCCAGCCGCACCAGCCGCTCGACGATCTCGCCCAGCCACTCGCCCTGGCTCTCGCAATATCCAAGTAATGCTGTTGAAGAGATCATGACCGGGTTCCGCCGGGTTCCACTGGGTTCCACTGGGTTCCGCTGGGTTCCACGAGGTTCTGTTCTACGAGGTTCTACTGGGTTCGCAGGGTTCAGGGTTCAGGTTCTGCTGGGTTCTGGTGTGAGCCTCGCCGAACCCCGCGGGACCGCGCGGAACCGAACCCCGCGGAACCGAACCCTGCGGAACCGAACCCCGCGGAACAGAACCTGGCGGAACCCTGCGGAACCTAGTGGAACCCAGCGGAACCCTTTTCTATAATACGAACATGCTGCGCACTATCGCCGCGCTGGTCCTGTCGGCGTCAGCGGTCCTGCAGGTTCCCGTTCCGTTCCCGCGCCCCGGACAGCCGGCGTCGGGGCGGCCGCTCCCGCCGGCCGCTGCACCGGCGCCCGCTCCCGAGCCGGCGCAGCGCGCACCGGCGCCACAGGCGGGCGACCCGAGCGAAGCGACGGTCGGCACATCGATCTATCCCTCGGCGCGCTTCATCGCGTCGTACGACGCGGGCCGCGGGCAGCGCTACTACCTCTTCGGCACCGAAAGCGACTTCGTGCAAATCGTCAACTTCTACAAGACGGTGCTGAAACAGAAGGGCGAGCTCGTGTTCGAGGAGCCGCCGGTCCACATGTTCGACCTCGGAAGGTTCAGGGAGGAAACGATGGCGTTTCCGCCGAGCGTGACCGTGAAAGACTACACGTGGGCCGGCTCGATGGGGTATCTGAATCCGAAACCGGGCGCCACGCCGGCACGCTTCAAGACCATCATTCAGATTGTGCCGAACCCGCCGGCGGTGACGAAGTAGCCTCGCCGGGCCCGCATGCGAACGTCCTTCCGCTGGCTGTCGCTCCTCACCCTCGCGCTCGTGGCGGCTGTCGCCGCCGCTTCCGGTCAAACCGGCACCCCTGCCGTGCAGGCGTTCGTCGGCGCTCGCGTGATCGACGGAACGGGCGCGCCGGCGATCGACAACGCCGTCCTGATCGTACGAGACGGCCGGATCGAAGCGGTGGGACCGCGGCGAAGCGGTGCGTCCGCCCGCAGGCGCCCGGACGATCGACCTCGCCGGCAAGTTCGTCATCCCCGGGTTGATATCCGCGCACGCCCATGTCTCCGATGTGAACGGCCTGCGTCCTCGGGCCTACACCGAGGAGAACACGCTGCGCCAGCTCCGCCTGTTTGCCCGCTACGGCGTGACGACGGTGTGGAGTCTCGGCGGCGAGCAGGAGCCGGCCTTCCGGGCGCGCGACACGCAGCAGGTCCCCTCTCTGGATCGCGCGCGAATCTATCTCTCCGGCAGCGTCATCGTCGGAAAGACACCGGAGGACGCCCGCCGGATGGTTGGCGAGGTGGCCGCACGAAAGCCCGACGTCATCAAGATTCGCGTGGACGACAACCTCGGCGCCGCCGCGAAGATGCCGCCGGAGGTCTATCGCGCGGTCATCGACGAAGCCCACCGCCGCGGGCTGCGCGTGGTCGCGCACGTCTTCTATCTCGACGACGCCAAGGACCTGCTCCGCGCGGGGGTGGACGTCATCGGGCACAGCGTCCGCGACAAGGAGATCGACGACGAGCTGATCGCGCTGATGAAGGCGCGCGGCGTCGCGTATTGTCCGACGCTGACGCGCGAGCTCTCGACGTTCGTCTACGAGACGACGCCGGCGTTCTTCGCCGATCCGTTTTTCCTGCGTGAAGCGGACCGGGACGTCGTCGCGCAGCTCCAGGAGCGGCCGCGGCAGGAGGCCATGGCCGCGTCCCGCACCGCGCAGGCCTACAAGGCGGCGCTGGCGGTCGCGCGGCGCAATCTGAAGAAGGCGGCGGATGCCGGAGTGCTCGTCGTCATGGGCACCGATACCGGTCCGTTCCCGGAGCGGTTCCAGGGATACTTCGAGCACCTCGAAATGGAGATGATGGTCGAATCAGGATTGGGGCCGGCACAGGTCCTGCGGGCCTCCACGCTGGACGCCGCCCGGGCGATGAAGGTCGATGGCGTCGGCGTGCTCGCGAAGGGGGCGTGGGCCGACTTCGTCGTCCTCGATCGGGACCCGCTGCAGGACATCCGCAACACGAGAACGATTTCGGCCGTGTGGATTGCCGGGACTCAGGTCCAGCGGTGAAACCCGTGTGACGGGCTGTCCCGCTTACAAAACCGTGTTCGGCTTGTCCCGTCTGTAACCCCTTCTCCGGGAAGACCCTCGAAAAACCCTCGCCTGCCGGGAATGGCCTGTCGGCCCTTACATTGCAAACCCGGAGCCCCCTTTCATGGAATTCAGTGCCTTCGCGGAAAAAGAGACATCGGCGCTGATCGCACGAATTCTGTCCGAATCGTCGCAGGGGTCGCGCCAGCGCGTCGAGGCACTCCGCGCCGCGCTCGACACCGCGGCGAAAGCGGTCGAGGCCGCGGTCACCCACACGCCCGACACGCAGGGACAGGTCGCGGACCTGGTCAGCCAGCTCACGAAGGCCGCGGCGGCGGAGGCCGACGCGCGACTCAAGCGGCTCTCGTCGGAAGCCCGCAAGATCACCGACTCCCTCCGCGCCGACCTCGAGCAGAAAACGACCGAGCTCGAAGAGCGAACCACTGAAAAAGACGCCATCGAAGGGTCGTTGAGGGACGCGCTGGGACAGCTCGAGGGGGTGCTGTCCGAGCTCAACGATCAGACGAAAGCCCGGGAGGGCCTGGTCGAGGGTCTCAAGGAGGCCCACGCGCAGGCCGATGCGCTTCGGGCTGAGCTCAACCATTTCACGCACGAGCTGAGCGCTCGAACACAAGAGAAGGATGCGGTTGCCGGCGCCTTGAACGAGGCCCACGGGCGGGCGCACGCGCTCGGCGCCGAGCTGGAAGCGGAAGCGAAGCGGGCGGGGGCGCTTCAGCAGCAGCTCGACGCGGTCTATGCCGAGCACCACGCGCTGCGCGACGCCCTGAAGAACGCGGAAGCCACGCGCGAGATGGATGCGAGCGCGCGTGCCGGGCTCGAATCGGACCTTCGCGCCGCGCACCACCTGCTCGAGTCGGTGCAGGCCGAGGTCTCGAGTGTGAAGGGGGGCCTCGAAGCGGAGCTTCGGGCCGCGCACAACCTGATCGAGTCCGTGCAGGCCGAGGCTGCGAGCGCGAAGGGGGACCTCGAGACGGACCTTCGCGCCGCGCACAACCTGATCGAGTCCGTGCAGGGCGAGGCCGCGCGCGCGAAAGCGGGCTTCGAAACGGAGCTTCGCGCGGCCCATCACCTCGTCGAGACGGCCCAGGCCGAGGCCGCACGCGCGAGCGATGCGCGCGAACCAGAGCTGCGGGCGACCCAGCACCTGCTCGAGACCGCCCAGGGCGAGATCGCGCACATGAAAACCGAGCTGCAGGCGATCGCGGCCGAAAAAGGGACAGTCGAGCACGCCCTCAGCGAGCTCACCGGGCATGCGCAGGCGGCCGAGGCCAAGCTGGCCGCGACCACGACCTTGTTCAAGACGAGCTCCGCGCGGGTCAAGCTGCTCGAACGCGAGCGCGAACAGCACGAGGACGCCATGCACGCGCTCGAAGCGAGGCTCGAGGCGGAGGGCACCCGCGAAGTGGAGCTCGAGTTCGCGCCGGCCAGCTCCGCCCCGGCGGTCGCGCTGCTGGACGGCCTCCTCGGCGCGTTCGAGTCGATGGCGAGCGCGGCGACGATCGGCGATGTCCTGTCGACGCTCGTCGAGCAGCTCGTCAACGAGTTCCCGCGCGTCGCGTTGTTCCGCGTGAAGGGCAACCGGCTCGAAGGCGCGCATCAGATTGGTTTCGATCTGACGAACGACATCGGGAAAGTCATGATGCCGCTGGCGATGGATTCACTGCTCACGCGTGCGGTCAGCTCCGGGCACACCGAACGCGTCAACGGGGATCGGACGGACAGCAGTCACCTGCCCTTCGGCGGATCGCCCACGTGTGCGCTCGCCATGCCGATCATCGTGGACGGAGAAGCGATGGCGGTGGTCTACGCCGACGATTCGGGCCGGCCCGAGTCGGAGGTGGCCAACGACGACTTGAACGCCCGATTCGCGGAGGCCCTCCGGCACCACGCGGTCGCGCTGCTGACGCGTCTGACATCGGAGCTGAAGGCCATGGCGGAGCTGCGCGGGTACGCCGGATCGCTGCTCAGCGAAACCGAACAGATGTACGAGGCGGACGTGGCGGCCGGCAAGACCGGGGACGATCTGCTGAAGCGGCTGCACGCCAACCTCGACTACGCGCGCAGCATCTACGCGAACCGGGTCGCGTCGGAGCCGGCCTCCACCGCGGGGCTTCTCGAGGCGCAGCTCGCCGGCACGATCGACCTGCACCGCGACAACGCCTTCGGCCGCGATCTCGCGACCGTCATGGTCTGGCAATCCAACGCGCAGCCGTCCCGCAAAGCCGAAGCGTCGTAACCGTCAACGCGGCGCGCGATTCGTGGACGGCAGCGCGAAGGCGACGTACACGCCGCCCGACGTCGATCCGCGGGCGCCCTTCCCGCCTCCGGCCGCAATCACCACGAACTGTCGTCCGTCCACCTCGTAGGTCGCCGGCGTCGCGTTGCCGGAAAACGGCAGCGTGGTTTCCCAAAGCAGCTTCCCCGTCTTCTTGTCCAGCGCCCGGAACTTCCGGTCGAAGTTCGTCGCGCCGATGAAAACGAGCCCGCCGGCGGTGACGATCGGACCCCCGTAGTTCTCGCTGCCGGTGTTCCTGACGCCTTTCGCGACGAGCTCGGGATACTCCCCGAGCGGAATCTGCCAGGCATACTCCGCGGTGTTCAGGTCGATCGCGCTGAGCGTCCCCCACGGCGGGGCGACGGCGGGATAGCCGTCGGGATCCAGGAACTTGTTGTATCCCGTGAACCGGAACGGCGTCGACGCGGCGGCGACCGGACCGGGCGCCGCAGGCGTCGCGGCAGGTCCGGCGTCCGCGGCGATCATGTGCTGGACGATCGCAGTCACCGCGTCCTGGCTGAGCGCGGGGAAGCCGGGCATCCGGCCGGCGCCCTTCCGGATGATCTCCGCCAGCTCGACGCGCGAGCGGCGGGCGCCGATCCCCACGAGCGTCGGGATCGCCGGGGGCGTTCCTGCGCGATCGTCTCGATGGCAGGACGCGCAGTGCTGCAGGTACAGCGCGGACCCGTTCTGACCGGCCGGCATCGGGGCGAGCGCGCCGGTCCACGCAATGTCGTTCGCGTTGACGTACAAGATCCCGGTTTCGGGATCGACGGCCGAGCCGCCCCACTCCGCACCCCCGTCGTATCCCGGGAAGATCAGCGTGTCCTGACCGACCGCGAACGGCGCGAACGTGCCGTTGCGGAACTTGCCGGAACTCGGCGATCGCCCAGGTGTGCGCTTCGGGCGTGCGGGTCGTGAGCATGTCCTCGGTCAGCAGCTGCCGCGCGAACGGCTTCGGCCTGGTGGGCAGCGGCTGCGTATCCGCGGCGGTCTCGCCCGGGACGTCGCTTGCGGGATACTTCCGGTACTCGATCGGGAAGAGCGGCGTTCCGTTCGTGCGATCGAACACGAACACGAAGCCGTGCTTGGTCGTCTGCACGACGGCGTCGATGACGCGGCCGTTCTGCCGGAGCCGGACGAGGCTCGGCGGCGACGGCAGATCGCGATCCCAGAGATCGTGCCGCACCACCTGGAAGTGCCAGATGCGCTGCCCGGTCTCCGCGTTCAGCGCCAGCAGCGAATTGGCAAACAAGTTGTCACCCGGGCGGTCGCCGCCGTAGAAATCCGCGGCTGCCGATCCGGTCGGCACGTAGACGATCCCCCGTGCCTCGTCGAGCGCCATCCCGGCCCAGTTGTTGGCCCCGCCGTTGTGGGTCCAGGACGATTTCCCCCACGTCTCGTAGCCTGTCTCGCCGGGGTGAGGGATCGTGTGAAACGTCCACCGCAAGGCGCCGGTCCTCGCGTCGTACGCCCGGACGTGCCCCGGCGACGACGGCAACCCTTCGCCGACGCGGCCGCCGACGATCACCAGATCCTTGTAGACGACGCCCGGGCTCGTCAGCCTGACGTTCTGACTCGCGGGATCGCGATCGAGGTGGAGGCGTAGATCGATTCGCCCGTTGTCACCGAAGGTCGCGATCGGTTTGCCGGTCTTCGCGTCGAGTCCGTAGAGATACTGATCGACGGCGGGGTACACGCGTGCGTCGCTGCCGTTGGTCCAGTACATGACACCGCGGTTCGCGCCGCGTCCCACGATTCCCGGATCGAACGTCCAGAGATGCTCGCCGGTTCCGGCGCGCACGGCGAAGGTCTTGTGCGTGGGCGTGTAGGCGTACAGCACGCCGCCGGCGACGATCGGCTGCGTCTGGAGACCGCCCGATTCGGCGCTGTCGTACGTCCAGGCAACGGTCAGCTGCTGGACGTTGGTGGTGTTGATCTGTTGGAGCGACGAGTAGCGGATCTGCTCGGGACCGCCGCCGTAAGCCGCCCATCCCGTGTAAGCGCCGCGCGGCGTCCCGTCGCGATCGGGCGCCTGCGTTGAAGACACAAGCGGCGCGGCGAGCAGCAACGGAACGATGAGGAGCCAGGTATGTCTCACCATCGGGACTCGGGACTCGGGATTCGGGATCTCCGGATTCGGGATCAGGGATCAGGGATCAGGGATCAGGGATCCGAGATTTCAGATAGATCGCGCCGCCCTTGCTTCTGAACTCGCGCGATTTCTCCGCCATCCCGGCTTCCGCCTCCGCCAGGTCGCGGACCTGCTGCGTCAACTCCATCGAGCAGAACTTCGGACCGCACATCGAGCAGAAGTGGGCGACCTTGGCGCCGTCGGCCGGCAGCGTCGCGTCGTGGTAGGCGCGTGCCGTGACCGGATCGAGCGACAGGTTGAACTGGTCCTCCCAGCGGAACTCGAACCGCGCCTTCGACAGGGCATCGTCCCAGGCCTGCGCGCGGGGATGGCCCTTGGCGAGATCGGCCGCGTGCGCGGCAATCTTGTAGGCGATCACTCCCGCTTTCACGTCGGTGCGGTCCGGCAGGCCGAGGTGCTCCTTGGGCGTGACGTAGCAGAGCATCGCGGTGCCGTACCAGCCAATCTGCGCGGCGCCAATCGCCGACGTGATGTGATCGTAGCCGGGGGCGATGTCGGTCGTCAGCGGCCCGAGCGTGTAGAACGGCGCCTCGTCGCACCACTCGAGCTGCTTCTCCATGTTCTCCTTGATGAGGTGCATCGGGACGTGGCCGGGCCCCTCGTTCATCACCTGCACGTCGTACTCCCAGGCGATGCGCGTGAGCTCGCCCTGCGTCTTCAGCTCGGCAAACTGCGCTTCGTCGTTGGCGTCGGCGATCGAGCCGGGCCGCAAGCCGTCCCCGAGCGAGAACGAGACGTCGTAGGCGCGCATGATCTCGCAGATCTCGCGGAAGTGCGTGTACGTGAAATTCTCCTTGTGATGGGCCAGGCACCACTTCGCCATGATCGAGCCGCCGCGCGAGACGATGCCGGTCAGCCGCCGCGCGGTCATGGGGATGTAGCGCAGCAGCACGCCGGCGTGCACCGTGAAGTAGTCAACGCCCTGCTCCGCCTGCTCGACGAGCGTGTCGCGGTAGATCTCCCACGTCAGGTCCTCGGGCCGGCCGCCCGCTTTCTCGAGCGCCTGATAGATCGGGACCGTGCCGATCGGGACGGCCGAGTTGCGGATGATCCATTCCCGCGTCTCGTGAATGTCCCGTCCGGTCGAGAGATCCATGACCGTGTCGGCGCCCCAGAGCGTCGCCCAGCGGAGCTTCTCGACTTCCTCGTCGATCGAGGAGGACACGGCGGAGTTGCCGATGTTGGCGTTGATCTTCACGGCGAAGTGCCGGCCGATGATCATCGGCTCGAGCTCGGGGTGGTTGACGTTGGCGGGGATGATGGCGCGCCCGCGCGCGACCTCCGAGCGGACGAACTCCGCCTCGAATCCTTCGCGCACGGCGATGAACTCCATCTCCGGCGTCACGACGCCCTGACGGGCGAAGTGCAGCTGCGTGACCGCGCCGTCGCCGCGAAGCGCCGTGCGCATCCGCCCGGCCAGCGCCGGTGGCATCGGCCGCGAGGCGCCGGCCGCCGGCCGGTACGAGCGCTCGACCTCGCGCACCCCGCCGCGCGCCGAAATCCAGTCGCTGCGCAGCGCCGGCAGGCCCTCGCGCGGATCGGACCCCTGCGGCCCGCTCGTGTCGTACAGCCGCAGCGGCGGCTCGCCGCCGGAGAGCGCAATCTCGCGCATCGGCACCTGCCCGACGTGCACCTTGCGCGAGTTGGGGAAGGCTGAGGTGAAATCCGCGGACTGCAGCGGCGGGAGCGGGATGCGAGTCGTCATGGGATGTCCTTAGTGTTCACTATAGCGAATCACTAATCACAATAATCACTAATCACTCATCCTGAATCCTCGCATCCCTGAATCCTGAACCCTCCGGACGCTCCGGCTGAGACGCCGCGCGGACCCGGCGATTCAGCGATCGGCGATTCAAGGATTCAGGGATTCAAGGATGAGTGATTAGCGATTCATCACTTCCGCGGCTGCGCGGTCAAGGTGCGCTGGAGAATGGCGGCCGCCTTCCGCAGCGTCGCCCGCTCGTCGATGCCGAGCGGACGCAGCGCATCCGCCAGGTTGGCCACGCGGAGCCGGCGCCCTTCGGCCATGAGCCGGCTTCCCTTGGCCGTCGCCCGTAGAATAACCGCCCGTGCGTCCGCCGGATCGACTTCCCTGGTAATCAGGCCGTCACGTTCGAGGGCGGCGACAATCGGCGTCATCGTCGGGGTCTGGACCTGCTCGGCGCGGGCCAGCGCGGAGATCCGCACGGGCCCGCCGAAGACGATGACCGAAAGCGCCGACAGCCGGGCGGCGCTCAACCCGACGGCCTCGTCTTCGCGGCGGACGCGGCGCAGCAGCCGGATGGCGGCCGAGTGCAGGTCGTCGGCCAGGCTGGAGAGGTCCCCCGGGGGGCTTGCGTTCTTCGGCATGCCGCAGTATAACTTAGTTAGGTTAACTAACTAATTGCACTCGTCGCGCCGGCCTTCATAGCCTGCCGGTCAACCGAGGCAACCGTCACGCAGGCTGGACGCCTGCCAATTGGGAGGGCCGCCATGTCACACGATCCGGGATCCGCCATCCTCCTCGCGCTCTACAACCGGAAGCCGGACGAGGCCGAGCGCCTGGCCGAAGGGGCCACGCTGACGATCTGGGAGGCCGCGGCGCTCGGGCGCGACGCGCGCGTCGCCGAGTTGCTTCGCGAGGACCCCGGAGCCGCCAATGCCTGGGCCGCCGACGGCTTCATGCCGCTCGGGCTGGCCGCCTTCTTCGATCGTCTCTCCACCGCCCGGGCGCTGCTCGACGCGGGCGCGAACATCCACGCCACGGCGCAGAACTCGATGAAGGTGCAGCCCCTCCACGCGGCGGTGGCGGCGCGCAGCCAGGACCTCGTGCAGCTGCTCCTCGATTGCGGGGCCGATCCCAACGCGAAGCAGCAGGTCGGATACACGCCGCTGATGGGGGCGGCCGGCGCCGGCCGCGACGACATGGTGTCGCTGCTCCTCGCTCACGGCGCCGACCCCTCGATTGCGTCCGAGGATGGAAAGACCGCCTCGAGCATCGCGCTGGAGCATGGGCACGCGGCAATCGCGGCGCGACTGGCGGTATCGAACGTCTGAGCGTAATCAACGTTGGTAACAGGAGCACGGGAGCACGGGAGAGCCCTTGGGTTGTTTTCGTTCTCGATTGTCTTTTGCCTGGGTTTTTTGGTTTTTGTCTTTTGAGTTGTGGGCTTTCTCCCGTTCTCTCGTTCTCCTGTTTGAACTTATCGCGCCTGAAGGCGGACTACCGCTTCGCGCCGAGATCCCCGAAGTCCGGCATGTAGGTGCGCAGCGCGTGGTCCGGAGTGTTCTTCGAGTAGCCCGCGACGAGCTGCTTGTCGTAGAGGGCGGAATAGAAATCGAAGGGATCTTTCGGATCCATGTCGATGAGCTTCAGATCGGCGTCGGACATGGTGAGCTTCCCGAACCGGATGCTGCCCCCGCGGAACCAGATGTAGTTCCCCTTCCCGGCGTTGAAGCCGGCGGTCACGCCTTTCCCGAAGATCTGGACGAGCCGGTCGCCGCGCACGAAAACCTTGGAGAGCTTGCCTCGCGTCTCCGGCGGCGGGAGCATTTTCGACGGGTCGAGGAACAGGTCATTGTCGCGGAACGTGATCCCGCGGTCCGGCCGGCTCTTCACGATCTCATCGAGCTCGATGCCGAAGATCGACATCAGCTTGGCCGTCGGGATACCCGCCGTCTTCACCTTGAGCGGATGCATCTGCATGAGCCCGTCGGGCGTCGCGGCGACCGAGGCGACGATCGAGAACGGCACGCTGATGCCCTTCTTCAACTTGCCGTGCTGCACCAGGCTGCCGCCCTCGAAGCTCGACCCGCACGTCCGACAGGGCCGCGCCTTTGTAATCGAAGGCGCGATTGACGAGCGCGGTCAGGCTCGGCGCATCGATGCCGAGCTCCGCATCCTCGATCTCCATCACGAACGAGCGCTGGTCATCGAAGATGGGCGGTTCCCGGCGGCGGCGCTCCGCAGCCGGCCGCTGAGCCACTTGATATCCAGGATGGCGTCGGCGGCGACGTGGAGCCGGACGTTCCGCATCTCGATGCCCACGGTGACCCCGCGGGGCTGGGCCCCGGCTTGCGTGACGAGAAGAACGCCGAAGGCTACAAGGCACAGCCTCATCGCTTGCCTCCCCGCTCAGGCGAGCTTTCGAAGAATGAAGCACTTCAGGTAGTAGGTCTCCGGCACGGTCAGCAGGACGGGATGATCGCGCGCCTGCATCCGCTTCTCGACGACCGCGACGTCGGCGTGTGCGTCCACCGCTGCCGACGCGAGCACGTCCGCGAAGTCCCCCTCGCTCACGTTGTACGAACAGCTGCAGGTGATCAGGAACCCGCCCGGCGCGAGCAGCTTCAGCGCGCGCAGGTTGATCTCCTTGTACCCCGACAACGCTTTCGGGATCGAGGCCTTGTTCTTCGCGAAGGCGGGCGGATCGAGCACGATGGTGTCGAAGCGCTCCCCGCGCCGCTCGAGCTCCCGCAGCTCGTCGAAGACGTTCATCGCGCGCGCCTGCACCTGCGCCAGGCCGTTGCGCTCCGCGTTCGCCCGGACGCGCGCGACGGCGTCCTCCGAGATGTCGATCGCCAGGACCTCATCGCACTTCGGCGCCAACGCGAGCGCGAAGCCGCCGGTGTAGCTGAACCCGTCCAGCATCCGGCCGCGCGCATACTGCGCCGCCGCCACGCGGTTCTCGCGCTGATCCAGGAACAGCCCCGTCTTCTGGCCGCGATACGGATCCACGACAGAGGTGACGTGCCCCTCGCGCACCTCGATCGCCTCGGGGACAACCCCGTGCAGCACCTGGACGCGCTGCTCGAGCCCCTCGAGCAGCCGCACGCGCGGATCGTTCCTCGCGAGGATGCCCGCGGGGTTCACGAGGTCCACGAGGATCTGCGTGATCTCGGGCACGAGCCGATCGACGCCTTGCGACAACGCCTGCAGCACGAGGTAGTCGCCGGACCGATCCCGATCGACAGATGAGCGACGGCAGCCGGTCGGCTTCCCCGTGGACGAGACGATACGCCGTCGCGTCGATGCCCAGCGTGCCCCGGAAGCCGATCGCCTGCTCGAGCCGCGATCGCCAGAGCGCGAGATCTGCCACCTCCGGCCCGCGGGTCAGCAACCTGAGTGCAATTTCCGATCGATCGCTGTATAGCGCCTGACCAATCGCCCGGCCGCGTTGTCCCACAACGCGGACAGTCGCGCCCGCCTCGGCGCGAGCCTCGGCGACATCCGATCGATAGATCCACGGATGTCCGGAACGGACCCGCTCCTCACCGCGATGCGTGATGGTTACGACGCTCATGAGTCATGGCCTGCGTGAATCGACGTTATCAGGCTTGTGACCCAGCGAGGCGGACCCTTCATGGTCTAAGGCGCAGCCTCGCTAGATCCGGTGTCGATTCAACACCGCTGTATAATCGCATTCTATGCGTATTGCGATCGGCGCCGACCATGCGGGGTTCGCGCTGAAACAGCACGTGATCGGGACGCTGCGCCGGCTCGGCCACGAGGTGGACGATCGCGGCACGCACAGCGACGCCGCGGTCGACTACCCGCCGATCTGCGCCGAGGTCGCCCAGCAGGTCACGCAGGGCCTTGCCGACCGTGGCATCGTCATCGGCGGGAGCGGCCAGGGTGAGCAGATGGCCGCCAACAAAGTGCCCGGGACGCGCGCCGCGTTGTGCAACGATCTCTACACCGCCCGCCTGTCGCGCGCGCACAACGACGCGAACGTCCTCGCGATCGGCGGACGCGTCGTCGGCGTCGGGCTCGCCGACGAGATTCTCGCGCTGTGGCTCGCCACGCCGTTCGACGGCGGACGGCATCAGCGGCGGCTCGATCAAATCGCCGCACTGGAAAAAGCACCGGAAGGTTCGAGGAGCGCACGATGACGACGACCAGCACCGAGAGGCCGCTTCGCTGGCGCTCGCTCGCCGAGGCCGACCCCGAGATCGCGGAGGCCATCGCGAAGGAAATCCACCGCCAGAACAGCGGCCTCGAGCTCATCGCGTCCGAGAACTTCGTCAGCCAGGCGGTCCTCGAAGCGGCCGGATCGGTCCTGACGAACAAATACGCCGAAGGCTATCCGGGCCGGCGCTACTACGGCGGGTGCGAATTCGTCGACGTCGCCGAATCGCTCGCGATCGCCAGGGCGAAGGCGCTCTTTGGCGCCGAGCACGCCAACGTGCAGCCGCATTCCGGCGCGCAGGCGAACATGGCCGTGTACTTCACGCTCCTCAAGCCCGGCGACACCGTCCTCGGGATGAACCTGGCGCACGGCGGCCACCTGACGCACGGGCACCCGCTGAATTTTTCGGGCAAGCTCTACACCATCGTGCCCTACGGCGTCCGCCAGGACGACGAGCGCATCGACTACGAGGAGCTCGAGCGGCTCGCGCACGAGCACAAGCCGAAGATGATCATGATCGGCGCCAGCGCGTATCCGCGCGTGATCGACTTCGCGCGCATCGGCGCAGTCGGCCGGGCGGTCGGGGCGGCGGTCGTCACCGACATGGCGCACATCGCCGGCCTCGTCGCCGCCAACGTGCACCCGAGCCCCGTGCCCCACTCCGACTTCGTGACGACGACGACGCACAAGACGCTTCGCGGCCCCCGCGGCGGGATGGTGCTGTGCCGCAGCCAGTATGCGAAGGAGCTCGACCGGGCGCTGTTTCCCGGCGTGCAGGGCGGGCCGCTGATGCACATCATCGCGGGCAAGGCCGTGTGCCTGAAAGAAGCGATGGAGCCCGGCTTCACCGATTACCAGCGGCAGATCGTCGTCAACGCCCAGCGGCTCGCGCGCGGGCTCTCGAGCGCCGGGTTCCGGCTGGTCAGCGGCGGCACCGACAATCACATGATGCTCGTCGACGTCTTCTCGAAGGGCCTGACCGGCAAGGTCGCCGAGACGTCGCTCGAGAAGGCGGGGATCACCGTCAACAAGAACGCGATCCCGTTCGACAAGAACCCGCCGATGGTGGCGAGCGGCGTCCGTATCGGCACGCCGGCGGTCACGAGCCGCGGGATGCGCGAGCCGGAAATGGACACGATCGCGGAGCTGATCTCCCGCGCGCTCGCGTCTCCAGACGACGACGCCGTGCTGGCGGCCGTGCGGGTCGAAGTCGAGGGACTGTGCCGGAAGTTCCCGCTGTACCCGGAGCGGTAAGACCAGGCGCGGTCGCGGCCACGTTTGCCGCCGGCGGCCCGATCGCGGCCGCGCTGCCCGGTTTCGAGCCCCGCCCGGGGCAGCTCGAGATGGCCGAGGCGGTCTCGAAGGTGTTCGCCAAAGGCGGCGTGCTGCTCGCCGAGGCGGGCACCGGGACCGGCAAGACGCTCGCCTACCTCGTTCCCGCAATCCTCAGCCGTCAGCGCGTCCTCGTCTCGACCGGCACCAAGAACCTGCAGGAGCAGATCTACTTCAAGGATCTCCCCATCCTGCGCGCTTCAATGGGCGTGCCGTTCACCTCGACCTACATGAAAGGACGCGGAAACTATCTGTGCCTGCATCGCTTCGACGCGTATCGCGACGCCGCGTTGAATGGCGGCGCCGCGCCCGGCTTCACCCCGACGCTTGACGGCTTCAGCCGGGGCCCCCGCGTGGAACCTGCCGACGCAACCATCTACATCCGCCTCATCGAGGAGTGGCGCCGCGAGACGCAGACGGGGGATCGCGCCGAGATCGAGGACCTCCCCGAGGACCTGCCGTTCTGGAAAGAGATCGCGGCCACCAGCGAGAACTGCATCGGAGCGGAGTGTCCGCGGCACCATGAGTGCTTCGTCACGCGGATGCGCCAGCGCGCCGCGGAATCCGACGTCGTCATCGTCAATCACCACCTGCTGTGCGCCGACGCGGCGGTCCGGCAGAGCGAGCACGGGGAAGTGATTCCCGACTGCCGCTACGCGATCGTGGACGAGGCGCATCAGCTCGAGGACGTGGCGACCCAGTACTTCGGCATCGCGGTCAGCAACTACCGCGCCGACGATCTGGCGCGCGACGTCGAGCGGGCGGTCGGGGCGAAGCTCGTCCCGGACCAGGAGCAGGCGGACGGGCTCGCCGACGACGCCGAGCGCGTGCGGAATCGTGCCCGCGAGTTCTTCGGCGCGGTCCAGATGGTGCGGTTCGACGTGCCGGGCGTCGGCGGCGGAGACAGCCGCGTCCGCGTCGGCCCCGCGCAGATGGTCAAGGTTGCCGACCAGGCCTCGGCGTTCCTGCGGGCCCTCGAAGCGCTCGAAGCCGGCGTCGCCCTCGCGCGCGAGGCGCCGGTGGACGTGCTGGCGCTGGGGACGCGCGCGGCGGAGCTTCGTAAGGATCTCGCCTTCCTGCTGCGCGCCGACGATGGCGGTTTCGTGTACTACCTCGAGGTGCGCGGCAGAGGCGTGATCCTGCGGGCGTCGCCGATCGACGTGTCCGCGATCGTGCGCGAGCTGCTGATCGATCGGATGACCGGCACCGTGCTGACGTCGGCGACCCTGACGGTTGACGGATCGTTCGAGTACGTGCGCGGCCGGCTCGGCATCCGCCGTGCGCAGGAGCTGCGCCTGGCCTCCGAGTTCGACTACGCCAGGCAGGCCATCCTCTATCTGCCGAAGCGGATGCCCGATCCGCGTTCGCGCGAGTTCGCAGCCGCCGCGGCACGCGAGGTCGTCGAGATCGTCAAGCGCACGCGCGGCCGCGCCTTCGTGCTCTTCACGAGCTATGCGACCCTCCGCGAGGTCGAGGCGATGGCCTCCGACGAGATCGAGTATCCGATCCTCGTGCAGGGCGCCGCGCCCCGCTCGGTGCTGCTGCGCGATTTCAAGGCCACGCCGAACGCCGTGCTGCTGGCGACCTCCAGCTTCTGGCAGGGAGTCGATGTCGTCGGCGAAGCGCTGAGCTGCGTCATCATCGACAAGCTGCCCTTCGCGTCCCCAGGGGATCCGATCACGGCCGCGCGCATCGAGGCCATCACCGCGCGAGGCGGCTCGGCCTTCGGCGAGTATCAGATTCCCCTCGCCGTGCTGGCGCTGCACGCAGGGGCTCGGCCGGCTGCTGCGGCACCGTCAGGACCGTGGGGTGCTGGCCGTCCTCGATCCGCGGCTTCGCACGATGGGTTACGGCCGCCGGTTTCTCGCGTCGCTGCCGCCCGCGCCTGTCACTCACGATCTCGCCGCCATCGAGCGGTTCCTCGCTCCCTCCCGCGGTCCGGCCCCAGTGGTTAAGAGCGACGTCTCGAACGGCGCGTCCACGCCGGTCCGGCCGATCCTGAAATGGGCGGGAGGCAAACGGCAGCTGCTCCACGCGTTGAGATCGTTCTATCCCGAGGAATTCAACCGGTACATCGAGCCGTTTGTCGGCAGCGGCGCCGTCTTTCTCGACCTCTACAACACGGGCCTGCTCGACGGGCGTGAGGTGCGCCTCTCCGACATCAACGCCGACCTCGTCGGCTGCTACCGTGCCGTGCGGGACGGGGTCGGCGACGTCATCGATGAGCTCCGGCGGCTCGAGGCCGGGCATCAGGCCGGCGGACGCGAGCACTTCTACGACGTCAGGAACGAGCGGTTCAATCCGGTCCGCCGCGAGGTCCACGCCAGCGGGCGGCCGGCGGATCGATACACGCCGGCCCTCGCGGCGATGCTGATCTATCTCAATCGCGCCGGCTTCAACGGCCTGTTCCGCGTCAATTCACAGGGGGCGTTCAACGTGCCGGCCGGACGTCACGCCTCGCTGAGAATCTGCGATCCGGACAATCTGCGGCGCCTGGCGACCGCGCTGCAAACCCCGAATCTATCGCTCGAGGTGCGGCCGTTTCACGACGCGCTCGCGGAGGGGGCCGCGGGGGATTTCGTGTACCTCGATCCGCCGTATGCGCCGGTCAGCCGGACGGCGTCCTTCACGTCGTACACGACGGCGGGTTTCGGGCCGGGGCAACAGGACGCGCTGCAGCGCGCGGTGATCGATCTCGTGGACCGGGGCGCGCACGTGCTGCTCAGCAATTCCGTCGCGCCGGAAATCAGCGCGCTCTACGAGGACAACGTCGAGGCGCGCCGCGCCGGCCTGACGGCGTACCGGGTGGAGGCGCGCCGGGCGATCAACTCCTCGGCGTCCGGGCGCGGGCCGGTGCTCGAATACGTCATCACCAACGTCGCGCAGCACGGGACCGTGACCAGGTCCTGACCGGTGCGCCGCAGCAGTTCCCCGCAGCGACCTTCCGGCTACCGGGCGGCGCTTCGGCGTCGGCAGGCTCCGGCTGGCTTCGCGCCGGGGTCGCCTTGGGGCCCTGCAGGGCTGCGGGCTCGGTGATAAACTAGCGCCGGATCCGGTTGCGGTTTACACCGTTATTTCTCGAGGCTTATCGATGGAGGTTTCTATGGTGGGCAGCCACAATTTCGGCCGGTCGCTCGGGATCTGCGCGATGGTGCTGGGCCTCGCCCTGACGGCGGCGCCGGCACTCGCCCAGACGGGGCAGCTGAAGGGCAAGGTCACCGACGCGCAGAAGAAGCCGATCGAGGGGGCCACCGTCCTGATCGAGCACCAGGACAGCCGGACGAAGTACACGCTGAAGACCAAGAAAGAGGGGGACTACATCCAGATCGGCATCCCACCCGGGAACTACCTGGTCACGGCCGAGAAGGACGGGTTGAAGCAGTCGTTCCCGACGCGGGTCAGCCTCGACATGACGGAAGTGAACTTCGAGCTCAAGCCGGGGGGCAACACCGGGCCCGCGTCGAAGGAAGAGGCCGCCAAGGCCGCCGCGCGCACCGAAGCGCTGAAGGCGGCGTACGCGGAAGGCGCCAACCTGAGCAACACCGGCAAGCACGACGAGGCGATCGCGAAGTTCAACGAGGTGATCGCGCAGGTGCCCAAGTGCACGGAGTGCTACGTGAACATCGGGTCGAACTACGCCTCGAAGAAGGACTACGCGGCGGCCGAGACGGCGCTGAAGAAGGCGCTGGAGATCGATCCCAATTCGGTCGACGCGTACAACCTCCTCGCGACGATTTACAACGACCAGAAGAAATTCCCGGAAGCGCAGGCGATGAGCGCCGAGGCCAGCAAGCGCGCGAGCCGCCGGCGGCGGCGCGAGCGCCGACACGCTGTACAACCAGGGCGTCATCTCCTGGAACGCCAACGACTTCCCCAAGGCGCAGGAGTTCTTCGCCGGAGCGGTGGCGGCCAACCCGAATCACGCGGAGGCGCACTTCATGCTCGGGCAGGCGTACTTGAATCTCGGCAAGCTCGCCGAGGCGGCGAAGGAGTTCGACGCGTACCTCAAGGTCGCGCCCACGGGAAAGAACGCGAAGCAGGCCCAGTCGAACGTCGACATGCTGAAGCAGGTGATCAAGTAAGTGCGCGCGTAGACGGTGGATGCCACCATTGCGGCCAACCTTCAGTCGGTAACGTCCCGGATCGGCGCGGCCGCCCGCCGCGCCGGCCGGGACCCGTCGGATGTCCAGCTCATCGCGGTTTCGAAAACCTTCGGCGCCGATCACGTCCGCGCCGCCTGGGCCGCCGGCCAGCGTGACTTCGGCGAAAACAAGGTCCAGGAAGCCCTGCAGAAGATCGGCGAAACGGCCGACATGGAGATAAGGTGGCATCTCATCGGCCACCTGCAGTCGAACAAGGCGAAGAAAGCTGCCGCCCCGTTCGCCTGCATTCACTCCGTGGACTCGGTCGATCTGCTCCAGAAACTGGACGCGGCGGCTCACGACCAGGGGGCATCCCCTGACGTGCTGCTGCAGGTCGATCTGGCCGGCGAAGCCACGAAGTTCGGGGCGGGGGCAGGCGAGGCGCGGCGCATTCTCGACGCGGCGCTGGACGCACGGGCCGTCCGCCTGACGGGGCTCATGCTGGTTCCGCCCTGGAACGAGGATCAGGAGCAGACGCGCCCCTGGTTCGTCCGGCTCCGGGAGCTGCGCGACGCGTGGCGGAGCGAGGGCGTGCGGCCCGGCGCGCTGCGGCACCTCTCGATGGGCATGAGCCACGATTTCGAGGCGGCGATAGAAGAGGGAGCGACCCTCGTGCGGGTCGGCACGGCGATATTCGGAACGCGTACCCGTAACGCGGGGCACTAGCCCCGCGCCAGCGGGGCGTTATCAAGAATGCGGAGCGAGCGAGGCGGAGCCGCCTGGTCTGAGGCGCAGCCTCGCTAGCCTCGCGATGGAGGGAAGAATGTTCGACCGACAGCCCGGGCAGCCGCTGCCGCAGACGCCCACGTCGACCTCCGCCGCGCAGGCCGGGTCGCTCCCGCCGGAACGCGTGATGCGGATCGCGCCGCTCGACCTGCGGCAGCAGAAATTCAAACAGTCGATGCGGGGCTTCGACAAGACCGAAGTCGTCGCGTTCCTGACGGAAGCGGCCGATGACTACGAGCACGCGCTTCGCGAAATCGATCGCCTCCGCCAGGACCTGGCGCGCATGGAGGCGCTGCTCAACGAGCATCGCGAGCGTGAGAACAACCTGCGGAACACGCTCCTGACCGCACAGCGCCTCTCGGACGAGGTCAAGGCCGCGGCGCAGAACGAGGCGAAGATGATCGTCCGGGAGGCGCAGGGACGCGCCGACCTGCTGCTGCAGAAAGCGCAGGCGCGCCTCGACGATCTCGATCGCGACATCGCGGAGCTGCGGCTGCGCCGCCGCGACGTGGAAGGCTCGCTCGAGTCCTCCATCCAGGCGCTCTATCACGCGCTCGAGTTCATCCGCGATCAGGACAAGCAGGACAAGCCGGAAGAGAAGGTCCTCATCCATCGCCCGCGGCAGGCGGAGGCCCCGGCCCAGCCGCGGCCGGCCAGCGAGGGGCCGCGCGCCGCCGAGGATCGCAACTAGTGTCTCGTCCCATAAATCCTGTTGCATTCGGCCGGCGCTGCATCCCGGGGCCCGCATCGGCTGCGTTGCTCCGCCCTCAAATCCGCGCCAGTCTTCTCGGTTGTCGCGCCTTGCCCTGCGAGCGCATCGCCGCCCTCGGTGCTAACAGGATTTATGGGACGAAACACTAGCGCGCTGCGCTCGGCGTGACAGACCGAGCGCTCGCAGCCCGCTTCCCGCTCTTGCGGCGGTGCAAGTTCTTCGCTGGAAGCTGGAAGCTGGGAGCTGGAAACTGGTAGCTGATACGTGCCCCCCTGCGATCTCATCATCCCAACGCCCGGCAGCTGATCACCTGCGCCGGCCCGGCGCCCCGCCGCGGCGCCGCCCAGGCCTCGCTCGACGTCGTCGCCGACGGCGCGGTGGCGTCGCTCGAGGGGACGATCGTCTACGCCGGGCCGTCAGCGGGCCTGAAGGCGCGTGTCCAGCCGCTGCCGGACGCGCAGCAGATCGACGCCGGCGGACAGTCGATCGTACCGGGCTTCGTCGACGCGCACACGCACGCGGTGTTCGCGGGCGATCGGCGCGAGGAGCTGCGCCGGCGGCTCGCGGGCGCGACCTACGCGGAGATCGCCGCGGCCGGCGGCAGGCATCGTGGCGACGGTGGCGGCCACGCGCGCCGCGACCGAGGACGCGCTCGTCGCCCAGACCCGGATCCGGCTCGACGAGATGCTCGCGTGCGGCACGACGACGTGCGAGATCAAGAGCGGGTATGGGCTGAGCGTCGAATCGGAGCTGAAGATCCTGCGCGCGATCGCCCGGCTCGCCCGCGAACACCCCCTCGACATCGTGGCGACCTTTCTCGGCGCGCACGAGATCCCGATCGAGTTCCGCGGGCGGCGCGAGGCGTACATCGATCTCGTCATCCGCGAGATGATTCCGGCGGTCGCCGCCGAGCGTCTGGCCGGCTGGTGCGACGTGTTCTGCGAGACCGGCGTGTTCACGCCGGACGAGTCGGCGCGCATCCTGACCGCGGGGCTGCGCGCGGGACTGCTGCCGCGGATCCACGCCGACGAGCTCGGCGCGAGCGGCGGATCGACCGTCGCGGCAGAGATCGGCGCGCGCTCGGCCGATCATCTCATCTTCGTCCCGCCCGACGGCATCAGCGCCATGGCGCGCGCCGGCGTCGGGGCGACGCTGCTGCCGATCGCGGCGTTCTATCTCAAGCTCGGCCGGTTCGCCCCCGCGCGCGCGCTGATTGCCGCCGGCGTGCCGGTCGCGCTCGCCACCGACGTCAACCCGGGCGGCGGCTTCTCGCCGTCGATGCCGTTCGCGATGACGCTCGCCTGCTTCGGGATGGGACTGACGTTCGAGGAGGCGCTGACCGCGGCGACGCTCAACGCCGCGTGGTCCCTGGATCGCGCGGATACGGCCGGCAGCCTCGAGCCCGGCAAGCAGATGGACGCGGTGCTCGTGAACGGCGACGCCATCAACCTCATCCGGGTGGGTGCGCCGTCGATTGCGGCCGTGATAAAGAGAGGCCGCTAATCACTAATCACCGGCGAATCCCGATCGAGATCCGGGAAATTCGTCTCGTATTCGGTGACTCAGCTGAATCAGTGATTGCCAGTGTCGCGCATGAAGCTTACCGATCATCGCCTGACCGAGTTCCTTGCCGCGGTACGCTCACCGGAGCCAACCCCCGGCGGCGGCTCGGCGGCGGCGCTCGCGGGAGCGGTCGGCGCGTCGCTGCTGGCGATGGTCGCGGGGCTCCCGAAACCGCGTGCCGCGACGCCGGAGGAGGTCGCGCGGCTCGCGGCGGCCGGCGCGGGATGCGTCGCGCTCAGCGAGCGGCTCGCGGCGCTGATCGATCGCGACAGCGAGGCCTACCTGCTCGTCGTGGCCGGGTTCCGCCTGCCGAAGGGGACCGACGAGGAGAAGGCCGTGCGGGCGGCGGGGATTCAGGAGGGACTGCGGCTGGCGACCGAGACGCCGCTCGACGTGATGCGCGCGTCGGTCGAGGCCATCGGCCACGCCGCGCCGGTGGCCGCTCTCGGCAATCGTCATGCCTCGAGCGACGTGCAGGTCGGCCTCGAGCTGCTCGGCGCCGCGGTGCGAGGCGCGAAGCTCAACGTGGACGTGAACCTCGAGAGCATCAAAGACCAGGCGTTCGCCGCTGCCGCGAGCGAAGAAGCGGCCCGGCTGACGTCGGCGGCCGAGGCGGGAATCGCGGCTGCCCGCGCGCGGCTGACCGAACGGCAGCTTAGTCGCGAGCCGGCCGAATCACTTCAAGGCCCGGGCGACGACGTCGAACTCCCACGTGTACTGGGTGCCGGGAAAAAACCGCAACGTCTCCAGGTAGGCGGCGTTGATGGTGAGCGAGGTTGTCTGCCGGTTCACCTGCACGTACTCACGCTCGAGCGGAATGCTGTGCTCTTCGGCGAGCGCCATGACGCGATCGACGAGCTGGGCATCGGTGGATTTTGCGGGGAACAGCGCGAGCTCCTCGACGGCGTCCTTGAACCGAAGGTAGTGCAGGGTGACGGGGGCGATCTGGTAGACCGCGTTCGCGATCGGCAGAAAGACCGCGAGCTTGATCACCTTCTTGATCATGGAGTCCTCTCCCCGCCCGGCCCCTGCGCACCGCTTCAGTTCCAGCGCAGGCCCCTGCGCATCGTCACTTCGAGCGCTGGCCCCTGCGCATCGTCAGTTCGAGCGCAGGCCCGATGGTCAGTGGATCTGGTGGAACAGCCGCTCCCAGCGCGTCTTCGTGAAAAAGTGCGTCACCACCGAGAACAGCCGCTTCACGGTCGCGCCGACGCCCTCGTCGAGGTAGTCCTCGCGTCCCGATTCGTATGACCAGTAGATCATCAGCGCCCGGCCCTTGATGTAGTGCCGGGGCAGAAAGCCCCAATACCGGCTGTCCTGCGAGTTGTCGCGATTGTCGCCCATCACGAAGTACTGTCCCTCGGGCACCCGCACCGGGCCGTAGCGCTCGCGGACGTCGAACGACGTGACTTCCTGCGCGGTCGAGGCGGGCTCCAGGAAGTGCACGTACGGCTCGTCGAGCGGCTGGCCGTTGATGTAGACCTTCTTGCTCCGGAGCTCCAGCGTCTCGCCCGGCAGCCCGATCACGCGCTTGATGAAATCGCGCTCCGGCTCGTCCGGGTACTTGAACACGACGACGTCGCCGCGGCGGATGTCGCGCACCGGCAGCACGCTTGCGCTCGGCGGGCGTCGCCGTCGGCCCGAAGACGAACTTGTTCACGAGCAGGTGATCGCCGATGAGCAGGTTGTTCTCCATCGACCCGGTCGGGATCTTGAAGGCCTGCACCACCCAGGTCCGGACGAACAGCGCGAGGATCACCGCGATGACGATCGACTCGAAGTACTCGCGAACGGTGGACTTCTGAAATGGTGTCGCCATGAATCGTAGCCGCCTCGCCCGTACTCCGTCCCCACCTTCGAGCACCGCGAGAAACGCTTCCTGCGGAATCTCGACGCGGCCGACGCGCTTCATCCGCTTCTTGCCTTCCTTCTGCTTCTCGAGCAGCTTGCGCTTGCGCGAGATGTCGCCGCCGTAGCACTTCGCCAGCACGTTCTTGCGCAGGGCCTTGACCGACTCGCGCGCGATGATGCGGCTGCCGATGGCCGCCTGGATCGCGATCTCGAACATCTGGCGCGGGATGAGCTCGCGCATCTTCGAGGCCAGCGCGCGGCCGCGCTGGTAGGCCGTGTCGCGGTGGACGATGATCGAGAGCGCGTCGACCGGCTCCTCGTTGACGAGGATGTCGAGCTTCACCAGCGGCGCTTCCTGGAACCCGGTCACATGGTAGTCGAGCGAGGCGTAGCCGCGCGAGATCGTCTTCAGCCGATCGTAGAAGTCCATCACGACCTCGTTGAACGGCAGCTCGTAGGTCACCAGGACGCGGTTCGTCCGCCAGGTACTCGATCGACTTCTGCACGCCGCGCTTCTCCTGGCAGAGCTGCAGGATCGCGCCGACGTGCTCGGACGGGCGTGAGCATCATCGCCGTGATGATCGGCTCCTCGATCTTCTCGATGCGGCCCGTGTCCGGAAGCTTGGACGGGCTGTCGATCTCCTGGACCACGCCGTCGGTCGTCGTGACGCGGTAGAGCACGCCCGGCGCCGTCGTGACGAGGTCCATGTCGAACTCGCGCTCCAGGCGCTCCTGGACGATCTCCATGTGGAGCAGCCCGAGGAACCCGCAGCGGAAGCCGAACCCGAGCGCGGCCGACGTTTCCGGCTCGCAGAAGAACGACGCGTCGTTCAGCCGCAGCTTCTCGAGCGCGTCGCGCAGCTGCGGGTACTCGCTGCCTTCGACGGGATACAGCCCGGCGAAGACCATCGGCTTGCTGACCTTGAAGCCGGGAAACGGCGCCTCGGTCCGCCGCGAGGCCTCCGTGATCGTGTCGCCGATCTGCGCGTCGCTGACCGTCTTGATCCCGGCGAAGATGAACCCGACCTCGCCGACCCCGAGCTCGGCCACGGCCACCGGCTTGGGCGAGAACACGCCGACCTGATCGACGTCGTACTCCTGCCCCTTGGCCATCAGCCGGATCTTCATGCCCGCCCTGAGGACGCCGTCGATGACGCGCGTCAGGATGATCACGCCGCGGTACGCGTCGTACCACGAGTCGAAGATCAGCGCCTTCAGCGGCGCGTCGGGATCGCCCATCGGCGGCGGCAGCCGCGCGACGATCGCCTCGAGAATCTCGTGGACGCCGGTCCCTTCCTTGGCGCTCGCGAGGATCGCGCCGCTCGCAGTCGAGGCCGATGATCTCCTCGATCTGCCGCTGGGCCTCGTCCGGCTGCGCGCCCGGCAGATCGATCTTGTTGATGACCGGGATGATCTCGAGGTCGTTCTCGACCGCGAGGTACGCGTTGGCCAGCGTCTGCGCTTCGACGCCCTGCGAGGCATCGACGAGCAGCAGCGCCCCTTCGCACGCGGCCAGCGAGCGCGTGACCTCGTACGAGAAGTCCACGTGCCCGGGCGTGTCGATCAGGTTCAGCACGTAGTCCTGCCCGTCGTCGGCGTTGTAGGTCAGCCGGACGGCGTGCGCCTTGATCGTGATGCCGCGCTCGCGCTCGAGGTCCATGCGGTCGAGGACCTGCGCCTCCATCTCGCGCGGCTGGAGCGCCCCGGTCATCTCGAGAAACCGGTCGGCGAGCGTCGACTTGCCGTGGTCGATGTGGGCGATGACGGAGAAATTGCGTATCAAGCGCTGGTCCATGGGGCCGTAACCGTTGAGTATAGCTTGAGCGATCTGGACTTACGGCCGATTCCGCGCTGCAGCCGATCCGGCGATTCGGACCGGCATCCGGGTGCCTAGGGATCCGGATCAGCGGATAGCGGATTCGGGATCAGCGATTCTCGATCGGCCGGAGCGTCTGCGGGTATGCCGGGCCGATGTAGTCGGTGCGCGGACGGATCAGCCGGTTGTTCGCGTACTGCTCGAGGCAATGCGCGGTCCAGCCGGAGACGCGGCTGACGGCGAAGATCGGCGTGAACAGATCGATCGGGATCCCGAGCGTGTAGTACGTGGACGCCGAATAGAAATCGACGTTGGGGTTCAGCTTCTTCTCCCCCTTCACCAGCTGCTCGATCCGCTGCGACATCTCGAACCACCGCGTGTTCCCCGCCCGCTCGCCGAGCTCCTTCGACATGCGCCGCAGGTGCGTCGCGCGCGGATCCTCGGTCGTGTAGACGCGGTGGCCGAACCCGGGGATCTTGATCTTCTTCGCCAGCTTGCCGCGGATGGCGTCGTCGATCCGCTCGGGCGGGGCGTCGGGCCCGATCTCGATCAGCAGGCGCATGACGTCGGCGTTGGCGCCGCCGTGGAGCGGGCCCTTCAGCGTGCCGATGGCGGCCACGACGGCCGAGTAGAGATCGGTCAGCGTCGCCGCCGCCACGCGCGCCGCGAACGTCGACGCGTTCAGCTCGTGATCGGCGTGCAGCACGAGCGCCACGTCGAACGCGTGCGTCGACAGCGCGTTCGGACGATTGCCGGTGAGCATGTACAGGAAGTTCGCCGCGTGGCCGAGCGCCGGATCCGGCTGGATCGGACCGCCTCCGGCCTGCAGCCGGCCGTAGGTGGCGACCAGGCTCGCGAGCTGCGCGGTGAGGCGCACGGCCTTGCGGTAGTTCGCGGGCTGCGAGCTGTCCGGCGTCTCCGGATCGTACTGGCCGAGCGCCGACGTGAGCGTCCGCAGCACGTCCATGCCGTCGGACGAGGGCAGCTGTTTCATCAGCCGCAGAATCTGCTTCCGACAACGGGCGCGCCGCGGCGAGCTGGGACTGCAGATCGCCCAGCTCGGCGCGATTCGGCAGCCGGCCGTGCCAGAGCAGGTAACAGACCTCCTCGAACGACGCGCCGCGCGCGAGATCGTGAATGTCGTACCCGTAGTACGCCAGCACGCCGCGATCGCCGTCCAGATAGCAGATGGCGGACGTGGCCGCCACGACATCTTCGAGTCCCGCCTTCGGCGTCGCGTCCGTCGTCATGCGTCAATCATATCCAATTCGAGCCTGACGCTAGCGCGTGTTCGTGGACGCCCGGTCCGCCTCAAACGACCGCGGGCCGTCGGGCCGCCACGACCGCGGGCTTGTAGATCAGACCGACCATCATGCCGTAGATGGCGAACTCCACGACGAAATCGATCAGCCACGCGGCGAGGAGGCCCGCGCTGACCGGCCACATCATGTAGTCCCAGACGCTGCCGAACGCGCACAGCATGATGCCGACGAGCACCCCGAACCGGAGCCCTTCCTGCACGCCGCTGCCGCCTTCGTACCCTTTGGCGTAGGCGTACGCGAAGGCGAAAAAGCCGACGAGCGCGCAGCCGAACCCGATCGGCAGAATGGCGTTCGCCTGGGCCTCCGGCCGCATCACGCCGACGTACTGCAGGTAGGTGTCCTTGAGCAGGACGGCGTGCACGAGAAACCCGATGCCGAGGTACAGCACCCACGACGCCACGGCCGCCAGCGCCACACGCGGGAAGTTCATAGCCGCTCCTTTAAGAATGTGGTGGAGAAGCTGGACTATACCGTAATCAGCTCCCAGCTCCCAGCTTCCAGCTCCCAGTACGCTGACAGCTCCTCATAGACGCTGACACCCACCTCCTCAAAACGTGGTGAAAGTCGAGGCGGATTGCACTCAGCTGGTACGAGGCATGCGCCTGGGAGTTGGTAGTTGGAGACCCGCAGCCCGAGCGGGCCGCATGGCCGCTGCGCGGCTGGAAGCTGGAAGCTGGAACCGTAAGCTCTGCGGGCAGCTGGCAGCTGGAGCCTACTTCGCGACTTCCGGCGCCTTGAGCATCACGCTCTCGCCGGTGAACTGCTGCAGGATCGAGAGCAGGCCCGTGTAGAGGAACCCGATCTGGAAGAGCATGAGGAACGGCAGCGTGGCGTAGATCTGGTTGACGAGCGCGTAGAACACCGTCGCGGTGAAATACAGCCCCAGCGCCAGCTCGATGAGCGGCTGCACGCCGACGGACTGGTGGTACTTCTTGCCGACCCATTCGTCGCTGTCGCGCTCGATGCCGTACTTCGGCGTGCGCGCGAACTCGCTCTGCTTGTCGAAGAGCGCCTCGAGCACCGCGCGCGTGTTGTTCACGCAGAGGCCGATGCCGATCGACATCAGGAACGGCAGGTACTTCAGCCGCTGCCGCCAGTCGGGGTACAGCTCGCGCTGCGCCTTCACGTAGAACACGGCAGATCGACGCGGTCGCCGCGAAGAACAGCGGCACGTCGATGAGCAGCATCTCCGTCCACCCCATGTTGTACCGCACCCACATCGCCGGGAACATGAGGATCGACAGCATCGACATCAGCAGGTAGTTGAAGTTGGCCGAGAGATGGAAGAACGCCTCGGCCTTGACCGACAGCGGCTGCTTCGATCGCAGGATGCGCGGCAGCAGCTTCATGCAGGTCTGGATCGATCCCTTGGCCCACCGGTGCTGCTGCGACTTGAACGAGTTCATCTCGACCGGCACTTCGGCCGGCGAGACGACGTCGGGGAGGAACACGAAGCGCCAGCCGGCCAGCTGCGCGCGGTAGCTGAGGTCGAGGTCCTCGGTCAGCGTGTCGTGCTGCCACCCGCCCGCCGAGGCGATCGCCTCGCGCCGCCAGACGCCGGCGGTGCCGTTGAAGTTGAAGAAGCACCCGGCGCGATTGCGTCCGCCGTGCTCGAGCACGAAGTGCGCGTCGAGCAGGATCGACTGGATCTTCGTGAGCAGCGAGTAGTCCTGGTTGATGTGCCCCCAGCGGGCCTGCACCATGCCGATCTTCGGGTCGGTCGCGAAGTACGGGAGCGTCTGCTGCAGGAAATCGCGCGGCGGAATGAAGTCCGCATCGAAGATCGCGATGAACTCGCCGGTCGCCTCGCTCAGCCCCGCCTCGAGCGCGCCCGCCTTGTAGCCGCGTGCGATCGACGCGGTGGAGATACCGGATGTTGAAGCCGCGTGACGCGAAGCGGCGCACCGCCAGCTCGGCGATCTCGGTCGTCTCGTCCGTCGAGTCGTCGAGGACCTGGATCTCGAGCAGCTCGCGCGGGTAGTCCATCTCGCAGACCGTGGAGATCAAACGGTCGGCGACGTACATCTCGTTGAAGATCGGCAGCTGCACCGTGACGCGCGGCAGCGTCGCGAGCGGCGGTGCCAGGAGCGGCGCCTTGTCCTTGTTTTTCGTGTAAAGATAGACAAGGTAATAGCGGTGCCACCCGTAAATCGCCAGGATGCTCAGGACGAAGAAATACAGGACGAGGATCAGCGTCTCAACTGGCGTCATAAGATTATGAATCCGTCGCACGAACAGCACGATACTATTACAGCTCGGCTGAATGCGCAAACCGACGCCGGGCAATCACTTGGCGCGATGAATCGCCTGCAGCTCCGCGCGCTGCTCGACGAGGTGCAGATCGGGCGCAGTGACCCCTGAGGCGCGCACGACCGACTCCTTCAATATCTGCGCCAGGCGCCGTTCGAAGATCTCGGTTTCGCCCGCGTCGATCACCATCGCAGTATCCGGCAGGGCTTCCCCGAGGTCGTGTTCGGTCCTGGGAAAACTCCCGAGCAGATTGCCGCGATTTCCGAACGAATCGTCGCCGCCGGCCACAACCTGCTGGTCACGCGCACCGACCCCCGAGGCCTACGCCGCGGTCAACGAGCGCGTCCCCGGAGCGTCATTTCACGAACAGGCGCGGACGATAACCTTTCGCGCGGCCGACGTGCCAGCCGGCCGCGGCACGGTCCTCATCGCCGCGGCGGGCACGGCCGACCTCCCGGTGGCCGAAGAAGCGGCCATTTCGCGCCGAAATCATGGGCAATACGGTCGATCGGCTCTACGACGTCGGCGTCGCCGGCCTCCACCGCCTGCTGGCCGAGCACGCCCGGCTCGCCGCGGCCCGCGTCCTCATCGTCGTCGCCGGGATGGAGGGGGCGCTGCCGAGCGTCGTCGGCGGGCTCGTCGACGTCCCGGTCATCGCCGTGCCGACCAGCGTCGGCTACGGCGCCAGCTTCGGCGGGGTCACGGCGCTGCTCGCCATGCTGAACAGCTGCGCCAGCCGGCGTCTCGGTCGTCAACATCGACAACGGATTCGGCGCCGCCGCCATCGCCAGCGCCATCAATCACCTGCCGTGAGATCGGCAGTGCCGGCGCGTCAGGCCTATGACGGAGTCCGGCCTCGAGTCCGACCAAAGGTTCCGATAATTCAGCCAAGACGAGTTATTGTGGCGATTATCGAACTGGGCTATAGTTGGCGATTGTCCCGTCCGCCGTCGGTCACTCCTTAATCACGCCCCGATGCATGCCGGAGCCCTGAGGGCCCTCGAATTCGATCGCATTGTCGAGGCCGTCCGCCGCTTCGCGCTGACGCCGCCGGGCGCGGCGCGGCTCGCCTTGCTGCGGCCGCGAGACCGATCCGGACGCGGTGGCCGCGGCGCTGGCCGCCACCTCCGAGACCGTCCGCTTCCTCGGCGAAAACCAGCTCGGTCTGCACGCGCCGGCCGACCTCGACGCGATCCTGGCCTCGCTCGGCGTCGAAGGACGGGCGCTCGAAGCCGCGCACCTCCTGGCGCTCGCCGCGTTCCTGGCCTCCGTCGAGGTCTCGTGCACCGCCGTGCGGCGCGCCCGGAGCGCCTGTCCGATTCTGCGCGCGATTGCCGACACCGCCGCCTCCTTCGAACCGGAGATCGCCGACGTCCGCCGCAAGATCGACGCCGGGGGCGAGGTCGTCGACGATGCGAGCCCGGAGCTGCGGAGCGTGCGCGATCGGCTGCGCAAGCAGCGGACGCGGCTGCGCGGCACGCTCGAGTCGTATCTGCGCGGCAAGGACACGTCGAAGTACCTGCAGCAGCAGATCGTGACCGATCGCAACGGCCGCTACGTGCTCGTCGTGCGATCCGAGCACCGCTCGGCGATTCCGGGCATCGTCCACGGCAGCTCCGGCAGCGGCGCGAGCCTCTTCCTCGAGCCGCTCAGCACGGTCGAGATCAACAACGACATCGTCGCGCTCGAGCAGCAGGAGGCCGAGGAAGTCCGGCGGATTCTCCTGGCGCTCGCCGATGCGTTCCGCCGGCGCGCCGGCGACCTCGCAGCGGACGGTGGACGCGGCGACCGAGCTCGACGTGCTGCAGGCGCGGGCGCAGTTCTCGATGGCCGTCGACGGCACGCAGCCGGCGATCGCCGCCGACGGCCGTCTCGAAATGCGTGCCGGCGCGTCATCCGCTGCTCATCCCGGCGGTGCGGCGGCACATCGCGGAGCCTGGCCGGACGCGTGCCGCCGTCGCCTCAGAGCCGGAAGCGCGGAAGCCGGAGGCGGCGGTCGTTCCCGTCGATGTCCTCCTGATTCCGCCGGTGCGCGTGCTGGTCGATCACCGGCCCGAACACCGGCGGCAAGACCGTCGCGCTCAAGACCGCGGGGCTGCTGTCGCTCATGGCGCAGGCCGGACTGCTGATTCCGGCGGCGGACGGCTCGCAGATCCCGGTGTTCCGCACCGTCTTTGCCGACATCGGCGACGAGCAGTCGATCGCCGCGAGCCTCAGCACGTTCTCCGGCCACATCGCCAACATCGTCGCGATGGACAAGGCGCTGGAGCTGCCGGCGCTCGTCCTGCTCGACGAAGCGGGCGCGGGCACCGACCCGCTCGAAGGCGGCGCGCTCGCGATGGCGATCATCGATCACTTCCGCCAGCGCGGCGCGATGGTCGTGGCGACGACGCACTACGACGCGCTGAAGTCCTACGCGTCGACGACCGAAGGGGTGATGGCGGCCGGGTTCGGGTTCGACCCGCAGACGTTCGCGCCGACGTATCGCCTGAACTACGGATCGCCCGGCAGCAGCCTGGCGCTCGAGATCGCGACCCGGCTGGGCATGCCGGCCGCGATCATCGAGCAGGCGCGCGCGCATCGGACAGCGCGGGAGTCGCAGCTGGCCGAGCACCTGGCGAAGGTCGAGCGGGACATGCAGGCGCTCGAGCACGAGCACCGGCTGGCCGCGCGCGAGCGCGAGACGCTCGACGAAACGGCGGCCAAGCTCCACGGCCGCGAGCAGGATCTTGCGCAACCGCGAGGAGACGTTCCGCCGCCGGCTCGACGAGCGGATCGAAGAGCGCCTGCGCGACGCGCGGCGGGAGATCGACGCCGTCGTCGAGGCGCTGAAGGCGCGGACCGACGCGCTGGCGGCGGATGCCGAGCGGCGGACGGCCCGGCTGATTCCGACGGGCGAGACGGGCGGGGCGCGGGCCGAGGCGCGCGCCGCGATCGACGCGATCGGCGAGCGGCTGCGCGCGCCGGCGCCAGCCGATCGGGCCGCACGCCGTCCAGACCGAGCCCGGCCGGGCGCCTGCGGTCGGCGACCGCGTGCTCGTCGGCGCATTCGGGCTCGAGGGCGTCGTGCAGGCGCTGCACGACCGCGAAGCGGAAGTCGACGTGCGCGGCAAGCGGCTGCGCGCGCGCATCGACGAGCTGCGGGTCGTGACGCCCGCGGCGGCCGTCGCCGCGCAGCCGGCGCGCGTCCGGGTCAACGTCGACCTGCAGCCGCGCGACGGATCGCTGACCGAGCTGAACGTGATCGGCTGCCACGTCGACGAGGCGCTGTCGCGCACCGAGAAGTTCCTCGACGAAGCGCTCCTGAGCGAGCTCAAACGCGTGCGGCTGATCCACGGATACGGCACCGGGCAGCTGCGGCGGGCGATCGCGGACTTCCTGCAGTCGCAGCCGCTCGTCGCGCACTTCGCGCCCGCGCCGCCGGAACAGGGCGGCGGCGGCGTCACGGTCGTGGAATTGAAGGAGTAGACGCAATGGCTCTCTTCCCCCCGTCCTTCATCGACGACCTGAAGTCGCACGCCGACATCGTGCAGGTCGTGCAGGAGCGCGTGCCGCTGCGGCGGAGCGGCGCGGCGTGGAAGGGGCTGTGTCCGTTTCACGGCGAGAAGACGCCGTCGTTCCACGTCAACGGCGACAAGGGGCGTGTTCCAGTGCTTCGGCTGCGGCGTCGGCGGCGACGTCATCAAGTTCGTCGAGCTGTACGACAAGATCACCTTCCCCGAAGCGGTGCGGCAGCTGGCGGCCCGGGTCGGGCTGACCGTGCCCGAAGCGGAGGACTCGAAGCAGGACGCGGAGAGCCAGCGGGATCGCGAATCGCTGCTGAAGGTGCACGAGGTCGCGGCGGCGTGGTTCCGCGAGCAGCTCGAGACGCCGGCCGGCGCGGCGGCGCGGCGGCAGCTGAAGGAGCGCGGGCTCACGGCGGAGACGATCGAGCGGCTCGGCGTCGGCTACGCGCCGGCGGCGCGCGAAGGGCTGAAGGCGCGGCTGCTGAAGGAGGGGTTCGCCGCCGCTGCTGCTGCGAAGCGGCCTGCGTCGGTGCAGCGCGAGCGACGGGACCGGACGTGCGACCGCTTCCGGAACCGGCTGATGATCCCGATCTACCGCGACAACGGCGCGATCGTCGCGTTCGGCGGCCGGGCGATGGACGCCGGGCAGCAGCCGAAGTACCTGAACTCACCGGAAACGCCGATCTACGTCAAGGGAAGGACGCTCTACGGCCTGCACCTGAGCAAGGCGGCGATCGCCAAGGCGAAGCACGCGGTGATGGTCGAGGGCTATTTCGACTTCGCGCAGGCGTTCCAGGCCGGCATCTGCCAACGTGGTGGCCTCGTCGGGCACGGCGCTGACCCCGGCGCAGGCGCGGCTGCTGAAACGATTCGCGTCGAAAGTCGTCCTCAGCTTCGATCCCGATGCGGCCGGCCAGGGGGCGGCGGCGCGTTCGTCGGAACTGCTGGTCGCCGAAGGGTTTCAGGTCAACGTCGCCATGCTGCCGGCGGGAGACGATCCCGATAACTTCATCAGGAAGTCCGGGCGGGGCGGCGTACCAGGAAAAACTGCGCAATTCGCGGCCGTACCTCGACTATCTGCTCGATCGCACGGCGGCCGAGCACGATTTCACGAAGGACGACAGCCGGCGGGAGTTCCTGAGCGCGATGCTGGCCGTGGCGGCCCGGATTCCGGATGCTGCGGCGCGTGACCAGTTTGCCGACCGGCTGGCGCACAAGGCGCGGATTACAGAAGAGGTGGTCCGGGCGGAGATCCGGAAGGCGGCCGTCCAGCGGCAGGCGGCGGTCGAGGAGCGGAAGCTGCCCGCGCTGGGACAGGTGAAACCGGCGGAACGCGGCCTGATCTGGGCGTTTCTGCGCGATCCGCAGGCCGGGGCGGCGGCGCTGGCGGAGCTCGACGATGGCGATCTGGACGGGCTGGCGACCGAGGGGATCCTGCGAACAGGCGCGATCCCTGCAGGGATGGCCGGCTGACGTCCTTACCTCGGACGCTCGTCGAGCGTCTAACCAAGGGGGAGGCCGGCCTGGTCGAGGAAATCGGCCGTCAGACCAGCCCCCCGGCAGCCGCTCGGACTGCGTCCGGGCGCTCAAGAAGCTGCGGGTCGACCGCGAGCGGGCCGAGGTGCAGCGCGAGATCGATCGCCTGCAGGAACAGGGCGCGGCGCGGGACGAGACCCGGACCGACGCGCTGCTCGTCGCGAAGCGCGTGCTGTTGCACCGCCGACGAAGCGCTCATGGAAGCGCGAAAGCCGCTCGATAGGGCATAGACAGCGGGAAGCACGGGGTACGTTCAGGAGGACATGCCGTTGTCGATCGAAGAAAAATACGATGAAGTGAGGCAGCTCATCTCCATCGGCAAGGAAAAGGGATACCTGCTGTACGACGAGGTCAACGAGCTGCTCCCGGCCGACATCACGTCGTCGGACGAGCTCGACGATCTGTTCAGCACGTTCGGCAGCGCCGGTATCGAAGTCGTCGACTCGGAGAAGACCTACCGGGAAGACAAGCTGCTCGACCGCACCGGCGAAGGGGCCGAGGAGCTCGAGCTCGATCTCACGCCCGGCGCGCTCGACAAGACCAACGATCCCGTCCGCATGTACCTGCGCGAGATGGGCACCGTGCCGCTGCTGACGCGCGAAGGCGAAGTCGAGATCGCCAAGCGCATCGAGCGCGGCAAGCTGGCGGTCATCAAGTCGATCTCGCGGACGCCGACCATCGCCCGCGCTGATCATGCAGATGGGCGACTCGCTCAAGGCCGACGAGCGGAGCATCCGCGAGCTCGTGATCTTCAACGACGAAGAGATCACCGACGAGAAGATCGACGACCGCAAGAAGCAGGTGCTCCGGCAGATCGACAACGTCCGCAAGGCCTGGCAGGCGCTCGAGAAGTGCAAGGAGAAGCTCGAGAAGACGCCGAAAGGGGCGACGACCCGCGACAAGCGGAAGTACCGCCGCGTCCGCTGGGAGTCGCTGCGCGCGCGCGTCGAGGTCTCGAAGCTGATTCGCAAGATCGAGTTCACCGAGAACATCAAGCGCCGCCTGATCGACCAGATCAAGGAAGCGGTCGAGGCGGTGATGCGCGTCAAGCGCGAGATCGACCACATCGAGCGGCAGATCAATCCGAAGAACAAGAAGAGCCGGCTGAAGGAAGACGACCGCAAGAACCTCACCCGGACGCAGAAGGAGCTCAAGGTCCAGGTCAAGGCGATGGCCGACGAGCTCGAGGAGACGCCCGACCAGCTGATGCGGACGCTCGAGACCATCGCGCGCGGCGAGATCCAGGCGGAGCAGGCGAAGAAGGAGCTGGTCGAAGCGAACCTGCGCCTCGTCGTCTCGATCGCGAAGAAGTACACGAACCGCGGGCTGCAGTTCCTCGACCTGATTCAGGAAGGCAACATCGGCCTGATGAAGGCGGTCGACAAGTTCGAGTACCGCCGCGGCTACAAGTTCTCGACCTACGCGACGTGGTGGATCCGGCAGGCGATCACCCGCGCGATTGCCGACCAGGCGCGGACGATCCGCATCCCGGTCCACATGATCGAGACGATCAACAAGCTGATTCGCACCTCGCGCGCGCTCGTGCAGGAGCTCGGCCGCGAGCCGACCTCCGAGGAGATCGCCAAGCGGATGGACATCCCGGTGTCGAAGGTCCGCAAGGTCCTGAAGATCGCGCAGGAGCCGATCTCGCTCGAGACGCCGATCGGCGAGGAGGAAGATTCGCATCTTGGCGACTTCATCGAGGATCGCCAGGTCGTCTCGCCGTCCGATGCGGTGATCAACCTGAATCTGAAGGAGCAGACCGACTCGGTGCTGAAGACGCTCACGCCGCGCGAAGAGAAGGTGATCAAGATGCGGTTCGGCGTCGGCGACGGCAGCGAGCACACGCTCGAGGAGGTCGGCCAGAGCTTCGCGGTCACCCGCGAGCGCATCCGGCAGATCGAGGCCAAGGCGCTGCGCAAGCTGCGTCATCCGTCGCGAAGCCGGAAGCTGCGCGCGTTTCTGGAGGGCAGAACGTAGGTCCAGTCCCGCTGAGCGAGCGGATGATTACCAGCGAGTCGAAGGGCCCATAGCTCAACGGTTAGAGCCGCCGGCTCATAACCGGCTTGTTCCAGGTTCGAATCCTGGTGGGCCCACCAACCTTCGCTCGCGGCAGGCTCGCTCAGGGCGGGCCAGCGTCGCTCGAAGCAGGCGAAGGTTGTCCGCCATAGCGGCGCTGCGAAGAGTTCGCCGCGAAGGCGGACTGCCACTGAAGCGCGGCGTGAGCTTCGGTTGGCAAGCCGCAGGCCGGCGGCGCTCGAAGCGGACCGCCCTGAGCGAGCGGAGTAGCAGGCGAGTCGAAGGGTTGATGCATCCAGATCTCGAACACCTTATCCAACTACAGGATCTCGACCTCGCGGTCGACCGCGCGCGCCGGCGCATTGCAGAGCTGCCGGCCGCGCAACAGGCGCTCGAAGCCCGGCTCGCCGAGCGCTCGGGCAGCGTTGCCGGCGTCAAGGAGCGGATCGCCGCCAGCCAGGCCGCACGCCGGGAGATCGAGAAGGAGCTCGCCGCCGTCCAGGGCCGCCTGTCGAAGTACAAAGGGCAGCTGATGGAGCTCAAGACCAACAAGGAATACCAGGCGATGCAGAAGGAGATGGCGGTCGCCGAGCACGATGTGCGCGCCCACGAAGACAAGCTCCTCGAGCACATGGAGCACGCCGAAACGTTCGCCGCGGAGTTGAAGGCCGCGGAGGCGTCGCTCAAGACGGAGCAGGCCGATGTCGCCAAGGCGCAGCGGGCGCTCGACGCCGAGCGCGGCGAGCTCGAGCGCGAGCTGGAGCGCGTGACGAACGCGCGCGGCGCGCTGATCGCGCAGGTCCCCCGGGAAGCGCTGATGTTGTTCGAGCGTGTGGCGCACGGCCGCAAGGGCATCGCGGTCGCCGAGGCGCGCGATGGGCTGTGCACCCTGTGTCACGTCCGTCTGAGACCGCAGAAGTTCAACGAGGTGCGGCGCAACGACGGACTGCACCAGTGCGACAGCTGCACCCGGATCCTCTACTTCGTCCCGCCGCCGCCGACCGGCGGCGCGGCCCGGCCCTCCTGATTCCCGGATGATCGTCGCCTACATCGACGGTGGCGCCCGCGGCAACCCGGGCCCCGCCGGGTATGGCGTGCGCATCGAAGCGCCCGACGGCACGGTGCTCGCCGAGCTGCACGGCGGCATTGGCGTCGCCACCAACAACGTCGCGGAGTACAACGGCCTGCTCGCGGCGCTGCAATGGGCGGTCGATCACGGTCAACCCCGGTTGCGCATCCGCGCCGACTCGGAACTGCTCGTCAAGCAGATGCGCGGGGAATACAAAGTGAAGAACCCCGGGCTGCAGCCGCTCTACGTCCGCGCCCGGCTCCTCGTCATGTCGCTGGACGAGGTCGTCTTCGAGCACGTGCGCCGGGAGCTCAACGAGGAGGCAGACCGGCTGTCCAACCTCGGGATGGACGCCGCGGAGGCGGCACTGCGGGGGCGATAAGGCCGCGTGCCTGGCAGGGGCCGCGGCTCGCTGTACCCGCTGGCTCTGATGACTCCGACCATTCGACCGGCCCGGTCCCCTTCCGCGCGATACGAATGCAGCACTCCGGCGTGCGTCTTCGTGCACAGCCGCGCGACGTGGATGTTGGCCGCCTCCAGCCCGGCCGCTTCGAGCTGATCGGCATTGGCTCGCCACAGGTCGAGGTACGGACGGCCTGACGGTCCGGTGACAAACCAGCGCCCGATTCGATCCTCTCCGTGTCCCGCCTCCCGGAACGCTTCCACCACTTCCGGTCCGACTTCTCCACAGCACGGCCCGAGGCATGGACCGATTGCCGCAACCAGATCGCGCGGCTCCGAGCCGAACTCGCGCGTCATCGCCTCGACTCCGGCCGCGGCCGCTTCCTGAAACGTGCCGCGCCAGCCTGCGTGCACGGCGCCCACGGCGCCGCGCCGGCGATCCGCGAGGAGGACCGGCGCGCAGTCCGCGACACGCACGCCGACGGCGCTCGACGGATCGTCGCTGACGATCGCGTCGGCGTCGGGGCGATCCCACCGGCCGGTGCGTCCGCGCCGCACCACGGCGACGTCGGCAAGATGGACCTGCCGGATGAGGAGCAGCTGATCCAGGCTCAGCCCCATCCGTTCGGCGACGGCCGTCCACTCGCGATCGTCGGCGCGAAGCTCGAGGTCGCCGGCCGTAAAGAAATGATCGGCAAGCTCGAGCAGCGGCCGGCATTGCAGCACGTGGCCCCACGGCGCTTGCGTCCACTCGAATCCACCGCTAGGCTGGGGTTCAACCATGGATATTCTCGGGCTCGGCTTCGACGCGACCGACATTCCGCGCATCCAGAAGACGTTCGAGCGTTACGGCGACCGGTTCCTGCGGCGGATCTTCACCGACGGAGAGATCGCCTATTGTACGCGGCGCAGAAACCCGTGCCGCACCTGGCGGGACGGTTCGCGGCGAAAGAGGCCGCGATGAAGGCGCTCGGAACCGGGCGCTCGCGCGGCGTGCTCTGGAAGGACATCGAAGTCGTGCGCGTCGGCGGTCCGCCGCAACTCCGGTTGCACGGCGGCGCCGCCCGTCAAGCCGCGCGCCTGAAGGTCAGCTCGTCGCTGGTCACCATCACGCATTCCGAGGCGCTCGCCATGGCCCAGGTCCTCCTGCTCGGCGGCTGACCCCGGGTCACCGCCGCGCGTCTTGTGCGCGGTGGAGTGGCGCCGGCGTCCCTGCCGCGCGTCTCTTGCGCGGCGGGTGGAACGCCGGTTGTCGCCGATCGGAGGACGGCTCCCGTGCCGGACTTCCCCCTGCCTCACCATCCGTCCACTAACCCCAGCTCCTGCAACGCGATTCGCGTGCACCGCCGCCGCGGCGCGCCCGGGCCCGTGGCTTGCCCTGTCCCATCGCTGACAGCCGACGGACAGCCCGAAGGAGAGAAACGATGACGATCAAGATTGTCCCGAACGACAAGGGGAACCCGCCCGGAAAGCTCGCCGACGCGGAGCTGCACTTCAGCCAGGGGCCGCTCGAAGGGTTGAAGCTGATCGGGTTCGCGGTGTGGGAGCGCAAGACCGGCAACGGCCGAAACGTGACCTTCCCCGCGCGCACGTACTCCGTCAACGGCGAGCGCCGCAGCTTCTCGCTCCTGCGGCCGATTGTCGACACCACCTCGCAGGACCGGATCCGCGACCTGATCCTGCAGGCGTACGCCGAGCACGAAGCAGGCAGCCGCGGTGCCGACGTAGCGCAGCGCCTTGCGTCGACGTAGCGCAGGCCTTCAGGCCTGCTAGCAGAACCGGGAGGAACTTCGCGTTTTCCTTCTGGCGTTTCGGCGCCAGTGTCCATTCTTCGCGGAGGCCCTTGTCGAACTCCGCCTTGAAGAACGACGCCTTCATGCCGCCGTCGATGATGTCCCAGGGCAGCACGGCGTCCTGCGAGCGGTCCCGGAAGATGTAGAAATCAGCGTCGAGACCCGTCTCCGCCACGGCGGCGCGCCATTTCCCGCCGTTGCGCTCGGCCGCCTCGATCGTGGAGGCCACGCGCCGATCGCCGAGCGAGAGCAGCGCCTGGTAATACGAGTGCCGCTCCGACTTGATGTTGAAGTACACGTTGTCGAGGCGCGACAGCAGATGCCGCAGGCGCTTGCCCTTGGCGTCGGTCACGGCGGGATCTTCCATCGGGAGCCACTGATAGGCCGTGCCGGGCTTCGGAATCAGCGGGTTCACGCTGCCGACGATGCGTCCGACGCGGCCGCGGGCTTTGCCGTGCTGCATCATGATCGTCGCGCATCGCCACGGTCAGGTCGTAGATGGCGACGAGGTCCTCCTCGGTCTCCGTCGGCAGGCCGATCATGTAGTAGAGCTTCAGGTTCTCGATGTCGTTGGCGAAGATCAGCTCGGTCGCGGCCAGGATCTCCTCGTTCGTCACGGTCTTGTTGATCACGCGGCGCAGCCGGTCGGAGCCGGTCTCCGGCGCGATCGTGATCGAGCGCTCCCCGCTCTTCCGCAGCAGCCGGACGATCGGCTCCGTCAGATCGTCGAGGCGCAGCGACGCCGGGCTGATCGAGTAGCCCATGTCGAGGAGCCCCGTCAGGATCCGCTCGATCTCCGGGTGATCGCAGAGCGCGATCGAGACGAGCCCGGCCTTGCTCGAGTACTGCTTGGCCCCGGCGGCGAGCTCGAGGATGCGATCGGCGGGAAAGGCGCGGACCGGCAGGTAGTTGTAGCCCGCCCAGCAGAAGCGGCACAGGTTCGCGCAGCCGCGCACCACTTCGATGAGGAACCGCGATCCGAACTCGGTGTCGGGCGTGAAGATCGACGTCGCCGGCGGATCGAGGCGGTCGACGCTCTTCACCGCGGCCTTCTTCACGACCGGCGGCGCGCCGGTGCCCGGCCTCGGCTCGAACGCCGCGATCGTGCCGTCGCCGGCGTAGCGCACGTCGTAGAACGACGGAATGTAGAACCCGCGTTCCAGCGCGAGCCGGCGCAGGAGGTCGTCGCGATCGTCGGCCGCGCGAATCGCGGCCGCGAGCGCCGGGATCAGGATCTCCCCTTCGCCCGCCGCGATCACGTCGGCGAACAGCGCGAGCGGCTCGGGGTTCACGAACGTCACGGCGCCGCCGATCACGACCAGCGGATCGCCCGGGCGTCCGCGCGTCCGCACGCGGCGCCACGCCGGCGAGCCGCAGCAGCGTCACCACGTTGGTGTAGTCCCACTCGAACGAGACCGAGAACGCGATCACGTCGAAGTCGCCGACCGGCGTCTGCGATTCGAGGGTCAGCAGCGGAGCGCCGGACTCGAGCTGCGCCTGCAGCTCCTGCTTGGGCGGCAGAAACACGCGCTCGCACACCACATCGTCCAGATCGTTGAAGAGGCGGTAGACCGTCTGGAAGCCGAGGCTCGACATCCCGACGTAGTAGGTGTTCGGGAAGACCAGCGCGACGCGAAGCCGGCCGCCGTGCGGCTTGCGCACGTACCCGACTTCGCGTGCGAGCACGTCGCGCGCGCGCTCGCGGTATTGCCAGTTCTTCATTGAATGCCGGAACCGATGAACGAGGGACGCCGCGGAGAGCCGCAGCCCTGAGCGAGCGCCTGATCACGCGAGTCGAAGGGCCGCGGGTATGTCCGGTGCGCGGCCTGGCGCTCAGACGTCGCCGCTCCCGCGTCCCGTGGATCTTCCTAGTTTACCACGCGCGGCGAGGCGGGCGCCGGCGCAGGGCTCGAGCCCAGCCGTGCCGGCGCGTCGCGCAGGGCTTCAGCCGGACTGCCGACTCATGGCGTCGAGCACCTGCCGTGCAGGCGGACAGCCCTGACGGCGCTGGCACTCCGACCTGGGGCTGTCTGAAGAGCCTGAGATCACTCGCGGGAGCGTCCCGCGAGACCACTGTGGCTTCCGCCTTCAGGCGGAAGCTCCGCGACGCCTCGACTTCCACCGAAGGTGGAAGCCACGAGTCATTCACTCCGCCTGCCGCCTCAGGAACGCCGGAACGTCGAGCGGCGAGACCGGCTCGAATTCGGCGCCCGGACCGAGGTCGTCGACGGGAGCTTCGATCGGCGGCGGCAGCATCAGCGGCAGGTCGAGGACCGCGCGGCGCGCGACGCGTCATGCGCGAGCCGCCCGCGGCCGCGACACGCTCGCCCGCCTCCTGCTTCCAGGCGGAGTACGAGTGCAGATCCACCGGCGTCAGCGCGGCGGAGGCGGCCGGCATCCTGGTCGCCCCCGGGCGATCGAACCCGGTGGCGATGACGGTGATCTTCACCTTCCCCTCCATCTTCGGATCGACGACCGCGCCGAAGATGATGTTGGCTTCCTCGTGCGCGGCTTCCTGGATGATCGCGGACGCCTCGCTCACTTCGATGAGCGACAGGTCCGGGCCGCCGGTCACGTTGATGATGACGCCGCGCGCGCCCTTGACCGAGGCGTCCTCGAGCAGCGGGCTCGAGATGGCGAGCGTTCGCGGCCGCCATCGCGCGGCCCTCGCCTTCCGCGAGCCCGGTGCCCATGATGGCGAAGCCCATGCCGGACATGATCGTCTTGACGTCGGCGAAGTCCAGGTTGATGAGCCCCGGCACGAGGATCAAATCGGAGATGCCCTGGATCGCCTGCCGCAGCACGTCGTCGGCGCTCGTGAACGCGTCGGTCAGCGACGTCGTCCGCGCAATCGTCGCGAGCAGCCGCTCGTTGGGAATCGTGATGACCGTGTCCACGCACTCGCGCAGCTCGTCGAGCCCGCGCTCGGCCTGAATCTGGCGCTTCCGCCCCTCGAACTTGAACGGCTTGGTGACGACCGCAATCGTCAGCGCGCCGAGCTCGCTCGCGAGGCTGGCGATCACCGGCGCGGCGCCCGTCCCGGTGCCGCCGCCGAGCCCGGTCGTGACGAACACCATGTCCGCGCCGTCGAGCGCTTCGATGAGCTTCTCCGTGTCCTCGAGCGCGGCCTGGCGGCCGACGTTGGGATCGGCGCCGGCCCCCAGCCCCTTGGTGAGCTTCGCGCCGATCTGCAGCTTGTTCGGCGCCGCATTCATCCGGAGCGCCTGCAGATCGGTGTTGGCGACGATGAACTCGACGCCGTCGAGCCCGGCGGCCACCATCCGGTTGACGGCGTTGCTGCCGCCGCCGCCGACGCCCACCACCTTGATGCGCGCTCCCGACCGGCTGGTTTCGTCGAGCTTCAGCCGCAGCGTGGACCCGTCGGTCCCGGTTGTTGTCGTGCGTCGTCCTTCAGCCATGTGTTGCCTCCGCGCGAGTTTTGATTACCGTCGCAGTCCGGTTCCGTGTCGAGTCGAGATTGCAAACCGCTGGTGGCATCCGGCTCAGCCGGCCGTGGGTTCTGACCACCTCTAGAAAAATTCCTTGAACAACGTCCGCAGCCGTCCCGCGACGCGGCCGAAGGCGCCGGCGCCCACCGGGCGGGCCGGCTCGCCGATGCGGTTCCGGTGCGCGTACATCACCAGGCCGACGGCCGTGCCGAACGCCGGGCTGTTCACGTGATCCGCCAGCCCGCCGACCCCGGCCGGCGCGCCGCGCCGGATCGGCAGATCGAAAATCTGCTCGGCGATCTCCGCCATGCCCTCGAGCATCGCGCCGCCGCCGGTGAGCACGATGCCGGAGTTCAGCGACTTCTCGAAGCCGGCGCGGCGGATCTCGTCCCACAGCAGGTGGAAGATCTCTTCGGCGCGCGGCTGCAGGATCTCCGAGAGGATGCGGCGCGCCATCAGCCGCGGCTTGCGCCCGCCGACGCTCGCCACCTCCATCGTCTCGTCCTCGTCGACCATCGCCGACAACGCGCAGCCGCAGCGGCGCTTGATCTTTTCCGCGTCGGGAATCGGCGTGCGCAGGCCGACGGCGATGTCGTTCGTGAAGTGATCGCCGCCGACGGCGACCACGCCGGTGTGCCAGAGGCTGCCGCGCTCGAAGATGGCGAAGTCGGTCGTGCCGCCGCCGATGTCGACGATGCGCGACGCCGAGATCCTTCTCGTCCTGGGTCAGCACCGCTTCGCTGGCGGCGAGCTGCTCCAGCACCGTCTCGATCACCGCCACGCCGGCGCGGTTCACGCACGCGACGATGTTCTGCGTGGACGACGCGCTGCCGGTCACGACGTGCACGTTGACCTCGAGGCGCGTGCCGGTCATCCCGACGGGCGCGCCGATGCCGTCCTGCTCGTCGACGACGAAGTCCTGCGGGAGCACGTGCAGGATTTCGCGGCCGCTCGGCAGCGCGACCGCCTTGGCGGCGTCGATGGCGCGCCGGACGTCCTCGCGCGTGATCTCGCGGTTCTTGCCGGCGACCGCCACGACGCCGCGGCTGTTGAACGCCTTGACGTGCGCCGCCGGAGAGCCCGAGGTGGACCGAGTCGATCTCGACGCCGGCGGTCAGCTCGGCCTCGTCGATCGCCTTCTTGATCGACTCGACCGCCGCCTCGAGGTTGACGACGACGCCGCGGCGGATGCCGCGCGAGTCCGCGAGGCCGATGCCGATGATGTCGAGCCCGCCGTCGTCGGTCATCTCGCCGACGATGGCCGAGATCTTCGACGTGCCGACGTCCAGCCCGACCAGATATCGTTCCTTGCGTGCCACCAGGGTCCCCCGTTTCCCGTCAGGCCCGATCGGCCTGCCTCCCGATTGCCGCGACTGTCCTGGTCCGGCGTGAGCCGGACCAGCCCGGTCCGGCTGAAGCCGGACACTACCGGGACGTGCTTCGCCGGCCGCACGTACACGCGCGAGTCGAACCGCAGATCGACGTAGTCGATGTCCGGCACCCGCTCCCGCAGCGCGGGCGCCAGCTCGACGTACGACTGCAGCCGCTCGAGGAAGCGGTCCTCCCCGAGATGGAGCGAGGGCGGCGTCCCCGTCGAGCAGCACGACGGCGTCGTGGAGATCCGCGACGTCGATCTGCGACAGGCGCTGCGCGAGATCCTTCCGCTCGGCGACCGCGTCGATGACGCGCGCCGCGAGCTCCGCCCGGCGCGCGGTCGAGCGCCGGCTCGCCCGCCGACGGCGCGCGCACGAGGCCGTCGATGATCGGCAGATCGAACTCGGCGTACTTCGGTCCGAACTCGTCGATCACCATGCCCTGCCGATCGACGAGGTACAGCTGGCTGCCCAGCCGGCACAGCCCGATCGGCCGCCGCTCCGACACGAACACTTCCACCGTCGACGGCAGCACGCGGCGAAGCGCGACGTCGGCGACCCAGGGCGAATCCAGGAGCCGCCGCCGGTACGCCGCCAGATCCGCCGTCAGAATGTTCGTGCCGCGGAGGCCGTCCACCAGCGTCTGCACCTCGCCGGCCGAGAGCCGGACGTTGCCGTGCACGGCGATCCGCTGCACCTGCAGCGTGGACGCGCGGGCGACGAGATCGATCGCGCGGTAGCCGGCATACACGACGAGGACCCCGCACACGACCGCGCGGACGCGCGCGCCACGAGATCCAGGCGCGCCCGCCCTTCCGCTTGGCGGGCTTCACCCGCGCCCGGCGGAAGTTCTTCTCGGACGGCGCCTTGACGCTTCATCGCCGGTCCCCCGTGGCCACGCCGCGCGCGCGAATCGCCTCGAGGATCCGATCCCCGACCGTGCCGATCGAGCCGGCGCCGAGCGTCACCACGAGATCGCCGCTTCGCGACAGGGCCGACACCGCCGCGGGCAGCGCCTCGAGCGACTTGACGACGTGCACCGGACACGGCGCGGATGCGCGAACGGCGTCGGCGAGCGCCTCGATCGTCACGCCCGGGATCGGCGCCTCACCGGCGGCGTAGATGTCGGTCAGCACCACCTCGTCGGCGGCGCCGAGCGCGTCGCCGAACTCGTGCATCAGCTGGCTGGTGCGCGAGTACCGGTGCGGCTGGAACACGACGACGACGCGGCGATCGATGCCGGCGCGCGCGGCGGCGATGACGGCGGCAATCTCGGTCGGGTGATGGCCGTAGTCGTCGACCACCATCACGCCCTGTTCCTCGCCGCGCATCTGGAATCGCCGCTCGGCGCCCTGGAACTCCGCGAGCGCCGCGGCGATGCGCGCAAACGGAACGTCCGCTTCCAGCCCGACCGCGATCGCCGCGAGCGCGTTCAGGAGGTTGTGCCGGCCCGGAACCTTGAGCCGCAGCGCGCCAAGCTCCGTCGTCACGCCGTCCGCGCCGCGGTGCAGCACGTCGCAGGTGGACCCGAAGGCCTCGAGCCGCATGCCGCGGCCGACGACGTCGGCCTGACGATCGCTGAGCGCGTAGGTGATGACCCGCCGGGTGAGGTTCGGCAGCAGCTCGCGCACCGGCCCGTCGTCGGCGCACGCGATCACGGCGCCGTAGAACGGCACCTTGTTCGCGAAGTCGGCGAAGGCCTGCTGCAGGTTCTCCCAGCTGCCGTAGCTTTCCATGTGCTCCCGATCGATGTTCGTGATCACCGCGATCGACGGCGACAGCTTCAGAAACGAGCGATCGCTCTCGTCCGCCTCGACGACCATGTACTCGCCGCTGCCGAGCCGGGCGTTGCTGCCGAACGCGCTCAGCCGTCCGCCGATGACCGCCGTCGGATCCAGCCCGGCCCGCTCCAGCACGAGCGCCACCATCGAGGTCGTCGTCGTCTTGCCGTGGGCGCCCGCGATCGCGATCCCGTAGCGCAGCCGCATCAGCTCGGCCAGCATCTCGGCGCGCGGGATCACGGGAATTCCGCGGCGCCTGGCCTCGACGACCTCCGGGTTGTCCGCCGGAATGGCCGACGAGGTCACCACGACGTCCGCGGCGCCGACGTGCGCGGCCTCGTGCCCGATCCACAGCCGGACACCGAGCTGCTCGAGCCGGTCGGTGACGTCGGACCGCTTCGCGTCCGAGCCGCGTCACCTCGTACCCGAGGTTGGCCAGCAGCTCGGCGATGCCGCTCATGCCGCTGCCGCCGACGCCGACGAAATGGATTCTTCGTGTACGCCGAGCATGTTTCCTGGTTCTTGGTTCTCGGTTCTTGGTTCTTCGTTCGCGTTCTCCGTTCGTCGTTCGCTCGTTCGTGGTGCTCTGTCTCTGTTCCTCCGATCGTCGAACGAGGAACGAAACGAACCAAGAACCGAATAACCAAGAACGTCTACGTTCCCCGTCCTGCCAACTCCATCGCTCTGTCTGCGATCATCCTTGCGGCGTTCGGCCGCGACATCGTCCGCGCCGCGGCCGACATGGCCGCGAGGCGCGCCGGGTCGCCGATGAGGGTCGCGATGCGCTCCGCGATCAGCGCGCCGGTCAGGTGCTTCTGCTCGACGATCTCGGCCGCCCCTGCCGCGGCCAGCACCTCGGCGTTCTTGCGCTGGTGATCGTCCGCCGCGGTCGGCAGCGGCACGAGCAGCGCCGGCCGGCCGGCGGCGGTCAGCTCGGCGATCGTCGTCGCGCCGGCGCGGCAGACGACGAGATCGGCCGACGCTATTTCGCGCTCCATGGCGAACAGGAACGGCTCCACCCGGGCCTCGACGCCGGCGCGGCTGTATCCTTCCTTGACCAGTTCAAGATCGCGCTCTCCCGTCTGATGCGTGATCGCCATCCCGCCAGGGTGGGCTGCCAGTTGCGGCGCTGCCTCCACCATGGCCAGGTTGATCGCGTGCGAGCCCTGGGAGCCGCCAAAGATCAACAGCCTCGGTGGCCCCGCGGCGCGCACTCCGGGGGCGGGGTTTTCCGACACGAACTCGGGACGCACGGGATTGCCTGCGACAAATGCCCTCCTTCCGAAGTAGTCCGCCGTCGAATCGAACGTCACCGCCGCCGCGCTGACGACCCGGGCGAGCAGCCGGTTCGTCAGGCCGGGCACCGCGTTCTGCTCGAGCAGCAGCGTCGGAATGCCACGCACCGCGGCCGCGAGCACGACGGGCCCGGAGCTGTAGCCGCCGACGCCGATCACGAGGTCGGGCGAGCGGCGCGACAGGATTCGCCACGCGTCGAAGCCGCCGAGCGGCAGCAGCAGCACCGCGCGCAGCAGCGCGGCGCCCGACGTGCCCTTCAGGCCCGCGCTGCGCAGCAGGTCGAGCTCGAACCCCTCGAGCGGCACGACGCGCGACTCGATCCCGCGCGCGGTCCCCGCAAACGTGATGCGTGCGTCCGGATGACGGCGCAGCAGCTCGCGCGCGACGGCAATGCCGGGATACAGGTGACCGCCGGTGCCACCGCCCGCAATCACGATGCGCGCAGGCCTCATGCATCCTGGGCCGTCATCGTCGTCGTGATGACCTGCGTCGTCGATGCGTGCTGCGAGATGTTCAGCAGGATCCCCATCGCGATGAGGTTGATGAGCAGCGACGAGCCTCCGTAGCTGACGAACGGCAGCGGAATCCCCTTCGTCGGCACCAGGCCCAGCACGACGCTGACGTTGAAGAACGCCTGGAACACCACCATCGTCGTCAGGCCGATCGCGAGGAACGCGCCGAACCGATCGGGCGCGCGGACCGCGGTGCGCAGGCCGCGCCAGGCGATGACGCAGAAGCAGGCCAGCACGACCGTCGCGCCGATGAGGCCGAGCTCCTCGGCGATCACGGCGAAGATGAAGTCGTTGTGCGGCTCCGGCAGGTAGAACAGCTTCTGGACGCCGCCCATCAGCCCGCGGCCGAACAGGCCGCCGGTGCCGACCGCGATCATCGACTGGACCATCTGGTAGCCGTTGCCGAGCGGATCGGCCCAGGGATCCAGGAACGCCACGACGCGCCGGCGGCGATAGTCCGACGCCATCACCAGGAGGTACAGCGCCGGCAGGCGTGACGAGGAAGAGCCCGACCACGTAGCGGTAGCTGATGCCGGCGGCAAAGATCATCACCGCCGCGATCATCAGGATCATCACCGCGGTCCCGAGATCCGGCTCGGGGAGGATCAGCGCGACGATCGCCGCGACCACCACGCCGATCGGGAACAGCGTCGAGGGCGCCTCGGCGATGCGATCCATCCGCCGTTCGAGGAGCGCCGCGACGAACACGATGACGGCGATCTTCGCGAACTCCGACGGCTGGATGCCGAGCCCCCAGATGCCGATCCAGCGGCTGGCGCCGTTGACCGGGCGCCGGAAGAGCACCGCGACCAGGCCCAGGCCGACGACGGCGAGCGCGGTCCAGATCACGACCGGCTGCCGATAGTGCGCGGTAGTCGATCGCGCATGACCAGCGGGACGAGCAGCAGCCCGACCAGCGCCCAGGCCCCCTGCTTGAAGAGATACAGGTGGGGATCGTGGTGGTTCTCCATCGCGACGACGGCCGACGCGCTGTAGACCATCACGACGCTCGTACACACGAGCAGCAGCGTGGCGGTGAAGAGCAACTTGTCGGATTTGAGCTTTCGCGCCATACTCCGCCGCCTAAAGGTCCGGCCGAGCCGGACCGACAACTATCGCGGGACCCCGCGGTCCCGCGCGGCACCGTGCAGGGGCGTGCACGTGCACGGAACTGCACCGGCAACGCCGCGACGATCCTCGTTCGCCGATCCGCAATCGGCTCGGATCGCGATCCGCGAGCTCAGCGTGAGCAGTCAGCAGTCATCAGCCGGATGGGGGCGAAGACACCACCCTCGCAGACCGGGGCAGCCTGCGTTCCCAGCGGACGGTTCTTCACCGCACCACCCGGACTGATGACTGCTCACTGCTCACGCGTGACGTTCCATTCCTCCTGCAGACGCAGCACTTCCTGCTTGAACACGCGGCCGCGCTCCGCGTAGTCGCGGAACATGTCGAAGCTCGCGCACGCCGGCGCGAGCACGACGGTGTGCGCCGGGCGCGGCCGACGCAAAGGCGGTCCGCACGGCGCCGGACATGTCCGCCGCCTCGTGCACGGTGACGCGGCCGCCGAGCGCCTCGCGGATGAGCGGCCTCGCTTCGCCAATCGCGACGACCGTGGCCTGCCTGCGCCGCCAGCGGCTCGCCGAGATCGGCGAAGTCCCCCCCTTTGAACCGCCCGCCGAGGATGACGACCACGCCTTCGTCGAAGCTTTCGATCGCGCGCCGCGCGGCTTCGATGTTGGTCGCCTTCGAGTCGTTGACGAACCGCACGCCGCCGACGTCGCCGACCGGCTCGAGCGCGTGCTCGAGCCCCGTGAACCCTTCGACCGCCCGCGTCATCGACGCGGCATCGACGCCGACGAGCGTCGCCACGGCCGCGGCCGCCAGCACGTCAGCCAGCAGGTGACGGCCGAGCAGGCGAATCGACGACAGCGGGATGAGCGGCTCGTGGCCCGACGCGGTGCGCCGCGACGATGGCGTCGCCCTCCACGACGATGCCCTCGCCGATCGAGCCGGTCATCGAGAACAGCAGCGGACGCGCCCGCGTCGCCGAGGCCATGGCGAGCGTCGCCGCATCGTCGGCGTTGAGCACGGCCCAGTCCTCCTCCGTCTGCCTGGCGAAAATCCGCGCCTTCGCCGCCGCGTACTCCTCGACGTTCTCGTGCCGATCGAGATGATCCGGCGAGAAGTTCAGCAGCACCGCGATCCACGGATGGAACGTCTCGGTGGCTTCGAGCTGGAAGCTGCTGGCCTCGACGACGTGGATCGTTTCGTCGGTGGAATCGTCCACCTGCGCGCTGAGCGCCAGGCCGATGTTGCCGCCGACCAGCACGCGGTGACCCGCCGCCTCCAGCATGCGTCCGGTGAGCGTCGTCGTCGTCGACTTGCCTTTCGTGCCCGGTGATCGCGACGATCCGGCCGCGCAGCCACCGCGACGCGAGCTCGAGCTCGCCGATGACGGGCACGCCGGCGCGCCGTGCCGCGTCGATGACCGGCAGCCGCGCCGGGACGCCCGGGCTCAGGACGACGAGATCGGCGTCCGTGAACGTCGCTGTCGTGATGGCCGCCGAGCTCGAGCTCGACGCCGATCGACCGCAGCCGCTCTTCCTCGTCGAGCCGATCGCGCACGTCGGACAGCGTCACCGTGGCGCCGCGGCGGACCAGCAGCTCCGCGGCCGCCAGGCCGCTGCGCGCCGCACCGGCGACGGTGACGCGCTTGCCGCGAACGGAGAACGAACGGTCTGTCGTCATCTGAGCTTCAACGTCGTGAGGCTGAACAGCGCGAAGATGATCGCGAGGATCACGAACCGCGTGATCACCTTCGGCTCGCTCCAGCCAATCAGCTCGAAGTGGTGATGGATCGGCGCCATCCGGAACACGCGCTGGCCCGTGAGCTTGAACGAGCCGACCTGGATGATCACCGACAGCGCCTCCATGACGAACACGCCGCCGACGATCACGAGCAGGAACTCCTGCTTGATGAGCAGCGCGACGACGCCGAGCGCGCCGCCGAGGCCGAGCGACCCGACGTCGCCCATGAAGATGTCGGCGGGATAGCAGTTCCACCAGAGGAACCCGAGGCTCGCGCCGACGAGCGAGCCGCAGAAGATCGTCACCTCGGCGGCCTCCGAGTTGAGCTTGACGAGCTGCAGGTACCGCGCGAACTCGGCGTGCGTCGAGACGTAGGCCAGGGCCGTGAACGCCGCGGCCGCGACCGTGAACACGCTGATCGCGAGCCCGTCGAGGCCGTCGGTCAGGTTCACGGCGTTGGTCGAGCCGACGAGCACCAGCACCGCGAACGCGGCGTAGAACCAGCCGAGATCCGGAATCAGCCGCTTGAAGAACGGAAAGATCAGGCGCGTGCTGTAGAGCGACGGGTCCTGCGCGTGCAGCATGAGCAGCGCGATCCCCACGGCGATGGCGACGACGATCTGCCATCCCATCTTGTAGCGGGGCCGCAGGCCGTGGTGCGACCGCCGGACGATCTTCAGGTAGTCGTCGACGAACCCGATCGCGCCGAACGCCGCGGTGGCGAGGACGGCGATCCAGATGAAGCGGTTGGTCAGATCCGCCCAGAGCAGCGTCGGCACGAGCGCCGAGGTCAGAATCAGCAGGCCGCCCATCGTCGGCGTGCCCGCCTTGGCGCGGTGCGTCGCCGGCCCGTCCTGCCGGATCACCTGGCCGATCTGGAACTCCCGCAGCTTGCGAATCATCACCGGCCCGACGAACAACCCGATGACGAGCGCGGTCAGGCTCGCCGCCGCCGTGCGGAACGTGATGTACCGCGTCACGTTGAAGACCGCGAGCTCCGTGTGCAGCGGGTACAGGAGGTGATACAGCATCAGGCGAACTCCGCCTTCAGCCGCTCGACGACGACGTCGGTGCCGATGCCGCGCGAGCCCTTGACGAGCACGAGATCGCCGGGACGGATCCGCTGCAGCGCCCGGTCGACCGCGTCGGCGCTCGAGGCCACGTGGAGCACGGCGGTCGGCGGCATGCCGGCCCGGAGCGCGGCGTCGGCCAGCGCGCGCGCCGGCGGACCGCCGACGGCCACGAGCAGGTCGAGCCCCGCCGCCGCGGCCGCGGCGCCGGACTCCTCGTGCAGCCGCGTCGCGTGCGTCGCCGAGCTCCAGCATCTCGCCGAGCACGGCGACCTTCCGCGCGCTGCCGGTCGCGGCGCGCATCGTGTCGAGCGCGCGCGTCAGCGCGGCCGGGCTCGAGTTGTAGGAGTCGTCGATGAGCGTGATGCCGCCGGGCAGCCGCAGCAGCTCGCCGCGGCGGCGCGCCGGCTGCAAGCGCCGCGGCTGACGCGGCGATCTCGGTCGAGCGGGACGTCGAAGTGCAGCGCGACCGCGGTCGCGGCGAGGACGTTCGCCAGATTGCCCGACCCCGAGGAGCGGCGTGTCGAGCCGGACGGTCCCGGCCGGCGTGCGCACGTCGGCGGTCGTGCCGTCGAGCCCGCGCTCCTCGCACCGCGCGTCGCCTGAACGTCGGCCGGCGCGTCGATGCCGAACGTCACGACGCGGCCGGCAAACGCGCCGATGCGCGCCGTGATGCGCGGGTCGTCCGCGTTGGCCACGAGCGACGTCCTCGGCGCGCGCCTGCTCCAGGATCTCGGCCTTGGCGTCCGCGATCGCGTCCACGGACGCGAAGAAGCCCGAGGTGCGCGTCGCCGACGTTCGTCCAGACGCGGACGTCGGGCTCCGCGATGCCGACGAGCGTCCGGATCTCGCCGGGATGATTCATGCCGAGCTCGACCACTGCCACCTCAGGTCGCGACCGCAGCTCGAGGAGCGAGAGCGGCAGGCCGATGTGATTGTTCAGGTTCCCCTTGTTCCGGAACACCCGGTACCGCGTCGAGAGGAACTCCGCCGTGATTTCCTTCGTCGTCGTCTTGCCGGCGCTGCCGGTGATGGCGACCACCCGCGCGCCCGAGCGCCGCCGGACGTCGCGCGCCATGTCCTGCAGCGCCGCGTGTCGTGTCCTCCACCTCGATGATCACGGCCGCCGGCGCCCGCCTCGCCCGCGGCCGCCGCCGCAGCCGGGCTGGCGCGTTCGACCAGCGCTCCCCGCGCGCCGCGCGCCAGCGCGTCCGGGACGAACTGATGGCCGTCGAAGCGCTCGCCGCGAATCGCGATGAAGAAGTCCCCCTCGCCCACCGTGCGCGAATCGATCGAGATCCGGTCGATCGCCTGCCGCGGCGTCTCCGCGGATGAGCGTCCCGCCGGTGGCGGCCGCGACGTCCCCGGCGGTCAGCGGCAGCCGCTCCACGGCGCTACGACACCCTGCGAGCCGGCGCGCCGCCGCGCCAGCGCCCCGCGCGCGACCTCGACGTCGTCGAACGGCAGCACCCGGTCGCCAATCACCTGGTACTTCTCGTGACCCTTGCCGGCGATGAGCACGAGGTCGCCCGGGCGCGCATCGCGGACCGCGCGCTCGATGGCCGCCTTGCGATCGGTCACGGCCAGGCACGGCGTCGACTTGGGTCCGCCTGTCCCTTCGGCGGCACGCGGTCCGCCGGCACCGGTCGCCGGCATCCGGTCCGCCGGCACGCACGATGCCCGCGCTTGATCTCGTCGATGATCTGCTCGGGATCCTCGGAGCGCGGGTTGTCGGACGTCACGATGACGAGATCGCTCAACCGCGCGGCGACCGCGCCCATCAGCGGACGCTTCGTGCGGTCGCGATCGCCGCCGCAGCCGAAGACCGTGATGAGCCGGCCGGACGCGAGCGGCCGCGCCGTCTCCAGCAGGTTCTTCAGCGCGTCGTCGGTGTGCGCGTAGTCGACGACGACCCGGACGTCGTCGGCCGCGTCGGAGACCACCTGGAAACGGCCGGGCACGTGCGTCGAGCTGCCGGATGCCCTGCTTCGATCGCGCTGAACGGCAGGTCGAGCGCCATGGCCGCGGCGGCAGCGGCCAGGATGTTGTAGACGTTCGGCCGGCCGACGAGCGGCGAGCGGAGCCGCAGCGTGCCGCGCGGCGTGCGCACCTCGAACGAGAGTCCGTCGAGCGAGAAGGCCAGCGGGCCGGGACGGACGTCGGCGGGCGCGTCGATGGCGTACGTCACCGGACGGCGGGCGGCCGCGGCGATCTCGGCGCCGCGCCGATCGTCGAGGTTGGTGATCGCCGACGCCCGTGTCCGGCAGCAGCTCGAACAGCCGGCGCTTGGCGGCGAAGTACTCCTCCATGTCGCGGTGGAAATCGAGGTGATCGCGCGTGAGGTTGGTGAAGATCGCCGCGGCAAAGCGCAGCTGATCGGCGCGGCGCAGCGCGAGCGCGTGCGACGACACTTCCATGACGCAGGCGCCGCAGCCCTGGGTCACCATCTCGCGCAGCATGCGCTGCAGCTCGGGCGCCTCGGGTGTCGTGCGCGGCGCGTCGCGCTCCTCGGTCGCCGATCCGGTAGCCGACGGTGCCGATCCGGCCGCAGCGCACGCCGGCCGCTTCGAAGATCGAGGCGAGCAGGTACGAGGTCGTCGTCTTGCCGTTGGTGCCGGTGATGCCGACGAGCGTGAGCTCCTCGCTGGGATTGCCATACAACGCGGCGGCGAGGCCGGCCAGCGCGAGCCGCGCGTCGCGCGACCTGGATCCAGGCGGACGCCGGCGTTCCCGGGAGGCGGCGGCTTCCGACACGACGGCCACGGCGCCGCGCGCGACGGCGTCGCGAACGAACGCGCCGCCGTCGGCGTGCACGCCCTGGAGCGCGACGAAGATCGATCCGGGCGCCGCCTGCCGCGAGTCGTACGTCACCGCCGTGCACTCTCGGTCGCCGCGGCCGCCGCACGTCAGGTCCGGTCAGCGGCCGGCGACGTCGCGCAGGACGCCGCCGGCGCGGAGCAGCTCGCGAAGCGTCATTGCGGCGCGCCTCCGGCCGGCACGGCCGGCCGCCGGCCGAGCATCAGCACGCGAGGCGTCGCCGTGGGCGACCGGGGCGCCCGGCGGCGGCGACTGCTCGATCACGAAGCCGTCGCCGTTGATCCGCGCCGTCAGGCCGATGCGCGTCAGCGTGCGCAGCGCTTCGCGCGCGCTCAGCCCGCGCAGATCCGGCATCTCCCCGGCGGGCGTCGAGTCCGGCGGCGCGGCCGTACCGCCGGCGCGCGCACGGGCTGCGCCGTCAGCCCGTCGGACTGCGAGTCGTGGCGCGCGACGAGCACCGGCGGCGGCGCGTTCACCGTCGGGCCGATCCCGAGGTGGCGCAGCGCCGCTTCCGCGATGCGCTGGAACACCGGCGCCGACACCGTCGCCGCCGTAGTAGCCGTTGGTGTGCGGCGAATCGATGACGACGACGATCGTGAGCGCCGGCTTGCGCGACGGCACGAACCCGACGAACGAGGCGTTGTAGTCCGACTTCGAGTAGCGGCGGTTGACGAGCTTCGACGCCGTGCCGGTCTTGCCCGCGACCGTGTAGCCCTCGATCTGCGCGACCTTCGCCGCCGTGCCGCGCTCCACGACCGCTTCCATGATCGCGGTGAGCGTCGCCGCGGTCTCCGGGGAGATCGCGCGGCGCAGCACCTTGTGGCGCCACCGCTTCCCGGCGGCCGTTGCTGATGAACGCGCGCACGACGCGCGGCTCGATGAGCTCGCCGCCGTTGGCCACCGCGCTCACCGCCGTCGCCATCTGCAGCGGCGTGACGCCCACCTGATATCCCATCGACACCGACGCCAGCGCGCTGGGATCCAGCCGCGCCGGGTTCCAGACGATGCCGGCGTTCTCGCCGCGGAAGTCCGGCGCGAGCGCCTGGCCGAAGCCGAACCGGGTGATGTAGCGGCCGAGCCGCTCCGGGCCGAGCCGCATCCCGACCTTGATCGCCCCGACGTTGCTCGATTTCACGATGACGTCGATGAACGGCAGCGTGCCGTACGCGTGCACGTCGCGAATGACGCGGCTGCCGAACGACGATGAACCCGGGAGCGCAGTCGACCGGATCGGTCGTCGCGATCACCCGTTCCTCGATCGCGGCCGACGCGGTGACGACCTTGAACGTCGAGCCCGGCTCGTACAGATCCTGGACGGCGCGGTTGCGCCGCGCGACGACGTCCGCGCCGCTGAAGACGTTCGGGTTGAAGGTCGGCTAGTTCGCCAGCGCGAGGATCTCGCCGGTGTGCGGCTGCATGATGATCGCGGTGCCGCCGGCGGCGCCGTTCTCTTCGACGCCGATGCGCAGCTCGCGCTCCGCGATGTGCTGCAGGTACTCGTCGATCGTCAGCTCGAGCCCGTCGCCGGCGGTCGGCGGGCGCTCCTCGCGGGTCGACATCGCGTGCCGGCGCGCGTCGGTCTGGAGCAGCATCTTGCCCTCGCGGCCGCGGATGCGCTCGTCGAACGTGGATTCGAGCCCCGCCAGACCCTTGTCGACGCCGACGTAGCCGAGCACGTGCGCGGCGAGCTCCTTCTTCGGGTAATAGCGCCGGCTCTCCTTGAAGAAGAGGACCCCTTGCAGGTCGAGCGCCCTGACGCGGCGCGCCTCCTCGGGCGACACCCAGCGCGCGAGGTACGCGAACTCGCCCCTTGCCGCGGAGCCGGTCCGCCATGAGCTGCTGCTGCGCCGGTGCGCAGTCGTCGAGCGCGTCGCACACGAGTTGTGCGATCGAATCCGGATCCTCGATGTCTGAAGGGTCGGCGGCGATCGTGTCGGCGTCCACGCTGTAGGCCAGGACGCGCCCGGTGCGATCGACGATCTCGCCGCGCTTGGCCGGGAGCGTGATGGTCTTCAGCTGCTGGCGGTCCGCGCGCGCCATCATCTCGTCGTGCTGGAACACCTGCAGGTAGAGCAGCCGGGCCTCGATCCCGACCGTCCAGGCGGCGAAGAGCGCGGCGCAGACGAGCAGGCGCGACCGGATGGTCCCGCGCCAGTCGGCCGGCGCGGGCGCGGGCGCGCGCCGCAGGACCCGCTGCGCGAGTCCACGCGGGGAAAGCCCGAATCGTGCTGCCGTGTTGGTCCGCCACCGGTGCTCCTGACACGCTCGGCTTAGCGCGCCGCGACGATGGACTTCCCGGGAGGCGCCGACGGCGTCACCCGCTCGAGGACGATGGCCTGGTCGCGCGCCGGCGCCACCAGGTGCAGCTCCTTCGTGGCGATCCGCTCGATGCGGCTCGGCGAGCGCAGCGTCTCGATCTCGAGGCGCAGATGGCGGTTCACGTCTTCTTCCGCCGCGCGCTCCCGCTGCATGCGCTGGATCTCGTACCCGTGGCGCAGCAGCTCGAAGTGCTGCCAGGCCGAGAACAGGATGACGAGGACGAGGAACCCGCCGATGGCCAGCGACCGCCACAGCTGCCGCTGCCGCGCCTCGTCCACCTCGCGGACGATCGGATTGTTCCGGACGTCCTTCTTGATCGCGTATTCGAAGTCCATCGCGCTCATGCCAGCCTCTCAATCGCGCGCAGCTTCGCGCTGCGCGCCCGCGGGTTGCGCGCCACTTCGGCGTCGCCGGGCGTCACCGGCTTGCGCGTCAGCACCCGCAGCGCCGCTTCGCCGGCGGCCAGCGCCCGGAACGTGTGCTTGACGATGCGATCCTCGAGCGAGTGGAACGTGATGACCGCGAGCCGCGCCCCGGCGAGCAGCCGGCGCGACGCCTCCAGCAGGAACGCCGTCGAGCCCCTCGAGCTCGCGGTTGACCCAGATGCGCAGCGCCTGGAACGTCCGCGTCGCCGGGTCGATCCGCTGATAGCCCTTGTGCGGGACCGCGCGGCGGACGATGCGGGCGAGCTGACCGGTCGTGGCAATCGGCGCCGCCTGGCGCGCCTCGACGATCCGCCGCGCGATCCGCCGCGAATAACGCTCTTCGCCGTACTGGAAGATCACGTTGGCCAGCTCCTCTTCGTCGACCGCGGCCAGGAGATCCGCGGCGGTCTGGCCCTGCGTCTGATCCATCCGCATGTCGAGCGGCTCGTCGCGCCGGAAGCTGAACCCGCGCCCCTCCGTGTCGAGCTGCATCGACGACACGCCGAGATCCGCCAGCACGCCGTCGACGCGGTCGCAGGCCGCGCGCGTCGAGGATCGCGCCGAGCTCCCGGTAGTCGGCGTGCACGAGCTCGACGCGGTCGCCGACAGGCCGCCAGCGCGGCGGCGGCGAGCGCGAGCGCCGTCGTGTCGCGATCGAGGCCGAGCACGCCGCGAGGCGCCGGCCTCGAGCAGCGCGCGCGTGTGGCCGCCGAGCCCGACCGTGCAGTCCACGAAGAGGCCGCCTCGCGACGGCATCGAGCAGCGCGACGGTCTCGGCCACCATCACCGGTTCGTGCGTGGGCAAGCGGTCCATCAGATCCCGAACTCCGACAACGCCCGCGCGTCGTCGTCCGTGTACGGTTCGCGCTGGAGCTTCGCGACGAAGCGTTCGTGGTTCCAGACGTCGAGGTAGTCGTACTGGCCGAACACGTCGACCTCGCCGCTCATCCCGGCCGACTCGCGCAGCCGCGGGTGGATGAGGACGCGTCCCTGCGTGTCGAACTCCGCGGTCTGACCGAAGTAGTTCACGCGATCGAGGAACTTCAGCCGCGCGGGGTGCGTGGTGGGCACGCGCGACAGCTTCTCCTCGAGCGCCTGACCAGACCGGCATCGGGTAGATGCGGACGGACTCCCCCGTCAGGCTCGTCACGAACAGCTCGGTTCCATGCCCCTCGACGAGGCTCCGGAAGGCGTTCGGGATCTTGAGCCGGCCTTTGTCATCGATTTTGGCGGCGTAGTTACCCCGGAGCACGTCTCTCTACTCCACTTTGCTCCACAAAATTCCACCGCGATAGTAGAGAAGCCGGGTGGGTATGTCAACGCAAATCCAACATGCGACAGGGGTTACGCTTTTGTTTCGCCGGGCGAAGATAGCGGCGAAGGTCGTCGGCTGAGTTGCCGCCGCGTGCTACGATGTGCAGATTTGCCGGTGAGCGGACGCGGGCGCATGGGACATCGGTCCGGCTGAGCCGACACCACCGAAGTCAGGTCCGCCGGCTGTTTCAGGATCGAGTGGCTTTGATGCTTCGTGCAGGCCTCATCGGATTTCCGTCGTCGGGAAAGACCACCCTGTTCCAACTGCTCACGAGCGCGCGCGAAGCGCCGCGCGCGGGCAAGTCCGGCAAGGCGGACGCGAACGTCGGCGTCTCGCGCGTGCCCGACGAGCGGCTCGACCAGCTGACGGCGATCTTCAACCCGCGCAAGCACGTGCCGGCGACGGTGGAGTTCGCCGACATCGCCGGCGTTGGCGGCGCGCGCGCGGGCGCGCAGGCGCTCCTCGACGTCGCGCCGTTCCGCAACGCCGACGCGCTGCTGCACGTCGTGCGGATGTTTCGCGATCCCGCGGTGCCGCATCCGGCCGGCTCGGTCGATCCCGCGCGCGACGTGCGGGCGATGGAGGACGAGCTCATCCTCGCGGACCTCGGCGTCGTCGAGCGCCGGCTCGAGCGGCTCGAGCGCGATCTCAAGAAGGGCAACACGCCCGGAGCTCCGGAAGGAGCAGGAGATCCTCGTCCGCTGCCGCGCCGCGCTCGAAGAAGGGCGCGCGCTGCGCGCGCTCGATCTCGCGGGCGACGATGCGAAGCGGCTGCGCGGATTTCAGTTCCTCTCGGCCAAGCCGCTGCTGCTCGTGCTCAACCTGGACGAGGCGGATCTGCCGCGGGCGGACGACGCGGTCACGCTCGCCGGGCTCGAAGGGTTCATGGCGGGCGCGGCGACGCGCGCGGTCCCGATCTGCGCGAAGATCGAGCTCGAGATCGCGCAGCTCGATCCCGCCGATGCCGCCGCCTTCATGGCCGATCTCGGGCTGCACGAGTCCGGGCTCGATCGCGTGATTCGCGCCAGCTACGATCTGCTCGGCTACATCTCGTTCTTCACCGTCGGCGAGGACGAGTACCGCGCGTGGTCGATCCCGCGCGAGACGCCGGCGGTGATCGCCGCCGGCGAAATCCACACCGACATCGCGCGCGGCTTCATCCGCGCCGAAGTCGTCGGCTACGAGCACCTGCTGGCGCGCGGCACGCTCGCGGCGTGCCGCGATCACGGCGAGCTGCGGCTGGAAGGCAAGGAGTACATCGTCCAGGACGGCGACGTGATCAACTTCCGGCACGCGACGTAGACGGCGTGATAGCGTGTCTCAGGTCTCTGGGTCTCCGGTCTCGTCCGGTCCGATCTTCGGTGGACTCAGACTGAGACCGACTGAGACGACCCGAGACCTGAGACCCGAGACGCCCGAGACCTGAGACCTGAGACGATGACAGTCCGTACCGTGCTCGTGTGCGAGGCACAGGTGCCGTTCGTGCACGGCGGCGCCGAGGTCCACGTGCGGGAGCTCGTGCGGGAGCTGCGGCTGCGCGGGTACCAGGCCGAGCTCGTGAGCGTCCCGTTCAAGTGGTATCCGAAGGAAGAGATCCTGCCGCACGCGGCGGCGTGGCGGCTGCTCGATCTCAGCGAGAGCAACGGCCGGCCGATCGATCTGGTGATCGCGTCGAAGTTCCCGTCCTATTTCGTGCGGCATCCGAACAAGGTCGCCTGGCTGATCCACCAGTACCGCGCCGCCTACGAGCTGTGCGGCACGGAGTACAGCGATTTCGCGCACACCGAGCTCGACGTCGGGCTGCGCGAGACGCTGATGCGGCTCGACACGGAGATGCTCGGCGAGTGCCGCGCGGTCTTCAGCAACGCGCGGAACACGGCGGCGCGGCTCTCGAAATACAACGGCCTCCGGGCCGAGCCGCTCTATCATCCGCCGCGGCTGGCGGCGAGGCTCGTCGCCGGTCCGTACGGCGACTACGTGCTGTCGGTCGGCCGGATCGAGTCGGTCAAGCGCGTCGACCTCATCATCCGGGCGATGGCCGGAGTGGACTCGCCGAATCCGCCTCGTCGTGGCGGGCGACGGCACGCAGCGGGAGAACGTCGAACGGCGCGCGGCCGCAGGCGGGCGTCGCGGATCGCGTCACGTTCCTCGGCAACGTGGACGACGACGAGCTGATCGACCTCTACGCCGGCGCGCTGGCCGTCGTCTATCCGCCGTTCGACGAGGACTTCGGCTACGTGACGCTCGAGGCGTTCCTCGCGCGCAAGCCCGTCATCACCTGCACCGATTCCGGCGGCCCGAACGAGTTCGTCGTCGACGGCGTCAACGGGTTCGTCTGCGCGCCGAACCCGGAGGCGCTGGCGGCGGCCATCGACCAGCTCGCCGCGCGACCGGTCGCGCGCCGCCGCGATGGGCGATGCCGGCCACGACGTCGCGCGCCGCATCACGTGGGACGGCGTGATCGAAAAGCTGGTCTCGTGAATTGCCAAACGCCCCGGACCTACGGATAATTGCGACCGTTCGTGACGAAGCTGATCATTCAGATCCCGTGCCTGAACGAGGCGGCGACGCTGCCGGCGACGCTGGCCGATCTGCCGCGCGCCGTTCCCGGCATCGACGTCGTCGAGATCCTCGTCATCGACGACGGATCGCGCGACGGCACGGCTGACGTGGCGCGCGCCTGCGGCGTCGATCACGTCGTCCGGCTCCGGCGCAACAAGGGGCTGGCCGCGGCGTTCATGGCCGGCATCGACGCGTCGCTCAAGGCGGGCGCCGACTTCATCGTCAACACCGACGCCGACAATCAGTACGCGGGCGACGACATCCCGAAGCTGCTCGCGCCGCTCCTGAGCGGCGAGGCCGACATCGTGATCGGCGATCGCAACATCGGGACGCTCGGAGCACATGTCGTGGCGGAAGCGGCAGCTGCAGCGGCTCGGCAGCTGGGTCGTGCGGCAGGTCTCGAACACGACCGTGCCGGACACGACGAGCGGGTTCCGCGCCTACACGCGCGAGGCCGCGCTGCGGATGACGATCGTCTCCGAGTTCTCCTACACGCTCGAGTCGATCATCCAGGCCGGCAAGAAGCGCATGGCGATCGCGCACGTGCCGGTCGCGACCAACCCGCGCACGCGCGAGTCGCGGCTCTTCGACAGCGTGTTCTCGTACATCAAGCGGTCGGCCGCGACGATCGTGCGCATCTACGCGATGTACGAGCCGCTCAAGGTCTTCACCTACATCGGGCTCCTCGTGTTCGGCGCCGGGTTTGCCGGTTCGCTGCGCTTCCTCTACTACTACTTCACGGAGGATCGAGGCGACCGGCACCTCGCAGTCGCTGATCGTCGTCCGCGGTGCTGATGATCGTCGGCTTCCAGGTCCTCCTGATCGGGCTGCTCGCCGACGTCATCTCCGGCAACCGCAAGCTGCTCGAGGACCTCCTCTACCGCGTGCGCTCGCTGGAGCTCCCGCCGCGGGAGGGGGACGCGCCGCACGCGTCGGCGCTCGGCCGATCGGCGCAGCCGGATCGGTGGAACCACTGAGTGGCCGATCCCGTCAGCGGTCTCCGTCGTCATCCCCGCGTACAACGAAGCCGACGTCATCGGCGAGGTCGTGTCGGCGCTGGCGGCGGCCGGTCCGTGGCGCGAGATCATCGTCGTCGACGACGGATCGAGCGACGACACGGCGGCGCGCGCGGCGGCCGCGGGCGCCACGGTCGTCCGGCATCCCTACAACAAGGGGAACGGCGCCGCCGTCAAGAGCGGCATCCGCAAGGCGGCCGGCGAGTTCGTGCTGATCATCGACGGCGACGGCCAGCATCGGCCCGACGATGCGCGGCGTCTCGTCGCGCGGCTCGGCGAGTACGACCTCGTCGTCGGCGCGCGCTCTCCTGAGACGCAGGCGACCCACGGGCGGCGGCTCGGCAACTCGCTGCTGAACGGGCTCGCGAGCTACCTGACCGGGCGGGACATTCCCGACCTGACGTCGGGGTTCCGCGCCGCGCGGCGCGAGTACCTGCGCGAGTTCCTGCATCTCCTCCCCAACGGATTCTCGACGCCGACGACGACGACGCTGGCGTTCATCAAGGCCGGCTACAACGTCGCGTTCGAGCCGACCGAGGCGCGGCCGCGCGTCGGCACGTCGAAGATCCGGCTGGCGCGCGACGGCGCGAAGTTCCTCGTCATCATTCTCAAGATCGTGACGCTCTTCAGCCCGCTGCGGATCTTCCTGCCGATCAGCCTCGCGTCGTTCGTCCTCGGCGCCGGCTACGGGCTCTGGACGGTGGCCACGCAGTCGAAGATCCCGAACGGCGCCGTGCTGCTGATCCTGTTCGCCGTCGTGGTGTTCCTCGTCGGCCTCGTGTCCGAACAGATTTCCGCGCTGCGCTTCGAAGGCCGGCAGTAGATGGCCGGGTCCGCGGCCGGGCGGCGGCTGATCCTCGCGGCGGCCGTCGCCGGCCTGATCGTGCGGCTCGCGTTCGGGCTGCTGTACTGGGTTCACAAGCCGCTGACGCACGACGAGCGCGAGTACCTCGCGCTGGCGCAAAGCGTCGCGGCGGGCCGCGGCTTCGTCTACGACGCGTCGCACGACACCGGCACCGCGCAGCAGTTCGGCCGGGCGCCGGTCTATCCGCTGTTCCTGGCGATCGTGGGCGCCGGATCGGGCGAGCACGACGCCGCGCCGGCTGCGCGTGAAGGTCGCGCAGTCGATCGTCGGCGCGATCGGCGTGGGGCTCATCGGGCTCCTCGCGAGGCGCCTGGCCGGAGACCGCGCCGGCATTGCGGCCGCGGCGATCGCCGCCGTCTATCCGCCGCTCGTCTGGATCTGCGCGTACGTCCTCAGCGAAGCGCTCTACAGCACGCTGGCGCTGCTGACGGCGCTGCTGCTCGACGCTGGCGCTCGACCGGACGCGGCCTTCCTTGGTCCGGCTGAAGCCGGACGCCACGTTCCCGTGTCATCACCGGCGCGGTACGGCTGGAGCGGGAGCGCGATCGCGGCGGCCGCGGGCCTGACGGCCGGTCTCGCCGTGCTCGTCCGCCCGGCGATGCTGGTGTTCCTTCCGCTGGCCGCGCTGTGGCTGATCTCGCACGCCGGCCGGCACTGCGCGGCTGTTCTCGTCGTCACGTCGATTGCCGCGATCGCGCCGTGGACGGTGCGGAACATTCGCGTCTACGGCACGTTCGTGCTGATCGCGTCGGAAGGGGGCGTGACGTTCTGGACCGGCAACCATCCGCTCGCGCGCGGCGAAGGCGATCTCGCGGCCAACCCCGACATCAAGCGTCGCGGACATCGCGTTCCGGCGCGAGCACCCCGGGCTGACCGCGGAACAGCTCGAGCCGCTCTACTATCGCGAGGCTCTGCGATACATCGCGCGGCACCCGGTGTGGTGGGCTCGGCCTGCTCGCGAAGAAAGCGTTCTACACGATCGTCCCGATTGGCCCGTCGTATACGCTACACTCGACGAGGTACCTGGTGTCGTCGGTGGTCTCGTACCTGCTCCTGCTGCCGCTCGCGGCCGTTGGCGCGCGCGCGTGGTGGCGCGGCGGCCGCCGGCCGAGGCGCTCTTTCTGCTGGCAGCGTCGGCCGTGATCGTCGGTCTCGTGTTTTTTCCCCAGGAGCGGTTCCGGATTCCCGTCATCGATCCGGCCCTGATCGTGTGCGCGGCCGTCGCCTGCGCGGAGCGCTGTGAAACAGCGCATGAACGTGCTCGTCGTCGTACCGACCTACAACGAGCGGGAGAACCTGCCGCTGCTCGTCCGCGGCGTGCTCGCGCACCCCGGGTTCCGCATGCTGATCGTGGACGACGGATCGCCCGACGGGACCGGGGCGGTCGCGGACGCGCTCGCGGTCGAGTACCCGGGCCGGATCGAGGTGATGCACCGCACCGGCCGGCGGGGGCTCGGCCGGTCGTACATCGACGGCCTCCGCCTGGCGATCGGCATGCCCGGGGTCGATCTCATCTGCCAGATGGACGCCGACCTCTCGCACGACCCGGCGTATCTGCCGGCGCTGACCGCCGCGGCCGAGACCGCCGACGTCGTGATCGGCTCGCGCTACCTGAACGGCGTGAGCGTCGTGAACTGGCCGCTGCACCGGATCTTCCTGAGCACCTTCGCGAACCGGTACATCCGGGCGGTCACCCGGTTGTCGGCCAGCGACTGCACCAGCGGGTTTCGATGCTGGCGGCGCGACGCGCTCGCGCGGCTGCCGCTCGGCGCGATGGTCTCGGACGGCTACGCGTTCCTGGTCGAGATGCTGTTCGACGCGGCGCGCAACGGCTGCCGGATCGGCGAAGTGCCGATCATCTTCGTCGAACGCCGCCAGGGGCAATCGAAGGTGTCGTCGGCCGTGCTGGTCGAGTCGTTCATCATGCCGTGGCGCCTGGTGCTCCGCGGCGCCCGGCGCTGACGCGATGCCCCACGTCGTCGTGATGGTGACGACGTCGTACCCGAGATTCCCGGGCGACAGCGTCGGCACCTTCATGGAGCCGATTGCCCGTGCGGTCGCGGCCCGCGGCCACGAGGTCCACGTCGTGGCGCCGTGGCATCCGCTCGTCGCGCGCGGCGCCGAGGAGCAGGGCGTCCACTTTCATTTCTACCGCTATGCGCCGCTCCGGGCGTTGAACGTGTTCGGCTATGCCGCGGCGATGCGCGCCGACGTGCGCCTGCGGGGCGCCGCCTACCTCGCCGCCCCGCTGGCGCTGGCCGCCGGATGGCGCGCGGCGCGGGCGGTGGCGCGGCGGCACCGCGCGACGGTCATGCACGGCCACTGGGTCATCCCCGGCGGTGTGACGGCTGCCGCCGCGGCGCCGGCGCTGCCGCTCGTCATCAGCCTCCACGGCTCCGACGTCTATCGTCGCCGAGAGGCTCGCGCCGGCGCGCTTCGCCGCGCGGCGGGCGTTCCGGCGCGCCGGGTTCGTGACGGCCTGCAGCGACGATCTCGCGCGACCGCGCCATCGCGCTCGGCGCCGACCGCTCCCGGCTCGAGACCGTGCCGTACGGCGTCGACGTCGAGCGATTCCGTCCCGACGCCGCGTCCCGTGCCGCGCGGCGCCGTGAGCTCGCCGTCGGCGATCGCGTCCCGCTGCTGTTTGCCGCCGGACGGCTGGTGCGCAAGAAGGGCTTCGAGTACCTCATCGACGCGCTGCCGGACGTGCCCGGCGGCGGTCCTCGCGATCGCCGGCGACGGCACGCTCGGCGACGAGCTGCGCGAGCGTGCCCGCGCGCGCGGCGTCGCGGAGCGCGTCCGGTTCCTCGGCAACCAGCCGCAGGATCGGGTCGGCGAGTACCTCGCCGCCGCCGACGTCGTCTGCGTCCCGTCCGTGAGGGACGACAGCGGCAACGTCGACGGGCTGCCGAACGTCGTCCTCGAGGCGCTGGCGTCGCGGCACGCCGCTCGTGACGACGGCGGCCGGAGGCATCGGCGCCGTCGTCGAGAACGGCCGCACCGCGCTCGTGGTTCCCGAGCGGGATCCGGCCGCGCTCGCGGCGGCGGCGACCGCGGATCCTGGCCGATCCCGAGAGCGGCCGCCGGATGGGCGAAGCCGCCCGCGCGCTCGTGCAGGCGCGCTTCGGCTGGCCGCGGGTGGCCGAGCGGTTCGAGGCGGCCTACGATCGCGCGCTTGCCTTCACGTCGAGGGCTCGCTAGATTACGGCATGCCGATGCCGCTGCAAGCCGCCCGGAAGCCGGGCCTCAGTGTGTTCTTTCCCGCCTACAACGACAGCGGGACCATCGCGAGCCTCGTCATCACCGCGCTGCAGGCCGCGCGGCGCCTGACGCCCGACTTCGAAGTCATCATCGTCAACGACGGCAGCGCCGATTCGACCGCGGACATCGCCGACGAGCTCGCGCGGACCTACCCCGAGGTCAAGGTCGTCCATCACCAGTGGAATCGCGGGTACGGCGGCGCGCTGCGCAGCGGCTTCGCGGCGGCCACGCGCGAGCTGGTCTTCTACACGGACGGCGACGCGCAGTACGATCCGGCGGAGATGACGGTGCTCTGGGAAGCGTTCGGCGACGGCGTCGACCTCGTCAACGGCTACAAGATCAGCCGGTCGGATCCGCTGCACCGCATCGTCATCGGACGCATCTACCATCACACCGTCAAGCTGCTGTTCGGGCTGAAGGTCCGCGACGTGGACTGCGACTTCCGGCTGATGCGGCGGTCGATCTTCGACCGGGTCACGCTCGAGAAGAACAGCGGCGTGATCTGCCTGGAGATGATGAAGAAGATCCAGGACGCCGGGTTCCGGATCGCCGAAGTGCCGGTCCACCACTACCACCGCGCGTACGGCCGGTCGCAGTTCTTCAACTTCCGCCGGCTGGTCGCGCACGGGCGATCGACGTCGTGAAGCTGTGGTACGTGCTCGTGATCCGCCGCGAGCATCGTCCGGGCCGGCGCGGCGGCGGGACGCCGCGACCCGCGACGGCGTCGGCCCCCGGCAGATCTCGGCCGGCGCGGGGCCGCCGCGCCCCGGGGATCGCGCGTGACCGATCGCAAGGACGACGGCGCGTATCGCGACTACTACCGCGGCCGGCGCGTCATGATCACGGGGGGCTCGGGTTCATCGGCAGCAACCTGGCGCGGCAGCTGGTCGATCTCGGCGCCGACGTGCTGATCGTCGATTCCCTCCTGCCGGACTACGGCGGCAATCTCTTCAACATCGAGGGCATCGACGGCCGCGTGCGCGTCAACATCGCCGACGTGCGCATGCAGAGCACCATGGGCGTGCTCGCGACCGGGCAGGAGGTCATCTTCAACCTCGCCGGGCAGGTCAGCCACATCGACAGCATGCGGGACCCGTACACCGATCTCGAGATCAACTGCCGCGCGCAGCTGTCGATGCTCGAGGCGTGCCGCACGCACTGCCCCGGCGTTCGCGTCGTCTTCGCCGGCACGCGGCAGGTCTACGGCCGGCCGGACGACCTGCCGGTCGACGAGCGGCACCTGGTGCGTCCGGCCGACATCAACGGCGTCAACAAGGCCGCCGGCGAGTACTACCATCTGCTCTACAACAACGTGTTCGACTGCGCGCCTGCTCGCTGCGGCTGACCAACGTCTACGGCCCGCGGCAGCTGATCCGTCACAACCGTCAGGGCTTCATCGGCTGGTTCATCCGGCTGGCGATCGAGGGCGAGGAGATCCAGATCTTCGGCGACGGATCGCAGCTGCGCGATTTCGTGTACGTCGACGACGCGGCGGATGCGTTCCTGCGCGCGGGCGCGTCGGACGTGTGCGACGGCGACGTGTTCAACGTCGGCGGCGAGCGAGCCGATCAGCCATCGCGATCTCGTCGCGCTGCTGATCGAGACGGCGGGCGCCGGCCGCGTGCGCTACGTCGACTGGCCGCCCGACAAGAAACGGATCGACATCGGCAGCTTCTACTCCGACTCGACGAAGTTCCAGCGCGCGTCGGGTGGACGCCGCGCGTCGACCTGCGCGAAGGCCTGCGGCGGACGGTCGCGTTCTACCGCGAGCACATGCCGCACTACGTCGAGGCCGGCGCGCGTGATTCCGTTTCTGCAGCTCACGCCGGGCGAGGACGCGGCGGCCGTGCGCGACGCCGATCGATCGGGTGATCACGCGCGGCTGGTTCATCCTCGGGCCGGAGCTCGAGGCCTTCGAGCGCGAGTTCGCGACCGCGTGCGGCGCCGTCGGACGCCGCGGGCGTCGGCACCGGAACCGACGCGCTGGCGATCGCGCTGCGCGCGCTGGGGATCGGGCCGGGCGACGAGGTCATCACGTCGCCGCTGTCGGCCGCCTACACGGCGCTGGCCATCATGATGGTCGGGCGCCCGGCCGGTGTTCGCGGACATCGATCCGGATCGGCTGACGCTCGATCCGGACGCCGCGGCCGCTGCCGTCACGCCGCGCACCGCCGCGATCATGCCCGTGCACCTCTACGGACAGCCCGCGGACATGACGGCGATCGCCGCGGTCGCGTCGCGTCACAACCTGGCGATCGTCGAAGACTGCTGCCAGGCGCACCTGGCCACGTGCGACGGCCGGCCGGTCGGCAGCTTCGGCGCGGCCGCCGCGTACAGCTTCTACCCGACGAAGAATCTCGGCGCGCTCGGGGACGGCGGGGCGCTGACGACCAGCGACGCGCGGATCGCCGCGCACGCGAAGCGGCTGCGCAACGGCGGCCAGACCGATCGGTACCAGCCACGGCGAGTTCGGCGTGAACTCGCGGCTCGACGAGATGCAGGCCGCCATCCTTCGCGCGCGGCTGCAGCTCCTGCCGCGCTGGACCGAGCGGCGCCGTGCGCTGGCGCGGACGTATCGCGCCGCGCTCGCCGGCACGTCGGCACCATCGTCGTGCCGCCGCGAGCTCGATCCGGGGCACGTCTACCATCTGTTCCCGGTGCGGAGCGCGACGCGCGACGGCCCTGCAGGCGCGCCTTGCGGCGCGCGGGCATCGAAACGCTGATCCACTATCCGATTCCGATCCCGCGCCAGCCGGCCGTGGCGTCGCAGGATCCGGCGTGCTGCCCCGTCGCGGACCGCGTCTGCAGCGAGGTCTTCTCCCTGCCGCTGTATCCGTCTCTCCCACTCCGACGCGATCGGCCGGGTCGCCGACGCGCTCGCGCTCGAGCTCGTGACGCACGCCATCCGCGGCGCGAGCGCCTCCGCCGCGTTCGCCGCGTTCGCGATCATCATGGCGATCCAGTTCGGCGTCTTCGAAGCGGCGCTGCGCACGTGGGGCAGCTCCGAGGCCGCGCCGGCGTTCCAGGGGCTCTTCACGAACCGACCCGGTCATCGGCTACCGCCTGAAGCCGGGCGCGCGCGTGCGGTTCACCACGGTGGAGTTCGACACCGAGATCGCCGTCAACGGCGCCGGCGTGCGCGACGACGACGAGATCGGCCCGAAGGCGCCCGGATGAGCGCCGCATTCTGATTCTGGGCGATTCGCTGGTCCTGTCGGTGCAGGTGCCCTTCCGCCAGACGTTCGGCGAGCTGCTCGAGCAGCGGCTGAACGCGAGGCCGTCCCCGCTACCGCTACCGCGTGATCAACGGCGGCGTCCAGGGCTACGGGCCGGTCCAGGAGCTGCTGTTCTTCCGCGTGATCGCGCCGGCCGTGCAGCCGGATCTCGTCATCGAGACGATCTTCGTCGGCAACGACGCCGAAGAGGCGGTCGCGTCCGAATTCCGCTCTGGACGGACCGGCCGCGGCCGTCGTTCGACGTGCTGCGGGACGCCGCCCTGACGCGGCTGCGCCGTCTCGTGCGCCGCAGCATGGTGCTGCAGATCCTTCGCCTTCGCGTGCTGGCGGCGACCGAGCGATTCAGGGGCACGCTGGCGCCGCCCGAACCGCCGCTCCAGAGCTATGCGGCCAATCCCGCCCCGCGGATCGCGAAGGGCTGGCGATCACGCGCCGCGTCGTCGAGGAGATCGTGCGCGACGCCCGAGGCGCGCGGCGCGCGGACCGCGGTGATGCTGATGCCGGCGCGCTTCCAGGTGGACGACGCGGACTATCGGGAGGCTGCGGGAAGCGGTGGCGCAAGCGGGAGGCGAGCTGGTGCGCGACGCCGCCACGCGCCGGTTCGACGAGGCGCTCGCGAGCGTGCCGGCGCCGCGGTTCGATGTCCTCCCGGCGCTGCGGCGCGCGCTGCCGGGCCCCGACCTGTTCTTCCAGCGCACCGTTCACCTGACGCCGCGCGGCCACGAGGTCGTCGCCGAGGCGCTGGAGCAGTTCCTGCGCGACTCCGGGCCTCTTGACGCCGCCGCCCGCGGCGGTGATCGCGCGATGGTCTTCAACTCCCTTCACTTCGTCTGGTTCTTCATCGTCGTCTACGCCGCCTACCGGCTGCTGCCGCATCGAGCGCAGAACTGGCTGCTGCTCGTGGCGAGCTACTACTTCTACGCGGCGTGGGACTGGCGGTTTCTCGGGCTGCTCGATCGCGTCGACGCTCGTCGACTTCACCTGCGGCCTGTGGCTCGGCCGCAGCCGCGTCGCCGCGGACGGCGGCAGCGCGCTCCTCTGCGTGAGCCTCGGGTTCAACCTGGTGCTGCTCGGGTTCTTCAAGTATTTCAACTTCTTCGCCGACAGCCTGCACGCGATGTTCGGCGCGCTCGGCTGGCAGCTCGACTTCGTCACGCGTGCGGGTCCTGCTGCCGGTCGGGATCTCCTTCTACACGTTCGTGACGATGAGCTACGTCATCGACGTCTACCGCCGCGAGATCGCGCCGACGCGCAACCTGCTGGACTTCGCGGTGTTCGTCGCCTACTTCCCGCACCTCGTGGCGGGACCGATTCTTCGCGCGTCGCGGCTGCTGCCGCAGATCGCGTCGCCCGCGTCACGTCACGCGCGAGCAGATGCGCGACGGGGCTGTGGCTGATCGCGTGGGGGTTCTTCCAGAAGATCTTCGTCGCCGACAACCTGGCGCGGCATCGTCAACATCGGTCTTCGACCCGGCCGCCCACCCGACCGGCGTCAACGTCCTGCTCGGCGACGTACGCGTTCGCGTTCCAGATCTACGGCGACTTCGCCGGCTATTCGAACATCGCGCGCGGCACGTCGAAGCTGATGGGCATCGAGCTCATCGAGAACTTCCGGTTCCCGTATCTCGTGCGCACGCCGCAGGACTTCTGGCGCCACTGGCACATCAGCCTGTCCACCTGGCTGCGCGACTACCTGTACATCCCGCTCGGCGGCAACCGCGGGTCGGCCGCGCGGACGCACCGCAACCTGCTCATCACGATGGTGCTCGGCGGGCTGTGGCACGGCGCCGCGTGGACGTTCGTCCTCTGGGGCGCGTACCAGGGACTGCTGCTCATCGCCTACCGCGGCGGCGGATCGCGTGCGGGCGCTGCATGCACTGGCTGACCGGGAACGGCGTCCGCTCGCGCGGGTCACGTCGTGGGCGGTGATGTTCCACCTGACGTGTTACGGCTGGCTCATCTTCCGGGCGCGATCCGTCCGTCAGCTCGAGGAGATGTCCGCGAGCCTCGTTCACGCGACTTCGCGCCGGCGTCCGTGAACGTCGAAGCGATCCTGGTGCCGCTGGTGATGTACACGACACCGCTGCTGCTCGTGCACGCCTGCGAGGCGCTCTACGACGACCTGCTGATCGTGCCGCGGCTGGCGCCCGGCGTGCGATACTCGGTCTACGCCGCGACCTTCTACCTGACGATGCTCTTCGGCAATTTCGGCGGAGCCGAGTTCATCTACTTTCAGTTTTGACGATCAGAACCGAACAAACCCGACCTACCGAACTTGCTTCCGCTTCTTCAACTTGCCGTCATTGCGTGGCTGCCCGGGGCGGTGATCTTCAGGCTGCCCTGGCTCGATCGCGAGCGCCGGGCGGCGCTCGACGCGGAGGAGCGCGCTCTTCTGGGCGATCGTGCTCAGCCTGGCGGTCTCGCTCTCGCTCGTTCTGCGCCTGGCCGTCTTTCATCGATACAGCTTTCACCGGCTGCTTCATCGGCGACGTCGCGGTCGCGGCGGCCGCCGCCGCCGCTGTCGCGGGGACGTCTGCGGCTCGGCCCTGCGGCGCGCCGCCCGGGCCTGAGCGCGCTCATTCCGGTCGCGCTCGTTCTGCTCGCGGCTCATGCGGTTCTTTCCCCCATCCGAATACATCATGGGCGGCAAGGATCCCGGCGTCGTACATGAACGAAGGGATCCAGATCGCGCAGCGCGGCGCGCTCGTCATCCGCGATCCGGTCGTCGCCGTCGGTGCCGCCGTTCGCGCGCGATCTGTTCTTTCCCGTCGCATCGGACGGCCGCAGCACGATATCTACGGCATCCGGTTCATGGGGTTTTTCATCAAGGACCCGTCGGCCGGAACCGTCGTCGGCCAGTTTCCGCATCTGTTTCCCGGCGTCGATCGCGGTCGGCGTACGGGCTCGACGGGCTGACCGGGGCGCGCCGCACCGTGCGGCGTCTGGGCGATTCTGGGCGTGCTGGCGGTCTATTTCACCGGCGTCCGGCTCGTCGGCCGCACGGCGGCGGCCGCCGCCGCGCGCTGCTCGCGCTGCACGTCGATCGAAGTGTGGTTCGCCCGCTATCCGAACGCCGAGGTCGTCATGCAGGCGCTGCTCTTCGCGGCGCTCCTCGCGAACGCGCGCGCGCACGTCGACGGCGACCGGTTCTTCGCGCCCGTGGCCGCCGACGCTCCTCGGCCTGCTGCTGTTTCTGCGGTTCGATGCCGTCCTCGGGGTCGCCGGGGTGCTCGGCGGGACTGGTGCTGGGCGTGTTCAACGGGCAGCGTCCGCGCGCGGCCTTCGTCGTCATCTTCCTCGCGCTGTCGGCGCGCTGGCCGCGCCTGTACCTGTTCGGACCGATGCGCGTGCCTATGCGACTCTGCCCGATCGTGTTTCTCGGCAATCTCCCGTGGTGGCAGTACGCGCTGCTCGGGCCTGCGGGCGCCGCGGCTCGCGGCATCGTCCGGTTCGCGTCGCGCGTCCCGCTGTCCGCGGCCGCGGTCCGGTGGATTCCGGCCGTCGTGACTGCGGTGCGCTGTGCGCTGCTGGCCCTGTATGCGCTGTTCTTCCGGCATCCGGCGGGAAAGCTCGCCGCTCACGACGCGTACGCGCTGCGGACCTTCACCAACTTCTATCTCACGCTGCCCGGCGCTGCTCGCCGCGCTCATCGGCTTCGCGCTCGTGGCGCGCCGCGCCGTTCTGGCGCGACCCGGCGCTGTTCGCCACGGTCGCGATCTTCTGCGTGCTTCTTCTTCTACAAGATCCGGATCGTGCCCGATCACTTCTGGATGGCGCGGCGCTTTCTTCCGGTCGATTCTTCCGGCGCGCGCTGCTCTTCGCGGCGGCGGCGGCGCTCGCGTGACGCGCGGGCGGATGGAACCGCGCGCGGCGCCGTCGCGGTCGCTCATCGGCGTCGTGTTCGTCGTCGCTGCTCGCGGTGCACTACGTCCGCGCCAGCCGGCCGCTCGCTCGCCACGTCGAGTACGCGGGCCTGATCCCGCGGCTGGAGCAGCTCGCCGGCACGATCGGAGACGACGACCTCCTGATCGTCGGAGTCGCGCAATGCGGCGAGCGACGTCCACGTCGCTCGCCGCTGCCGCTCGCCTACATCTACGCGCGCCAGGTGCTCGTGCTGAACTCGCGCGGCCCGGACAAGGCGGCGTTCGCCGCGTTCCTCGAGTGGGCGCGGACCCGCTACCGGCGCGTGCTGTTCATCGGCGGCGGCGGCACCGATCTGCTGTCGCACCGGTACGGGGTGCGCGTCGATGGCCAGCGAGCGGTTCCAGGTGCCCGAGTACGACGCGCCGCTCAACGCGTTACCCGCGATTCGTGCGCGCAGAAGGAGTTCGATTTCGGCGTCTACGAGTTCACGCCGCCCGACCCGCGCCGCGGGCCTCTGGTTCGACCTCGACGTCGGCGTGCGCGACGACCTGCACGTGCTGCGCTTCCACGCGAAGGAACAGACCGAGGGACGCACGTTCAGGTGGACGCGGGCGACGTCGTACGTGTCGGTCACGCGTGAACGCCGTCGAGCGCGGAGGTCACGCTGTGGATGAACGACGGCGGGCGGCCGGCAGGCGTGGCGCCGGCCGAACGTCAGCGTGTACCTGCACAACCAGCTGCTCGGCTCGATCCGCGTGGGATCGGGGTTCGCGCCCTACACGCTGCCGATTCCCGCCGGATCTGGCGAAGCGCGCCGCGGACTTCGGCGATCCCGTCGAGCTGAGGCTCGTGACGCCGACCTGGAATCCGCACGACGTGCTCGGCACTCCCGACGACCGCGACCTCGGCGTCATGGTCGATCGCGTGGCGGTAAAATAGCGGGAGCCTGAATGTCGCCGGCTGCAGATCTACGATCGCGCGCGAGCGCGCGCTCGTGGCGGCGGCGGACGGCGTGCTCGCGCTCGGCGGCCGCGATCGCGCGGCCGTTCCGGCGCCGCCGCCCGCCCGCGCCGCCGCGCCGGATTCTGCTCCTGCGTCTCGAGCGGATCGGCGACCTGCTGATGGCGCTGCCCGGCGATTGCCGACGTGCGCCGCCTTCGCCGCCGGACGCGGAGATCGATCTGGTCGTCGGGAGCTGGAATGCCGATCTGGCGCGGCGTCATCACGGCGGTCACGAACGTGGAAACGCTCGACGCCGCGTGGCTGGCGCGCGACGGCGGCGGCCTCGGGCTCTGCCGGGCTCCTCGCGCGCCGCGCGCCGCTGGCGGCGGACCGACTACGATCTCGCGATCAACTTCGAGCCGGACGTGCGCAGCAACCTGCTCGCCGCGGCATCGGGCGCGGCCTGGACCGCCGGCTACCGCAGCGGCGGCGGCGGCCCGCTGCTCGACCTCGCGCTCGAGTACGACACGCGTGCGCACACGACCGACAACGCACAGCGCCTCGTCGCGGCGGTGTTCGGCGGCACCGTGGCACCGCCGCCGGGCGGATCCTGGTGATCCCGCCGGAGGCGCACGAGCGCGCCGCGCGGCTCCTCTCGACCAGCGCAGCACCGCTCGACTCCGCTCGGACAGCCTCGGCTCCGCTCGGACAGGCCTCTCGTCGGTGTTCACGTCAGCGGCGGGCGCGCGATCAAACAATGGGAACCGGATCGGTTCGCCGACGTCGCACGGCGCCTGGCGGCCGAGGCCGGCGCGACGATCGTGCTCACCGGATCGGCCGCGGATCGGCCGCTCGTCGACCAGGTGAAGCGGGTGCTGCCGCCGGCTCGCGTGATCGATGCGGCGGCGGATCTCGACCTGCTGACGGTCGCCGCCGTCCTCGAGCGGCTCGATCTGCTCGTCACCGGCGACACCGGACCGATGCACCTGGCCGTCGCGGTCGGCACGCCGGTCGTCGCGGTGTTCGGCCCGTCCGAGCCGGCGCGCTACGCGCCGCGCGGTCCGGACGATCGCATCGTCCGCGTCGACCTGCCGTGCAGCCCGTGCAACCGCATCCGCCTTCCGCCCGCCCGCTGCGTCGGCCACACGCCCGACTGCCTCGCGTCGGTCAGCACCGACAGCGTCTTCGCAGCCGCCATGTCCGTCCTGGACGCGGTCGCGCGCCGCCGAGGCGAGCCCGCGCACACGTCCTCCGCATGACGGACGACGTGCTGGTTGTCGACAGCGGGACGGGAGCGCGTCGCGTGCGTCTCGGCGACTACCTTGACGGCGGCGCCGAAGAGCAGGCGGTGGCAGCCGCGCACGCCTGGATCAAGGCGCTGCGGCACGCGGCCGTCGACGGGCAGCCGCTCCGGCGCCGGTTCACGCTGCGCGGCGACTCGCTCTGGTGGTTCGCGGAGCTCTATCTCCACAAGCAGCAGGTCGATCCTCGAGATCTTCCGCGCCGTCGCGGCGCTGCAGCAGGCTCATCGAGCGCGAGCGGCCGCTCGAGATCGGCATCCGTACGGGCGGCCGCATCGTCCGGGCGCTTGCGCCGCAGGTGGCTCGCGCCGCGGAAGGTCCGGTGGAAGGGACGCGCGACCGGCGACCGGGCGTGGCTGCGGCTGGCACGGCTCGATCTGCGCGCCCGGGCGCTGATGCTCGCGGCGTCCGCGTCGAGGCTTCGGCCGCGCGCGCCGGCGAGCCGGACGTCAGGCGTCGCCGATCGCGGCGTTCGTCCACAGTGCGTTCTGGAAGCAGGGCATCAGCCGACGGCGGCGCCGAGTCGTACATCGGGCCGGTCCTCGACTCGCTCGAGTCGCGTCTGCCGGCGGGCAGCGTGCACTACGTCGGCCTCGGGCCGTCGGAGAATTTCGCGGCGCGACGCTGGTGGCGCGCGATCGGCGCCAGCCGTCCGGCGCCGGCGGTCGTGCCGATCGAGCGCTACGCGCCGTGGGCGGCGCTCCGCGATTCGCGGGCGGTGTGGCGCGAGCGCCACGCGCTGCGCCGCGCGCTCTGGAACAGCGCCGAGCTTCGCGAGCACGCGGTGATCGACGCGGTGCGACTGCTGGCCGATCGTCCGCGAGGAGCTCGCCGGCATCGCGCTGCTGCAGTGGCCCTGGTCGGCCCGCGCCATGGACGAAGCGGCCGCCGCGCTCGACGCGCTCCGTCCGCGCGTCGCGCTCACCTACGCGGAAGCGGGAGGCTGGGGCCGCGCGCTGATGCTCGAATGCCGGCGGCGCGGGATTCCGTCCGTCGGCCTGCAGCACGGCTTCATCTACCGCCACTGGCTGAACTACCTGCACGAGCCGGACGAGATGGCGCCCGCTCCCGATGCGACGTCCGGAGGATGCCGGGTTCCCCAGGCCGGCGCTGACGCTGCTCTTCGACGACTACGCCCGCGGCCATCTCGAGCAGCACGGGCGCTTTCCGCCGGCGTCCCTCGCGGTGACGGGCAGCCCGCGGCTCGACGCGCTCGTCGCCGCCGCGCGATCGGCGACTGACGGCGACATCGCGAGCGCACGGCGGGCAGCGGGCGCCGCCGACTCCGCGGCGCTCGTCGTGTTCGTCGCGAAGTACAAAGAGGCACGGCACGTGCTGCCGCCGCTCGCGGAGGCGGTGGCCGCGATGCCGGGCGTGCAGCTCGCGATCAAGACGCATCCGGCCGAAACACCGGACGCGTACGAGGCCGTCGCCGGGGGCCGGCCGAACATCCGGGTGCTGCCGGCGTCGGCGCCGCTCGCGCCGCTGCTTCGCGCCAGCCGCGCGGTCGTGACGATGAACTCGACCGTCGCGCTCGACGCGGCGGTGCTCGGCATCCCGGCGCTGGTGATTGGGCTCCCGAACAACCTGTCGCCGTTTGTCGAGGCGGGGATCATGGCGGGCGCCGCGTCGCCGGGAGAGATCGCGCCCGCGCTCAGTCGAATCCTGTATGATGAGGGATTCCGCCGGCAGCTCGAGGGAGAACGGAGTGCGTACCTCGCGCGCTTCGGGATGGGGTCCGACGGACGTGCGGCCGATCGCGCCGCCGATGCGGTGATCGGATTGCAGAGACCCGCGACGTAGCCTCGTACCGGCGGCAGCGGTTTAAACAGGAGTTCAAGAGGTCAGGAGATTCATTCGGCCTGTGGTCTTTTGGGAGTTGTCGGCGTCAGTTCCATGCGAGAGGATCAGGATTGATGCGTGTTCTCATTACGGGCGGGGCGGGCTTCGTCGGAAGTCACCTGTCCGAAGCGCTGCTCGAGCGCGGCGACGAAGTCTTCATCATCGACAACCTGTCGACGGGATCGATGGAGAACGTCGTCCACCTCAAGAGCCACCCGCGATTTCAGTACACGATCGACAGCGTCGCCAACGAGCCGGTGCTCGCCGAGCTCATCGACCGCTGCGACACCGTCATCCACCTCGCGGCCGCGGTGGGCGTGAAGCTGATCGTCGAGCAGCCCGTGCACACGATCGAGACGAACGTGCACGGGACCGAAGTCGTCCTCAAGCTCGCGAACAAGAAGAAGAAGCTCGTCCTGGTGGCGTCGACGTCCGAGGTGTACGGCAAGAGCACGGACGTTCCCTTCCGCGAGACGGCCGACCTGGTCCTCGGCCCCACCACCAAGCACCGGTGGGCGTACGCGTGCAGCAAGATGATCGACGAGTTCCTGGCGCTGGCCTACTGGAAGGAGCGCAAGCTGCCCGTCATCGTCGTGCGGCTCTTCAATACGGTCGGACCCAGGCAGACGGGGCAGTACGGGATGGTGATCCCGAACTTCGTGCGGCAGGCGCTGGCCGGCGAGCCGATTACGGTCTTCGGCGACGGCACCCAGTCGCGCAGCTTCACTTATGTCGGGGACGTCGTGAGGGCTATGGTAGCCTTGATCAACGAGCCCCGCGCGGTCGGCCAGGTCTTCAACATCGGCAACGGCAACGAAATCACGATCGGAGACCTCGCCGTCAAGATCAAGACGATGACCGGCAGCGCGTCCGACATCGTGACCATTCCCTACGATCAGGCGTACGAAGCCGGGTTCGAGGACATGCCGCGCCGCGTCCCGGACATCACACGCATCCGCGAGCTGATCGGCTACGAGCCAACCGTCGAGCTCGACGAGACCCTGGCGAAGGTGATCGAGCATTTCCGCCAGGCAGAAGCGACCCGGCCATAGAACGCATGTCCCAGTCCCCCACCATCAAGGCCCGCGCCCGGCGCGCCGCGGAGAACCTGCTGCGCCGGCAGGCGAAGCCGGTGCGGCGGCTGCTGCTGGCCACGGGGCGGGACCGCGCGCCGTCGATGCCGGAGATCGTGCAGATCGAGAGCACCAACATCTGCAACGCGAAGTGCGTGTTCTGCCCGCGCGACGAGATGCACCGGCGCCAGGGGATCATGAGCGTCGAGCTGTTCCGCAAGATCGTCGACGAGTGCGTCGGAGCTCGGCATCACCCACGTCCGCATGCACAACTACGGCGAAGCCTTCATCGACAAGCAGCTCGTCGACAAGGTGCGCTACGCCAAGCAGAAGGGGATCCAGGAGGTCGGCGTCATCAGCAACGGGTCGCTGATCACCGAGGCGGTGGCGCGCGGCATGATCGAGGCGGGGCTCGACGCGATCAACATCAGCGTGGACGCGGCGGGCAAGGAGGTCTTCGAGTCGACGCGCATCGGCTTGAAGTACGACAAGGTGATCGCCAACATCGAGCGCCTGGTGCGCATCCGCGCGGAAAGCGGCAAACGCCGGCCGAAGCTCATCCTGTCGTTCGTCCGGCAGAACAACACCGCCGACGAACAGGCGTTCATCGAGCACTGGCGGGCGATCGCCGACAAGGTCCACGTCACGGATCTGCACAACTGGGCCGGCACGCTCAACACCGAGTCGGACGTCAATTACCCCTGCTACCGCCCGTGGCTCACCTTCACGGTGCTCTGGGACGGCCGCGTGTCGCTCTGCTGCGCGGACTTCGACGGCAAGATCATCCTGGGCGATCTGAACTCGTCGTCGATCCGCGAGATCTGGAATGCCGAGCCGTACCGGGACGCCCGCCGGCAGCACCTCGAGAGCGGCGGGCCCGATATCTGCCGCGCGTGCGACCTGCCGCGCAAGGATTCCCCCCTCTGGATTACGAAACTCGCCTGAGCCGTATGGCCCGCCCGGGCTGCAATCGCGAGTAAGCGAGACAAAATCCTGTCAGTGACACCGCTAACTCTGGCTGACTCTCCGAACCCCAAGAAAACCCGTCCGGCGGGCTCCCGGGACCGTCTAACAGGCGTATACTGGTAGGTAACCCCTATGAAGAATTGCCTCTGCCGTGCCGTCTCTCTGGTCGTATTGGCGGGCTCCGCGATCGCCGGCTCCGCGTGGCCGGCAGCCGCGGGTGACCTGAAGCTGACCCTGGTGGATGGGCGCGCCACGCTCATCGCCCAGGACGTGCCGCTCCGTCAGATTCTCGCCGAGTGGGCGCGGATCGGGAAGACCAACATCGTCAACGGGGACAAGCTCACGGGGCCGCCGATCACGCTCCAGCTCGTCGATCGGCCGGAGCGCGAAGTGCTCGAAGTGCTTCTCCGTTCGGCGAGCGGCTACATCGCCGCTCAGCGTCAGGTCAGCCTGGCGGGGGCTTCGGTGTTCGAGAGCGTGATGATTCTCCCGACGAGCCGCGGGCCGGTCGGGGTCGCCGCCAGCGCGCCGCCGACGCAGTTCCCGCGTCCGGGCCTGCAGCAGATGCCGGTGATGGAAGACGACGAGCCGCTCGACACGCCGCTGAATCAGCCCGGAGGAGGGATGGGGAATCTGCCGAACCTCCCGCCCGGAATGTTCCAGCCGCCGCCTACGGGTCAGGGTCAGGGCGGTCAGGGTCAGCAGCCGGTGATGACGGCCCCGCGCCCCGGCATGCTGCCGCCGCCGCCGGCCGGGCAGCCGAACCCGTACGGGACGACGCCGCTGCCTCCGGGCGTCCGGCCGCCGGGCGGCGAGAAATAAACGGTAGCGTCCGCCTTTAGGCGGACGTCTCAGGGTCCGGCTAAAGCCGGACACCACCGGAAACACGGGTCCGGCTAAAGCCGGACACCACCGGAAACAGGTCCGGCTAAAGCCGGACACCACCGGAAAGGTGGCAGCGGACAGCCGCCGGAATCACGCCACCGGTATAATCAGCACGACCATGCCCGCCAGCCCGCCGGTGGTGCGCCGCGGCGAGTACGCCGCGCGCGGTGATTACCACCGAGCGCCCGATCCGGACTGGGAGTACTACCCGACCTACATCGCCAAGCTCGAAGCCGTACGCCGCTGGCTCGATCCGATGCCTGCCGGCACGCGCGTGCTCGACGCCGGCTGCGGCGAAGGGGTCCTCGTCGACGAGTACAGCGGCCGGCTGAACATCGAGGGCCTCGACGCGAACTACTCCTCGGATCGCGTGCGCAGCGGATCGCTGACGGCGCTCCCCTTTGCGAACGCGACGTTCGACCGCGCGCTGTGCCTCGACGTCCTCGAGCACCTGGCGTTCGACGAGCAGCCCCTGGCGCTCGCGGAGCTCCATCGCGTCCTCCGTCCCGGAGGCGAGCTGCTCGTGTCGATCCCGAACCTGGCGCACCTGCAGTCGCGCGCGCACTTCCTGCTGCAGGGCCGGCTCATCCGCACCGCGTCGGAGCTCAAGCACCCGGGCGATCGTCCGGCGGGCGAGTACATCGAGCTCGGGCGCCGCGCCGGGTTCACGCTGATCGCCCGCAAGGGTATCTTTCCGACCGTGCCCGTGGTGACGCGGTTGATCCGCCGTCACCCGCGCGCCCTGCTGCCGCTGCACCGCTGGCTCACGCGCCTGCTGCCGATCCCGGGCTGGTGCTTCCTGAACCTGCTCACGTTCGGCAAGCGGTGACGCGCGTGTTTCTTAACAGGAGATCAGGAGATCAGGAGAGGAAGAGATCAGGAGATTTTGTTTTTGTAGAATGAATCTCCTGACCTCCTGAACTCCTGTAAAGCTGACAGCAACCGCAGCCGCTAATCGAGACCCTCCACAGTACCGATGCCACGATCCCGACTCCACTCGATCTCCGTTCTGGCAGCCATCTGCGTGCTCGCGCTCGGCCTCAGGGTGCTCGGCCTCACCTACGGGCTGCCGGCGGTCTACAACCCGGACGAAACGCCGATCCTGAACCGCGCGCTCGCGTTCGCCAAGGGCGATCCCAACCCTCACAACTTCGTGTACCCGTCGCTGTATTTCTACGTCCTGTTCGCATGGGAGGGGCTGTTCTATGTGGCCGGGCGCGCCGCGGGGCTCTTCGACTCGCTCGGCGCCTTCCAGCGCGACTTCTTCATCGACCCCTCGCGCCACTTCCTGGCCGGGCGGGCGCTGACGGCGTTGTGCGGGGTCGCCACGGTGGCGGCGCTCTACGCGTTCGGCCGCCGGCTGTACGACCGCGCGACCGGCCTGGCGGCGGCGGCGTTCCTCGCGGTCGCGCCGATCGCGGTGCGCGATGCGCACTACGTCAAGCTCGACGTCCCGGTCACGCTCGCGACCGTGCTGGCGCACGTGGCGCTCGCGCGCATCGTGACCGATCCCGGCGCCGCGGCGCGCCGGAGAAGCTGGGTGCTGGCGGGTCTCCTCGCAGGCCTGGCGGTCTCGACGCAGTACTACGTCGTCTTCATCGCCTTCTCGATGATCGCCGTGGCCGTGGCGGATGTGAGTCGATCGGGGAACTGGCGGGAATCGGGCCGGCTGTTCTTGTGGAGCACGGCCGGGGCGGTGATCGGGTTCTTCGCCGGCACGCCGTTCATTCTGGTCGATCTGCAGAAGGCGATCAGCGACGTCGCGCACGTCCGGGAAGTGGACATCGATCGCGCGATGGGCGGTGGACCGTTCGGGGCGCTCGGCGCGTACCTCGTCATGATCTTCAGGGACGCCGTGGGCTGGCCGGTCGCGGCCGCCGCGGCCGCAGGAGCGATCTGGTCGCTCGTCGTGGACTGGCGGCGCGGGCTGCTGCTCGTCGCGTTTTCGGTGACCTTCCTGGCCTTCATCGCGAACACGGTTCCGATGAGCCGCTACCTCAATGCGATGCTGCCCTTCGTCGCGCTCGCCGCAGCCTTCGCCGTCCGTACGAGCCGGCCGCGGCTTCGGCCCCTACGCGCGGCCCGCAACCGTCGCCCTCGTCGTGCTGGCGCTCATTCCGGGGCTCCTGGACAGCGTGCGGACCGACCTGTTCATCAGGCAGGCGGACACGCGCACGCTCGCGCGCGACTTCGTGCTCGAGCACGTGCCTGCGGGGTCATCGTTCCTGGTGCAGCCCTACAGCGTGCCGCTTCGTCAGTCGCGCGACGCGCTCGTCGAAGCCATCCGCGCGAACGTCGGATCGGAATCGCGCGCGTCGGTCAAATCCCAGCTCATGCTCGCGCTCGAGCCGTTTCCCGCGCCCGCGTACCGATTGATCTACTTCGGCGACGGCGGGCTCGACCTCGACAAGATTTACGTCCTGCCCGCATCGCTGCCGGCGGCCGACCGGCTGGCGCCCCTTCGGCAGCTCGGCATCGAGTACGTCGTCCTGAAGCGCTCCAACACGGCCAACCCGGAGCAGCAGCCGCTCGAAGAAGCGCTCGCGCGCGACGGGAAAAAGCTCGCCGAGTTCACGCCGTATCGCGCCGATGTGCCGGCCGCAGCGCGAGCCGCTGTTCTCCCCGTACTTGCACAACACGTCGGCGTTGATCGACCCCGCGCTCGAACGGCCGGGGCCGAGCCGGCTGGCATGAATTCTGGTCGATTGGCACGGCGCTCAGACGAGAGCGGCGCATGACGTTCGAGAGGGCCAGCGGGTGGCAATCGCTTTGAGCCGGACAAGACAGCGCGTGGCGTTCGAGGGGGCCTGGGGCTACAATACGATTAAATCTGTGCCCAGCATTTCCGCCCGTCTAGCCAGGCCCGTCACGGCACTGCGCCGGTCGATCGCGTCACGCGCGCGGGCGATACCGCTTGCCCGCCACGCGTGGGCGCGCTATCGCCGCGTGCGCTACGAGCAGCGGATTCAGCGATTCCTCGACGAGAAAACCGGCCGCGCCGATCGCCTCCCGATGGGCGCCGTCTACGAAGCGACGATGCGGTGCAACCTGCACTGCGAGTTCTGTTACGTCGGCGACCTGCTGAACATCGAGGGGGAGTGGCGCGAGGAGATGAGCCTCGACGCGCTCCGCCGCGCGTTTCCCGACGCGCCCGATTTTCAGGTCAGCCTGACCGGCGGCGAGATCTTCATGCGGAAGGACATCATGTCCGTCCTCGATCTCTTCCGCGAAAAGGGCTACGCCTGCGGGTACCTGACGACCAACGGCACGATCATCACCGAGGAACGGGCCGAGGCGCTGGCGGATCTGGCCGCGTCCGGTTTCCTGAAGCACATCAGCGTCTCGATCGACGGCCCGGGGGAAATCCACGACGTGGCGCGCGGCCTGGCGGGCACGTTCGACCGGACCTGTGTGGGGCTCAAACGGCTGCAGGACGCGGCGCGGCGCAAAGGCGCTCCTCTACGGGTCAGCATCAACACGACCGTGGCCCACGAGAGCCTCGACGCGCTCGACCGGATGGTGGATGTCGCCGAGGAGCTCGGCGTGGACGCGATCGGCCTGAACCATCTGATGTTCAGCACGCCGGAAGAAGTCGCGGAGACGGTGCGCCTGATCGGCGCGAAGGACGCCTCGGTGATCGCGACGTTCGTGACCGCCGACCCGGGGCTCGACATCGCGAAGGTGCGCGAGAAGGTCGCCGCGCTCGAGGAGAAGTGCCGGCAGAAGAACGTGCTGTTCGACTTCAGGCCGAAGGTGCACCCGCAGCTCATCGAGAACTACTACACGCCCGGCGCGGCGTTGGAGGGGCGCTGCCTCTATCCGTTCCTGCACGCGCGCATCTCGTTTTCGGGGAAGGTGTACTTCTGCCCGTTCATTCGCGTCGAGGTCGGGCGACCTGGCGAACTCGACGCTCGAGGAAATCTGGAACGGTGAGACGTACGTCGAGATGCGGCGGCGGCTCGTCCAGAAGGGCATCTTCCCGGTCTGCCGCCGGTGCTGCAAGGTCGAGCTCTCGCCCGAGCCGCTGGCCGAACCGTTCGGCGCCGGCGTCGAGCCGCCCGGCCGGCGGATGATTCCCCTGACCGTCGTCCGCTGACCGTCCGGTAAGGAACCATGTCGGTTTCACAACCCGGTCCGCTGAAGCCGGACACCACCTACAGGCGCCACGCGGCGCCTTACGGCGTTCTGATGATTCCCACCGCCGGCAGGTCCCCCGGGGACCCGAACTGCACCGCGAGGAGATTCCGCACGAACCACGTTCCCGTGGACGGCCGGTAGACCGCGATGTCGGTGCGGCCGTCGCCGTTGAAGTCGACGGGCACCGGCATGTCGCCCGCGTCGCCGAACTGCAGGGCCAACTGGTTGTAAACGAACCACTGGCCTGTGGACGGCCGGTACACCGCGAGGTCCGCGCGGCCGTCGCCGTTGTAGTCCCCCGGCACCGGAATGTCGCTCGAGTCGCCGAACTGCACCGCCAGCTGGTTGCGCACGAACCAGTGCCCGGTCGACGGGCGAAAGACCGCCAGGTCCGTCACACCGTCGCTGTTGTAATCGCCCGGCACGGGTATGTCGCCGGGGTCACCGAACTGCACGGCCAGCTGGTTCTTCACGAACCACTTCCCGTCGGACGGCCGGAACACTGCCACGTCCGCCACGCCGTCGCCGTTGTAGTCGCCCGGCACGGGCAGGTCGGTCGAATCTCCGAACTGCGTGGCGAACTGATTGCGCACGAACCACTGGCCAGTTGCCGGCCGGAACACCGCCACGTCCATCGCGCCGTCGCCGTTGTAGTCCGCGGGGACCGCGCGGTCGCCCGGATCCCCGAACTGCACGGCGAGCTTGTTGCGCACGAACCACCCGCCCGTCGAGGGCCGATAGACCGTCACGTCCGCGACGCCGTCGCCGTCGTAGTCTCCAGGTGTCGCCGGAGGCGTGGACAACCCGCGCGGCAGGGGGATGTCGCCGGCCGACCCGAACTGCACGACGGCCTGCCCCTTCACGAACCACTGGCCCGATGACGGCCGATACACCGCGATGTCGGTGCGGCCGTCGCCGTTGTAGTCGCGCGGCACCGGCACATCGCCCTGGCTCCCATACGAAAACGCGAACTGGTTCCGCACGAACCAGGCACCCGTCGCCGGCCGATACACGGCGACGTCCGCCGTCCTGTCGCCGTTGTAGTCGCCCGCCACCGGCCGGTCGCCCGGTTCGCCGAACTGCACGGTGAACTGATTGTGCACGTACCAGGTGCCAGTCGACAGCCGGTAGAGGGCCGCATCGACGGTTCCATCACCGTTGTAGTCGGCCGGGACGGGCACGTAGCCCGGCCCGCCGAAGCCCTCGATGGCAGGTTGATTGCGCACGTACCACCCGCCGTTGGACGGCCGGTACACGGCGAGGTCGGTGTCGCCGTCGCCGTCGTAATCGCCAGGAACCGGCAGGTCGCCGGGCTCGCCGAACTGAATCGGATTGAAAACGTCGTCCAGGAAGAACCAGCGGCCGGTGGCCGTCTCGTAGACGACGATGTCGGCGGACCGATCGCCGTTGTAATCGCCGGGAACGGCGACGAAGCCCGGCCCGCCCCACGTCTTCGTGAACTGGCCGCGCACGAACCATTCGCCGGTCGACGGCCGGTAGACCGCGATGTCGGCGTCGAAGTCGCCGTCGAAGTCCGCGATCGCCGTCGTCGCGCCCGTGCCGGATACCGGGGTCGTGACCGTCGCCGTGGACGGATCGACACTAACCGTGATGGTTCCGCCGTAAGTCGTCAACGCGGTCGGCGCGAACCTTACAGTGATGTTTTGCGTGGCGCCCGGATGGATGACGCCGGCCGTGAACTCGCTGCTGAAGCCCGCCGGATACGTGATGCCCGTCACCGTCACGAACGCGCTGCCGCTGTTCGTGATGCTGATGATCTTCGACGCGGTCTGACCGGCGAGCACCTGGCCGAACGACAGATCGCCGGAGAGCGTGACGCGCGGCCCGCCGATGGTCGCCGTCTTGGCCATGTTGCCGACGATCCTGCCGTAGCCCGCCGAGTTCACGCCGAGGAAGCGAGGATCAACCGTGCTCGCCGCCGCGCTTGGCTGCGTGCTGGAGGTGAGATTCTGGATGGCGCCCCACGCGGTCAACTGGAACTGCGCGCCGGGGACTCCGGTCTTGCTCACCTCGACGGCCCATATCTCCGCGTTGTTGATGCTCTGGTACACCGCCAGGTAGGAGTTGCTGACGGGGTTGTACGCGAGCCCGATGCCGTCGCCGATGCCATTGGCGGCAATCACCTGGGGCACCGCGCCGGTCAGCGACTGCCCGTTGCCGTCAGCGAGCCCGCCGGTGATCACGAGGCCGCCCACGTGATCGCCAGGTACTGGTTGTCGGTCGAGTTGTACGCAATCTCGGGATACTGCGCGAAGGCGCCGGAATAGATGACTGTCCAGTCCGATCAGGGCGCCGGTTCCGGGCTTCACCCGCTGCAACGCCACGTGGTTGACTCCGCCGTCCACTGGCTCGTACTGATACGCGACCGCGTACTCGTCCGCCGTTGAGTTGTATGTAAGAGACGGCAGCATCGAGATCGTGCCCGGGAGTACCGGCGATATGGATCACTCCACCGGCGAGCGCACCGCTCGCGGTGACGCGCTGTGCCGCTTATGGCGCTATGGGGAACAGTTCCGTCCACGCGACGAGGAACTCGCCCGACGCGGACGCCGCGACGCCAGGCGCCGCGGCCGTGTGCTTGGCACCGGCCGGGCTAATTGGAAATGGAGTGGTCAGGTACAGCAGCTCGCCGCCGTTGCTCCGCAGCAAGCGCGGCCATGATGGTGGTCGGCTCCTGCGATCCACGCGACGAGACAGGCATTCACCACGGCGGAGCAGGCGACCCCCGCCGCGCCCGGACCGGCGTTGTTGATCGAGTCGGCGGGTCCCAGAGGGACGCCCGCCGCGGAAACGAACCGCGCGCTGACTTTGGCGATACCGGTCACGACCAGGTAGCTGTCGCTCACCGACGTCGTACGCCACCGCGGGGAAGCGCGAGCTGGCCGACTGGGGAATCACCTCGATGTTCCCACCCATGCGCGAGGCCTGCGCGAGGGCGGAGCTCGGAGCCGTCCTTGAGCAACACCGCTGCGACGGCACAAGCGCTGATCAGCTGACACCGGTCGTGTAGTGTCACGTGCATATCCCCCGGGAAACAGGACGATTGAAAACTTCACCGTCATCTCGTTTTCGGGGAAGGTGTATCTCTCTCCGCGTCGAAGTGGGCGACCTGGCGAACTCGACGCTCGAGGAAATGCGGAACGGTGAGACGTACGCGGAGATGCGGCGGCCGTCCGGAAGGGGATCTTTCCGGTCTGCCGCCGCTGCAAGGTCGAGTCTACGCGCCCGCTGACGCGATGAGCGATGAGCGCGTCGTTACGGCGTCCGGATGAATCCTACCGCCGGCAGGTCCCCCGGGGACCCGAACTGCACGGCCATCACGTCCCGCACGAACCACGTTCCCGTCGACGGCCGGTAGACCGCGATGTCGGTGCGGCCGTCGCCGTTGAAGTCAACCGGCACCGGCAGGTCGTTCGCGTCGCCGAACTGCACGGCCAGCTGTCCGTGAACGAACCACTGCCCGGTGGACGGCCGGTACACGGCGAGGTCCGTGCGGCCGTCGCCGTTGTAGTCCCCCGGCACGGGGATGTCGCCGGGGTCGCCGAACTGCCTGGCGAGCTGGCCACGCACGTACCACGTGCCGTTCGACGGCCGGAAGACCGCAAAGTCCATCACGCCGTCGCTGTTGTAATCGCCCGGCACGGGGATGTCGCCGGCGTCGCCGAACTGCACGGCGAACTGGTTCCTTCACGAACCACTGCCCGGTGGACGGACGGTAGACCGCCACGTCCGCCACGTCGTCGCCGTTGTAATCGCCCGGCACCGGCAGGTCGGTCGAATCGCCGAACTGGGTGGCGAACTGATTGCGCACGAACCAGCGGCCGTCCGACGGCCGGAACACCGCCACGTCCATCGCGCCGTCGCCGTTGTAGTCCGCGGGGACCGCGCGGTCACCCGGCTCGCCAAACTGCACGGCGAGCTTGTTGCGCACGAACCACCCGCCCGTCGAAGGCCGATAGACCGTCACGTCGGCGACGCCGTCGCTGTCGTAGTCGCCGGGGGTCGGCGGCGGCGCGGACAGCGCGCGCGGCAGCGGGATGTCGCCGGGCAATCCGAACTGCACCAGACCCTGCCCCTTCACGAACCAGTGGCCGGTCGACGGCCGGAAGACCGCGAGGTCGGTGCGGCCGTCGCCGTTGTAGTCGCGCGGCACCGGCAGATCGCCGAGGCTGCCGTACAAAAACGCGAACTGGTTCCGCACGTACCAGACACCCGTCGTCGGCCGGTACACCGCGATGTCGGCCGTCCTGTTGCCGTTGTAGTCGCCCGGCACCGGTCGATCGCCCGGCTCCCCGAACTGCACAGTGAACTGATTGCGCACGTACCAGGTGCCGGTCGCCAGCCGGTACACGGCCACGATCGGTGGATTCCATCGCCGTTGTAGTCGGCCGGGACGGGCACGTAGCCCGGTCCGCCGAAGCCTTCGATGGCGAGTTGATTGCGCACGTACCAGCCGCCGTTGGACGGCCGGTACACCGCGATGTCGGTGTCGCCGTCGCCGTCGTAGTCGCGCGGGACCGGCAGGTCGCCCGGCTCGCCGAACTGGATCGGAAACTGGTCGGCCCGGAAGAACCAGAGACCGGTGGCCGTCTCGTAGACCACGATGTCGGCGGACCGATCGCCGTTGTAATCGCCGGGCACGGCGACGAAGCCCGGCCCGCCGTACGCGCCGGTGAACTGGCCGCGCACGAACCATTCGCCGGTCGACGGCCGGTAGACCGCGATGTCGGCGTCCGCGTCGCCGTCGAAGTCCGCGATCGCCGTCGTCGCGCCCGTGCCGGATGCCGAGGTCGTGACCGACGCCGTGGACGGATCGACCTGAACCGTGATGGTTCCGCCGTAGGTCTTCAACTCGGTCGGCGCGAACGTCACCGGGACGTTCTGCGTGCCGCCGGCCTGAATGACGCCGGCCGTGAACGTGCTGCTGAAGCCCCCGGGGAAAGTGATGCCGGTGACCACCACGAGCGCGCTGCCGCTGTTCGTGATGGTGATGTTCTTCGTCGCCGTCTGGCCCGCGAGCACGGTGCCGAACGACAGATCGCCGGAGAGCGTGACGCCGCGGTCCTCCGCTCGTCGCCGTCTGGGCCATGTTGCCGACGATCCTGCCGTAACCCGCCGAGTTCACGCCGAGGAAGCGCGGATCAACCGTGCTCCCCCCCACGCTGGGCTGCGTGCTGAAGCGCGACGTTGTCGATGGCGCCCCACGCGGTCAGCTGGAACTGCTGGCCGGGGACTCCGGTCTTGCTGACCTCGACGGCCCAGATCTCCGGGCTGACGGTGCTCAGGTACACCGCCAGGTAGGTGTTGCTGACGGGGTTGTACGCGAGCCCGATCCCGTCGCCGATGCCGTTGGCGGCAATCACCTGGGGCGCCCCGCCGGTCAACGGCTGCCCGGTCCCGTCAGCCAGCCCGCCGGTGATCACCAGGCCGCCCCAGGTGATCGCCAGGTACTGGTTGTCGGTCGAGTTGTACGCAATCTCGGGATACTGCGCGAAGGCGCCGGAATACATGATCGACCGCCCGCCGATCAGCGCGCCGGTGCCGGGCTTCACGCGCTGCATCGCGACCTGATTGCTCGCTGAGGGTTCGTACTGATAGGCGACCGCGTACTCGTCCAGCGCCGAGTTGTAGGCCAGCGAGGGCAGCATGGAAACGGCGGTGGGCGAGACAGGAATCTCTCCACCTGCGAGGGCACCGCCGCTGGCTACCCGTTGCCCCTTGATTGTATTTGGCCCCAGTTCCGTCCACGCGACCAGGAACTCACCCGAAGCAGACGCCGCGACTCCAGGCGCCGACGACGTGAGCTTGGCGATGCCGTTCGTGCTGACCGGAAAGGGAGCGGTCAGATATTGCAGCTCGCCGCCGTTGCTCCGCAGCAAACGGGCCATGATGGTGGTCGGCTCCTGGATCCACGCGACGAGGCAGGCACCCGAAGCGGCGCACGCGGCGCCGGCCGCGCCCGGACCGGCGTTGTTGATCGAGTCGGCCGGCCCCAGAGGGACGCCCGACGCGGAGACAAACCGCGCGCTGACTTTGGCGACCCCGGTCACGACCAGGTAGCTGTTGCTCGCGGCGTCGTAGGCGACCGCGGGAAAGCGCGAGCTGGCCGACTGGGGAATCACCTCGATGTTCCCACCCATGCGCGAGGCTTGTGCGAAGGCCGAGCTCGGAGCCGTGAGCAACACCGCCGCGACGGCACAAGCGCTGATCAGCTGAAACCGGTCGTGTAGTGTCACGTGTCTTCCCCGGGGAAATAGGATCATTGAAAACTTCAACCGTACGTTACCGGCTCTTATCGGTGGCATAGCTGTCGCGGCATAGAGGTACTCGATGGAGTACTGCAAGGGCTACGGCTCAGCTGACGAAATTGTCTTACCTGAAAACCGCTGGGGTCTGGGGAACCACCTCAGTGTAGGGAATGGCACGATGATTGTCAACGCTAAACCACTGACACATTTAGTGTTGAGGTGGGTTTGAGCTCTGCATGTTCCGCGCAGAATTGACGCCGGACCATTCGTAATCCAAGATGAGCGTGGCCGTCACCGAGCGAAGCGAGCGGCCCCTTCAGGGAGCCGGCCTCTCCGCGTGAGCGAAGCGAGCACGGCTCGCTCCGCGAGCGTAGGCGGCCTTACCGGCGACCGAAGGGAGCCGGCCATTCAATGGACGTTTTCATCGATTCGCGTTTCGACGACCTATATCGCCGCCACCCGCTGGTCCTCGTCGACGTCGGCGCCCGCGGCGGCCTGAAAAGCAACTGGATCCCCGCCCGCCGGCACCTTCACCTGATCGGCTTCGAGCCCGACAAACGGGAATTCGATCAGCTGGTGGCGCGGAAAGCCTCGCAGGAGGGCGCCACGACGTTCATCGACGTGGCCCTGCACAATCGCCGGGGACCGCTGAGCCTGCACGTCGCGCGCGATCGCGGGCTCACGTCGATCTTCGAGCCGGACCGCGCGTTTCTCGATGCGTTCCCGGAGGCCGATCGCTTCGACACCGTCGAGACCCGGGAGGTGGACGCGGACACGCTCGACAACGTGCTCGACGCCCGCGGCGTGGAGGATGTCGATTTCGTCAAGGCGGATACGCAAGGCAGCGAGCTGCTGGTGCTCGAGGGGGCGTCGGGCCGGCTGATGGCCTCGGTGGTGGGCGTGGAAGTCGAGGTCGAGTTCACCGGGATCTACAAAGGCCAGCCGCTCTTCGCGGACGTGGACGCGTTCCTGCGTGGGCTCGGCTACCAGTTGTTCGATCTCCGCCCGGTCTACTGGAAGCGCAACGCCGGCCGTGACATCGGCGGACCGCACGGACAGATCGTCTGGGCCGACGCGCTGTACTTCAAGAGCCTGCCGGCCCTGGAGTCGATGCTGGCCGTGCTCGATCCGGCGCGGCGGAAGAGCAAGGTGCTCAAGGCGATGTCGGTCGCGCTGCTCTACGGGTACTACGACTACGCGCTCGAGATCGCGCGCAGCTCCGGCGCCGTGCTGTCCGCCGAGGAGCTGAAGCTCGTTCACGATCGGCTTCGCCAGGGCGGCGTCGAGCCGGAGGACCTGCCGCCGTTCCCGGGGAAGCACACGATCGCGGCCGCACTGCACCGGCTGTGGCGCCTGTTCCTGCCGCGCGACGACAAAGCGTGGTCGGTGAGCGGCGCGAAGCTGGGGAATTGAGGAGAGCAGCGAGCTCCCATGCGACTCAGCCGAGGTACTGCAGGCGCACTGTGGCTTTAACAGGAGATCAGCGGAGAACTGGCCGCGTCAGTCGTTCGCTCGACGATCCTCGTCCAGCCGGTGCAATCGTTCGCTTCACCCCAGACGCTGGTTAGGGGTCGGTCTCGAGTTGGTCGTCGGTTGAGTGCGGTCTCTGCTCAGCGATCCGGACGCTTCTCGGCGATCGACGGCCGGCTCCGGACCCGTGTCGACGATCTCTCCTGCCATCTCGACCTGCGGCTCGGCCGGCGGCGGCGGCGCGTCTCTGCGCGTCACGCGCCGGCGGATGTCCCGCAGGACCTCGAGCTCCCCCGAGTGGAAGAAGCCCGTGAGCAGCAGTCCCAGCGCATAAGCCGCGAGGATGACCCCGGGGCGCACGACCAACCCGATCGGGTGCGGGAGCGATGCCGGCACCGCGCGGCTTGCCGCGGCGAACGCGAGGCCCCCCGCCACCGCCACTCGAAGCAGGCGGCCCCACTCGTACGGAATCGGGTACGCGCGCCACGAAAAGCCGACGGTGACGGCCGCCAGCGTGCCGTACGCGATCGTGTTCGCCCACGCCGCGCCCATCAACCCGAAACGCGGAATCAGGAGCGTGTTGGCCGCCAGGCTCGTCGCCGCCGCGATCCCGGTCGCCAGCGGATAGCGCGTGGTCCGGCGCGTGATGATGAGCCCGATCGATCCGACCAGATACACGCCCTGGCACATCACGCCCAGCGCGATCCACGGCGTCACCGCCGCGGCCTGGTGAAATTCCGCGGTCGTCGTCAAGGCGATGATGTCCGGAGCAACCGCGCACAGCGCCGCCGTCAGGAAGACGAGCACCGCGAGGACGTAGGTGGACACGGTGCTGTAGATCTTTTTCGCGTCCGGCTCGCGCATGGCGCCGAGGAAGAACGGCGTCCAGGCGTATTCGAAGGCGCTCAGGAACAGCTTCAGCGCCAGCCCGAAGCTCGCGCCAATCGAATACAGGCCGACGTCGCGCAGCGTGCCGAACGCGTTGAGGAAGTACCGATCCGCGACGCCGATGACCTGCTGCGACAGGCTGTGCGGGATGCGCGGCAGCCCGAAGCCGAGCGCCTCCCGCATGAGCGGGCGCGAGAACACGGGCCGGATGAGCGGCGCGAACCACCGGCTGAGGACGACGGTGAAGACGGCGGTCACCAGGAGATCCGCGACGACCACGCCGAGGACGCCCATGCCGGCGCCGATCACCAGCACGAGCCGCATCAGGAGCGTGGCGGCGGACCGCGCGAAGACGAGCGAGATGAACTGCGCCGATCGCTCGCCGATGCGCATCACCTGAAACGGGATGAAGTAGAAGCCGACCACGAACGTGTTGAGGATCACGAGGCGGATGAGCAGCGCGTGCGCCGGCGTGTCGAACAGCGTGGCGCTCAGCCAGCCGGCCGACGCCACGCCGGCGAGGACGAGCACGCCGTTGCCGGCGAGCAGGAAGAAAAAGATCGTGCTGGCGAGCCGCTGGCGGGCCGGCGCGTCGGCGCAGTCGTAGAACATCCGCATGAACGCGGTGTCCACGCCCCACCTGAAGAGGATCTTCGCGACCGCCTCGATCGTGAGCAGCATCGCGATGATGCCGTAGTCGGAGGGGGACAGGTAGCGCGTGTAGACGGGGAGCAGCAGCAGGCTGACGATCGACATCGCGACGTCGCCGGCGCCGTAGATCGCCAGGTTACGAAAGAGATTCCGGAGGCGCGCCAGCACGGGATCTGCTGCCCGCGTCCGCTAGCGCGTGAGCGCGAGCACGCGCGCGGCCGCTCGAATCCTCGTGAGCCGCGCGGGGCTCCTCAGCAGGCGGCGCAGCAGCGTGAGGTCGCTGGTCATCGCCTCGCCGAGCGCCTGCGACGCCAGCTCGCGAATCGCGCCGTTCTCGCTGGACGTCAGCGGCTCGAGCACGGCGCGCGCGAGCTCCGGGTCGTGCGGTCCGAGCAGCCGCGCCGCGCCCACGCTGATCTGCGGATTCGGCGACGCGGCGAGCTCCTTGACGAGCGCCATCCACGCGGCGTCGGGACGGACGGCCATCCCCTCTGCGGCGAGCAGCTTCACCTCGGGCGACGCGTCGGCCGCGAGCTCCTGCAGGGTGGCCTGGCCGGTGCTGTCGCCGAGCCGATACAGCGCGCCCGCGGCCTTGGCGCGTACCCAGACGCTGCGGTCGCTCAAGAGCGGCGTCAGCCGCGGCGCCACGTCGCGCCGGCCGAGCTTGCCGAGCGCCTCGGCCGCGAAGCCGCGAATCTCCTGCCTGGTATCCGTGAGCAGGTCGGCGATCGGCGCGACCGCTTCCGGCCGGCCGCTCGACCCGAGCGCCGTGAGCGTGCGCACGTCCACGGACGGGCCGCTGAGACTGTCAATCAGCGCCTTCACCGAGCGCTCGTCACCCTGGGCCGCCAGCGCGTGGGTCCCGGCGATTCCCGGTTTCGACCCGAACGCACGCAGCTCGTCGGCCGCGCGCGCGTCGCCGTCCTCGGCCAGGCCACGCAGCGCCTCGAGCCGCGCGGCAGGCTCCTGGCGCTGCGACGCCTCTTCGCGCAGCGACGCGTCCGAGATCCGCCGCAGCATCGCCGGCTCCTCCAGCGTCCGCTGCCCGAGCCAGCGGTCGTAGTAGTCGAGCCCGCCACGCGAGTCGCCCTTCGCGATCTCGACCTCGAGCGCGAGCCAGACGGCGGACGGGTGGCGCGGCGCCACCTTGATCGCCTGCTCGGCTTTCGCGGCGGCTCTCGGGATATCCCCTTGCGCAAGGAGCGCCCACCCCTCGGCGACGACCTTCAGCTCGGCGGCGATCGCCGTGCCGGGAGGTCTTGCCGGGGCCGCGGGCGCGGACGCCGGCTGATCCTGCGCGGAGGCCAGTGCCGGACCCAGCGCCACGGAGAAGACGAACAGCACGCGAGTCAAAGTCATGGGTGTCAATTATGACGCACCGGGTCGCGCGAGGGCCGGGTGAAGAGCTGCCGTCTGGCTGAAGCCGGACGCCACAGGAAGTGCGAATCCGGCTGATAGTCCGGCTCCAGCCGGAGACCAGCTTCGGAAGCCGGAGCGCCACCCCAGGCTCTTGGTCCGGCTAAAGCCGGACGCCACCGGCCGGCTAACGTGCGGATCGGCACGCCGCCGACGGTCTCCCGCTCCGCGACGTCGCGGTTCACCAGGCTGGCGGCGGCGACGAACGCTTCGGGGCCGACCGACGTGCCGGCCAGCAGGGTGGCGCCGGCGCCGATGAACGACCCGCGGCGCACGATCACGCCCGCGGTCTGCGAGGGAAACGCGGCCTGGAGCGGATGATCGCGATAGCCGACGTTCAGGTGCGTGAGCACGGTGGCGCGCGCCGCCAGCGTCACGTGATCCTCGAGCGTGACGGGGCCGGCGAGGTCGATGAGCACCTCGTCGCCGAGGAAGCAGTTGTCGCCGACACGCAGCGCGCGGAAGCCGCCGCGGTCCACGTTGATGAGCGTCACCCGGTGGATGACGGTGTGCGATCCAATCGTCGCCCCGCAGAGGCGCAGGAACAGCGCGCGGGCCGGCGGCACCCACGTCCGCCGCAGCACGCTCAGCAGCACCGACACCCAGAGGAACCGCAGGATCCGCCCGGCGCCCACTTCCTGCAGCGCCTTCACGCCTGCCCCTTCAGCGCGCGCACGACCGATCGGAACCGCCACAGCTTCACGAAGTAGTCCACGCTGTCGCGGACGGCGCGGACGGAGGACTGCTTGTCGAACCGCCGCAGGAACAGCGCCGGAATCTCGACGATGCGCAAGCCGGCGTAGTGCGATCGGACCATGACCTCCGTGTCCCAGAACCACCCGCGATCGACGCACCGATCCAGGACGGGAAGGATGCGCTCCCGCCGGAAGAGCTTGAAGCCGGTCTCGGTGTCCTGCACGGGGACCTCGATCAGCTGCGCCATCAGCCAGCGGTATCCGCGGCTCATCACGTAGCGATCGAGCGAGCGCCAGCTGAAGCGGTACACGCGAAGCGCGGTGGCGACGTCGGCGCCCGCCTCGAGCGCCAGGAGACACGGCAGGAGATAACGCGCGTGGACCTCGAGGTCGATGTCGATGAAGCCGACGAGCGGACCCCGCGCGGCCCGGATGCCATCGGTCACCGTGCCCCCGCGTCCGACGTTGACGTCGTGAAGGATTGTCCGAAGCATGCGAGTCCGGGTGGGCCGCCACGATGCGCTCGATCGCGGCCCGGGTGCTGTCGCGGCTCCGATCGTCCACGAAGATGATCTCGGATCGCCAGCGCAAGGCGTCCAGCACCTGAAAGGTCTCCGCCACGCTGGCTTCGAGGATCGGCTCCTCGTTGTAGCACGCCACGACCAGCGTGAAATCCACCGGCCCGGACGTCATCGCATCAGCCCGAAGGAGCGTGGCGCCGGCCGGACCGTGTACAGGCGGACGATCGGATCGTTTCCCGTCAGCGCACCCAGGTCGGCCGTCGCGCGTGAACGTTTCATCCATCCAGGCGAGCACGCGGGCCTCCTCGCGGGCGTCGGACGCAAACGACCGCGTCGACTGCCCGACGATCCAGATCCTGGAGTAGACGGCGGCGACCGCGCCGATGCGCGCGCGCGCCCGCTCGAGCTCGACCGGCGGCGGCTTGATCACGTAGCCTTCCTGATCCTCGAGCGCGGTGAAGACCAGCCCTCGTATCGGCAATTGCTCGCCCAGATACCAGCGGTAGATAAAACGCCTCGTACGGATGGACGACCATGATGACGTCGCCCGGGGCCGATTGCTGCGCGATCGCCCGGGCCACGGCGCGATGATCGTAGCTCCACGAGTACCGCGTGAAGAAGTGCGCAAGCGGGATCGCGCACAGGACGATCAGCGCGATCGACACCAGGACCGCGCGCCGCCGCGACAGCGAGGCCAGGCCGCAGCCCAGCAGGACGAGGTATCCCGCCATGAACGGCACGAAGAACCGCAGCGCGACGAGCCGCCGGCCCGAGCCGATGTAGATCGCGATCGGCACGATCGACACGGCGCAGAACAGGAGGACCAGGTCGCGGCGGGTCCGCATCCCCGACGCGACGCCGGCGACCCACAACACGGGAAACAGGATCGCGGCAGCCGCCATCGTGACGCGCCGCGTGACGGGGTCGTCGAAGCCCAGGCTGCGCGGCCCGAGATTCAGGTCCGAGACGAGATTCGGAACGACGCGGACGAGCGCCTGAGGCTCGGGGCGATCGTCGTTCCGGATGCGGTCGTACTCGACGTTGTGGAGCAGCAGCGGGACGCCGGGCACGAACAGCACGCCGGCCGTGCACACCGCGGCCGTCCACGCAAAAAGACGCGTCCGCGCCTGCCACCCGCGCACGAGGACGAACAGGCCTTCCGCCGGCAGGAGGAGCAACGAAAGATAGTGCGTGTAGAACAGCGCGACCGTCACGAGCACGAAGACGGCCGCCCGGCCGGCGGTCAGGGGCACCCGTTCGTCCATCCAGTCGATGACGAGCCGGACATGCACGGCGACCAGGAGGGTGAACAGGCTGTAGCTCCGGACGTACTGCGCGTATTCGACGTGCGCGGGGGCAATCGCCATGACGGCCGCCGCCGCCACGCCGGCCCGCCACCCGAACGCGCGGCAGCCCACCAGCCCGACGACCAGCACCGCGAGGACGCCGAAGATCGCGGAGAGCAGCCGGACCCAGGCGTCGGCGCGGCTGACGCCCATCCAGAAATGCAGCAGCAACGGGTAGAGCGCCGGGCTCGCGTCGATCTGCCGCATCACCGTGGCCATCGAGGCGAGCGGCTGCGACGCGACGGTGATGGTGCTGATCTCGTCGACGTACAGCGGCTTGTCGAGCGCACCGCAGCGCAGCGCCGCCGCGACGATCAGCACGGCGGCAAACCAGGCGCGCCCGGCTCGCGGCATGCGCGCTGAGGACGCCGGGGCCGCGCCAGCCTCCATCAGGCGGGAGCGCGAGGCGAAACCAGGCGTGTCACGACCTTCATCGTGGCGGAGGCCACATCCTCGAGGTCGTCGTCCGACATCGCGGAAAACAGCGGAAGGCGAACGAGCGATGCGCTGACCAGCTCGGTCGCCGGCAAGTCGCCGGTGGAATAGCCGAACCGGTCGCGGCCGAACGGCGAATCGTGCAGCGGCACGTAGTGAAAGGTGGCGCCGATGCCTTCGGCCTGGAGCGCAGCCAGGACACGCGTGCGCACGTCTCGCGGCACCAGCACGGGATACAAATGCCAGTTGCCCTCGACACCGGGCCACTCCTCGGGGAGCACCACGCGATCGGCGAGCGGGGCCAGGCGCGCGGACAGGCGTGCGGCAAGCGCGCGCTTCCGCGACAGCATCGCCGGAAGGCGGCCGAGCTGCACCGTCAGGATGGCCGCGAGCACGTCGGACGCGACGAAACTGCTGCCCTCGGCCACCCACGTGTACTTGTCGACCTCACCGCGGAGGAACGCCGCGCGGTTCGTCCCCTTCTCCGACATGATCTCGGCGCGTTGCCGGTCGGAGTCGCTGCGGCAGACCAGCGCCCCGCCTTCGCCGCACACCACGTCCTTCGTGCCGTGAAAGCTGAAGCAGCCGAAATCGCCAATCGTGCCGAGCGGCCGGCCGTGCCACCGCGCGCCGAGCCCGTGCGCCGCATCTTCGATGACGCGCAGGCCATGACGGTCCGCCAGTTCGAGGATGGCGGTCATGTCGCACGCGCGTCCCGCGTAGTGGACCACCATGACGGCGCGGGTCCGCGGAGTGATGACGCGTTCGATCGCCACGGGATCGATGTTGAGGGTGGCGGGATCGAGGTCCGCGAACACCGGCCTCGCGCCGGCGCGGACGACGGCGTTGGCACAGGAGACGAACGTGAAGCTCGGAAGCACGACCTCGTCGCCGGGCCCGACACCGGAGAGCAGGACGGACGCTTCGAGCGCCGAGCTGCACGAGTTGAGGAACAGCGGCCGTGCCCCGTCGAGGTGCGTCGCGAGCGCCGCTTCGGCGACGCGCGCCGCAGGGCCGCCGCCGATCAGCAGGTTGGCGCCGGACGGCCTGCGCGGCCGCTTCCGCCTCGGCTTCTCCCATCCACGGCCGCGTCAACGGCAAGCGGGCGCGCCGCACGGGGGCGCCGCCCTCGATGGCGAGCGCGACGGATTCGTCGGTAGACGGGAGACGAGAGTCCATGGATATTGGAGAGCCGTCCGGCGGCGAACGTCGAATTATACGGTAGGGGCCTGCCCTAGCGCAGGCCCGCAAGTGCGAAGCGGCCGCTCCCTTCGGTCGCCGGTAGGGCCGCTCGCTTCGCTCGCGGTAGGGCGGCTCCGGTCGCCGATAGGGCGGCTCGCTTCGCTCGCGGTGGGGACCTACCGGTATACTGACACGTACGGCCGCGCGGCTCACGGCACGTACACCTCATCGGATAACTGACAGTCGGGAATCGACCTTTCTTGAAGCAGACGCGTGTGACGCAGACGGGCGGGCGTGCGCAGGATTGACGACGGCGCGATCAAAGCGCACGCGGACCTGCGGTTTCGCTCCGAGTACGACTACGCGCTGTTCGAGTACCACCGGAGCGCGAAGGTCATCGCGTTTCTCGAGCGCGCCGGCGTGACCGTCGGCGGCCGCGTGCTCGACGCCGGCTGCGGCGGCGGCGGCATGCCGCTGTCGCTCGCCGAGGAAGCCGCGGCGGTGGTCGGCATCGATCCGGTCGAGCGGTTCCAGGATGCGGGCGTTCGCCTCGGCCGCGAGCGCGGCCTGCGCAACCTGCACTTCGCCCTCGCCGACGGCATGGCGCTGCCGTTTCCCGACGGCGCGTTCGACCTCGTGCTGTCGCACGCCGTCATCGAGCACGTGGCCGACGCCCCGCTGTATCTGCGCGAGTGCGCGCGCGTCCTCGCGCCGCGCGGGCACGTCTACCTGTCGACGGCGCCGTATCTGTCGTTCGCCGGCGCGCACCTGCCGCGCCTGCGAGATCCCGGTGCCGCTGCACCTGATCGTCGGGACGCCGCATCGCGTTCGCGACGTTCCGGACGCTCGCCCGTCACGCGCCGTGGACGCTCAAGGAGCCGGCCCACGAGAACTCGTTCATCAAGGCGGCGCGGCGCGGCGAAGTCAAGGAAGACGACCTGCTCGAGAAGGTCCGCGTGGCGCGGCTGCGCGCGCAGATTGCCGCCGCCGGCCTGCGCATCGTCCGCGAGGAGCTGCACGTGACGGCGACGGTGCGCCGGCTGCCGGCGCCGATCGCGCGGTGGCTGCGCGACAGCGCGGTCACCCAGGACGCGCTCATCAGCAACATGGAATACGTACTGGCGGGAGCCTGAGGCGTGGCGGAGATCGATCGATACAAGCCGGAGGACAGGCGCTCGGTGGACGCGCTGTACCGGCGTGTGTTCGGCCACGACGCGGCCGAGGCGAGCCGGCTGCGCTGGGACTGGCAGTACCGGCGCAACCCGAACAACCCCGGCCAGGAGCCCGAGATCTGGATCGCGCGCGAAGGCACCGCCATCGTCGGGCAGTACGCGACGATGCCGGTGAAGCTGTCGGTCGCCGGGCGGGAGGTGCAGGCGATCCTGGGGCATGGACGTCATGGTCGCGCCCGAACGCCAGCGGCAGGGGCTCGGCGAGTCGCTCTTCCGGACCTGGGATCGCAACGTCGGCGCGTCGCTCGGCCTCGGGCTGTCGGACTCGTCGTACCGGCTGTTCCAGAAGCTGCGCTGGCCCGACGTGGGTCCGGTGCCCTGCCTGGTCAAGCCGCTGACGCGCCGCGCGCTGCGCCGGCCGAACTGGCCGCAGCCGATCAACCGGCTCGTGTCGGCGCTGACGCTGCCGATCGTCAAGATCGTCGCGCGCTCGCGGCCGCTGCGGGCCGAGGTGCGGCTGATTCGACGCTTCGACGAGAGCTTCACGGCGCTGTGGGACGAGCTCGCGCCGAAATTCGACCTGGCGGTGCGCCGCGACGCCGCGTACCTCAACTGGAAGTACGTCTCGGCGCCGCACGTCCGCTACAGCATCGCCGTCCTGCGCCGCGACGATCGCCACGTCGGCTACGCGGTCTACCGCCACCTCCACGAGCCGCGCGGACGCGTCACGCTGCTCGTGGACTTCCTGGCCGATCCCGACGACGAGCCGACGCTCAGCACGCTGCTCCGCTGGGTCGACCGGGAAGCGCGTGAAGCGGACTCCGACAAGATCCGCGCGTTCGCGTCGCACGGCAGCTTCCGGCGCCTGCTCCGCCGCGCCGGCTACTTCCAGGTGAAGTCGACGATGGAGTTCGTCGTGAAGGTCAACGCGCTGGAGGTGGGGCCGGGCTTCTACGAGAAGGTCGACCGCTGGCACGTCACGCTGGGGGACTCGGACCAGGACCGATGAGGCTCCTCGTCGGCATCGACACCGAAGGCGACAACCAGTGGGACGCCGCCGCGCGCGCGCGGCAGACGTTCGAGAACATCTACGCGCTGCCGCGGCTGCACGCGCTGTTTGCCAGGCACGGCGTGCGGCCGACCTACGTCATCACGTATCCGGTCGCGTGCGATCCCCGGTCGGCCGACGTGCTTCGCGGGCTGCTCGCGGGCGGCGATTGCGAAATCGGCGCGCATCACCACGCCTGGGAAACGCCGCCGTGCTCCGAGGCCGACGTGCGCCGGCATCCGTACGCCTCGTCGCTGCCGCGCGTCCAGTTCGAGCAGCAGCTCGAGTCGCTCACGAGCGCGATCACCGCCGCGTCCGGGACGCGGCCCGTGTCGTACCGGTCCGGGCGGTTCGGGTTCTCGGCCGATCACGTCGCGTGCCTCGAACGGCTCGGGTATCTGGTCGAGTCGAGCGTGGCGCCGCTCTTCTACGAATCGCACAAGGGAGGCCCCGAGTTCGTCGACGCGCCGCTGACGCCGTATTTCCTCGCCTACGACAGCGCCACCAGGCCGGGCTGCAGCGACGTCCTCGAAGTGCCGGTCTCCGCGGCGCTGAACCGGCGGCTCCCGAAGTTGCTGCAGTACGCTGTACGCGCGCGCGCCGCGGCCGTACACCACCAAGCGCGTGCTGCGCGCGCTCCGCCTGCTGCGCATGCGATGGCTCCGCCCGTCGTACTCGTCGCTCGAGGACATGATCGCGCTGGCGCGGGATCTGGCGGCGGCGCAGGAACCGGTGCTCAACCTGCTGTTCCATTCGAGCGAGGCGATCGTCGGCGGAAGCCCCTACAACCGGACGCAGGCCGAGCTCGACGCCTTCTGCGACCGGCTCGACCGGTTCCTTGCGTTTGCCACGCGCGAGCTCGGCGCGACACCGTCGACGTTTGGCGAGTTCCGCCGCGCGTACGCTCCGTGACAGAACAGAACCTTGAACCCCGAACCCTGAACCCTGAACCCTGAACCCTGTAGAACCTCGCGGAACCGTGTGGAACAGAACCCTGTAGAACCCCGCGGAACCCTGTGGAACCCGGCGGAACCTTTAGAGAATGCACATCCTCCACGTCACCCCGCACCTTCCCCCCGATCAGGCGGCCAACGCGCTGTTGCCCTGCCACCTCGGCGAGTGGGCGAAGTCGCGCGGCGACGCGGTCGAATACGTCGCGCACCTTCCGCGCGCGAGCGGCAGGATTCCGCTGCCGGGTCCCGTGACGTGGATCGCCCGCCGGAGCGGCAGCGTCATCGATCGCATCCCGCTCGCCGGCTCTCTCCTGGGCGCGGTGAGGATGGCGCGCGCCCTCGCCCCCTGTCTCGCCCGCGCCGACATCGTCCACGTGCACAGCAACGGGCTGCTCGCGGAGCTGGCGGTCCTGCTGGCGCGGCGGCGCGGGATACCGGTCGTGCTCACGCTGTACGGCACCGAGATCTGGCACTACACGCGCAAACGTTTCCGGCCGGACCTGTTCACCCGCGCCTACCGCGGCGCCTCGCAGGTGACGTTCTACAGCGATCGGCTGATGTCGCGCGCGTTCGAGCTCGGGCTCGGCCGCCGCGACGCGCGCGTGATCTATCCACCGGTCGGCGCGGAGTTCGTCTGGCACGGCGAGGACGCGCAGGCGAACGAGCGCGAGGCGCTCGGCATCGCCAACCGGCACATGCTCCTGAACGTCAAGCGGCTGCACCCGCTGGCCGGCCAGCGGATCCTGATCGAGGCGATGGCCGACGTCCTGCACGCGTATCCGGACACGCGGCTGATCATCTGCGGGGAAGGCACGCTCCTCGAGGAGCTGCAGTCGGCCGCCCGATCGGCCGGCGCCGAGCGGCACGTGACGTTCGCGGGGCTCGTGGACAACGCGACGGTCGCGCGCTACTGCGCCGCGGCGGATGTGTTCGTGCTGCCGTCGAGGCTGGAGGCGCTGCCGACCGTGGCGGTGGAGGCGCTGGCGTGCGGCACGCCGGTCGTCTCGAGCGACAACCCCGGGGGGCTCGAGCTGAACGCGCTGTTCGGTCCCGACGTGTCGATCGTGCCGGGCGAGCAGCCGATCGCGCTGGCCAGGGCGATCGTGTACTTCCTGGAGCACAAGCGGCGCACGCTGTCGGGGACGCGCGAGACGATCGAGCGCGAGTTCAGCGCCGCCGCGGTGGACGGGCGCTATCGCGCCGTGTACGAGAGCGCGGTCCAGGCGCGCGAGGTCGACGCGTCCTGACACCGGGGAATTGGTCCGGCTGAAGCCGGACGCCACCGTTACAAGCTGAAGCCGGACCTACCATGTATCGGTGGCGTCCGGACGTCAGCCGGACCAGACCGCGCCGTAGCTTGACAAGCACCGCCACGTGTTGTATTAAACCTATAGGTTAATTAACTTATTGGTTCAATACACATGGCAGCCGATCAACTCAGCACCACGTTTGCCGCCCTGGCGGACCCGACGCGCCGGGCGATTCTGGCGCGCCTGGTCTCGGGCGAATGCTCGGTCACCGAGCTCGCGGAGCCGTTCGACATGAGCATGCCGGCCGTCTCGAAGCACCTGCGCGTGCTCGAGCGCGCCGGCCTGATTGCACGGGGACGCGAGGCCCAGTGGCGGCCGTGCCGGCTCGAGGCGGGCCCCCTCAAGGAGGTCGCCGAATGGGCCGAGCGTTATCGGCACGTCTGGGAAGCGCGCCTCGACCGCCTCGATACCTATCTGCAGGAACTGAAACAGAAGCAAAACAGAAGGAGAAGAAACATGGCCGTAAGCAGCGTGGCAAATAGCCACACCTTCAAGGTGACGACCCCTTCGGATTGCGAGATCGCCCTGACGCGCCTGTTCGACGCGCCCCGGCACCTCGTGTTCGAGGCGATGACCAAGCCCGAGCACGTCAAGCGGTGGTGGGGAGTCCTCAGCGACAAGCACTCGGTCCCCGTCTGTGAAATCGACCTCCGCGTCGGCGGCGCGTGGCGGTTCGTCGGCCGCGGGCCCGAGGGCGACTACCCCGCCTTCTACGGCGTGTATCGCGAGATCGCGCCCCCCGAGCGACTGGTCTTCACCGAGTTCTTCGAGCCGTTCCCCGATGGCGAATCGCTCGTGACCTCGGTGTTCACGGAGGAGAACGGCAAGACGCGCCTCACCGTCACGGCGCGCTATCCGTCGCTGGAGGTCCGCGACATGGTGATCAAGACCGGCATGGAGAAAGGCGCCGCGACCAGCTACGACCGTCTCGAAGAGGTCGCGAGGGAACTGCAGCGCGCATGAGAGAGTTCAGCGCGAAGTAACTGCAGACGCGCTCGCTTCCCTGACAGTCAGGGAAGCGAGCCGTTGGAAAAAGGACTACCCCAGCCACGCGATCCATCGCTGCACGCCGGAGATCCCGGCGGCGAGCACGAGCCCCGCTGACGCGATCCGCAACATCGTCCCGGCGCGCCACGCCCAGGCGGCGCCGAGCGCCGCAAGGATCACAACCGCGGGGATGGTCGCGTAGTCGACCCTGGAAATGAACTCGTCGGCATACCGCAGGAACCCGGCTTCAACCGGCGCCGCCACCGACATGGCCACAAATGCCACGTAGGTCAGGCCCACGGCGGCCAGGACGAGCGTCAGCCGGTCGCGCCCGCCGCCCGACCACACCCGCCAGATCCCGGCGCCGGCCAGCAGGACGATCGGCCAGCCGAAATCGGTCACGCCCAGCCCCGCCGCCCTGACGGCCCGGCGGTACAGCGGTACGGTACCGGGGTCTGACCCCTGTACCGTACCGGGGTCTGACCCCCGTACTGTACCGGGGTCTGACCCCGGCGCCTGGGCTGTCGCACCCCGCGCGCGCACGCGGTTCAGCGTCTCGTACGCCTCGCCGAACTGCCCGTGGTACACGACGACAGAGAACACCGCGGCCAGCATCGCGGCGAGAAAGACCGCCCGCGACGGTGCGCGGAGTTCCGACCCACCGCGCCAGCGGTAGAGGACCGCGGACGCGACGAGCGCCGCGAGCAGGAGCGGGAACACGCCGACGTGCGACAGGAACGCGAGCGACGCGAGGAGGAACAGGACGGCGAGCTGGAGGAAATCGCGCGACCGGAGCGGCAACAGGGTCGCGGCCATCATCGTCGCAATCGCGATCGAGGCGCCGAAGCCGTACGTCAGGTTGGCGTTGCCGATGACGACATACGGCAGCGGCACCAGGTGGAAGAGCACCACGGCCGCGGCGCCGGCGAGGCTGTCGCCCCACACGCGGACGACCATCGGATACAGCAGCGCGCCGGCCAGGGCGTGGGTGACCGAGACGACAATCCGGAGCAGCGCGACGTGGTCGCTCGCGACGGCCGCCCACGGCGCGGCCGCCACGTACAAGCCGATCGCGTACGGAAAGCGCACCCCGTCCGGCATGACCTGCGTGAAGTAGTAGCGGCCGCCGAGCACCCACTCGAACCTGTGCGCGTGGAACACGGCATCGATGACCGCCTTGAGCGGGTGGAGCAGCACGAGGAGCTGAACGAACAGGGCGCAAGCCGAGAAGGCCACGACAAACCTGGCGGCCGCCTCGAGCGGACGACGCCGCCACTGCTCGACGATCGCGACGCTCAGCACCATCCCGGCCGCAACCCACACCGCGGTCCAGGCCGCTCTGGCTTGATAGAGACTGTAGGGGGCCGGCCCGGTCGAAAGCGGCACGGCCTGCGCAACGGCCAACAGCGCGGCTCCCGCGATGGCGCCCCCGGCCGTCAGACCGACGAGCACGAGCGCCGCCCCGAAAACCGCGCCCGAGATCGCCGCGGTCAGCAGCGCGCGCCGCGGAGGAAAGGCGAGCCCCCCGGCGGGCCGGCAGACAACGCGATCCACCTGCACACCAAGCTCGCGGCGGTCGGTCGGACCGGGCACGAACGTCGTGGAGCTGGCGATGGTGAGAATCAAGCCGGACCGGGGCGGCTGCGCGGCGGCTTGCACGTCGAGATCCCGATAGTCGTTCGTGACCGTGGCGCTCGCGAGCGTGATCCCGTCGATCGCGACGTCAACGGACGGCTGCACGAGCGGGGCGCTCCGTGCGCCGCGAACGCGGACCGAACAGTGCCACGGAATCCGGCGATCGAGGCCCGGCAGCCTGACCGCGGCGCTGCGCCCCGTCCAGGCAAAGGTGTCGTCGCGATTGCGCTCGACCGGATGGAAGCCGGACGTGATGCGCGGCAGATCCCGATCCATGTCCAGCGCGACCACGGGATCCCGGGCGAAGGCCACCGTGAGGCACGCGGCCCCGAAGAGCGCTCCGGCAAGCGCGGCCGCCAGCGCGCGTGGCATCGAGTAGGACATACCTGTGGCGCTCCAGCGGGCCGCACGAGACGGCCGGTACCCTGTAATCGCTGAAGAGCCCGGGCATTCTCACACGGCAACTGGCCGCCGGCAAGCCAGTTGCCAGCCGTGCCAGACGGCCCACTGGAAACTGGTTACTGGAAACTGGTCACTGGCAATGTACTATTCCCGCAGCGCATGGCGGTGAGTCACCGTGCGGCGCAGGAGTCAGACATGCCTTTGATGGATCAAATCAGCAAGGACATCACCGCCGCGATGCGCGCCAAGGATCAATCGCGGCTCGCACCGTTGCGGATGGCCAAAGCGGCGCTCGTGAACAAGGAAGTCGAGAAGGGCCGGGCGCTCGACGAGGCCGAGTCCCAACAGGTCATCTCGTCCTTGATCAAGCAGCGCCGCGATTCCGCCGAACAGTTCGAGAAAGGCGGGCGCGCCGAGCTCGCCGCGAAAGAGATCGCGGAGATCTCGATGCTCGAGGCCTACCTGCCGCCGCCGGTGGATCCCGGCGGATCTCGAGCGGGCGGTTGACGAGGCCATCCAGGAGAGCGGCGCGACCTCAGCCAAGGACCTCGGCCGGGTGATGAAAGCGGTGATGCCGAAGCTCGGCGGGAAAAGGCGCCGACGGACGCACGATCAACGAGATCGTCCGCCGCAAGCTGGGCGGGTGATTTCACCAAACCTTTTTCACGGGTGTGCCGTCTAATCTTTTGAAAGGCACGCACAAGCCTCTCATCCATCCTCCACTTAGCCCCTGCCGCAAGGCAGGGGCTTTTTTTTGGTGCGCGCGTCTCGATTCCGGCACGGGACTGCCCGGAAAGCGCGAAATCGGACGCTTTCCAGGTACTCAGCGCTGAGAAGGCCGAGCCTGCCGCGCCGAAGCAGCCGGGGTCATGAGCGCTGCGAAGGCGGGCTGCCGCGCCTCCAGCCGGACCGACGCCGCGACCTGTGTAATGGATGTAAAGGCCGTGTGGTACGCTGGTCCCTTCTGATGAGCGTCATCAGGCCGGTCGTCGCGCCGGCCATCACACCGGTCGTCCCGCGGTGAGCTCGAGGCTGGCCCGCTCCGCAGGGCTGATCGGCGTCGCGACGATGGCCAGCCGGGTGCTCGGCGTGGCCCGGGAGACGGTACTGGCGGCGCTGTTCGGCGCCAGCGCCGGGCCTGAAATGGACGCCTTCAACGTCGCGTTCCGGGTCCCCAACCTGCTGCGCGATCTGTTTGCCGAAGGGGCGATGACGGCGGCGTTCGTGCCGACCTTCACGCGCACGCTCACCGAGCGCGGGCGCGACGCGGCCTGGCGCCTCGGCAATCTCGTCATCAACTCGCTGCTGCTCGTCACGGGCGCGCTCGTCGTCCTCGGCATCATCTTCGCCGCCCCCATCATCCACACCCTCGCGCCGAAGTTCGGCGAGACGCCCGGGCAAGCTCGAGCTGACGACCGAGCTGACGCGGATCATGCTGCCGTTTCTCACCGACCATCGCCGTCTCGGTCGCGATGATGGGCATGCTGAACTCGCTGCGCCGGTTCTTCATTCCCGCGCTGTCGCCGGCGATGTTCAACGTGGCGACGATCGTGTGCGCGTTCGCGCTGGTGCCGCTGATGCCAGTCGGTCGGCCTGCCGCGGATCGCCGGCATCGCGATCGGCACGCTCCTCGGCGGGCTCGGCCAGATTCTCCTGCAGTGGCCGGTGCTCCGGCGGGAGGGCTTCCGCTACCAGCCGGTCCTCGACTTCAAGGATCCCGACCTGCGCGAAATCCTCCGGCTGATTGGTCCGGGCACGCTCGGGCTCGCGGCAGTACAGATCAACGTCGTCGTGAACACGCATCCTGGCGTCCGAGCGAGCCGCAGGGGGCCGTCTCCTGGCTCAACGCCGCCTTCCGTCTGATGTACTTGCCGATCGGCCTCTTCGGCGTGTCGATTGCCACGGCGTCGCTCCCCGACATCGCGCGCCATGCGACGGCCGCCGATCTGCCCGCGATTCGCCGGGCCGTGTCGGGGGCCCTGCGGATGATGTTGATGCTGAACGTGCCGGCGACGGTCGGTCTGATGGTGCTGGCCGAGCCGATCGTCGCGCTGCTGCTCGAGCACGGAAGGTTCAATCCGGCCGACACGCACGCGACGGCCGCCGCGCTGATGTTCTACGCGCCCGGGCTGCTCGGCTACTCGGCGGTGAAGATCGCCTCGCCGACGTTCTACTCGCTGCGCGACAGCCGCACGCCCGTGATCGTCAGCGTCCTCTCGGTGCTGGTGAACCTCGCGATCAACCTCGCGCTCGTTCGCGTGATGGGATACCGCGGCCTCGCGCTCGGGACCGCACTGGCGGCGATGTTCAACGCCGTGGCGCTGCTCTGGCTGCTCCGGGGCCGGCTCGGCGGGCTCGAGGGGCGCCGGATCGCCACATCGCTGCTCAAGATCGTCATCGCGTCGATCGTCATGGGCCTGGCGGCCTGGTGCACGTCGGCGTGGCTGACGCGCGCGATTCCCGGCGACGCGCTCCTGTGGAAGGCCGTTCGCGTCACGGCCGCGATTGGCGCCGGCGTGGTCGCGCTCGTCGATCTCGGCGCGCCTGCTTCGCATCGCCGAATTCGAGGAGGCCCTGAAACGCGTCCTGCGCCGGCTCAGGCCGTCGTCATGAAGGCGAGAGCGGCGACTCCTGTTCGGGCTCCACCCGACCATCCTGCTGATGGCCAGCGCCCACATGATGGTGGACGGCTACGGCAACATCTTCGCGCCGCTGCTGCCGCTGCTGATCCCGCGACTCGGTCTCACGCTGGCCGCGGCCGGGACGCTGACGATGCTCTTTCAGCTCGCGGCGTCGGTGGCGCAGATCGGGTTCGGGCATCTGGCGGACCGATGGCGGCCGCGCGCTGCTCGTGATGGTCGGCCCGGTCGTCTCCGTCAGCGTGCTGAGCCTCATCGGCCTCGCCACGTCGACGCCGACGCTCGCGGTGATTCTGATTATCGGAGGTCTCGGCGCCGCGGCGTTTCATCCGCCCGCGGCCGCGCTGGCGCACCGCCTCGGGGGCGATCGGCCCGGCTTCGCGATGTCGGTCTACATCACCGGCGGCACGCTCGGGTTTTCGTTCGGTCCGCTGGTGTTCGCGCCGTTCGCGCAGCGGTTCGGGATCGAATGGACGCCGCTGCTGGCGATTCCCGGCCTGGCGGTCGTGGCGTTCTTCCTCAGTCGCGTGCCGCCGATACCGCTGCAGCCGTCGCGCGCGCGGCGGATTCGGGGCGCTTCGTCCGTACGCGAAGCCGCTGGGGCTCCTGTACGCGATCGTGGTCCTTCGCACGTTCACGTCGCTGTCGTTCGCCACGTTCGTGCCGGTGATGCTCACGCGACGGGGATACAGCGTCGGCGAAGCCGGCGCGGCCGTCGCGCTGTATCTGTTCGGCAGCGGCATCGGCGGATTCTTCGGAGGCCCGGCGGCGGATCGGTTCGGCGCGCGGAAGGTCATCGCCCTGTCGCTCGTCGCGTCGTGCCCGTTCCTCGTCGCCGCGCCGTTTCTGACGGGCGCGCCGTTTGTCATCGTCCTCGCGATCGGCGGGCTGTTCCTGCAGTCGACGCTGCCCGTCAACGTGACCTTCGGACAGGCGCTGGCGCCCGTGAGCGCCGCGACCGTGTCATCGCTGATGATGGGGTTCGCCTGGGGGACCGGCGGCCTGAGCGTCCCGCTCGTCGGGCTCATCGCCGATCGCGTGGGCATCGAGCCCACGCTCGTCGGCCTCGCGTTCATTCCGCTGCTCGCGGCCGCCTGCGCGCTGCCGCTGCCCGATCGTTCGCCGCGGCCGAGCGCCCCGCAGCCGGCGGACGTCGTCATCCCCGAAATCAGGTCCTGACGAGCATCGGTGGCATCCGGCCCTTCGATGAAAACTCAGGGCCGTCTCGAGCTTTGCGAATGGCGGCTTTAGCCGGACCAACTCGTACCTGTGGTACGATGTGTCTTTGGACCTTCGGGCCGATGACGCGCTACGCACGCCCCACCGTTTCCAGCTACTCGTTCGGCCCGGGGCCTATCACGCCGGCCGTCAAGTGGCTCATCTGGGCCAATATCGGCGCCTTCGTCGCGACCATCATCTTTCCGAGTCATCACGCGCTACCTCGGGCTGATCCCGGAGGCGGTGTTCGAGCGCCAGTGGATCTGGCAGCCGGTCACCTACATGTTCCTCCACGCGGGCATCACCCACATCCTGTTCAACATGCTCGGCATCTGGATGTTCGGGGTCGAGCTCGAGCGTATGTGGGGCACCAGGTTCTTCATCCGGTACTACGCGATCACGGGGATCGGGGCGGCCATCACCACGCTGCTCGTGGCGCTGCTGCCGTTCGACTTCGCCGCGGAGACCTACAGGGCCGTGACGATCGGCGCATCGGGCGCGCTCTACGGCCTGCTGCTCGCCTTCGCGATCTACTTCCCGAACCGGCCGATCCTGATGTTCCTGCTCTTCCCGATTCCGGCGAAGTACTTCGTCATCATCATCGGCGCCATTTCGTTCCTGTCGGCGACGGGAGGAGGCGGCCCGACCGTCGCGCACGCGGCGCACCTGGGCGGGCATGATCTTCGGGTATTTCTATCTCAAGGGAGGCGGCGGCGGCCTCACGGCGGAGATCAAATACCGCTACCTGAAATGGAAGATGAACCGGCTGCGCCGCAAGTTCGACGTGTACTCGGGCGGCCGCTCGGACTGGGACCGTAAGGTGCATTGACCGGCTCCTGGCTCGCGTAAGGCCGGCTCGCTGACGATCGCCGGAAGGGCCGCTGCGTTTCGCATCGCGGTAGGGCCCGGCACTGCGCACCCGGTAGGGACGCGGCCTACCGGGGCACGTCGTGGAAGTACGCGTCGGTGTGATCCAGCCAGTCCTGACGGATCGGGCTGAACAGATCCAGCTCGAAGGTGTCGTCGAGCGCCTCGGCCTGGTGCTCGACCCACGACGGGATGTGCAGCACTTCCCCTTCGCGCACGGTGATCTCTTCACCGTTGATCAGGAACTTGAGCGCGCCCTGGAGCACGTACGTCATCTGCTCGCTCTCGTGCGAGTGCATCGGGACGAGCGCCCCCTTCTTCAGATAGATCTGCGCCAGCATCTCCCGCTCGCCGGTCACGATCTTGCGGGAGATCATCTCGGTCACTTTCTCGAGCGCGATCTCGTCCCAGCGATGGAGCCTGACCGTTTGTACACTCACGTCACGGACCTTTCACCTCTCTCCGAGGAGGAAGACCGGCGATTATACCCCGGCCTCGCCTCGACGCCGCTCGTCCGACTTCGCCGAGCGACTCGTCGAAGGCCCGGTGCTATAATGGCTCGTTTGGCCAGCGGCCCGGGCCAACGCCAATAACCAGGCGAAAGGGACCTCCCGCGCATGAAAGGTACGGCGGTTAGCAACGGCGCGCGCGCCCGGACGGATGCGCCTCCCCGAGCTACCACGGGCTCACGCGCGATGATCTGCTCCGCGCCTACCGGACGATGGTGCTGTCGCGCCGGATCGACGACAAGGAGATTCAGCTCAAGAACCAGAGCCTGATCTTCTTCCAGATCAGCGGCGCCGGCCACGAGGCCGTGCTCGTCGCCGCCGGCCTGACGCTCAAGCCCGGCTACGACTGGTTCTACCCCTACTACCGCGACCGCGCGCTCTGCCTCACGCTCGGCGTCACGCCGCTCGAGATGTTTCTGAGCGGTGTCGGCGCCAAGGACGATCCCAGCTCCGGCGGCCGTCAGATGCCGTCCCATTGGGGCAACAAGCGTCTCAACATCGTGTCGGAGTCGAGCCCGACCGGCACGCAGTGCCTGCACGCGATCGGCTCGGCTGAAGCGGGCCGCCTCTACGAAAAAGTCACCGCCATCGAGGGACGGGAGCAGCGCTTCCGGCACGACGAAGTCGTCTACCTCTCCGTCGGCGAAGGGGCGACGAGCGAAGGAGAGTTCTGGGAGTCGCTCAACGCCGCCTGTCTCGGCCGTCTTCCGGTCGTCTATCTCGTCGAAGACAACGGCTACGCGATCTCCGTCCCGGTGGAAGTCCAGACGGCCGGCGGCGACATCTCGAAGCTCGTCGCCTCGTTCCCGGGGCTGTTCGTGCAGAGCATCGACGGCACCGATTTCGTCGAGAGCTACCGCGCGATGACGGACGCCGTCGCCTACGCGCGTGCCCGCAAAGGGCCGGCCTTCGTCCACGCCAAAGTCGTGCGCCCGTACTCCCACTCGCTGTCGGACGACGAGAAGCTCTACAAGACGCCGGACGAGCGCGCGCAGGAAGCGACGCGCGACCCCATCGTCCGGCTGTCCGCGTTCATCCTGTCCGAAGGGCTCGCCACCGAGGCCGACCTCGAGAGCCTGGCGCACGAGGTCCAGGAAGAAGTGAACACGGCGGCCCGGCGCGCGATGGACGCGGAGAAGCCGGCCCCGGAAACCGCGACGTTGTACGTCTACTCGCCCACGGTGAATCCGGCGTCCGAAGCCTTCAGCACCTCCCCCGTCCCGGAAGGCAAGCCGGAGACGATGGTCGCGGCCATCAACCGCACGCTGAAGGACGAAATGGCGCGCGAGCCGCGCATCGTCGTGTTCGGCGAAGACGTCGCCGATGCCAGCCGCGAGTCGGCGCTCGACGCCGTGCCGGGCAAGGGCGGCGTCTTCAAGGTGACGCACGGCCTCCAGCGCGCGTACGGCTCGGCGCGCGTGTTCAACACGCCGCTCGCCGAGGCCGCCATCATCGGGCGCGCCGTCGGCATGGCGATGCGCGGGATCAAGCCGGTCGTCGAGATTCAGTTCTTCGACTACATCTGGCCGGCGATGATGCAGATTCGCGACGAGATGTCGATGCTGCGCTACCGCTCCAACAACACGTTCTCGTGTCCGATGGTGATCCGCACCGCGATCGGCGGGTACCTGCGCGGCGGCGCGCCGTATCACAGCCAGTCCGGCGAGAGCATCTTCGCGCACTGCCCCGGCATCCGCATCGCGTTCCCGTCGAACGCGCAGGACGCGGCCGGCCTCCTGCGCACGGCCATCCGCTGCGACGATCCGGTGCTGTTTCTCGAGCACAAGCACCTCTACCGCCAGACGTACAACAAGGGCGAGTACCCCGGCCCCGACTACATGGTGCCGTTCGGCAAGTCCTCCGTCCGGCGCGACGGCACCGACGTCGTCGTGATCACGTGGGGCGCGCTCGTCCAGCGGTCGCTGCTCGCGGCGCAGCAGGCCGAGAAGGAAGGCATCAGCGTCATGGTGCTCGACCTGCGGACGATCGCGCCGTTCGACTGGGAGGGCATTGCGGCCGCCGTCATGAAGACGAACCGCGTCGTCATCGCGCACGAAGATCAGCTGACGTGCGGGTTCGGCGCCGAGCTGGCCGCCCGCATCGCCGATCAGCTGTTCGAGCACCTCGACGCGCCGGTCCGCCGGGTGGCCGCGCTCGACACGCCGGTCGCGTACTATCCGACCCTGGAAGAGGTCATCCTCCCGCAGGCCGCCGACGTCCTGAAGGCCATCCAGGCCCTGTCGGACTACTGACCGTCGCGCGACTCCAACTCATGTTGCGACACCTGCTGGCTGCGGCGCTCGCGGTCGGCACGACGGCGCTCGCGGTCGAAGAGCGGCGATCGATCGGCGGGCTGCCGGCCCACGTCGCGGGGGCGTTCGACGAGATCGCGGCGTGCCATCTCACGCCGTCGGGCGACTATCTCGTCTTCGATCGCCGCGCCCACGCCGTCTCCACCGTCGCGGTGGCGCCGACGTCCCGAAGAAGATCGTCCAGATCGGCCCCGAGACGGGGCGCATCCTCCGGCCGATCGCGTTCGACTCCGCGCCGAACGGCACGTTCGTCGTGGCGGACTCTCCGGGGAACCAGCACCGCATCCAGTTTTTCAGCGATACGGGATCGGATCAGGGGGGATTCACGTTGCCGGGCCGGCACGCGCCGCAGATCACGCTGGGCGATCTCGTCCTCAGCGGCATCGGCTCGCTGAAGTACACGGGCGAGAGCGTCCTCATCAGCCAGCCGGACATCGGCGCGCTCGTCACGGAGTATTGGCTGAACGGCACCACGCGGCGCACGTTCGGACAACTCCGCCAGACCGGCCAGGAGAAAGATCGCGCGGTCCACGCGGCGCTCAACGTCGGGCTGGCGCTCCTCAATCCCGCGGGCGGCTACTACTTCGTGTTCGTCTCCGGCGTGCCGATGTTCCGCAAGTACGACAAGGCCGGCGCGCTCGTGTTCGAACGGCACATCGAGGGGCTCGAAGTCGATGCGCAGCTGCGGTCGCTGCCGACCACGTGGCCGCGGCTGCGCGGAACGAGAGTTTCCGATCGTGCCGGCCATGATCCGCACGGCGGCGGTCGATCCGGCAGGGAACTTGTGGATTTCTCTCACCGCGCCGTACACCTACGTCTACGACAGCGCCGGGGACAAGCGGCGCACGCTGCAGTTCCGCGCCGCCGGCGTCGTCGCCCCGACGAGCTTCTTTTTCACCCGCGACGGCCGCGTGCTGATCACGCCGGGGTGCTACGCGTTTGAATCGCTAATCGCTAATCCAGGCTAATCGTGAATCCTTGAATCGTCGAATCAGGTGGTTCAACGAGAGGTCCGGTCAAGCCGGATGCCACTGCGGTTGCAACCGACTCTAGTGATTCGCGACTACACCAACTTCCCAATCGGTCCGAGGTCCAGCTTGAGGTCTTCCGGCGCGAGCCCGAACTGGGCGCCCATCTCGCGCACGGTCTCTTCCAGCCGCATCAGCGCCAGGCCGACCGACTCGGTTTCCCCCTCCGTCAGCGTCCCGGCCTCCATCCGCCGGATGGCCTGGCGTTCGAGAATCTGCCGGATGAACTCGACGAGCGTCAGCACGAGCTTCGCAACGGATCGGCGGACGTCTTCCGGATCGGCGTTCCACCGCGGCGCCGCAGACGTCGCGGCGAGCCGATCGAGCTCGGCGCGCAGCGACTCGATCTCCTGCACGTCGAGGCCGGCCACGCGAGGGGTGCTTGCGGGACGCTTCTTCGCGCGCGCACGCTTCCGGGCCGGCCGCTTCACGGCCACAGCTCCGGGACGAACGCGAACGGGGGCCACGGGCCGCTGACGCTCATCATCTGTTGGTCCGGCCCCGGCGGAATGGCCGCGAGCCTCTTCTTGTACTTCTCTACCGCCGCGCGATCGACGAGGTGATAGATCGTCGCTGCCACGCGCCCCTGACCGGCTTCCGAACGCTCCGCGGCGACGATGTCCTTCACGGCCGCGGTAATCGCCGCCACCGGCTGCGGCAGCGCGCGCCCGGCGGCCACTCCCGCCGCGCCTGCAGGTACTCGGTTCCGCTTCTCGCCGCCGTGGCCGCGTGGGCCAACGGGACGGCCGCCTCGGCATCGAACAGCCGCACGGTCATCTGGACCCGTCCGCGCACGAGATCGAGCGCGTCACGAATCGCCTCCCGGCGGAGTGCCACGACGCGCTCGAGCTCCTCCACGTCGACGAGCGACCCGAACCGCGCCGGCAGGATGGCGTCGACCTTCGCGGCAATTCGCGCGACGATGTCGTGCTGGGCGCGCAGCGCCGCCTCCGAGACGGCCGGCCGTTCGTCGAGACGCTCGACGGCCGCATACACGGCGTCCGCCTTGACGAACTCGATCCGGTGCCCTGCCGCGCTGAACGTTCCGGCCTTCCCGGCGGCAAGGGCGAACACGTAGCAGGCGTTTCGTCATCGGCGCACGGCTGGAAGGACGCGGTCGGCCGCGCAGAGCAGCGCCGACAGCCGGAGATAGACGAGATCGACATCGGCGAGCGCCAGAATCAGGTCCGCGTTCAGCACGACGCCGCGGTTCAGCAGGTTGTCGATCACGTCCACGAGCGACGTCTCCGACTGGTCGATGATGCGGCCCACCACGCGCTCGGTCAGTTTCGGCACCGTCACGCGCGGCGGCCGCGGCGGGCTCCTTCGCTTGGGAGGCCGCGGCGTCGGCGGACGCTTGGCAGGCTTGCCGGCGGGAACGGTCGAGTGTCGCGGCTCCCGCGGGCTCATCGACGCGGCTCGGTCTGGATGAAGTTGTACGCCGGCCAGGGGCCGGTGAGCGTCATGTCCGCCCCGGCCTTCGCGGTGCCGGCGGCGAGGCGTCTGGTCAGCGATTTGAAGCGTGCGCGGCGGCCCGAGGGCACCAGGAACGCCGCGTCGAGCAGCGGCGGGGCCGCACCCTCGGGAGCATCGTCGCGCCGGCGCGCGTCGCGGGCGACGGCCGCGAGCGCCTCGAACGCGCCGTCGGCCAGCGGCAGCCGCCGCCTGCACGGCCTCCCGCGCGTCGTCGCGCGCCTGTTTCTTCGCCGCGAGAAAGGCCGCCCCCGACGGCGCCCGTGCGGCGCCGGCCTTGCGGCGGGTCACGGCGGGACCCGCCCTGGTGATCCGCACGCCCCATTCCTCGCACCCGGCAATCCGCTTCAGGACGGGATCGAGATCGCGACGACGGGAGCGCGTTTCCTCGACGGCCCGCTCCGTCGTGGAGAACATCGTGAACAGCTTCATCGGAATCACGGTGGTCCTCGGCTGCCGCGCGAAATGCTCGACGACCGCCTCGTGGGCGACGGCGACATCGGCGACCCACTGCATGTCCCGAAGCGACGCCTCGAGCGGCGCGGGGCCGTAGCGCTCGAGCGGCACGGACGCGACGACAATCCAGAGCGACCGGCCGGCGGGCAGCACGGATGGCCGCGTCGCGCCGGGGAGGCCCTTCGGCGCGCGCGACGGCTTCGGGCGCCGCGGCCGCGTGCACGATGCAGTAGAGGTACGTCGCGGTGGAGTCCATCACGGGTCGGAATCGATGATATCGCAGCGCTTCACTGATCTCGCGTGGCTTCCGGCTTTAGCCGGAAGAGTTGCGGCGCGACCGAACTTCCGCCTGAAGGCGGAAGCCACGAGATTCGTTACCGGTATCCCGCCACGTCCGCTGCCACCGCCGCAGCCCGGCGGCGCCGTGCGGCGGCGGCACCTCGGCAGGCGCGATGACGACGTGACGCGACCGGCCGGCCGAGCGCCGGAGCGCCGCGATCTCGCGCGTCTCGGCGGCCGAGGCCCTGCGGCAGCGCGGGCACGTGCCGCGGCCCACGGCGTTCACGACGATGGCGGGCACGTGGACCTTCATCCGTCGCAGCGCGGCGATGAGCCTGACCGTTTCGGCCCGCGGCAGCGCCGCCCCCCGCGTCACCGCCACGAACGACGTGCGCCGCGGGTCGGCCAGCAGGGCGCGCAGGCGTCCGAGCCCCTGCGAGAGCTCGAGCAGAACCGCGCCGAGCTCCCCCACGCCCGCCACCGGCTGATACTTGAGCACGATCGACATGAGCGCCCGGGCCCAGTCGTGCACGAGGGCGGGCATCTCCAGCAGCCGCAGGGCATGCCCGCTCGGGGCCGTGTCCATCACCGACGAGATCCCACGCATGTTCCTCACGCTCGAGAGCATCGGTGACGTCGATGACGGCGGCGAGCTCGTCGATGCCGGGCGGCGCCAGATCGATCAGCCGTTGCATCACCCGCCGGTCGTGACCCGCATCGACTCCGACGCCGCTCGAGAGCTGCCGCGCGACAACCGGTCGAACAGCGTGTCGATGGCCGCGGCGTACCGCTCCCGCACGTCCCGGAAACCGGCAGCCGCGTCGATCTCGCGCACGGCCAGGTTCCGCGGCGCCCCCGTGACGGCGCCGGGCTCGTCCGACACCGGCGATCCGAACACGTCGGCCAGCGAGTGCGCCGGATCGGTGGACATGAGCAGCACGCGGCCGCTCGACCGGCCGGCCGCGATCGCCATCGCCGCCGCCGCCGCGCACGTCGTCTTGCCGACGCCGCCCTTCCCGCCGAAGAGGAGCAGCCGCGTGCTCGTCGCCGATGAAGCGAGCCATGCGGCACGCCTCGCCGCCGAACGGCTTGGGACGCCAGGTCGCGGGCGCGCCAGGCACGACGACCATCAGGCAAAACTCCGCGCCGCCTCCAGCTCGGCGCCGATTCCACGCCAGCGCGCGAACACCGCGCGGCTCGGCGTCGCGCGCCGCAAGCGGCACCAGGGGCAGGCCCGGCACACGGCGCTTCAATTCGCCGATGGCGCGCCGCTCCAGCGCGCGCCGCGCATCGCACCATCCGCACGGGCGATCGGGTTCCGGCGTGATCCGGTTGACGATGATGTCGTGGAGCGGGAATGCCGGCTGACGCGAGGGCCGCGACGCCGTCCGCGGTTTCCTCGACCGCCATCCGCTCGGGCAGCGTCACCCACGAGACGCGCACGCGCGCCGGATCGCGCAGCAGCGCGGCGAGATCCTGCCCGTCGCGATCGATCCCGTCGATGAGCGCCTCCTCGGCATCCGGCGTCCAGGCCCCGCGCAGCGCCTCGACCATCACGCGGTGCTTGGCCTGCATGGCATCGAAGACGCGGGCGATCTCCCGCAGCGTGCCGGGCATGTTCAGCATGCGCAGCGTATGACCGGTCGGGGCGGTGTCGACGACGATGAGGTCGTACCGGCCGGTCCGCGGCGAGGCGCGCAATCTCGAACAGCGCGGCCAGCTCGTCGATCCCGGGCAGCGACAGCCGCAGGAGGCGGGACACGTCTTCCTGATCGAGCCACGTGCCGCGCAGCGCGATCCGCTCGAGCGTCGTCGCGGCGGACGGCGAGCCACCGTTCCAATGCGCGGCGCGCGTCGATCTCGACGCGCGTGCAGCGAGCCGCGTGCGCCGGGGATCTTGCGGGGCGAGGCGCCGAGCGGCCGGGCGAGCGCGTCGCCGAGCGACGGCGCGGGATCGGTGGAAATGACGAGGGTGCGGAGACCGCGGTCCGCCGCCCCGCGGTCCGCCGCCCAGACGGCAACGGCGGCGGCGCACGTCGTCTTGCCGACGCCGCCTTTGCCGCCGATGAACAGGAATTCCGGGCGCCTGGCGTCAGGCCGCGATCACTCCTCGGAGTGCTCGTCGCCGCCGAACGTGGCTTCGATGCCGGTGATCTTGTAGTCGCTCGGCGAGAGCGTCGCGGCACCGGCACCCTGCCTCCGATCGCGGATCTCGCGCAGGCGCGCGAGGATGTCCGCTTCGAACACCTCGAACTCGTCCTCGCTCATCTCCCCGAGCTCGACGCGCATCTGCGCCGCGAGCAGCTGGTCGCGCAGAGCGTGTCGTCGTTGAGCTCGGTGTCGACGGCCGCGGCGATCTTGTCGAACACGAACCGCAGGCCGCCGATCGAGGATGCGTGTCCAGGATGAACATGCGGACGTCTCAGGTCTCAGGTCTTCGGCTTGGCACGCCAGCGTCAGTGCGCACGCTCCAGCTTCAGGCGGATGTTGACGAAGTTGTACGGCGGCCACGGCCCCGTGTACTTGAACGTCAGCTTGTCGTAGCGCTGGCCGATGTCCTTCACGCGCGCGTCGAAGGCCTGCTCGAGGGTCGCGGGCCACGAGGAAGGCGGCGTTCATGATCATCCGGTCGCCGATCGGCTTGTTCGAGCGCGACGCGACCGAGACGTCGCGCAGCGCCTCGAAGATCTCGCTGACGTAGCGCTCCGAGCGCGCCTGCAGCGCGGCATCGATCAGGCGCCCGTACTGCATGCGCGCGAAGTAGGTCGACCCCTTCTGCGTCGAGATCTCTCCCTTGAGCCGCCGGATGTCTTCGTCCTCTTCCTCGATCTCGCGGATGATCTGGTCGCGATCCCAGAGCACCTTCAGGCCGAACTCGAACTTGTCCTGCATCTTGTTCAGGACGTCGGTGAACGCGTCGTACGCCGACCGCAGCAGCTCCATGATGTCGTCGTCGGTCTTGAACACCGTGCCGAACGACATCGGGATGACGGTGTGCTGCTGCATGACCGTCTCGTTGACGCGCTGGTGCGCGAGCACGTTGTCGCGCGTCGGATCCTGCACCACCATCGGCGTGTTCGAGACGATCGCGGCGATGTCGCGGTAGTGGACCGTGTGGACCTCGGCCGGATCGGGGCCGATGCCGAGGAGCCCGAAGCTGAGCGGACGCTCGGACTTGATGACGCAGTACACGTACTTGCCTTCGTTCGCCTCGTCTGACGGGCCGGCCGCGCCGGCACGCGCCGGCTTGGCCGCCTGCGACCGCATCCGGACGCGCTCGAGCTTGCCGCGAGCGCTCGGCGGCGGCGGCGGCGCCGCGCGCGCGGGCCGCTCGCGCCCGGCCGGCGCGGCGGCGGGCTTCTTGCGCTTCTGGGTCACCGTCGGTTTCGGTTTTTTCTGCGTCTTTGCCATCACCTGATGTCCGAAAGGCGGCCGTCACCGGCTCTCAGCGTCTGCGTCCACCCGGCTTCACGGGGCGCTTTGGCTCGCCGGCGTCCGGCGGCAGGCCGCGGTCGGCGAGCATGCGGCGAATCTCGGCCACGAGCGCGTCGGGCAGGCACGGCTTGGTGACGAACGAGTCGCACCCGGCCTGCCGCGCGCCTTCCGCGTGGCCGGCGAGCGCATGTCCGGTCAGCGCGACGATCGGGATGTGCTTCGTGCGCTCGTCGGACTTCAGCCGCCGCGTCGCTTCCCAGCCATCCATCTTCGGCAGCGCCAGGTCCATCAGGATGATGTCCGGCATCAACTCGAGCGTCTTCTCGATCGCCTCGAGGCCGTTGGTGGCCTCGGCCACGCGATACCCCGAGAACTGCAGGTAGGCGGCGTACATCTCGCGCGCGTCCTGATAGTCCTCGACGACGAGCACGAGCGCCTGTTTGACTTCAGTATCACTCATCGTCGTCTGAGCCGCGTCGGGAGCCGCAGCGTGAACATCGAGCCCTTGCCGAGGGCGCTCTGCAGCTCGATCGTGCCGCCGAGCATCTGCGACAGCCGCCGGCAGATCGACAGCCCCAGACCGGTGCCGCCGTACCCGCGCGCCGGGGAGCTATCGAGCTGGCGGAAGTCCTCGAAGACCTTGACCTGGTCGTCGGCGGCAATCCCGACGCCCGTGTCCGTGACGGCGATCGCGATGTGCCGGGATTTCGACTCGTAGACCGCCCCGATGGTCACCGAGCCGGCCGGCGTGAACTTCAGCGCGTTGCTCAACAGGTTGAGGACGATCTGCTTCACCTTCTGGCGATCGCTCTTGAGCGTCGGCAGCGTCCGGGACATGCTCGGACGCACGACGAGGTTCGACCGCTTGATGATCGGCTCGAGCTCCGACATCACCTCGTCGACGAGCTCCGGGATGTGGAACGTCGTCAGCGTGAGCGGCATGCGCCCCGCTTCGATCCGCGTGATGTCCAGGATGTCGTTGATGAGCGCGAGCAGGTGCCGCGAGTTCGAGTCGATGCGCGTCAGGCTCTTGCGCTGCGTGTCGGTGACCGGGCCGGAGACGCCGTTCAGGAGCATGTGCGTGTAGCCGAGGATCGCGTTCAGCGGCGTCCGGAACTCGTGCGACATGTTCGCCAGGAACTGCGACTTCAGCGCCGAGGCCTGCTCGAGCGCGATGTGCTGCCGCCGGAGCAGCTCGTTCTGATCGGCGAGCTCCGTCGTCGCTTCCTGGACCTTGCGCTCGAGCTCCGCGGCGCCTTCCTTCAGCTGTTCGTACAGGCGCCCCTTCTCGATCGCTTCGGTCAGGTCGTGCAGGATCGTCACGACCCACATCAGCTCGCCCTGCTCCGACAGGATCTGCCCGGCGAGCCCTTCGACCGGCGACGGCCGGCCCGTGACGGGGTCGGTCAGCTGGATCTCGCCGCGGTAGCGCTGCTCGCCGCCGCGCGTGAGCACGTTCGACACGAACGACGTGAGGTTCGCGCCGTTGGCGTGCACCCGCCGCTGCGCGGCTTCCCCCGCGACGGCGGCACGTTGAAGAGGCGCTCGGCCGGCTCGTTCATCAGCACGATGTCCCCTTCCTGGTCGGTGACCAGGATCGGATCGGCGACCGAGTCGATGATCAGATCGAGCCGGTGGCGCTCGTCGCGGACTTCCGCCTGCGCGAGCCGCAGCGTGCGGTAGCTCTCCTCGATCTCTTCCTTCGCGCGCGCCAGGTCGGTCACGTTGCGCAGGACCGAGACGACGTAGGTGCCCTGCCGCTCGTCCTTCGCGCGGGAGCTCAGCAGCTCGAACAGCAGGTCGGAGCCCTCGAGCGGATCGACCAGCAGCAGCTCGCGGCGCGCCACCTCGGTCTGCGCGACCGCGCTCGTCGAGAGCGCCGCCGAGAACAGCATGTTGTTCAGCGCGACCGCGCGCCGCCAGCCTTCGCTCGCGTCCTCGGGCGCGGCGAACAGCTTCTCCGCGTGCGTGTTCGCGATGATCAGCTTGCCCTTCGGTATCGGTGAGCAGGATCGGGTCGGTGACCGCGTTGATGATGCTGTAGAGCAGCATCCGCTCCTGCCCGAAGCGTGTCTCGGCGAGCGTCTGGCGGCTCAGGAGCCGCGCCACCTGGCGGCCGAGCATCCGCGGCGATCCAGGTCACGTCGGGATGGACGTTCGGGTCCCGACGCGCTCGCCAGCAGCAGGCCGTGGGCCGTCAGCTCGTCCTCCGCGCGCAGCGGGATCGCGTGGAACGCGCCGTCCTCGATGGGCGCCCGGAACGTCGCCGACACGCCGTCGAAATAGGTCGGATCGGCGCTCGCCATCGCCCGGACCAGCGGATGCCCCTCGTCGTCGCGGCTCAGCGCGAAATCGACGATCGCCGACGACGAGACGCCGTGCTCGGCCACGAGGAGGATCGGCCCGGCGCCAGGCTCGGCCACGGCGACCACCGCCTGCTGCGACGCCGGCGTGCGCGGCCAGCCAGTCGATCGCACGGCGCGCGGACGCCTGGAGGTCGGTGCTGGTCAGCAGAAACTCGAGCAGCGCGAGCTTCGCTTCCATGTCGACCCCCGGCAACTGCGCGGCCGTGGCGGCGGCGGACCGGCACGGGTTACCCTTCGCTGCGCCTCCGCGCAACGGACCGGACGACCTTCCCGGCGCCTTTCCCGGCCTTCCTGGCGGCGTTCCCCTTGAGCGCCGCCAGCTCGGCGCGCAGCGCGACGTTCTCGGCGAGCACGTTCTGGTGCGCCGGTCAGCTCGGCCTGCGGCCGCGACACCGGCGACACCTGGCCGACCGCTTCCGAGTACTTCAGATACGTATCGATCGACGCGACGACGACGCGCGCTTCGACGGTGATCAGGTCGATGCCGACCAGCGACACGCGGACCCAGGCGTCGATGACGATGCCCTTGTCGAGCACGCGGTCGAGAACGTCGATGAGACTGGTGCCGCCTGCCGCTCGTTCAACTGCCATTCTCTGCTCCTGGTGTCGGACAGTCGCGCCGTGCGCGCTCAGCGCCGCTCCGCGTGCTGACCGCGTCCGCGGGCGACCGCGTCCGCGGTGCCGTCAGCGCGTTCACCTTCCGCTCGAGCTGCTGAATCTGCGCGCGCAGCTCGTCGTGTTCCGCGATCGCGGCCCGCTGGGCGCCCGGCGACAGCTCGCGATCGTACCGCCACCAGTCGAGGCCGATCTCCTGCGCCTTGTCGAGTGAACAGACGAGCAGCCGGATCCGGATGGTGAGCAGCTCGACTTCCGCCAGCGACACCTTGATGTCGCCCGCGATCACCAGCCCCTTGTCGAGCACCCGGTCGAGGACGTCGACGAGGCCCGTGGCGCGGTGATGAGACGGCGGAGTCGAGTGCCATGCGCGAGCGAATATATCCCACGCCCTCAAGGGCAGGCAACACGCCGGAGCCGCCCTGAGCCATGGATGAGCTGGTTTTGCGGCTTATTTCCGGACGCGTGCCGGGTTCCGAAATCGCCTCGACCAGCTCGCCGGTCGTCTTGTCCTGCTTGACGCGGGTCGCGATGTCGGCCTGCGCGATGATGCCGCACAGCCGCCCTCGGCATCGACGACCGGCATCCGCCGAACCTGACGATTCGGCCATGCGCGCCACCGCCTCGCTGACGTCGTCGTCTTCCCGGCACGTCGCTGGATTGCTCGTCATGGCCTCGCGCGACCGGCGGCTCTTCGGGTCCCGGCCGGCGGCCAGCACCTTCACGACAAGGTCGCGATCCGTGATGATGCCGACCAGCCGGCGCGACGCCTTGGTCTCGATCACCGGGACCGCGCCGACGTCCTCGCGTCTTCATCAGCTCCGCGACCTGGCTGATCGCTTCATCGGGCTCGCACCGACACCGGCTCGCGCGTCATCACATCACTGCACTTCGGCCATCGGACGCCTCCTTCTGATCGACCTCTGATCGACGAGTAAGCGGCTCGAACGATGCAAGCATGCGGCCACAGGCGAGCTGAGCGCGACGGCAGTTGACCGCCGCACTTCGTTGTTAGTGCGTTGCGGCCGATCGGGCACGGTCCGATCGCGCTACGGATGAGTCGGCCTCTCGCCGCAGCAACGTGTCATGGGCGAAACGCCGTAACGAAACGGTGATCGATTGGGAATCCGCCGCGGCGATCGGCGAACACGTGTGGGCCGCGGACTTTGTCAGCCGGATACGGCCGTCCTTGAACTCCCGCTTTCAGAATCTTGCCGGTCGCGCCCATCGGGAGCGAGTCTCGGAATTCGACACTGCGCGGATACTTGTAAGACGCGAACTGTTCGCGGAACCACTCCAGGAGCTCCTCTTCCGTCGCCGTGGCGCCGGACTTTCTCACGATGAACGCCTTGACCTCTTCCCCGAGGCGCTCATCGGGGATGCCGACGACCGCGACCAGCGAGACGGCCGGGTGGGTCATGATCACTTCTTCGAGCTCGCGGGGATACACGTTGAAGCCGCCGCGCAGGATCATGTCCTTCTTCCGGTCCACGACCGCCAGGTAGCCCTCCTCGTCGAGGATCCCGATGTCCCCGGTGTGGAACCAGCCGTTCCGCGTCGCCTCGGCGGTCGCTTCCGGGCGGTTGTAGTAGCTCTTCATGACGTTCGGGCCGCGCACGACGATCTCCCCGCGTTCCCCGACCGCCACGGGCCGTCCCTCGTCGTCGACGCAGCGGACGTCGACGCCGAAGATCGGAAACCCCACGGTGCCGGGCTTGCTGGGCTTCTGCAGCTGGTTGAAGCAGACGACCGGCGAGGTCTCCGACAGCCCGTAGCCCTCGAGGACCCGCACGCCGAACGTGGTCTCGAACCGGCGCAGGACCTCGACGGGCATCGGCGCGCCCCCCGAGACGCAGACCCGCAAGTGCTGCGCGATGGGGCCGGCCTCCGCCTTGCCGGACGCGACATGCTCCAGCAGCGCCCAGTACATCGTCGGGACGCCGATCCAGAAGCCGACCTGCTCGCGGACGATGGTCTGGAGGACGACGGCGGGATCGAACCGCGGCAGCAGCACGAGGCGGAAGCCGCCGTAGAAGCCGGCGTTCATCTGGCACGTCTGCGCCGTCGAGTGGAAGAGCGGCAGCGTGACGAGCGAGACGTCCTGCTCGAGACCGCCGCGGGTCGCCGGCAGGAACATGTCGCGCGACGCCACGGCGTTGGTCAGCATGTTTTCGTGGGTGAGCTGCGCGCCCTTCGGATGACCGGTCGTTCCTGACGTGTAGAGGATCACCGCGGTGTCGTCCGGGCGCCGCCGCCGCGCATCGAACGCCGCGGGCTGACCGTGCATGATCTGCCCGAGCGTCAGCGCCGGCGCGACCGGGCTCGGCGCGGCGGGATCCGCGGTCATGATCAGGAGGTGCGGGCAGGCCGCTTCGTCGCAGGCGGCGCGGGCCATGGCGGCGAGCGGCAGCTCGGCGGTGCCCTCGAACGCCAGCAGCGCCTTGGCGTCGCTGTCCTTCAGGTGATAGGCGATCTCGCGCGGCTTCAGGAGCACGTTGAGCGGGACGACGACCGCGCCGGCCTTGAGGATGCCGAAGTACGCGAGCGGGAACCACGGCACGTTCGGACACGACAGCGCGACGTGATCGCCGGGCGCGATGCCGAGGCCGAGCAGGCCGCCGGCAATCTGCGACGTCCCGGCGTCGAGCTCGCCGTACGTGATCTGGGTCGAACCGAACGTCACCGCGACGCGATCGGGCGTCAGCATCGCCTGGTGTTCGAGGACGCTCGCGAGATTGAGGGCGGTGGCGTGGTGAGGAATCATGAATAAAGTTCTAAAGTTCGTAACGAGTTCTAAAGTTCGAACGTTCTAAGTTCCAAGGTCTCCAGAGTCGGCGGAACAGCAGGTTCCGCGAACTCTTGAACGTTAGAACTTTAGAACTTTAGACAGGTTTTCTACCATTCGCTGTGCACCGCCCCCGGCCGATCGATCCGCTCGTACGTGTGCGCGCCGAAGGCGTCGCGCTGGGCCTGCGTCAGGTTCTGCGGGAGGCGTGGCGGAACGGTACGCAGTCGAAGTAGCTGAGCGCTGCCGCGTGGGCGCCAAGCGGCAATCCCGCGTGCGCGGCCCGCGCGATCGTCCGCCGCCATCCGGCCTGGGCCGCCTCGACGGCCTTGCCGAGCGCCGGATCGAGCAGCAGGTTCACGAGCGACGGTTGCGTGCCGAACGCCTGGCGGACCGGATCGAGCAGGCGTGCGCGGATGATGCAGCCGCCTTTCCAGATGCGCCCGATTTCCGCCAGGTCCATGTTCCACTTGTAGCGATCGGAGCCGGCGCGGATGAGCGCCATGCCCTGCGCGTAGGCGCAGACGCGCGCGGCGTACAGCGCGTCGTGCAGGTCGTCGATCACCTGTTTCGGATCCTCGCCGCGGTAGACGTCCGCTGGCGGAGGGCCGGACAGCTGGCCGGCCGCCTCGACGCGCTCGCTCTTCAGGCTCGACAGCACGCGGGCGTCAATCGCCGCGGCAATCGTCGGGATCGCGACGCCCAGATCGAGCGCGACCTGCGACGTCCAGCGCCCGGTGCCCTTCTGCCCCGCCTTGTCGAGGACCACGTCGACGAGCGGCTGGCCGGTCTCCGGATCGATCGTCCGGCAGACGTGCGCCGAGAGCTCCGACAGGAACGACTCCAGCGGGCCGGCGTTCCAGGCGTCGAACACGTCGGCCGTCTGCGGCGCCGTCATGCCCGAGGCCGCGCCGCATGACGTCCCACGACTCGGCGAGGAGCTGCATGTCGCCGTACTCGATGCCGTTGTGCACCATCTTCACGAAATGGCCGGAGCCGTCCGGCCCGACGTGCGTGACGCACGGGCCCGGCCTCCGTTTTCGCGGCGATGGCTTCGAACACGTCGCGGACGATGGGCCACGCCTCGTTCGGCCCGCCCGGCATGAGCGACGGACCGTGGCGCGCGCCCTTCTTCCCCGCCCGACACGCCGCAGCCGACGAAGTGAATCCCGGCCGGCCGCAGCTCCGCTTCGCGGCGGTGGGTGTCCTCGAACCACGAGTTGCCGCCGTCGATGACCACGTCGCCGCGATCGAGCAGCGGCAGGAGCTTCTGGATCGTGGCGTCGACCGGCTTGCCCGCGGGGATCATCATCATGATCCGGCGCGGCCGCTCGAGCGCCGCCGTGAACGCCTCGAAGGTCGTCGTCCCTTCGAACGCCGTGCCTGGATGCTCGTCGAGGAAATCCTTCACCCACTCCGGTTCGAGGTTCCAGACCGCGACGCGATAGCCGCGGGACTCGATGTTGAGCGCGAGGTTGCGCCCCATGGTGCCGAGACCGATGATGCCGAACTGCGATCCGCTCATGCGAGTCCTCCGACGGCTGCGACGGCACGCTCGAACGCGAGATCGCGCGATCGTATCCGCAGCTCCTCGCGCGATGAGCGCGCAGAGTCCCTGATCTCCGAGCGAGACGATCCGCGACACGTCGCCGGCGTGCCCGTGCACCCGCGCGGCGGTTTCGATGCAGGTGCGGCTCGACGCCGGTGCGGAGCGAGAGCTGCCTGGTCGCCGTCTCCCAGTTCGACGCATTCGATCGGCCGCCCCGCCCGGCCGCTCGTCGCACCTCGAGCGTGGCGGGGGTCCACTTGAGGGTCGACACGAGCCAGGCCGCGTAGAGACGCGCGGCGTGGAGATCCGATCCCTCGATGCGAAGGCGATTGAATCCCGGCGCCGCCGCCCGCACCTCGGGGATGTCCCAGAAGTGCGCCATCAGCGCGCGCCATCGCGTCAGCCGCGTCCAGCGCAGATCGCTCGTCGCGGTCCGCTCGGCAACCGCGCGCTCACCCGCGCCCAGACCGGCGTCGGGATCCTCGGCGTCGAGCACGAGTCGATCGGCGAGGTCGGCCAGCCCATCGAGCAGCTCCGGCGCGCCGCCCCGCCACCAGACGAGCGTCGGCAGGCTGGAGAGCCGCAGCGCCGCCACGGCGTTGTTCAGATAATGCGGCGTCAGCCCTTCGAGGGCGACGGCGTGCTCCCCGACACGGACGATCGGCGTGGCGCTGGTCGCCGTACGAGATGAGAATCGCGCGGATCGCGATGTCGGTCAGCTGCGTCAGCGCATCGGCCGCCTCGCGCCAACCGCTCGGGCGGACCGACGGCGACGACGGTGGCGGTGAGCGCGAGGCCCGAGGCGCGCCTGCCTTCCTGAGACGCCGTCGCGGCCGAGCGCCGCCTCGATCTCCGCAGAACGGCACCTCCGATGCCGTTCTCCAGCAGCGGCCCGCGTGGCGCGTCGCTCACAGCGTCCTCCAGCGGCGGCCGTCGCGCTGTCATCAGCGCATCCGCCTCGGCCGGTCCCCACTCGCCCGCCTCGTAGATGGGAATCTGCGCCGGCGCGGCCTGCCGCCATCGCTCGTGCACCGGCGTGATCAGCGCCCAGGAGGCCTCGACGAAGTCGTGGCGCGCGAAGAGCGTCGGATCGCCGATCATCGCGTCGAGCAGCAGCGTCTCGTACGCTTCCGGCACCGAGCCGCCGAACGCCGTCCCGTAGCGGAAGCTCATCATCACCGGCGCGAGCTGCATGCGCGTGCCCGGCAGCTTGGCCTCGAACCGCACCGAGATGCCTTCGTCCGGCTGCACGTTGATGATGAGCAGGTTGGGGGCGACCGACGACGGCGCTGACGCGCTTGAAGATCTGCAGCGGCGGCCGCCGGAACTGGATCGCGATCTCGGTCGTGCGCTTCGGCAGCCGCTTGCCCGTCCGGAGTAGAACGGCACACCCGCCCAGCGCCAGCTGTCGAGCTGCAGCCTCAGCGCCACGAACGTCTCGGTCGTCGACGCCGGAGTCGACGTCCGGCTCCGACCGGTACGCCGGCACTTCCTCCCCCGCGACCCAGCCCGCGCCGTACTGCGCGCGGACCACCTGCGGGCCGTCCGGCGCACTCGTCGTCGAGGAGCGGCTGCACCGAGAGGAGCGCGTCCATCTTGCGATCGCGCACGCTCTCGGCGGTGAACGCGATCGGCGGCTCCATCGCGACGAGCGACAGCAGCTGCATCAGGTGGTTCTGCACCATGTCGCGCAGCGCGCCGGCGCCTTCGTAGTACGCCGCGCGGCGCTCGACGCCGACCGTCTCGGCCGCGGTGATCTGCACGTGGTCGATGTAGCGGCGGTTCCAGATCGGCTCGAACATGCCGTTGGCGAACCGGAAGACCATCAGGTTCTGGACGGTCTCCTTGCCGAGATAGTGATCGATGCGGAAGACCTGGTCCTCGTCGAAGTGCCGGTGCACGAGCCGGTTCAGCTCGCGGGCGCTGTCGAGGTCGGTGCCGAACGGCTTCTCGACGATCACGCGGCGCCACGCCGTCGGCGACGCCTGACGCGGAGAGCCCCGCGGCGCCGAGCTGCTCGATGACGGTCGCGTACGCGCACGGCGGGATCGCCAGGTAGAAGAGCACGCCGCCGGCGCTGTCGATCTCGCGCAGCCGCTCGGCGAGCCGCTGATAGACCGCGCCGTCGGCGAAGTCGCCGCCCACGAAGTACATCCGCTCGGCCAGCGACCGCGCCACGTCGTCCTCTTCGTTGACGCCGGCGAACTCGCGCAGGCTGTCGCGGAGCTGCGTCGCGGAACCACGTCGTCGCCGCGGTCTTCCCGCGCGACGCCGATGACCGAGAAGCGGGCCGGCAGGCGCTGGCCGCGGAAGAGCCTGTAGAGCGCCGGCAGCAGCTTGCGCCGGGTCAGGTCCCCGGTCGCGCCGAAAATGACGAGCGTCGTAGGACCGGGCGTCGGCTCGAGGCGAAGGCCGTCCAGCAGGGGATTGGCGGGCATACATCAATCACTGATCACTAATCACTAATCCCTGAATCCTTGAATCCTTGAATCTTGATCGCTGAATACTACATCGTGCTGAGCGGCTCCGGCCGACGATTCGGCGATTCAGAGATTCGAGGATTAGTGATTAGCTGATCGAGCCTGCTACTTCCGTGCCGCCAGATACGCCGACGATCGCGTCGAGCTGTGCGGCCGACAGGCGATCGCCGAACGACGGCATCTCCGCGTCCGGATCGACCAGCTCCGGATCGACGATCCAGCGGCGGAGCGTCGCGGCGTCGTGCTTCTCCCGGCGCGCGTGAGATCCGGTCCTTCGGTGCCGCCGTCTCCGTCGATCTTGTGACAGCCGACACAGTAGCGCGCGAAGATGGCCCCGACGGTCTCGACCTGCTCCGGGAACCCCGGATAGGGCTGCCGCGACGCGCGGCGGACGTAGGCGACGATCGCGGCCGCCTCGCGCTCGTGCACCGGCCGTCGGCGCCTCACGGAGCCCGGGCGCGATCATTTCCGGATCCGCGACGTGCCCGCCGATCCACTCCGGCGTGCGCGTCGACGCCATGCCCTCGAGCGGATCGGCGACGCCGTCGTCCGAATGGCACTTCGCGCACGCCGCCTTCTGCACGAACGTGCGCCCGCCGATTTCGCGCAGCGTCCACGAGTCGCCGGCCGCGGCCGCCGACGGCGGGCTGTCGCGCCAGCCGAGCGTCGTCAGGACGACCGACGGCCGCAACGCCGATCGCGACGACCGTCATCAGCTTCCGGCGCTTCCGCGGATCGCGCTCGGGGCCGCGGTCGATCCAGGGAAGGAGCGCCAGGAAGCCCGCGGCGATGCCGGGGATCACCATCGCGCCGACGACTTCCCACTTCCCGGGAAAATACTTCAACAGCTGAAACAGACCGAGGAAGTACCACTCCGGCCGCGGCACGTACGTGGCGTCGGTCGGATCCGCGGGAGCTTCGAGCGCGGGCACGCCCCGCACGCGCCCACACGACGAGCGCGATCAGGACCACGATCACGACGGTCACGTCGCGGGAGGCCTGAAACGGATAAAACGTCTGCGGCGGACCGGTGTGCGGCCGGACCGGACCGGAGATCCCGTGGCGGCGCATCAGGAAGACGTGCGCCACGACCAGCAGGACGAGCGCGGCCGGCAGGAAGATGACGTGCGCGGCATACCACCGCGTGAGCGTCAGCGCGCCGATCGTCGCCGCCGCCGCGGAGCACGCCGGCGACGATCTCGCCGGCGAGCGGCGTCAGCTGCGCGATGTTGATCGTGACGACGGTCGCCCAGTAGGCGCGCTGATCCCACGGCAGGAGATACCCGGTCAGCGCAAAGGCCGAGCACCAGTGCGAGCAGCACGAGGCCGGAGAGCCAGGTCACCTCACGCGGCGGCTTGTACGAACCGAAGGCGATCACGCGCAGCATGTGCAGCGCCAGCGCGACGACGAGGAAGCTGGCGCCGTAGTGATGGAGGCCGCGCACGATCCGGCCGGCCGGGAGCGCGGTGATGAAGCGGACGCTGTCGTACGCGTGATCCGGCGTCGGCGCGTAGTAGAGCGTGAGGAACGCGCCGGTGAGCAGCTGCACCGACAGCAGCGCGAGGAGCACGCTCCCGAGCGTGAAGAACCAGCCGGTGCCCGGCGGCAGCGGCTCGTCGAGCAGCACGTGCGCCGCCTCGCGGTACCCGGTCCTGGCGGCCAGCCAGTCCTTCATAGCCGCACCAGCACCGTGCTGGTTCTGCCGGATCGATGCGCGCCTCGATCGTGTCGAGCGGCCGCGGCGGCGGTCCTTCGACGACGTTGCCGTCGGCGCGCGTAGACGCCGCCATGGCACGGGCATCGGAATTTCTTTCCTCGGCCGCGTCCCACCGCACCTGGCAACCGAGATGCGTGCACGTGGCCGACAGCGCGCGGATCGTCCGGTCGCCGTCCCAGACGAGGAACACCGTCTGGCGCGCGCGCTCGCGATACCAGCCGTCCACGCGGGAGACCGCCAGCACGCGGGGCACGGGCTCGTCCGGCTTGAGATCCTCGGTCGTGCCCGCCCGGAACCATCGGCCGGCCGGCCGCTCCGCCGGGCTGCGGCCTCAGCGCGAACGCGCCGAGCAGCGCCGTGAGGCCGCCGCCGATCGCACGCAATGGCGGTGTTGACGAAGATCGCAAGGGCGCGGCGGCGGCCTCGCAGGCTGGAGGAGTCAGCGGAATCAGTAGATGGCGGCATGGATCCGAAAGCCTGACTGCGAACCGGGGGCCAATCCCACCGGACCCTAACTGACGGCGGCGAGGCGTTTTCAGCGCGCCCCCGCTGCCGCCGCGAGTTCGGGAATCGTAAGAGCTTACGGATGATGGGGGGAAAACGGGGGAATGGTCAATGGTCTCCGCCGCCGCTTGTCGGGCGATCGAGCGACAAGCTATGGCGGGCAGGCTGGACCTGAGACTACTTCCGCTCCACCTTCTCGACGTACGCCATCGCCTTCGGCGTGCCGAGCTGGCGCAGCCGCGTCAGCACTTCCCGGCGCATCGCCTCGTCGCGCTCGCGCTCGGCAATGCGAATCAGCTAATCGTCGGCCTGGGCGTAGAACAGCCCCTTGATGATCGGGCGCTTGGCGTCGGATGGCGCCCGGTTGTAGAAAACGAAGAGCTGTTCGCCGCGCGCCCGCCTGCCCGAGCGTGACGATCGTCACATCGCGCAGCTCGCGATCCGTCTCCGACTGCGCAATCTGCAGCAGCGCAACCGCGTCGTCCCGCGAGCCGAGCGACGTGACGACCTGGTACTTCACGCGGACGGTGCCCGTCGCGTAGACCTGCAGCAGATCGTTCGAGACGCGCCGAGCCGCCGAAGCGTCCGAGCTCGCGGACCGCCGCAATGCGCACGACCTCGGGACCGGTCTTGGCGACGTCCACGACGGTCGAGCGCGCTTCGGGACGGCCCGACTGCACGAGCACGAACAGCGCGCGTCGTGCCTCGGTTCGGCCTGTCGGCGTTGAGCGCGATCTCCTTCAGCATCGGGATGACCTTCGCGCCGTCGGTGCGAATGAGGCTGCCGAGGGCCTGGATGCGCAGATCGGTATCCGGCAGGTAGCCTTCGGGCACCCACATCGCCAGCGGGTGGCGGCGGCGGCGGTGCCGCGGGCAGCGCGCCGGGCGGCTGGCGCGCGGTGCCGCGGGCGGCGCGCCGGGCGCCGGCGGCGATGGCGGCGTCGGCGGGACGGGCAGCGGCGCGGACGGCGTGTCCGGGGGCCTCCGGCCGGCGGCGGCAGCCGGGGAGCTTCGGCGGGCCGCGGCGGCGCCGGGTAGACGGCATCGGCGGCGGGACTGTCGGCGTGGCTTCGACGGTCGCGACCGGCGGCGTCGGCGCCGCCGGCGGCGCCGGCGGCAAGGTGTGCCACCAGAGCACGTCGTTGCGCTGCAGGCGCTGCGCGATCTCGATTCGCAGCGAACGCGCGGGCTTCACCCAGCGGCTCGCCGGAAACGTCCGCTCGAGACGGCGGATCGTCTCCACCGCGCCCGCGAAATCGCGCGACTGGTTCTGGCTGTGGGCCAGCCAGAACAGCGCTTCGTCCTTGTTGGTCTCCTTCGGGTCGGCCGCGGCCGCCTTCAGCTCGTCGACCGCGCGCGCCCACTGCTCGTCCGCGATCAGATCCTTCGCGCGCTCCATCCGCTGCGACTCGGGCATCGCCGCGCGAAGCCCTTGCGGCCCCGACAGCGCGGCGAAGAGGATGACGGCCGCGGCGTGGACGGCGATTCGCATGTGCATCGCAAACAGTGGCATCCGGTCGATTTCATGGCGCCAGTCCCGAGGTGGTTCACGACTTCCATCTTCTCGAGAAGATCGCGCTTGTGAATGAGCCGCTGGATCTGCGCGAGCGATGCCGGATCGGTCTCGTCGGTCAGCGAGGTCTGCAGCAGCACGACCTCGAGGTCGCTCATCACGCCGGCGAGAGACTCCAGCCCGCGATCCTCGGCGGCCATCCGGTACATCCGGGTGTCGGCGAGCAGCGTCGACGCCAGCTCGCGTTCGTACGTCCAGTCGCGCGACGTCGCGCGGTCGGCATCCTTCGTCGTCAGGCCGAGCACCACCAGCTTCGATCGCTCGAAGTGCTCCTCGCTCAACTCCGCAAACGCCTGTCGCTCTCCCGGCAGGGTCCGCGGCGATCGTCCTGACGTGCTGACGCGCGGCTCCGCGCTGGCTCGCGATGCGCCGTCAGGACGCTTCGCGAACGCATCACGACCACCACGCTCATCGTCACGAGCGCCAGCAGCGCCGCCATCGCCAGATAGCCGGCGTAGGACCGGCGCTCGAGGGCGGCCCTGAGCGAGCGACCGGCGACGCGAGCGAACGGCGCGGCCGCGAGCCTGTTCCTCGTCTTCGATCGCACGGTCGAGCCGCGACATGAACGCCGACCAGTCGCCGTCGGGCGGAGCCGAGACAGCCGGCCGCGCGGCCAGCGCCGCGCGGATCGTGGTGAGCTCCTCGAGCGCGCACCGGCACAGCTCGCATCCGGCCAGGTGCCGCTCGAACGCGTCCCGTTCGGCCGGGATCAGCTCGCCGTAGAAGTACAGCTCCGATCGTGCCCGGATGTCTGGACGTCGCAGAGGTCATGTCCGTCCCCCGACGATCACGTTCGCCTGCGACAGCGCCTGCCGGAGCCGATGGACGGCCGCGTGGAGCTGGCGCTTGACGGTCCCTTCAGCCAGGCCGAGCGCCTCGGCAATCTCGCACAGCTTCATCCCCTGATGATGCCGCATGACGAAGACGATGCGCTGGCCCTTCGGCAGCCGGCCGATTTCCGATTCGAGAACCTGCCCGAGCTCCCCCGCGTACGCGTGGTCCTCCGGGCCGGGCCGGGCTTCTGGAGTATTCAACATCTTCTGTTCCGCCTCTTCCCCGAACGGCGCGGCGCCGGCGGGCGAGTGACGACGGCGGTGGTCGATGCACGCATTCATGACGATTCGGTACATCCACGAGCTCAACTGCGAATCCTGCCGGAAACGGTCGAGCGACCGATAGACCTTGATGAAGACTTCCTGCGCGATGTCTTCCGCGTCGTGGTGGTTGCCGGCGAACTGGTACGCCACGCGATACACCATCGATCGATGCCGCTCGACGAGCGCCTGGAAAGCGGAGGGGTCGCCCCCTGCCGCGCGGGAGATCAAGTCCGAATCAGCCGGCATCTGCTGATCAATCTGCCCGGACTCGAGGCTCCAGCCCGTGTCATGCATATGACGCAGCCGCGGGACGTACGGTTGATCGCCGGCGGGAGCTATTTTGCCGGCCCGAACGTCTAAGACCTGACGAGTCAAGGTTTACTGATTCGGCACCTCACCCGGATGCCGGGTCCTCTCGAGGAGGCGGCATGCGTTCGTATTCGTGTTCGAGCTCTGTCCTGATCTGTTCTCGCAATGCTTCTCGTATCCCCCGCGACGTCCAGGGCGCAATCGGTGGCGGAGCCGAAGACCTGGACCGTGACGCCGTTTCTGGGTGGATCGTTCGGAACCTCCAACGACCTGGGCAGCAGCCTGGCCCTCGGGGCCGCGATCGGATACGACCTGACGTCAACCTCGGATTCGAAGGAGAGTTCGGGTACGTGTTCGACGTCGTCGGCGACGAACGCCAACGTGGACTGGTCGCTGACCAACTTCAGCGCGAACGCGGTCTACCATTTCGACGTCCGCCGCGTCACCCCGTACGCGACGGTCGGGTTGGGCGTCGAGCGATCGAACCTGACGATCGACGATCCCGACGTCCTGGCCCTCTATCCGCCCGACAGCAACGAGATCACGTACAACTTCGGCGGCGGCGTGAAGTATCCCCTGTCCGACGAACTTCCTCGCGCGCGCCGATCTGCGCCGCTTCCAGGCCACCGACCTCGCGCCCGATCACTGGCGGCTCTACGGCGGCCTGACGTGGTGGATCAAGCGCTGACAACTCCCAAAAGATCCAACTCCCAACGCCCAAAGTGTCTGGGGGTGAAGTCGCCGCGACTTCCACCCAGCTGGTCCGAGCAAGTCCTTTGGGAGTTGGGAGTTGGCGAGTTGGGAGTTATACTGGTGAGATGCCTCTGGCCCAGAAAACCGCCTCTACCATTGCCAACGCCCTTCGGCGCAACGTGGCGATCATCGCGCACGTCGACCACGGCAAGACGACGCTGGTCGACGCGCTGCTGCACCAGAGCGGCATCTTTCGCGCGAACGAGCGCGTCGCCGAGCGCGCGATGGACAACACGGACCTGGAGCGCGAGCGCGGCATCACGATCCTGGCCAAGAACACCGCCGTCCACTACAAGGACGTGCTCATCAATATCGTCGACACGCCGGGCCACGCCGATTTCGGCGGCGAAGTCGAGCGGACGCTCGCGATGGTCGACGGCGTGCTGCTGCTCGTCGACGCCTCCGAGGGGCCGCTCCCGCAGACGCGCTTCGTGCTGCGCAAGGCCCTCGAGCGCCGGCTCACGCCGCTGGTCGTCATCAACAAGATCGACCGGCCGGACGCGCGCTCCCAGGAAGTGCTCAACGAGATCTACGACCTGTTCATCGATCTCGACGCGACCGAGGAGCAGATCGACTTCCCCGTGCTGTACACCAGCTCCCGCGTGGGCACGTCGACGCTGTCGGCCGACCGAGCCGGGATCGGATCTCCGTCCGCTCTTCGACGCGATCATCGACCACGTGCCGCCGCCGCGGGGCGACCCGGAGGCGCCGCTGCAGATGCTCGTCGCGAACCTCGACGCCAGCGACTATCTCGGCCGCATCGCGATCGGCCGCATCTTCAACGGGCGCGTGAAGATCGGCGACCAGGTCGCCGTCTGCAAGCTCGATCGCCGGGTGCAGGAAACGAAGGTCACCAAGCTCTTCGCCTTCGAAGGGCTCAAGCGGATCGACATCACCGAAGCGGCCGCCGGCGACATCGTCTGCCTCGCCGGCATCGAGGACATCACGATCGGCGAGACGATCGCGGACGTCGTGCACCGCGTGGCGATGCCGGTGATCGCCATCGACGAGCCGACGGTGTCGATGATCTTCGGCGTCAACACGTCGCCGATGTCGGGGCGCGACGGCCAGTTCGTGACGTCGCGGCAGATCAAGGATCGCCTCGATCGCGAGCTGCTCGGCAACGTGTCGATCCGGGTCGAGCCGACCGACACGCCCGAGCAGATGAAGGTGCTCGGCCGCGGCGAGCTGCAGCTGTCGATCCTGATCGAGATGATGCGGCGCGAGGGCTTCGAGCTCCAGGTGTCGCGTCCCGACATCGTGACGAAAGAGGTGGACGGCAAGACCATGGAGCCGGTCGAGGAGCTGGTCATCGACGTCGCCGAGGAGTTCCAGGGGGTCGTCATCGCGCAGGTCGGCACCCGGCGCGGCACGATGACGAAGATGGTGAACCACGGCAGCGGCCGCGTGCGGCTCGACTTCCGCATCCCGGCGCGCGGCCTCATCGGGTTCCGGTCGCAGTTCCTCACCGAGACCAAGGGCACCGGCATCATGAACCACCTGTTCGACAGCTGGGAACCGTGGCACGGGGCGATCGCCGCCCGCGCGACGGGGGCCCTCGTCGCCGATCGCGCCGGCGTGGCGACGGCGTTCGCGATCTGGAACCTGCAGGAGCGCGGCGAGATCTTCATCGAGCCGGCCCTGCCGGTCTACGAGGGGATGATCATCGGCGAGAACGCGCGCGCGAGCGACATGGACGTCAACGTCACGAAGGAAAAGAAACAGACGAACATGCGCGCCTCGAGCGCCGACGAAGCGGTCCGCCTGATTCCGCCGCGCAAGCTCGGCCTCGAGCAGGCGATCGAGTGGATCAACGACGACGAGCTCGTCGAGGTCACGCCGAAGAACATCCGCATCCGCAAGCGCATCCTGGCCGCGAACATGCGCCCGCGGCGCAGCGCTGAATAGCCAGGTGACCGGCGATCAGAGATCCAGGAGTCACAACACCGATTATCGGCTGGTCGTCCTGAGCTTCAGCTCGGACGATCTTCACAGCTTCACCCACCGCACAGTGTTGACCCGCGTCGCCAGAAACCGCTCGAAGTCCGCCACGCTGATCGTCACGCTCGCGGTGTTGATGTTGGGGTGAAAGATCAGCCGCTCGGCCGCGCGGAGATCCTGATCGACGATCACCCGCACGCCTCGTGACCCCTCGTGCAGCAGGCCGAACGGCGACACGGATCCCGGCGTCACGCCGAGCTGCGCCATCAGGCGATCGGCCGATCCGAAACTGAGCCGGTCGTCGCCAATCACCTTCACGAGCTGCCGCAGGTCCGCCTGCTTGCCGATCTCGAGGATCACCAGGTAGTGGCGATCCCCCTTCTTGTTCCGCAGGAACAGGTTCTTGACGCGCGTCGCGGGAATCGGCGCCCAATGCTCGGCGGCCTCTTCTCCCGTGAACACCGGCGGATGCTCGTACTTCTCGTAGCGGATGCCCTGCGCGTCGAGCGCGTCGTAGACCTCCTGCGGATCGGCCATAACCGGCATTCTACTTCTGGCACAATACTCGGGACTCGGGACTCGGGACTCGGCGGGACTCGGTGATTCAATACCCCATCTCCCTCTCGATCCCCCGGACGATCCGTTCGCGCCGTCGACGAGCCGGCCGCCGCCGGCTTCCCGATACGCACGCACGAGCGCCTGATAGTAGGCAATCACGTCATCAGCGCTCGCGTTGAAGCGCTCCCACACGGCTTCTCCGATGTTCCGGAGATCCCGGAGGATCGCGTAGGCGTTGTGGACCTTGTCGGCGGCAGACACGCGGAGGCTCGACGGTGGCAGCGTGCGGGCGTGTTCCACGTACACCAGCTTGCGCTCGGCCCATGGCGGTTTCGGCAGGTCCCACGAATCGGTGCAGTCCTCGACGATCCGCGCGACGGCGTCGCCGAACCGGGCACGGATGTCGCCGAGGCGGGCGCGGCCGCCCTGGTCCTCCGCGGTGTCGTGCAGCAGCGCGGCGATCGCCTCATCCTCGTTGCCGCCATCGTCCAGCACGATCGACGCGACGCCCATGAGGTGGCCGACGTACGGCGAGCCGGTGCCCTTGCGCGTCTGCGTGGCGTGGGCCTCGTGCGCGTAGCGGAACGCCACGTCGAACCGGTCGGTCAGCGTCGTCATCCGGCCTCCCGGACGGTATTCCGAGTCCCGAGTCCCGGAGTCCCGAATCCCGGCCCTCACAAGTCCCGCACGGCGGGCCAACCCGGTACTCCGCTCGCCGCTCGCACGCCGCGGACGATCGCCTCGGCGATGACATCCGCGGCCAACGCGCCGAGCGCCGTGAGGGCGACGTCCGTGCGCTGGAGCTTCCCGGTCGACAGCGCAAACAGCTGATCGCCGTCGCCGGTCGTGTGATACGGGCGAATGGCGCGCGCGGCGCCGCAATTGGCCATCATCGCGACCTTGGTGAGCTGCGTCTTCGTCAGCGTGACGTTGGTCGCGACGACGGCGAGCGTGGTACTGCGCAGCGCCGGATCGTCGAGCGCGGGGCCCGGCGTGCCGCTCACGATTCCGCGCATCACCTCCACGCTGTCGGCGAAGCTGCCATCGGCGCGGCGCGCGCCGGCGACGGTGCGGCCGCTCCGCCAGTCCAGCACGTCACCGGCGGCGTTGACGACGGCGAGCGCGCCGATCACGACGTCACCGAGCTTCAGGCTCGCCGTGCCGAGACCGCCTTTCATGCCGCCGAGGCCGCGGCCGCGATGCATCTTGCCGACCGTGGCGCCGGCGCCCGCGCCGACGTTGCCTTCAGCCACCGGTCCGGTCGACGCGGCCGCGCACGCCTTGTACGCCGCGTCTGCATCCGGCCAGATCCGCGGGTTGCCGACCGCGAGGTCATCGATCACCGCCGAGACGACGATCGGAATCCGCAAATCCGGCGTGCCCCAGTCGTAGCCCACTTTGCGGTCGATCAGAAAGCGTTGCACGCCGCCCGACGCGGACAGCCCGAACAGGCCGCCGCCCGTCAGGAACAGCGCGTGGATGCGCTCGACCGGGCTGACCGGCTGGAGCATGACGACCATGGACTCGCCGGGGGCAGAGCCGTTGTAGTCCACGCCGGCCGCCGCCGGGGCATCGAAGAGGATCGCGGTGCAGCCGGTCGGCCGTCGCGTGTCGGTGAAATGCCCGACGCTGACGCCGGGCACGTCGGTCAGCGTTCCGGCCGCCGCCTGCGCCTGCGCGCCGGTTGCCGAGACTGCGGGTGGAACGGACGTGAAGGTGGCCGCCGCGGCTGCCGTGTTGAGAAACGCCCGGCGCGTGACCGCCATGTTCTACTCCCTGCAGAAGAGGTTTCAACCACATGGTCCGGCTGAAGCCGGACGCCACGGACGGTTGAAACCGGCTCTCTAGAGTTCAAACAGGAGGAAGGGAGAACGGGAGAAAAGAAAAGAAAAAACAAAAAGACAAAAAACAAAACCAAAGAGCCTCCCTTGCTCCTGTTCTCCTGTTTGCTCTTGGCTGGATTGTAGTTTTTCAGCAACCTGCTAGTCCTAGAGATTCTGGTACGCCCGGAACATGCCCCGGAAATACTTCAACACCCGGACCGGATCGGCCGACGCGTCGATCTCGGCAAAGCAGTAGCCCTGGAACTTCATGTCCGTGAGATTCGAAAACAGCGCCCGCCAGGGATACTCGACAAACAGATCGCGCATGTGGATCTGGCCGATCTGGTCGCGCACCAGCCGGAAGTTCGACTCGAAACCGCCGTCGAGCAGATCCGTCGGGTTCGAGTTCCAGCAGACGCGGACGCCCGGGTGGTTCCCTCCGTAATCGAGGATCTTCCGGATCCGCGGCAGCCGCTGCGTCTCCGCTCCGTGCACTTCGAGCTGAATCTTGACGCCGTTCTCCTGCGCGAACGCGCCGCACTCCGCGAGCGACTTGCCGATCTGCTCGAGCGTCTTCTCTTCCGGCACTTCCTTCGGCATGCCGTTGGGCCGGACCTTCACGCTCGGCGCGCCGAGATCGCGCGCGAGCGTCACCCACTGCCTGGTCTCGTCGATGTTCTTGCGGACCACGGCAGGGTCGGGCGCGTGATACTCGCACGTCGTGCCGAGCCCGCCGATCTTCACCGCGGAATCCGCGAACTGTTTGCGCACCTCCGCCCGCGCGGCCGGCGAGAGCGCGATCTCGACGCCATGCTTGTGCGTCGTCCGCAACTCCACGGCGTCCATCCCGACCTCCGTCAGGCTCTTGATGATGGTCGGGACATCCCAGTCCTTCGCGATGTTGTAGGTGACGGTGCCGAGCTTCAGCGGCGCGCGGCCCGCTGCGGGCTGCGGTGCCGGCGATGGGTGAACGGCAGCCAGCGCCGGCACAGCCGCCACGGTGGAGAGGAAGTCGCGCCTGTTCATGGGCCAGAGCTTACCGCAGCCGGACGGGTTGCGCGAGGCGAAGGCGGCCGGCTCACTGGCGAAGCCGAGGCGCCGGTCCCCAGGCTGCCGCTCTTCCGTTCAACCGGACCGTCGATTGCCGAGGATGTCGACCGCGCACTGGAAGGCTTCGGCGTCCGGTGATCGTGTTGGACACAGGCGGGCTTTACGCCGCGCTTGACGCGAACGAAGCGCTGCACGGCCGCACAGTCGCGGCACTTGTCGCCTCGACACCACCGCGCGTTATCTCTCCCTTTGTTCTCGCGGAACTGGACTACTTGATTGGACATCGAGTCGGCCACCAGACGCAGATGGCGCTCATCGAGGAGGTCACGCGCGGGGCGTACCAGCTCGAGCTCTTCTCGTCTGAGGATATGGGCCACGCCAAGCGGATCATGGAGCGGTACGCGGATCTTCGGATCGGATTGGCGGATGCGTCGGTCGTCGTTCTCGCCAACCGCCACAGAACGTTGGACCTCTTGTGCACGGACGAGCGCCACTTCCGGGCGCTCAGGGGCTCAGGCGGCAAGTCGTTCCGTGGGTCACACTTGCTTCGCTGTGGCCTGACGAGCCGTATTGGCAAACGAAGGGGCCATCGATCTCCGACCGATGCGTCGTCGTCGAGGGGACGTTCTCGGGCGGTGCGGGCGGGCATTTCGGCATGTTCAACGGAACAATTGGAGATGTTCTTCGTCTCGACGTTTGTCACCTCACCGTCCCTTCGTAACACCCGCCCGCCGCCGAACAGACTCGCCGTGCTCGAAAAGCAACACCCCGGCGCGTCGCGCGAGTCTCTTGCTAGAGTTCGACAAGTTCAAAAGTTCAAACAGGAGAAAGGGAGAAAGGGAGAAAAACAAACACAAAAACACAAAACAAAACCAAAACCCAAAAAGAGCCTCCCGTGCTCCCGTTCTCCTGTGATTAATGGTGGTCTTTTAGCGGCCGAATTTCTGCCTGCGGAGAATCCCCGCTCCCTCGCGAATGACGACGAGCTGATCCGCCTCGACGTTCGGGATCTTCTCCGTCGCGCCGTTGGGCCAGCGGATGGTCAGGTCCGCGGACGTCGCGGCGCCGAGCCCGAAGTGCAGGCGGCGGTCGTTGGCCGAGTAGAAGCTCGACTGCGCCGTCACCTCCTGCGCCTGCGTGCGGCCTCCGTAGCGGGCGATCACGCGCGCGCCGATCGCGCTGCGCGTTCGACTTCACGCCGATGAGCAGGACCTTCAGCCAGTGGCCGTTGCCCGAGACGTCGTTGCGCAGCAGCGACGGCGGCTCGTTCATGTTCATCACGACGATGTCGACGTCGCCGTCGTTGTCGAAATCCCCGAAGGCGCAGCCACGGCTCGTGTGCGCCGCGGCCACGCCGGGTCCCGCTTCGTCGATCAGCTCCTCGAACCTGCCGTCACCCAGATTGCGGAACACCAACCTGGGTGTCCGGAAGGGGTAGGCCGGAAGCGTCTTCTCCACCTCGGGATAGACGCTGCCGGTCGCCACGAACAGGTCGGGGAGGCCGTCGTTGTCGAGATCGACCATCCCCGTTCCCCACCCGACGTAGCGGGTCTCCACGCCGATGCCCGCGCGGATGCTGAAATCGTTGAAGTAGCCTTTCCCGTCGTTGCGGTACAGGACATTCGTATCGTCGGAGAAGTGCGTCTTGAAGATATCCAGGTGTGCCGTCGAGATCGTAGTCGCCGACCGCGATGCCCATGCCCGCCTGTTCCAGCCCGTCTTCGCTCAGCGCCACGCCGCGCTCCAGGCCCTCCTCGCGAAAGGTGCCGTCGTGCTGGTTGCGGAACAGCCAGCTCGGCGTGGAATCGCACGCGACGTAGATGTCGGGCCAGCCGTCGTTGTCGTAGTCCGCCGCCACAGCGGTCATGGGATACGCCCCCGCTGCCGCCGCCACGCCGGACTGGCGGCTGACGTCCGTGAACGTGCCGTCACCGTTGTTGTGAAACAGCTGGACGGACCCGGTGGGCAGACCGCGAGGACCGCAGTTCACCGGCACGCCCTTCCAGCGGCAGTCGGGGTTCTCGCCCGGCTTGGGCAGCTTCTCGAGCGTGGTGTTGAGGTAATTGGCGACGAACAGATCCAGGCTGCCCGTCGCGATCGTAGTCCACCCACGTGCAGCCGGACCCGTAGCGTACGGAGTCCTGCCGAAGACCGGCCTTCTCCGGTCACGTCGGTGAACGTGCCGTCGCCGTTGTTGTGGTAGAGCACGTTGTGGCCGTAGTAGGTGATGAACAGATCGTCGAAGCCGTCGTTGTCGTAGTCGCCGACCGTGACGGCCGACGCCCAACCCGCGCGCGTCAGGCCGGCCTTGTCGGTCACGTCGGTGAACGTGCCGTCGCGATTGTTCTTGTACAGGCGATTCGTCGTGCCCGGCGGCGCGCCTTCCAGGCGGGTGCCGCTCAGCACGAACAGGTCGAGCCAGCCATCGTTGTCGTAGTCGAGAAACGCCACGCCACACCCGACGACCTCGATGATGTAGCTCTTCGTGTCGACGCCGCCGTAGACAATCGGCTGCGTCAGGCCCGCCTGCTTGGCGACGTCGGTGAAGCGCGCGTGAAAAGGACGGCCGGAAGGCTTCCCGCGCGGCTGCGGCCTGACGCCGCGCGAGGAGACTGCCCTGACGCGAACGCGGCGTCGGCCGAGCACGCCAGGAGCGCGAGCATTTCGCGACGCGTCATCATCTGGCCCGCGGCACTCCGAGCGAGCAGGCCGGCACCACGCGAGTCGAACGGGCCAGCCCTGAGCGAGCGGCCGGAACCACGCGAGTCGAAGGGTTTTCTTCCGCCCGCAATGTCTGCCCGGACTTGACGTTCTCGAATCGCTGCACGACTCCGGACGGCCAGCGGATCTCGACGAGCTTGGCCGTGCGCATCGCCGCCGAGACCGACGAGCAGCCGCTTGTCACTGGCCGAGAGATAGCCGGCAGCCGTGTTGACGGTGAAGTGCTGAGTCGACTCCGGACGCGGACACGACCTTGACCCGGCACCCGATCCCATCGCGGTTCGATGTCTTGCCAATCGTCCGGATCGCGAGCCAGTTCCCGCGATTCCCGCCGTCGTTGCGCAGCACGAAGGCCTTCTGGCCCACGTTGCTGGCAACCACGTCGATGTCGCCGTCATTGTCCAGATCGCCGAACGCCGCGCCCCGGCCGGCCCAGTCCTTCTGAAAACTGTCGCCGGGCAGCACTCTCACGAAACGTCCGGCCTCGTTCCGCAGCAGCAGCGGCGGCTGCTGGTATTTCAGGTTGGGCGCCGTCTTCTCGATCGTGTCCATCACGTGTCCCTGCGCGACGAAGATGTCCTTCCAGCCGTCGTTGTCGTAATCGAAGAACCGCGTGCTCCAGCCCGAAAACGGAAGCGTGGCCCCGCCCACGCCGGACATGTTCGTCACGTCCCGGAAGCTGCGATCGGCGTTCTGCCGAAAGAGCCGGTAGCGCTCGTTCGAGAGATCCGTGACGACGATGTCGGGGTGGCCGTCGTTGTCGTAGTCGGCGAAGTCCACACCCATGCCGGCAAACGTCTTGCCGTCCTCGTTGAACCCGACGCCCGTCAGCAGGCCGACCTCGGCAAACGTGCTCTTCCCCTTGTTGCGATACAGGAACGACTGCACCGAGTCGTTGGCGACGTACACATCCACGAACCCGTCGTCGTCGTAGTCGGCGAACGCGACGCCAAGTCCCTTGCCGTTCGCATCGGCGACGCCGGCCTTCGACGGACTCGTCCGCGAATGTCCCGTCGCCGTTGTTGCGATACAGGATGTTGGCGATCCCGTTGAAGTTGTCGGGATGACAGTAGGCGCGGTAACCGGGCTTCTTCTCCCCGCAATAGCGGTTGGCTCTGGAAGCGTCCAGTCCAGATAGCGGGTGACGAAGAGGTCGAGCCTGCCGTCGTTGTCGGCATCGAAGAAGCCGGCGCTCGCGCTCCATCCGCCGGCGCCGACTCCGGCGCTCCTGGTGACGTCGGCGAACGTGCCGTCCCCGTTGTTGCGATAGAGCGTGTTGCCGCCGTAGTTGGTGACGTAGAGATCCGTGAAGCCGTCGTTGTCGTAATCCCCCACCGCGATGCCCATGCCGTAGTGGTTCTGCGGCATCCCGGTGAGACCGGCCTTGGCCGTCACGTCGACGAACGTGCCATCCTCGTTCTGACGGTACAGCCGGTTCCAGAATCTCGCGGTCGGACTTGTCGGGCCGTTTGCCGTCCGGCATCGAGATCGTCGATCTTCGCGCCGTTCGTGAAGAACATGTCGAGGCGGCCGTCGTTGTCGTAGTCCAGCAGGCGCCACGCCGCCGCCCATGGTCTCGATCAGGTACTTGCTCGAGGTGGCGGAGTTTTCATGCTTGAAGTCGATGCCGGTCGCCTGGGTGATGTCGGTGAACTGGACGTCCGGAGCGGGCGCCGCGCCGATGGCGAGCAAGGAGAAAGCGAGAAGCGCTGCCGAAACGCGCATGGTCCGGCTGAGCCTCGCCATGTCGCCATCTCCGCATGCCGGACGCCACTTCACCTGAACCTCCGGCTGCTGACGATTCCCTTCGTCTCCTGGAAGACGACGAGGTGATTGGCGGGCAGGTCGCGAAACGTCTCCTTCACGCCGGACGGCCAGGCGAGCTCGACGCTGTCCGCCGTGGCTGCGCTGACCCAATCCGAAGTGGAGGCGGAGGTCGTTCTGCGAGTAGTAGCTCGAGCCGCTCATCACCTCGTCGATCTGGCTGTGCGCGCCGGTGGTGACCTTCACGCGCGTGCCGATTCCCGATCGGTTCGAGCGCGTGCCCTCGCATTTGATCACGATCGCAGTTGTTCCTGTTCCCGCCGTCGTTGCGCAGCAGCGTCGGCGGTCCATCCAGGTTGTTCACGATCACGTCCACGTCGCCGTCGTTGTCGAAATCGCCGAAGGCGCAGCCGCGGCCGAGGTTCTCCGCGCGGATCGCCGCGCCGGCTTTGGCGGAGACGTCTTCGAAGCGCCCGTTGCCCAGATTGCGGTAGAGGACCTTCGGCTGCCGGTAGGTGATGTGCAGCTTGCGGCCGGCGAGCTGCGCATACACGTGGCCGTTCGCGATGAAGATGTCCTTCCAGCCGTCGTTGTCGAAGTCGAAGAAGTCCACGCCGAAGCCGACGTACTTCCGGTTGGCGCCGAGGCCGGCGCGGATGCTGGCGTCGCCGAACCCGCCGCCGTAGTTCCGGTACAGCGTGGTCACCTGCTCGGAGAAGTTCGTCCGCACGATGTCCAGCCAGCCGTCCGCGTCGAAATCGCCGACGCCGACGCCCATGCCGGACAGGGCGACTCCATTCTCGTCGAGCGCGCACCCGGCCGGCACCGCGATCTCCCGGAACGTCCCGTCGTGGTTGTTGCGATACAGCAGGCTTGGCGCGCTGTCGCAGGCGACATAGATGTCCGGCCATCCGTCGTTGTCGAAATCCGCCGCCGCCGCGCCCATCCCGTACGAGCCCGACGACTGCCAGTTGCTGCCGACGAACACCATGGTGGAAGGCCCGCGCGGACGGGCGATCCCCGACGCCTCCGAGACGTCCGCGAACGTGCCGTCGCCGCGGTTGCGATAGAGGATGTTCGTGCCGCCGGCGAACCCCAGCGGCCCGCAGGGGACGGGGATGTCGTTGTAGCGGCAGTAGCGCCGACTCGCCCGGACGGGGCGCCTTCGCCGGATCGAAGTTCACATAGTTGGCGACGAACAGATCCAGATGACCGTCACGGTCGTAGTCCAGAAAACAGCAGCCTGCGCCCCAGCGGGTTCCGGACCCCGCGACGCCGGCTTTTTCGGAGACGTCCGTGAACGTGCCGTCGCCGTTGTTGCGGTAGAGCACGTTGCGGCCCCAGTACGTGACGAAGAGATCGTCGGAGCCGTCGTTGTCGAAGTCGCCGACACAACACGCCTGGCCCCAGCCGGAGTGGGTCAACCCGGCCTTCTTCGTGACATCGGTGAACGTGCCGTCGCGGTTGTTGTGAAACAGGTAACTGGACGGTTTGCTGTCCCGCACTTTCGGATCGAGGCTGCTTCCGTTCACCAGAAAGATGTCGAGCCAGCCGTCGTTGTCGTAGTCGAAGAACGCGGCGCCGCAGCCCATTTCCTCGAGCAGGAACTGCTTGTTGACCGGGCTGCCGGACACATTCCTGGCCTGCAGCAGGCCGGCAGCGGCGGTGACGTCCGTGAACACGACGGGCCCGGGCGATTGCGCCGACATCAGCCGGTTGACGGCCAAGTGAGGGCGTCAGGAAGGCCGCCGCCGAGCCCCCGAGGATGCGCAGGAACTCGACGGCGTGGATGGCTCTGGCTGTCTCCGTTACTCACGCTCGCGTCCCGGCGCGCGACGGAGTGGCCGCGATCCGCGCCGCTGCGCCGCTTCTTCTCCAGCTCGCTGCTTTCCTGCTCGAGGCGCTTGAACATCTCCAGCGCCTTCGGCTTTCGTCCGGTCATGCCGAGACGCCGGTAGACACTCGCCAGCACGTAGTAATAGGAAGAGACCCTCGGGTTGAGGGCGATCGCCTGGTTCAGCGCGTCCACCGCCGCATCCAGGCTCCCTTGCCGCTCGTCCGCCCGTCCCTTCTGGAACCACGCCCGGTCGGACTTCGGATCGAGCTCGATCGCTTTGCGGGCGTATTCGAGCGCCTTGTCCGGATCGCCCGTGCGATTGTAGTACGCGCTCAGGTTCACGTGGGCGGAGCTGAAGCTGCCGCCGCGCGTCTGCGTTCAGCTCGATGGCTTTTTCATACTTCGCGATCGCGCCGGCGTCGTCTCCCAGCGCTTCCAACGCGAAGCCCAGGGCGTCGAGCGCCTCGATGTACGACGGATCGATCCGAAGCGCCGCCTCGAATGCCTTCCGCGCGGGCTCCCAGTTGTCCTGGATCGGAAAAGAGCTTGCCGAGGTTGTAGTGCGCTCTCGGCGGAGTCCGGCTTGTAGCGGAGGGCCTGCTCGAACTCGACCTGGGCGGCGTCGAATCGCCCGATGATCATCAGATTGCGCCCGAGCATCTTGTGCGCTTCGGCGTTTCGAATGTCGAGCTCGAGAGACTTGGCCAGCGCCTTGATCGATTCGCCGATCTTCTGCTGCGCGAACAGGCTGTAGCCGAGCGCGTACCAGCCCCACGACGAGGCCGGGCGCTGCTTGACGTACTCGGCAAGGAGCGGCTCGACCTCCTTGAATCTGCTCTCGCGGATGAAGCCTTCGAGCTCCGCGATCCGGCTGGCGTCGTCGAGCTGCACGCCGGCTGGCCGGCGGCAAGCGGGTCGCTGCGCTTCCGGCTGAAGCCGGGTTTCGCTCTCGCCCTGCTTCTCGAGCACCTGCGCCAGATAGCGGCGCGCGTCGGACGAGTCGGGGCGGAGCTGGATGGCACGGCGGAATTTTGCGGCCGCCTCCTCGAGCTCACCCTTCTCCAGCGCGGCGCGGCCTTCCGCGACGTCGAGCGCCGCGCGTTGATTGCGATCGTCTGCCGCGACGAGATCCCGCCCTTTCTGGAGTTCAGCCGTGGCCTCGTCCTGGCGCCCCGCCCGCGCGAGGGCCAGCCCGAGCTGATACCGGGCTTCGCCGCTCTTCGGCTCGAGCCGCGAGGCTTCCTGGAGGGCCGCAACCGCGTCGGACACCTTGCCGTCCCGAAGGAGCGCCTTGCCGAGCGCCAGGTGAGCCCGTGCGAACGCCGGCGCGAGCTGCGATGACCTTGCGCAGCTGCTCGATCTCCTTCGCGTGTCCGGGCGTCCCGCTGGCGCCATACGCGACCGCCAGGTTGAACTGCGCGCTTGCAGATGCCGGCGCCAGCGCGACGGCTTTCTCGAGCTCGCGGATCGCTGCTTCGGCGTTGGTGGGGGTCAGGGCGGCGCCAAGATTGGCGCGCGCCTCCGCGTAGTCGGGGCTGATGCGCACGGCCTCGCGAAGCGACGCGATCCCCGCCTCGTCTTCTCCGGTCTGAATCAACACCAGACCGAGATGGTTGTGGGCTTCGGCGAAATCCGGCCGGAGACGAATGGCGTCGCGGAACTCAGCAGCCACGTCGCGGCTCGGCGCGCCGTTGCGGCCGAGCAGGCGGCCGAGAATGTTGTGTGCTTCCGCGGAGGGTTCGGCGCCACCGGTCTTCCCCCAGCGTCCGAAGGCCGGCAATCGCGGAGTCCCAGTCCGGCGCGGGCACGGACGGCGTCGAGACATTCAGCCCCGCTTCGAATTGTCCGAGCGCCTTGTCGAGCTCGCCCGCTCGAAGGTACGTGATGCCGAGATCGACGAAGACGGCGGCGGTGGGTGGCAGGAGCGCGATCGCGCGCTGCAGGCTCGCGCGCGCCCCCGCCAGATCCCCCTTCTCACGCAGGGCGGTTCCGAGAAACGCATGGCTGGCGCCCGCCGCGGGATCGAGGCGTGACGCTTTGCCGCAGCTCGGACACGGCCCTGTCCCTGGAGCCGCCGTACCACAGCGCGACGCCGAGGCTGTAGTGGGCCTCGGCCGATTCGGGCCGGAGCGCAACCGCGCGCTCCAGATGAGGGACCGCGGCGGACAGATCTCCCTCCTGGCCCAGAATGAAGCCGAGCAGGTTGTGAGACTCCGCGTGGTTGTCGTCGAGGCGGAGGGCGTCGGTGAGCTGTTCGCGGGCGGCGCTCAATTCGCCACGCGCCGGCGGCCTCCTGCGCGCGCTTGGAGAGATCGTCCGCGGGGCTCGGAGCGAGACGCCGCGGTTTGCGCGCGGACGCGCTCTGCTGCTTCAGCGCCAGCCCGAGCCCGTAGTAGCCCTCGCGCAGCTCCGGCTCGATCTCGATCGCCTTCTCGAATGCCGCAATGGCGCCCGCGAGATCGCCGCTCTGACGCAGCGTCTGTCCGAGCTCGTACTGGACGCCCGCGTTCGCCGGATCGCCGGCGGCCACACGCCGCAGGTGCTCCAGCGCGCCTTCCGGATCGCCTTTCTCCCGCAGCGCCAGCCCCAGGTTCATGTGCGCGGCCAGGCTGTTCGGCTCGAGCGACAGCGCCTGCTGGAACACCGCCGCCGCCTCCGGCAAAGTCGCTGCTCCTGACCAGCGCGGCACCCAGATTGGTATAGGCCCGCCCGTATTTCGGATCCAGGGCGATCGCTTTCCTGAACGCCGCGATGGCGCCGGGAAAATCGGCCTTTTCCGAGAGGGCGACGCCGAGCCAGTTGTGCGCCTCCGCGGACCGCGGTCCAGCCTGCACGGCGCGGCGGAACGCCGTCAGCGCGCGCGGGTAATCGTTGCGCTCCCAATACGCCAGGCCCAGCGCGACATGAAGTTTGGAATTGGAGGGATCGCGCTTGATGGCCGCCTCGAGCTGGCTCACCGACGGCGGAGCCTTTGCCGCCTTCTGCGCCGCGGCAGCTCACGCCGGACGAGAGAACGAGCACGAGCACAAGGCCAGCGCTTCATCGGTCGGGCTCCAGGAGTCGAAGCTGCAGGCGCGACGTGGCTTCGTCTTCCTTACGAAGCGACTTCGCCAGCTCGAGCTGCTTGTCCGCCTCCTCCTTCTTGCCCATGCGGCTCCTGGCTGAAAACGGATGCTCTCTCGTAGACGCGCAGCTGCGTCAGCCAGACGCCCTTGAATATATATAAGACCGAGCCCAGCGCATATTGAAGCGGCGGATCGTGCGGCCGCTTCTTGATGAGCCCTTCGAGCAGACCCTGTGCAGCTTCGAATTGCCGCTTTCCAACCTTCGCGGCAGCTAGCGTATACGGGTAAGAGGGCTCTGTGCGAGGCTGAGATGGGCGCCTAACAGGCGGGGCTCCAACCGGACAGCTGTCTGGAGGAAGCGGGCGCTTTCTCCAAGTCGCTTCTGCTGAAACCGAATGGCGCCCAGCACGGAATAGGCTGCGGCGCGCGTCTCTGGATCAGAGAGAGCCAGCCGTACCTGCTGTTCTGCCTCCTCCAGCCGCCCCTGCTGGACGAGCAGGCAGCCTTCTGGAGGGCCTCGCGCGAGTCAGCTCTTAGAACGGACCCGAGAAGCAGGAGTCTACACAGCAGCAGCGCGCAGGCAGACCGTGGTCCCCAACGCGCGGTGTTTGGCGCCGTCCATTCCCTATTCCATGTCCCGATCACAGCCTACCGCCGTGGCTCCGCCCCTGCCGGCCGGCAGAGGCGGGCGTTGGTTCCCGTTTGCTTAGAAATCGAACCTCAATGCAAACTGCACCGAGCGCGGCTGGTTACACTGTGTGTTGACCGAGCCGAAGGCGGCTGAGCTCCAGTTCGTGTTCGGAGAACAGAAAAACACCCGGTTGAAGAGATTGCCGATCGATGCCTCGAACCGCATCTTCCTCTGGTCGGCCATCGGGAACACTTTGAAGATGTTCAGATCTTCGCTGTAGTTCGGGAAATCGCGCACCGATCTCGTCTCGCCGGACCGCGTTCCCGAACTGGAGTGGACCGGGGTCCGTCCAGGCAGCCGGATTGAAGTAGCGGTCGGTGTTCGGATTGAAGTCTCCATTCGCGGCTACCGCCTCGACACCGCTGACCCGATTCGGGCGCTTCTGGTTATTGAAGAGGAAGCCGCCAAGATCGTTGGCCATCGTGATGTTGAACGGCCGCCCGCTCTCGTAACGGAGCACGCCGCTGACATTCCAGCCCGCAAGGAGAGCCTTCGCGAGACCTGACGACCAGCTCTCGGAGCCAGGCACTTCCCAGGTGAAGCCGGTCAGGAACACATGCGGCGTATCGTCCGCACTGAGGGACCACTCGAGCGGGTCCGCGGGATTTTGAACCGTTGCGTTCGCCCCGTCGCTCCCGTTGGCGTTCTCTGCGCCGTTGTTATGCAGCTTGGAGAATGTGTATGCCACCCTGGCCTGGAGGCCCCGGGAAAATCGCCGCTCGAGCACAGTTTCTACGGCATGGTACTGACTCTTGCCCGTCGGCACGCCGCGCCACGGGATGTTCTGGTACTGTGGATATTTTCGCAGCGCCTGCGCCACATTCCCGTTGAAACCCGGGATACGGGACCTGATTCCGGCAGCCTGGGCCGCCGGCGAGTTGATATTCGACTGCAGCACGGTGGCACCGAGCGCCAGCACGCTCGGGTCGTTCATGTTGGCGTCCACGCCCAGCGTCGAGGCATTGTGGGACAGGCGGCTGCCGCGGTTCCCGATGTACGACACGCCCAGCATCATGTTGTCGGTGAGCTGGCGCTGGTAGGTCACGGACCAGTTCTGGAAGCGCGGCAAGGTCAATCCGTTCGGCGTCACCGCGAGCGGTGCGGTGCCGTTGGCAAAGGCCGGGTTGATGAACGGCGGGAACGTCACGCGGTCTTGCGGGAAGCCGTTGTCGAGATAGAACGCGGGAGAGACGCCGTTGGACAGGTTCGGGGCCAGCAGATTGGCCTGGAAGCCGACCGTCGGAAGACCGCCTTGGCCGAAATTGACTCCCGCGTAATACACTCCGTAACCGCCGCGGATGGCGTTCCTGTCTCCCAGTCGGTAGGCAAAACCGGCCCGCGGGCCCCAGGCGTCCTTGTCCGGTGACTCGGGGAACTTCCGGCTCCCGGTGCGGCCCGCGCCGCTTCCCGCGAAAATCAGCGCGCCTGGAATATTCCCTGCCCCCGGGTTGGGCGTGTTCGGATCGAAGGTCGAGTACTGATCGTCCCTTTCGGAGCGGGCGAACTGATAGTCGAAGCGCAGCCCGAGGGTCACCGTCAGCTTGTCGCTCACCTTGAATTCGTCGTTGATCCACGCCGCCGTGTAGGCTTCGTTGAACGTCGGATAGACCGGGATGGTCTGACTGGACTGATGCACCTGGCCCAGCAGGAACGACGCGAACGGATCGCCGGTCTGGGAGAGATTGTTCCCCGAGCCGTCGTAGCCGCCCGTGCCGAGGCGATCGAAGTTGAACGCGCCGCCGGTGTTGGTCGCCCACCCGCGGGACGGGAACGTGTGATGGCGGTACTCGATACCAACCTTCGCCGTGTGCCGTCCCTTCACCCACGTCAGGTCGTTCGAGAACTGCCAGCGATCGTTCTTCTCGTAGCCGAACCGCTGCCACTGCTGCCCGATGTTCGTGTAAGGAGTGTTGCCGGCGAAATTCATCATTGGCGGTCCGGCATTGTTGTCGATGAGACCGCCCTGGTTGGCGCCCCACAGCAACTGCGGCCAGCCGACACCCGCCGAAAGGGAATTCCCGCCCATGAACCAGCGGTCCCATGCAACCGTGGTGTGGTTCAACAGGTTGTTGCGAATGACCCAGTCGAACTGCTGGTGGGCATGATGGGTCGAGATGCGCTGGTAGAATCCCTGTCCGTAGTAGGTGTTGTTCTTCTCCGGCTCGGTTTCCCCGTCGAACTCTGTCGTGCACCCGCCGGTTTCGCCGCAGTTGCGAATCGAGGGCCGGCGGTTCCAGTAGAAGCTGTGGCTCATCTTGAAGTTCGGCGTAAAACTGTGGTCCAGGCGGCCCAGCATATTCCGCGCGTTCAGGACCCATGTCTGGTCGCCCGCCGGGTTGCCCGCCACGTTGAACGCGGTGCCCGCCCGGTCCGGGTGAACCATCAGCGCGGCGATCTTGGCCGCCACCTGACTTCGCAGCGGATCACCGACAGGAATTCGGTTGCCGGGATACGGATCCCGAACCGGAACGCCGTTTACGAGACGGGTCGTGGCCGGATTGAAAATCTGGCCGCCGAGAATCGGCCGCCCGAGCGCGTCCGTTCCGATCTGGTTGGCCGTCAGAAGCGCGCCGAAGTCGCCAGCCTTGAACGCGTCGGTAGGCGTCGTGTTGCCGAAACCGGGCAGGACGCCGGAGCGGACTCTCGTATAGTCGAAATTGCCAAAGAAAAACGTCTTGTTGCGCCCGTTGTACAGCTTCGGGATGGCGACCGGCCCGCCAAGGGTGGCCCCGTAGTTGTTGTTGCTCAGCGGCGTTTTGCCGACGGCGAAAAAGCCCTTCTTGTTGAACTTGTCATCCGCAAAATACCCGTAGCCGCTGCCGTGGAACGCGTTGGTGCCCGTCTTGGCCGTGTACTCGATGAATCCGCCGCTGGTGTGGCCGTACTGCGCCGAATAGCTGGTCGTGGTGACCTTCACCTCCTGCACGGAATCCACCGGAGGTGTGCTCTCCTGGCTTTGCTGGTGCCCGCTCGCGTAACCGAACGCGGCGCCATCGAAGAAATTCTCGGTCGCGCTGCGCTGGCCGCCGTTGATGCGGGATTGGAACTGGCTGCCGCGGAACATCGGGTCGCCGTTCGGCTTCATCGGCAGGTAGCCCGGCTGCATCTGCAGCACGGACTCGGCAAGGCGGACATCCCCGGCCGTGACGATCGGGAGGTCACGGTAGTACTTCTCGTTCACCGTGTGGCTGACGTCCGGCTGGGTGTCGCTGAGCCCCGACGCGGACTTGACTTCCACCGTCTCAGTGAGCGTGCCAACCTGCAGACTGACGTCATGACGAACCGAGGCCCCGCCCTCGAGCAGGATTCCCGTGGTCACAGCCTTCTTGAATCCGGTCAGATCGACGGTGACCGAATAGCGGCCCAGCACCAGCGGGGGCGAAGTGTAGGCGCCGGCCGCATTGGTCACGAAGACGCTGTTGACACCGGTCGCTT
>CAWGAS010000016.1:0-72880 GCA_963820645.1 uncultured Acidobacteriota bacterium | reverse complement strand
AGTCGTCGAGCTGGAATTGGTCGCCGTCACGGCGCTCCGGCAGTCGGCGAAGCCTCGACAGGGCTCCGAGTCTGTGAGACGCTGAGGGCTACGGAGGAAGACGCACCACCGCTGCCCTACGGCCACTACGCGGCCATCGCCCTGGTCGCGTGCGCGGTCATCCTGTTCCAAGTGCTGGTGACGCGGATCCTGAGCGTCACGCTCTCCTATCACTTCGCGTTCCTGACGATCTCGCTGGCGATGCTCGGCCTCGCGGCGCCGGGGGTGTGGTTCTCGCTGGAGTTGCCCCGGCCGTCGATCCTGTTCTTCGCGCTCTACACGAGCGCCGTCGCGCTTCCGGCGACGGTGCTCGCGATCGTCCACCTCGGCGCCGCGCGGCGGTTCGATCTCACCTTCTGGATTGCCGTCATCCTCTTGCCGATGCTGACGCTCGGCGCGGCGATCTGCGTGCTGTTGCTGCGAGCGCGCGGCAGACAGGTGGCGCGCATGTACGCGGCCGACCTCGCGGGCGCCGCCGTGGGCGCGCTGCTCGCCGTTCCGCTGCTCCACGGCCTGTCGACGCCGCGCGTGGTCGCCGCGCTGGGGCTGCTGCCGATTCTCGCGGCGATCCTCGTGGGCTCGCGGCGGCACCTCATCTCGCTCGTCTACGCGGCCGTGCTGATCGGTTCGATCGTCTGGGGCGATCCGTATCGGCTTCGCTACGCGCGCTTCTACATCGAGGATCGTCCGCCGATCTATGAAGAGTGGACCGCCACGGCGCGCATCACCGTCTTCGACCGGATGAACTCGACGTTCCTGGGCTGGGGAATGGGCACGCGCTTCCGTGGCGTATCGGCTCGCGATCATCTCTGGCTCGATCAGGACGGGAGCGCGGGCACGCCAATCCTGGCCTATCAGAGCGGCCGCCCGTATCCGGACTATCTCTCGTACGACGTCGTGAGCGCGGCCTATCCGATCGCGTCGCCGGCGCGCGCGTGCATCATCGGCGGCGGAGGAGGCCGCGACATCCTGAAGGCGCTGCAGGGAGGCGCGAAGGAGATCGAGGTCGTCGAGCTCAACCCGTTCACGGTGGACGCCGTCTCGCGGGTCTTCAGCGCGCACTCGGGCGACCCCTACAGCCTGCCGGGCGTGCGGGCGTTCGTCGGCGAGGGGCGCAATCACTTCAGCCGCTCACGCATTCCGTGCGACGTGATCGAGATCTCGCAAATCGACACCTTCGCCGCTTCGGCGGCCGGCGCCTACGCGCTGACCGAGAACAGTCTCTACACCGTCGAGGCGATCCGGATGTTCTGGTCGCACTTGAGCGACGGCGGCGTGCTCTCCGTCTCGCGGTGGGTCTCGGGGCCCGCGTGGCCGGAGTCGGTTCGTCTCGTCCTGCTCGAGGTCGAGGCCCTTCGCCAGGAGGGAGTCGCGGAACCGCGCAATCACATGCTCGTCCTGGCCGCCGGCGGCACCGCCAACGTGCTGCTGTTCCGCAAGCCGGTCACGCCGGAGCAGGTCCGCCTGGCCGAGGAGCTCGCCGCCCGGAAGGGATTCGCGATCCTGTGGCCCGTCGTGGCCGGCCAGAGCGACGCGTCAGGCTCTACCCGCGCGCTCGCGCACGGGCCGCAGGACATGACCCGGCGCGGCTACGATGTCTCGCCGCCGACCGACGACCGGCCGTTCTTCTTCCAGACCCTCAACATCCTGAACGGCTCGTCGCAGGCCGCCGCCGAAGTGGGAACGGAGCGGGAGCAGAGCGTCACGCTCCTGCGGCGGCTCGTCCTCATTCTCGGCGGGCTCGTGCTCGTGCTCGTGTTCCTCCCGATTGCCGCCCGCGGAACGCTGCCGCGCGGACCGGGCTTCGCGCGCAGCACGCTCTTCTTCGCATGCCTCGGGTTCGGGTTCATGTTCGTGGAGATTCCGCTCCTGCAGAGGCTGGCGGTGTATCTCGGCCATCCCAGCTATTCGACGACGGTCGTGCTGGGGTCGCTGCTGCTCGGCGCGGGATTCGGTGCGTCGGTCGCGGGGCGGGTCCCCGAATCCCGCCGGCGGCTGGCCGTCGTCCTCGTGCCCGTCGTGGTCGGGTCTATCGTGTTCCTGCTCCTGTGGCTGTCGAACCGGACGATCGGACAGCCGTTCGCGGTGCGCGTGACGATGTCGGTCGTGGCGCTGACGCTGGCCGGCGGGATGATGGGGATGCCGTTCCCGCTGGGCATGGCGAAGTTCGACGATCGCGATCGCAGCTGGTACTGGGCCATCAACGGCGCCACCAGCGTCCTCGCCAGCGTGCTGGCACTCGTCATCGCGCTGATTGCGGGCTTCACCGTGGTGCTCGGCTGCGCGATCGCGGCCTATCTCGTCGCGGCGCTCACCCTGCCTGAGAGCCGGCGGTCCGCGTAGAACGCGCCGGCGACCCACACGAGCAGCGCGGCCATCGCCATCAGCGTCACCGTCAGGCCGCGGAAGAACTCCGGCGCGCCGTACTCGAAGCGGACCTCGTGGCGGCCCTTGGGGACCGCGACGGCGCGCACGGCCAGGTTGGCGCGATAGAGCGGCGTGCCGACGCCGTCCACCCGCGCGGTCCATCCCGGATAGAACGTATCGGCGAGCAGCAGGAATCCGTCCTGCGGCGCCTCCACCTCGATGTCGAGCTCGCGCGTGTTTTCGCGCGTGATGGCGGCCCGGCCCATCGCCTGCGGAGGAGTCGCGCCCGGCGCCAGAATGCCGGCCAGCCCGTCGGGGGCGTCGTGCAGCAGGATCTCGCGGGCGGGATCGAAGCCCGCGTCGAGGAAGCGCGACGCCGCTGCGCGATCGCCCGTCGACGGAGCGCGCCGACGGAACGAATCGCACGCGGGCCGAGCCGTCGACCCGGTAGATGTAGGCGTGGCCGTCATGGCTCAGCAGCGGGAGCCCGGTTCCCTCCTGCGGGTAGGGGCTGAGCACGTGGCTGACGCCGTAGGCCCGCAGCACCTTCGGGGAGCTCGGGATGTATCCGCAGGCGTCCCGACTCGAAGTTGACCGTCGCGCGCCGCGAGACCAGCGACCGCGGGCGATTGTGGTCCCCCCACACGTCGACGTGCCACCGTGCGGCAATGCCCGCATAGCAATTCGCCGAGGGCGTGTTCCAGAATCCGCCGCCGGTGTTCGGTTCCAGCACGTCGCGCAGCTCGAAGTAGGGCGTGGTGTCGACCCAGCCGAGCGCCTGCTGGAAGGCGCGGCGGTGCAGCTCGCGGTGGCGCGGTGTGAACGTCCGCGGCTGCGGACTGTCCGCGTGGATGGCCTGCACGCTCGCCGGCGCAGCCAGCCACGCCGCGGCCGGCACCATCGGATTCTGCCGCGGCTGATGGACCCACAGATCGACAGCGGTACCGACGCAGAGCCCAAGAGCGACGATCGTCGGCAATCGGGACGGCTCGGGCCACCGCCGGACGAGATCCTCGCGCAATCGAGTCAAGCCGATGGCCGCGAGCAACGCGAGCCGAGCTCCACCACGATCAGGAACCGCGTCGGCAACCGGAACAGCTTCATCCCGGGAACGAGCTGTAGGCCACGCGGAAGACGGGCGTGGCCGGGCCCAGAACCAGCAGGTACGCGGCGAGCGTCATCACGATGACGAATACAGTGAGCGGCCGCCGCCGCGCGCGCCAGCCGCCGTAGCACGCGACCAACACGGTCAGCAGGCCGACATAGCCGTAGTCCTCCCAGAAAATCGACGGCCCCGTGTAGGTGTTGTCGGAAATGTCTCCGAACACGTATGGCAGGAAGAACGTGAGAATGTTCGCCGGCCAGTACGCATAGCTCGAGGACCAGTCCCAGCCGAGCGCCGCCGCGCGGTCCGAGACGCTCCCGAGCGCCGACAAGGGCAGGAGCACGACGGCCGCCGACGCGGCGCCCAGCAGCGTCGCGAGGCCGACGCCGCCCACGAGCTTCAGCGGAGCCGCCCAGCCGCCGAACTCACGGCGGCTGGTCACGGCCCTGAACAACATGAACGCGCCGTACACCAGGCCACAGATATATGCGGACTGCGGAAATCCCGCGAGCGTCTGCTGCGCGAAGACCAGGCCGAAAAGGCCCGTGAACAGGACCCGTCGCGCGGCGGTCGGCGCCTGCCCTTCGGCATCCGGTCCCGCGAACGTGCGATCGAGCAGCGCGAGTCCGACCGGGAGCCAGACGACGGTGGAGACAATGGAAAGATGTTTGAGCTGACAGGCAATGTAGCCGGATCCGGCAAACGCGATCCCGGCGAGAACGGCCCCAGTGCGGTCGGCGCCGAAGCGTCTGGCGAGCCCGTACGAACCGTGGGCCGCAATCAGCAGCAGCGTGATCACGAAGAGATCGAGCGCAGGCGCGGGAGCGAGCAGCGAGAACGCGACAAGCCCGAGCGGATCCGCCGGAACCCCTGCGAGCGGCATGCCCGAACAGAGCTGATTCGTCCAGACCGGCCACTGTCCCTGCCGGATCAGTTGACCGACGAGGACGCGGGCCGGCAGCTCCCCGTTGTAGATGTCGGAAGCGAAAATGTCGTCGGTGACGTAGATGACGCCGAACGTGAGCAGCCGCCAGTAGGGAAGCAGTGCGCCGAGCGTCAGGAAGGCGCGGGCCGCCAGATCGGCCCGGGTGCGTTCGCTCATCGGCCAGAGTGTACCCGGGGATCGGGGGACCGCGAAATCGGGATGGGGCGGCCTGCCCTGAGCGAGCGCACGGATTACGCGCCCTTATCGACTCACCTCATCGAACATGCGGCTCACTTCGGTGTGCCCGTCGCGATAGGCGCTGATCGCCACCTCGTGCTTTGCTCCGCCGAGTATTTGTACTGGTATAACCAAATGTCGCCGTGTTTGCGACCTCGGCCTGCGAGAAGTTTGGCTGAGCAAAACGCTCACGCACGGCATATTCCTCCAGAGCATCCAGCGCTATTCTGTCGGCGGCTGCACGATCCAGGTTCGGGTATTCGAGCGGCGAAGGCGACAATGATGCCAAGCGCGACGGCCGTCACGATTGCGACGACCCGCGCGGATTTGCGCGTGTTCTGACTCCTCGAAACCCAACCCGCGGTGGCGGGCTACGCTCCGCCACTCGTACCGTAGGGCGGAGCCGTGCGGAATCAGTTTTGGGACTTCTTCGCGCGCACGACCGCTGGAGTAAACGTCATCCCGATCACATCATTCCTCTGTACGTCGAATGAGACCGTTCCCCGGGGACCGGAGAACGTGCTCCCCTTGCGGATCGGCAGGGCAATCTCAGCGCCGTCCGGCAGGGTGAGCTCCAGGCCGTCGAAACCTCGCCCGGGCGTCACTTCGTAGAAGCGGCCGTCCCCGGCCTTATAGCCACCGGCGAACTCGCCAAGAGCAATCGGCCCATCCCGGCGCTTCTCTGGAACAGCCGGAATGATCAACGTCACCCGTGAGCCGGGATCAGGACGAACCCGCAGCTGCACGTGCCTTGGATCGGACCCATTCCCTGTGTCAACGCACTGAGTCTGTGCTTCGAACCCACCCTCGGTCGATGTGGTGAGCGCGGTAGAGCTTCCTCTCACTCACCCGAAACTCAGCGATCCCATTTCGATTTGTCGTCGATGACTGCTTCGACCCGCTGTCTTGCCGGCTTCGAGGCAATTCTCGACTTCGGCTATTTCAACCACGATCCCCGGAAGCGTGGCCCATGACCAATCCGTCACGCGCACCGACAGAGTGACACTTGCCTGAGCAAGCGTGTGGGTCGCACAAGCGATGAAGAGAGCCGAAACTATCGACCGCATGGCGCGTCCTCATTTCTTCGAGTCATCGGAGCGATCGCCGGATTTCGGTGGTCCCCGCGGGCGTCGAGAGCTTCCCGGTTGGTGCCGGTTCCAGCTATATCAGTGCCGGATGCCGACTCGTTCCCAGATATTGACCATGACGACGAACGCGAAGAATGCGGCGATCAGGCCGATGAGAAGGGCGATCGCGATACTCCCAATCGGCTTGGACTGGCCGGCCGCGAGCGCCACGCCGTCGCCGTGGCGCACGAGAACGCCCATGAGCACCACGGCCCCGGCGAGCCAGACGACGAGCGAATAGACCGGGTCGCCCAGCACGGGAGTCGCGAGCGCGGCGAGCGCGGACACGACAAGGTAGACGAGGCTGGCGCGGGTCGAGAATGGGAGGAAATTCACTGCGCTGATACTCGGGTCATCTCGAGCCGCGCGTTTTGAAGATTGAGGATCTGGCGCTCCTGACGCGACGAGATCACATCGTCCGGGATGTCGCGCAAGGAGATGGGGATGTCGCGCTCGTCCAGGAGAAACATGATGCCGGGTATCCGCTCGAACCAGATGAAGTAACCGCTGTCGGTCGGGTCAAGCCTGGCGCGGCCGTACGACTTGCTGCGCGCGTCCCAAGGTCACGCCCGGACCAATGCCTTCCCTGGTGAGGCACTTTTCAGAGCTATCGATCAGGAACACGCGATCGGCATTCAGCTCGATGACCATGGCGGGTCTGCCGTCGGCCGCACCGGCCCGCGCGATCAGCCTTGGATATGGCTTGGCTTCCTCGCTGACGGAGTATCGAGCCGAGAGTTGCGCGATGACGTCCGCCTTTGACGCCCCAATCCGAACACCCGCGATACTGTCTGCCTCAATCCGGCATTCTTCAGCGCGCGCAGCACAGGGCGCGACGAGGAAGGAGGCAACGACGACCGCCACGCCCGATCGCCGCGCGAGTTTCAGGTGATGCATGATTCATTTCACTACCGCACGAGCGAAGCGAGTGCGGCCCACCGGGACGCAGTGAGCCGGCCTACCGCGGGCGCGAAGCGCCGAGGCCCGTTACCGGCGAGCGAAGCGAGCCCCTACGCACGAGCGAAGCGAGTGCGCCTTACCGCGGTCAGCGAAGTCAGCCGCGGCCCCTACCGCGCGGAGCGAAGCAGGCGCGGCCTACCGCGGGAGCGACGTGAGCCGCGCCCCTACTTCAAGTTGTACTTCTTCGTGTAGTAGCGGAACGACCGGAAGCTCATCCCCAGCAGCTCGGCCGCCTTGACCTTGACCCCGCCGGCGCGGCGCAGGGCCTCGGCGATGTACTCCCGTTCGATGTGCTGCACGTGCAGCTCGAGATCGAAGCCGGCGTCGGGGAAGGCATCGGCCGCGGGCACGGCGAGCGGCGGGCTCGGGCGCCGGTCCGTTCAGTTGCTCGGGCAGGCTGTCGGGCAGGATCGACGGCGTGCGCTCCAGCGCGACGGCCCGTTCCATCGCGTTCTCGAGCTCGCGGATGTTGCCCGGCCACGCGTATTCCCGGAGGCGCGCGAGCGCGGCCTTCGAGATGCCGGTGATGGGCTTCCCCATCTGCTGCGCGAACTTCCCGACGAAATGCTCGGCGAGCTGGGGAATGTCGTCCAGCCGCTCGCGCAGCGGCGGCAGCCGCAGCGGGATCACGTTGATGCGATAGAACAGGTCCTCCCGGAACCCGCCCTCCGCCACCATCTTCGACAGGTCGCGATTGGTCGCCGCCAGGATGCGGATGTCGGCGTCGATCTCCTCGGTCCCGCCCAGCCGTCTGAACTTGCGCTCCTGCAGCACGCGCAGCAGCTTCACCTGCACGACCGGGCTCATCTCGCCGATCTCGTCGAGGAAGATCGTCCCCTTCTCGGCGATCTCGATGAACCCCTTCTTGTTGCTCTCGGCCCCGGTGAACGCCCCGCGCATGTGGCCGAAGAGCTCCGAGTCGAGGAGCGTCTCGGACAGCGCGCCGCAGTTGACCGCGACGAACGGCCGGTCCTTGCGCGGCGAGTTGAAGTGGATCGCCCGCGCGACGAGCTCCTTGCCGGTCCCGCTCTCGCCGGAGATGAGCACGGTGCTGCTCGTCGGCGCGATCGTCTCGACGAGCTCGAACAGCGCCAGCATCGGGCTGCTGCTGCCGATGATGTTCGAGAACTGGTGCGACGTCTGGAGCGCGCGCTTGAGCAGCACGTTCTCCTGCTGGAGCCGCTTCCGCTCGAGCTCCTTGCCGACCCGCATGCGCAGGTCGCTCTGGAGCTGCGGCCCCTTGTGGACGTAGTCGGACGCCCCCAGCCGCAGCGCCTCGACCGCGGTCTCCGTGGACGCGAACGCCGTCATGACGATGGTCGCGAGCTCGGGCGCGATCCCTTTCGCCGCGCGCAGCAGGTCGACCCCGTTCATCACCGGCATCCGGATGTCGGTGATGAGGATGTCGATGCGCTCCCGCTTCAGCACCTCGACGGCCGCGGCGCCGTCCTCGGCGATGAGCACGTCGTGCCCGTCGCGCTTGAGCACGATCGACAGGAGCTCGCGCACCGAGCGCTCGTCGTCGACGACGAGCACGCGCCCGGGCGCCACGGTGGTGGCCGGTTCATTGGCCTGGTCGTTCGTATGCGCCGGCTTCGCCTATCCGACGTCGTGAGTTCATGCCATTCAAGTGGCCCACCGTCTCCGGTCCCCGACTCGCTGTCAGGCCGCCGCGTCACGCGCCGGCGCGGCGAGCGGCAGCGTGACCTCGACCTGCGTGCCGACGCCGCGCTGCGACGTCACGTGCACTTCGCCGCCGTAGTCGCTGACGATGCGGTGGACGATCGCCAGGCCCAGCCCGGTCCCGCGCTCGAACGCGCCGCGGAACGGCTGGAAGATCCCGTCGAGCTCGTCGGGCGCGATGCCGACCCCCTGGTCCTCGACGCGGATCACGACGCCCCCGGCCCGGCCCGGTCCGTCCTCAATCCGCGCCACCGACAGGCGCAGCGTGCCGCCGTTCGGCATCGCCCGCACGCCGTTGGTCGCGAGGTTCCAGACGATCTGCCGGATCTGGTTTTCGTCCGCCTCGTACCACACTTCCTGCGGCGGCACGTCCACGGCAATCACGTGCGCCTCGCTGAGCTCCGTGTTGTTCTGCAGCAGCCGCGCCGTGTCGGTGATGACCTGCCGGACGTCCACGAGCGTGTTCCCGAGCCGCTGCGGCCGCGCGTAGGCGAGGAAGCTGCGGATCGTCTCGTTCAGCCGATCCGACTCGCGCAGGACGATGTCCATCAGCTGGGACTGCTCCTCCGTGAGCGGCAGCTCCTGACGCAGGATCTGAATCGACCCGGACATCGAGGCGAGCGGGTTGCGGATCTCGTGGGCGATGCCGGCGGCCATTTCGCCGACGGCCGCCAGGCGCTGCTGGACCCGCGCCTCGCGGGCGAGCTTGCGCGACTCGGTGACGTCCTGGAACGTGAACAGGAAGCCGATCTCGCCGCGCGGCGTGATCAGCCGCGCGGTGCTGAACCCGAGCTCGAGGTGCGTCGAACCCTCGCGCGTGAACCCGAACTCGACGCGCGGCAGCGGGGGCCGGCCCTCGCGCGGCACGAACAGCTCCTCGAAATCCGGCGGGAGCTGGAGCACGTCGGCCGCGGCGGCGCCCACGGCGGCCGAGGCCGGAACGCCCGAAATCAGCTCGGCGGCCCGGTTGAACGTCAGGATCCGGCCGTGGATGTCGGTCGTCGCCAGTCCGCTCGTGAGGCTGTCGATGATGTGCTGGCTGAACGCCTGGAGGTCCGCGATCTGGTTCGACGCGTCGGCCAGCTTCTCGTCGGCGCGCCGCAGCCCCTCGGCGAGGTAGCCGCTCAGCGCCGCCACGGCCAGGAAGCCGAAGATGTTCAGCCCGACGGTGAACAGCGCCAGGCGGCTCACGGGGAGGTCGAACGTCAGCGGCGGCGGCAGCAGGCCGCTGCCGAAGTACTGCATGAGCACCAGCCCGGTGTACAGCAGCGAGCTGAGCACGCCGACCATCAGGCCGCCGCGCCGCGACTCGATCGCGGTGGCGGCGATGATCGGGAGCGTGTAGAGCGACGAGTAGTAGCTCGTCACGCCGCCGGTCAGGGCGACGATGGCCGTGACGAGGACGGCGTCGCACGCCAGCTGCACGTCCACGAGCCAGCGGTTGCGCTCGGTGTACTTCAGCCCGAGGCTGTAGATCGCCGTCAGCGCGTAGGTGACCCCGATCAGGAAAAAGAAGAAGAACGGATCGATCGGCACCGCGCCGGGCGACTTGAGCTGGATGAGGATCGCCGAGCCGAGCAGCAGCGTGACGACCGCCGCGCGGCCCGCGATCAACCAGAGCAGTTTCACCCGGAGGGTGGTGGAGGACATGTCTCTTCAGCTACCAGCTCCCAGCTCCCAGCTCCCAGCTCCAGCGGAAGCTGGAAGCGGGAAGCTGGAAGCTGTTCTCTTACGTCAGCTTGCTGATCAAATCGAAGATCGGCAGATACATCGCGATGACGATGCCGCCGACGACGCCGCCGAGGACCGCGATCATGACCGGCTCCATCAGCGTGAGGAGGCCGGCGACGGCCGTGTCCACTTCCTCTTCGTAGAAGTCGGCGATCTTCGAGAGCATCGCGTCGAGCGCGCCCGTCGTCTCGCCGACGTTGATCATCTGGACGACCATCGACGGGAACACGCCCGTCTCGCGCAGCGGCGCCGAGATCGTTTCGCCGCGCTCGATGCTGGTGCGCGTCTTCTGGACCGCCTCTTCGATGATGGCGTTGCCGGCGGTCCGGGCGGTGATGTCGAGCCCGTCGAGGATCGGCACGCCCGAGGCGAGGAGCGTCGACAGCGTGCGGCAGAACCGCGCCACCGCCACCTTGCGGAGGATGTTGCCGAGGATCGGCAGCTTGAGCATGATCGCGTCGATCACGTGGCGGCCGTTCTTGGTCGCGTAGTACGACTTCAGCGCGTAGCCCAGCAGGCCCATCACGATGATGACGATCCAGCCGTAGGCGACGATGTAGTCGCTGAGCGCGATGACGAAGCGCGTCGGCATCGGCAGCTGCGCGCCCAGGCCGGAGAACAGCGAGGCGAACGTCGGGATGACCTTCCACAGAATCGCCGTGACGACGATGCCCGCGATCACGATGACCGCGACCGGGTAGATCATCGCCGACTTCACTTCCCCCTTCAGCTTGACGCTCTTCTCGATGTAGGTCGCCAGCCGCTTGAGGATGGTGTCGAGAATACCGCCCGCTTCGCCGGCCGCGATCATGTTCGAGAAGAGGGCGTCGAACGTCTTCGGGTGCTTCTTCATCGCGTCGGCGAGGGAGGCGCCCGACTCGACGTCCTCCCGCACCTTCAGGATGACGTAGGCGAAGTTCTTGTGCGGCTCCTGCTTGCCCAGGATCTCGAGGCACTGGACGAGCGGCAGGCCGGCGTCGATCATGACCGAGAACTGGCGGACGAAGATGGCCAGGTTCTTCGACGGGACGGACTTCCCGCCCTTCCCCACCTTGGGTTTGGCGGCGGCGGCCGCCTTGGCCGCCTTCGCCGCGTCGATGCGCGTGACCATGATCTGCTCGCGGCGCAGCGCCGCGACGGCGGCGTCCATGGTGTCCGCGACCCGTTCCCCCGTCACGTTCTGTCCGGCCCGCGTGCGTCCCGAATAAGCAAATGTCGGCATATATCAGCTCCCAGCTTCCAGCTTCCAGCTTCCCGCTTCTACCTTGTGACCGCGCCCGGCCGGTTCAACCCCGCTCCCTGCACGACGCCGGCGCCGCGGCTGATCATCTGCTCCAGCTCGTCCTTCTGAGACGAGGCGGACATCGCGTACTCGAGGCGTGATCATCCGCTTGTGGTACAGCGTCGCCAGCGACTGATTCATCGTCTGCATCCCGAACTTCTCCTGCCCCGTCTGCATCGTCGAATAGATCTGATGGACCTTGTCGTCGCGAATCAGGTTGCGGATCGCCGGCGTGAGGCATCAGCACCTCGAGCGAGATGACGCGTCCCTTGCCGTCGGCGCGCGGCAGCAGCGCCTGGCAGACGATGCCCTCGAGGACGAGCGAGAGCTGCGTCCGGATCTGCCCCTGCTGGTGCGACGGGAACACGTCGATGATGCGGTTGATCGTCTGCGCGGCGGAGTTGGTGTGCAGCGTCGCGAACGTGAGATGCCCGGTCTCGGCGATGCGCAGCGCCGACTCGATCGTCTCCAGGTCGCGCAGCTCGCCGATGAGGACGATGTCGGGGTCCTCGCGCAGCGCCGAGCGCAGCGCGCCCGCGAAGCCGTGCGTGTCGCTGTGGACTTCGCGCTGGTTCACGAGGCAGCCCTTGTGCTGGTGGATGTACTCGATCGGATCCTCGATCGTGAGGATGTGCTCGCGGCGCTCGGCGTTGATCTTGTCGATCATCGCCGCCAGCGTCGTCGACTTGCCGCTGCCGGTCGGGCCGGTGACGAGCACCAGCCCGCGCGGCCGGTCCGCCAGGGTCGCGATGACGGGCGGCAGCGACGAGCTCCGCGAACGACTTGATCTGCTCGGGGATGACGCGATACACGGCCGCGACGGCCCCGCGCTGGTTGAACACGTTGCAGCGGAACCGCGCCAGGCCGCGGATGCCGAACGAGAAATCGAGCTCGAGGGTCTCCTCGAAGCGCTTTTTCTGCGTGTCGGTCAGCACGCTGTAGGCCAGCGATTTCGTATCGGCCGCGCCGAGCGGGGGCAGGTCCAGCACCTGGAGCTTGCCGTGCACGCGGATCTGCGGCGGCGTCTGCGTCGTCAGGTGCAGGTCGGACCCGCCGACCTCGACGAGCGTCTTCAAGAGTTCGGGCAATGTAGCCATATCAGCTTCCAGCTCCCAGCTTCCAGCTACCAGCGACCAGTTCCCAGCGGGAAGCTGGAAGCGGGAAGCTGGGAGCTTATTTCACCGTCTCGCGTGCGACTTCCTCGATCGTCGTGACGCCTTCCATGACCTTGTGGAGTCCGCTGCGCCGCAGCGTGATCATCCCTTCCTCGACCGCCTTGCGCCGGAGCTCCAGCCCGGAGGCGCCGACGAGAATCAGCTCGCGGAGCTGCTCGCCGATCTCCATGACTTCGTAGAGCCCGACGCGCCCCTTGTAGCCCGTGTTGTTGCACTTCTCGCAGCCGGTCCCCTTTTTCGGAATCACCTTCTGCGCTTCGTCCTGGGTGAAGCCGGCCTCGACGAGCGCGGGGGGCGCGTGCGGCTCGTCGATCTTGCAGTGCGCGCAGATGCGCCGGACGAGCCGCTGGGCGCAGATCAGGTTCACCGAGCTCGCGACGAGGAACGGCTCGATGCCCATGTTCATCAGGCGGTTGATCGTGCTCGGCGCGTCGTTGGTGTGCAGCGTCGAGAGCACGAGATGGCCCGTGAGCGCCGCCTTGACGGCAATCTCCGCCGTCTCGAAGTCGCGGATCTCGCCGACGAGGATGATGTTCGGGTCCTGCCGCAGGAACGAGCGGAGCGCCGCGGCGAAGTTCAGCCCGATGTTCTCGCGCACCTGGACCTGGTTGACGCCGACCAGGTTGAACTCGACCGGGTCCTCGGCGGTCATGATGTTCGTCTCGGTCGTGTTGATCTTCGCAATCGACGAGTACAGCGTGTTGGTCTTGCCGCTGCCGGTCGGGCCGGTGACGAGGACCAGGCCCCACGGCTTGGCGATCGCGCACCTCCAGCTTCTGCAGCGAGTCGGGCTCGAAGCCGAGCTTCGTCATGTCGAGCATCAGCTTGTCCTTGTCGAGCAGACGCATGACGATCTTCTCGCCGAAGAGCGTCGGCAGGCAGGACACGCGGAAGTCGATCTCCTTGGTCGCGCCGGCGTCGGCGAACCGGATCTTGATGCGGCCGTCCTGCGGCAGCCGCTTCTCGGCGATGTCGAGCTTCGCCATGATCTTGAGGCGCGACGTGATCGCGTCGCGGAACTTCATCGGCGGCGCCATGACGTTGTAGAGGATGCCGTCGATGCGGAACCGGACGCGGAACTCCTTCTCGTACGGCTCGATGTGGATGTCGCTCGCCCCCTTCTGAATCGCGGACATCAGCATCAGGTTCACCAGCCGGATGATCGGCGCTTCACCCCCCTGGCGCTCCAGCGAGGCGACGTCGATCTGGTCGAGCTCCTCGAGCACCTCGACGTCGTCGTCGACCGAGGTCGCCTCGAGCGCCTTCGTGACCATGTCGAGCGTCGACACGCTCGACAGCGAAGCCGACTCGGCGCCGCCGCCGCCCGCGGGCGCCGGCTCGCGCGTCCCACGCGCGCCGGCGGGCGCGGCGTAGTACCGGGTGATGGCCTCGAGCACCGCGGTCTCGGACGCGACGACCGGCTCGACGTTGTACCCCGTCATGAACTTGATGTCGTCCATGGCGAAGACGTTCGTCGGATCCGTCATCGCGATCGTCAGCGTCGCGCCGGCGCGGCTGAGCGGCACGATCTGATACTTGTGGGCCGTCTCGGACGGGATGAGCTTGATGATGCCCGGGTCGATCTCGAACTGCGTCAGGTTGATCGACGGGACGCCGTACTGCTTGCTGAGCAGCGCGGTGATCTCCTCGTCCTTGACGAAGCCAAGCTTGACGAGATTGAACCCGAGCTTGCCGCCGTTGCCTTTCTGATAGCTCAGCGCTTCCTGCAGCTGGGCAGGCGTAATACGCTTCTCTTTGAGCAAAAGCTCGCCAATACGGACGGCCATCGTTTTGTCAGGCTCTGGATGCGCATGATCCGCCGCGGACTTCCCGCGAGACTTGGGCGGATCCGTCGATTTCTAGGCTGGGGAATTGCTATTGGACCACGGGTTGACACTTTTTGTCAAGCCCTGCGGTGTCCGATCAATACCCGAATCTGGCGGAAATACCCCATCCTCGGTGCGTCCGATCGGAGCCCCCGGTCACCTGCGCGTCCACCAGCAGCGAGGCGCGTCACGCCGAAGCTTCCGCCGACGCTCACCGCAGGGGTAGTCTCCCCCACGGTGTTCAGCCGGACGCCGCCGCGCAGGTAGTGCCTCTTGGCGACCCTGGCCTCCGCGCCGGCCGCGAAGTTGCGGACCTCGCCGAGCGGCCCGTCCGTCTTCAGCAGGTCCAGATCGGCCGCGACAACCCATCCGGCATACGGCAGGATCGCGAGGCCCGCGCGCGCCTGCCGCTGGAGCTTCAGGGCCGGACCGCCGCCGGCGCTGTCGAAGCCCGGCTCGGTCGCGTTCCGGAGCGTGAAGCCCGCCTTGATGCGGCCCGCGTTCGCCATCACGCCCAGGTCGACATCGAACTTCGTGCTGTCCGTCCCCCCCAGATCGTCGGCGCCGTCGAGGAGCGCGTCGCGGTCGCCGTCCGGCTGCACGGTCGAGAGCGCGGTCCCGCGCACGAGTTTCAACGTCGCGCCGACCGCCAGGCCCTGAACGATGGACTGCACGAGCGTCGCCCCGACGTGATGCGTGACGAGGTTGTCGAGGCGCACTTCCCCCGCCCCTGGGTTGTTTCGGCCGTCGGTCCCGTCGGCTGTAGGAAGGGGGCCCGGCAGAACGAGCGAGCGGCGCAGGCGGTAGTAGGACAAGCCGACTGGAGGAGCGCCCAACGCGATGAGCCATCCCGATCGGCTGCCGGCCGCGTCGTCTGGAGGGTCGACTTTGGCGGTGGAGCCGTCGATCACCAGGCTGAAAAACGAGCCGGCGGCAAAGCCGGCCGGGTTCCAGTAGGCGGCGGACGCGTCATCGGCCACCGCCACGAACGCGCCCGCCATTCCGGCCGCGCGCGATCCGATCGTCTCGAACTCCTGGGCGCCGGCGGATCCGGGCCAGGCGAGGGCCAGGAGCGCGGCGGCGGCGAGACGGGTCAACCGGATCTTCATTCGGATGCGCTCCACGGGGGGTCAGGTCTTGAAACGTGACCGACTCGACGCCGATCCGTCAGTCATGACCCGACCGTCCGGCACCTGACTTCGTTCACGTTTCATGACCTGACCCTGCCTCTCAGCTTAGCGTACGGGCCCAGGCTCCCGGACACGACGCCGGTCCCTAACTGCTAGACCGGGCAGGGACTTGACCGGCGAAACATCGGCAGGTGTCCTATCGTATTGAGGGTATACAATCAAGCAAGCAACGCTCCCTCGCGGCGGCGGCCGCCGCGGGCGAACCTCCGCAATCTATATGGCCAACACAATCGTTCAAACAGGGGCAACGCCTGCGCCCAAGAGCCTGGCGGCGCGCTTCTTCGGCGTGATCACGTCGCCGCGCGCGACCTTCGAATCCGTCGTGGCGCACCCGAAGTGGTTCGGGATGCTCGCGCTCACGACTGCTCGATCGTCATCGCTCGGGACGACGCTGCCCATGACGACGAAGCGGGCCAGGAGGCCCTGCTCGACCGCAGGTCCGTCAGATGGAGTCGTTCGGCATGACCGTGAACGACCAGATGTATCGCAGGCATGCGAAGCAGTATCGCGCCGTGCGTCGGTTACGACACCGCCGGCGTCATGCTCGTCTTCGTGCCCCATCATGGTCGTCATGTTCGCCGGCATCCTGTTCCTGCGATCTTCAACGCCGCGCATGGGCGGGAACGGCGACCTTCAAGCAGGTGTTCACCGTCGTGGTGCACGCGGGGCCGATCGGCGTGCTCGCGCAGCTCTTCACCGTGACCGCTCAACTACGCGCGCGGAACCATGACGCAGCGCGACGAACCTCGTCGTGCTGCTCCCGATGCTCGACCGAAGGGTCCGTTCGTCGCCCGGCTCGCTCGGGATGATCGACATCTTCATCGTCTGGTGGCTCATCGTGCTCGCCATGGGGCTCGGCGGTGCTCTACCGCCGCCGCACGCAGCCGATCGCGATCGTCGCTGCTGGTGCGTCTACGCCGTCATCTGCCGTGGTCGTCGCGCGTCATGAGCCGACTAGGGGCCGAACGACTTGAGCCGGAACAAGAAGATTGTCATCGGCGGTCGGGGTCGTGCTGGTCCTCGGGCGCGATCGCGTTCGCCAACGTCAAGTTCAAGCGCACCGAGGGCTGCAGGTCACCACCGAGCCGGTCAAGAAACGGCACCTCGAGGCGATCGTGTCGGCGTCCGGCAAGATCCAGCCGAAGCGCGACGTCAACATCAGCGCCGACACCATGGGCCGGGTCACCGACCTGGCGGTGAACGAAGGCGACCGCGTCACCAAGGGCCAGTTCCTCCTGCAGATCGATCCGCGCAACCTGCGGACGGCGGTGCAGCGCACGGAGGCGTCGGTCGCGGCGTCGCCGATCGCAGGTCGATCAGCTGCAGACGTGGCGATCGAGTCCTCCAAGGTCGCGCTGAAGCAGGCGCAGGACAACTACACGCGCCAGCAGAACCTCTGGAAAGGCGGGCTGACGACGCGCGAGACGCTCGAGCGCGTCGGAGAGCGACCTGCGGCTGCGCGAAGCGGACCTCCGGTCGCAGGAGCAGTCAGCTGCGGACGCAGGAGCTGCGCATCGAGTCCGAAGAGGCGACGGCCGCCAGCGCCCGGTTCGATCTCAGCAAGGTGCGCATCGAGTCGCCGATCACCGGCATCGTGACGCGCCGCAACATCGAAGAAGGTGAAACGGTCGTCATCGGGACGATGAACAACGCCGGCACGGTGCTGCTGACGATCGCCGACATGTCGATCATCGAGGCGGAAGTCGACGTCGACGAAACCGACATCCCGACGCTCCGCATCGGCCAGACCGCGAAGGTGACGATCGACGCGATGCCCGACCAGACGTTCACGGGCAAGGTCACCGAGGTCGGCAACAGCCCGATCCAGGCGGCCGGCGCCAGCGCCGCCGCGCAGGCGACGAACTTCAAGGTCGTCGTCACGCTCGACAAGGAGATCGCCGACGTGCGGCCCGGCTTCACGTGCACGGCCGAGATCACGACCGCGATGCGCGACGAGGTGCTCGTCGGTCCCGATCCAGGCGACGACGGTGCGCGAGGTCGTCGTCGACGACAAGGGCGAACGTCGTGCGGCCGCCGCACGGAGGAGAAGCAGCGCCGCCGGCCGACGCGCCGGGGCCGTCGCAGGCCGCGGAGCTGAAGCCCGGCCAGACGCGCAAGGAGCTCGAAGGCGTGTTCATCGTCCAGGACGGACAAGGCGGTGTTCGTCGCCGGTCAAGACCGGGCATCGCCGGCGAAAAGTACTTCGAGGTCCTGTCGGGCCTGAAGGAAGGCGACGCGGTCATCACCGGGCCGTTCGCGTCGGTGCGCGAGCTCGCCGACGGCGCGGCGATCAAGCCGAGCCGCGGCGCACGACCACGACCGGCAGCCAGACCAAGCCGTGAACCAGTTCCTCGAAGCGGCGATCATCGCGCTCGACGCGATCTGGGCGAACAAGCTGCGGTCGTTCCTCACGGTCCTCGGCAACATCGTCGCGGTCACGTCGATCATCGCCGTGGTGTCGCTCGTCCAGGGCATGAACGCGCTACGTGACGACGCGATCATCACCGACGTCGGCGCCGACAACTTCACCATCCAGCGCGCGCCGATCGTCCGCACGGAAGAGGACGAGGAGCGCGATCCGCAACAACCCGCGGATCACCCTGCAGGACGCCGCCGCGGTGCGGAAGTACAGCGAGCACATCGGCGCGGTCGCGGCGCAGGCCGGCAGCGGCGCGCGAGATCGACCTACAAGGACGTGGCGCTCGACAGCGTCGGCATCCAGGGCGTGTCGCGCGACTACATCGCCTTCGGCGACGTTCAACGCGGAGCAGGGACGGCTGATCAGCCCGGTCGAGATCGACGCGATCGGCCGCGTCACGGTCCTCGGCTGGGAGACCGCCGACCGCCTGTTCGGCACGCTCGATCCGCTCGACAAGGTCGATCAAGATCGGCAACCTGCACTTCCGCGTCGTCGGGGTCAGCGAGAAGAAGGGATCGGTCTTCGGGCAATCGCAGGACGAGTTCGCGATCATCCCGCTCGGGCTCTTCCAGAAGATGTTCGGCTCGCGGCAGTCAGCCTGCAGCTGCATGGTCAAGCCGAGGAGCCCGGAGCTCGTCAGGGCGGCCATGGACGACGCGACGGTCGCGCTGCGGATCGAGCGGCGGCTGCGGCCGAACGAGCCCGACAACTTCGGCATGTTCACGTCCGACACGATCCTCGACATCTACGAGCAGGCGACGCACGGGATTTTCGCCGTGCTCATCGGCGTCGTGGCGCTGTCGCTCGTCGTCGGCGGCATCGTCATCATGAACATCATGCTGATGGTCGTCAGCGAGCGCACGCGCGAGATCGGCCTGCGCAAGGCGCTCGGCGCGCGGCGCCGCGACATCGTCTGGCAGATCCTGACCGAGTCGGTCACGCTGTCGACGTTCGGCGGCGTCGTCGGCACGCTCGCTCGGGTTCGGCCTGGCGCTGCGTCATCAGCTCAGCTCACGCCCGCTGCCGGCGTCGGTCGAGCTGTGGTCGGTGGTGATCGGGCTCGGCGATGACCGCGGTGGTCGGGCTGTTCTTCGGCCTCTACCCGGCGATGCGGGCCGCGTCCTCGATCCGATCGAAGCGCTGCGGCGGGAGTAAACAGGGCTCAGAAGATCGAGGATTTAAGGGGTTTTCGTGTTGTCTCCGATCTCCTGACCTCCTGTTCTCGAATCGCTCGATCTCGCGATCTCGTTGAAGCGCGTAAACAGATACCGTTGAAGGTCGGGAGTTAACGCTGGCTCACTACGTTCCGGCCTGCTCGGCGAGATCGTGACGATGTCGATCGACACGCTGCGCACGAACAAGATGCGCTCGGCGCTGACGGTGCTCGGCGTCGTCATCGGCATCACGTCGATCGTCGGCATGACGTCGCTCATCCGCGGCTTCGACGAGTCGCTGCGCGAGTCGATGAGCGCCGCTCGGGCCGAACACGATCTTCGTCCAGAAGATGGGGCGCGGTGAGCTGGGCGCTCGGGCAAGACGTTCCAGGAAGTCGCTCAGGCGGCCGAACCTCACGGTCGACGACGCGAAGGCGATCGTGCGCGACTGCCCGTCGGTCGCGATCGTCGACGTCTGGCTCGGCGCCATGGGCGGCAACGCGCGGTCGCGCATCTACTACAAGAGCCAGCGGACCAAGCAGGTCGACGATCTTCGGCGCGACCGAGAACTTGGCCGACGTCGCCTTCACGCCGCTCGATGGCGGGGCGGTTCTTCATGCCCTCGGAGGTCGAGCACCGCCGGCAGGTCGTCGTGCTGGGCCAGACCCCGTACCAGTCGCTGTTCCCGAACGTCGACCCGATCGGCAAGCAGGTCCGGATCGGCAGCAACGAGTTCACGGTCATCGGCGTGGTCGAGCAAGCGGCCGACGCCCGGGCGGCTTCAACACCGGCGCCGACGACTTCGCGGTGATTCCCTACACGACGCACGCGAAGTTCTACGGCAAGGTGCCGACGGGGAAAGGCAGCCGTCGAACTTCAACAGCGCGATCCGCTCGGCGATGATTGTGATCGTCCCGCGCGAGGACGTCCCGCGCGAGCAGGCGATGCGCGAAGTCGAGCAGATCATGCGCATCCGCCACAACCTGAAGCTCGACGAAGCGAACGACTTCGACCTCGTCACGCAGGACGCGATCCTGAAGATCTGGGATCAGATCAGCCAGGCGACGTTCCTCGCGCTGGTCGTCATCTCGTCGATCGCGCTGATGGTCGGCGGCATCGGCGTGATGGCGATCATGATGATCTCGGTCACCGAGCGGACGCGCGAGATCGGCGTCCGCAAGGCGCTCGGCGCGCGCCGCCGCGAGATTCTGTGGCAGTTCCTGATCGAGGCCGTGTTCCTGACGTCCGCGGGCGGCCTGCTCGGGATCGTGTTCGGCAGCGGGATCGGCCTCCTCGTCCACTGGGTCTCGGGCTTCCCCGTCTCGCTGCCCTGGTGGTCCTTCGCGATCGGCATCGGGTTCTCCGCGACCGTCGGCATCTTCTTCGGGCTGTTCCCGGCGATCAAGGCCTCGCGCCTGGATCCGATCGAAGCGCTGCGATACGAGTAAGCTGCTCCACGCTCTTCCCGCTTCCCAGCTTCCCGCTCAGCCCATGCCCCCGTGCGCCCGGCCTCCCGGAATGCGCTTCCGGCGCTGGCCTTACGATGCCCGCTCCGGCTGGGGTTGGCCGAACGCCAGTGCACAATCGGTTGGGCATACGGGTGTGCCGCGACGATTGAGACGAAACAGCGCCTTCGCGGTTGGGTGCGCCTCCAGCACATTTTTCGACCTGTCGCCCCGGGCTGGCCGCATCGCGCCACGGGGTCGATGTGGCTTCGCGGCGCCCATCTGCAGGCAGCATCCCATTACCGAACGTCACTGTTTACTTACCGGGCCGCTGCCGTCCGGTGCAGCGCCGGCGCTGGCCGGCCGCGGCCCTTGGAGCGAGGCGCGCACTGCGCAGCCGGAAAACGGGCGAAGCGATTTCCCCGCGGCGAGTTCGGTCAGTGTGATCCGCGTCGCCCAACCGTACGCCCGGCGCATCTGTGCGCCTGGCAGATGTCGCCCACACGCATCCCTTACTCGCCGCGGCAGCGAGCGGAGCGAGCGTATGAGCTGAGACCGTTTTCCCGCCTCGCGGAAGAGGGACGCGGCCGGCCAGTGCCGGCGCTGCACCTCTGGCGCTTCCAGTGGCTTTCCTTGGGTTCCTGCAACGAACTTGAGTATGATTTGCTTCTTGCGCGGAACGTGGAGGCTGTCAGCGATCAGTTCCTTGGGGGGTTACCGATATGAAGGTCTACGATGCTCCCAACATCAGAAATGTCGCCCTCGTCGGTCATAGCGGCGCCGGGAAGACGCAGCTGATTTCCGCGCTGCTCTTCGACGCCGGCGCCATCAACCGCCTGGGCCGCGTCGATGACGGGACGACGGTCACGGACTACGACGAAGAAGAAATCGCCCGGAAACACACGCTCTCCTGCAGCCTCGCCTACGTCGAGTGGAACAAGCACAAGATCAATTTCATCGACACGCCGGGCATGGCGAATTTCCTGAGCGATGCGCGGGCCGCGCTGCGCGTCGCCGACGCCGCGCTGGTGGTCGTCGATGCCGTGGCGGGCGTCGAAGTCTCGACCGAGAAGATCTGGGCGGCCGCCGAGGAGCTGGTCGTCCCGCGCATCGTGGTCCTCAACCGCCTCGATCGCGAGCGGGCGAGCCTCGAGCGATCGCTGGACTCCCTCCGCACCGCGTTCGGACGTGCGGTCGTCCCGCTGCAGCTGCCGATTGGCGAAGAGAAGGCGTTCCGCGGCGTCGTGGATCTCGTGGCCATGAAGGCCTGGCTGTTCGCGGCCGACGGCAGCGGCAAGCCCTCCGAGGCCCCGATTCCAGCCGAGCTCGAAGGACCGGCGCAGACGGCGCGCGAGGCGCTGATCGAGATGGTCGCCGAAGCCGACGACGCGCTGATGGAGAAGTTCTTCGACGCGGGCACGCTGACGCAGGACGAGCTGCTCGCGGGGCTCAAGCGCGGCGTCGCCGCCGGCCGGGTGATCCCGGTGCTGTCCGCGTCGGCGACGGCGAACATCGGCATGCAGCCGCTGCTCGACGCCCTGATTTCGTACGTGCCGTCGCCGGCCGAGCGGCCCATGCAGGGGAAGCACCCGGCGAGCGGCGAGGACGTCGCGGTGCAGATCTCCGACGCCGGGCCCGCCGCCGCCTTCATCTGGAAGACGGTGGCCGATCCGTTTGCCGGCCGCATCACCATGTTCCGCGTGGTCTCGGGAACCCTCAAGGCGGACTCGACCGTGCAGAACGTCACCAGGGACACGCCCGAGCGGCTCGGGCACCTCGTGCTGCTGCAGGGCAAGACCCAGGCGACCGTGCCGGAGATCAAGGCGGGAGACATCGGCGCGGTCGCCAAGCTCAAGGAAAGCCAGACGAGCGACGTGATCGCCGAGAAGGCGGTCGCGTTCACGCTCCCCGCGATCAAGTTTCCGGAACCGGTGATCTCCTATGCCATCGAGCCGAAGAGCCGGGGCGACGAGGAGAAGATCAGCACCGCCCTCCACCGGCTCCAGGAAGAGGACCCCACGATCAACTACACGCGCGACGCGCAGACGAAGGAGCTGCTGCTCGCCGGGCAGGGGCAGCTCCACATCGAGGTGACGGTCGCGAAGCTCAAACGCCGCTTCGGCGTCGAGGTCCTGCTGAAACTCCCGAGGATTCCGTACCGCGAGACGATCACGGCGGCCACCGATGCCCACGGCCGGCACAAGAAGCAGACCGGAGGCCACGGGCAGTTCGGCGACTGCAAGGTGAAGTTCGAGCCGCTGCCGCGCGGCGCCGACTTCGAGTTCGTCAACGACACGTTCGGCGGGTCGATTCCGCGCCAGTTCGTCCCGGCGATCGAAAAGGGGATTCAGGACGCGCGGGTGCGCGGCTTCCTGGCGGGCTACCCGATGGTCGACTTCCGCGCCAGCGTCTACGACGGATCGTTCCACCCGGTCGACTCGAGCGAAATGTCGTTCAAGATGGCCGGCATCCTGGCGTTCAAGGACGGCATGTCGCGGGCGCGGCCGACGCTGCTCGAGCCGATCATGGACGTCGAGGTCTACGCGCCCAGCGACTACGCCGGGGACCTGATGGGCGACTTGAACAGCCGGCGCGGCCGGATCGGGGGGATGGACACGCGCGGCGCGTCGACCATCATCCGCGCGAAGGTGCCGATGTCCGAGATGCTCACCTACGAGCAGCACCTCACCTCGGCGACCGGCGGGCGCGGGTCGTACCACATGGAGTTCTCGCACTACGAAGAGGTGCCGGCGCACCTGCACGGGAAGATCATCGCGGCCGCGAAGGCCGAGCGCGGGCACGAGGCGGCGGAAGAAGTCTGAGGAGGAAGCTTCCAGCTTCCCGCTCCAGCAAAGAGCAAGAGCCGATTCGCACTGTGCGAACCGGCTCTTGTTTTAGCTGGACGCTGGTAGCGGGAAGCTGGCAGCTAACTCCCGCCCGCTTTCCTCGGCGCGCGCGGCTTGGACGCCTTCCCCTTGGTCGTGGCCCGGCCGCCCTTGTCGCTCTTGAGCCGGCGCGCCGGCTTGGCCTTGTTCTCGGCCGAATCCTCCGCGCCTTCTTCGGGCGCTTCAGCCTTCTTGCCGCGAAGCCGTTCGGCCGCGGCGCGCAGCCGGCTGCCGACGCCCTTCGGCTTCGCCTTGACGGCGGCTTCCGCCTTCTTGGTCTCCGCGTTCGGGTCGTACTCGCTGCCGACGAGCTCGATCTGCGCGACCTCGGCGCTGTCGCCGCGCCGGAAGCCGATGCGGAGAATCCGGGTATACCCGCCCGGACGCCCTTCGAACCGCGGCGCGATGGTGTCGAACAGCTTGCTGACGACGTCGCGGTCCTGGATGTCCCTCAGGACCATGCGCCGCGCGTGCAGCGACTTGCCGTTCGCCTCGCCGCCGGCCAGGCCGCGCTTGGCGATGGTGATGATCCGCTCGACGAACGGACGCAGCTCCTTGGCCTTCGGCACCGTGGTCTCGATGCGCTCGTGGCGGAGGAGCGCCTCGGCCTGGTTCCGGAGCATCGCGATGCGATGCTCGGTGACCCGGCCGAGCTTCCGATGACTGACTCTATGGCGCATGATCGAATCCCTAATCCCTAATCCCTGATCGCGAATCCCTGATCCCGAATCCCGAGTCACCAGTCCGCGAGTCCCGGCCCGCCTCGCGCGAGTCCCGGGCTCAGCGCAGCTCCCGGGCCCGAGTCCCGAGCCCCAGTCCCGAGTCCCGAGTCCCGAATCCCGGCAGCGAAGCCTCAGTCCTGCGAGTGCGCCGTCGGCTGATCGAGGCGCATCCCGAGGCTCAGGCCCATGCCCGACAGGATTTCCTTGATCTCGTTGAGCGACTTGCGGCCGAAGTTCTTCGTCTTCAGCATTTCCCCTTCGGTCTTCTGCACGAGCTCGCGAATGGTGCGGATGTTCGCGTTCTTCAAGCAGTTGTACGAGCGGACCGACAGCTCCAGCTCCTCGACGCTCTTGTCGAGGTTCTCGTTGAGCGCGGCGCGCGGCGTATCGGCCGAGGCGTCCTGCTGCAGATCGCCCACGTCCTCGAGGTTGATGAAGATGTTGAGGTGGTCGCGAATCAGCTTGGCCGAGAGCGACACGGCGTCGCGCGGCGTGACCGACCCGTTGGTCCACACGTCCACCGTCAGCTTGTCGTAGTCGGTCGTCTGGCCGAGGCGGGCCGCCTCGACGAGGTAGTTGACCTTCTTGATCGGCGAGTGCACCGAGTCGATCGGGATCCAGCCGATGCCGAGATCCTCGTCGAAGTTCTTGTCGGCCGACACGTAGCCGCGGCCGCGCTTGACGCGCATCTCCATGTGGAGCTTGCCGTTCTCGGCCACGGTGGCGATGTGCGCGTCCGGCTCGAGGATCTCGACGTCGGCGTCGGTCTCGATGTCGCTGGCGCGGACTTCCCCGCCCTTGTCGATCCGGAGGTAGAGCGTCTTGGTCGAATCGACGTGCATCTTCAGCGGAACCTGCTTCAGGTTCAGGATGATGTCGGTCGCATCCTCGACGACGCCGGGAATCGGCGAGAACTCGTGCAGCACGCCGTCGATCTTGACCGCCGTCACCGCGGCGCCCTCAATCGACGACAGCAGGACGCGGCGCAGGGCGTTGCCGACGGTCGTGCCGAACCCGCGCTCGAAGGGCTGCGCGTAGAAGCGCCCGAACCGGTCCGTGAGCGTCTCGCGCTCGAACTCCAGCCGCTTGGGCCGCTGAAAACCTTTCCAAAGCATGTCTCTCGTACCTTTCATTCAGGCGCCCGGATGTGAGCGCCGCCAGACCTGCCGATACGCCCCCCGCCTCCCACCGCAGGTCTGGGAAGGCTGCGGGCGGGGGCGCTTGCGCTGCCAGCTCGCCAGCTTCCAGCTACCAGGCGAAGATCCTTTCGGCTGGAAGCTGGAAGCTGGGAAGCTGGAAGCTACTTGCTATACAACTCGACGATCAGCTGCTCCTGGACGGGCAGGTTGATCTGCTCGCGCGTGGGCAGCGACGCGACGCGGCCGCTCAGCTGCCCGGCATCGAACAGGAGCCACTCGGGGATCCCGCGTCCCTTCACTTCTTCCATCGCGTGCACGATGGCGGCGCTCTGCGCGCTCGTCCCGCGCACCGTGACGACGTCGCCCGCCTTGAGCGAGTAGGACGGCACGTCCACCTTGCGGCCGTTCACCAGGAAGTGGCCGTGGCGCACGAACTGCCGCGCCTGCGCCCGGGACGTCGCGAGTCCGAGACGGTAGATGATGTTGTCGAACCGCCGCTCGAGCAGCTGCAACAGCGTCTCGCCGGTGATCCCGCGCGTGCGATCCGCCATCTCGAAGTAGCGGCGGAACTGGTTCTCCAGCACGCCGTAGATGCGCTTGACCTTCTGCTTCTCGCGCAGCTGCAGGCCGTAGCCCACGAGCTTGGCCTTGCGCAGCTTCCCGTGCTGCCCCGGCGGGAGGTTGCGCTTCTCGATCGCGCACTTCTCCGTGTAGCAGCGCTCCCCCTTCAGGAAGAGCTTCATTCCCTCGCGCCGGCACAACCGGCAAACCGGACCTACATAACGTGCCATGCTTGATGTCTCTTGATACTTGTCAGTGACAGTTGCCAGTTGCCAGTTGCCAGTTGCCAGCTTTTCTCACTACTGGGAACTGGTAACCGGCTACTGGATACTTCTCTTACACCCGTCTCCGTTTCGGCGGCCGGCAGCCGTTGTGCGGGATCGGCGTCACGTCGCGGATCGACTTCACGTCGATGCCGATCGTCTGGAGCGCGCGGATGGCCGACTCGCGGCCGGCCCCGGGCCCCTTCACGCGGACCTCGACGCTCCGCATCCCGAACGCCTTGGCCGCGTTGCCGGCGGCGATGGCCGCCTGCGTGGCCGCGAACGGCGTCCCCTTGCGCGAGCCCTTGAAGCCGATGCCCCCGGCGCTCGACCACGCGACGACGGCCCCGTCGGGGTCCGTGATCGTGATGATCGTGTTGTTGAAGGAGGCCTGGATGTGCGCGAACCCGTGGTGCACAATCCGCTTCTCGCCCCGCTTCTTGAACGCCTTCTTCTTCGTGGGCCTTCCGGCGGGCTTCTTGCCCCCTTCGGGCGGCGCTGACGCGTCGATTGGATCGTTCTTGGCCATAAATTAGCTTCCAGCTTCCCAGCTTCGCCGCTCTCCAGCGTTCCAGCTTCCCGCTCAAATCGTCTTCTTCTTGGCGACCGCGCCCTTGCGCGGGCCCTTCCGCGTCCGGGCGTTGGTCTTGGTCCGCTGGCCGCGCACCGGCAGGTTGCGCCGGTGCCGCAGGCCGCGGTAGCTCCCGATCTCCATCAGGCGCTTGATGTTCATCGAGATCTCCTTCCGGAGATCCCCTTCGACGCGCCCCTGCTCTTCAATCACCCGGCTGATCTTCCGGACGTCGTCCTCGGACAGATCCTTGATGCGGATGTCCGGGCTCACGCCGGCCGCCGTCAGGATGTCCCCCGAGCGCTTGCGCCCGATGCCGTAGATGTACGTGAGCCCGATCTCGATGCGCTTGGTCCGCGGAAGATCGACGCCAGCAATACGTGCCATTCTTCTTGATCCTTGTCGATTCCAGTTGCCAGTTGCCAGTTGTCAGGACCAGTCTTCTGGAAACTGGACCTGGCTACTGGAACTCCGTTATCCCTGCCGCTGCTTGTGTTTCTGGTTCGAGCAGATCACCCGCACCACGCCGCGGCGGCGGACGATCTTGCACTTGTCGCAAATTTTCTTCACCGACGCTCTGACCTTCATGGAAACCTCACCCAATCTTCGCGACGATCCTGCCCCGCGTGACGTCGCGCGGCGAGAGCTCCAGCCGGACGCGATCGCCGATCAGCACCCGGATGAAGTTCCGTCCCGCCCCGCCGGGCGCGTGCGCCACGATCTGGCGCTGCCCGTCGATCTCGACGCGGTACTGCGCATACGGCAGCGACTCCCGCACGACGCCTTCGACGGTGGTCGCGCGCCGATCCTCCTCGCGCGGGTCCTTCTCGAACATCGGTCCAACCCTGGTCCGGCTAAAGCCGGACGCCACCGGACGCCTGGTCCGGCTAAAGCCGGACGTTCCACCGCCTGGTCCGGCTAAAGCCGGACGCCACAGACCTACGGGGAAACCTCCGCCGCCGCGGTCCGCCGGGTCAGCACGAGCGGCCCGGTCTTCGTCACCGCGACCGTGTGCTCGAAGTGCGCCGACAGGCTGCCGTCCTTGGTCACCGCCGTCCACCCGTCCGAGAGCACCTTCACCGCCGGGCGGCCGACGTTCACCATCGGCTCGATCGCCAGCACCATTCCCTCGGCCAGCCGCGGGCCCCGTCCCGGCTCGCCGTAGTTCGCAATCTGCGGATCCTCGTGGAGCGCCGCGCCGATGCCGTGGCCGACGAACTCGCGGACCACCGTGAACCCGTGCGCCTCGACGTGCTCCTGAATCGCGTGCCCGATGTCGGAAATCCGGCCGCCGAGCTGCACCTGCTCGATCCCTTTCGCAAGCGATTCGCGCGTCACCCGCAGGAGCTTCTCGGCCTCCTCGGAAACACGCCCGACCGGCACCGTCACCGCCGAGTCTCCATAGAAGCCGTTCAGCTTCACGCCCATGTCGAGCGAGATGATGTCTCCCTCGGCCAGCGCGCGCGCCGACGGGATCCCGTGGACCACCTGCTCGTTCACCGACGCGCAGAGCGTGCAGGGATACCCGCGGTACCCCTTGAATGCGGGCTCGGCCCCCGCGGCGCGGACCAGCCGCTCCGCCGCGACGTCGAGATCCGCCGTCGTCACCCCGGGGGCGACCATGCCGGCGAGCTCGGCCAGCACGTTGGCCACGAGCTCGTTCGCCGTGCGCATCCGCTCGATCTCGGCGGCCGACTTGCAGACGATCACAGCGCGGCTCCGCGCGCGGCAGACTCCAGGGCCCGATCGAGCGCCGCGTCGACGGCGCCCGTCACCACGTCGGGCGGCCGGTTGCCGTCGATCGCCGTGAACGACTGCCGGGACCGGTAGTACTCGACGAGCGGCTTGGTCTGCCGCAGGTAGATTTTCAGACGCTCGCGCACGATGTCGATCCCGTCGTCGACGCGCGTGACCAGCGCGCCGCCGCACTTCTCGCAGGCGGCCTTCCAGTCCGGCGCCGCGTTCGATCCGCACTTGCTGCAGATCCGCCGCGTCGCCAGCCGCCGCACGAGCACGTCCTCGGGCACGACCATGTCGAGCACCACGAGCGGTCCGCGGCCGTCGACCATCCGGTCGAGCGCCGTGGCCTGTACGACCGTGCGCGGAAACCCGTCGAGCACGAACCCGCAGCGCGCGTCGTCGCGATCGAGCCGGTCCTTGACGATCTTGATCATGACGTCGTCGCCGACCAGGTTCCCGGCCTCCATCGTGGCTTTCGCCGCGAGGCCGACCTCGGTACCCGCCTGCGTCGCCTCGCGGAGGATGTCGCCCGTCGAGATCTTGGGCAGCTTCCGCGTCCGCGAGAGGCGTTCCGCCTGTGTTCCCTTGCCCGCCCCCGGCGGTCCGAGCAACACGACGTTCAGACGGCAGTCTTCCTGGTGGAGGCCCACCCTATTGTCCCCGCCGTCCGCGGATTCGGGTCTTCTTCATGAACCCGTCGTAGTGGCGCATGATGAGCTGCGACTCGACCTGCTGCACGGTGTCCATCGCGACGCCGACGATGATCAGCAGCGACGTGCCGCCGAAGTAGAACGTCAGCCCCATGCCTTCGGTCACGAACCGCGGCAGCACGGCGTCCAGCCTCTCGCCGATGAACGGAATCGGCGCCACCTTGATCCCGCTGATGAGGAAGGTCGGCAGGATCGCGACGATGGCGAGGTAGACGGCGCCGACGAGCGTGATGCGCGTCAGGATCGTGTCGATGTACTCCGCCGTGCGCTTGCCCGGCCGGATCCCCGGGATGAACCCCCCGTATTTCCGCATGTTCTCCGCCACGTCATCCGGGTTGAAGATGATCGCGGTGTAGAAATAGCAGAAGAAAATGATGCCGACGACGTACAGGAGGTCGTGCAGCGGCATGCCGGGCGCCAGCTGATCGATCGGCGCACGCAGAAAGCCGAACCGCCCCCCTTCCTGGATGAGCGGCGCGAGCGTCGCCGGGAACGCCAGAATGGACGAGGCGAAGATGACCGGGATGACGCCGCCGGTATTCACCTTCAGCGGGATGTGCGTGCTCGATCCCCCATACATGCGGCGGCCGACGACGCGCTTCGCGTACTGCACCGTCACGCGCCGGTGGCCGCGCTCGACGAACACGATCGCCGCGATGACCGCGAACATCAGGATCAGCAGCACGGCGAGCCGGATCGGCCCCATCGTCCCGGTCTGCAACTGGTCGAGGGTCGTGATGACGGCGGTCGGCAGCCCCACGACGATCCCCGCGAAGATGATGAGCGACATGCCGTTGCCGATGCCGCGCTCGGTGATCTGCTCGCCGAGCCACATCACGAGCGTCGTGCCCGTCGTGAGCGTCAGCACCGTCATCAGGCGGAAGCCCCAGCCCGGCTCGTAGACGAGCGGCAGGCCGCCCGCGATCCCGGTGTTGCGCTCGAGGAAATAGGCGATGCCGAGCGCCTGGACGACCGCGAGGAGGATCGTGCCGTAGCGCGTGTACTGCGTGATCTTCCGCCGGCCGAGCTCCCCTTCCTTCGACAGCCGCTCGAGGTACGGCCAGACCACCGTGAGCAGCTGCAGGATGATCGACGCGCTGATGTAGGGCATGATGCCCAGCGCGAAGATCGTCATCTGCGACAGGTTCTGCCCCGAGAACATGTCGTACAGCCCGAACATCGTGTTCTTCGCCTGGTCGACGAGGATGGCGAGCGCCTCCTTGTTGATGCCGGGCGTGACGATGTGGCCGCCCACGCGATAGACGGCGAGCAGCCCCAGCGTGAACAGCACACGCTTTCTCAGGTCTGCGACGGCGAAGATGTTCTTCAGGCTCTCGAGCATGTGCGTTTGACCCGCGTGAGACGCGTTGTCCGGCCTATGCCAGTACCTCGGCCGTGCCGCCGGCCGCGGCGATCTTCTCGGCGGCCTTGCCGCTGAACTTGTGCGCGCGGACGGTCAGGGCCTTCGACACGTCCCCGCGCGCGAGCACCTTGACGCGGCCGGCGCGCCCGATCAGGCCGCGCTCGCGCAGCAGCTCCGGCGTAATCTCGATACCCGCATCGAACCGCTCCGACAGGGTGTCCAGGTTCACGACCTGAAACTCCTCGCGGAAGGGGTTGTGGAAGCCGCGCTTCGGCACGCGCCGGTGCAGCGGCATCTGCCCGCCCTCGAACCCGCGCTTGTCATGGAAGCCGGAACGCGACTTCGCCCCTTTGTGGCCGCGGCCGGCCTGCACGCCGGTGCCCGAGCCCTGGCCGCGCCCGACGCGCTTCTTCGAATGCTTCGCCCCTTTGGGGGGACGGAGGTTGCTCAAATCCATGGTCAGTCCACCGTCACCAAATGCCGCACCTTGAGAATCATGCCGCGCGTCGCCGCCGTGTCCACCAGCTCGACGGAGTGGCCGATCCGCCGCAGCCCCATGCCCTGGACCGTGGCCGCCTGCGTCCTGTCGAACCCGATCGGGCTCTTCACGAGCGTGATCTTGACCATCGGCGTCTCGCCGGTCTTCTTCTTCTTTACAGTCTTGGCCATATCCGTTACCGGGTCGTCGCGGCGAGGTCGCCGGGCTGTTCTTCCTTGCCGCGCAGCCTGCGCACCACGGCCGGATCGCGCAGCCCCATCAGCCCGGTAAACGTCGCGCGCACGACGTTGTGCGAGTTGGCCGAGCCGATCGACTTGGTGAGCACGTTCTGAATGCCGCAGGCTTCCACGACGGCGCGCACCGCGCCTCCCGCGATGATGCCGGTGCCGTCGGGCGCCGGCTTGAGCAACACGTGCCCTGCGCCGAAGCGCCCGAGCACCGGGTGCGGCACGGTCGTGCCCGCGAGCGGCACGCGAATCAGCGACTTCTTCGCCGCCTCGATCCCCTTCTTGATCGCCGAGGGCACTTCCTTCGCCTTGCCGACCCCGAAGCCGACGACGCCGTGGCCGTCGCCGACGACGACCAGGGCGCTGAAGCTCAGGTTCTTGCCCCCTTTGACGACCTTGGTGACGCGGCTGATGTTCACGACCGTGTCCTTGAGGTCGAGCTGCGAGGCGTCGATCTTCTCTCGTGTTTCGATCATAAGCTTCCAGTTTCCAGCTACCAGCTTCCAGCCATTTCCAGATACTCGCTTCCAGCTTCCCGCTTCCGGCTACGTCCAGTTCCCGGCTCTCAAGCTGGGAGCTGGAAGCTGGAAGCTGGCAGCTAGAATTCCAGCCCGGCTTCGCGCGCCGCTTCCGCGACGGCCTTGATCCGCCCGTGATACAGGAACCCGCCGCGATCGAAGACCACGCGCTTGATGCCCTTGGCGATCAACCGATCGGCGATGGTCTTGCCCAGCGCCTTCGCGCCGGCCACGTTGCCGCCCCGGACGGGACCGTCGAACGCGCTCTTCAGCGCCGGCTCGGTGCTCGCCGCCGCGGCCAGCGTCGTCCCGCTCATGTCGTCGATCACCTGCGCGTAGATGTGCGACACGCTGCGGAAGACCCGCAGCCGCGGCCGCTCCGGCGTGCCGGCAATCCGCTTCCGCTGCCTGAGCGCAATCCGCGTGCGCCGATCCTTCGTCGTGTTGATCTTCATAACTCAGCTTCCAGCTTCCAGCTTCCAGCTTCCAGTAGCTTCCTCTGATGCGGGAAGCTGGCAGCTGGGAGCGGGGAGCTATTTTGCGCCGGTCTTGCCGGCCTTCTTCTTCAGCACTTCACCCGTGTAGCGGACGCCCTTCTGCTTGTACGGGTCGGGCTTGCGGAGCCGCCGGATGTTCGCCGCGACCTGGCCGACGGCCTGGCGGTCGATGCCGGTGACGGTGATGTGCGTCTGCTTGTCGATCGCGATGTCGATCCCGGCCGGGATGTCGAACACCACCACGTGCGAGTAACCCAGCGCGAACACCACCTGCTTGCCCTTGACCTCCGCGCGGTAGCCGACGCCGACGATGTCGAGGTCCTTGCGGAAGCCCTCGGTCACGCCGCGGACCGCGTTGGCGACGAGGCTGCGCGCGAGGCCGTGGAACGCCCCGAGCTCGGGATCGTCGCGGAGCGCGCGCGCGTGCAGCTGGTCGCCCTCGACCTCGAAGCCGATGCCGGCGGGCAGCGCCTGGCGCAGCTTCCCCTTGGGCCCCTGCACTTCGACGGCGCCCGGCTGGACGTCGATTTTGACGCCCTTCGGAATCGGGATGATCTTCTTGCCTATACGAGACATGGTTGTCAGCTTCCAGTTGCCAGTTGCCAGTTGCCAGTTGCCAGCAGGTTCCAGTCGCCAGGTTCCGGTGTTCCCAGGCTTTTCTGGAAACTGGAAACTGGAAACTGGGAACTACCGACTACCACACGTTACAGAGCACTTCCCCGCCGACACCGGCCTTGACGGCGTCCCGGCCGGTCATCACGCCGCGCGACGTCGTCAGGATGCTCGTGCCGAGCCCGGCGAGCACGTCCGGCACGTCGTCGCGTCCGAAATAGACGCGGCGTCCCGGCCGGCTGACGCGCTGGATCCCGGTGATCACGCGTTCGCCGTGCGGTCCGTACTTCAGCAGCACCCGGAGCTGCGCCTGCACGCGGTCCTCGGCGGGCTCGATCACCTTGAAGCTCTGGATGTAGCCTTCGCTCTCGAGGATGCGGGCGATTTCCACCTTCAGACGCGACGACGGCATTTCGACGCGGGCGTGTCGGGCAATCGTCGCGTTGCGGATGCGCGACAGCATGTCTGCGATTGGATCGGTCATATTTCTTCGCTCTCGGTGTCAGCTTCCAGTTTCCAGCTTCCAGCTTCCAGCAATGCAGGGCCCAGTTTTGAGAGCTGGGAGCTGGGAGCTGGCAGCTGGGAGCTTGTCGTCTACCAACTGCTCTTCGTCACGCCGGCAATGTCCCCTTCGAGCGCCAGCTTCCGGAAGCAGAGCCGGCACAGGGCGAACTTGCGCATGTAGGCCCGCGGGCGGCCGCAGCGGCGGCAACGGTTCCGGAGGCGGACGGCGAACTTCGGCGTCTTGGCTTCTTTGGCGATCTTGGCGGTAGTGGCCATTCGTGTCCCTTTATTACAGGCGCTTACTGCGTCCTGAACGGCATGCCGAGCAGCTGCAACAGCTTCCGCGACTCCTCGTCGGACTGCGCGGTCGTCACGACCGAGATGTTCATGCCGCGCGCCTTGTCGACCTTCATGTAGTCGATTTCGGGGAACAGCAGCTGATCCTTGAGGCCGAGCGTGTAGTTGCCCCGGCCGTCGAAGCCCTTCGGCGACACGCCGCGGAAGTCGCGGACGCGCGGCAGCGCCACCGAGATCAGGCGGTCGAGGAAGTTCCACATGCGGTCGCCGCGCAGCGTGACCATCGAGCCGATCGGCATCCCCTTGCGGACCTTGAACTGCGCGATCGACTTCTTGGCCCGGGTCGTGACCGGCTTCTGGCCCGTGATGCGCGCGACCTCGTCGGCGCCGGTGTCGACGATCTTGGCGTTCTGCGTCGCCTCGCCGAGCCCCATGTTGACGACGATCTTCCGGATCTTGGGGATCGCCATCACGTTGCTGTAGCCGAACTCCTTCTGCAGGGCCGGCGCGACATCCTGCTCGTAGCGGTCCTTCAGGCGGCTCATTTGTCGACCACTCCCTCGCACTTGCGGCAGATGCGGACCTTGCGGCCGTCGCCGAGCAGCCGGCTGCCGAGCCGGGTCGGCTTGCTGCACTCCGGGCACACCAGCTGGACGTTCGACGCGTGCAGCGCCGCCTCGCGCTCGACGAGGCCGCCCTTGATGCTGCGCTGCGGGTTCGGCTTCGTGTGGCGCTTGATGATGTTCACGCCCTCGACGAGCACCCGGTTCTTCGCCGGGACGGTCTTGAGCACGCGCCCGCGCTTGCCACGGTCCTTGCCCGTGAGCACGACCACCTGGTCGTTCTTCCGTATGGGTGACGCTAGTCTCGACATATGGCTGTCAGTTTCCAGTTGCCAGTTACCAGTTTCCAGCTCGCCAGTAAGTTCCCAGTCGGCCGCTCGCCGATGAGTCCAGGTCCGGTCTGGAAACTGGACACTGGGAACTGGCTACTGTCCTCTACAGCACTTCCGGCGCGAGCGAGATGATTTTCATGAACCGGCGCTCGCGCAGCTCCCGCGCCACCGGCCCGAACACGCGCGTGCCGATCGGCTCGTTCTGGTCGTTGATGAGCACGGCCGCGTTGCGATCGAACCGGATGTAGGTGCCGTCCTTGCGCCGCTGCTCCTTGCGCGTGCGCACGATGACCGCCTTGACGACCTGCCCCTTCTTCACGGTCGAGTCCGGGGTGGCTTCCTTCACCGACGCGGTGATGACGTCGCCGAGCCGGGCGTAGCGGCCGGTGGATCCGCCGAGCGGGTTGATCGCGGCGATCTTGCGCGCGCCGGAGTTGTCGGCGACGTCGAGAATCGATCGCATCTGGATCATGGCTAGATCTCCTTCGCCTTCTCGACGACGCGCGTGACGACCCAGCGCTTGCGGCGGCTCATCGGACGCGCCTCGACGATGGCGACGCGATCGCCGATCTTCACGTCGTTGGCCTCGTTGTGGGCCAGGAACCTGGACGTGCGCTTCTGGGTCTTCCCGTAGAGCGCGTCGCGAATCTGCCGCTGGACCGCGACCACGACGCTCTTGTCCATCTTGTCGCTGACGACGACGCCCGTGATTTCCGCTTTCGTGGCCATGTCGTTACGCCGTCTCCTTCTCGCGCAGCACCGTCTTGACGCGCGCCAGATCGCGCCGGAGCGCCTTCAGCTTGTGCGCCGCCTCGAGCTGGCCCATCGATTTCTGGATGCGCAGCCGGAACAGCTGGTCGTCCATTTCCTTTTCGCGCTGCCGCAGGTCGTCGGCCGGCAGGTCGCGGATGTCGGTCACCTTCATGACGCCTTCTCCTCGGTGAACCGCGTCGCGAACTTCGTCTTGATGGGGAGCTTGGCGGCCGCCAGGCGCATCGCCTCGCGCGCGTCCTTCTCGATGACCCCTTCCATCTCGAACAGAATGCGTCCCGGGCGAACCACGCAGACCCAACCCTCCGGAGACCCCTTGCCCTTGCCCATCCGGGTTTCCTGCGGCTTCTTCGTGATCGGCTTGTCCGGGAACACGCGGATCCAGATCTTGCCGCCGCGCTTGATGAACCGGGTCATCGCGACGCGCGCCGCCTCGATCTGCCGGTCCGTCATCCAGCACGGCTCGAGCGCCTTGAGCCCGTAGTCGCCGAACGACACGTCGGACCCGCGCCACGCCTTGCCCCGCATCCGGCCGCGCTGCTGCTTCCGGTACTTGACCTTCTTCGGCATCAACATATGGATGATCCCTTGTAGCTTCCCGCTTCCCGCTTCCCGCTTCCCGCAACACGCTTCCCGCTACCCGCTATCCCATCGACTGTTGCGGGAAGCTGGAAGCTGGACGAGCCGTCCTACGGCCGTCCACCCGGCCCGCCCGGCCGCCGCGGCGCGCGGTAATCCTCTTCGCGCCCGATCCGCGGCACGAGGCGCTCGCCCTTGTAGAGCCACACCTTGACGCCGATCTGCCCGTAGGTCGTGCTCGCTTCAGCGAAGCCGTAGTCGATGTCGGCCCGCAGCGTCTGCAGCGGCAGCTGCCCGTGCAGGTACCACTCGGAGCGCGCGATCTCGGCGCCGTTCAACCGGCCCGACACGCGGACCTTGATGCCGCGCGCGCCGAAGCGCAGCGCCGACTCGACCGCCTTGCGCATCGCGCGGCGGAACGCGACGCGCTTCTCGAGCTGCATGCCGACCGACTCGGCGATGAGCTGCGAGTCGAGCTCCGGCTTCTGGATCTCCTGGATGTTGATGAAGACCTCGCGGTTGGTCTTCTTCTGGATCTCCTGCTTCAGCTTGTCCACCTCGGTGCCCTTCCGGCCGATGATGATGCCGGGGCGCGACGTGTAGATGTCGATCTTCAGCTTGTTGGCGGCGCGCTCGATCTCGATCTTCGAGACGCCGGCGTGCTGGAACCGCGTCTTCAGCGTGTCGCGCAGCTTCAGGTCCTCGTGGAGCAGCTTCGAGTAGTCCTTGTCGGCGTACCACCGGGACCGCCACGTCTTGTTGAAGCCGAGCCTGAACCCGTGCGGATGAACTTTCTGACCCATTCAAATAATCCTCTTTAACTGCTCGTGGGGCCCCTACGCCTTCGCCTTCTTCGCGCGCCCCGCGGCCTTCTTCTTTTTCTTCGGGGCGGCGGCCCTGGCGGCGGGCTTCTTCTTGCGGCCGGCGGCCGCCGTCTTCGGCTTGGCCTTCGGCTTGGCGCCGCGCGGACGCTTCGGGGCGTCGACGCCCGCGGCGGCGGCGCGTCCGGCGCCACGCTGACGGCCGTCGGCCGCTCCGTCACCTGCACGGTGAGGTGCGCCGTGCGCTTGACGACGCGGAACGCGCGGCCCATCGGCGCCGGACGAATCCGCTTCTGCGACGGCCCCTGGTTCGCGTAGCACGCGTTCACGAAGAGGCGCTCGACGTCGCCGCCGAACCCGTCCTTCTGCGACGCGTTCGCGATCGCCGAGCGCAGCACCTTCTCGATGTCGCGGGCGACGCCCTTGCGCGCGAAGCGCAGCGTGGCGAGCGCCCCGTTCACGTCACGGCCGCGAATCAGGTCGAGCACGAGTCCCGCCTTCTGCGCCGACGTGCGGACGTACTTCGCGGTCGCGTGAGCCTGCACGGCCATTACGCACCCGCCTTCGGCGCCGCCGCCGCGGGCGCCACCGCGGCCGCCTTGTCGCTCTTGGTCGTGTGCCCCTTGAACTGCCGCGTCGGCGCGAACTCGCCGAGCTTGTGCCCGACCATGTTCTCGGTCACGTAGACCGGGATGAACTTGCGCCCGTTGTGCACGGCGATGGTGTGCCCGACCATCTCGGGGATGACCGTCGATCGGCGCGACCAGGTCTTGATGACCTTTTTCTCGCCGCCCCGGTTCATGATCTCGACCTTCTCGAGCAGCGGGACGTCGACGAAGGGACCCTTCTTGAGTGATCGGCTCATAATCTCAGTTACCAGTTGCCAGTTGCCGGTTTCCAGTGCACGCCGCGTCCCTCAGGCGGGAAGCGGGAAGCTGGAAGCTGGAAGCTATTTCTTCCGCCTCTGCACGATGAATCGGTCGGTCGACTTGCTGTTCCGTGTCTTGTAACCCTTGGTCGGCATGCCCCACGGCGAGACCGGATGCCGGCCGCCCGACGTCTTGCCTTCTCCGCCGCCGAGCGGGTGATCGACCGGGTTCATCGCGACGCCGCGCACGTGCGGGCGCTTGCCCAGCCAGCGGCTCCGGCCCGCCTTGCCGATCGACACGTTCTCGTGGTCGACGTTGCCGACCTGCCCGATCGTCGCGAGGCACTCGACGTTGACCTTCCGGATTTCTCCGGACGGCATCTTCACCTGCGCGTAGCCCCCTTCTTTCGCCACGACCTGCACCGACGATCCGGCGCTGCGCGCGATCTGCCCGCCCTTGCCGGGCCTGAGCTCCACGTTGTGGACCTGCGTGCCGAGCGGGACGTTCTTGAGCGGCAGGGCGTTCCCCGGCAGGATGTCGACGCTCTCGCCGGAGATGAGCGTGTCGCCCGGCTTGATCCCCGCCGGCTGCAGGATGTACCGCTTCTCGCCGTCCGCGTAGGTCAGCAGGGCAATCCGCGCCGAGCGGTTCGGGTCGTACTCGACCGTCGACACCGTCGCCGGGATGTCGCGCTTGTCGCGCTTGAAATCGATGATGCGGTAGCTGCGCTTGTGGCCGCCGCCGCGCCACCACGAGGTCAGCTCGCCGTGGTTGTTCCGGCCGCCCGACTTCTGCAGCGGCTCGACGAGCGGCTTGTACGGCTCGGTCGCGGTGATCTCGTCGAAGACCTGCACGGTCTGAAAGCGCCGGCCCGGCGACGTCGGATTGTATTTACGGATAGGCATTGACTGATCCTTGAAGCTTCCAGCTTCCCGCTTGCCAGCTTCCGCCAGCTTCGATACGCACTTGGAAACTGGGAGCTGGGAGCTGGACACTGTCAGCTCCTACGCCCCTTCCAGGAACTCGGGGATCTTCTCCCCGTCGCGCAGCTTCACGTAGGCCTTCTTCCAGTCGGAGCGCTGACCCATGAAGCGGCCCTGGCGCTTCATCTTGCCGTGCGAGATCGCCGTCCGCACCCCCTCGACCTTCGAGCCGAGGAGCTTCTCGACCGCGCGCTTGATGTCGATCTTGTTGGCGGCCGCCGCCACCTCGAACACCAGCGTCCGGTTGGCCTCGCGGATGAGCGTGGTCTTCTCCGTCACGAGCGGGCGCCTGATTACGTCTGTGAGTTTCATGGTCAGCTTCCAGCTACCAGCTTCCAGCTTCCCGCTTCCCAGCTTCAGCCCGGCTTCCTTCGAGCTGGAAACTGGCCACTGGCGGCTGGGAGCTACGCCAGCGTCTCCTGCAGCTTCTCGAGCGCCTCTCGCGTGACGACGATGTGCGCCGTGTCGATGAGGTCGCGCGGCGTCACGCGCCCCGCGCTCACGAGCTTCACGCCGGCGATGTTCCGCGCGGTCCGCGAGAAGGCGTCGTCCGGCTGCACGCCGACGACGAGCGTCTTGCCCGAGACGCCCAGCCGCTGGAACATGGCGGCCGTGCTCTTCGTCTTGCCGTCGCCGGCGTCGAGCTTGTCGACGACCGTGACGACGCCGTCGCGCAGCTTCTGCGCGAGCGCGGCCCGGAGCGCGCCGATCCGCACCTTCTTCGGCAGATCGAACTCGTAGCTGCGCGGCGTGGGCCCGAAGACCGTTCCGCCCTTGCGCCACAGCGGCGTCCGGCTCGATCCGACCTGCGGCCGGCCGGTGCCCTTCTGCTTGTAGGGCTTCTTGCCGCCGCCGCTGACGAGCGCGCGGTTCTTCGTCATGTGCGTGCCGCGCCGCTCCGCCGCGTTCTCCTGGACGACCGCGGCCCAGATCAGATCGGTCTTCACGCGGCCGCCGAACACGTCGTCGTTGATGTCCAGCGTGTCGACCGTCTCGTTGTCGGCGTTCTGAACGTTGAGTTTCATATCAGCTTCCCGCTCCCCGCTGCCCGCTTCCAGTTTCAGGGCGTCTCCATGTTCTGGAGCTGGCAGCTGGAAACTGGCAACCGGAAGCTACTTCTTCCCCTTCACGACGGCCTTCGACGGCTTCTCCGGCTGCGGCGCGGCGATCTTCTTGGCCGTGATCGCCTTGCGGATGATCATGTAGCCGCCCGGCGCGCCCGGCACGGCCCCGCGGACCACCAGGAGATTGTTCTCGCCGTCGACCTGCACGACCTTCAGGTTCCGGACCGTCACCCGGTCGCCGCCCATGCGTCCGGCGGCCCGCATGCCCTTGATGACGCGCGACGGGAACGACGAGGCGCCGATCGAACCGGGAGCGCGGTGGAACATCGACCCGTGCGTGGCCGCGCCGCCCGAGAAGTTGTGGCGCTTCATGACGCCCTGAAAGCCCTTGCCGCGGCTGACGCCGATGACGTCCACGCGGTCGCCGTCGGCGAACACGCCGGTGACCAGCACCTGGTCGCCCGCCTTCATCGGCTCGGCCCCTTTGGCGAGCGTCACTTCGCGGCGCACGCGCGTCGGCGGCACGCCCGCCTTCTTGTAGTGCCCGGCCAGCGGCTTCCGGACGCGCGCCGGGCGCTCTTCGACGAGGCCGATCTGAATCGCCTCGTAGCCGTCGGTCGCGGCGCCCTTGGCCTGGACGACGACGCACGGACCCGCCTTGATCACGGTGGCCGGCGACACGGTGCCGTCCTTCGCGAAGACCTGGGTCATGCCGACTTTTCTGCCGATGATGCCTGTAACCATAGCTCTCAGTTCCTGTCCAGCTGCCGGGATCCGAGTTCCAGGTTCCGGGATCCGAGTCCTGGCACCGCGAGCCGCATCTCGGTTTATTTGTGTTCCTTGCCGAACGCCTTGATCTCGACGTCGACGCCCGCCGGCAGGTCGAGCTTCATCAGCGCGTCCACGGTCTGCGGCGTCGGCTCGAAGATGTCGATCAGGCGCTTGTGCGTCCGGATCTCGAACTGCTCGCGCGACTTCTTGTCGACGTGCGGCGAACGGAGCACGGTCCACTTGTTCTTCTCGGTCGGGAGCGGAATCGGGCCCGCGAGCCGCGCGCCGGTGCGCCGCGCCGTGTCCACGATTTCCGTCGTCGACTGGTCCAGCACCCGGTTGTCGTAGGCCTTGAGCCGGATGCGGATCTTGTCGCTGAATGCAGTTGCCATTTATTCCTCTGCGGCCCGAGCTGTCCCGGTTACTTCCCCTGGACCCGCGCCACGACTTCCTCGCTGACGTTGTTCGGCGCCTGCTCGTAGCGGTCGAAGTGCATCGAGTAGGTCGCGCGCCCCTGCGTGCGCGAGCGGAGGTCCGTCGCGTAGCCGAACATCTCCGCCAGCGGCACGCGCGCGTTGATGATCTGCGTCCCGCCGCGATCTTCCTGCGACTGAATCTGGCCGCGGCGGCTCGACAGGTTGCCCATGACGTCGCCCATGTGCTCCTTGGGGACGACGACCTCGACGCGCATCACGGGCTCGAGCAGCACCGGCTTGGCCTTCTTCGCCGCATCCTGGAACGCCATCGAGCCGGCGATCTTGAACGCCATCTCCGACGAGTCGACGTCGTGATACGAGCCGTCGTACAGCTCGATGCGGACGTCGTCCACGGGGTAGCCGGCGAGCACGCCGCGCGTGAGCGCTTCCTTGATCCCCTCGTCGACCGGCTTGATGAATTCCCTCGGAATCGACCCCTGCGGTGGTTTCGTTCTCGAAGACGTACCCGGACCCCGGCTCGCCGGGATACAGATGGATCTTCACGTGGCCGTACTGGCCGCGGCCGCCCGTCTGCTTGGCGTACTTCATCTCGCCGTCGGCCGGACGCGTGACGGTCTCCTTGTAGGCGACCTGCGGACGCCCGACGGTCGCCTCGACGCCGAACTCGCGCTTGAGGCGGTCGACGATGATCTCGAGGTGCAGCTCGCCCATGCCGGCAATCACGACTTCGCCGGTCTGCTGATCGGTCTTCACCCGGAAGGTCGGATCTTCGGCCATCAGCTTGCCGAGCCCCTGGCCGAGCTTCTCCTGGTCCGACCTTCGTCTTCGGCTCGATCGCGAGCGAGATGACGGGCTCCGGGAAGTCCATCGACTCGAGCACGATCGGGTGCTTCTCGTCGCAGATCGTGTCGCCGGTCGTCACCGTCTTCAGGCCGACGGCCGCGGCGATGTCACCCGCGTAGACTTCCTTGATTTCCTCGCGCTTGTTCGCGTGCATCTTCAGCAGCCGGCCGAGCCGCTCGGTCTTCTGCTTGGTCGCGTTGTAGACGGACGACCCGGACGTCATGACGCCCGAGTAGACGCGGATGAACGTGAGCTGGCCGACGAACGGGTCGGTCATGATCTTGAAGCCGAGCGCCGAGAACGGCGCGTCGTCGGCGGCCGGCCGCTCGATGATCGCCTCCGGCCCCTTGTTCGGGTCGAACCCCTTGATCGGCGGCACGTCGATGGGCGACGGCAGGTAGTCGACGATCGCGTCGAGCAGCAGCTGCACGCCCTTGTTCTTGAACGCCGATCCGCAGATGACCGGCACGAACGCCGGCTCCGGCATGGTCGCCGGTCGTGTGCACGGAGCTGTTCACGCGCTTGCGCAGCGCCGCCTTGATCTCGTCCTCGGTGATCGCCTCGCCGTGCAGGTACTTCTCGAGCAGCTTGTCGTCCGCCTCGCTGACCTTCTCGATCAGCTGCTCGCGGTAGTGCTTCGCGTCCTCGAGCATGTCGGCCGGGATGTCGCCGATGATGTAGTCGGCGCCCATCGTTTCGTCCGTGTAGGTGACCGACTTCATCCGGACGAGGTCGACGACGCCGGCGAACTTGTCCTCGGTGCCGATCGGCAGGTGGATCGCGACCGGGTTGCCGCCGAGCTTCGTCGTGATCTGCTCGAACGTGCGCTTGAAGTCCGCGCCGATGCGGTCCATCTTGTTCACGAAGCAGATGCGCGGCACGCGGTACTTGTCGGCCTGGCGCCAGACGGTCTCCGACTGGGGCTCGACGCCGGCCACGGCGTCGAACACGGCCACCGCGCCGTCGAGCACGCGCAGCGAGCGTTCGACTTCCGCCGTGAAGTCGACGTGGCCCGGCGTGTCGATGATGTTGATCCGGTGCTCCCGCCAGAAGCAGGTCGTCGCGGCCGACGTGATCGTGATGCCGCGCTCCTGTTCCTGCTCCATCCAGTCCATGACCGCCGTGCCTTCGTGCACTTCGCCGATCTTGTACGTGATGCCGGTGTAGTACAGGATCCGTTCGGTCGTAGTGGTCTTGCCGGCATCGATGTGGGCCATGATGCCGATGTTGCGCGTCCGATTGAGCGGTGTTTCTCTTGGCATTGCTCTAAATAGCTTCCAGCTTCAGCGCAGCTTCCAGCGTGCCCGCAGTTCTCCCAGCCGGGAGGCGGGAAGCGGGCAGCTGGGGAGCTGTCTACCAGCGGTAATGCGCGAACGCCTTGTTGGCTTCAGCCATCCGGTGCGTGTCTTCGCGTTTCTTCACGGCGCCGCCGCGCAGGTTCGCGGCGTCGAGCAGCTCGTTCGCGAGCTTTTCGGTCATCGTCTTGCCGTCGCCCCGCGACCGCGCGAACCCGACGATCCAGCGGATGCTGAGCGACAGGCGCCGGTTCGGGTTGACCTCGACCGGCACCTGGTAGTTCGAGCCGCCGACGCGCCGCGACTTCACCTCGAGCGCCGGCTTCACGTTCTCGATCGCCTTCTTGAACACCTTGATCGGATCGTCGCCGGTCTTCTCCTGAATCGTCGTCAGGCTGCTGTACATGATCTTCTCGGCGGTGCTGCGCTTGCCGTCGCTCATCAGCGTGCTGATGAACTTCGTCACCAGCGCGCTGCTGTAGATCGGATCGAGCGGCACTTCACGTTTGGCGATTTCTCTGCGTCGTGGCATATGTCAGTTCCAGCTTCCAGCTACCAGCTGTCCCGCTACGCTCCGCTCGAGGCAGGGCTGAAGCCCTGCGCAGCTGGGCTACGACTTCGGTCTCTTCGCGCCGTACTTCGAGCGCCCCTGCTTGCGTCCCGCCACGCCCACCGCGTCGAGCGTCCCGCGGACGACGTGGTAGCGGACGCCGGGAAGATCCTTGACGCGGCCGCCGCGAATGAGCACGAGCGAGTGCTCCTGCAGGTTGTGGCCGACGCCCGGAATGTAGGTCGTGACCTCGATGCCGTTGGTCAGGCGCACGCGCGCGACCTTGCGCAGCGCGGAGTTCGGCTTCTTCGGCGTCTGCGTGAACACGCGCACGCACACGCCCCGTTTCTGCGGGCTGTCCTGCAGCGCGGGGCTCTTCGTCTTGGTCACGACCTTGTCGCGGCCCTTGCGCACAAGCTGGCTGATCGTCGGCACGATTGTGGACAACTCCAGTCACGCGCGCCCGCGGCACGCGCCGAAAACGGGGAACGCCGACAGCGGCACGCTCGATCTCTCGAGGCGCGCAATCGGTTGTGTGTTCCAGGCCTAGGGAGCCGCCGAAGCGGCCCGGCACCCGGAACTGACTTACCCTATAAGGTTGTTGTAGTGCGCCCGCAAGGGCGCCGGCGATACCGCGGCCGACTGGCTGGGCGGTTCGGATCTCGGAGTTGGCTCCAGATAGGGTGTCCCGGAGCCGACCAGAACCTTGCAAAGATAGCAGAAAACTTACAGACGGTGCAAGTCTTCGGAGGCACCGTCGCAAACTGCCAACGTCCAACTCCCAGCTCCCAAGCCATATGTCTCGAGTCAACGGGGTGAAACCCGTAGGACCTCTAGCCCCGGCTCTGGGAAGTCGGGGTTGGTTTGGGAGTTGACAGCCCGTACAGCCGTCTAGCTGAGCTTGGACGCGAGCTGGTGGACGAACAACCCCGTATCCGTGACCAGTCCGAGCGTTTGCGCCGATCCGCGATCGACGAGCTTGGTCACCACCGACGGGTTGATGTCCACGCAGACGACCTTCACCCACGACGGCAGCATGTTCCCCACCCCGATCCCGTGCAGCATCGTCGAGAGCACCACCGCGATCCTGACGTCGGCGAGCGCATCGGCATACCGGTCCTGCGCTTCCACGAGATCCATGATCGTGTCGGGCAGCGGACCGTCGTCGCGGATGCTGCCCGCCAGCACGAACGGGACGTTGTGGCGGACGCATTCGAACATCACGCCGGAGGTCAGCAGGCCCGACTCGACAGCGGCCCGGATCCCGCCCGCGCGGCGGATGGCGTTGATGGCGCGCATGTGATGACGGTGGCCGCCCTCGACCGGCGCGCCGGTCGCGAGGCTGACGCCGAGCGACGTCCCGTAGAGCGCCCCCTCGATGTCGTGCACGGCCAGGGCATTGCCGGCCAGCAGCACGTCCACGTACCCGCGGCGGATCAGATCGCAGAAATACCCGCCCGCCCCGGTGTGCACGACGACCGGCCCGACGACAAAGGCGGTGCGCCCGCCCGCGCGCTTCACGTCGCGGATCATGTCGGCGATCCGGCCGACGCTGGTTTCCACGTGCCGTTCGGACGAGATGCCGCCCGTCATGAACGCAAAGCCGTGGCGGTCCCGCTCGCGGAACTCGGGCACGACCCGAATCCCCTCGACCGAACAGACAACGGCGTCGGCGGCGCGGAGATCGCGAAGCTTCCGGCACACGGCGTGGCCGTTCTCGATGACGATCGCGGCGTCCATCCGCTGCCGCTCGACCTCGAGCCACTGGCCGCCGTGCCGCACCCAGGTGCGGTGGTTGCTGGTGGAATAGAAGTCGTCGGGGGCACACCCGTCGGTCGGGGCAGGCTGGACGACCGCGTCGACCTCGCCGGCCGTCCGGCACCCGAAGGTGAGGAGCTCTTCGAGCAGGTTCTGCATCACCACGGCGCTGCCGGCGGTGACCCGCATTTTCAGCTTCGAGTATTCGTCGTTGGTCCGGCCGATCGCGAACTCGACGACCTCGAAGCTCGCGCCGTGCTTCACGACGGCGTCGAAGATCTCCGTCATCAACCGCGAGTCGATGAGGTGGCCTTCGGTTTCGACGATTTCGCTGACGGTGGTGTCGCTGCTCACAGGCTCACTAGGGGGCTGGCGTGACAGGAAAAAGCAGAGCCGGCGGAGGCCGGCCCTGCTCAGCTATCGTATGGGGTATCGTATCCAATAATCGCCCTTCGACTCGCGAAATCTACCGCTCGCTCAGGGCAGGCCGCCCTAGCGCTTGATTTTCTCGCCGATATCCTCAATCGCTTCGCCGACCTTGCGGCGGCCGCGGCCAAATCCCTCCTGCACCGTGCCGGCTGCCTCATCGGCAACCCCTTCGTCGTGAAGCTTGGCGTCGTCGGTCAGGTCGCCGGCGGCCTGCTTCAGCTTGCCCTTGAGCTGGGTCGCCTTGCCGTCCAATTCATCGCGGTTCATGTTCGCCTCCTCAGGAGCGACGCGCTCCGGCAGGAAGCCTTTCAAGAAACGGTCCGTCAGCCGTATCCGGAGGTCAGGCGCTCACTTGTAGACGACGTATTTCGTGAACACGGGGTCGGCGTCGAGCGCCTTGGGCTTCAGGAAGTCCCAGGCCTGCTGGTTGATGTACCGCGCCCGGCCGTAGTAGTCGTGCGTGTGCCCGGCCATCTCGGTGAGCTTGATATCCATCTTTTCTGCGGTCAGGGCATCGCGCGTCGCCCGCACGGCCGGCAGCGGAAAGAACGCATCGTCGGTTCCTACCCAGATGGCCAGAGGGATCTTGCGCGCCGCGCGTGCGATGTACGGATACAACTCAGGTGGGAGGGCGCCGGCGTGGACGGCCACCGCGGCGAAGTACTGCGACTCGAGAAGTCCCAGGACCAGGGCATGAACCGCACCTGCCGAATGGCCGAACAGGTAGACGCGCCGCGGATCCACGGGATGCTGAGCCGAGACGATGTCGACCAGGCTGCTGATGAAGTCCGGTCCGTCTGGTCCCATGTTCCAGACTGCCGGGACGATCGCGTCGGGACCGGCCAGGATGATCCCGTGTTTGTCTGCGAACTCCTTCCATGGTTGGACGAGCGTCTGCCCGTTTCGCCCGGAGCCGTGCAGAAGCACGACGAGCGGCGCCGGAGATGCCGAAGTGACGCTCTCGGGTACGTACAAGTAGTAAGCGCGCGTCGTGCCCCCGTAGCCAAACGACTCTTTCGTGATCTTGGCCGCCGCCGAAGCCTCAGTCGCCGCAAGCAGTGCAAGCACGAAGCAACAGATGCGCAGCTTCACGAGATCCCTCCCAACGAACTTCGGTTCATCCTTCGTCGCCAATGATACGGTAAACGCTGGTGACGGCGGCCGCCGTAACCAGAGTGTCCAGGGATGACTCTGGAGACAGACCACCCTGCCGCCCGGCCTCGGAACCAACAGCCAGGAGCTCAATGACTTCCACGATCAGACCCCGGACGCTCGCGGTGGCGCTGCTGTTTTGCGCGGCGGCGACGCTGCCCTTTGCCGCCGAGGAGCGCATCAACGGCGACCTCAACGCGCGCATCCGCGAGGAGGGCATGAACAAGTCGCAGGTCATGCGCACGCTGCACTTTCTCGCCGACGTGTACGGGCCGCGCGTCACCGGCTCCCCCAGCCTCAAGGCGGCCGGCGAGTGGGCGGTGAAAACGATGGAAGGCTGGGGGCTGACGAACGGCCGCCTCGAGCCGTGGGCCTTCGGCCATCCGGGATGGGCGAACGAGCTCGCGTGGGGCGCCATCACGGCTCCCTGTCAAGGACACGCTCGTGCTCGAGGTCCTCGCATGGACACCGGGCACCAAGGGGGCCGTCAAGGGCACGGCGGTCAACATCGTGATTCCGGAGCAGCCGACGCCCGAAGAGCTCGCGGCGTACTTCGCCGGCGTGAAGGACCGCGTGAAGGGGGCCGTCGTGCTCGTCGGGCTTCCCCGGGCCGTGCCGGTGAACATCACGCCTCCTGCCAAGCGGCGAGCGGACGAGGACGTCAAGGCGCAGTACGATCCGGACAGCCCGACCTACGGGCGCGGACGCGGCGGTCAGCGGGGCGGCGGACGCGGTCAGCAGGCGACGAAGCCGGGCGCCATCCCGGCGCGCGAGCTGGGCCGGAGGGTCGACGAGTTTCTCGTCGAGAACGGCGCGCTCGCGCGGATGAACGACGCCGGCCGCGAGCACGGCCAGATCATCGCGTTCAGCAACAACACCTACGACATCACCAAGGCGGTCCCGACCGTCGTGGTTCGCAACGAGGACTACGGCCGCATCGCGCGCATCCTGGCCGACGGCACGCCGGTCGAGATCGAGCTCAACATCGTGAACAAGGTGTATCCGGAAGGCCGGACCGCCTACAACACGATCGCGGAGATTCCGGGGAGCGACAAGGCGGACGAAGTCGTGATGCTCGGCGGGCACCTCGATTCCTGGCACTCGGCCACGGGCGCCACCGACAACGCGATCGGCTGCGCGATCATGATGGAAGCAGCGCGCATCGTGAAGACGCTCGGCGTCGCGCCGCGCCGGACGATCCGCGTCGCGCTCTGGAGCGGAGAGGAAGAAGGGCTCCTCGGCTCGCTCGCCTACGTGAAGGAGCACTTCGGCTCGTTCGAGGCGCAGAAGCCGGAGTGGAGCAAGCTGGTGGCGTACCTCAACATCGACACCGGCACGGGCCGGCTGCGCGGCGCGAGCGTGTTCGGCCCGCGCGCGGCCGCCGACACGATGCGCGAGATCCTCGCCCCGTTCCAGGACCTCGGCATCTACGGCGCGCGCCGTCCACGAGCCGCACGGTCGGCGGAACGGACAGCACGTCGTTCAACAACGCCGGCCTCCCCGGCATCGGCTTCCAGCAGGATCCGATCGAGTACAACTCCCACACCCATCACACGAACCTCGACACCTACGAGCGGGTCATCGAGGACGACGTGAAGAAGGCGGCGGTGATCGTCGCGTCGGCGATCTATCACCTGTCGATGCGGGACGAGATGCTGCCGCGGTTCGCGCCGAGCGAGATGCCCGCGCCGCACCGGCGGCCAGTAGGGTGCCACGGTACGGGGTTCCGGTCTCGGGGTTCCACAGGGTTCCACTGGGTTCCGAGGTCCAGGGGTTCTGTTCCACGGGGTTCCGTTCTCCGGGTTCAGGGTTCGGGCTCCGCGAACCCGTTGCCACGGTCTCGAAGGTTCGCGGTTCGTCCCGACATCAGTCACCGCAAAGTTGACGCCGCAGCGTCCGCGCCTGATAATCGGGATCTCCGCTCTTTCTGAACAATTCCCCGCGGCTCGCGTGTTTCCTGGAGCGCTTCATGACCATTCGCCACGGCGCGCAGATGTCCTTACTCGCGGTGACCTGTGTCATCGCCGGCCGGTCCACCATCGCCCAGCAGCCGGCGTCCGCGGCGCCGTCTTCGGCCACGCCGCCGCAGGCCGTGGCGCTCTCGGCGGCGATTCCCAACGATCCGGCGATCACGACCGGGCGGTTTGCCAACGGCCTGCGCTACTACATCCGGGCGAACAAGAAGCCGGAGAAGCGCGCCGAGCTCCGGCTCGTCGTCAACGCCGGCTCGATCCTCGAAGACGACGACCAGCAGGGCCTGGCGCACTTCGTCGAGCACATGGCGTTCAACGGCACGAAGAACTTTCCGAAGCAGGAGATCGTGACGTTCATGGAGTCGATCGGCATGCGGTTCGGGCCGAGCGTGAACGCGTTCACGAGCTTCGACGAGACCGTCTACATGCTGCAGGTGCCGACCGACAAGCCGGACGTCCTCGACAAGGCGTTCCTGATCCTCGAGGACTGGGCGCACAACGTCTCGTTCGATCCGGCCGAGATCGACAAGGAGCGCGGCGTCGTCATCGAGGAGTGGCGGCTGCGCCGCGGCGCCGGCGCGCGGATGCAGGACCAGCAGTTCCCGGTGCTGCTCAAGGGCTCGCGCTACGCCGAGCGGCTGCCGATCGGCGACGATCGAGATCCTCAGACACCTTCAAGCACGAGCGGCTGAAGCAGTTCTACACCGACTGGTACCGGCCCGACCTGATGGCGGTCGTCGCGGTCGGCGACTTCGACAAGGCGGCGGTCGAGGCGCTGATCAAGAAGCACTTCGGCGACGATCCCGGCGCGCCGGCGACCAAGCCGCGGCCGACCTACGACGTGCCCGATCAGCCGGGCACGCTCTACGCGATCGCCACCGACAAGGAAGCCACGTCGACGAGCGTCACCGTCTACAGCAAGATGGCGCTGCGCGACCCGACGACGGTCGGCGCCTACCGCCAGCAGATCGTCGAGCGGCTGTTCGGCGGGATGCTGTCGACGCGGTTCGCGGAGATCGCGCAGAAGCCGGACGCGCCGTTCCTCGGCGCCAGCGCCGGCCGCGGGCTGTTCGTCGCGGACGAAGGAAGTCGTCGACGCTGAGCGCGCGCGTCAAGGAGACGGCGATCGAGCGCGGGCTCGAGGCGCTCTTCGCCGAAGCCGAGCGCGTCGCGCGCTTCGGGTTCACCGCGACCGAGCTCGATCGGCAGAAGCGCAACATCCTCCGCGAGCTTCGAGCAGGCGGTGGCGGAGAAGGACAACACGGCAGTCCGGCGACCTCGCCGACGAGTACGTGCGCAACTTCACCGATCGGCGAAGCCGATCCCCGGCATCGAGTACGAAGTCGGCGCTGCACCAGCGGTTCCTGCCGGAGATCACGCTCGCCGAGATCAACGCGCTGGCGAAGGAGTGGGTCCCCGACGGCAACCGCGTCGTCGTCGTCAGCGCGCCGCAGAAAGACGGGCGTGGCGATTCCCGACGAGAAGGCGCTGGCCGCGGTGATCGCGGCGGCGGCCGGCAAGGACGCTCACGGCCGTACGTCGACACGGACGACAGCAACGCCGCTGCTCGAGACGCGCGCCGGCGCCCGGGGCCGATCGCCGAGCACGGTCGACGAAGGACGCGTTCGGCATCACCGAGTGGGAGCTCTCCAACGGCGTCAAGGTGGTGCTGAAGCCGACGACCTTCAAGGAGGACGAGATTCTCTTCCGCGCCTTCAGCCCGGGCGGCACGTCGCTCGCGAGCGACGCGGACTTCATCCCGGCCAGACGGCCAGCCAGGTCGTCGCCAGCGGCGGCGTCGGCACGTTCAGCGCGATCGATCTGCGGCAAGATGCTGACCGGCAAGGTCGCGTCGGCGTCGACCGCTCATCGGCGAGCTCGAGAAGGCCTGACCGGCAGCGCCTCGCGCAAGGACCTCGAGACGATGTTCCAGTTGATCTACCTGAGGTTCACGCAGCCGCGGGCGGACCCGGTCATCTTCGGCGTCATGACGACGCAGACCAAAGCGGTGCTGGCGAACCAGAAGGCCGACGCCGGAGTTCGCCTTCGACGAGGCGCTGACCTCGACGCTGACCCAGAACCATCCGCGCGCGCGCCGATGACGCCCGAGATGGTGGACGAGATGAACCTCGACAAGTCGCTCGCGTTCTACAAGGACCGGTTCGCCGACGCGAGCGACTTCACGTTCGTCTTCGTCGGCAGCTTCGACCTGCCGACGATGAAGCCGCTGGTCGAGCGCTACCTGGGCGGCCTGCCGTCGACGGGCCGGAAGGAGAACTGGAAGGACGTCGGCGTCGACCCGCCCGAAGGGGGTCGTCGAGAAGCGCGTCGAGAAGGGGATCGAGCCGAAGAGCCAGACCGCGATCTCGTTCGCCGGCCCATTCCAGTACAACCAGGAGCAGCGCGTCGCCATCCGCGCGATGGCGGACGTGCTCCAGACCCGGCTGCGCGAATCCTTGCGCGAGGATCTGGGCGGCACCTACAGCGTCTCGGCGTCGGCCGGCTACGCGAAGTACCCGCGCGCAGGAGTATCCGCTCTCGATCGACTTCGGGAGCAGCCCGGATCGCACCGAGGAGCTGGTGAAGAGCGTCTTCCGCGAGATCGAGCTGCTGAAGACGCAGGGCCCGACCGACAAGCAGGTCGCCGACGTGAAGGAGCTGCTGCTGCGCGACTTCGAGACGAACAGCAAGCAGAACGGCTACCTGCTCCTGAACATCTATTCCCGGTACCAGCAGTCGGAGGACGTCGCCACGCTCTTCGGCCTGGAGGATACTACAAGAAGCTGACCGCCGCGACGATCCAGGAGGCCGCGCGCACCTATCTCGACACGAACAACTACGTGAAGGTGACGCTGTTCCCCGAAACGAAGGCGTCGCAGGATCTCCTGGAGGATCTCGCCGTCGCGCGCTGAGGGGCGACGGTCCGGCTAAAGCCGGACGCCACCGTAGAAGCTACGCTAACTCAGCTACGGCAGCCCGAAACAGTACAGCGTCCCGTCATACGTCGGCAGGTAGACGCGGCCGTTCACCACGGTGATGCCGCCGAAGTGGTTCCACTGGTGCATCTGATCGCCGCTCGACCAGAGCTCCTTGCCGGTCTGCGCGTCGAGCGCGTAAATCGTCGCGCGCGTCCCCTTCTTGGCGCGGATGGACGAATTGAACTGCAGGCCGATGTCGGGCCACGCCTGCTTGGTTTCCTCGCCGCTGCCGTACCCGAAGACGATGCCGTTGGCGATCACGACCGGCTCGCCGCGCTTCATGTCGCGCGAGATCCACGCCGGCGTCAGCTGGAGCTTGCCGTCGCGCTCCTCCACCTTGAATGCGGCCACGCCCCCGTCCTTCGTGAGCGGCGTGTTCATGATCGGGAAGTCCGCCTTCGAGTGCGCGGGGCCCCAGAACGGCGCGAGCACCCAGCGCGTGCCGCTTCGATCTTCCCACGTCGACACCGCGCCCCAGCTGCCGGCGTCCTGAAAGTCCACTTCTTCGTTGCAGAAGAGCGGGGTCTTGTAGAGCGGCGTCTGGTGATCCTTCCCGCCGAGCGACTTCGGGTCGAGGAGGTAGGCCCGGCATTCCTTGCCGGAGGCCGCCATCAGCTCGCGTCCCTTGTAGGTGAAGATCGTCGGGGTGTTGTTCGGATCGAGATCGCGCTTGCGCAGCCAGTCCCAGTTGGTCGGCGCGTAGTAGTCCTTCAACTTGAGCTCGTCGCCGGCGATCTGGACGCCGACGATGCTGTTCGCGTAGCGCGGCGGATCGCTCGTCGGGATCGTAGATGCCGTCGCCGGTCGTGCTCCATGCCGTGCCGGTCGAGTCGATCGTGGCGCCGCGCCGTCCCCAGGCTCCACCGCTTCCGGCGTTGAAGTTCATGACCTTGTGCGCCGGGTCGTCGAGCTTGACCGCGGAGATCGTGTCGCCCGCGTAGGTGTTGGCCATCCAGATCACGTTCCCCGCGAGGGTCAGGCTCCAGCCCTTGCCGGTGTGGAACATGAACGACGGCTGGAGCGGCTCGCCCGTGGCGGCGTTGAGCGTGTGGAGCATGCCGTCGCCGGTCACGAAGTAGATCGGCCGTCGCCCTTGCGCATCCGGAGGACCAATCACGGGCGTGTCGCTGCTGCCGCCCGGCTGGAGGAAGCCGAGCTGCGCGGGATCCTGCTGTGCGCGCGACCGCCTCCCCGGCCGGCCGGGGCCGGGTAGTCCCAGTGCTTCTTCCAGATGATCTTCCCGGTCTCGACGTCGAACGCGTAGAGGTTGTCCGAGATGCCGCTGACGAAGCCCACTTGCTTGGCGCCCTCGGGCGTGCTCAGCTGACCGACGACGAGCACGGGCATGAGCGAGTGCAGCGCCCTGACCTGGTTCCCCGTCTCGAGCTTCCAGAGGAGCTTCAGGTTCTTGACGTTGTCTTTCGTGATCCGCGTCTCGTGCCTGTTCCAGCCCGTGCGCTCGTTGTCGCCGCCGTCGGTGAGCCAGTCGTGAAGCGCCGCGCTTCCCGCTTGCGCGCTGACAATCGACGGCTGCGGCAGGCGTCCCGTGCCCCACGCGAGGCCGCAGCACACCGCGGCCGCCGTCAGGGAAATGATCTGTTTCATCGTTGACCTCTCGACTCGTGGCTTCCGCCATCACGGAGTCGCCGGTCATTCTGCCGGGGTCTGAAGACCGCCAGCCTACGGACACGAGCTGTGGCTTCAGGCGGAGATCCACCTACCGTTCCATCGGCACGCCGAAGGCGTACAGCGTGCCGTCGTTCGTCACGACGTAGACCTGGCTGTCGCCGGCTGACGGTCCCACACCAGGCACGAAGGAGGTGATGGCCGTGCCGCTCGACCACAACTGCTTCCCCGTCGCACCGTCGAGCGCGTAGAGCACCGCGGGCGACGAGCGCTGGCCCCGCTGCGCGGCGCCGCTCGACAGGGCGAAGACGACGCCGTTGACGACGACCGGCGTGGTCGGCGACGTCAGATCGCGCGAGACCCACTGCGGCTGCAGCGTGGGCGCGCCGTTCTGCTCGACGAGCGTGAAGGCCGACGACGGCGCCGTTGGTCACCGCCCCGTTCGCCATCGCGAACTTCGTGTCGGCGTGCACGGGCCCGCCCGACGCGGCGACCACCCACCGCGTGCCCGCCGCATCGAGCCAGGTCGCAAGCCCGCTCGTGCCGGCGGCCCCGCTCGAGAACTGCGAGGTCCTCGAGAGCGGCGTCTTGTGGTCCGCGCCGCCAAGCGATGCGCTGTCGAGGACGTACAGGCGGCCATCCTGGTTCGCCGCCACGACGAGGTCCTTGCCGTTGTGCTGGACGACGACCGGCGCCGACGTGAACGCGGAGCCCGCGGCGAACCAGTCCTTCTGCGTTGAGCGTTCTTCGGTTCGAGCGAAACCACGGCGTTCCCCACCGGCGACCGGCTGCTGCCGGTCGCGACGTAGATCGTGCTGTCGGTCCCGAACGTGGGCGCCACGGCGCCGGCGATTGCGGCCCCCTGCGAGTCCCACGAGACGACGGGCTTCGCGTCGCTGAGGAGATCCACGGCCCACACGCCGTTCGCCGCGCCGCCGCAGTTGCCGGTCGTCGCCGCGTAGAGCACGTTGTCGACGAGGATCGAGCCGACGACCTTCGTGTTGGGCGGCAGGAACTTCACCGGCGGCATCTGATCCGTGCCGATCTGCGGGTTCATGGTGTGCACCATGCCGCCGCTGGAGATCGCGAACACGTTGTCGCCGCCGCCGCGGCCGCCCGCGATGGCCGGACCGCCCTGGCCGCGGCCGCCTCCTCCCGCTCCGCGCCCCCGGCCGCCCGGCGCCGGCGGGGCAGCGGCCGTCGTCTTCGTGATCGCCGTGAGGCCGCCGGGACACGCGGCCGTCGCCGCGGTCTTCGATCCGGTCGCGAGGTGCTGCTCCCAGAACATGCGATTCAGGTCGTAGTCGATCGCGTAGACGTTGTCGGCGCTGCCGCCGACGAACGCCAGCGCCTTGAAGCCCTTGTACGCGATGATGTTCGGCAGCAGGATCGGCTGCGTCAGCGACTGCGGCCTGGCGCCCAGCTTGCGCTTCCACAGGAACTGGAAGCCCGGCTTCTGCATGCTGGCGACGGAGATCTTGGGATCCGTCCTGACCGAAGACGAGCGCTGCGCGTCGCCGCCCACCGTCGTCCACGCGCCGCCTCCGCGCCCCTGAGCCTGCAACTCGCCACCGGCGAGCCAGAGGCCCCAGGCGACGCCCGCCACGACGACTCCCACACTCAACAGACGACACTGTCTGGTCATTGCGACCTCTCTCATCCCGTGGCTTCCGGCTTCAGCTATCATCTTGTTGAACTGAGCGCCTGCGCGATCGCCTGCTCCGCGAGCGCGGCCATCACCTTGTACCCGGCATCGTTCGGCAGCACCCCGTCAACCGTCAGCTCCGGCTTGAAGTTCCGGCCGCTGGCCAGCGCTGAATAATAGTCCAGGTAAACCGAACCGCTCCCGGCCGCGTGCTCTCTCAGCCACGCGTTCCATTCGGCGATGCGCCGCTGCGGCCGCAGATCCGTCTGCGGCCGCGCCAGCTGGTCAATCCGCGCCAGCTGCTCAATCTTGGTGCAATCGCAGACCGGCGTGATCGATGCGAGCACCACGCGGATGCCGTTCGCCCTCGCCAGGTCGGTCATCGACGTGACGTGATCCGCCAGCGTGCCCCTGGTCGCCGGCCCGGTGAACCCGGCGACGTCGTTCGTTCCGGTCAGGATGACGACGACCTTCGGCCTGAGGCCGATCACGTCCTGCCGGAATCGCACCAGCATCTGCGGGGACGTCTGGCCGTCGATGCCGCGGTTGAAGTACGGCTTGCCGGGAAAGAACTCGGCCAGGCGCCACGACTCGGTAATCTGATCGCCCAGGAACACCACGCGCTGCTCGCCGGCCGCCGGAGGACGGACCTCGCTGTTGTCGCTGCCGTAGCGCGTGAGGCCGGCCCAGTCCGCCAGCAGATGCCGATACGCCGCGATGCGCTTTTCGAGCGCGGCGGCAGACGGTCCCGGCTCCGTCTTGGATTGCGCGGCCACGACGATGCCGCCGGCCATGACGACCATGACGACCAGAGTCAGAAAGCGCGTCGGCGACATGGTCATAGGAGCCGTGCAGCGTCTGTCGAGCCGACCGTCCAGCAACGACCGGCGCGGCGCTCAGCGGTAATTACTACGACCGAGGCCCGGCCGTTTCGTCCGGGGCTGAGCCGCGGCCGTAAGCCGTGCCGGTGAAACGGAACCGAATCGAGAAACGTTATCATGGACAGCAAGACCGACTGCCGGGGCACCGCTCTCGCTGATCAGGACCGATGAACGCTCAGAACCCTCGAAACCGGACATCGCGTGAGACGCGCGGGCGTGTTTCCGTTCCGCTTGCCGCCTGCGCCGCGCTCGCGGGACTGCTCGCCGCGACGATCGCGGTGAGCGCGCAGCAGGCGCCCGCCGCGGCTCCACAGGAGCCATCCGCGGCGGCGGACGCCAAGGGTGCGGCCACGTTCGCGCGGGTCTGCAGCCTCTGTCATGACGGGGCCCGCATCCTGTCGAACCGCCGCTCGAAATCCCAGTGGACCGAGGTCATCGAAAAGATGATGGAGCGCGGAGCGCAGGTGTCCGACGAGGACTTCGAAGTCGTGATGGACTACCTGCTTCGCCACTACGGCCGGATCAACGTCAACAAGGCCGAGGCGGAAGACCTGGCCATCGTCGTCGGCGTGTCGAAGAAGGACGCCGAGGCGATCGTCCGCTTTCGGCAGGCCCAGGGTGACTTTCCGGATTTCGACGCGCTCGCCAAGGTCCCTGAGATCGACCTGGAGAAGCTGAGCAAGGGCCGCGACGCGATCACGTTCTAGGCGCTCCACCCACATAACACCAGCGGCGAGGTTGTCGATGCGACACAGAAGCATGTTCGGGGCCGCGCTGGCCCTTCTGGTCATTTCCTCCGCGTGCCAGCGGGAGGCGCCGCCGCCTTCGACCTCAACGCCTGCGGCGTCCGCGCCCGCGGCGTCCGCGCCCGCGGCTCCGGCGGCCGGGCCGCGGCTGTATGTCTCGGACGAAACCGGCGGGATCGTCGTCGTGATCGATCCGGAGTCGGGCCAGATCGTGGAGCGGATCGCGGTCGGCAAACGGCCGCGCGGCCTCCGCATCTCGCGCGACGGGAGGCAGCTGCTCGTCGCGCTGTCGGGCAACCCCATCGCCGGGCCGGGCGTCGACGAATCCAAGCTGCCCCCGGCCGACCGCGCCGCGGACGGCATCGGCGTGGTCGACCTGGCCACGCACAAGCTGACCCGCACCATCCAGAGCGGGCCGGATCCGGAATCGTTCGATCTCTCGCTCGACGGCAAGAGGCTCTACGTGTCCAACGAAGACACCGCGCAGATGTCCGTCGTCGACATCGAGGCCGGCACCATTCAACAGCGGGTCGATGTCGCGGAGGAGCCCGAGGGCGTGACGATGCGGCCCGACGGCGGCGAAGTCTACGTGACGTGCGAGGGGACCAACGAAGTCTTCGCCATCGATACCGCGACCGCCAAGGTCGCGGCGCGGATGAAGACCGGTGCGAGGCCGCGGTCGGTTGTCTTCACGACCGACGGAGCGACGGCGTTCGTGACCAACGAGAACAGCGGCACGCTCACGGTGATCGATCCGCGGACGCACAAGGTGATCGCGACGATCAAGGTGCCGCCGACGCCGGGCACGCCGATGGCCCCGCGGCCGATGGGCGCCGTGCTGTCGCCGGACGGCGCCAAGGTCTACGTGTCGCTCGGCCGCGCGAAGTCCGTCGCGGTGGTCGACGTCGCAGGACGCACGGTGGAGCGTTCCATCGAAGGTGTCGGCACGCGGCCGTGGGGGATCGGCGTGAGCGCGGACGGGAGGAAGCTCTACACCGCGAACGGTCCGTCCGGCGATGTGTCGGTCATCGACATCGCCACCGGCAAAGGTGGAGAAGCAGATCGCCACCGGGGGAAGTCCGTGGGGGGTTGCGATCAAGTAAGGGGTTCCGCTGGGTTCCACAAGGTTCCGCAGGGTTCCGCTGGGTTCTGTTCCGCTGGGTTCAGGGTTCTGGGTTCAGGGTTCAGGTTCCGCCGTCAGGGGCAGGAACCCTGCTGAACCTCGCAGAACCGAACCCTGCGGAACAGAACCCTGTGGAACCCCGCGGAACCCAGTGGAACCCTGTAGAACCCTTGGATTACCCCCAGCGATAACCGCTCTTCGAGAGCGGCAGCGTGCGAATCCGCGTGCCGGTGGCGGCGAAGATCGCGTTGCAGGCCGCGGGGACAATCGGCGGCAGCGCCGGCTCGCCGAGCCCCGTCGGCGGGTTGTTCGTCGTCAGGAAGTGCACTTCGATTTCCGGCGGCGCCTGCGTCAGGCGGACCGGCGGGTAGACGTGGAAGTTGTTCTGCACGGCGTGGCCCGCCTCGATCGTGACCTCGTACGCCATCAGCTGGCTCAAGCCGTCGATGACGGCCCCCTGGACCTGGTTGATCGAGCTGCTCGTGTTGACGATCTGGCTGCCGACGTCGCCGACGGCCCAGACCTTGTTCACCTTCACCGTGTTCTTCTCGCCGACGCGCACTTCCGCGACGTGCGCGAAATAGCCGCGGTGCGAGAACTGGAAGGCGACGCCCATCCCCGTCCCCTTCGGCAGCGTCCGCGACCCCCAGCCTGATTTTTCCTTGGCGAGCTGCAGGACGCCCTTGGCGCGTTCCGGGTCGAAGTTGTCGTTGTCCTGGTTGGTCTTCTTGCGCTCGGCGCTCAGCAGATCCAGCCTGAACTGAAGCGGATCCTTGCCGGCGGCGTGCGCCAGCTCGTCGACGAACGACTGGAACACCCACGAGAACGCGTTGCTGCCCGGGGCGCGCAGCGCGAACGTCGGCACGCCGAGCGGCATCAGGCTCGCGCCGAACGCGAAGTCGGGGACGAAGCTCGCGGGGAACTGGCTCGGCCCGATGCTCGCCTGCGACGCGAACGTCTGCCCTTCGCCGAAGCTCACGAAGTGATTGCGCCAGGCGGTCAGCTTCCCGGACGCGTCGAGCCCGCCCTTGAGGTAATGGAACCCCGCCGGGCGATAGTGGTCGTGCAGCATGTCGTCTTCACGCGTCCACTGCAGCCTGACCGGCACGCCGACGACCCTGGCGATCCACGCCGCTTCGATCATGTAGTCGTTGGTCAGGCGCCTGCCGAAGCCGCCGCCGGAGCGCAGCAGGTGGACCGTGATGTCTTCCTCGCGGGATGCTCATCACGCGCGAGACCAGCACGCGGCCGTTCTGCGGCAACTGGCTCGGCGTCCAGATCTCGAGCTTGCCGTCCTTGAAATGCGCCGCGCAGTTCTGCGGCTCGAGCGGGTTGTGCCCGATGAAGGGATACATGTACGCCGCCTCGACGACCTTCGCGGCGCCGGCGAGCGCGGTGTCGGCGTTGCCGTCGTTCCGGATCGTGACGACCGGCGGCTGCTTCGACAGCTCGTCGGCACGGCGCCGCGAAGCCGGCGCTGCTCTGCGACGCCGTCGTCCCTTCGTCCCACTTCACCTTCAGCTTCGTGCGCGCGTTGCTGCGCCTGCCACCAGCTGTCGGCGACGATCGCGACGCCGGGATGCAGCCCGAGCAGCTCCGTCGTCCCCTCGACGACGAACGCGTGCCGGACGCCGGGCAGGGCCTTGACCTCGTCGAGGTTGGCGCTGACGACCTTGCCCATGAACACCGGGCACTTCTCGAAGACCGCCGACAGCATGCCGGGCATCGTGAAATCGATGCTGAAGATCGGCTTGCCGGTCACGATCGCCAGGTTGTCGACACCGGGGATCGGCTTGCCGATGATCTTGAAGTCCTTCGGATCCTTCAGGGTGACCGTCTTGAGCTCGGGCGGCGTCAGCGTGGCGGCCTTCGCCGCGAGCGGGCCGTAGCCGAGCGTGCGGCCGGTGCCGCGGTGGGTCACGACGGCCGAGGCCGCGGAGCACTCCGACTCGGGCACGCCCCACGTCTGCGCCGCGGCGGCGATCAGCATCGCCTTGCCGGCCGCCCCGACACGCCGCATCGGTTCGTAGTTGTTCGGCGTCGCGGTGCTGCCGCCTTCCGTCTGCCCGCCGTACTTCGGGATCGAGATCGGCCTGCTGGACCTTCACCTGCTTCCAGTCGACCTCGAGCTCCTCGGCGATCAGCATCGGCAGCATCGTCTTGACGCCCTGCCCCGTTTCGGGGTTCTTCGCCATGATCGTCACCGTGCCGTCGGCGGCGATGCTGATGAACGTCGCCGGGACGAGCGCCGGCGGAGGCGTCCCCCCCTGCGCCAGCACCGCGGCGACGGGCTCGAAGTAGCCGGCAAGCAGCATCCCACCGCCCGCGAGCGACGAGACACGCAGGAAAGCACGACGATTGACGAGCAGCGTTTCCATGGTGTGGCCTGTCCCTTTAGAACTTTCTGTCCGACCGCGCGCGGGCTACGGTCGCCGTGGGCGTCGACGTGCCGCGCGAGCGCCGCCGCGCGGTGAATCGCCTGCCGGATGCGAAGGTACGTCGCGCAGCGGCAGATGTTCCCGTTCATCGCCTGATCGATGTCCGCGTCGGTGACCTTCGGCTTGCGCGCGAGCAGCGCCGCGGCCGACATGATCTGTCCCGCCTGGCAGTAGCCGCACTGCGGCACGTCGATTTCCATCCACGCGCGCTGCACGGGATGCGAGCCGTCGGCCGAGAGCCCTTCGATCGTCTTGATCGGCGCCCCCGCCACGGCCGACACGAGCGTCTGGCACGACCGCACGGGCTCGCCGCGCAGGTGGACCGTGCAGGCGCCACACTGCCCGATGCCGCAGCCGTACTTCGTGCCCTTCAGGTTGAGCTCGTCGCGCAAGACCCACAGAAGGGGCGTGTCTGCGGCGACGTCGACCGTCATGGACTTCCCGTTGACGTTAAGTGTGTATGGCATGGGGACTTGAACTCCGGCTCACGGCACATTGGACCCGAACCACGGGGGAAAATCAAGCACGGCGCGCGGGCCGGGACGGCTGCCACAGAGCTGTCGAGCGATGCCACGGTTGACACGGATCCCACGGATCGGCACGGGGCCGTCCGGGGGGTCAGCCGAGGGGGTCAGGTCATGAATCATGAAATCGCCGGTCGTTCATGATTCATGACCTGACCCCCTCCTGGCCGCGGCTAGAAATCGGCCCGCAGCCGCACCGCAACGCTCCGCGGCGGCGCCAGCGCGGTCCCCGAGAACAGCCCCGCGAAGTTGATCACATCGAGCCGATCCGTCAGGTTCCGCACCTCGACCTGCAGACGGAGCCCGCGCCGCGCCGTTTTCGCCACGACGACCCCGGCCGAGACGTCGAGCGAGAACGAGGGGCGGACGCGGCCGGTCTCGAAATTGACGCGGTCCACGACCTCCTGCCCGAACTGCTCGATCGCTTCCTCCGGATCGTCGTCGAAGTCTTCGAACGGTAGACCGCTCCCGTACCAGGCGGCGACCGCGCCCCACGCGGACGGCGCGAATTGATACGCCATGCGGCCGCGGACGGTATGCCGCTGATCCTGCGTGATCGCGAACTGCTGCGTTCGACTCCAGCAGCTCCTCCCCTTCCTCGCCGAGAAACAGGCCGCCGGTCACCGGCAGCGTCCCGACTCCTCGCAGATGCGAGTAGCTGAGAAAGCCCGACAACCTCTTCCAGCGCGGCACGTCGAGCTTGACCTCGGTGCCTTTGATGTCCGCGTAGTGAAACGCGATTGGGAAGCTCACGCCGGTGTTCAACAGCACGTCGTCGTCGCCGACGTCGTGCATCTGGCGGCTGAACGTGCTCACGTCCACACGGAGCCCGCCGAAGAAAACCTTCGAGAGGCCGGCCTCGTAGAAGTGGCCGCGCGAAGCAGGCACAGGTAACCGGATCACCTCGTCGTTCAGCGAATCGACCGATTCGGAGCTCGCCAGCAGCAGGTTCTCGACCGCCGGCGTCTGGAACGCGCGGTCGTACGAAGCCCGCAGGACGAGATCGGCCGAGGGCCGCGACCACGCGACGGCGACGCGCGGGCTGAAGGCGTTGTCGTCGACGACGAGATGGTAACCATCCCATCGCACGCCGGCGTTCACCGTCCACGATCCGTGACGGATTTGATCCTGGACGAAGAGCGCGTACTCGCGGTCGGCGCGGCTTTCGTCGAACCGGAACTCGGCGGGGGTTCCGGGTTCGAACTGATCCGGATCCGTAATCCGGTAGCTGAAGCGCTCGCGGACCCTGCCGATGGTCAGATCGCCGCCGGCTTTCCACTCGTGCGCGCCGGCCTGCGCCGACATCGTGCCTCTGAGATACAACTCACGAAAGCCGCGATCCTGCTCGGCCACGATCGGCGTCGACGCCGCGTTGGACCAGAGCCCGGCCGACACGTCGCGCACCATCCCGCGCACATCGCCGAGCACGCTCGGCGACAGGATTCGCTGGTACGAGAACTGGCCCATCGTTTCGTCGCTGTCGCGGTCCTGGCGCTGCCCAGCCTCCTGCTGCACCTGCTCGTTCGGCACGAGGAACCGCGCCCGGCCCGACCGGAAGATGGCGCCGAAGCGATCGGCGGGCGTGATGTCGTGTTCGAGGTGCACGGAGACGTTGGCGGTCGATCCGTGGTTGGTGAAGTTCTCTTCGACGGGCGGATCCAGATATCGATCCGTCTCCGACATGCCCCCGGCGACGCTGAAGGTCGTCTTCGGCCACCCGTACTCCGCCACCGCCTCGGCGCTCCTCGTGTCGAAGCTGCCTGCCGAGACCGAGGCACTGCCGCCGAACCCGGGCCGGTTCTGCGCCGTCGTGACGACTTCGATCACGCCGCCCAGCTTCCGGCCGTACTCCGCCGGATAACCCCCGGTCAGGATGTTCATCGCGTGGACGTTTTCGGCGCCGAGCTCCGGCGCAAAGGCGGGCGAACGGTTGTCCGTCAGCGGCAAACCGTCGACGACATATTGCGTCTGATATTCGGAGCCGCGCGGGTGCAGGATGCCGTTGGCTTCCAGCAGCCAGCCCGGCTGCGTGTTGACCAGGTCGAGCAGCGACCGGCCGGGGAGCGCGGTCGTGCGCTGCTGGATGGTCTCGGCGCCGATGCGGTGCTCGGAAGACGTCTGACGGCGATCCAGCAGCGTGTCGGCCGCCGAGACGTTCACCTGCGTCTGAACGGCCGCCAGGGTCAGCACCACGGGATAGTCGATCGGCAGCGCCGATCGGATCTCGACGAGGCCGCTGAACCCGGCGAACCCCGGCCGATCGACCGCGACGTGATAAGTCCCGAACGGCAGGCGTTTCGCGACCAGCACGCCACGGCTGTCGGTATCGAAACTGCGCTGGACGCGGTTCGCGTCGCTGACGATCGCGACGGTCCCCGGCAGAGGAAGCCCGGCCGGGTCGGTCACCGTCAGCCGCAGTTCGCCGGTGTTGCTCTGGCCGAACTGGCCGAGCGCCAGCAAAAACAGGAAGACCGCGGAGGACATCCCAACATTATGATGGTAGAAGGGCAGGAAAACGGCCGGGTTGGTAAGCGCCTGCCGCCCCGCGCGAGGATAGCGAGTCTTCGACCCTTCGACTCGCTGCGCTCGCTCAGGGTCGTCCCGAGCGAAGTCGAGGGGCGAGCGCCGCAGCGCGGCGAGTGGGGGTGGGGCCCCACGAGCAAGTAATTAAAGAGTAACTAACGGAGAACCTCATGAGTGTGGCCGTCCTGCTCTTGCTCGTCCAGTTGTCGGCGCCGGCTCCGGCGGCGCCGTGCGCCGGCTGCAGTGCAGGCCCGGATCAGGCTGCCGCGCCGGCCACCGACGTCGTGACGGGGACCGTTCGCGACAGCGCCGGCGGCGTCGTTTCCGGCGCGGCCATCATCGTGCGCGTCTCAGGACGTGACCAACAGACGCTCACGGGTCCGGACGGCCGTTTCACCGCGAACGTGCCCGCCGCCGCCGACGCGGCGATCGTCGTTCGCGCGGCCGGTTTCGCCGAGGTGCGGCAGACGATTGCCCCTGGCGCCGGCCGCCTGAACGTCGAAATCGTGGTCGCGCCCGCGGCCGTGATGGAAGCCGTCACCGTGACGGCGACGCGCAGCGAGCGCCGGACGGGCGACGTGCCCGCGAGCGTGAACCTCCTGTCGCGCGAGGACATCAAGCAGTCGCCGGCGATGGTGGCCGACGACGTGCTGCGGCAGATCCCGACCTTCAGCCTGTTCAGACGGACGAGCAGCCTCGCCTCGCATCCGACCACGCAGGGCGTGTCGCTTCGCGGAATCGGGCCGAGCGGGGTCAGCCGCACGCTCGTGCTGCTCGACGGCGTGCCGTTCAACGATCCGTTCGGCGGGTGGGTGTACTGGTCGCGGGTGCCGCTCGAGAGCGCCGATCGGATCGAGGTGGTCGACAGCTCGAGCTCCAGCCTGTACGGGAACTACGCGATGGGCGGCGTCATCCACTTCGTGACGAACCCTCCCGCCGCGCGCACGTTCGAGCTGAAATCGCAGTACGGCACCCGCAACAGCCCCAAGCTGGACTTCCTCGGCAGCCACGTGTGGGGCAAGGTGGGCGTCGCCGTCGACGGGAACGTGTTCAATACCGACGGGTATCCGATCGTGCGGGAGAACGAGCGTGGCGCGGTCGACAACAACGCGGCCGTGCAGTTCTGGAATCTCAACGCGAAGGTCGACTACAACCCGACGGATCGAGTCCGGGCGTTCTTCCGCGCGGGCTACTTCGACGAGGAACGCGACAACGGCAAGGCCAGCACGATCGACGGCACCGAGGAAGCGAACGACACGACGTGGCGATCGGTCAGCGGAGGGGTGCGGGTCCGCCTGCCGGACCAGAGCGATCTGCAGGCGACGATCTTCTCGGACGTCGAGACGTTCCACAGCAACTTTCTTGCGGTGCCCGCGGCCACGCCCCCGCGCAGCATCGGCCGGATGACGCTCCGGCAGACCGTGCCCACGACGGGCGTCGGCGGGATGGTCCAGTGGTCGCGGGCGTTCGGCGGGGCGCACTACTTCACGGCGGGGACCGATTTCCGGTGGGTGGACGGCGACAGCGAGGAGCTGGGACTCGACGCGGTGACCGGCACGCAGGTCACGCTCGAGCGCATCTCGGGCGGCACGCAGCGGAGCGTCGGCGTGTTCGTGCAGGACCTGATCGCGCCGCTCCCGGACTTCACGATCACGTTGAGCGCGCGCGTCGACAACTGGCGCAACTACGATGGCCACAATCTCGAGCACAACGTGCCGAGCGGAACGCCGACCGTCAACCACAATCCCGCGCTGCCCACCCGCAGCGACACGGTCGCCAGTCCCCGCGTGGCCGCGCTCTATCACGTCACGGACCGCATCGGCGTCTGGGGAGACGTGGGCTGGGGATTCCGCGCCCCGACGCTGAACGAGCTGTATCGTCAGTTCCGCGTCGGCACGACGCTGACCCTCGCGAACAACGCGCTCGGGCCCGAGCGTCTCGTCGGCGGCGAGGCCGGGCTGACGCTCGCGCCCGCGTCGAACGTGACCATCCGGACGTCGTGGTTCGACAACCGCGTGACGGACCCGGTGTCGAACGTCACCATCAGCCCGCGGCGCCACCACGTCACGCAGCAGCGCCAGAACCTCGGGCGGACGCGCATCTGGGGCGTCCAGACCGACGTCGAGTACCGCGCCGGGACGTTCCTGGAAATTCTCCGGCGGATATGTCTACGACCAGGCGAAGGTGACCGAGAACCCCGCGAACGCAACGCTCGTGGGGAAGTTCCTTCCGCAGGTGCCGACGCACCGGGGCTCCCTGCGTCTGGTGTACTCGAACCCCAGATACCTCACCGTGGCGGCCGGCGTTCAGTTTGTCGGCGCGCAGTTCGACGACGATCAGAACACTGCCGACACGTCAGCTGCCGAAGTATGCGGCGGCCGATGTCGTCGCCTCGCGCGCGTTCGGCCGCGACCTTCGAGATCTTCCTGGGCGTGCAGAATCTCTTCGACGCGGAGTACTTCGTCGGCACGCTGCCGACCACGGTGGGATCGCCACGGCTCGTCAGCGCCGGGTTCCGTCTGCGATTGACCGGGCGTTGAACGTCCGGAGGCCAGGAGAATCATGATCTTGACCGATCAGAACCCTCCTGGTCTCCGGTTTAGCGGCTTCCCCGGACACGTCACGCGGCGATACGGAAACTCCACGCGCCGCGCCTGCCCGTTCCGGGTTCCCTCGATCCACGCGAGCAGCGCATCGGGCCCGTCGCGTCGATAGCCGACGCGCTGGGGAAAATCGTGCGCCGGGTTCTCGAACAGCACCTCCGCATCGCTGACGGTCTTCGAGAGGAACTTGGCTGACGGCTGTCCCGAGGGATGGGCCTGGTAGGCGAGTTGCCCCTCCTGCTCGCGAAGCACGATGAACTCGTACTCGACGAGCTGATCCCCGCGCACGGTCCGGCCGACGCCGATCATGCTGTGGCCGCGCGGCGACGTCCAGTGTTCCTCGACGGTCCGCTGTGGCGACACCGACTCCCAGCAGCCCTGGAGCCACGCGACGCGATCGATCGCCACCGCCGGCTTTTCCTGAGTCGCGCCGCCCGACGCCGACGCAATCGCTCCGGCAAGAACCAGGACTGTGAGCCTCATCGGTAACCTCCGAATGGAGACTACCGCACCCTCACGGCTCTGCCAAACCAGAGCCCGATGTGCAGACCGGGCGTCGGACTGACGCTCCGCTCAGCCGATCACGGCCTTCCACTCCTCCGCTTTGACCAGTCGATACCGGTTGCTCGTGGGCCCACCCGGCGGATCGTTGTCGAACACGAACGCGAGCTGATGCCGGTCGAAGTTCTCGAACCACTCGTCCCAGGCGATGGGGCGAAACAGGCCGGTTCCGGGAAAGTTGAATCGAATGCCGGCTCCGCCGTCCTTCACGCTGACCGTCGCCGGGCCCGAGCTCGTCGCCTCTCCGGTTGCCGGCTCCGCCTGCCGCTTCACGGCCCAGCGCCTGATGACCTCGTGGTCACGCGTTGACAGGACCTGGACCGTCGGGTCGACAGGTGTGTCAGCTTTTACATCTGGAATATGCTTCTGCTCTGGCAGCAGCGGGCCGTTCGTGGTCATGACTTCTCCCCAAGCTCGGTGTGGCCGGGCCGAATGGCGATAGTTGAAGCAACACCGGTGCCGTACTCTAGAAGTTCTAAAGTTCGATAAAGTTCTAAGAGTTCTCTCGACAGGATACAGCGATGACATTGAGCGAGTTCAGGCAGAGCACGAAAAAGGCGGAGCCTCCGGCTGGACTTGCGCCGCCACTGCTCGCCCTGTGGCACGACGCGCGGGGTGACTGGGAGACCGCGCACGCCACGGCGCAGGATATAGACGATGCGACCGGCGCGTGGATTCACGCCTACCTCCACCGGAAGGAGGGAGACCTGTCGAACGCCGGCTACTGGTATCGCCGCGCCCGCCAGCCCGAAGCGCACGACAGCCTCGACGCGGAGTGGGAGCGGATTGCGGAGTCGTTGGTCTCTGGTCCCTAGTCTCTGGCTGGTCTTGCTGGTCTCGGGTCGGCGCGGTGACCCAATGCGTCTCCGTTCGCTCCGTTCCTCCGTGTAAATGCCGGTCGTAGAGATCTCCTCCGCTGCCTCCGTCACCTCTACTCGTACCGCAACGCGACGAGCGGATCCACCTGGCTCGCGCGCCTCGCGGGCAGCCACACGGCCACGAAGGCGACGACGGTCAACAGCACCGGGACGCCGGCGAAGACGAGCGGATCGCGGGGCGTGACGCCGAAGAGGAACGTCGAAATCAGGCGCGCCAGCCAGAACGACGGCGCCGAGCCCGACGACCACGCCGGCAAGCGCCAGCCGCATCCCCTGGAAGACGACCATGTTCTTGACCTGCGCCGCCTGAGCGCCGAGCGCGAGCCGGATCCCGATCTCCTGCGTCCGCTGCTCGACCGAGTACGCCATCAGGCCGTAGACGCCGATGGCCGCGAGCAGCAGCGCCGACATCCCGAACACCGTCATCAGCCACATGTTGAACCGCTCGCGCGAGGTCGAGAGCGACACGACCTCGTCCATCGATCGCACGTCGGCAACCGGCAGGCCCGTGGCCTGGCGGAGCTGTTCCTGAATCGGCGCGCTGAGCGTATGCGGCTCGCCCTGCGTGCGGACGACCCAGGCCATCGGCGTGAGCCGCACGTTCAGCGCGTTGGCGGCATCGGGGATCTGCGCCTGCGGGACGTACATCGCCGGCCCGGGCACGTCGTTCAGGCCGCCGTCGCGCGTGTCGCCGACCACGCCGACGATCGTGCCGCTCGGGATCCGTGCTGAACTCGCGCATGCCCGCGGCCGATGGCGAGCCGCTCGTTCAGCGGATCGCCCTTCGGCCAGTACTGCTTCGCCATCGCTTCGTTGATGATGACCACGCCGGGCGCGCGGCCGTTGTCGCGATCGGTGAACGATCGCCCGCGCTTCACCGGGATCTTGAAGACCTCGAAGTAGCCGGGCGACACCGTCATCCAGCCGCCGCCGCCATGAGTGGGCCCCTCCGAGCGGCCGGCCGACGATGAGGAACCCGAGGCCGTAGCCGCCCTGAAGCGGCACGCAGCACGTGGCGCTCGCGTTCACCACGCCCGGAATGGCGCGCAGGCGCTCGACGCCGTCGCGCACCACCTGCTCGACCCCCTCGGACGTCTGAAAGCGCGGCGCCGGTCAGCGACATCCGCATCGTCAGCACGTGCGTCGCGTCGAAGCCGGGATCGACCCGGCCGAGCGCGACGGCCGTGCGAATCAGCAACGCGGAACCGATCAGCAGAATCAGCGCCAGCGCGACTTCCGTGACGACCAGCACCGAACGCGCCTTGTTCTGGCGGAAGCCGGTGCCCGATCGCCCGCTGCTCTCCTTGAGCGTCGTCGTGAGGTCCGTCTTCGAGCTCTGCAGCGCCGGGATGAGCCCGAAGAGGATGCCCGTGCCGAGGGCGACGACGACGGTGAACGCGGCGACGCGCCAGTCGAGCCCGACGAGCGCGCCGTCCGCGCCGACGCGCGGCAGGTCCGCGGTGTTGACGGCGAGCAGCGCCCGGATGCCGAGGATCCCGAGCAGCAGGCCGAGCACGCCGCCGGCGATCGAGAGCACGACGCTTTCCGTGAGCAGCTGACGCACGATCCGCCCGCGCGATCCGCCGATCGCCGCCCGAATCGCGATCTCGCGCCGCCGGCCCGTCGCGCGCGCGAGGAGGAGATTCGCGACGTTGGCGCACGCGATCAGCAGGACGAAGCTGACCGCGCCGGCCAGCACGAGGAGCGACCGGCGGACGTTCCGCACGAGCAGATCGCGAACCGGTTCGACGCTGAAGCCGCTGTCGGCCCTCATCGCATTCGGGATACTTCGCTTTGTACTCCGCGGCCGACGCCTCGAGCCGCGCCTTCGCCTGATCCAGCGTGACGCCCGGCTTCAGCCGGCCGGCCGACGTGGAAGTAGTGTCCCTGGTCGGCCGTGTTCGGATCGAACTGGAACGGAACCCAGACCTGCGGCTGCGTCCCGAACTGCTCGAAGTTGAAGTCGCCGAGGACGCCGATGATCGTCGTACGGCTCGCCGCCGAGAGAAATCGTCTTGCCGACGATGGCGGGATCGCTGTCGAAGCGCGTCGTCCACAGGCGGTAGCCGAGGAGCGCGACGCGCGGCCCTTGCGGACGATCTTCGGCCTCGGTAAACGTGCGTCCTCGAACGATCGGCGCGCCGAACAGGCGGAAGAAATCCGCCGAGACGCGGCCCGAGCGCAGCTGCTCCGGGAAGCTGCCGCCGGTGTAGTTCACGATGCCGCCGCCGTACGCCGAGACGTCCTGGACGACGGCCGATCTGCTGCCGGAAGTGCATGAACTTCGCCGGCGACGAGCCCGATCCCGACCCCCGCGGCGACGTGCTCATGAAGACCACCACGCCGATCCGGATCGGGGAACGACAGCGGCCTCAGCAGGACGGCGTTGACGACGGAGAAAATGGCCGTGTTGACGCCGATGCCGAGCGTCAGCGCGGCCACGGCGGCCAGCGTGAACGCCGGGCTCTGCGCGAACATCCGCAGGGAGTGCCTGAGGTCCTTGAAAAACGCCTCGAATGGAAGCATGTGGGTCCGTCCTGTCGCAAAAAAGGCGTCTGTGGCAACAGGCAGTTAGACGCAGTATTTCCGGATTGTGTTGGGGAGGGGCCGCGCTGACTTCGCTCCCGCGGTAGGTTTACGAGCCGCTTAGCGGCCTCTGGGGCTTCCGGCGGAGCCTGCCGACGAGAACAGCTGTGACGCCTCCGGCGAGGCCGCCGAGTGGCGCACCGCTGAGGCCGGCGTAGTGACCGATGATGGCGACCGTCACGCCGACACCAACTCCGACGAGAAGGACAATCCCGATGGATCTGCCGAAATCGTTGGATGGCATTTCGCGAGCATCCTACCATGCGCGCCGGCCGCACGTTTCTTGACACATACGGGAAGGCGCGGACAGAATGCAATCCCATGCGCACACTCCACCAAATGCTCGAGCATCGTGCCCTGACCGTCCTGTAGCTTCGTGGCCCTGCCCGTTATGGCGCAGCAGACTCCGCCGAAGCCCGCGGCGGCCCCGGCCGCGAGCCGCGGCAACCCGGCCGATACAGAGGTGTGGGAACCGGTGCCGAAGATGGTCACGCCCGGTCCGGCGGCCGTGACCGCCCCTCCGTCGGACGCCATCGTCCTGTTCGACGGCACCAACCTCGATCGAGTGGGTCTCGACCAAGGACAAGTCGCCCGCGAAGTGGACGGTCGCGAACGGCATCATGACCGTCAACAAGCCCTCCGGGAACATCGAGACGAAGCGCAGCTTCAAGAACTATCAGCTGCACATCGAATGGCGGATTCCGGAAAACATCACAGGGATCGAACCAGGCGCGCGGGAACAGCGGCGTGTTCCTGGCGTCGACGGGCGCCGGGGATGCGGGCTACGAGCTCCAGGTCCTCGATTCGTTCGGCAACAAGACGTACGTGAACGGCCAGGCGGGCAGCGTCTACAAGCAGTCGATTCCGCTGGTGAACGCCAGCCGGAAGCCGGGCGAATGGCAGACCTACGACATCATCTGGACCGCGCCGACCTTCAACGCCGACGGATCGCTCAAGACCCCGGCGTACGTGACGGCCTTGCACAACGGCGTGCTGATTCAGAACAACTTCGAGCTGAAGGGCGAGACGATGTACATCGGGAAGCCGGAGTACAAGAAGCACGACGCCGCGCCGATCATGCTGCAGTCCCACGGCGACCCGAGCGAGCCGATCAGCTTCCGGAATATCTGGCTGCGCGAGCTTCAGTAGGTCCCTGAAGATCGAGGGCCCCGTCGAATTGCCGACCTCCAACTCCCAACTCACGACTCCCATCGAGGGTCTCCTCGCACCGGAGGGACGAAGTCAGAAACCTCACCTGTTTGGGGGTTGTGCCGTTCCTCTTGCTCGTTGTCAGGTCCTCCGGTCTCCCCGGCCACTCCGCTATCTCGGCGTTACCGTATCTCGACTGCCCGATCTTCCGGCGCGACGTCGATCAGCCTGAGCTGCATCATACGCCGGCGGTCGATCCACCACGTCAGCCAGTCCCGGGATCCGCGGTGTGTCGCGACGAGGATGCCGAGGCCGCAGACCAGGGCGTACGGGATCACCCAATAGCCCGCCCTGGTCGACCCCGCTCGGAATCTCAGGATAGCTGAACCGGATGACCGGCACGAGGTACTGGAACGTGAGGACGACGTTGCGCGGACGAAAAACTCCAGGATCGGCCGCGGAGAACAGGATGACGGACGCCAGCATACCCCCAGAGGACCATCACCGCCGCGAGGAAGCCTCCGACCGTCGTCGTTGCGACGTGCAGGAACGCCCGGGCCATCGGAATCACGCGGCCCGTGGCGACCGCTTCGTCCACCGTCATCTCGAGCGAGTAGGCCTGGGCGACCTTCAGCGGCGGGCCCAGCTCGCGCAGCACGCGCTCCACCGCGGCGCGCTCGTCGGGTGACGCGGGATCTGGACAATCTGGGCGATGCGCTCGCGGATATGTGACTCGACCTCCCGCGCGGCGTCCGCCACGACTTCGCGCGGCAGGAACGTCCGCAGCGATCGCTCCAGCACGAACAGATACCCACGGACGCGGGACTCGCCGACCTCGCTGATCTTCATGGGTGCCCTCCTCCTGCGGCGTCGATCAACCGGGCGATCTTGGCGATGAACGTCTTCCAGTGCGCGGCCATCACCGCCAGCCGCTCGCGTCCGGAGTCCGTCAGCCGGTAGTACTTCCGGGGGTGCGGCCCCTCCGACGCGTTCCACTCGGCGGTCAGGAGCCCCTCCGCTGTCAGGCGGCCCAGTATCGGGTATACGGTCCCTTCCGTGATCACCAGGTCGGTGAACTCTTCCAGGTGCCTGATGATTTCGAGGCCGTAGCGGGGCCCCCGCGCGACGGCCAGCAGGATCGCCAGATCGAGCCCACCCCGCCGTAGCTGTTCCTGCCATCCTTCGAGCGTCACAATTCGCCCTCCAGACCGGGTGCGTTTATCTATGTGCCACCTTATACATTGTGTCACAAGGTAACTACGCGAGTACGGCAGGAAGGTTCCAACCGGGTTTGGTCCACCAACCTTCGCTCACGCTTGCCAACGAGAGCGTGAGCTACGGTTGGCAAGCCACGCGAAGGTTGTCCACCATAGCGGCGTTCAGCGTGAGCACCGAGCGAAGGTGGACCGTTGGAAAGCCAAACGAGCTGACGACACTCAAGGCGAAGCGTGAAGCGCAACCGCCGTTGACGTTTTCGCCTCTGCACACCTGATCGCTAGCCAGTTTATTGGGGTTCTGAGCGGCACGCTCGTTGCCCGGCAGTGTTTGACCGGGGCTTCACGGGCTGTCTGACACAGCTGACACAGAACAGAGCCTCCCTTCTCCGCGCGCGGTGTCAATGTGTATCGACAGCGCGCGACGCTCGTTCAGCTTTCG
>CAWGAS010000015.1:0-94182 GCA_963820645.1 uncultured Acidobacteriota bacterium | reverse complement strand
CAGTGCGACACGTTCGCCCATCACATGACCATCTTTGATAACGGATAACGCCCCGCTGACGCGGGGACGGTCTTGACCAGAAAACTTGACTCAATTGGTGTAAGTTCTGAGGGTCAAGACCTCTAGACTGGAGATTCGCATGAAGCGCCTCGTAGCAGTCCTGCTGCCCATCGTCGTTGGTGCGGCCCTCCTCGTGCCGCGGGGAGCTGCGCAGGGGACGAACACCAAACCGCTCGAGATCTGGGTCGTGGACGTCGAGGGCGGCAAGGCGGCGCTCTACGTGACGCCGACGGGCCAGACGGCGTTGATCGACACCGGCTTCCCCGGCGCGAGAGACTTGGATCGCATCATGGCCGCGATCGCCGACGCGGGTGTGAAGCAGATCGACTACCTGGTCTCCACGCACTACCACGTCGATCACATCGGCGGCCTGACGGAGCTGGCCAAGCGCATCCCGATCATGACCTACGTCGATCACGGACCGTCGGCGGAGGGGCCGACGGTGCCGCAACTCGAGCCGGGTCCCGGCGGTCTGACCCTCACGAAGCCGCGCGAGCAGATCGAGGGCTTCCAGGCGGCGTACGCCGAGCTGTACGGCAAGGCGAAGCGCATCGTCGTGAAGCCGGGGGATCGCGTGCCGATTACGGGTCTCGAGTGGCGGATCGCGACAGCGGCCGGCAACGTGCTGAAGATGCCGCTCCCGGGCGGCGGCAGGCCGAATCCGGCCTGCGCGAACTTCACGCCGCTTCCTACCAACGAAGGGATGATCGATCCCGACGACTTCCATTCGGTGGGCAGCGTGGTCATCCTGGGCCAGTTCCGCGCCGTCGATTTCGGCGACATGTGGCGGACCAAGGAGCTCGAGCTGGTGTGTCCGAACAATCCGATCGGGGCGGTCGATCTCTACTTCGCGAGCAGTCACGGGGCGATCGCGTCGGGATCGCGTCCGTTCGTGCACGGGCTCCAGCCGCGCGTCGTGCTGGTGCAGAACGGCACGCGCAAGGGCGCCGCGCTCGGTCCGATGACGACGATCCTGTCGTCGCCGGGTCTCGAGGGCCTCTGGCAGATGCACTGGTCGTACAACGGCATGGTGGAACAGAACACCGCGGGGCTGTTCATCGCGAACATCGAGGACATGCCGACGATCGCCGGCGTGTTGACCGCGCCGCCGCGCGGCGCCGGTCCGGGTCGCGGCGCGGGCGGAACGGTTCCGCCGGCAGCCGCTGGTGCGCCTCCGGCGACAGGCGCTGCGCCGCCGACGGCCGCGGCGCCTCCGTCAGCGGCGCCTCAAGCCTCCGCGCCGGCGCAGGGTCCGCCCGCGGCAGCGCCTGCGGCCGGTCGTGGCCGAGGCAATGCCACAGGACACACGCCCGCGTACTGGCTCAAGATCTCGGCGCAGCCGGACGGAAGCTTCACGATCGCGAACCCGCGGAATGGGTTCAGCAAGACCTACGGCCCGCGCGTGCCGGCGCGCCCGGCGCGGTAGTCGCTGTCTGCTGAATCACTACGAGTCACTTGCCGAATCATTGAATCCTTTGAATCGCAATCCGAACCCGATTCGAGGATTCGAGGATTCGCGATTAGTGATTCGGGACTAGCCACTAGCGTTCGACCAAGCCAACATTACCTCGTGCCCCTTGACGCTCGGGCTGTCGTCCGCTTTCAGATCACCGATCGCGTACTGGATGCCCGCGAGGTAGTGCTCGAGCATCGGCGTCATCGCGTACACCGCTTCGTTGTGACCGTGGGCCGAATAGAAGACGCGCCCCTTGCCTTCGCGACGGATCCAGCTCAGCGCGTAGTCGTGATCCCACGGGCGATTCTCGCGGGCCGCTTCGTCGGGCGTCATCTTCGACACGTCGACGCTCAACAGCACGCGCAGGTTCGCGCGCGAGTACACGTCCTTCTGCATCGTGTAGGTTTCATCGGTCATCTCGAACGTCTGACCTTTGAACGCGGCCGTGATCGGGCTCTTCGGATCTTCGACCTTGACCCACACGTGTTGAAACGGGTGCGCCAGGAACATGCCGCCGATCGCGACGTTGAACTCGGGCCAGTCGCGGACCGGACCCCGAGGCTCGGGTGCCGCAGCGGTTTGCGGCGCGCCTCGCCCGGCGGGCGGGGGCAGCGCCGATGCGAACCGCGCCGTGAAGTCTGCCTGGCTGACCCGTCCGGTCTTGTCCGTATCGAGCTTCTCGAACCACGCGTCGGCGAGAGCGCCGATTTCCAACAAACTGAGTTTCTGATCGCCGTTCTTGTCGGCCTGGATCACGATTTGACCGGCGAGCTGACCCGCGGGGCCGCCGCCACGGCCGCCACCGGCCCGGCCTGCGGGCGCGGCTCCGGCTGCGGCGGGCGGATTCGGCGTAGCGCCGCGGCCGCCGCTGCAGCTCGAATGGTACGAGTCGGTTGCCGCGTGGACGCCGGCGAGCCCTTTTCCGCTTCTCACAAACGAGAGCAACGCCGCGCGGCGCGCGTCGGTTGCGGCCTTGTCCCCCGGGTCGTCGAGAAAGCAACCGGTCGTGCTGTCGAGCAACACGGCGTCGTACTGCTTGAGGTTCTCTGCGGTGATGTCGCTCGCGTTGTAGGTGACGGTCGTCGTCCACGCCTTCGTCTTGTTGCCGAGCGCCTCGACCGTCGCGGCGGCGAGCGGGATCGACGAGTGCACGAAGCCGCGGGTCGCGGCCAGCACGAGCACCTTGCGCGGCCTGGCCGGCTTCGCCGGCGCCGCCGCCGGCAGCGCCGCCATCATCCTGGCCACGTGGTCCGGGCACGGCGTCTGCGGGTTCGCGCTCTGACCGCCGCAGGTCGCGGCGCCGCGGCCGGCAGCGGGCGGCGGCTGCGGCAGCGCCGCGTTCAACGCCGCGACGAGCTGTTCCTGCGTGACCGCGCCGGCGCCTGCCGGGTCGGAGTCGGCGAACCATTTCTCGAGCGTCGACAGCAGCTCGCCGCGCGTGACCGATCCATCCTTGTTGACGTCGGCGGCGGTGAAGACACCGGGAGCGACGCCCCCGCGGCCACCGCCCCGGCCGCCCTGCGGAGCTGCGCCGCCCGGCGCGGGCGCCTGCTCCGCGCCAATCGTGCCTAGCAGCCCGTGGTGAAAGTCTGGCGTCGCACCGAGACGGGCGAGGCGCCTCGCGGGCAAGGCGCGACGACCGAGAATACCCTGAGCATTTGAGGGAGGAGCAACGCAGCCCCCGAGGATGCATCGCCCGTCGAATGCAGCCAGAGTTTCACCACGGGCTGCTAGGGCGCCTGCCGCCAGCGTGGCCGCGCACACCGCTGCCAGCAGCGTGACGTTCGATCGATGTCGTCTCATTTCTTCTCCTCGGCCGGGTGTCAGCCCAACACGTGCTGTACCGACGATACACCCGGACCGGTCCGCTGTCGCGCCCGCCCCTTGACAAACCTCGCGAACGCTTCTATTCTTCCCATCGTCTAACGATGGGAGCGCCTGCGGCCGCGGCGAGCGAGCGAAGCGAGTCGAGCCGCAGCGAGCGGGGGTGGGGCCCCGCGAGCACTGAAGCAAGATGCACCGATGGCACTGACCAATCAACCCCCGGACCTTCTCCCCGGGACGCTCGACATGCTGATCCTGCGGTCGCTGATTCGCGGCCCGATGCACGGCTACGGCATCGCGGACCGCCTGCGGCAGGTCTCGCAGGAGGTGCTGCAGGTCGGCGAAAGCTCGCTGTACCCGGCACTCCAGCGGCTGCTGCTGAACGGGTGGGTGAAGGCGGCGTGGGGTGCGTCCGAGAACAACCGCCGCGCGCGTTTCTACACGCTGACCGCCGCCGGCAAACGCCGCCTCGAGGCCGAGCGGGAAGAGTTCCAGAAGCTCGTCGTGGCGATCCAGCGCGTGCTGGAGACGGGTTGATCGAAAGCCCTGCCTCTGTGACGGCCTCTACACACTGTTCTAGTGGCTTCCGCCTTCAGGCGGAAGGATGCCGCGGGCGCCCGACTTCCACCTAAAGGTCGAAGCCACAAGTGATTCTTTCATGCAGAAATTCCTCCGGCGCATCCAGTACCGGTTCCGGGCCCGCCGGCTCGACGCCGACCTGTCGGAGGAGCTCGAGGTCCATCGCGCGCTGACGCAGGAAAGGCTCGAGCGCGGCGGACTCTCCCCGAAGGACGCGTTCGACGCCAGCCGGCGCGCGCTCGGCAACGTCACGCTCGCGCGTGAAGACGCGCGCGACGCCTGGACCCGGTCGTGGCTCGAGCGCCCGGCCAGGACGTGCGCCTACGGCTGCGCGCACGCTGCGGCAGCAACCGGGGTTCACCGTGGTGGCCGTCGTTCACGCTGGCGGCCGCGATCGGCCTGAACACGACCGTGTTCACCGTCTACAGCGCGCTGACGATGCGGCCGTGGCCGGTTCGGGACGCCGGGCGGATGATCACGATCTACAACCTGAGCGATCGCGATCGGACCGCGCGGGCCGGCGGCGGCCCCTACGGACTGTCGCGCGCCGAGCTGCAGTATTTCGCGGAACACGCGAGGACCGTCTCCGGCTTCATCGCCATGCGAAGCGGCGGCGGAGACAAGACGCTCGGGGAAGACGACACCCCTGCAGCCTGGGTGAGCGGCAATTACTTCAGCGTGCTGGGCGTCGAGATGGCGGCCGGGCGCGGCTTTTCACCTGAGGAGGATCGCGTCGAGTCGCCCGTACCGGTCGCGGTCCTGAGCTACGGATACTGGCAGCGTCACTTCGGCGGCGACCCGGGGCTCCCGGGTAAGACGATCCTGCTCGAGGACGTTCCATTCACCGTCGTCGGGATCGCGTCACCGGCGTTCACGGGCACATCGACCGATCGCGTCGATGTCTGGATGCCTGTGTCGTCCGCCGCGCTGCTGCGGCCGGACGACCGCTGGGTGCGCAATGTCGCCCGCGTGCCGGACGCCTGCTGCCTCGGCGCCGCCGGCCGGCTCGTCCCGGGCGCGACGCGCGAACAGGCACAGGCGGAGCTGACCGTCCTCGACCGGCAATACCGTGCCGGACGCAACACCGACGCGGGCGGGATCCGGATTGACGGTACGCAGGCCGACGCGGGACCGCGCGGCGGCGCAGCCGCGACGTTCGCTCCTGTCTTTGCAGGCGTCATACTGATCCTGCTGCTGGCCTGCGCCAACGTCGGAAACCTCCTCGTGGCGCGCGCCGCGGCGCGGCGCCGCGAGATCGCCGTCCGCCTGTCGCTCGGCGCCAGCCGGGGCCGTGTCGTCAGGCAACTCCTGACGGAGAGCCTCGCGCTCGCGCTGCTCGCCGGCGGTACTGGATTGTTGCTGGCTGTCTGGCTGCCGGCGCGGATCGTCGCGGTCCTTGCGGGTCAGACCGCGCTGGACCTGCGGCCGGATGCGGGCGTGCTCGCCTACGCGCTCGGGCTCTCGGTCCTGTCGTGCATCGTGTTCGGCCTCGCGCCGGCGCTGCACGGCACGAAAGGCAGCGTGGGGCATGCGCTGAAAGCCGGCGTCCCGATGGCGGGCTCCCGCCTGCCGCTGCGCAGCCTGCTGCTGGCCGTGCAGGTGGCCGTGACCGTCGTCCTGCTCGCCGCCGCCGCGCTGCTCGCTCGCGCGGTGTACGACGCCGGCAGGCGCGATCACGGCTTCTCGATGCGGGATATCTCGGTCGTGTCCTTCGAGGCGCCTTCGCGCGGGTACGACTCCGCGAGGATCCGCGCCGTCGCGCTCGAGCTCACCCGCGCCGTCGAAGCAGCCGGCGCCGGCCGGACTGTCGCCGTCACGTCGACCGAGCCTCTCGGGTCGGGAAACATCAAGGGCGCCTTCTGTATCCCGGGCGTTCCGGAGCAGCAAGCCAACTCCGTTTACGAGGTCTCGCCCGGGTACTTCGATCTTCTCGGCGTCGGTGTTCTTGCCGGAAGACCGCTGGCGGCCACGGACTCGAACAAACCGGTCGTGGTGATCAGCGAGACCATGGCGAAGCGATACTGGACGATCCCGTCGGCCGTCGGGCAACGCATCCTCGTGGATCCGGCGAGCGGAGGCTGGAACACGCCCGGCGAACTCGAGATCGTCGGCGTCGTGAAGGACGTGCACCAGACGAACCTCGAGGAGGCCGATTCGACCATCTATCAACCGCTCTCCGGGCGCGTCCTCCCGCGCGTGCTGGTCCGGAGCACGGGCGTCGCCGCAACCGCCGCGGTGACCGCGGCCGCGGCGCGAATCGATCCGCAGCTGCGCGCGCGTGTCAGGCCCCTCGCCGACAACCTTCGGCCGCAGTTGAGCTCGTCACGCACCGGGGCGGTGATTGCCGGAGCGCTGGGCGGCCTGGCGCTCGCCCTCGCGTCGATCGGCCTCATCGGCGTCTTCAGTTATTGGGTACAGCAGCGGAGCCAGGAGATCGGCGTCCGTATGGCCCTCGGCGCCCGATCGCCACAGGTCGTCCGCCTCCTGATCGGCTCGAGCGCCCGATCGCTCCTCTGGGGCGCCGCCCTGGGTGTCGTGGGCGCCGTGTCCGCGTCTGGCCTGCTTCGGAGTTATCTCTTCGGGCTCAGCCCGCTCGATCCCCTCGCCTACCTCGGCGTCGTGGCGCTGCTGGCCGTGGCGGCCGTCGCGGCGACGTACTGGCCGGCGCGGCGCGCGACGCGAATCGATCCGGTCGTCGCGCTGCGGTATGATTAGCTGTGAATCGAGTCACATGAGAGAAACGCCTGGCGTATCGCTCGCCCTTCTGATGCTTCTGATCGCGAGCGGCGCCGCGTGTGGCGGTGCTTCCGCCACTAGTCCATCCAGCCCAGGTGTCCCTCCTGCGATCGTGTCCGAAGGCCTTCGCTCTCTCGCCATCGTCCCCGATGTAAACGTTGTGAGACTTGGCGAGACGCAACAGTTTGAAGTTGCGGTCGAACTAAATCCTGGTATTCCGCCGTCTGGCCCGGTCCCGCTTTGGAGCAGTACATCTCCTGCTGTCGTTGCGATTAATGCGAGCGGTGTCGCAAGTGGCGTCGCGGTCGGCGAGGCCATGCTACACGTTCAATTCCGGGGCAAGATAGCCACGCGTGTAGTCCAAGTCCTACCGTAACGAGTCCGGCAGCACAGGGCTGTTGCGTCGCCTGACAAGTCATTCAAAAGACCTTGGCTGCTGAGATTTGAGAACACGACCGTAGACCGGATCACCGCTGTCGTACGTTTACGGAAAGGCCGCTCTCCTACCTCGCCTGAGGCTACAAGGCTTGGCGAGCTTACAGCGGCTTGTCCCGCTTCGCCTGCGCCGGCAGCTCCGGCGCGCCGAGATCCGGCTTGGCGTCTCCCCAGATGTAGTGGTTGAACCAGGCGAGGTTGTGCTGCATCACGGCGCGCATCGCCCTCGGCTTGGTGATGCCGTGCCCGAAGCCCTTGTAGACGACCATCTCGACCGGCACGCCGCGGTCCTCGAGGCCCTGGCGCAGCTCGTACGCGTTGGCGATCGGCACGCGGCGGTCGTTCTCGCCGTGCTGGATCAGCGTCGGCGTCCGGGCCTGTCTTGATGTACGACATCGGCGACGTCTTGCGGTAGATCTCCGGATCCTCGGCCGGGTCGTCGCCGAGGTACTGGATCGTGAACGGGGTGATGTCGGTGTTGTAGTAGTACGTCGCCCAGTTCGAGATGCCGGCGCCGACCGAGATCGCCTTGAACCGATCGGACGACGTCGGTCAGGAAGGCGGAGATGTAGCCGCCCTGGCTCCAGCCCATGCAGGCCGACCTTGGCGGGATCGACCCAGCCCTTCGCGATCAGGTGATCGACGCCGGAGAGCACGTCCCAGGCGTCGCCGACGCCGAGGTTGCGGACGTTCAGCTGGCGGAACTTCTCGCCGTAGCCGGCGCTGCCGCGATAGTTCACCTTCAGGACCAGCGCGCCGCGGCCGACCCAGATGTCGGACGGGTAGTAGCGCGTGTCGGGCGCGAGCAGCACCGGCCGGTCGATGCCGGTCGGTCCGCCGTGGATGACGCACGAGCAGCGGATACTTCTTCGCCGGATCGAAGTCGGCCGGCTTGATCAGCACGCCTTCGATGAGCGCGCCGTCCTTGCTCTTCCACGAGATCACTTCGCGCGTGCCGAGCGTGAAGTCGGCCGGTCTGCGCCGTCATGTCGGTCAGCTTGCGCGGCGCGAACGGCGCGACGTCGGAGACGAAGAGCTCGGTGCAGCGAGGTCGGCGAGCCGGCCGTGAAGGCGACGCGCCGGCCGTCGCGCGTGAACGAGAAGCCGCCGCGCCATCAGGTCGTCGCGGCCCGACGACGCGCGTGACTGGCGCCAGTCGCCGGATCGAGCCGGAACAGATGCGACGCGGTCTTCTGCAGGGCGGAGAAGTAGATGCCGTCCGGCGTCCAGTCGACGATGGACGGGACTCTCGTCGAAGTCGTCGGTGAGCGAGCGCGGCGTGCCGCCGTCGGCCGGAACGACGGCAAGGCGGGAGTTGATGGTAAAGGACCGCTCGCGGCCCATCGCGGACTCGAGAAGACGATCTGCGTGCCGTCGGGCGACCAGTGCGGTCCGCTGTCCGGGCCCGGCTGCGAGACGATCTTCGTCGACGCGTCGTCGGCCAGGCTCAGCACGTAGATGTCCGCGGTCGAGCCCTGAATGAGATCGGGGTTGCCGGTGGCGCTGAAGGCGATCGCGCGGCCGTCGGGCGACCACGAGAATCCGCCGACGCTGAACTCCTTGCCCTTCGTGCGCGGCCGCCCGGCCGCCGGCGTCCGCAGCGCCTCGGCGACGTCGAGCGTCCAGAGGTGGACGTGCTGGTAGTCCGTGCCGCACGACCTCGAAGTCGCCGAGCTGCTCCTTGCGGTCCTTCTGCGCCGGCGTCTGCGCCTCGGGCGCCGATGAACGCGATGGCTCTTGCCGTCGGGCGACCAGGCGAACGCCGAGACCGGCGGTCTCCGCTTTCGTCAGCTGCACGGCCTCGCCGCCGTCGGGGGGGATCGCGAAGATCTGATTGCGATCGCCGATCCGCGGTGCTCGTGAACGCGAGCCACTTGCCGTCGGGCGACCAGCGCGGGTTCGCCGGCGGACTTCTCGCCGCGCGTGAGCTGCAGCGTCCGTCCCGTGGACGCGTCGGCGAGCCAGATGTGCGTGACGAACGCGTCCTGCGTGAAGTCGGTCTCCGTCACCGTGTAGGCGACCCGCGTGCCGTCGGGCGAAATCTGCGCGCCCCCGATCGACTTGATGTTCAGGAGATCATCGACAGTGGGGACCCGGCGCTGAAAGGGCGCGCGGGGGGTCAGACTGAGGACGATCGTCAGCGTCGCGATGATCCGGATCACGGAGCCTCCCTGGAAGAAACAGGTGAGAGAGAAACCGGGCATTGAAGAAAATCGCCATACCGAGCGGCGGCAATCGCGAGCGCACGGTTCTCGGCCTTGGTCAAGCGATTGAAGAGGTTGGTCTCGATCGTCACGCCCTCTTTTCCACGCGTGCGCTGTCCAGGTGCCGACGATCTGGCTGTCGATCACAATGATATAGGCCAGCGCGTTGCCGAGCGCGACCAACCTGGCGCCGACCCTGGCCGTGCCCATCGCGCTGCGATCTTTGTAGCCCGAGATGTATTCGTCGTAAATGGACAACAACCAGGCCGCCGGAGAGGCCACCTGTGCAGCGGACTTCGACGCCGGCAGCCAGTACGTCCGACCGTCCACGACTTCTTGCCGAAGCCGGGCCTTGACGGCCTCGAGTCCGGCCCGGGCTTCGGCGAGGGTCAACCCGGACCACTTCGCGAAATCCTGCACGGTGGCGGGTCCCCGGCTCATGAAGTAACGGCCCGCGAGTTCAACCAGGGCCTCCTCGCGTGCCAGGGTCCTGGCATTCGGCGCGCGCTCGTCCAGCAGCGCATAGGTGAATTGGTTCCCGCGCCGGGCGCCGCTGCACACGAGGCCTTCCAGCTCCGCGTGCATCATGAGATAGGCCAGCCGGATGCCGTCATCGGCCGCAATGCCGGCTTTCTCGAGCACGCCCCGGAGCTCGTCGCGAGTCAGCTGCCTGCCGCCTCGCAGGGCCCTGGCCAGGGCGGCGTCACTCCGCTTGAAGAGGGCGCTGTCCAGTTCCAGCTTGCGATACATGGACGCGTTGGCGACGTGGACGCGCGGCGCCGTGAGCGCCAGCAGCCAGCGGATGTCGGCCGGCGCCACGAAGTGCCAGGTCGGCCGCATCAGGTGCGTGCGCAGGATGGATCCGTCCGCAAACGCCCGATCGATCCCGTCGTCCGTTGCGCCCTGCAGGCGCAGCCCGAGCGCCCATTTCGCGCCGGCATAATCCTGCGCCTGCACGGCCCCCAGCCACGCCACGACGTCGCCCGGCTTCTTGAACGTGGCGCGGGCAATGTGCTGGTTGCTCGAGGCGCTGGTGCGCGATATCGAGGTTGGTCACTATGGAGGTCAGGAGATAAGGAGATCAGGAGATCAGGAGAATACAGGATCTCCCTGGTCAGGTATTCGTGCCGGAAGCGGGCCTGTCCTGGAGCCGGGGTTGCGTCCCTGCACGGGTACTGACAGGATGCTGCCTTCCAGGTTTCATGGACTCAGGCCGCCGGCCGAGAGATCGCGCCATCCGTGCGCGTGTCGAGGCCCGCAGCCGTAAGCGTCAATCGCTCCAGCCCAGAAAGGCCGGTCGTCATGGCTAGACTTACGTTGGTTGGCCGCCTGTTGATCGCGGCTTTGATCGTGTCACCAGGGATCGCGTACGCACAGACAGCGGCGGGCCCATCCGGTCACTGGGAAGGCGCGATTCAGGTGCCTGGACAGGAGATCAAGATCGAGATCGACCTGCAGGGCACCGGCGACAAATGGGAGGGGACGATCACCATCCCCGCGCAGGGCCTGAAGGGCCTTCCTCTGTCGGGCGTCGCCGTCTCGGGCGAGAGCGTGCGCTTCGCCATCGGAGGCATCCCCGGGGAGCCACAGTTCAAAGGGATCTTGTCCAAGGATGCCAAAGCGATCTCCGGGGACTTCGCCCAGGGCGGCGGGACGGTGCCGTTCTCGGTCGCGCGGACCGGTGAGGCGAAGATCGAACCGACGCCGAAGAGCACGCCGGTTACGAAGGACTTCGAGGGATCCTGGGAAGGCACGCTGGACATCCAGGGCAAGACACTGCGGCTCGTCTTCAAGCTCTCGAATCAGAAGGACGGGATTGCGACGGGGACGATCGTCAGCGTCGATCAGGGTGGAGTCGAGATCCCGATTGCCGCGGTCATCCAAACCGACGCGCACCTGCGGCTCGTCGTCCCGGCGGTGATCGGCAACTACGAGGGGGACCTCAAGGACGGGCAGTTCACGGGGATGTGGACGCAGGGGCCGAACACCTGGCCGCTGGTGCTCAAGCGGGCGAAGTGAGAGCCCAATCACTCATCCCTAATCCTTGAATCACCGAATCCCGGAATGTAACGCACTCGATCACATGCCGGCCGTGTTGCGCCTCTGTCTCGCGGGTCTGACGGTGCTCGGCCTGCAGTCGTCCTCTCCGCCGGCGTCGTCCCTCGTATCGTTCCCGACGGACGATGGCGGAACGGTGTACGACACGAGTACGGCACGGGCGATCGTGCGGTGCTGCTGGCGCACGGCGGACGGTTCAACAAGGAGAGCTGGGCGCCGCAGGCGAAGGTGCTCGTCGACGCCGGATTCCGTGTGCTCGCGATCGACTTCCGCGGCTACGGCCAATCGCGCGGGCCGGGCCAGCAGGACATCTTCTCGGCGCCGCTGTACAAGGACGTGCTCGCCGGCGTCCGCCATCTGCGCAAGCATGGCGCGAAGACCGTTTCGATCGTCTGCGGCAGCATGGGCTGCGCCGCGGGGATTGCCGCGATCGAAACCCCGGACGAGATTCAGCGCCTCGTGACGCTCGGCACCGCGCCGGACGGCGCAGTCGAACGGCTGAAAGTGCCGACGCTCATCATCATCGCGCGAGACGATGCGAACGCGGATGGCCCGAGGCTGCCGCGCGTGCGGCAGGCCTACGAGAAGATGACGGGACCGAAGGAGCTGATCGTCCTCGACGGCTCGGCGCACGCACAGTTCCTGTTCACGAGCGATCAGAATGAGCGCGTGATGAAGGAGATCCTGCGGTTCCTATCGGCTCCGTGACATCCGACGCGGCGGCAGCCTGGTCTGTTCACATGCACACGAAAACGAATGTGATGCTGCTCGTGGCGGCGCTCCGCCACGGAATTTGCCGACCTGCTATTGCGTGCCGCCGATGCGCACCATCGGCTTGTCGGTCGGGTCCCCGAACTGCAGCGCCAACAGGTTCCGCACGAACCACTGGCCCGTGGACTGCCGGAACACCGCAAGGTCCGTGCGTCCGTCGCCGTCGTAGTCCCCCGGCACCGGCGTGTCGGTCGCGTCGCCGAACTGCAGCGCCAGGATGTTCCGCACGAACCACTGCCCCGTGGACGGGCGATAGACCGCGACGTCCATCACCCCGTCCCCATTGTAGTCGCCCGGCACCGGCAGGTCGTTGACGTCGCCGAACTGCACCGCGAGGATGTTGCGGACGAACCACTGCCGCGTCGAGGGCCGGTAGACCGCCAGGTCCGTGATCCCGTCGCCATTGTAGTCGCCCGGCACCGGAAGGTCGCCGTTGTCGCCGAACTGGAACGCCAGCACGTTGCGCACGTACCACGTGCCGGTGGACGGCCGGAACACCGCGACATCGTGTACCCCGTCGCCGTTGTAGTCGCCCGGCACCGGAAGGTCGGTCGGGTCGCCGAACTGCACGGCGAACCGGTTCCGCGCGAACCACTGGCCGGTCGACGGCCGGTACACCGCCACGTCGATGATGCCGTCGCCGTCGTAGTCCGCCGGCACCGCTTTGTCCGTCGGGTCGCCGAACTGCACCGCGAATTTGTTGCGCACGAACCACTGACCCGTCGACGGCCGGTACACCGAGACGTCGGTGTTCCCGTTGCCGTCGAAGTCTCCGCCGACCGCGCGCGCGAGCGACGGCCCCCTCGGCACCGGGATGTCCGCCGGCTCACCGAACTGGATGATGAACTGGTTGCGCGCGAACCACTGGCCAGTGGCGCGGCGATAGACGGCGATGTCGGTCGTGCCGTCGCCGTTGTAGTCGCGCGGCATCGGCCGGTCGCCCGGGCTGCCGTACGACACCACGAACTGGTTGCGCACCAGCCACTGCCCCGTCCGCGGGCGATACACCGCCACATCGTCCGAGCCGTTGCCGTTGTAGTCGCCCGGAACCGGAATGTCGCCCGGCTCGCCGTACTGCACGTTGAACTGATTGCGCACCGACCAGGTGCCCGTCTTCGGCTGGAATACCGCGATGTCGTCCGATCCATCGCCGTTGAAGTCGCCGGCGATCGGGATGTAGCCCGCGCCGCCGAACTGGATCGTGAACTGATTGCGCACGCGCCACTGGCCGGTCAGCGGCCGGTAGACCGCGAGATCGGTCGTGCCGTCGCCGTTGTAGTCGCCGGGCACCGGGACGTCGCCAGGGTCACCGAACTGGACAGTCGGTTGGTTGCGCACCAGCCACTGAGCAGTGGACGGCCGGAAGACCGCGATGTCGGTCGTGCCGTCGCCGTTGTAGTCGCCAGGCGCCGGAACATCGCCGAGTTGTCCCAACTGCACGGAAGGCTGGTTTCGCACCAGCCACATGCCACCGACCGGACGGTAGATCGCGAGATCGGTCGTGGCGTCGCCGTTGAAGTCGCTGCCACTCACGGAGCGCACCGTCAGCCCGGCGACACCGCTCGCCACCTGCCCGGCGCTGTTCGTGAAGACGGCGCGGAGCCATGTGCCGTGGTCCGCGGCCGTCGCGGTGAACGTGTAGTTCGTCGAAGTCGCGCCAATCGCGGAGTTCCACGTGCTTCCGTTGTTCGTGCTCGCCTGCCACTGCACAGTCGGCGCGGGATTTCCGCTCGCCGCGGCCGTGAAGATCGCCGTGCCACCCGCTCTCACCGTCTGATTCGATGGGTGTGTCGTGACCGTCGGCGCAGGCAGGTTGAAGGTCGCCGTACAGGTGCGGTTGTCCGAGAGCGTCACCACACCATCGAGGCAGTCGGCGTCTCCGCCGAACGACACGAAGGTCGACGGAGGAATGGCGGTCTGGCTCAGTGTAACCACGGTGCCAGTCGAGTACTCCTCCAGGCAATCCTCGCCGCAGGCGATACCTGCAGGTACGCTCGTCACGGTGCCGCTGCCGCTGCCAGGGTTGGTGACGGCCAGCCGTCGGATACCGTCGGGCTGCCACCGGAAGACGGAGCTGGACTCCGTTCCCGCGTAGAGGACCGATGGCGACCTCGGCTCGATGGCCAGCCAAACCGACAGGTCCGTGAGCCCCGCATTCATCGGGCTCCACGTGGCGCCGCTGTTCGTGCTGCGAAAGACGCCGGCGCCCGGTCGCTCTTGAGCACCATCGTAGTAGCGGAACGCGGCGGCGTAAATCGTTGCAGGGCTGGCCGGGTCGATCACCACGGACGTCACGGGATTCGGCGGAAGGCCGGCGTTCGCCGGGACCCATGTGTCCCCCCCGTTTGTCGTCCGATAAACTCCATGTGCGTACGTGCCAGCGTATAGAGTGGACGGCGTGACCGGATCGATCGCAAGAGTCCCAGCACGGCGCCTGCCGGAAGTCCCGCGCCGACCGGAGTCCATGTTCCGCCGCTGTCGCGGGTGCGGAACAGGTTGAGGCTCCCTGCCACAGGCACGCCCGTCGCGTACACGGTGGAAGGCGTCAGCGGATCGATCGTCAACGAATCTGCTCCACCCGGCAGGCCGGCATTGGCGGGAGTCCAACTGTCGCCGCCGTTGGTGCTCCGGTAGACGCCAACTGACGTGGCCGCATACACCGTCGAGGGAGCGATGGCAAGTGCCAACACGGCCTCGCCAAAGGGGATTCCCGTGTCGAGGGCGGTCCAGTTGGCGCCCGCGTCCAGCGTGCGAAGCACGCTGGAGCCCGTCGGGCCCGATGCGCCATACAGGATCGACGGGTTCACCGGGTGGACGGCGACCTCGCGCACGCCGAATGACGTCAGCGTCGTCCAGGTCGCGCCCATGTCCCGGCTGCGCATGAGTACGCCGGTGAGGGCATAGACGGTCGAAGGAATCACGGGATCCGCCACGAGCCCGAAAATGTATCTGAACGACAGTCCGCCGATGGCCGCACTCCAACTGGCGGCCGCGTTGTCGCTGCGGACGAGGCCGTCACCCCCAGTGGCATAGACGGTCGTCGGAACGAGCGGATGGACGACCACGACGCCGCACCCGGCCGGCATCAGGCCGGCGTTCGCGCTGTTCCACACGGCGCCGCCGTCTGTCGTCTTGTAGATGCCGCCAAAGAAAGTGCACGCGTAGATCCTCGACGGCGTGATCGGGTCGAGCGCCACCGACGACACCGGCGTGGCAAGCAGGGGCGTCCAGGTAACGCCTCCATCCAGGCTGCGATGGACGCCGCCGAACGTCCTTTCCAGGCTGGCGTGATAGAGCGTCGTTGGCGTGACGGGATCGACGACCATCGTCTGCCCGCGAAAGAACCCCGAAGTATCGATACGAGACCAATGGTCGCCGCCATCCGTGCTGCGGAAGAACCGGGCTCGGCCGCACGCATACACGGTTGTTGGAGTGACGGGATCCACGGCCAGGCAGCCAATCCTCTCCAAGTCGCCTTCGGGAAATCCCGTCGTCGCCAGCGCCCAGGTTTGCCCCGCATCGATCGTCCGGTAGACGCTCCTGACGGTCCCGCCGGCGAAGTACAGGATCGAGGGGTTTGATGGATGGATGACGAGCGACGCGGAGGCTGAAGCTCCACCCCCCAGAACGCCGCCGTTCGCCGGGCTCCAGCTCACGCCGGCGTCGAGCGTGCGAAACACTCCGAGTTCGGTCACGGCAAAGAGGGTGGCCGGCGCGCTTGGACTGATGACGAGTTGCTGAACGTTCAGGTCTGTCAGTCCCGTGTTGACGGCCGTCCAGGTCTTCCCACCGTTCTCACTCCGATAGACGCCCCGCAGCTGCAGACCGATGTAGACGATCGATGGGTTGGTGGGATGGACGACAACGGTGTTGACCGGCCCGCCGGGCGGACCCTGCTGGACCCACTGCCCCTGTGCCCGCTGGACCCTGACGAGCCGCTGCGTCTGGCCCACGGCTCCATCATCGTCCTCGACTGTCAGGGTCACGAGGCGATCGCCGCCTGTTGAATACGTATGGCCTTGCACCGCGTTGGCACCGCTGTCGACGATGGCGCCGTCGCCGAAGTCCCATCTGTAACGAACGATCACTCCGTCCGTGTCTCTGGAAGCAGAGGCGTCGAAGGTGGTGATCTCTCCAACGGACGTCGGATCCGGTGCGAAGGAGAACGAGGCCGTCGGCAGGGTATTGACCCGAGCGTCAACCGAGAAACCTGCGAACGGCACGGATGCTCCCGCGACTGTGGTGACTGTGACGCTGCGCAGCCCAATCACCGCATCAGCCGCTATCGTGACGGTGATTGGTATCGTCGTCGCCGTGCCACCGTTTTCGATCGCCGCTGTCACGCCGACGCCGCTGAACGCGACGACGGTGGCACCGGTGAGATCGCCGCCCACGATCACGGCGGAGATTGTCGTGCCTTGTGTTCCAGATACAGGGACGATGTCCGTGATGCGTGGAAGCGGAAAGGGGCTGCCGTCCCATTGCGCCAGGTGAATGGCGGTCATTCCACCTGCCGTTGTAAAACCGCCTCCTGCGTAGACGCGGGTGCCCGATACTGCCATTGCGTGAACGCCGTGATCGAGCCCGGAGCCCAGTGGTAGCCAGCTGGCGCCGTTCCAGCGCGCGATTCGGTTCAGACTGGTTCCGGAAACGCTCCTGAGGAATGCGCCGGCGACGTACAGGATCGGGACCGACGATCGCCATCGCCTCAGGCGGTGCGTCGAACTGCTCTCCTAGAGTCGTCCAGGTGCTGCCATCCCACTTGACCACCTGCCCCGTCGACAGGCAGCAGGCAGGTCTGATGGATGCGTACACCTCGCCGCCCGATGCAGCGAGGGCCCACAAATCAGTTCCACTCACGCCCGAACCCAGAGCCGACCAGCCACTCCCACTTAACCTGGCCACGTTGTTCGCCGGGGCTCCGCCCGCAGTGGTAAAGATGCCTCCGACGTACAGAACGTCGCCCGAGGCAGCAAGCGCGAGAACCGGGCCGTTGACGCCGGAACCTGGAATGGACCACGCACCGCCGTCCCACCTTGCAATCGTCGCCACGACGCCGTCGATAACGAGGTTGCCCGCGACGTCCAGCGAGCCTGCCCACGCCACCTTCGAAACACTGCCGATGTTGGCGCCGGAATCAATTCCCGACCAGGCCTGACCATCCCATTTCGCCACTCGGCGCGCGCACGCCCGGCCAGCCTGATTGAAGGTGCCTCCGACATACACGTCTCCGCCGGAGATCGCCAGAGACCTGACCGTGCTGTTGACTCCCGCCCACTCCTGCGCCAGGTGGGGCTCTAGCCCATCGCACACGCTCGGGAGCCCGAGTCCAGGGGTGTGCGTGCCAAGAGCCTCCCAACCAGTGCCAGTCCACTTGGCGACGCGGTCGGCACGCACGCCTCCCACTTCCGTGAACTCCCCGCCGATGTAGAGGGTGCCCGAGGCGCTGACGGCCATGGCGAAGACTAATCCGTTCGGACTACCGGAAACGGCGGACCACCGTTCGTCACCGTAGGTCGGGTCGATGCGGATCGGATAACGAGCCTCGGCGTCGTCGACGGTAACGGTCAGGCGCGAGGGACTAGTGGCAGTCATCCGCGCCTCGAGCGTGACACCGCGATCATCTTCTACATGGAGTCCCCCGTATGTCAGCACGCGACCTGATGCGCCGAGCACCAGTCGAACCTCGCGCTCTGTTCCCGCTTCCAGACGCGCACCTTCCACATCCACTTCGAGCTGCAATCGCCCTGTCCCTTTCGGACGTCCGTCGACGACGAAGTCCTGCCGGATACCGTCGACGCTGACCGAATATTCCTCAGTTACGAGTGGCCGAACGAACCGGCTCAATCGCGGTTCGACCACGACGGTGCCAGTCGGCGCCAAACCGTCAAGGACGCCACCGTCTCGCCCGATGGCGGCCGCGATGACGCGCAACGGCGTCTGCTCATGGCCATCGGGTGTGACCGTCAGTTTTTCGGACGTAGACGTCAGCGACAGCCCTTCGTCGGTCAGCCGCGCTTCCAGCATATGGAAGACGTTCTGCAACACAGCGCCATCAGGAGTCGCTGAAATTGAAAGTCCATCCCCGTTGTAACTCGCTCCAGCTCGGACACTGATCTCGGACCAGGGAATCCCATTGGGAAGCCCGTCGGCTGCGGTCCTCTGAGGAACAGGCGCCGCCGCCACAACCACGCCGCGCGGCGGTCTTCCACTGATCGAGACGAGCGCCACGCTCAGAAGCAGGGTGAGCCAGAGCCGCCGTGCGCCGAGGACTGCAGGCATTCGGTCCTCCCGTAAGCCGCTCCGAGCCAGTTATCGTAGGGGTGAACGAGTTCAAATCACTGGCACTGACTGTGTCAAGTGGATTCTGGCCGGCCTCCCGCCTAACGATCCGTCCGTTCTTCATCACGAACGACACGCGCTTGAGGGTCCGGATATGGACGACAGCGCCGCTGACCGGCCCGCCGGGCGGACCCTGCTGGACCCACTGACCCTGTGCGAGCGCAGGACTCGCGTGCAGGCAGTCCAGCAATGAGAAGAGCACCGCTGCGATCGCGAGGGACCCGCAGGGAGACGATGCCGAAAAGCGGAGGGGGATCCCGGTCTTCTCGGGCGATTATAGTAGCCTGGCAAGTCGGACGCCATGCGGCCGGATACTCCACCAGGGCGCAGCGTTGCTGGTCGGTTGAATACTCCCGGTACGCGCCCTCCTCGCGCCTTGCGCGCCGGGCGCATCGCCCGCCCTCGCTGTTAACAGGACTTCGGGGACGCAACCACTAGCGAGGCTGCGCCTCAGACCATCGAGGCTCCGCCTCGCTAGGTTATAAGCTTGATAACGCCCCGCTGACGCGGGGACGGTCTTGACCCAGAAAACTTGAATCAATTGGGATGCCGCCGGCGGCCCTGCGTGCGACGGTCGACGCGGCAATGGAGTCCGTGTCGCTGATGGAGCTTCAAGCCGCCGCGCACATTGCTCAGCCCAGAAAGGCCGGTCGTCATGGTTAGACTCGTGTTGGTTGCGCGCCTGTTGGTCGCCGCGCTGATCGTGTCGTCGGGGGCCGCGTTCGCACAGACGCCGGCAGGACCGTCAGGTCACTGGGAAGGCGCGATTCAGGTGCCGGGGCAGGAGATCAAAATCGAGATCGATCTGGCGGAGACCGCCGGAAAATGGAGGCGACGATCACCATTCCGGCTCAGGGCCTGAAAAGCCTGCCGCTGTCGGCCGTAGCCATCGTCGGCAACACGGTGAGCTTCACCATCGGAGGCATCCCCGGCGAGCCGCAGTTCAAAGGCACGCTCGCCCAGGATGCATAAGACTCACGGACGACTGCGCCGGTTTTTTGTCGCGCCCTACAACATTGTCCCTCGGGGTCGTTACGCATCAAGAAAGGTCTTGACAGGTTTTTGCGAGCCTCGCAAAAACTGCTCGACCTTGTCACCACGATGGCCACGACGCGCGCGACGACGCGACGTGCGCGTCGATCGTGGAACGTGACGGCGCCGACCATCAGTCGGCAAACGATCGCGCGGCCACGCCTCTGCGCACGCGACCGAAAAGCCGATGTTACAAAGGGACATGGTGACGATTTCCAGTATCGCTCATGCGTCCGACGGTCAGCTCCTCGCCGACGTCAAGCGGTTCGCAGTCGAAGAACAGCGGGCAACCATAGCCTTGGTGGCGTGCCTCGCGGAGCCTCGACGCGCGGCGTCTGTATCTTGGCGAGGGCTGCGCGTCGCTGTTCACCTACTGCACGCAGGTCCTTCACCTCTCCGAGCACGCGGCGTACGGGCGAATCGAAGCCGCCCGCGCGGCGCGGCGCTTTCCAGTGATCCTCGATCTCCTGGCGGCTGGCGCGGTCACGTTGACCGCCATCACTCTCCTGGCGCCTCACCTGACGACGGACAACCATCGGGACATTCTCGAAGCCGCCCGCCATAAGAGCAAACGGGAGGTGGAGCATCTCGTGGCGACGCTGCGTCCTCAGCCTGCCGTTCCGGCTTCAGTCCGCAAACTGCCTTCGCCGAGGCCGGCCGACCGCGCAGCCACACCGGCCGAGTCGAACGATGCGGCGCTGACGGCGCCGCCCACACGCCACGACTGGCCCGACACGGCTTCGCCAGGACCAAAGCGTTCGTCCACCGTAACGCCGACCGCGCCCGCTCAATACAAGGTCCAGTTCACCGTGTCAGGTGAGACCTACGAGAAACTCCGTCGAGCGCAGGACCTGTTGCGGCACACGATTCCGAACGGCAATCCTGGCGCGATCTTTGATCGCGCGTTGACGCTGCTGTTGGCTGAACTCGAGAAAACCAAACTCGCCGCCGCGACCCGTCCGCGGGTGGCACGCCCCGCGGCGCCAGGCTCGCGCCAGCGTACCCGGCGGCGATCAAGCGAGAGGTGTGGAAGCGAGATGGCGGGCAATGCGCGTTCGTGGGCGGGACCGGCCGGTGCACGGAACGCGGGTTCCTGGAGTATCACCACGTCGTGCCCTATGCGGACGGTGGTGCCACGACGACGGATAATCTCCAGCTCCGCTGTCGGGCGCACAACGCCTATGAGGCCGGGCTGCATTTTGGTTCGATGTGGGTGCGGGAGGGGCCAGCTCCCGATTGGATCATCCCAACTCGGTCCGGACCGAGTTGGGGTGCGGAGCAGAAGCCGGGCCACTCGTCGGCTGCACGGGCCGGCTCAAACACGCGTCTAGTTCGGGCGAGTATCCATCGCTTGCTTCAAGGACACTCCACGGCGGCTCACGCTGGCCGCATGCTCGCGGTTTAACGTCGCGGCTCGCGGAGCGTGATGGTCCCCTTCTGGACCGAGAAGTGGTCATCCCCCGAGAACACCAGAAACAGCGTCTTCCCGTCGCCGCTCACCCACTTGGTCGGAAAACTGCTCGTATCGCCGGGGCCGACGTCCCAGGTTTCGGTGTGGAACACGGTTGTCCATGGCCCCCACGGGTTCGGAGCGTCGTAAATGCCGAACCCTCCCCTGAATCGCGCGTCTTGTCCCGGCAATGTCTGTGACCAGAGGTATCGCTTCAACGCGGGGTTGTAGCTGATTCCGGAGCGATAGCACTTGTCTTTGTGCACGAATACGGCGCCGCGCTGCTTTATGGCCTTCGTCCAGATGGGTTCGCTCCGGTTGTCGAGCCCCCTTAGGAACTCGTAGGCGCCGCGGTTCCTGATCTGCCCTTTCGGCACGCGCGCGAGCACCATCCGATCGGCGGCTTCGTAGGCACTGTCGTGGTCGTGGGAATAAATGTAGACGTAAGCGACCCGCGCGCTACCTTGTACCTCGTCGAGCAGATCGCCGCAGACATTTCCCGGTGGCCCGCTGGCACTCTGCAGGACGCGGATGCGCACGAGAGCTTTCTCGCGATCGACCACCGACGTCACGATCGTTAGCGGGATCCCCGACGGCGTTTTCACGGCATACGCGGTCTCCTCGGTGGTGACGGCTTCGATCGGGGTCTGCCCGGCGAACGCGATTCGCAGGACGATGGCGCTGAAAGAGATCTAGGCGCCGACGAGTGTGGCGGGAACGCCAGAGAGCCCGCGACGAGGCCCACAATCTTCACCAGAGTCGCGGCGGTCTGCGTGATTACGATCCCCACGGCCAGCCCCTCCGGTCTGGATAGCCACGGCAGCAACGTCCATCTCGGATATTCGACGAGCGTGACGTACAACAAGAGTGCGATGAGCGCTATCGGCCCGTGACTCCGATTGAGAGCCATGGTAAGAACACCGATTGCCCAAGACGCAACCAGGATCCACAGGATGCCTACGCACGTCTGGTACAGGAAGTAATCCAACGTCCAGCGCGGGACGTGTGGAGTGAGCGCTCGGCTGAGGTCGTTTGCGATCTCGGCGCCAGAGATTGCGAGGGCGAGATAGACCGAGACCGCAACGATGACCGCGCCACAGGCGGCGATCTTCTGATGTTGGAGATCCCGCCATGTTGTCAAGCCAATCGCCGCGCCCACCTGCCACCAATACCAACCCTGCGATCGGCCCGAGCAATAGTCCTCCTGAAGATCCCCGGTCAACGCTTCCTCGCCAGGGGCGAGGCGCCGCAGAAGGGCGGTCGCGAGCCGGGGTGGCATGTTGGAATTCATGTTGCCTGTCCTCTCAGCTCGGGGAGTCCCCTCCAGAGCGCCATCAGTGCGCGCTGCGTGTCCTTGATCTGCTGGATCCCCCGCCCCGTTACCTGGAAGAACTTCTTGGCTCGTCCGCCCCGTTCGGCCGTCGGATCTCCGTACGAGTGAGTGACGAGCCCACGATCCTTGAGGCGATCGAGCGTGGCGTAGACCACAGCGACCGCCACGCTCCGCCCGCCGGTCTCCTCAATTTCCCTGGTGATCGTTACACCGTACGCATCCTCCCGTCTCCGCAGGACGGCGAGGAGAATCATCAGTTCGAGGTCGGTGAGGAGGGCGCCTGGCATTTAGTCATGAATTATGAATAAATGTTGTCGGCGTGTCAAAAAGAGACCCTCGTTCGACTTTGTCAGATCTTCTTCAGCACGCGCTAAAGCGGGCGAGCGGGGTCGGCGGCCGACGCGATGCGGAGCACGCCGTCGCAGCGCGAAGCAGGAAAGCGCGCCCGGCGATTCTTCGCGGCGAGTTCGGTCACTGTGATCCGCGTAGATCCCACGCGACCACCGGCGCATCAGTGCGCCTGGCGTCCGTCGCCCACACCATCCCTTACTCGCCGCGGCAACGATAGCGTATGAGCCGGGCGCGCTTTCCCGGCGTGCGGAGCGGCGGCGGCTGACGACCGCGCTCGCCCGCTGATTTTACGGTCTTCAGATCGGACAAAGTCGAACCAGGTCCTGCCGAAGTTCGGGAAGACCGGATAGCCGGAGCTGATCGTGACCATCCAATTGACACGGTCAAGGTTTTCGAGATCATAGAGCGCGGCTGAGTAGATCACCCAAGGGGCCGGGCGGAGGTCAGCGGAGGCCGCGTTTTGTTACGGTGCCGTTGCGGGACCGTCACACGCTCGTTGGCGGCCTTGTGTTCACATCGGCCCTCTTGACTTTCAACCCGAAAAGCGGAGGCATCATGACGCAGACGACACGCACGTTCGATCGACCAGGAAGAGGATCGCACCGGACGGACAACCGGCTCGTGCCGCTTGTCGCGGCGCTGGTTATGGCGGCGATCACGACCGGCGCGACCGCCAATGGACAATTCCAGGATCGGGACGACGACGGCCGGGACGGCTTTCACCAGGATCATAGAGCGTACGCCATCGGCCTCTGGGGCGACCTGCCCTACTCCCCGAGCAAGCGACCGTCGGCGTACCGAACCTGATCGCCGACATGAACACGCAGCATCTCGCGTTCACCGCCCACAACGGCGACCTCAAGGCCGGTCGGGGGCCCCTGCACCGACGCCGTCTACACCCAGGCACTCGCCTACTTCAACTCGCTAGCGCGCCCGCCGTCTTCACGCCGGGCGACAATGACTGGACCGACTGCGACCGTCCGGCCAACGGTGGGTACTCCTCGCTCGAGCAGCTCGACAACGAGCGGGGGCTCTTCTTCAGTACCTCCTCCTCGCTCGGACAGCACCGTATCCGGCAGAACGTGCAGAAGGCCGCTTTGTGCCTCGGCGTGAACGGCTGGTCTCCTGCGTCGAGAACCGCCGCTGGACTCTGGGCGACGTCACCTACGCTACCCTCAACGTTCAGGGCTCGTGCAACAACCTCTGCGACGTCGCTCCAGATATGGACGAGTGGGCGGCCCGCAACGAGGCCAATATCGCCTGGCTGCAGGAGACCTTCGCGGAAGCGCGAGGCCCGGCACTCGTCCGCGGTGATGCTGATCTCGCAGGCCAATCCGGGCTTCGACCAGAGCGACCGCACCCGCAGTCCTTCGCGCAACCCGAGGACGCTAGCGCAAACCGACACTGCCCCCGACGGCTTCCAGGAATTTCTCCTGGCCCTGCGCGCCGAGTCATCGACTTCGTCAAGCCAGTCGCGTACGTGCACGGCGACTCGCACTACCTTCGCATCGACAAGCCGTTCCTGGACTCCATGGGGCGCCGCCTCGAGAACTTCACGCGCGTGGAGACCTTCGGTAACAATGCCCCCAATGGGAACAACGACGTGCAGTGGCTCAAGGTGCTCGTCGACGCCGACAGCCGTGAGGTCTTCAGTTACCAGGCGCAGATCGTGCCCGGGAACCGGACGGCTGTTCCCACGCCGTAGTCTCGGGTCTCGGGTCTCGGGTGTCTCAGGTCTTGGGCGTCTCAGGTCTCTCGTGACCGAAGCCCCCGAAGACCCGAGACCCGAGACCTACGACTTGCCGGCGAGGTTCATCACCACGTCGTAGTGGAAGCGCACGAAGCGGTGCAGCTCCGTCTCGAGGATCCGCTCCTGATCGCTGTGCGCGCCGAATCCCTTCGGGCCGTCCTCGATGTCGGTGGCGGGGCCGATGCCGTAGCACTGCATGCCCTTGGCGCGCAGGTACGCCATGTCCGTCGCGCCCGTGCTCATCGTCGGCAGCGTCAGCGCCTCGTAGTGCTTCGTGATCGCCGCCTCGATGCGCCTTGAACGCCTCGGAGTCGAGGCGCGCGCTGGCGCTGCCGGGCCGCACGTCGCGCTGCGCCCACCGCACCTCGACCGCCGGATCGTTGACGACCTTGCGCACCTGCTCGAGGAAGCGCCGCGGTCGTCGTCCGGGATGCATGCGCACGTCGAGCGTCGCCTTGGCCTCGGACGGGATCACGTTGATGCGATAGCCGCCCTGGATGATGTTCGGCGAGACGGACGTGCGCAGCATCGACGCGTGCCGCGGCTCGTGCTTCGAGGAAGTACTCGTCGGCGGCTGTCGCGCGCCTTGGCGTCGGTGCCGAGGATCGCGCGGTACCGCTTCGCCTCGTCCGGCGTCGAGATCGTCGCCAGCCGCTTGAAGTAGGCGCGCGTCGTGTCGTTGAGCCGGATCGGCGGCGTCCACGCCGCGACCTCGCCGACCGCGCTGAGCCAGGTGCACGATGGCGTTGCTCCGAAGCGGGACCGAGCCGTGACCGGCCGGCCCGCGCGCCGTCAGCTCGATCGCGCGCGGAATCTTCTCGAGCGTCTGCACCGACGCGAACTTCACCGGCCCGCCGACTGCGCGTGACGCTGCCGCCTTCGGCCAGGCAGTACTCGGCGTCGATCGCCGGAAAGTGCTCGTCGACCATGAACTGGATGCCGACGCGCGTCGAGCCCTCCTCGCCGGACTCGGCCAGGAAGATCACGTCGCGATCGAGCGGCACGTTCTGCCGCTTCAGCGAGCAGCATCACCATCAGCGCGGCGACGACGTTGTCCTTGTCGTCGACGGTGCCGCGGCCGTAGACGTAGCCGCCGTCGCGCGTCGCGCTGAACGGCGGATGCGTCCACTTCTTCGGGTCGACGTTGACGACGTCGGTGTGGCCCATGATGAGCAGCGGCCGCTTGCTGCCGTTGCCCTTGAGCCGCGCGACGAGGTTCGGCCGCGCGTGGCTCGAGCGCAAACGTCTGCGACGGGATGCCCTCCGCTTCCAGCACCTGCTTCAGGTAGTCGGCCGCGGCGTCTCCGTGCCCGGCGGATCGCTCGTGTCGAAGCGCAGGAGCGCCTGGAAGTGCCGCAGCGTCTCTTCCTCGACGCGCGCCCAGTCCGGCGCGGCGGCGCCTGGGCCGCGAGCACGGCGCCGAAGGCGACGAATCAGGAGAAGCAGTCGGCACATGACGGCGGATCCGTAGCACGACGCCGATCGCCGCCATCACGGTGGCGTCCGGCTTCAGCCGGACCGATCTGCTCCGGCAACCCTCAGCGCTTCTTCGAACGGCGGGCTTGACGTCGTACACGAGCGACACGGTCCCGGTCTTCTTGTAAACCTGGTGGCTCGTGAGCGTCAGCCTGGTCTGCCGGGCCGGCGAGGGCAACAGCGGAATGCCCTGCCCGAGCACGACGGGAACCACCCCCACTTCGACCGTGTCGACCAGATTCAGATCGAGCAGGCTCCGGAACAGATCGCCGCCGCCCCACAGCCAGATGTCCTTGCCCGGTTCCTTCTTGAGCGCGGTCACGGCCTGCTCGAGATTGTCGGACACGATGCGTGACGCCTTGGTGGTCGCGCGGGTCGAGCGTGCGAGAGGCCACGACGACCTTCATGCCGGGGGCGCCGCCTGCGCCGCCGCCCATCGCCGTCATGGCGGTGAAGGTGCGGCGCCCCATCAGCAGCGTGTCGAACTCCTTCCAGAAGCCATCGAAGTCGATCTCCGGATCCATCACGATCCAGTCCGCTTCGCCGTTCGGCCCGGCGATGTAGCCGTCGAGGCTCATCGCGACCGCGTAACGTATCCGCCGCATGTCCCACCTCCCGCCGCCGACAATAAATGAACAGCCATTAAGAAATCAAGCTGAAACTTAACGCCGGTTTATAATCGACCCGCATGAGCCCCCGCCCGAGGCAGGCGAGCGACGACGACATCCTGAGAGCGGTCTTCCGCGCGATGACGCGCCTCGGTCCCGCCCGGCTGACGCTGGCGGAGGTGGCCAAGGACGCCGGCATCTCCGCCGCCGCGCTGGTCCAGCGCTTCGGGTCCAAGCGCGGGCTGCTGCTCGCGGCCGCGGCCGATGCGGCCGGCGGGCACGACTACATCTTCCCGGGCCTGCGCGCCCGGCACCGCTCCCCGGTCGCGGCCCTGCTCGGCATGGCCGAGTGCATGACGCTGATGGGCGCCACGCCCGAAGCCATCGCCAACACGCTGGCCTTCCTGCAAATCGACCTCACCGATCCCGACTTTCACCGCCACGCGCTGGCGGCGTCGCGCGGCATTCACGACGGGCTGCGCGCGCTCGTCACCGATGCGATCAAGGCGGGCGAAGCTCCGCCGGTGCGATGCCGGCCGGCTGGCGTCGGCGCTGCAGGCGACGATGAACGGATCGATCCTGAATTGGGCCGTCCACCAGGAAGGGGATGTGGTGGCCTGGATTCGCCGGGATCTCAAGACCGTGCTGGACCCGTACCGGAAGCTCGGAAGTAGTCACCACATCACCGCTTCGACTTGTCAGATCTGAAGACCGTGACATCGGCGGGCGAGCGGGGTCGGCAGCCGCCGCCGCTCCGCACGCCGGGAAACCGCTCCCGGCTCATACGCTGTCGCTCCCGCGGCGAGTAGGGACGCGCGTGGGCGACACATGCCAGGCGCACAGATGCGCCGGTGGTCGCGTGGGATCTACGCGGATCACAATCGACCGAACTCGCCGCGGGGAATCGCCGGGCCCGCTTCCCGGCTCGCGCTGCAGACGGCGTGCTCCGCATCGCGCCGGCCGCCGACCCCGCTCGCCCGCCGACGCGCCTGCGTGGAGAGATCTGACAAAGTCGCATCGCTGTCCGGGAACCCCGAACCGGAATCCCCGCCCCTCAAGGTTGGGACCCGGGATTGGCGATTCAGGGATTGGGGGATTAGCGATTAGCGATTCGCTGTATACTACGCGAGCCTACATATAGGGAGCCTTATGTCGATGTTCAGCGCCGAGCTGAAGAAAGGCAGCACCGAGATGCTCGTGCTGTCGCTGCTCGAAGCGCGGCCGCGCCACGGCTACGAGATCGGCAAGCTGATCGAGGCGCGATCCGGCGGGCGGCTGACCTTCGCGCTGCCGACGCTCTATCCGACGCTGCTCCGCCTCGAGAACCGCGGCTGGATCAAGGGCCGCTGGGTCGAGAAGGCCGGGCAGCGGCGAGCGCTGTTTCTACCGTCTGACCGCCGACGGGCGCCGCACGCTCGCCGAGCAGCGTAAGACGTGGGCCGCGTTCACGTCGCGGTCATCAAGGACGTGATGGGAGAAGGCGGTGCGTGACTGGACCGCCTTCGTGCGGAGCCGGCTGCGGGTGCCGGACCTCACGCCCGAGCGCGAGTCCCGCATCGTGCGGGAGCTGGCGGCGCAGCTCGAAGATTTCTATCGCGACGCGCTGGCGCGTGGAGCGACCGAGCCCGACGCCGACGCCCAGGCCTGCCGCCAGATTCGGGACTGGGACCGCATGACCCAGGACGTCTGGCTGGCCGATCGGCCGCATGCCCGTCCCCGCCTCGATCGTCTCGCCGATACCATCGACCGCAGAGCCGACACCCGTCCCGGACCGGGACAACGAGGAGTGCATATGTTCGCTGACGTGCTGCGGGACTCGCGGTATGCGATCCGCCAGTTGGGCAAGAGCCCGGGGTTCACCGTCGTCGCCATCCTGACGCTGGCGCTCGGGATCGGCGCCACCAGCGCGATGTTCAGCGTCATCAACGGCGTGCTCCTCCGGCCGCTGCCGTATCCCAATCCGGAAACGCTCGTGCGGGTCCACGAGATCGTGCCGCAATACGGCCGCTTCTCGGTCGCGCCCGCGACGTTCCTGGACTGGCGTCAGCAGAACACCGTGTTCGAGCGGATCGCGGCCTACGCCGGCGGCAGCGCGACGCTCACCGACGCGAGCGGGGCCGAGCGGGTCGTGAACGCGGCGGTGTCCTGGGATCTGTTCGAGCTGCTGCAGGTCGCCCGGCGCTGGGACGAGGCTTCAGGGCCGAGGAAGACACGCCGGGCAAGACAACGTGATCGTGCTGAGCCACGGCATGTGGCAACGCCGGTTCGCCGCCGACCCGGACGTCCTGGGCAAATCGGTCACGCTGAACGGCGCCCCTTCGACGATCGTCGGCGTCATGCCGCCAGGTTTCTACTTCCCCTCGCGGCAGATGGAGTACTGGACGCCGATCGCGATCAATCCGGCCGAACGCCAGCCGCGGCGGTCATTTCCTTGGCGTGGTCGCCCGACTGAAGCCGGGCGTGTCGCAGCAGCAGGCCGGCGCCGAGATGAAGACGATCGCCGAGCGCCTCGCGCAGCAGTATCCAGACGGACGAGCGCCAACGAGTCGGCGGAGATCGTGGCCCTGCACGAGCAGGTGATCGGCGACAGCCGCCCCGCCCTCCTGACGTTGATGGCGGCCGTCGGCGTCCTGATCCTGATCGCCTGCGCGAACGTGGCCAACCTGCTGCTGGTACGCGCGTCGGTGCGCGCCAAGGAAATCGCCATCCGCACCGCGCTCGGCGCGGGACGCCGGCGTCTGGTGCTTCAGATGCTGAGTCGAGAGCCTGGTCCTGTCGCTGGCGGGAGGCGCGCTCGGCCTGCTGCTCGCGTACCTCGCGATCGGGCCGATTCGGACGCTGAGCGCCGGCAGCATCCCGAGGGTGGACGACATCGCGATCGACACGACGGTCCTGGGCTTCGCGCTGGCCGTCTCGCTGCTGACCGGGCTGCTCTTCGGGCTGGCGCCCGCGTGGCAGGCGGGCCGTGGCGGCGTCGGCGAGGCGCTCAAGGAAGGCGGGCGATCCTCGAGCCTGTCCGGCGGCCGCTGGGTCCGCAGCGGCCTCCTCATCGCGGAGGTGGCGCTGTCGATCGTGCTGCTCGTCGGCGCCACGCTGCTGCTCCGCAGCTTCGCGCGGCTCACGGACGTCGATCCGGGGTTCCGTCCGGACAACGTCCTGGCGTTCCGGGTCGCCCTGCCGAACACGTCCTATCCGGAAGATCACCACCGCATCGCGTTCTTCGACCGGCTGCTCGAGCGTCTGGACGCGCTGCCGCAGATCACCGCGGCGGGGATGGCGCAGACGCTGCCGATGCGCGGGGACTACTACCTGTCGGTCGAGCATCCAGGGCCGGCCGGCGCCGAAGCCCGGCGAAGAGCTCTCCGCCAATCATCGCGTCGTCAGCCCCGGCTATTTCGCGGCGCTGGGTATCCCATTGCTCCGCGGCCGCACCTTCACCGACGCAGGACGCGGACAAGGCGCCGATGGTCGCGGTCGTGGACGAAGCGTTCGTCGAGCGCCACTTCCCGAACGAAGATCCGATCGGCCGCGGCCTCGACATCGGGAACGGCACCGACGGCTTCTACGAGATCGTCGGCGTGGTCGGGAAAGTCCACCACGACAGCCTCGATGCGAATCCCGGTCCGACGATGTACGTGCCGTTCAAGCAGGACGTGTTCAGCCAGATGTGGATCGTCGTCCGCACGACCGGGGACCCGGCCCTCCTCTCGCCGGTCGCGCGGCAGACCGTTCGCGAGATCGATCCGGGCCTGCCGGCATTCGCCATGACGCCGCTCGCGACGGTCGTCAGCGACTCGGTCGCGCAGCGGCGATTCTCGATGCTGCTGCTCGCGCGTCTTCGCGGTCGTCGCCCTGTTCCTCGCGGCGGTCGGCCTCTACGGCGTCGTCGCCTACTCCGTCAGCCAGCGGACGCAGGAGATCGGCTTGCGCATGGCGATCGGCGCCCAGCGGGGCGACGTCCTCGCCCTGGTGGTCGGCGGCGGCATGAAGCTGGCGCTCGATCGGCGTGGCGATCGGCATCGTCGTGGCGCTCGCGCTCTCGGGCGTCGTGCGGACGTTGCTGTTCGGGGTGACGCAGCTGGACGGCGTCAGCTACGCGGCGACGTCGATCGTGCTGCTCGTCGTCGCGGCGCTTGCGTGCTACGTGCCGGCGCGGCGGGCGATGCGCGTCGATCCGATCACCGCGCTGCGGAACCAGTAGGCGTGAGCACTCCGGTGGTGTCCGCCTTCAGGCGGACCGACTGGTCCGGCTAAAGCCGGACGCCACCGGGACCAAGGTCCGGCTGAAGCCGGACGCCACCGATCACGTAACTACTCGTTGCGCAGCGCGACCGCGGGCTCGACGCGGACGGCGTGGCGCATGGGATTCAAGCTGGCCGCGGCGGCCGCGGCGATCAGGAGGAGACACGCGGCGCTCAACGTCGCCGCGTCGGCGGGGCTGACCCCGAAGAACAGGCTCGAGATCCAGCGCGCGGTGACGTAGGCGCCGACGAGCCCCAGCCCGACACCGGTCAGGGCCAGCCGCAGCGCCTTGCCCATGACCATGCGAGCGACCTGGCCGCGGCGCGCGCCGAGCGCCATGCGGATGCCGATTTCACGCGTCCGTTGCGTGACCGTGTACGACATCACGCCGTAAATCCCGAGCATCCCCAGCAGCAGCGCGAGCGTCGAGAACGCCGTCGCGAGCGTGGCCCGGAACCTCGGATCCGCGATCGTCTGGTTCGCCACGTCGTCGAGCGTCCGCACCCGCGTGACGACCGCGCGGGTGTTGACGGCGGCGACCTGCGAGCGGATCGCCTCGGCCAACGCTGCCGGATCACCGGCCGTCCGGACGATGAGCGATGGTTCGTACACCGGGAACTGCTTGTAGCTGTAGAACACCTCCGGGTGTACGCTCGACGCGAATCCGGCCGACCGGACGTCGCCGACAACCCCGACGATCTCGCGCCACTCGATCCCGCCTGGCGGCGGCCGCCGGAAACTTCCAAATCGCTCGCTGCTGCCCATCGCGAAGCGCCTGCCGACCGGATCCTCGCCGGGCCAGTAGCGGCGCGCGGCCGTTTCGTTCACCACCGCAACGAGGTGGCCGTCCGCGCGGTCCTCTTCCGTGAACCCGCGGCCGCGCGTCACGGCGATGCCCATCGCCTTGAAGTAGCCGGTGGTCACCGCGGTCTGAATGACTTGCGGAGATGCGGCGCCCGGTCGCGCCGGATCCCCGTACCGGGTGATCGCCTGCCTCGCCGGCCCGGCCTCGAGTGGAACGACCGTGGTCGCTGCGGCTGCGCGCACGCCAGGGACCGTCGCAATCCGGGGTATCAGCTCTTCGACGAATCGCGCGGCGGCGCCGCGTTCACGGAGCGTGGAGGTGCTGAGATCGATCGAGACGACGAGCGTGCGTTCCGTGTCGAAGCCGACGTCCACCGATCGCAGATTGACGACCGTGCGCACCAGCAGACCCGCGGTCGCGACCACGATCACCGCCACGGCGAGCTCCGCCACGGCGAGGCCGTCCCGCGTCCGCCGGCTGGCGCGAGTTTCGGTCTGGCCGCGGGCGCTCCAGTCGGCCGCGCGCCAGTCGACGAGCGGGATCAGTCCGCAGGCCGCGCTGACGATCGTCGCGAGGCACGCCGAGAACGCGAGCACGGTCATGTCGAGCCGCGTCCCTTCGATGAGGGTGATCCGCCCGGCCAGTGCCGTCGCGATGACGTCCTGCGCCCAGAGAGACAGCAACAGCCCAAGACCCGCGCCGGCCGCGCCGAGCATCAGGCTCTCGGTCAACAACTGGCGCGCCAGGCGCCACCGTGTCGCGCCGAGCGCGAGCCGGGTCAGCACCTCCCGCCGGCGGCTGACGCCTCGTGACAGCAGCAGGTTCGCGACGTTGGCGGATCCGATGAGCAGAATGCAGCCGACCGCGCCGAAGAGCCCGAAAAGCGTCAGCGCGTGATCGCCGACGAGCGTTTCCCGCAGCGGGACGACTCCCACCTCAGCGACGACGCCGCCGCCGGGTGCGATCGAAGAGACGCGCTGCGCGATCCCGGTCAGCTCGGCCCGCGCGCGTTCGATCGTGACGCCGGGCTTGAGCCGGCCGAACGTCGTGAACCAGGGACAGCATCGCGCCGGCGAGCCGGGCTGCGGCATCGGGCCGCCTCCCCAGTCAGCGAGCGAAAGCCAGATGCTGGCGCCGCGCGGAAAGTCGAATGCCGGGGGCATCACGCCGATGATGGTGAAGCCTCCGCCGCGCCAGGTGTCCACCTCGAGCGTCCGGCCGACGACCGAGGGATCGCCCGCGAAACGCGATTGCCAGTAGGCGTGGCTGATGACGACCCGGCGCCGACCCGGCTTCTGGTCGTCGTCCGCATCGAACAGGCGGCCGATGAGCGGCGGTACACCCATCACCTCGAAGAACCCCGAGGAGGCGTAGACGCCCTGCACGCGTTCCATCCAGTCGGCGCCGGCCACGTTGAACGGCGACGTCTCGGCCGACCAGTTCGGCACGGCGCCGAGCGCCTCGAAGGAGCTCGACTGGGCTCTCCAGTCAACGAAGTTCGCCGGCGTCACGTGCTGCCACGCGCCGCGCGTGCGGCTATCGCTTTGCCAGAGCGTGACAATCCGATCCTGCGCGGGCAGGGGAAGCGGGCGGAGAAACACCGCCCAGACCACGCTGAACATTGTCGTGGTCGCGCCGATGCCAAGCGCCAGCGTGAGGATGACCAGGGCGGAAAACCCGGGGGTTCGCGAGAGGCTGCGCCACGCGTACCGGAAATCCATGGACGTCACTGGAGCAAATCCATTGCCGGAGCGAGCCTCCGAAACCATGGGCAACAACCGCACGCGCGGCGGCCGAACGCCCGCCTGCGGGATTCACGTGTTCACATGCGGGCAGCCCGGGCGTCCGGTTGAAGCACGGCCGTTTCTAGGGGTGGTGTCAAAACCCCATGGTCCGGCTGAAGCCGGACGCCACCAACGGTTTTGAAACCGTCATTCCCGACCCCGTGGTATCAGCACGAAGTCGGACCATTCGCGGCTTTCGTACACCGCCGCCGCGAACTTCGGGTCCGTCAACGCGGAGCCCTCGACCAGGTATGTGATCAACTCCGTCGTCAGCCCCTGCACCGGCTTGAATGCCGCGCGAAGCTCGTCGGAATCCGCCCCGCCCGGCCAGTACTTGTCGCGCGACGCCCTGGTGAGCGCGAAGATGGTGATGTAGCTGCCGGCGTCCGGACCGCGGACGGCCTTGTAGTACAGCAGCCGCAGGTCGGGCCGCAGGTTGCCGACCGCCGGATGGATCTTCTCGCCGACGAAGCGCTCGAACGCCTCGCGCCGATCGGGCCGCACCTTGATGTAGTGGATGCCCAGCACGTCGACGTCGGGCAGCGCGCCGGCCTTCCCGGCGCTGAGCAGATGGTATTCCGAGGACTGCGCGCCTGACGGAGCGCTCGAGACCACGAGGTACTGACCCTTGCGGTTCCCGCGATCCGCCTGGAACGCGTGCGCCTTCGGATCGGCCTCCGGTTTCGATGGCGACGGGGTGAAGACCAGGATCTCGCCGAGTTTCATCGTGTGTTCCTGCGGGATGGGAGAGGACAGGAGCTGCAGAGACAGGCCGGCGGCGGCAATCGCGATGCGCATGCTGCGCTTGTATCACAGACTGCCGCTGCGGCGTATGCGGACCGGTACAATGTCACGGACGAATCCGGGAATCGAGGGAACCCATGCCCTGGTGCCTGCCCCTCATTGCGCTGCCGGTGCTGGTGCTCTCCGCGCCACCGCGGCCCTCCGTGCCGACGACGGGCGCCGTCCAGTCCGGGGTGATGCTGCGCGCTGTCGAGGACCTGAAACGCTATGAGGCGCTGGTCGTCGCGTTCCGCGAGGGCCGCGATGACGCCGTCACCGACCTGCTGCAGTGGAAGCAGGATCGGCTCAATGGCGCCATCTCCCTGATCAACACACTTTTTGATTCGATCAGGCCCTGGCCGGCGGATTTCCTCCGGTCCGCGATTATCCTGCACACCGACGCTTCCATCAGGCGCCTTGACGAGAAGGAGGTCGATGGCGCGTTCTTTCACGTCTCGATCGCGTTCGATTTCCTGCGGCGCGGCGGACCGGCGCTCCGCACGTTCGCGGGCCGGTGGATCTTTGCGGTGTCCCGATTGATGCGAAGCCGTGGACGAATTCCCGACGCCGAACAATTCCTGGAAATCGGCCGCGGTGTCGTACCGAACGATCCCATCGTCTTCTACGAGAGTGGGCTGCTGCAGGAAATGCTCGCCACCGAATGGGCGAGCGCGGCCCCGGACATCGCGACGCGCCCGGCCGAGCCGGTCGGCCGCCGTGACCCGCTCGACGACGTGCTGACGAACCGTCGGGTACGCCTCGACAGGGCGGAACAGTGGTTCCGGGCGTCCCTGCGAAGTGATGCCTCGAATGTCATGGCGCGGCTGCACCTGGGCCGCGTGCAGATGATGCGCCGGGCGAACCGGGAAGCACTCGAGCTGCTGCGCGGCGTCGTCGAGTCGGCGGCCGACCGTGCCGCGGAATACCTTGCGGCGATGTTCACGGGAGCGCTGCACGAACGGGAAGGCCGGCTCACCGAGGCCGTCCTCGCGTACGAGCAGGCGATCGGGAGATTCGGGGAGGGCCACAGCGCCTATCTCGCGCTCAGCGGGGTGCTTCAGCGCGCGGGCCGGGGAGACGAATCGCGTGCGGTGCTCGTCACACTGCTCACCGGGAATCCGGACACGAGGCGTGAGCCCTGGTCGTGGTATTTCATCGAACCGGCCACCATCACGCGCGAGCGCCTGGAGTCGGTGCGGCGGGAGGGCCGGCAGTGAAGGCGGCGCTCGCCGCCCTCGCGATGGCGTTCGGGCTCGCGCACGGCCAGCAAACGTTCCGGAGCGGTGCCGAGGCTGTCGCCGTGGATGCGCTCGTCATGGACGGAAGACGTCCCGTCGGCGGCCTGACCGCATCCGATTTCGAGCTGCGCGACCGGGGGGTCGTGCAGAGCATCGATAGTGTGGCGTTCGAGGACGTGCCCCTGAACGTGATGCTGGCCCTCGACACGAGCCGGAGCCTCGAAGGCCCGCCGCTCGAAGAACTGAAGCAGGCGGCCGTGGCGGTCGTGCACGCCTCCTGCGGCCCGACGATCGGGCCGCCCTGATCACGTTCAACGACTACGTCACGCTCCGGACGGGCTGGACCGCGGAGATCCGGCAGCTTGACATGGCCATCCGGCAGACCGAAGCCGCCGGAAACACGGCGCTCTATGACGCCGCGTATTCCTCGCTGACGCTGCGCCATACACGACCCGGCGCACGCTGGCCCTCCTCTTCAGCGACGGCGACGACACGGCGAGCTGGCTGGCGGGAGACACGGTCATGGACATCGCACGCCGCAACGAGGTCGTCGTCTACGCGGTGGAAAAGCCCAGCGGGTTCTGGAGGCCCGGCTTTCGTCTCGACTTCCATTCCGGGCTGCAGACGGGCGCCCCGAACGTCCTGCGCCACGCGCTGCGCGAGCGGTTCCTGCCCGCACTCTCGCTGGAGACGGGCGGTCAGTACCTGAGAGCCACGCGTCCCGGCAGCCTGCGCGCGACATTCGTCCGGATCATCGAGGAGTCCCGAACCCGCTACCTGCTGACGTACACGCCCCGCGGCGTGGACGCGGGAGGATGGCATCCACTCGAGGTCAAGCTCAAAGGCAGGAGAGGGACCGTGACGGCGCGGCGGGGTTATCTGAAGTAGTTTCCAGCTACCAGCTTCCAGCTTCCAGCTACCAGCTAATCCCTGACGATTCGCAGCCGCGCCGGCGCGGTCGGAACCGGCGTCGTCGCGGAGTATTCGTCCGCGCCGATGTCCGTCGATCCGGCCGGGCGTGATTGGCTGTCCCAATCCGTAGCGGCGGCAGCCGGCGGTGCCGCGACCTGATTCTAGAAGGACCGTCGCTGTCGGTTTGAGGTGCAGGTCACCGGCGGCCGGATTCACGAACAGCGCGGCGGCGGCGTTCGTGTAGTTCCCGCTCACCGTCCCCGTCGCGCCGTCGCGGGCCCGCGACGCTGCCGTCCAGCACGTTGTTGGCGATGACGACGCCGGTCGTATGCGGGAAGCGATACTCGATCGGGTTCGCGTAGGTTCGTGAAATCAGGATCGTGTTGTGCAGCACCTGCGTGTTCCGGCGAGTCGGCGACGTAAATCGCCGAGTCGCCGGGAACGTCGCGATAGATGAAGTTGTTCCTGACGATGCCGCCGGTGTGATCGTTGGGCGTCCGCTCGATCAGCCCGAGCGCGATCTCACGCTGGCAGTTGATGAACGTGTTCCCGTCGACCAGCGTGTTGGTCGACGCGTTCCACATCAGGATCGCCGGGCCCGCCAGCTGACCCTGCGGCGCGCGCATGTTCCTGAACAGGTTGTGCCGGATGATCCAGTTGTCGCCGGTGTGGACGTCCACGCCGTTCGTGTAGTCGTCGCGGCTCGTCGTCTCGTACTCGATCACCGAGTACTCGACGATGCCGTTGTCGACGCCGCCGCCGGCGCCGTCAGGATTGGCCTTGATGAACTGCTGGCCGGCGTTCACCAGCCGCACGTTGTGGATGAGCGGCGACTGCGCGCCGGCGTTGAGCATGATCGGATGGTTGTAGACGTCGCGAATCGTCAGGTTCGCGATCGTCACGCCGCGCACGTTGCCGCCGACCCAGATCCCGAACGGCACGCCGCCGTCGCTCGGGCCGCTCATCCCTTTCCCGACCAGCACGACATCGTCGCGATTTCCGGTGTCGCCGCGGATGCCGACGTTCGTGAAGGTGCCGTTGATGTAGAGCGGGCGAGTCAGGTTGTAGGTGCCTGGCGCGATCAGGATCGTCGTGTTGGACGCGATCGACGGCCACGCGCGTTCTGGAGCTGCGTCACGGTGGCGACGCGCACGACCGTGCCGGCAGGCGGCGGCAACGGCGCCGGCGGCACGGCCGGACCGGCCGCGGCGCCGCCGGCGGTCAGCACGAGCCAGACCAGCAGGAGCGACGCACGAATCGCCGACGATTCACCCTTCATTATTGTGATCACGTCCGAGAGCAAGGCGTCTGCCAGCGATGGCTCTTCTGCCGCGACGCCTCCCGCCAGGTGCGCCCCGCCGGATCTGTGCGCGATCTCACAGTTTTCGCCTAAAACAACTCGCTCATCGCGTCGAGCTCCTGCGGTCCGCGGATGTTTCCGTAGAGCATGCTGGCCGGATCGGGGCTCAGGCCGAGACCGAAGTACATGATCCCGATGTTCTTGCCCACCATCTTGCGCAGCCGCGCGTCGATCCGCCTCGGCGGGACACACCCATGCATCCTCGATCCATTCGCGCCGGCGAGACGACCGCCATGCGGTTCTCGCGATAGCTGAACACGTAGTGCCACTCCACTTCCGGGTTGAACATGTCGCGCGTCGTGAGCCCGATCGCGATGACCGGTCCCTCCGCCGCCGGAGATCTCTTCAGACGCGCCAGCATCGACCGCCGAGTTCATCTGACGCCGTGCCGGCACGTAGGCATCATCCGGCCAGGCCATCGCGGGCGCGACCTCGATTCCGTCGCCCCCAACCTTACGCTGCGCCCTCGGAAGCGGCTGTGCAAGTGGAGACACGTCAAGCCGCTTCAGCGGTGATGAGCCGCGGTGCGCGATCCCGCAGTTATCCCCTGTGAAGTCCCGGGGGACGAGGAGGATCTTTCTCAGCTCTGCGTATCGGTGGGTCTGCGGCCCGCGTAACGTCCGCGTTACAGACATCACTGGAAAATGAGCGGCGGTAGGTCGCCGTCGTGGGACATAATCGGCTCCAACGAATCAGCGTGAGGAGCTGCCCGCCATGACTGTCCTTGTTTCAGGTGGAACCGCTCGCGCCAGACGCGGACCGGGCGCAATGGCGTGGATGACCCTCGCCGGGCTGGCAACGCTGGTCGGAACGGCGCGGCCTGACGCCCGTCAGACGCCGGCCCAGACGCAGGCAATATCCGGCGATCCGTTCATCATCAAACCGTACTGGCAGCTTGGCGACGTGCCGAAGCTTGCGCCATCCGAGACCGTCCGCGCGCTCTGGCAGTCGGCGAACGACACGACGGCGACGTGGGCGGTCGACGTCCGGCAGCGCGACGGCACCCCGTGGCGTCCGGCCATCGTCACCGGCGGCCGGCTCGTCTCAACCGCGGAGACGCCGTACCGTGTGTTCAACGTGCCGCTGACGAGGCTCGAGCCCGGCGGCGAGTTCGAATACCGCGTATCGAGGAACGGACAGGTGGTGTTCGCGGCGAAGGGCAAGGCGCGCGCCTCGGCGGGGCAGCCCTATCGCTTCGTGGTAACGGGAGACACCGGCGCGGATACGAATCAGGAGAGGCGAATCGTCCATCAGATCCACCGCGCGGAGCCGGATTTCTTCGGCATCGCCGGCGACATCGTGTATTCGACCGGCCGGATGGCCGAGGACCCCGAAGAAGGACTTTCCGATCTACAACTCGGACGTGTCGAGCCCGGAGATGGGCGCACCGCTCGTCCGTTCGCGGCTGTCGTTTGGGGCTTACGGCAATCACGACGCGGGCACGGGCGATTCCGATCGCGATCCGGACGGCCAGGCCTATTTCCTGACCTGGTCGTTTCCGCTCAACGGCCCCTATGGCCAGGCCGGCCTGCCGAACTCCTGCAGGTGATCAAAGGACCACCAGAGCGCCTCAAAGCCCACCTGGCGCTGATCCCGGGGACGTTCCCGCGAATGGCGAACTATTCGTTCACTATGAACTCGCACTGGACGTTCATCGACTCGAACGTGTACGTCGACTGGTCGGACGCCTATCTGCGCAACTGGCTGGCTCGGGATCTCGCGGCAGCCCGGCACGCGGCGTGGAAGTTCGTCGTCTTTCATCACGCGCCGTTCAACTCTTCCCGCGCGCACTTCAGCGAACAGCACATGCGGCTGGTCAGCGACGTCCTCGAGCACCGCGGCGTGGATATCGTGTTCAACGGCCACGTCCACAACTACCAGCGCACGCGTCCGCTCAAGTTTCTCGCCAAGCCGGCCCCGATGGCACCTTCAAGTCAGGAGGGCTCCTACATGGTCGACGGGGACTTCGAGGATCGACACGGCGTTCAATGGGGTGACGGATACGACGCCCGATGGTGTGTACATCGTCACCGGCGCGGGCGGTGCGGGCGCCTACGATCCCGACCAGACCGACAACGTGCCGACGTGGCAGCCGTTCACGATGAAGCTCGTCCAGCGACGCTGTACGGGTTCACGGTCGTCGATGTCGACGGCCTGCAGTCCACCCTGCGCCAGATCTCGGAAACCGGCGAGGCAGGCGCGATCGCATCGTCGTGACGAAGCCGGCGCGGCCGGCGGCGACGACGGCTGGGAGCCCGACGCTGACGAGGCGCTCCGCACCGCTGTTGGTCCCAGCCTGCCGGCGATCTGATTGTGTGCCGCGTTGATTCGCTTGCACAGGGGGTCGCGGTATACTCTGGCCGATCGGAGGTTCGCGGCACCGGCGAGCCGATCTCTCCGCAAGCCTGACCCGTCCATCCAGAGTTTCTTTCCGAGGAGTCAGCGATGACCATCTCGCTCCGTTGCCCGACTGCTCTCAGTCGGCCTCGTGGCGGCGCTTGGCGTGGCCGCCGCGCCGGTCGGCAAGGTCCAGTTCACCGACACGAAGCTCAAGAACGGCCTGCGCGTGATCATCTCCGAGGATCACGCGGCGCCGGTCTACACCATCGTCGTCCAGTACAACGTCGGCTCGCGCGACGAGCGCAAGGGACGCACCGGCTTCGCGCACCTCTTCGAGCACATGATGTTCAAGGGCTCGGAGAACGTCGGCCCAGAACGAGCACCCGTACCTGATCTTCATGAACGGCGGGTCCATGAACGGCACGACCAGCAAGGACCGGACGATGTACTACGAGACGCTGCCGGCGAACCAGCTCGACCTCGGGCTCTTCCTCGAGGCGGACCGGATGAAGTCGCTCGAGATCACCAAAGAGAACCTCGACAACCAGCGGAACGCGGTCCAGGAGGAGCGGCGGAGCGGCGTCGACAACCAGCCGTACGGCAAGACCGTTCGAGGCGATCGACGAGCTCGCCTACGAGAACTTCGCCTACGAGCACTCCGTGATCGGATCGATGGCCGACCTGAGCGCCGCGAGCGTCGAGGACGTGGCGGCGTTCTTCAAGACCTACTACGCGCCGAACAACGCCGTCATCGGCGATCGTCGGCGACGTGAACACGAAGACGACGCTCGCGAAGATCGAGCAGTACTTCGGCGCGATTCCGCAGCAGCCGGCGCCCGCCGCCGTCGACATGTCGGAACCGCCGCAGAAGGAAGAGCGGCGGCTCACGCTCGAGGACGCGCTCGCGCGACTGCCGCGCATCGACATGGCGTACAAGGTTCCGCCGAGCTCGTCGCCCGACAACGACGCGATCGGCGTGCTGGCGACCGATCCTGTCCGGCGGACGCAGCTCGCGCTTCTACGAGGCCATCGTCCGGCAGAAGCAGCTGTCGACCGGCGTCTCGGCCTTCGCCGGCGAGTCGCGCGGGCCCGGTCTGTTCCGGATCATCGGAACGGCGCTGCCCGGCAAGACGCTGGCGGAACTCGAAGCCGCGATCGACGCGGAGATCGAGCGGCTGAAGACCGACCCGATCGCGGACTGGGAGATCGAGAAGGCGCGAACCAGCGCCGGCGGGCGTTCGTCAGCAGCCTCGGCAGCTCGCTCAGCAAGGCCATCCAGCTGTCGCAGGACGCGCTGTTCTACGACGAGCCCAATCGCATCAACACCCGCGAGGAACGCATGGCCAAAGTGACGGCGGCCGACGTGCAGCGCGTCGCGCGGCAGTATCTGGTGAAGACCGGCCGCACCGTCGTGCTGACCGTGCCGAAGGCCGCCGCGCCGAAGGGAGGGCTGTGATGTCGAACCGCAGAATCCTCGGCCGCGGCGTTCGCGATCGGCGTCTCGCCTGACGATCTCCGGCGCATCGGCTGGCGCCCAGGAGGCCCGCCGGCGCCAGGGCCGCAGCCGTCCACCACGCAGATGGTGCTGAAGGGCAAGGCGCCGGTGTCGAACGAGCTGCTGAAGGTCAAGCTGCCGCGGCCGCAGGAGGCGGACCTTGCGAACGGGCTGCACCTGATCGTCCTCGAAGATCGCCGCCTGCCGCAGATCACGTTCCAGATCATCATCCCCGGCGCCGGCGGCTACTTCGATCCCGCCGACAAGATCGGCCTCGCCAGCTACACCGCGCAGCTGATGCGCGAAGGCACGAAGACGCGGACGTCTCCGCAGATTTCGGAGGCGCTCGAAACGATGTCGGCGACGCTGAACATCGGCAGCGGCCTGTCCGGCCCGTCGGCCACGGTCTCCGGCAGCTCGCTGACGGAGGACTTCGACAAGCTGATGGACCTGACGGCGGACGTCCTGCTGAACCCGGCCTTCGCGCCGGCGGAGTGGGATCGCCTGAAGACGCGAACCAAGGCCGGTCTCGTCCAGAACCGCACCAATCCCAGCTTCCTCGCCGCCGAGACGTTCAACCGCGCCGTCTTCGGCGCGCACCCGGCCGGACGCGTGTCGCCGACCGCGGCCAATCTCGACGCGATCACGCCCGAAGCGCTGGTGGAGTTCCACAAAACGCGCTACGTGCCGGACCACGCCGCGATCGCGTTCGCCGGCGACATCTCGCTCGCCGAGGCGCGGAAGCTCGTCGAGACGAAGCTGGCGGGTGGAAGAAGGCCGGCGTCGCCAAAGCGTCCGGTGACCGATCCGCCGGCGATCGGCGCGCCGAAGGTGTTCCTGGTCGCGCGTCCCGGATCGGTGCAGACGACGTTGAACGTCGGCACGCAGTCGATGATCCGGACGGACCCCGACTACACGGCGCTGACCGTGGTGAACCGCGTCCTCGGCGGCACGATGGGCCGGCTGTTCCGTCATCTGCGCGAGGAAAAGGGATACACCTACGGCATCGGTAGCGGCTTCTCGGCGACGCAGTACCGCGGATCGTGGTCCGCATCGACCAGCGTGCGGACCGACGTGACCGAGCCGGCGCTGACCGATCTGCTCGCCGAGATCGCCGAGCTGCGCGACAAGCCCGATCCCGGACGCCGAGTTCGCCGACGTGAAACGCGCGATCGTCGGCAGCTTCGCGCTGGCGCTCGAGAACCCACAACAGGTGCTCGGTTACTACATCGACAACTGGCAGTACGGACTGCCGGCGGACTACTGGGACACGTATCCGGCGCGCGTCGCGGCGATCACGCCGGCGCAGGCGCAGGCCGCGGCGCAGAAGGACTGGGCGCCGGGCCGCCTGCAGATCGTCGCGGTCGGCGACGCGACGAAGATCACCGACATCCTCAAGACGAAGGGCGAGCTCGAGATCTCCGACGCCGACGGAAATCCGATGAAGTAAGGTTTCGACGGCCTTAGCTCACCCCGTAGGCCGCCCTTGCCGGTTGGGCGGTGGCCGGCTCGCGGTCGGTCGCCGGCTAAAGCCCGGCGCTATGTAATGTCAGTAACGTGCACGTTAGTACGGTACGTCAGCAACTTAACGTCAGGCCCCACCCGTCGCGGAGGGCGGTCTGGGGATCCACGGAAGCCGCACGCCGCGCGGGAAGGTAGCTGGCGAGGACCGCCACCGCTACGAGCAAGGCGGACACTCCGGCAAACGTGACGGGATCGGTGGGACTGACCTCGAAGAGCAGCCCCGACAGCACGCGCGTCACGAGCAGGGAGGCGACGATCCCGATTGCGAGGCCGATCGCGGCAGGCTTCGCGCCCTGCGACACCATCAGCCCCACGACGTGTCCTCGCGCCGCGCCCAGTGCCATCCGGAGGCCGATTTCCCGCGTGCGCTGGGTGACCTCTTACGCGACCACACCGAAGAGGCCCACGCCCGCGAGCGCCAGCGCGACGGCGCCGAACATGCCGAACACCAGCATGTTGAAGCGCCACGGCCCGCGCGTGCGCGCGACGATGTCTTCCATCGTGGTCACGCCCTCCATCACGAGCGTCTTGTCGAACGAGGCGTGCTTCGCCGCGATCGAGGGCGCCACGCGGAGCGGATCGGTGGTCGTGCGAACGGTGAAGTGCTGGACGTCCGACTCGGCCTGCCGGAGCGGCACGTAGAGGTCGAAGCGCGGGTTGTCGATCTCCCGGTACCGAGCGGTCGCCACGACACCGACCACCGTTTGCCACCGGATCGGCTGGCCCTTACGCTCTTCGGCCTGTGTGGTCGTCAGGCGCCGGCCGATCGGATCCTGGCCCGGCCAGACGCGAGCCGCCATCGCTTCGCTCACGATCACGACCGGCGGTGATGTTCTCCGTATCCCGGTCGTCGAAGTGGCGTCCGCGTACTAGAGACGGATACCCATCGAGCGGAAGTAATCGGAGGTGACCGACTCCCAGTTGAGCATCGGGTTGCGCAGCGCACGACTGCCGCGTGTCCACCTGCCCTTCCAGCAGGAAGCTGCTGTCCATCCCGATTGGGCCGTGCTCGAACGGGCGCTGGAAGACGGCGCCCGCGGCATTCACGTGGGGCACACGTCTGATCCGCGACAGCAGCTGCTCGATCGCGTCGTGTCTCTGCGAACGGGCGGGATACCTCGTCTCGTCGAGACCGCTGATGCTGAAACGTCAGGACACTGGCCGGATCGAAGCCGAGATCGAGCCGGGCCAATCTCGCAAAGCTCTGCATGCAGAGGCCAGCCGCGACGAGCAGCACCAGCGTCGCCGCGACTTGTAGAGCGATCAGCGCCCGGCGCGTCCGGGCACGGCCCGGCCGATACGCCACACCCGTCCCGGCCCCCTTGACGTCGTCCGCGAGAGACGGCCGGCTGAGATGGGCCGCGGGCGCGAGGCCCACCACGAGAGTCGTCGCGACGGCGATCGCGACGGCGAATACGAGCACGCGGCCGTCGAGCGCAGTGGCGTCCAGACGTGGAATGTCGGCGGGACTCAGCGCGACGAGCGTATCGAGCGCAAGCGCCGCACCCGCCACGCCCACCGACGGTGCCCGCGAGCGCGATCAGGGCGCTCTCGGCGAGCAACTGGCGCATGAGGCCTGCCGCGGCTGGCGCCCAACGCCGCACGGACGGCCAGCTCGCGCGTCCGCGAGGCGCCGCGCGCGAACAACAGCACCGCCACGTTGAAACAGGCAATGAGCAACACCAGCACCACGGCGCGCCATGAGCGCCAGCAGCGCCGGTCGGGCACGGCCGAAGATGTGATCGAGAATCGGCGTCAGTACGATCCGCTCGGTCGCTGAGGTCAACCTTGAACTTCTCGGCCAGGCTCTTGATATAGAGCGCGGCTTCCGCCCGGACCATGCCGGCCGTGGCGTCCGCCTTCAACCGGGCCAGGCCATAGAACACACCCAGCCGCTCGAACAACGGCTCGACAGGGCCGCCCTGGTGACGCGCGATCCTGGCGAGCCGGGAGCGCTGCGGGTGTCCAGGTCCTTCGCGCCTCGCGGGAAAAAGAACTCTTCGGCGCATCACGCCGACGATTTCGAACGGCTCGGCAGGCGCTTCCTCGCGCACCATGACCGCTGCGTCCGATCACGTTCGGATCGCCGCCGAAGTGCTGCGTCCAGATCGCATGGCTCAGGACCAGCACCGGCGGCGCAGACCGCCGATCGTCTTCCGCGCGGAACGTTCGACCCAGTAGCGGGCGTGCGCCAAGGACGTCGAAGAAGGTGCCGGAGACCGCACTGCACGGCACGCCGAGCGGCTGCCCGCCGGCAATGGTGATCGTTCCCGACCAGTTGACAGAACCGACGAGCGCCACTTCCTCGAACGAACGGATGTTGGCGCGCAGGTCGCGATCGGCCTCGTACGTCAGCTCCCCCACTGCGCCTGGTGGCGCGTGCTGCCCTCCCAAATCATGACGACGCGGCCCGGCGCGTCAACGCCGAACGGCCGCAGGAGCACCGCCTGGACGATGCTGAACATCGCCGCGCACGCACCGATGCCCACCGCGAGGATCAGAATGGCGGTCGCGGCGAACGCCGGGCTCCCGCGCGAGGCGCCGCATGGCGTACCACACGTCCTGTTGCAGCGCTTCCGGCCATGCGGCGACGCAGTCTTCCGAGCACAGGCGTTCATTCTACGCGCAACGTTATAGGATCACGCTGACGGCGAGCATCGTGCACATGATTCCAGCCGCCTGCGACCTCCCCGGCCCGCCAGTGCTGCTCACCACGACGGCGCCGATCGCGACCGCAGTGAAGATCACCGCGACTGCGACCTTCCGCCCGGCCCAACGCGCGAGGATCAGGTTCTTCCAGAAGATCGCGGTTTCAACAGGACCGGTTGGCGCGAGCGCGAAGGGAGCCCTTCTCGGTCCGGAGCGGCGTGGAACAGCGGAAGGCTGGCCCTTTCCCGCGTGCCGGACCTCTCCGCAAGCTCGACGGAGCCGTCTTCGAACGATGCGTTCGAGCCGAGCACCCAGAGCACGTTCAACAGGAGGAGGACGAGCGCCCCCGGCAGCGCGTCCAGGAACTCTCCTGCCGATTGGGCGAGCGCCACTCGCGCGACGGTCCGGAACGGCCAGAGCACGACGGCAGCCGGTCCCGTCGCGGTGATTCGCTGAAGCTCCCGTGCGATCTCGCTCGACTTCGCGGCGGCTGACAGCCGCGGCCAGTCAGCCGCAATCGTCACGAGCACGATGACCGTCGCCGCCACCACGAGGGCCAGGGGGAGCCACTGCCGCGCCACGCTTGCCGGGCCGCGGCCCGGGTCTTCGGGAGGTTCAGCATCACGCCCGTCAGGTGCAGGCCGACAATCGACAGGACGAGATGCAGCCCGCCAAACACAACCAACGCCCCCGCCGGACTGCCCGGCGCGAAGAAGATTGTCATGACGAGAGCCGACACCACGATGGAGACCTGCGACCGGAGCACCTTGTAGGCGATCAGCTGGCGCCGGTGAACCGGCGCGGGAAAGAGAAAGAACACCTCCGCTCGCGTGACCGGCAGCGCCGGCCCGCTAGAGCGGGACCGGATCCACGCCAACGCCGTCGTCACGAACAAGAGCGCCGCGAAAGAGGACTCCAGCAGGCCGTTCGCGCGCCAGGTCGAGAACAGCCGCGACGAAGGACCGCTCGGCCGGAACATCATGCCAAAGTAGAGGAGGCCGGCGGCCGACCCGAGAAGGTAGCGCGGCAGGACCCGTGTGCAGATCTCCTCCACGAGGTGCAGAAGATGGAGGAGATGATCACCGCCACACCCTGCGGGGCGCGCGACACGATCGTCTCCTTCATGCGGGGGATGCCGAGGGGATCGAGGCCGGTCAGCGGCTCGTCGAGCAGAAGGCCCGGGGATCGTGCATGAACGCACAGGCGAGCGCGACCTTCTGCTCGATCCCCCGCGAGAGCTCCGAGGGGATCGCCGTGCCGCGATCGGCGAGCTCGAGCTGCTCGAGCAGCGGACGAGCGCGTGACTCGACGTCAGCGACGCTATAGATCCGCGCGATCAGCCGCAGATGCTCGATGACCGTCAGATGCTCGAACAGGTGGGGCTCATCGGCGACGAACGCAAGCACCCGCTTGGCCGCGACCGGGGCCCGCACGATGTCGTGGCCGGCAGAGCGTGACGATGCCGCCGGACGGACGATGGATGCCGGCGATGCAGCGGAGGGTCGAGGTCTTGCCCGCGCCGTTTGGGCCGATCAGGCCGAGGATCTCTCCCGGCGTGACGTCGAACGACAGATGCGTGACGGCCGTGGTGGTCCCGTAGGTTTTCGTCAAGTTGGTCACGGCGATCATCGGGGTGACGGTCACAGCGGCGTCCACGCGCCCAGCAGCTGCCGGACGAGCACGATCTGCCCGACGTGGTAGGCCGAGTGATCCGCGGTCAGCAGCAGCTCCCGCAAGGTACGTCTGCCCGGTGCCGTGCGGAATGCGCGCGCCGAGGACGATCTGCCGGATCGGCGGCGAGCCGCTGGAGCGCCTTCCGGTCCTTCCGGAACTGCGCGATGCTGTCGTCCCACGCGGCGGCCGACGGGGGAACCGGCGCCCGGCGGCCAGTAGTCCTCCGGCCAGCTGCATCTCCTTCGTAGGTCGGCGTTCAGGCAGAAATCGAGGATGTCGTGCTGGGCGATCCGCAGGTGCTCCATGCAGCTGCCACGGCGAGTGCAGACCCGACGGTTGGCGGCCGCGAACCTCCGGACGGGAACGCCGGCGACCGCGGCCTCGAATCCCGACGTGCGCGTCCTCCCATGCCAGGAGCCTGGCCAGGTGATCTCGAATGGCGGCATCGCCCGTCATGCGTCACTCCCCCTCGGGTCGGCGCCCGGTCGCCGTCAACGGTCCGTCAACGGTCCGCCGTCAACGGTCCGCCGTCAACGGTCCGCCGTCAACGGCTCAGTTCGTCCGCGCGGCGAGCCATGGGAGAATCGCGTACAGCGGCCGGAGAGGGCAAGTATCCAGCATGAAGATTCTCGTGACAGGCGCGAGCGGTGTTCTCGGGCGCGAAGTGCTCATCGCCGCTCAGTCCACCGGGATCGCGGTCCGTGCGACCAGCCGGCGGCCGGCCGCTGGACACACCGGTCGTGAAGAGTGGATGCCGGCGGACCTGGCGACGGGTCAGGGAATAGACGAGGCGGTGCGTGGATGCGACGCGATCGTGCACGCGGCCAGCGATCCACGGCACGCAGACGCGGTCGATGTCAACGGCACACGGCGGTTGACCGAAGCCGCCGGCCGCGCATCCGTCCGGCACCTCGTGTTCGTCTCGATCGTCGGCGTCGATCGGGAATCCCGTGTCCGTACTACACGACGGAAAGCTCGCCGCGGAGCACCTCGTCGGCGCAGGCCGGCCTGCCCTTCTCGATCCTCCGCGCCACGCAGTTCCACTCGCTGCTCGACCAGCTCATCGCGGCCGGCCGCGCGCGTGCCGCTCGTCCTGCCGCTCCCCGCAGCGATTCGTCGTCCAGCCCGTCGAGGCGTCCGAGGTGGCCGGGCGGCTGATGCGGTGCATCGCCGACGGACCGCGCGGCCGGGTCACCGACTTCGGCGGGCCCGAAGTCCTCCCGGTCCGCGAGGCCGCGGCGACAGTGGCAGCAGGCGCGCCGCGTGCGCAAGCGCATCGTGCCGATTCCCGTCCCGGGCCCGACCGCCAGCGGCGATTCGAGCCGGCAAAGGCACAGCGCCGCAGGGCGATCGGGGCGCCATCACCTGGGGGGAATGGCTCAAGGGAACACGGGACACATGAATCACTAATCGCTAATCGTTGAATCCTTGCATCGCGGCGGCGCTTGCAGGATTCAAGGATTCGAGGATTAGTGATTAGGGATTCATTACTTGGGCCTTGGGAGGCCGGCCGAGCACGAAGCCCCGCGCTTCTTCGAAGTGCACCCGCATCAGGCGCCGTGCCTTGACGCGGCGGCGGGCGCGATCGCATCGGCGAGACCCGCATGGATCTCGACCACCCGATCCATCTCGGCGCGCGAGTGGCGGCTGTCGAACCCGGCCCGGATTGTGAGGTCGAGGAGGTGCCGCGGAGTGCATTGCCGAGCAAGGCCAACATCGGATTGCCGGTCGCGCGCCCGATGATTCCGTGAAAGCGGAGGTCGGCGTGGACGAATCCGCTCGCTCCGACGGTCGGCCCGCATCATCGACACCTCCCGGATCAACGCCGCGACGTCCTCCTCGTAGACGCCGCCGCCGCCAGCTCGGCGGCGCGGACCTCGATCGAGCTGCGGACGTCGAAGACCTGTTCCTGCGAGGCCTGCGCGGTGGAGAGCGCGTGCTGCAGGAACTGGATGAACGATGGGTTGTTGAGCCGGCCGACCCGCGGGGAGCGGCCGTCGGTGATCTCCAGGACACCGGCGGCCTCGAGCGACCGATAGGCCTCGCGCACGATGCCGCGGGCTCACCCCGAGCTCGCCGCTCAGCCGGACCTCCGACGGCATCGGCGTGCCCCTCGTCAGGCGGTCCTGGCGAATGTGGTCGACGAGGTGCTGACGACCTGATCGGAGAGGTTGTCGCCGCCGGGAGCTTGGTGGCCTTCATTCCCGTAATTATATGGCCGTCGCCGCGGCGCTCCGGACTCCCCGTGCCCGGTGGTCCGCAACCTGTCCAACAGGCTTGCACCAACCTGTAGGACAGCTTGATGTGAAATCCATCTTGCCCGTCCGCTGGGCGTCCCCGCTAGAATCCCGCCCAGACAACCGGCGTCACGTTCGAAGCACCGGAGGAGCAAACATGATCAGACGGAGCGGAATCGCCGGCGCAGCAGCGCTCGTCGCCCTGCTGACGATGGCGTCAGCGGGGTGGGCGCAGGTCACCACCGCGACGGTGACCGGAACCGTCAAGGACCCGCAGGGGGCCGTCATCCCCGGCGCGGCGGTCACGTTGATCAGCGAAACACGCGGCACGCAGCTGCCCGACGTGTTCACGAACGCCAACGGCGACTTCACGTTCGCCAACGTCTCGCCCGACCGGTACACCGTGCAGGTGACGATGGAGGGGTTCAAGACGCTCAAGCGCACCGGCGTCGTCGTCAGCGCCGGCGACCGCACGTCGGTCGGGCGCCTTGGCGATCGAAGTCGGCGGGCTGACCGACACGGTCCAGGTCAAGGCCGAATCGCCGATCGTGCAGACGACGAGCGGCGAGCGCTCCTTCACCGTCGGACGGGAGGCCGTCGAGAACCTGCCGATCGCCAGTCGCAGCTTCACGGCGCTGGCGCTTGCTCGCGCCCGGCGTGACGATCGACGACAACAACACGCCGAAGCGGATCGGCGGCGGCGGCGATCCCAACATCATGATGGACGGCGTGTCGACGATGGACACCGGCAGCAACCGGCCCGCTGCTGCAGATGAACGTCGAGTCGATCGCCGAAGTCAAAGTGCTGACGTCGGGCTACCAGGCGGAGTACGGCCGCGCGAGCGGCGTGCAGGTCACGGCCGTCACCAAGAGCGGCACCAACCGGTTCCGTGGATCGGTCTACGACGTCGAGCGGGATTCCGAGTGGTACGCGAACAGCAAGACCAACAAGCTCAACGGCGACCCGAAGACCGTCCTGAAGGAGAAGGACTGGGGCTACTCGATCGGCGGCCCGATCGGCAAACCTGGCGGCAACAACAAGCTGTTCTTCTTCTACAGCCAGGAGTTCTCGCCGCGCACCGCCGGGAACAACGTCGTGCGCTACCGGATGCCGACCGCGCTCGAGCGCGCGGGGGACTTCTCGCAGACGACCGACAACAACGGCAATCCGTATCCCGTACATCAGGGATCCGCAGTGGCGGGCGCGTGCACTGCGCGACGCAGACCGACCACGGCGGCGACGGCCTGCTTCCAGGACGGCGGCGTGGTCGGCCGGATCCCGGCGGACCGTCTGTACCAGACCGGCCTGAACATCCTGAAGCTCTATCCGCTGCCGAACATCCCACCGCACCTCGGGCACGAACAACTACAACTTCGAGCTCACCAGGCCGTCGGAGAGCGTCCTCTCGTGGCAGCCGGCGGTCCGCCTCGACTATCAGCCGATGCAGAAGCTGCGCGCGACCTTCAAGTACCGGCGTGGAGGCAGCGCGACCAGACCTTCCTGGGATCGATCCCCGGCTTCAACGACACGCGGATGCAGAAGGCGCCCGTCGTCAGCTACACGACGTCGGTCAACTACACGATCAGCCCGACGATGTTCCTCGAGGCGACCTACGGGCACAGCCAGAACGAGCTGGCCGGGTGCGCGCAGGCGCAGTCCTCGACCGGCGCGATCTTCTGTAACAACGCCGCCGGCAGCCAGGGCGTCCCGATGACCGACGTGGCCAGCCTGCAGGGCACCGGACTCGGCGGTCTTCCCGTTCCTGTTCCCCAACGCCACCGTGCTCGACCCGGGATACTACGCCGTCAAGGCGCTCGAACCAGCTGCAGCCGGCGTTCTGGGACGGGAGCGCGGATGGCGAAGCTGCCGACGTTCCAGTGGGGCGGCCGGATTGCGAACGCCGGAGGCACCTGCTCGTCGACGTGCGCCCCGCCGACGCTCGGTTTTCCGGGCTGGTTCAACATCAACTCCACGAACGACTTCGCGATCAGCCTGACGAAGGTGATGGGCCGCCACACGATCAAGACCGGGTTCTACAACACGCACAGCTACAAGGCGGAGCAGACCAGCAACAACGCGTTCGGCACGATCAACTTCCAGCAGGACACCGCCAATCCCAACGATACGTCGTTCGGGTTTTCGAACGCCGCGATCGGCACGTTCAGCTCGTTCCAGCAGGCGAAGAAGTACGTCGAGACCGCGTCGATCTACAACAACGCCGAGGCCTACATCCAGGACAACTGGAAGGTCACCAGCCGGCTGACGCTCGACTACGGCGTGCGGTTCGTGCACCAGGGGGCGCAGTACGACAACGCTGGGGCAGGCGTCCAACTTCCTGCCGGACAGGTGGTCGCTCGCGGCGGCGCCGATGCTCTACGTGCCCGGCTGCGCCAACGGCGTCTACCCGTGCACGGGCAACAACCGTCAGGCGATGAATCCGACCACCGGCCAGTTCCTCGGGCGGAACACCACGAGCGCCTTCGGCACGCTCGTGCCGAACACCGGCGAACGCACTGAACGGCCTTTTCCTCCCGGGCAGGGCGGCCTGCCGAAGGCGACCTACTCGTGCCCGGTCTGGCGGTCGCGCCGCGCTTCGGTGATGGCCTACGATCTCACCGGCCAGCAGCGCATCGTCCTCCGCGGCGGCGCCGGCATGTATCTTCGACCGGCCGTGCTCCTCGGCGTTCTCGCAGGGCGTCAACAACCCGCCGACGTCCGGCACCATCACCGTGCAGTACGCCAAGCTGCAGACGCTCGGCAGCGGCGGCCTGACGACCGAGGGCGCGCCGACGATCGCGTTTCCCGAGAAAATCGAGCTGCCGACCTCCACCCAGTGGAACAGCGGCGTGCAGATGACGCTGCCGTGGGCGATCGCCCTCGACGTGCTCGTACGTCGGGCAGCACAGCTACAACCCTTCAACGGCGTGAACATCAACGCGATCGACTTCGGCATGGAGTTCCTGCCGGAACCAGGATCGGACGCTGACGCCGACGACGCTGGGGTCGAACGCGCTGCCGCCGAACAACCTGCGCGCCATCAGGGGCTACGGGGACATCACGCAGCAGCAGAACCGCGGGTGGAGGACCTACCACTCGATTCAGCTGTCGTTCAACCGCCGCTTCCGGAACGGGCTGTCGTTCGGCTTCAACGACACGATCGGCCTGTCGCGACAGACAGCAGTCGGGCGCCGGCTGCAGCACAACGCCGACGGCTCGTTTTCGTTCCGCGCCGATCAGGACGAGGCCGACAGACTGCTCGGGAAGAACAATCCGGTGCGCAACACGATGCGAGCGAACTTCGTGTGGGACCTGCCCGATCTCCGGAGCGCCAGCCCGGCGCTCAAGGCCGTCGGCTACGTGCTGAACGACTGGCAGGTGTCCGGGATCTGGTCGGGCGCCCGGCGAGGCGTGAACATCACGGCGGGCAATACGACCGTGCCCTCTTCCGCCTACACGGTGGGCTTCAGCTATCAGAACGGCGGCGGCAACCAGAACCTCACCGGCTCGCCCGACTACGGTGCCCGCATCCTCGTCGTCGGCGATCCGGGCACCGGCTGCAGCAGCGACCCGCTCCGACAGTTCAACACCGCGGCGTTCCAGGGGCCGGCTGTCGGCAGCGTCGGCCTCGAATCCGGCAACAGCTACCTGAACGGCTGCTTCATCAGCGTGATCGATCTGGCGATCGCGCGGAACATCCGGCTCGGCGGGGCCGCGGAACATCCAGCTGCGCGTGGACATGTTCAACGCGTTCAACCAGGCGGGGATCACGGGCCGCAACACGGCGATGACCTTGTCAGCCCGACCGATCCGATGACGACCCAGAACCTGCCGTTCAATCCGGACGGCACGGTGATCGACTCGCGGTCGCGGCCGCGCGGCGCCGGCTTCGGCGTGGCGACCGGCTATCAGAACCCGCGGACCGTGCAGGCGCAGATCCGCTTCTCGTTCTGATCCACCTGTTGACATCTGACCCAAGCGGGCCCGATACTTGGGTCAGATGTCAACCCGAGAAGATCCCGACCGCCTCGGCCCTGCTGCAGGGCACGCTCGACGTCCTCATCCTCCGCACCCTCATTTTCGGGCCCGAGCACGGCCAGGGCATCGCGCGCGCGATCCAGCAGACGTCGGGCGACGAGCTGCTGGTGGACCACGGCGCGCTCTACCCCGCGCTGCAGCGGCTCGAAGCCCAGGGCTCGATCTCCGCGAAGTGGGGCACCTCTGCCAACAACCGCAAGGCGCGGTTCTACACCCTCACCAGGACCGGCCGCGCGCAGCTGGCGCGCGAGTTCGAGCCGGTGGCGCCGGCTCGCCGCCGCGATGGCCCGCGTTCTCGGACCCCAACCGGAGAACGGATGATGCGGGCATTCTGGCGGCGCCGCACCGCACGAAGACTCGTCGGATGAAGTTCAGGCGCACCTGCGCGCCTGGCCGGCGTCGGCGCAATCATCGGTTTCCTGATCGCGTTCAGCGCGATGAAGGCGCTGGGCGCCGCGATCCAGCTGGAGAGCGTCTCGCTGCTGAACGTCGTCCCGTTTGCCGCCGGCCTCGCGCTGGTACTGGCCGCGACCGCCGTCGCCGCATTCCAGCCGGCTCGACGCGCCACGCGCGTGGACCCGCGGAGACGCTGCGCGCGGAAGCGTGATCCCGCCTTCGCGCGTGCGCGATTAGCGCTTCGGCGGGCAGTGGAGATCAGGAGATTTAGGAGATCAGGAGATTTAGGAGATCAGGAGGTCAGGAATTCAGGAGACCTCCCCATCTCCCGGCCCTCCTGATCTCCTGTCTAATCCTGCTCCCGCACCCCGCGCGGCGTGGCGCGGACGACGAAGCTCCGAACCTCGAAGGTGTCGGGGTCCTCGCTCTGAACGGTCATCACGATCTGCCCGCGGTTGTTCAGGGCCTCGGCGCACGTGACCACGCTCGTGACCGGCACGCCTTCGTAGAGGTCGCCCGCCTGCAGCACCTTGTCGGCGACCGGATCGGGCCCGGTGAACACGCCCTGGAAGGTGATGAACACCTCCGGATTCGGCTGCACGTCCGCGGTGAAGGCGACCCGGCCCGAGGTCGTTGAGCGAAGGCTCGCGGAACGATGCGTATCCGCCGGGCCTGTTCTCCGCCACCGTGGTCACCGGTCCGCCCCGGCTCGTGTTGACGCTGAAGATCTGGTTGAAGTTCTCGTCGAAGCGGCCCGATGAAGGCCACGCGGCCGAGGATGTTCAGCGACGGATCGCGACCGTCGACGGGCCGGTGTTGTCGGCGATCGTCCTGAACGTGCCGTTGGGGTTCGAGAGGAAGATCCCGCCGATCGACGTATCGTTGAGGCCGCTCTCGAAGGCGATCTGGCCGAGCTCGTTGAGCGACACCCGCGACGAGAGGTTGTTGAAGTTGAACCCGTCCGGCGTGGGGGTGTCGCAGGAACCGCCTCTTGAACGTTCCGTTCCTCGATCCGACGAAGAGCCCGTGATCGAACGTTCGTCCAGCTCGGGAACGATGCGCGACCTTGCCCAGCGTGTTGACCGACTGGTCGGCGACGAGGAACTCGGCGATGAAGTCGCCGCCGGGCGGGTTGATGGTGTGCGCGATCGCGGTGAGCGGCCCGCCGCTACCGAGGAAGACGCCCTGGCGGCGTTCGCGCTGCTCCGGCGTCCCGCACTCCGTCGCCGCGTCGTGAGCCGCCGGAGATTCCCCTGGAAGGCGACCTCGCCCAGCTCGTTGATCGACGGGTCGGAGGGGAGGCTGCTGAACCCGTTGTCGCAGAAGGTCGGGAAGTCCGCGATCGACGCGGTGGCCGCGATGACCAGCGGGGAGATCGTCCGCGCCGCGCTTGGTGATGATCTTCGTGTCGCCCGACACGGTGTCCCGCACCGTCACCGCCACCGTGCCCAGCGTGTTGATGGCCGCGCAGCGCGTGGCTTCGAGGCCGTCGCGCTGGCTGTCCAGGATCGGTCGTGAACGTGTATTTCGGACCGCCGGACCCGTCGGCCGAGTCCGCCGGCGTGGGCAGGTGCTCCGCCGATGATGACAACTCCGCAAGAAGAACGGCCGCCGCTCCACCGCCGGCGACCTGCCGGATTGCTCCGTTCTGATCCGTTCTCTGACTGCGCCGCTCCCCATACGTCCGCACGGAATCTCCCATTCTCGTCCTCCGTGTTATAAGACGCGCGCGACACCGCGGGGGAACAGGTCGGTTCAACATCCTAATTCACGCTTTCTCATGGTTCGTTTCCATGGCGTTCGTGTTCTTCTAGAGATCGAAACATTCGCTCTCGAGGAGTCACATGACAAAGCATCAGCGACGCGCCGCCGTCTGCTTCCTCCCGATCGTCCTTTTGCTTGCCGTTGCCGATGCCTCCGCTCAGGACAAAGGGAAAACCGGCATCACGATGGGCTATCCGCCGTCCGTGGGGTTCGTGTTCCACGTCAGCGACCGGCTTGCGATTCGGCCCGAGCTCGATTTGAGCGTCTCTTCAGGCGAGTCGGATTCCTTCAGCGGCGGCAGCGGCGGCAACAGCAGCGACGGCTCCAGGGTGGGCGTCGGATTCAGCGCGTTGTTCTATCTCCGTCCAACGGACAAGCTGCGCCCGTACGTCGCCCCCAGGTACGTGTTCGCACACACGAACAGCTCGTCGGACTCGCCGCTGGGCGGGAGCGAATCGACCATCACCTCGCATGCGTTCGGGGGTTTTTTTGGCGCGCAGTCCTCGCTGCACGACCGCTTCAGCGTCTTCGGCGAGGTCGGCGTCATTCACACGTTCGGTTCAACGAAGTCTGAGTTGGGTTCCGGCATCGCCACCCTGCGGTCAGAGAGCCGGGTGACCAGCGCTCGAACGGGCGTCGGCGTCATTTTCTACTTTTAGCGCTTTTCAGGGTTTCTTCACCTCTGGCTCACGACACCGGCGCACCGCGGCCGGTAAGGTCATGGTGAGAGGTGTGAAATGCGTCTTGCTTCCAGTCTGCTGGTATTGGCGTTCTTCGGCGGCGAGTCGATGGTGATGGCCCAGGAAGTCAGTGGCGGTGTGAAAGCGGGCGTCTCGTTCTCCACATTCAGTCAGGACTCAGCACAGGATGTGGATCTCGACACCCGCACCGGCGTCGTCGCCGGCGGGTTCGTGACCTGGACCATGACAGAGCACTTCGGCGTGCAACTCGAGGGGCTGTACCACGCAGAAAGGGGCGGCCTTCAACCAGATGGGCGTCTCGGGGACGACCAAGCTGGACTACTTCGAGGTCCCGATGTTGTTCATGTGGACAACGGCTCCCCCGGGCGCCGGCCGAACCACTTTTCAGTTCTTTGGCGGACCGGCAGCCGCGTTCAAGGTCAGCTCGAAGGGCTCCGGCTCGTTTCAGGGGGAGTCGGTGGATGTCGACATTCCCGATGAGGATATCAGTCGCGTCGATCTGGGCGCGGTCATCGGCGCGGGCGTCGCGTTCGGCCGCTTCACGGTTGATGGCCGCTACACGATCGGTCAGACCAACCTCAACTCGAACGACAACGACCCGGCCAACGTGACGAACCGGCGCTCGCCGTGCTGGCCGGCGTTCGATTCTGACTTTAGAACTTTAGAACTTTATCGAGAATACCCGCGCCTCGCGGTGACCTTCCCCTTCTTGTCCTTCAGCTTCACGTCGATCGGATGCCAGCCGCCGGCGTCCACGCCGCGCGGCGTGTAGGTGAGCAGGTAGCGTGTGCGGAACTCGGTCACGATCCGGGCGAACACGCGGCGCAGGCTGCCCGCGCTTTCGGCGACGAACGTGTTCCCGCCCGTGACACTCGACAGCTCGCTGAGAAATGGGGGCACGACGGTCAGTGGGACCTGGCGTTCGAGGAGCTCGATCCCGGATCGGCCGTACAGGAGCGAGCGGTTGGCCGGCGTGCCGAGCATCACCGAGTAGACGACCGGTTCGGCACGTCGCGCCCGCTCGAGAACCGACGATTGCGGAAGCCAGCTTGCCGTATCGGCGCCGTCGCTGAACAGCAGGATCAGCTCGCGATTCCCCTCGGACGAGTCGGTCATCGTGAGCGCGCTGAATGCGGCGTCATACAGCGCCGTGCCTCCACCGGCCTCTGCCTGCTGAAGCGCCGACCGGATGGCCGGCGACGGCGGCGCCCAGTCTGCCTGGAGGTCGACGGACGAGTGGAACGTGAGCAACGACACCCGGTCCGGGGCGGCGAGCTGGTCGAGCGCGGCGTATGCCGCCTCTTTGAGCTGCGCGAGCGTGCCGCCTTTGACGCTTTCGCTCGTGTCGAGCACGAGCGACATGCTGACCGGAATGTCGGTCAGCGTCGCCGATTCGACCTGCTGCACGACCCTGGAATCGCGCAGCTCGAAATCCGCAGCGGTCAGCCCGGCAACCGGGCGGTTGCCATCCGTGACGAGCACGTTGACGCGGACGACCTCGACGCCGCTCCGGAACCTGGGCGGCGTGGCCTGAGCCATCGCGAGGACGAGACAGGTCGTGAGCGCCACCGGCGGCAGCCCGGGTCATTGCCAGAGCTCCGCCCGAATCAAGTGGAGGACGGCCCCGGGCTCGCTGCCGGGACTCGAGAGGTACGTCCAGAGCGGATCGGCCTTGAGACCGCGCTGCTCGAGCATCCGTTTCGTCACGGCGCGCGACTCGGCCTCACGGTTCGTCCGGCTGAGGAGGCGGGCGAGCGCGAGCGGCCCCGATTGTCCCCACGCGAAGGTGGACATCGCGGCCCGGTATCGTGCCTCTGCCTGGTCGAAGCGGCCGTCCTGTTCCTCCATCGATCCCAGGTAGAGGAAGGCAAGATAGCGATCGCTTGCAAGCGCAGACTGCGTGGCGGCCTCGAGCCATCGCCGGGCGTCGGCGAGGTCGCCGAGCATGAGCCGCGTTCGTCCGAGATGCAGTGCGGCCTCGTGCAGCGACCCATCCCGGCGGAGGGCGTCCTCGTAGAATCCGGCGGCGGCGTGAAGTGGCGTGGACAGCCGCATGCCGAATCCGTAGGCGCGGGACACCCGCATCCACCTGACACGCGACGATCTCCAGGCCCAGTCCCGCGCGCGAACGCCGCGTGCCCTTCCGAATACGGGAGCACGGGTTCCAAACGCTTGCCGAGGGCGGCTCCCCACGCCGGCGCACCCGACTTGACCAGCATCGCGGGGACGTTGCGGTACCAGAGGTTCGCGAGCGCCCGCGACGAGCGGTCGCGGGCAGCCGCGACTTCGATCAGCCGGATGGCGGCAGCTGAGGTGCGCGAAAGCAGCGGTCTCGCTGGCGGACCTCAGGAACCACAAACAGACATCGGTGTGGAGCATCGCGGCCGCCAGCATGTCGGGCCCCGTCCACGTGGCCGACTCACCGGCAGGGTTCAGGACGTCGTCGACGAACGACCGGATCTCGGCTTCCGTCAGCGCGCTGGCCCGCTGCAGGGAGGTGGCGCCCTGATGGCGATAGTCGTCCACGAGTTGCCGGTACGCGGCAGGACCGGCCGGCGGCAGCTGGGGTCCGGCCCCGACCGTCAGCACGGCGGCGCAGCACAACAGCGCGCGTGACGGCAACAGCCTGCGGCGGAACGGGGCGGGATTGTCCATGCAGCTCGCGTCGATGATCGCTTGTCTGCGTGAACAGTCAAGCGCTGATTGCGCGCGTGCCAGCCATGGCGGAACGATTGCACGCATGGCGCTGCCGTTCCGGTCAGATCGCCGGCCGGTCCTGCGATCGTCGACAACCCTGACGTCACGGACATTCCCGGCCTCAGTGCGAACTTGGGTCGCGGCGGCCGACTTCAACGGCGACGGCCACTGTCGACGTGGCCGTCGCCGTCGCGGAGCGCGCAGGGATCGCTCCTCGACAAGGATCCGTATCCTCACGGGGACCGGCACGGGCGACTTCGTGTTCTGGCGGCGACGTCTAGGCCGCGCCGCGTCGCGCCTTGGATGGATCGGGGCCGCCGACATGAATCGGGACGTGACGTTCCAGACGTCGTCGTCGGGCACGGCGGGAGCGTAAGCGATCACTTTCACGATCGCGGTCGACCCGACCGGAGATCGTGATGTCTCCAATCTGATCGCTGCAGCTAGCCCTACGCGGTCGGGGTCATCGTGGCAGGAAGTGGAATGACGCGACGGCGGCGCGGGCAGGATGTCGGCACGATCCAACGCCAGCCGCGCCGGGCGCCGCCAAGGACGTCGCGACGATCTTGACGGTAGACGATTCTGTTGAGGTCGTTACTTCTGCATGGTGACAGGGCTGCCCGGTGAAACCGGAGCCGGCGACCGTTCCTGTGCACTCGCCGGCCCGTTCCGTCGATCTGACCAGCTCATGGTGAAGTCCGTGAACGCGGGCGACCTTTATGCGCATGACTACCTGACCGCTTGCGTTGATCGTCGCGATAGCCGCCGGTCGGGCCCACTTGTCCATACCCGCCGGAGTGGCAATCGTATCCGGCGAAAACACCGACAGCCTGGCGTCAGTGACATGCTGAAGGTCGGAAGCGCATTCGACTGCAGACCCCACCCTGCCAGGCGCACGGTCATGGTTCCAACAATGAACTCGACGTTGCCAGTCGTGCTACCACCCTTTCCATCAGTGATCGTGACAACCGCGTTGCCGTTTCCACCATTCGTGAACGGCCCCGCCACTGTGCTGTGCTGCCGGTGCGCGCGTTGCCGGCGATGTCCCAGCCAAACGTGAGCGCATCCCCGTCGGCATCCGTGCCGGCGGCATTGAAGGTGTATGTGCCGAAGTCTTGCACACCAAATGTCGCGCGTGACCGTCACGCTGGTGACGACAGGCGCGCGGTTTGGCTGGGTCGGAGTCGTTGGAGTAGTCGGGGTCGTCGGCGTCGATGAGCCGCCACATGCGCTGAGGGTAAGTGCAGCTACACACAACATAAAGCGCTTCATCAACGAACGTCCATTCCTAGCCGTCAAGGCTGTCGAGCACTTGTTACTATTCGGTTCCCTGTTCTGGGTCCCGCACGTCTATGGCGACAACGTGTGGCCGACCGACGGTGTTCACAGTAGCGGATTGCCTGTGGACTGTCTGTGCAATATGGAACAATCTAGAGGTTCTTCCGAGCTGTGTTTTGTAGCTCAGCTGTGCATTGAGCGCAAGGATTCTTCTGATTGCCTTTCCATCACAGCCATGGACGCCGAGCCTCACAGGCGCGGCGTCGCTTCGAGTGCGCCTTATTTCCTGCCAATGCTATCCCGCCCCTGTCGTTCTTGTTCTTGCCGGCACCCTGCGTATCCACGGCGCGTTGTCAACAAAGTGAGCTCCGAGTCTCGCAGCGCGCTCTCAACAGATACACTGACGATCTCCTAATCTGCTGCTACAAATAACGAACGCGCCAAACCAAATACGTTGGGAGTTGAAGTTGGGAGCTCAGCCCTGGGTCCATCCGCCGAACGCGACGACGCGCACCGCGAGGGCGGTGGGCCGACGAGATCGGCCGGCGCGGACCTGCTCGATCGCGCGCAGGTCATCACCAGCCCGGAAACGGGACTGCGCTACCGCGTGCAGCAGCTGCTCGGCGAGGGAGGATTCGGGCAGGTCTACCTCGCCGAGCGTCAGGGGCGCTCGCTCACGGTTCCGCCAGTCGTCTGCGTCAAGGTCAGCGCGCACATCGACGGCTGGCTGCGCGAGGCGTACTTCGGCTCGCTGCTCGACGCCCACCCGCGGGCGATTCGCGTCTACGACGTCTTTCCATTGGTGGGACTGCGCTCGATCGGCGAGGGCAAGGTCCTGTATTGCCTCGTGCTGGAGTACGCGAGCCACGGCGACCTCAGCGCCTTCCTTCGCCGCAACCCCAAAGGATGGTCCGAAGCCGCCGCGCGGCGCGAGATCGCCGGGATCCTCGAGGTGCTCGGCAAGCTCCACCGTGGCCAGACGCTGCATCGGGACCTGACGCCGCTGAACGTCTTCGTGTGCGACGGGCGCAAACTGAAGCTCGGCGACTTCGGCATCGCGCGGCAGCAGAGCGACAAACGGGGCATCACGGCGCGCACGCTGAACGCCCTCACGGCGCCGAGCGACATCCTGGCGCGCGCCGCGCCGAAGTGGCAGACGCGGGACGACGTGTATCAGGTCGGGCAGTTGCTGGGCATGCTGGTCAAGGGGGACGCGAGCGCCAGGATCCGCCCGCACGAGGTCCGGTCGCTCGGGTGCAGCGATCACCTGAAAGAGATCGTGTACCGGTGCATCGGCGAGCGGCGGAAGCGGTACGAGAGCGCGGACGAGATGATCGAGGCGCTGCGCAACCCGCCGGCGTCGCTGCACGTCGGCGTGCTGCGCAGCCTCAAAGGCGTGCACGTCGCGTTCACCGGCATCCTGAACAAGACCCGCACCGAAGCGGCGCGGGCCGCGAAGCGCGCGGGCGCGATCGTCCACGGCATGCCCTCGGTCCGCACGACCGTCGTCGTGCGGGGCCGGCCGAACCCGCTGCAGGCCGCCGGCCGGGAAGGGGGCCTGAAGCTGATGGAGATCAAGCGGCTGCGCGCGAAGGGGCACAAGATCACGCTGCTGAACGAGGCGCAGTTCTGGCGGCTCGCCAAAAGATGAATCCCTAATCCCTAATCCCTGAATCCGCGCGTCGAGATCAGCGCGCTTCGGCGGGGCCTCGCCATAGCTTGTCGCTCGTGCCGATACCGCGACAAGCGACGGCGGGCCGAGTCCCGACCGAGTCCGCTCCCAACCCGTCAAGAATGTCGGTTCCAAGTCCCGTTTCCGCCGGAAGTGTCGGGAACGGCAGACGATCGGATGCGACGAGCCAAAATCAGCCGATTTCCAGGCCTCTCGAGTCGAGTTTCCTGTTGCCTCGGCCCGACGTTGGTACTACTATCCCGACCATTCGTGCCTTCATACCGTTCGTCCATTGGCATTGCTGGCCCGAGTGGTTTTGGCATTGACCTGTTCAGCAGATCCCAGGGGGTGCATATGAGAGCCACGATCCGCGTATTCGCGTGCCTGCTTGCATTGATCGTCGGTGCCGCCGTCGAGGGCCGGGCCCAGGGATTTCAGGGTGGAATCCGGGGCGCGGTGAAGGACGCCGGAGGCGTCATCCCCGGCGCGGAGGTGACGCTCACCAACCAGGGGACCTCGCTGTCGCGGTCCACCACGACCAACGCGGCCGGCGAGTACAGCCTTCCCGAACCTGGCGCCCGGCACGTACCGGCTGCGGATCGCGCTCCAGGGCTACAAGGCCTACGCGCAGGAAGGCATTCCGGTCGGCACGCAGCAGTTCATCACGCTCGACATCACGCTCGACGTCGGCACCGTGGCCGAGACGGTCACCGTCTCCGGCCAGTCGCCGATCATCGAGACGTCGAACGCGTCGACCGGCACCGTGCTGAACGCCGAAGCGCTGCAGACGCTGCCGTCTCAGGGACGCGCGGCGTTCATGATCGGCAATACGGTGCCGACGGTCGTGCCATCCGGCGACGGGCAGTACAACCGGCAGCAGGATCAGACCAACGTGGCGCTCGTGTCGCTCGGCGGCGGCACGCGCCGCGGCAACAACTACACGCTCGACGGCGTGCCGATTTCCGACATGCGCAACCGCGCGAGCGCGCACCCGTCGATCGAGTCGCTCGAGGACATGAAGGTCCAGGTGCACACCTACGACGCGGAAATGGGCCGCACCGGCGGCGGCGTCTTCAACACGACGTTGAAGTCCGGGACGAACAGCTTTCGTGGAACGGCCTTCTTCCAGACGCGGCCGATCTGGGGACAGTGGAACAACTACTTCGGCGAGAAGGCCGGCCGGCCGAAACCCGACAGCCCCTACTATCTGGGCGGCGGCGCGTTCGGCGGGCCGATCGTCAGAAACCGCACCTTCTTCTGGTTCACGACCGAGAGCTATCACGACGTCCAGACGCGCAACGTCAGCACGCTGTTTCCGACGGCGGCGATGCGCCGCGGCGACTTCTCGGGTGTGACCAATTCGGCCGGCCAGCCGGTCACGATCTACAACCCGGTCACCGGGCAGCCGTTTGCCAACAATCAGATTCCGTCGAACATGATGAGCCCGGTCGCCGTGGCGATGCTCGAGTTCATGCCGGCGCCCGACACCGACCGGGACAACGGCAGCACGAACTACACCCGGACGTCGCGCATCAAGAGCAATTTCTCGCAGCTGTACTCGGTCAAGCTCGAGCACAAGTTCACCGACAACGTCTCGCTCAGCGGGTTCTACCTGTACAACAGCACCAACGAGCCCGAGGCCAACTTCTTCGGCAGCGCCGACCAGACCGAGCCGACCCGCTTCGCCGATCCGAACGACTACTACCTGCGGCGGCGGCCGCAGATCCTGGCGCTGAACAACACGTGGGTGCTGAGCAACACGTCGGTGCTGGCGCTGCGGTTCGGGCGCACGGAATTCCCGGACAACGATACGGTCACGATCGACTTCGATCCGCGCAGCCTGCCCTTCTCGACGACCTACAAGAACCAGATTCAGCTGGACAAGTTTCCCCAGGTCCGGATCCGCGGCTACGATCAGGGCCACGGCTCGCGCACGCTCGGCGCGATCAACCCGACCGAAATCAACTGGAAGTCCACCAGCGCGAACGCCACGTTGTCGAAGATCTTCGGCTCGCACACGTTCAAGTTCGGCGGCGACTGGCGGAAGATGGGCATCGACACCTTCATCCCCGGCGACGGCGCCGGCTTCTTCGACTTCGACAAGGACATGACGTCGTCGGACGGCGGCATCGGCAGCACGACGAACGGCAACGCCTTCGCGTCGTTCCTGCTCGGCTACCCGTCGGCGCGGACCGACCGTGACACGTTCGCTCTCGGTGTCGACGCCGCTCAACGTCTTCACGCACTACTTCGGCGGGTACGCCCAGGACGACTGGCGCATCAACTCGAGGTTCACGCTGAACTACGGTGTCCGCCTCGAGCACGAAAAAGGGCTGAGCGAGAAAGACAACAACTTCACCGTCGGCTTCGACCCGGCGATGACGAGCGCCCTCTCCACCATCACGATTCCCGCCGATCCGGTGGCCGGGACGCCGGCGCGGACGGTGGCCGGCGGCCTGATGTATGCCGGCGTGGACGGCAACAAGACGTACCAGGGCAACGCGCCGGCGGTGAAGTGGTCGCCGCGGGTCGGCGCCGTGTACGCCGTGAACGATCGAACCGTGCTGCGCGGCGGATACGGCCTGTACTGGGCGCCGTTCAACTATCCGATCCCCAGCACCTCCGCGAGCAACTACGGGCAGGTCGGCTACAGCCAGAACACGATCCTCACGAGCAGCCGCGGCAACCCGACCACGTTCGAGAATCCGTTCCCGAACGGCATCGAGCTGCCCTCGGGCAACACGCCGCCGGCGCGCTGACGAACCTCGACAGCAACATCAGCTACGTCGACCAGAACCGGACGGCGCCGCGCGTCCAGCAGTTCTCCGTGGACCTGCAGCGCCAGCTGCCCGGCAACATGGGGCTGACGGTGAGCTACATGGGCGCGCGCAGCGATCACATCGGGCTCGGCGGATCGAACGACATCGGCGTGAACATCAATCAGCTCGATCCGAAGTATCTCGCGCTCGGCTCGGCGGCGCTCGACGCACAGCTGCCGAACCCGTTCCTCAACAACCCGAACGTGCCGCGGTCGCTGTCGACGCCGGCGACGCTGTCGCGGGCCCGCCTGCTCCGGCCGTTCCCGCAGTACGGCCAGATCAACGCCCGGCAGGTCACCGAAGGCCTCAGCCGCTATCACGCGGCGGTGTTCGAGCTCACCAAGCGGATGTCCAACGGCCTCGGCGGCCGCTTCAGCTACACCTACAGCCAGCTCAAAGACAACCAGGTCGGGGAAGGCAACTTCTACGTCGCGGTCAGCCCGGCCCTGCCGGTGAACAACTACAACTACATCCCGTCGATGCCGGCGTGCGCGGCGGGCCAGGAGTTCACGACCGCCTGTTACGATCCGTTGTCGGAGTACGGCCACAGCATGCTCGACGTGCCGCACCGCGTGCTGCTGTCGCCGATCGTTCAGCTGCCGTTCGGCGCCGGCAAGCGGTGGGCGAACGGACGCGCGGCGGATCTGCTGATCGGCGGATGGACGATCGCGGGGACGATCACGCTGCAGAGCGGATTCCCGATCAACGTGCAGCAGGCCGCGGATTCGCGGCTCGGCGGCGCGAACGCCAATCGGCCGAACCTGACGGGCACCGACCTCGCCACGCCGGGCAGCTTCGAGGACCGGCTGGCCTCGGCCGACCACGCGTCGGCGACCTGGCTCAATCCCGCGGCGTTCAGCCTGGCGCCGACGGGAACCTTCGGCAACGCGCCGCGCGCGATCACCGAGGTCCGCGGGCCCGGGTGGTACGTCGTGGACGCCGCGTTCATCAAGGACATCCGGTTCACGAGCAGCAAGGTCGCGCAGTTCAAGCTCGAGGCGCTGAACATCATGAACCGTCCGAACGTGCGCACGCTCCAGGGCGCGAACACGTTCGGCAACGCGAACTTCGGCCAGACGACGATCCAGGTCGGCTTCTCGCGGATCTTCCAGCTGATGTTCCGCTTGAACTTCTAGGGGCCGCGTCGCTTCGCTCGCGGTAGGGGCCTCGGCGCAGGGCGCCTCGGTAGGGGCCGCTTCGCTCCGCTCGCGGTAAGGGCCTCGGCGCTGCGCGCCTCGGTAGGGGCCGGCTCGCTTCGCTCGCCGGTAGGGGCCGCTCGCTTCGCTCGCGCGGTAGGGGCCGCGCACTGACTTCGCTTCGCGCGGCCCAGTCATTCCTGGCTCAACGCGACGATTGGGTCGACACTCGCTTCGCTCCGCGCGGGAGTGTAACCGCCCACTCACGCCACCAGACCAAGCGCACCGCCTCCGCCGCGTAGGCGATCGCGTCAGCCGCCTGTACCCCGAACAACTCACTTCGTGCCGCCGCGTAGACGCCAGGCTCGCCGCGAGACCGATGGCGAGCCCGACCGAGGACGAGCCGCCCCCATCGTCAGCATCAGTCCGAGGACGTGACCCCGCGCGCTCCAGGCGCCATGCGCACGCTGAGCTCGTGCGTGCCGCGGGTCAGTGGATCGGCAGGACGCTGTAGTGCCGGCCGCCCCAGCGCGAGGCCGCGCGCCGCGTACGCGCTGAGCCGCGCCATCGTGACCGCGGCTGGATCACCTCCTGGCCGAGCGCCGCGCCGACGTGATCGGACGGCAGCGCTCATCCACGTCGTCTCCCGTACCCGCGCGCGAACGGGGGAGATCTGGGCCCCGGAGGTGCGCGCCCTCCGGGAACGCGGGGGCCAACCTACACCCTCGACGAGCTGCCGCGCCTGACCGAAGTGCCGGCGTTCTCCGATGTGATGGCGACGTCAATCGAAACCGTGCTCATGACGGGCGAGTTCGCGCCCGAGAGCTTCAACGGCGTCCTGTTGTCCGGCAACGCGTTCGATTTTCTCGGCGTCCCGCCCGTGACGGGCCGGACCATCCAGCCGACCGACATTCGACCGGACGGCCAGGCCGAGCCGGTCGTGGTGTTGAGCCACCGGCTGTGGCTTCGGCTCTTCGAGGGACATCCATCAGTCGTCGGCCGGGAGCTGCGACTGAACGGCCGCCCCCACACGATCGTCGGCGTGATGCCGCCGCGCTTCGGCTGGTACGGCAGTGAGGGGTTCTGGCTCCCGCTGTCGCCGACGCGCACGGACCTGCCGTTCCTCAATCCCATCGTGCGGCTGAAGCCCGGTGTGTCGCCGGCCGTGGCGGAAGAGCAGCTCGGCGCCGTGCACACGCGCCTCGCGCGGGAGAAGCCGTCGACGTTTCCGGCGCAGGGTTTCACGACGGGCCTCCGCAACTACCTGGATGTCACGGTCGCGAGCGGCGAGATGCGAACCAGCTTGCGGCTGCTTCTGGGCGCCGTCGCGTTCCTGCTCCTGATTGCGTGCGCCAATGTGGCGAACCTGCAGCTGGCACGCGGGACGGCACGGGCGCGCGAGATGGCGGTCCGGGTGTCGATTGGCGCCGGCCGCCGCCGGCTGCTGCGCCAACTCCTGACCGAAAGTGTCCTGCTCTCGCTTGCGGGCGGCGCGCTGGGCGTGCTGTTCGCGTTCGGCGCGATTCGTTCGATCGTCGGGTTGATGCCGGAGTTCTACGTGCCGAACGAGTCGCGGGTCGCCGTCAACGTGCCCGTGCTCCTGTTTTCGCTGGGCGTGTCGCTGCTCACCGGTATCGTGTTCGGCCTCGTGCCGGCGCTGCACGCGTCTTCGCCCGATGTGACCGGCGCGCTCAAGGCGGGCCGCAGCACCGGTGCCGGCACGCACGGCAGCCGCACGCGCAACCTGCTGGTCGTGATCGAAGTGGCGTTGTCGGTCGTGCTGCTCGTCAGCGCCGGCCTGACCATCCGCACGTTCCTCGCGCTCCAGAACGTCGACGCGGGGATCCAGGCGGATCGCGTGCTGATCGTGGGCGTTCCTCTGCCGCCCGCGAAGTACACGACGCTCGACCAGCGCAATCGCTTCGCGGAGGAACTGCTCGAACGCGTCGGCCGCCTGCCCGGCGTCGAGGCCGCCACCATCGGGCTGCCGTTTGGCGGTCCGCAATCCCCGTTCACGATCCCGGGCCAGGCCGCCGACGAATCGAAACGGATCACGATCAACCTGGCCGGCGCCGGGCACCTTCGCGCGTTCGGCATGGCTCTCCGCGGCGGGCGGATGTTCGACGAGTCCGACGTCCGGCGCGGCGAGCGGGTGGCGGTCGTCAACGAAGCGGCCGCCAAGCTCTGGCCCGCCGGCGAGAGTCCGATTGGCTCGCGGCTGCGGCTTGGCGTGCTGGAGCGTCCGCCCGCGCGGACGCTCGCCGATACGAGCCGTGCCCCCGAGGTGACGATCATCGGCATCGTCTCCAACACGCGCAATGCCGGGCTGCGTGCCGATCCGCTCCCGGCCGTCGTCCTGCCGTACTCGATCATCGCGCCGCTCCAGCGCGCGCTCGCGGTGCGCACCGCCGGGGATCCCAACCTGCTCCTCAACCCCGTCCGCGCGCAGGTGCGGGAGATCGACGTGGATCAGCCGCTCGGCCGTCCGATCACGCTCGGCGAGGCGCTCGGCCAGGAGGTGATCCAGCCACGGTTCACGATGGCGCTGTTCAGCGCCTTCGCGGCGCTGGGCCTCGCGCTGGCGGCGGCCGGCATCTACAGCGTCCTGTCGTTCCACGTGACCCGCCGCACGCACGAGCTCGGCGTGCGCATGGCGCTCGGCGCGCCGCGGGGCCACGTCCTCGGCCTGATGCTGACGATGGGAGGACGACTCGTCCTCGCCGGGCTCGCCATCGGTCTCGCGGCGAGCCTGGCGTCCACGCGGCTGCTGCGCAGTCAGTTGTTCGGTGTCCAACCGGCTGACCCGATCGCCTACGCGACAGTGGCGGTGCTGCTTGGTCTCGTGGCCCTCGTGGCCTGTTACATTCCCGCGCGCCGCGCCGCCGGTGTGGACCCGATCGTCGCGCTCCGCCAGGAGTGACGGGGGGGCCGCGCCTGACTTCGCTCCGCGCGGTAAGGGCCGGCTCGCTGCGTTCGCCGGTAGGGCCTCGGCGCTGCGCGCCTCGGTAGGGTTGACTGAAAAAACCACAAATACCGCACGAGCGAAGCGAGCGAGGCCCTTACCGCGCGGACCGAAGTAGGCGCGGCCCCCTGCCCCTACCGCGCTTCGCCGACGAGGACGAACGGCGCCCACAGGAGAGGATCCTCGTCCAGCACGCGCCCCGAAGGGGACTGGATCCTGCCCTCTCGCAGCAAGGCGATCATCTCCCGCTGCGCCGCAGCGAGTGCGGCGGCCTTGTTGCCGCCCGTTCGGATCAACCCGCTGTAGAAGCGCTCCATCTCGGTCGTGGCGACTGTGTCCGCGACGCGCCAGAGGCTCACGAGCACGCTCGCCGTACCTGCATAGATGAAGGCGCGCGCGAGGCCGACGACGCCCTCTCCGCTGACGCGTCCCAGACCCGTGTTGCAGGCCGAGAGCGTGACGAGCTCGGCGCGCAGGTCGAGGCCAAACACTTCCGCCACGGTCAGGAGACCGTCGCCGAGCGGATCGCGAGCGCCGGAGCCGGACATGGTCTCAGGTGCGAGCGCGAGGTAACTGCCCATCGGCTCGTCGTCGAAGACAACGGCGTGCGTCGCCAGATGAATGATCGTCTGTCCCAGAGCGAGCTCACGGACGGTACGCTCGCGGGCCCGCGATCCGATCAGGGTCGTGACCTGTCGAGCGGGATAGAGCCCTCCGATCGCCGTGGCCTCTCTCTCCGCGCCGGGCAGGGCCGCCAGGGGCTGCCGTGCCTGCCCTGAGCGAGCGCGCGGCTCCTCGCGAGTCGAAGGGGCCTGCGCCGGCATCGTGGGATTCCCGACGACCAGCAGCCGCGGCGCGGACTCCATGGCCCGATCCCGGTTGCGGCCGGTGTATCGAAGGACGCCAATCGACGGGCTGTACGCCAGCGTGTGGCGCTCGACGAAGTACGCGCCGTTGCCGTCGACGAGCGCCGCGAACGAGACCAGAAAGAGGGGTCCGTGCGGGACGATCGTAATCAGGCGATCGCGTTCTCGTGGGAGCAGATCCGAAACAGGCTCGATGAGCACGCGGTGAAGCCGCCGGAGCAGGACGCGCGGGTCGGAGCTCGCGTCGCGGGAGGCACGCGAGACCGGGGGCTCGACGGCTCCGTCCCGCGACGGGGTTTCAGTACCAATCGAGCCGCGAACCGCGCCCACGAGCTCGGACAGCTCGCGCCGCGAAATCCGCGAAGTCCTCGCGCGGATGGTGCCGTCAGGCGTCAGGACCCAGATGAAGAGCCAATCGGCCGCCGAGAAATACTCGAGGATCGTGCCGCCGCTGCGGCTCGCTTCCCTGCGACTCTGCGCGAGCGTGAGCGAGGGGGTCGTGACGAGGCTTGCCGGCTCCGGGCTTGCCGGGGACGGCGCGGTCGGTTCCGAATCGGAACCGTCCACCGCGGTCGGAATCCGCGAGCGGACCGGGGCCCGCGGCAAGCGCCGGGCCGGCCTCCCGGCCGAGCGCCTCCTGGAGCGAGGCGATGCGCGCGAGCGCAGCGCGGTCCACCGGCTTCGCGACGAGATCGCGGCCCGACAACATATCGAGGAAGGCGCGGGCGCGTGAACGCTCGGCGACTTCGAGCGCCTCGTCGGCGCGGCCCAGCTCGATGAGCAGCTCGACGGTCTCGCCGTAAACGGCCTGCTTCCCCTCGAGAAAGCCCTCTCTCACGGCGCTGGCGGCGACCACGCGCCCCCGAAGCGTCTCGATGACCGCGAGACTCTCACGATAGGAGACGAGCGCATCTTCGCGATGCCCGAGCCGGCGTTCGATCCAGCCGAGCGAGCGCATCGTGGTCCACCGTACGAAATCGGAACCGCGCCGGGCGATTTCCGCGGCGCGCCGGCCGTGCTCCAGGGCACGGACCTCGTTGCCGGAGGCCGCGTAGGCCCTGCCCATGCCGGCCAGAGCGTCTGCCAGATAGGCTGGGTGGCTGGTGCCGAGGAGCTCGCTCGCGCGGCGAAACGACTCCACGGCTTCCGCGTACTGTCCCAGCTGAACGTGAATGAGCCCGATCCTCAAGAGACCGGTCGATACACCACGCGGGTCCCGGATCTCTTCCCAGATACGGATCGCGCGGCCGTGGGCGCCGAGCGCGGAAGACCAATCCCCCTGGACGGCGTGGGCGTCTCCGATGTGTCTCAGGATCCAGGCTTGCTGACGGCGGTCTCCCAGTTCTGCCTTGAGCACAAGGGCCCGCGCGTAGAGCGCCAGCGCCTGGGCCGGTATCGGCGAGCTCGTCGTGCGCGATGCCCATGTGGTACAAGGCGAGCGCCTGACTTGGACGATCTCCAATCTGCAGCGACAGCGCCAGCGCGCGTTCGAACCAGACGAGCGCCTCACGGTACGCGCCCTGGAGCAGATATCCGCGCCCGACGACGCTGAGCATGTAGACCTCGCCGGCCCCGTCCCCCATCTCTCTGCGTGCCGTGAGCGCCTGCTCGAAGGCGTCGAGCGCCTCGACGAAGAAGCCCTGTTCGAGCGCCAGATCCCCCAGGTCCTCTAACGCGATGCTCAGCCATCGCCGGTCCCCGGCCGTCTTCAGGATCGCGACGGCGCGGCGATAGAGCTCCTTGGCCTCCACGTACTCGGCCTTCTTGAAATGCACGCGGCCGATGAACACGAGCGTTCTCGCGCGGCCGGTGTCGTCTCCGAGCGCATCCTGGATGGCGAGGGCTTCGTGCAGCACGCCGAGCGCGGGGGCGTACTCCGACTGACGCCAATGCGCGAGGCCGATTGAAGCGAGAATCGACGCACCGAGACGGCGGTCGCCGATCTCGCCGGCGAGGACAAGCGCCCGCTGGTGACGCTCTCTGCCGGCGGCGGTCTGGCCTTCAAAATCGAGGACAGACCCGATGCGATCGAGGCAGAGTGCAATCAGCCCTGGGTCCCGGAGCCGTCTGGCCGCACGGAGGGCCGTCTCGAGTTTCGTCCGGGCCGGCACGGAACGCTTCGAGATAGGCCAGGTTCTCGGCTTCCCGCACCATCGCCGCGATCGCGTCGCGGCCGGGATCGGGCATCCGGAGAATTCCAGCGATCGCCAGAATGCCGACGGCCGCCAGACGCAGGCAGCGAGCCAGGCGATCAGCAGGCACCCACGGCATCGCTCACCTCGATCCTGGAGCGGACGATTGCCTCGAAAGCTCGCTGAGGCCGGCGCACGCCTGACCGGCCCGGACGCTCCCGCCCCGGCAAAGCGCGTCCAGCTTTCCGGCGGCGCGCTCGCGTTGACCCGTCCGTCGATACGCCAGCGCCAGGTACCACGCTGTCTCGCGCGCGAGGTCCGCGTCGTCTTTGGCGAGTCGCTCGCCGTTCTCCAACGCGGTGACGGCGTCAGCGTCTGCCGCGCGGAACAACTCGCTCACGCCGAGATAGAAGTGTCCGGAGGCGCTTTGCGGATGACGGCTGACGAAGGCTCTCAATCTGCGTGCCGCCTCGGCGAAATCGTTCGTCCGGTAGGGCTCGAGCGCCCGAGCCAGATCGCCAGCCTCTACCGAATCCGGTGACCCGCGCCACACCAGGTCGGTCCCGGCGCGGGCGTGAATCGCCGGTTTCTCGAGCTGAAAGACCGATGGCGCATCAGGCTGCCGGACGTCCCGCGCGATTCGCGGCGGGGTGTTCCTGGTCTGCCAGACGAGCACCGAGCCAATCGCCACGAGCGCCACGGCGGCCGCCGCCGGCAACCACCACCGGCTTCGCCCGAATGTGGGCGCCGATTCACCGAGCCCGGTGCGGATGCGCGCGCGGATCCGATCGCGCTCGTCCGGAGTGATCTCTCCAACCGACGGATCGTCCAACGCGTCACCGAGCGCCTGACACACGACACAGCGTTCGAGATGCCTGGCGACGCGTTCCTGTACAGGCGTGGGCAACGTGCCCATGTGCGACGCCTGGAGAAGCTCCGGAGGCGGACAGACCGGCTCAGCGCCGCGCGGGCGGAAGACGGCCGCCGCCGCTTCGTCCTCGGGCTCCGCGTCGTTCCACATCGTCCGTGGATCGCGTGTCATCTCGGCGTCTTCTCCAGCTCGCGGCGCAGGATCGTCAAGGCGTACTGCAGATGTCCTTTCACTTGATTCCCGGTCAGCCCGAGCGTCCGCCCGATCTCGGCACGATCCATCGCGTGCACGTACCGCAGGAGGAGGCACGCACGATGAACCGGTTTCAGCGCCTTCGTCTGGCCGAGCCAGATTTCGAGCGAGGGCTCCCAGGCCGTCTCAGCCGTGGTGGACGCCGGGGGCAGCCCGTCCAGATATCGCTGCTCCAGCTGCGCGTGACGCCAATAGTCGACGGCTTTGTTCTTGGCCACCGTGAACAGCCAACCAGGCAGCTGGTTCACGTCGACCGCCGGCATGTTGCGGTGCAGTGCGAGGAACACGTCGCTCGTGATCTCCTCGGCCACGTCTCGCCGGCCGACACACTTCAGCGAGTAGCGGAAGACAGCCGCGGCGTGCCTGGCGTAGATCTCGTCGAACTCGCTCATTGAACACTACGAAGGCCACCACCCGAACGGAATACAGCGCGGGGCGCTTCTGAACTCAGAGCTCGAGGCTTTTGGTTGGAATCGTGCGGAGTCTACCACGTGGTTCTTCCGCGTGCGGCGGCCCGTCCGTAATACCTCTGAAGAAGGCGGGTGAGCGTCATCGAAGACGCGCGTCCGCGGACCTCGAAGTTCAGTCAGGAGCCTCTCATGCACAAGCGATGGACGCTGTCCGCTCTCGTCATCTCGGCACTCGTCGGCGCGGCCCATGTTTCGACGCGCGAGGTGCGAACTCAGGGCCCGTCCTGCCTGGTGACCACCGTCAACGGCGACGTGCAGGGAGTGGATAACGGCCCGTCATGTGCCTTTCTGGGCATTCCGTTCGCCGCGCCGCCCATAGGCGGCTTGCGCTGGCGACCGCCGCAGCCGGCGGCGCCCTGGGCGCCCGCGACGTTGCCTGCGACGGTCGCGGGACTGAACTGTCCATCGATCAACCCGCCGGGGAGCAGACCACTCAGGGCAGCGAGGACTGCCTGAAACTGAACATCTGGACGCCCGATCCCGCGCCTGTCTCGCCGGCACCCGTGATCGTCTCGATCCATACAGGCGCCTTCATGGCGGCCTCCGCGAACATCCCCGACAGCAACGGCCGGAAGCTCGTCGAGCAGACCGGAGCCATCGTCGTCGCCGCCAACTATCGTCTCGGCCCATTCGGTTTTCTCGGCCACAGCGCGCTCACCGCCGAGGACCCTGGATACCGGTCGTCGGGGAACTACGGCTTCCTCGACCAGCGGGCGGCCCTGGCCTGGGTCCGCGATCACATCGCGGCCTTCGGCGGCGATCCGAACAACGTGACCATCGCCGGGCAGTCGGCCGGTGGCAACAGCGTGAGCATGCACGTGGTGTCGCCCGGGAGCGCGGGCTACTTCCATCGCGCCATCATGCAGAGCGGGTACGCGTCGACCCGGTGGCCGACGCTCGCGGACGCCGAGGCGCTGGGCCACGACTTCGCGGCGGCCGCGGGATGCACCGACCCGTCGCAGGTGCTGACGTGCATGCGCGCCAAACCCAGAGCCGAAGTGCTGCTCGCTTTTGCCAACGGCCAGCAGGAGTTCGCCCAGACTGCCCGCATCCCCTGGGGTCCGGTGGTCGACGGGTTGGACATCCCCGATCAACCTCGCCGGCTGTACGAGGACGGGACGTTCAACCGCGTACCGCTCATCATCGGCGCCACCAGAGACGAGGGGTGGATTTACGTGGATCGGAGCTTCCCCGCCGGCCTCACGGCGGAGCAGTACGAGACCGCCGTCGCGGCGGAGTTCGGGGCCGCCGACGCGCCCGCGATCCTCGCGCAGTACCCGGTGGCCGGCTTCCCGTCGCCAAAACTCGCGCTGTCGCGATTGACGGGCGACGTGGAAATGGTCTGCGAAGCGCGCCGCGTCGCGCGCCTGGTCGAGCGGACGCGAACGCCTGTCTACTTCTATTCCTTCGAACGCGAAGCGGACGCGGTCGTCCCCGACCTCGTCATCCACGGCCTCGACAGGAACTTCGTCTACGGCAACAACTTCGGTCCCCCGTCCAACTACGTGCTCAACGCGGACGACCTGTCGCTGTTTGGCGCCATCAGCGGCTACTGGACGCGCTTTGCCGCTTCAGGCAACCCGAACGGCGGCTGGCGGGATCGACGACGTCATTCTTACGGCGCTGTTTACTGGCCCGCCTTCAAGCACCCGGGACGAGGAACCGGCAAGTACCTCGTCCTGGATGTTCCGGTTCGCGAGGACAAACGGCTGCGGGACGAGCAGTGCGACTTCTGGGAGCCGTTCTTTCTGAGGTCGATCACCAACGGATCCCTTCCGGCATCGCATCCTTCCAACGAGCTCTGCGGCGTCGCGATCACCGAGAACCTGAAACTGGATCACGATCTCGCCTGCGTCGGCAACGGTCTCGTCGTCGGGGCCGACCACATCAAAGTCGACCTGAACGGTCACACGATCACCGGCTCCGGCGCCGGCGCCGGGATCACCGTCACCGGACGGACCGATGTCTCCATCTTCGGGGGCGCCATCAGGAACTTCGGGGCGGGTGTGCTCACCAACACGTCAACCGGGATCGTGATCAAGCGGAACGAATTCGTCGAGAACGTCGACGGCATCGATCTTCAGGCCGGGAGCAGCGGGAACACGATGAGCCACAACACCTTCAGGGACAACCGGAGCAGGGGGATCATGATCAGGGGCATGTCGACCGATCACGTGATCAGGGAGAACACGTTCACGGGGGATCGCGTTGGCATTCTGGTCTTCGCGGGCGCCGACAACACCATCAAAGACAACGTCGTGTCCGCAAGCATCCTGGCCGGGATCCGCATCAATATCTTCGCGACCGGCAACCTCGTCACGAAGAACACGGTCACGTCGAATCCAGCCGGAATCGAATTCCTCGTGAGCGGAACCCAGTCGGCCGTCGGGAACACAGTGACCAGGAACATCCTCGAGCAGAACACGTGCGGGGTGAAGGGCCCCGTCAACGGCAACACCGTCGAGAAGAACCGTTTCAAGGACAACGTCGCGGACAGCTGTCAGTAAAGGCGTGTCCTGACAACTTGTGTCCGCTTATGTAACATTTCTTGTACGACACATTCGACTACAAGTGTTTAATTTTGAAACATAGAGCGTCCGTTCCGCTATCCCGCGAATCACGCCCCTGACAATTTGCCAGTAAGTGTCTGTATCCATAACCACTAACTGGCGTCAGCAGGCCTCAACCTACCGCTCACTAAACCCTGGGATTCCGGCACACACCATTTAGAGTGTTCTGAAAAGGCACGTATCGATGTTTTTGGGCCCATCCAGCCAGAAACGTCGAATAACCACGTACGCACTCGAACATAAGGAGTTACGTGGTGCCATCGCGTTCGAACTCGAGCTGGCTACCATATTGCTCTGCTGGCATCCCTGGGGTCCCAACCGGGACATTTTCCATTAAAAAGAGTTCCCTTATGAAACGATCGTGGGTACCCCTGTCGCTCATCCGCTTCGCCGCACTCATGGTCGCGGCAGGTCTGCTGATGACCGCTGTTCGCTCCGACATGGCGGCCGCGGGCCCGCGCGAATCACGCCGTCACAAGCTTGACGGGCATCTGCGACAGGCACTCGATCGGGAAGGCGATTGGCCGTCGCGACGAGTCATCGTCCGAGTGGATCCCGCTGCCGTCGGGTCGTTGCGCAAGCTGCTGAAGTCCAGGGGGGACAGGCTGATCCGCTTCCATGGCAGCATCTCGGCGTTCACCGTCGAATCACGCAATCTCCTCGCGCTCGCGGACAATCCGGCCGTTTCGTCGATCTCCGAGGATGTGCGGGTGGACGGGCATCAGGTCCCCGCGCCGCCTCCGCCTCCTCTCCCGACGGCCCAGGTCGTTCGTAATTCGGTCAGCCTGCCTGGCGCGTGGACCGGTGCGGGCGTCGGCGTCGCGGTGATCGACTCGGGAATCGAGCCATCGGCCGACTTCGCGGGCCGCATCTCCGCCTTTTACGACTTCACCCGCGGCGGAATCGCGACCGCGCCGTTCGACGACTACGGTCACGGCACGCACGTCGCGGGTCTCATCGGCAGCTCCGGCGCTCTGAGCGGTGGCGCTTACGCAGGACTCGCACCCAATGTCCGCCTAGTCGGGCTCAAGGTGCTCGACGGGTCCGGCGGGGGCTTCACCAGCGACGTGATCAGCGCCGTCGAGTTCGTGACGGCCCACCGCGTCGCGCTCGGCGTGGACATCATCAACCTTTCGCTGGGACATCCACCTTACGAGAGCGCCGCGACCGATCCCGCTCGTGCAGGCCGTCGAAGCAGCCGTTCGTGCCGGCCTCGTCGTCGTGGCATCAGCAGGGAATTACGGTCGCAATCCGGTCACCCAGGAGATCGGGTACGGCGGCATCGCCTCACCAGGCAACGCGCCTTCGGCCCTGACGGTCGGATCGTTCATGACGCAGGACACGGTGCGCCGTTCCGACGACCGCATGAACGGCTTCAGCTCCCGCGGGCCGACCTACTACGATGGGCTGGCCAAACCGGACGTCGCCGCTCCCGGCTACCGCTTGATCGCGAACGCTGCGAAGGGCGGCTCGTTGTACCAGTCGTACCCGACGCTGCGCGTCATGGGGACCACCGACTGGGATTACCTGACGCTCAGCGGCACGAGCATGGCGGCCGGCGTGACGACCGGCGTCGTCGCTCAGCTGCTCGAGGCGAACCGCTCCACGAATCTCGTGCGCCTGGGGCCGAACGCAGTGAAGGCTCTGCTCCAGCACACCGCGCTTCGCATGCGCGACGATGCTCGGCGTTCAATACAACGGGCTGACGCAAGGGACTGGGGCGCTGAACGGCGCCGGCGCCATCAAGTTCGCGCGCGCCATCCGGAACGCGACGGCGGTCGGGCGCGGTGTGGCTCGACTGCGCTTCTGTTTCCCGATCACGGCGCCTCGACGATCGGCGGCGAAACGGTCGTGTGGGGCAATACCGTCGTCTGGGGGAACACGGTGGTGTGGGGCAACACCGCGAACATCAACCAGCCGGCCTGGGCGAACACGGTGGTGTGGGGCAACACGGTCGTGTGGGGCAACACCGTCGTCTGGGGCAACAACGTCGTGTGGGACCAGACCGTCGTCTGGGGCAACACGGTCGTGTGGGGCAACTCCGTTCTCGAAGGTAACACCGTCGTCTGGGGCAACAACGATCCGTCGGGCCTGACGGGCGGCATCACGGTCGTGTGGGGCAACACGCTCGTCAACCCGGTGCCCTAACGGATTGCCGTGTCGGCACCAGGCACGCGCTTCATCGACACGGTCACGAGCACCGTTGAACGGATGTTCCTGCCGACGATTGCGATCGTCGGCGGCCTCACTATCCTCGGCTCGCTCTGGAGTCTGGCCGGCGCGCCGATCGACGAGCGCTGGTTCGTCCTGCTGGGCCTGACGGCGCTCAGCGGGTCGGCGACGCTCCGGCTGCCGGGCACGCCGGTCAGCTTCTCGATCTCCGACAGCTTCACCATGGCGGCCGCGCTGCTGTTCGGCCCGGCGGCCGGCACCGTGACCGTCGCGATCGACTGCCTCGTCATCTCCATGCGGCTGGCGCGCCGGCCCATCCCGGCGCGGCGCGTGCGTGTTCAACGCGACCGCGCCGCCGCTGGCGATGTGGATCGCGGCCCACGCGTTTTTCCTGATTGCCGGGGACGGGCCGATGGCGGCGACCAAGGTGTCGGTGCCCAGTCTGATCGGTTCGTTGACGATCTTCGCCGCGCTCTTCTTCATCCTGAATACCGGCCTCATCGCGCTGGCGATCGCGTTCGAACAGCGGGTCCGCGCGCTGCCGATCTGGCGCGAGCACTTTCTCGGGCTGTGGCTGACGTATTTCGGAGGCGCCGCGGTCGCCGCGCTGCTCGTCGTGCTGGTGCAGGCGCGTCACCCGGACGTGCTCGCCCTCGTGCTCCTGGCCCCGATCCCGTTCATCATCTACGCGACGTTCAGGAATACCGTCGGCCGGATGGAGGATCGCGTCGGCCACCTCGATCAGGTCAACGGGATGTACCTGTCCACCATCGAGACGCTCGCGCAGGCGATCGATGCCAAGGACCAGGTCACCCACGGCCACATCCGCCGCGTGCAGGAAAATGCCGTCAAGCTCGCGCACGCGCTCGGGATCGACAGACGATGCGCAGCTGCGCGCGCTCGAGGCGGCGTCCCTGCTCCACGACGTCGGCAAGCTCGCGGTGCCGGACCATATCCTGAACAAGCCGAGCACCCTGACGCCGACGGAGTTCGAGAACATGAAGCGGCACGCGAACGTCGGCGCCGACATCCTGGCCGCGATCGGCTTTCCGTACCCGGTCGTGCCGATCGTGCGGCATCACCACGAGAGCTGGGATGGCACGGGGTATCCGGCCGGCCTGGCCGCGGAAGAGATTCCGATCGGTGCGCGCATCCTGTCGGTTGTCGATTGCTTCGACGCGCTGACGTCGGACCGTCCGTATCGCACGCGGCTCAGCCGGGAGGAAGCGATCCGCGTCGTGCAGTCCCGCAGCGGCACGATGTACGATCCGCGCGTGGTCAGCACGTTCGTGACGATGCTGGAGAGCAGCCCGCCGGTGGTCGAGCTCCCGTCGACCCGGCCGCCGCACGGGCTGTCGCGACATCGCCGGCACGGCGCATCACGACATGCGGCGATCGCTGCGCAGACGCGGCGACGCCGAGACCTTCGCGACGCTCTTCGAGCTCGGCGTCCAGGCGGCGACGGCGTCGAGCGTGGACGAGGCCCTGTCACGCATCCATGCGATCCTCCGTGACGCTGATGCCGGCCGACATCTGCGCGCTGTACCTGCACGACCCGGAGACCGACACGCTGGTCGCGACCTCCGTCAACGGCGCCCACGCCGAAGCGATCGTCGGGACGACGATTCAGGTCGGTCAGCGTTTGAGCGGGCTGGGTCGCGGCCAATCGGCCAGACGATCGTCAACTCCGAAGCCGCGCTCGACCTGGGGAATCTCGCGATGCGACTCGACCCGCCGCCCTTGCGATGCCTGAGCACCGCGATTTGCGCGGACGGCGCAGTTGGTCGGGCGTGCTGACGCTCTACTCGACGCGCCGGCAACCCTTTACGGAAGCCCACGCTCCGATGGTCGAAGCGGTTGCCGCAGGCCTGGGGAATCTGCTGCAGGCCCGCCGTGCCGACACGTCATCCAGAAAGGCCAGCGTCTTGACGATCGAGTGCCCGCGCCGAGCGGCTTCATTAGAAGCGTCCCGCTCCCCGCCGCCCAGCTTCCCGCTTCCAGCTTCCCGCGTCGAAGGATCGCCGACACCGCGACGAACGAGATCGGATCGAGCGTCGAGACCTGCCAGACCTGCTGCGCCAGCAGCCGGGCCGCGAAGACGCTGCCCGCCAGACCGAGCGCGATGCCGGCCAGCAGCAGCGCCGCGCCGGATTTCACCACCATGCGCGCGACGGACCCCGGTTCCGCGCCGAGCGCGATCCGCACGCCGATCTCGCGCGTCTGCTGCACGACCGCGTGCGACATCACGCCGTAGACGCCGACGACGGCGAGCGTCAGGCCCAGCGCCGCGAACACCGAGAGCAGGACGACGTTGAAACGGGGGCCCGCGTAGACGAACTCGTCCAGGAACGCGTCAAGCGATCTGACGTCGGTCACCGGCTGATCCGCGTCGATCGCGTGGATGCGCTCCACCACCGCACGCGTCACGCCCGCCGGATCGCCTGTGGTCTGCACCACGACCCGGTTCGCGGCGCCGAGCAGTGAGTACGGAAGGTAGATCTCCGGCAGGAGTTCGTCCCTGATTCCGCGGTTCAACGTGTCGCCCACCACCCCGACGATCTCGACCCCGTCGTCGGACGCGCCAATCGGCGGCTGCTTCAGGCGCGGGATCCGCACGATCCGGCCGACCGCCGCGCCGCCCTCGAGCCGCGTGCGCTCGAACGCCTGGTTGACCAGCGCGACCTGCCGGCGGCCCTCGATGTCCGCGCTGGTGAACAGCCGGCCTTTCACGAGCGAAATCCCGAGCGCCTTCGTGTAGTCCTCGCTGACCTGGTGCATGACGGGCGGCTGCTCGACGGCGGGCATGCCGGGAACCTCGACCGGAACCCCGGTGTTGCCGAACGGATGCGCGGTCGTGTTGACGCCGGCCGCGGTCACGCCAGGGACGCTCGCGATGGATCGCAGCGCTTCCTGAAAGAACAGCACGCGGCGGGCGGGATCCGGATACTTGCGATCCGGCAGGGGCACGCGCAGGGCGAGGACGCGGTCGGGCCGGAAGCCGAGCTCCACGCGCCCGATCGCGAGCACGGTCCTGACCATCAGGCTCGCGCCGACCATCAGCATGATCGAGAGCGCGACCGCGCTGACCACGAGGCCCTTGCGAAGGAGCGCCTGGGCCACGCCGCCCGACACGCTGCGGCCGCCGCTGCGCAGCGGGTTCGCCAGGTCCCGCGTGCACGTGTGGAGCGCGGGCGCCAGGCCGAAGATCACGCTGGTCACCGCCGAGATCGCCAGCGCGAACAGGAGCACCGGCAGGTTGAGCGCGATCTCGGACTCGTCGGGGATCGTGTTCGGCGGCACGAGCGTCAGGATCGCGCGGAGCGCGCCGTACGCGAGCGCGGTCCCGGCGATGCCGCCCGCCACCGCGAGGATCAGGCTCTCGGTCAGCAACTGACGCAGCAGGCGCAGCCGGCTGCCGCCGAGCGCGGCGCGGACGGCCATTTCGCGCTGACGGGCGGCCGCCTTCGACAGCAGGAGGTTCGACACGTTCGCGCACGCGATCAGGAGCAGCAGGCCGACGGCGCCGAAGAGGACCCACAGATCGTCGCGGATGCTGCTTGGAAAGGTCTCCTTGAAGGACAGCAGCCCGACACGCCACGTCTGCGGGAACTGCGTCGGCTCCTTCCTCGCGAGATCCGAGATGATCGGATTCAGATCCGCTTCGGCCTGCGCGTCGGTCACGCCCCGCTTCAACCGCCCGAGCAGGTGCACGTTCCTGATCCCTTCGACGAGGTCCCGCGCGCGAAGGTGACCGGCAGGTAGACGTCGGCGCCGCGCCACATGAACCGCTTCGGCATCACCCCGACGACGGTGCGGACCTTGTCGTTGAGGCGGAGCTGCCGGCCAACCACGGCGGTGTCGCCGCCGAACTGCCGCTGCCAGAACCGGTAGCCGAGGACGACGACCGGCGCCGCATCCGGCCGGCCGTCGTCGGGGAGGTAAGGCCGTCCGAGGAGCGGCGGCACGCCCATGACGAGGAACGTGTTCGGCGTGCCGTAGTTGCCGCGCAGGCGCTGCGGGTCGCCCTCGCCGGTCCACAGGATGTCGGAGATCGTGGACGCGATCGTCCCTTCGAAGATCGTGTTCCGTTCGGCGATCTCGAGGAACTGATCGGTGCTGTAGCCGAGGCGGCCGCCGCGCCCGCCCGGGTCCCACACGCGGACGCTCATCAGCGCATCGACGTCCTTGTAGGGGAACGGATCCAGGACGACCGCGTGGATGACGCTGTACATCGCGGTCGTCGCCATGATGCCGAGGGCCAGCGACAGCACCGCCAGCGTGGTGAAGCCGGGCGTGCGGGCAAAGGTCCGGATCCCGTAGCGCAAGTCCTGAAGCCACTGGTTGAGCCACGTCAGCATGGGAATCTCCTGGCGCGTGTATAAGGACGAAGCGAACGTCCGGCTGGTTGGGCGGCTGCGAACCTGCGTACCGCGTGACGGCGGACCGTGGACAGGCCGTATTATGGGCCCATGCACCGTCCCGCTGTCTGGACCGTCGTCCTGCTCGCCCTGTCGGTCGCCATCGGCGCACAGGACACCGGCTGGCGGGCCAAACCCCAGACCGTGGAACAGACGGCGAAACAACGGCCGGCGTTCAATTACGACGAGGCGCGAGTCCCTGCCTACACGCTCCCCGACCCGCTGACGCTGAACGGGACGACCGTCCGGACGCGTGACGCGTGGGCCGGCCGGCGCCTGGAGATTCTCGAGCTGTTCCGCGAGCACGTCTACGGGCGATCGCCGGGCGTCCCGCAGCAGCTTCGTTTCGAAGTCGTCGAAGAAAACCCTCGTGCGATGGACGGCGCGGCAACCCTCAAGCGGATTGCCGTGCTCAGCGAACAGGGCGGCCGCACGCACCGGTTCGAGATCACGCTGTTCCTGCCCAACGCGCGGCGTGAACCGGTGCCGGTGTTCCTGCTCCTGAACAATCGTCCGCCAACCAACACGGATCCCACCCGCCGCGAGCGCTCGGGATTCTGGCCGGCCGAGCAGGTGATCGCGCGCGGCTACGCCGTCGCGGCGCTGCAGAATTCGGACCTGGCGCCGGACGACAAGGATCGTTTTCGTGAAGGCGCGATCCGGTTGTTCGAAGGCAGCGTCTCGGGCCCGCGTCCGGGAAACGCCTGGGGTGCGCTCGCGGCCTGGGCCTGGGGTGCGAGCCGCGCGATGGACTACTTCGAAACCGACCGCCGCGTGGACGCGAAGAAGGTCGCGGTCGTCGGCCATTCGCGCGGCGGGAAGGCGGCGCTCTGGGCGGGCGCCGAGGACGAGCGGTTCGCGATCACGATCGCCAACGAGTCCGGCGAGGGCGGCGCAGCGCTCAGCCGCCGCGTGTTCGGCGAGACGCTGGCCAGGATCACCGAGGCGTTCCCGCACTGGTTCGCCGGCCACTACAAGGACTTCGCCGCACGCGTCGGACGCGCTGCCGGTCGATCAGCACATGCTGCTCTCGCTGATCGCGCCGCGCGCGCTCTACGTCGCGAGCGCGGACGAAGATCTCTGGTCCGATCCGCGCGGGGAGTTCCTGTCGCAGGTCCACGCGTCTCCCGTCTACGGGCTCTGGGGCGATCCGCCGATGCGGGCCGGCGAGATGCCGCCGCTCGACCGGCCGCTCATCGTGGGCCGCCGCGGGTATCACGTCCGAACGCGGCGTGCACAACCTCACCCCGTTCGACTGGGATCGCTTTGCCGATTTCGCGGACGGGCTGTGGAAAAGGTAAGCACGCTGGTTCGTGTGGAGCACGATCACTGCGGTCAGTGCGTCTTCCTACGCCGTTGCCAGGATCACGTCTGTAGATGCGATTCCAGGCTACGAGACGACATGGCAATTCCAGCTGCTGATGTTCGCGATGTTCAGGCTTCCCTTGTTCATCGCGGGGTTGGCGCTCGTGCTGTGGTTCGAAAGGATTCTGCGACGCCGCCGATCCGGTATGATCGAAGGGCCCCAGTACTACTTTGTCAGATCTGAGGATGGTGAAATCGGCGGGCGGGCAAGCGGGGTCGTCGGCCGCCGCCGCTCCGCACGCCGGGAAAGCGCTCCCGGCTCATACGCTTGCGCTGCCGCGGCGACTAGGGGTGCGTGTGGACGACATGTGCCAGGCGCACAGATGCGCCGGGCGTTACGGTTGGGCGACGCGGATCACAGGGACGGGAGTCGCCGCGAGGAATCGCCGGGCGCGCTTTCCAGCTGCGCGCTGCGTCGGCGTGCTCCGCATCGCGGCAGCCGCCGACCCCGCTCGCCCGCTGATGCCCGTTCTGAAGAGGATCTGACAAAGTCGAATTAGGGATTGGGATTAGGCCAGGCATCAGATCATGGAACGACAAAGAGAAGAAGATCTCGAGCCGTCACTCGCAACGGCGCGCCCCTTGGTCGGGTCCGGCTGTAAATGAAGGCCCACGCGCTGGTCGCTGGTGCGTTCCTCCTGGCGGTTGGATGTGCGTCGCGGCCAACGATAGACCGCGGCGAGATTTCAGGTCTCTATGGTCTGAATCGTGGTGAGAATTCCGACCTGCTGGAATTGAGACATGACGGAACCTACACTCATTCATATTTGTCGGCACAGGGAGTGAAGCGAACCAGCCAGAGCCGTTGGTCACTCGAGCCGTTCGACGGCGCGCAGCGCATTACGCTCGAGGAGTTCGTGTTTGCCATTCCGGGCTATGTTGGTTCGGCAGAGTCAGCATTGTGGAGCGCCGAAATCCAACGCTATGAGCAGACCCTTCGGCTCATGGTTGATCACGACAAGGGCATCTGGTACCAGAGGCGCGCAAATTGATGCAGCCCCTGATCTGTAATCCGCGCACCGGAATCTGTCAGCGCGGGAGCTCTGTTTCGCGGGAGGCCGGGCCTAGTTCCCGCGCGTGTCGCGCGGCAGTGTTGTTGCCCTTCAACTCAGCTTGCGCAAGCTAATCCTCGCCTCAGCCGTTATCTGTTGCTTCGGGCTCGTCGCCGTCATCTTTGCGGGCCCGGTCACGTCCGGCGCCATGTTACTGATGCTGCCCGGCGACACGCCTCGCACCGAGCACGATCTTCCGAGCTCCTACGAACCGCTGCACAAAGGACACGTCGGTCTGGGGACCGGCGTGTACATCCGCGAGAACGAGGACCTCGTTGTCCGTGGGACCCCTCCGCTGGTCCTCCGCCGCACCTATCTCTCGGGATACCGCGTCTCGAAGGAGTTCGGCATCGGGACGACCCACCTCGGCGAAGTGTATCTGCTTGGTGACGCCCAGAAGTTCCAGGAGGCGCGGCTGATTCTCGCCCACGGCACGCCGATCCAGTTCCATCGGACATCACCGGGCATCTCGCATTTCAACGCGGTCTACGCCCATCGATCGTCAGCCGACGAGTGGGACGGCGCCCAGATCGGGTGGACGGGCTTCAACTGGGTGCTGCGGCGGGCCGACAGCAGTGTCTGGTACTTCCTGCCGTGCGGACCGGGTATTCGCAAATCGTGCGCGATCAGCGAGGAACGTGACGACGACGGCCACGTCATCCACTATCGCCGCGATGACGCCGGGCGCCTGCTGAAGATGGACGCCGAGAGCGGATGGATCGCGTTCGAGTACGACGGGAAGGATCGCATCGTCCGCGCGAACGACAGCACCGGCGCCGAGGTGCGATACGCGTACGACGCGCGCGGCCGGCTGTCGAAGGCCACGGCCGGCGCCAAGGTCTTTCAATATACCTACACCGATCGGGACGAGCTGAAGACGATGGACGAGCCGGGGAAGTTCACCGAGAACTGGTACGACGGGAACGGCCGCGTGATTCGACAGGAAAACCGGTGGGGCGACGCGGCGACCCCCTTGACCTTCGAGTTCACCTACCATCTCGCGGGCACTGCCGTCGTCAAGGTCGAGACGAAAAAATCGGACGGCTCCTGGTCGCAATACACGTTCGACAAGGACCGCGCGACGACGTCCGAAACGCAGGGCATGGGATCCGAGAGCGTGACCTTCACCTACGAGCGCGATCCGGCGACCAACGCGGTGACCTCGCTGACGCTCACCTGCCCGGACCGCACCGGCCGCCCGCTCCGGCATTCGAGCCTCGTCAGGAACAACAACGAGGACTGGATCAAGTGGGACCTGGTGCAGACGCGGTGTTCGTTGAACACCAGGCGTCAGCTCGGTTCGCAGTAGCCCGCCCGCATGAAACGAGGCCGGATGGGGTGCTCATCGCCTTCCTCGACCGCTCGGATCACTACCATCACGCCGCCCTCCGACTCCTGGCCGACCCGCCCCGCCGCTGGTACTCGTCCATCGCCGTTGTCTCGGAGACGTATGGGTGGTTCCTCGACCGGCTCGGCGAGGAGGCGGCACGGACGTTTCGGCTGGCGCTCGCCGATCTACCCCGTCTCGAGCTGCTGGGCCTCGACGCGGCCCATCACGAGGCTGTCGGCCGGACGCTCGATCGCTTCCGGGGACACAAGCTCACCTACGTCGATGCGTCGACTCTGGTGTTTCTTGCCGAACGCCGCATTCGAGAAGTCTGGGGCACCGATCACGACCTCGCGCTCGACGGGGCGCATGTCCTGCCTTGACGCCCCTTGCTCGAATAACGCGGTTGTTTCCCTGGATGGACGGTCAGATGCAGGGGCGGGGTCTGTGAACACTCCGCTCTCGTGGCTTCCGCCTTTAGGCGGAAGTCGGGCGGCCGTTGCATCCTTCCGCCTGAAGGCGGAAGCCACAAGTGCTGTCGCTGATTGTCGCCAGGGAAGGACGGGGCGGGGCCGGTCACCGGCGGCAGCGGAACCCTACGACGTATGCAGGGCAATCGCGGGATCGACGCGGCACGCGCGGCGCGCCGGCAGCCACGCGGCGGCCAGGCCGGCAGTCAGGATCACGGCGGCCGCCACCACGAACGTCAGCGGATCGGCCGGGGTCACCTTGAACAACAACCCGGCAACGGCGCGAGACAGCAGGAGCCCGCCCGCCAGGCCGATGGCCGCGCCTGCAAGAAGCGGCCGCAGGCCGGCCCCAAGTACCATGCGAAGAATGTCGGACGGCCGGGCGCCGAGCGCCAGGCGAATGCCCATCTCCTGCGTGCGATGCGACACCGTCAGCGCGATCACGCCGTAGGTCCCCACCGCCGCCAGCACAACCGCCAGCGCGGCGAACAACGCCAGCAACAGGGTTCTGAATCGCGCGTCCGAAACCGACGCGTCGACCATCCGCTCGAGCGTGCGGACGTTGTAGAGCGGCGCATCGGGCGCGAGCGCCCGGACGTCCGCGCGCACGGCCGGAATCAGCGCCGCGGTGTCGCCGGTGACCCGCATCACGACCGTCATCGCGTGGTACGACGGGGGCTGCGTCTGCGGCGTGTAGAACTCCGGCGCCGGCGGCTTCTGCAGCCCGAAATGATGCACGTCGCCGACGATGCCGACGATCGTGCGCGGATCGTTCTGGCGGCGCGAGGTGTAGATGATGCGGCGGCCGATCGGATCCTCGCCGGGAAAGAACTGACGCGCCATGGCTTCGTTGACGACCACCACCACCCGTGTCCACCGCGCCGACCTGAAAAACTAGGGTTTGTCGCCGGCGTGCCACGTTTGTTGCACAAAAGATACGAAATTCCCGTATGTTACGGCTCTGCAGGGAAAGACGTTGACGGCACACGCGATCCTGGGTCAGAATTGGCCCACTCCCGACACTCCGTCCGATAGGAAGAGGAATGGCGTAATGCGACAGACTGCGACAGTCGGTCTCGCGCTAGCGGTGCCCCGGTGTCCTTGGTCGCGCTGACGGCCCGGGGAGCTGCGACGAAACTCCGCAAAGAGTCGACCACCGTGGCCGACTCCGTCTGCCTGTGTCCTTTCGTCTTGACGCCCCAATCGATTGGCGACCGCTTTGGACGTCGCCGCATCGCCCGTCGCCGCATCCGACGGTGGGTTCCGGGCGAGGTGGATCGAGATGGTCCTCTCGCAGGCTGCCGCCGAACTGTCCGGACTGCTGAGTCCGGTCCACGGGCTGGAAGTCAGAGGGCGGGAGCCTGCTTGATGACATTGAGACACCGGTTTCTATTGGCGGCTGCGGCTGCGGCGGGGTCGTTCGCCTTGACCGGCGAGGCCGCGGCACCGCAGTCGGGTTCGACCGGATAGCGGAAGCTCGGAAAACCGCCAGTGGGCATCTGGGACCGCTCTACTTTTCTCCAATCTCCACGATCCACAACCTTGCGTTGAGCACAACGTGTTCATCGATCCGAAAAGCGCCGACCCCCATGTCCCGACTTCGTCCTGACCATGACGCCGCAGGTCCGACGTGGCTGCCGAATCGGCGGCAGAGCGCTCGTGACCGCGGACCTCGCGCCGCGCTTCGAGTACTGCAGCCGGTCGTCAACGCGCGGTCGGTGATTCCGCAGGGCACGCTGCGCACCGACCTGTTTCTCGGCCGCGTGACCCTCTTTGGCGGTGCCGGCTTCAGGAAGGGCCACCAGCGACCAACATGAGCTCATTGACACGAGACGCTGCTCCAGGAAACGGACGTGACCGCGGGGATCAGCTACCGCCTGCGTCCACGGTTGTTCCTGGACGTTTCCGGAAACCAGGGCAGCACCCGATTCGCGGCGGATGAGTTTTTCATGGGGACCAGGTTGCGCGAACCAGCTCGACCAGCGCGATCGCCAGCGTGCGTCTCACGGCGCGGCGCAAGCTGTCAGCCAAGACGTCTGCGGAGGTGACCGTCGACCGGTCCGAGTCGCGTTCGAGTTCTCGCCGGAGCGGGACTCCTCGGGCCTTCGCATCATGTCCGGCTTCGACTTCGCGGCCACGGCGCTCATCTCAGGCGCCGCCCGCGTGGCGACGGCGTTTCGTTCCGAGCAGCCCGACGCTTCCCGACTTCACGGGCGTGGTCGCCGACGTGAATCTGTCGTACACGCTGATGAGCGCCACGCGGTTCACCGCGCGCTGGAGCCGCGACCTGGCGTACTGCTACCAGCAGGTGCGCCCGTACCTACGTGATCAACACGCTCGGCGGCGCCGTTCGCCGCCAGATCGTCGGCGCCGCACGTCATCGTCGCCTTCGACCGTGCCGAATCGCAGTATCGCACGCTGACCTCGCACCAGGCGATCGGCCTTCGCACCGATATCAACCGGATTATCTCGCCATTGGCAATGCGCCTCAACCGCACGTCTCGGATCGGCTCTGGGGTCGCACACTCCGATCGCCGCTCCAACGATCAGCGCAGCCGCGATTACTCCGGGCGGCGGATGGGCCTGTCCGTTCACCTATGGAACGTAACGTTATGACCCGTGCCCACCGCATCCTGATCTTCCTTATGCTCTCGTCGCATTCGTGTGCCTGCCGGTGGGGCGTTCGTCCGGCGCGGCGCAGTCGCTGTCGTCCGAGAACTATGTCATCGGGCCCCGTGACGTCATCGTCATCTCGGTGTTCGACCAGGCGGCCCTCAGCGGGCGTTACTCGGTGGAAGCCGACGGCACGTTCACCTTTCCGCATCTTGGCCCCATAAAGGCTGGAGGGCTGATCAGCCGCGCCCTCGAGAACACGCTCCCGCAAGCGTCTCGGCGAAACGCTCTTCCGGGACCCTCAAGTCAGCGTCGGCGTCGAGACCTACCGCAGCAAGCGGATTTTCATCATGGAAGAAGCGAAGTCGCCGGGCCAGCAGTCGCTGACCGGGACGATGACGATCATCGAGGCTCTCGCGGGCGCCGGCGGCTCGACGCCGAACGCGTCCGGCGACGCCATCATCGTCCGACCAAAAGCGGACCAGGGGGAGCACCGGTCCTTCCCGGACAGGACGAGACCGCCGACATTCTGTAAAGTCGATCTCTCCGCGCTGCAGGCCGGGGACTTCCGTCAGAACCGTCCGCTGCAGGACGGCGACACGGTCTTCGTGCCCATAGGGGAACCATCTACATCTTCGGCGAAGTCAAGAGCCCGGGTGCCTATGCGGTCACAAGGCAGATACAGTCCTGCAGGCGCTCTCGCTGGCCGGCGGCCAGACCGAGAACGGCGCGCTGAACCGGATCAGGATTGTCCGGATTGAGAACGGGAAAAAAATCGACATCAAGGTCAAGAGCGCCGTCACCGAGATCGTGAAGCCTGGCGACACGCTGATCGTACCCAGCGACGCGTTGAAATCAGACGAAAAGGGAATGACTGACATTCGCGATTCAAGATTGACGGAGTTGGACGACACGCGTCCGCTGGGGCCGCAGCCCGTGCCGCACCCTCACGCCTACGGCGCGGCCTGATGTCGGGCGGAGCGCCGTCACCTGAAGCGACTACCTGCGGATTCTGTCGAAGCGGCGCTGGCTCGTCGCGTCCGTGTTCGTCGTCGTGGTCGTCGGCACGGTGGTCCACACGTATACGCGGATCCCGATTTACGAAGCCCGCGCCAAGATCCTGATCGAGTCCAATGAGCCGCGCCAACGTGGGCACGTTCAAGGAGCGGTCGAACCCAACAGCGACCGACGACTACTACCAGACCCAGTACGAATGCTGCAGAGCCGGGCGCTGGCCCGGCGCACCCTCGACGCGGCGAAACTGTGGAGCGTTCCGGTCCTGAATCCCCCGCCCGGGCGCCGCCTCCGCGCGACAAGGCGGCCGGCGCGGTCAGCGGCACCCTGGCGTCGTGGTTCAAGCGTGCGCCAGAGGGGGCTGCCACGGAGGCGCCCCTTCCCGATGAAACGCGCCGGCAATCGGCCACCATCGACCGGTTCCTGGCACGGCTCGTCGTGACCCCGATCCGAAGCAGCCGTCTCGTCGACGTCAGGTACACGTCCACCGATCCACAGTTTGCCGCGGACGCCGCCAACGCGCACGCCCGCGCCTTCATCGAGCAGAACCTCGAACACAAGTTCCTCGCGTCGAAGGAAGCCACCGACTGGCTCGGCGAGCGGCTGGCCGAGCAGCGCAAGCTCGTCGACTCGAGCGAGCAGGCGCTGCAGCGCTATCGGGAGGAGAACGGCGCGGTCTCGATCGACGACCGCAGGACATCGTCGTCCAGAAGCTCAGCGATCTGAACGCGGCGGTCACGCGCGCGAAGACGGATCGGATCATCAAAGAGGGCCTACACCGGCAGCTCGAATCGATCGAGTCGAACCGGACCGGTCTCGACACCTTCCCCGCGATCCTGGCCAACGGCTTCATCCAGCAGCAGAAGGCGGAGCTGGCGGGGCTGCAGCGGCAGCTCGCGGAGGCGAGCGAGAAATTCGGCGACAAGCATCCGGAGATCGTGAAGCTGCGCTCCACCGCCAGGTCGCGCAGACCAAGCTCGAAGGCGAAGTGGCCAAGGTGGTGCAGTCGGTCCGCAACGAGTATCTCGCCGCGGAGCGTCAGGAGCGCAGTCTCGCCGAGGCGCTCGACCAGCAGAAGGGCGAAGCGCTGGCGATGAATCGCAAGGCGATCGAGTACGGGTGCTCGAACGCGAGGCCGAGAGCAACCGCCAGATTTTCGACAGTCCTGATGCAGCGCACCAAGGAGACCGGCATCTCCGGCGAGCTGAGGACGAACAACATCCGGATCGTCGATCCGGCGGAAACGCCGCGGCGTACCGATCATCCTCACTCGCGAGGAACCTCGCTGCTGCGCCCTCTCGGCGGTGCGGCGTTCGCGCTGCGGCCTGGCGTTCCTCTTCGAGTATCTCGACAACCGCATCAAGACTCCGCGAGGAGATGCAGCAGCATCTGCGCACTGCCGTTCCTCGGGATGATTCCCGCCCTCTTCGACAAGTCCATGCCGTCGCCGCTCATCGCCAACGGCGTGCCGCCCAACTTCGCGGAGAGTTTCTGCGGCGCTCCGCACCAACCTGCTGTTCTCGTCCGCCGAGAGGCGGGGAGATCGCACGATCGTCGACGAGCACCGGGCCGGGTGAGGGAAAGACGGTGGTCGCCACGAACCTGGCGCGTCGCTGGCGCAGGCCGGCCACCCGCGTCCTGCTCATCGACGCCGACATGCGCAAGCCGGGTGCACACGGTGTTCCACCGGTCGCAGGAACCGGGCCTGTCGAACGTGCTCGTCGGGACGAGCAAGGCGCCGGACGTGGTGATCAAGACCAACGATTCGGGCCTGTGGATGCCTGACCGCGGGACGTATACCGCCCAATCCCGCGGAGCTGCTCGGATCGCCGCGCTTCCGGGATCCTCGGCTCGTTCCGCCGAGCACTTCGACTGGGTGATCATCGACACGCCTCCGGTGATGGCCGTCGACGGACGCGTCGGTGATCGCGCATGCCGTGACGGGCGTCGTGTTCGTCGTCGGCGCCGAAATGTGAGCCGCCATGACGGCGCGCCGGGCCGTCGAGCAGCTGCAGTACGCGCCCGCGGCAAACGTCGGCGCCGTGCTCAACCGCGTCGATCTCCAGCGGCACGCCTACTACTACTCCCAGTACTACCGCAGGGATACGGAGTAGTACGACCAGAAGTCGTCGACCCGCGTAATTCGCCAACGGTGGTGTAAACCCATGATGCGACCAGTCGATCGGCTCTGGATCGGCCGGAGGTTGATTGTCGGGCGGGGGACGTCCTGCTCTTCTGCGGCGCTGGCGCTGTCTTCAGTGCTCCGCGATCCGGATCGTTGACCACCCCCTGGTCCTTCCGTTCATGCCGGTGCTGTCTTCTGCATGATCGGACCGCGTATGCCGCCGGCCTGTACGAACTGCGCGACATCGTGATTTCGTCGCCCTGATCGGCGGCCTGCTCGGATCCGCGTGGCGTGCTGCGTGTTCGCGATGACCTACTTCTACCTCTGCGCCCCAGGTGAAGTTCGCCCCGAAGATCAGCCTCCTGTTGATTGTGGCGGGCACGCACGCCGGCATGCTCGTCTGGCGCCGTCTGGTGCTGCTCGGCGACGGGCTTCAGCCTGGGCGATCTGAAGATCGTGATCCTGTCGGACGAACGCTACGGCGACTACCTCGGGTCGACCATCAATCGGCCCGCGCCGGGCCGGATTGCCACTTCGTCGGACGAGGTCGACCGACGACGTCGATCTGGTCGTCGTCGACCAGCGCTGGACGAGCCGCAACCCCGAGCAGGCCCGGCTGACGCTGACGGCGGCGATTGCCAGCCTCATTCCGATCGTGAGCATCAACGAGTTCCACGAGTCGATGTTCGGAAGGTGTCGCCGCAGCACGCCAACGATCTCGGCTGGGCGCTCGACCACGTGCTGCCGGCTCCGGCAGCCTGTACTTCACGACCAAGCGGGTTGCCGATGCCTCGCCGTCGTGATCGCGGCGATCCTCCTGGTGCCGGCCGTCCCGTGCTGCTGGTCGCCGCCGCGATCCGCGATCGTCGATCGCAGCCCGCCGCTCTATGCCAGATGCGCGATCGGCTACCTGGGCCGTCCCTTCGTGCTGTGGAAATTCCGGACGATGCAGGCGGAGGCGCCGAACACCAGGGTCCGTTCATCCAGACCCCGGACGGACCGGACCTGCGGGTGACGCGGCTCGGCGGCCTGCCTCCGCCGCCTCCGCATCGACGAGCTGCCGCAACTGTGGAACGTGGTCAAGGGAGACATGTCGCTCGTCGGTCCGCGTCCCGAGTGGATCAGGGAAGTCGAGATCCTCGAGAAGACGATTCCGACCTACAGTCTCCGCTACCTCGTGCCGCCGGGCATCACCGGCTGGGCGCAGGTGTACTTCCGCGCCACCGACAATCCCCTGGATTCGATCGAGAAGCACAACTACGACCTCTACTATCTGAAGCACTTTTCGCTCGCGCTCGACCTCTCGATCATGCTCAAGACGATCAAGCGCGTCTTCGTCAAGGACGTGCGCACGCTCAGCGTTCCCACCCCCAGGCAGGTCAGGGGCGCGCCCGGCCCCGAGGTCGTCCTCGACATCGCCTCGCTCGTCGGTCGCGGCTAGAGCCGGGGCCTTCCTGACTGTAAGAGCAATACGTCGTCGAAGGCTAACATAACAT
>CAWGAS010000014.1:0-44833 GCA_963820645.1 uncultured Acidobacteriota bacterium | reverse complement strand
TAGGAATGGAGTTCGTCGACGAAGCGCTTTATGTTGTGTGTAGCTGCACTTACCCTCAGCGCATGTGGCGGCTCATCGACGCCGACGACCCCGACTACTCCAACGACTCCGACCCAGCCAAACCGCGCGCCTGTCGTCACCAGCGTGACGGTCACGCCGACATTTGGTGTGCAAGACTTCGGCACATACACCTTCAATGCCGCCGGCACGGATGCCGACGGGGATGCGCTCACGTTTGCCTGGGACATCGCCGGCAACGCACGCACCGGCAGCACAGCACAGGCGGGGCCGTTCACGAATGGTGGAAACGGCAACGCGGTTGTCACGATCACTGATGGAAAGGGTGGTAGCACGACTGGCAACGTCGAGTTCATTGTTGGAACCATGACCGGCGCCTGGCAGGGTGGGTCCTGCAGTCGAATGCGCTTCCGACCTTCAGCATGTCACTGACCCAGGCTGTCGGTGTCTTCGCCGGTACGATTGCCACTCCGGCGGGTAATGGACAAGTGGGCCCGACCGGGGCTATCGCGACGATCAACGCAAGCGGTCAGGTAGTCATGCGCATAAAGGTCGCCCCGTTCACGGACTTCACCATGACTGGTCAGATGGACGGAACGGGCCGGCGAGTCACAGGAACGGTCGCCGGCTCCGGTTTCACCGGGCAGCCCTTCACCATGCAGAAGTAACGACCTCAACAGAATCGTCTACCTCAAGATCGTCGCGACGTCCTTGGCGGCGCCCGGCGGGCTCGGCGTCCGGATTCGCGCCACATCCTGCCCCGCCGCCGTCGCGTCATTCCACTTCCTGCCACGTCCCCGCCGCGTAGGGCTAGCTGCAGCATCAGATGGAGACATCACGATCTGTGGTCGGGTCGACCGCGATCGTGAAAGTGTCGCTTACGCTCCCGCCGTGCCCGACGACGACGTCTGGACGTCCGTCCCGATTCATGTCGGCGGCCCCGATCCATCCAAGGCGCGACGCGGCGGGCCTAGACGTCCAGCCAGAACACGAAGCCGCCCGTGCCGGTCCCCGTGAGGATACGGATCCTTGTCGAGGAGCGATCCCTGCGCGCTCCGGACGGCGACGGCCACGTCGACGTGGCCGTCGCCGTTGAAGTCGGCCGCCGCGATCCCAAGTTCCACTGAGGCCGGGAATGTCCGTGACGTCGGGTTGTCGACGATGTAGGACCGGCCGGCGATCAGACCGGGAACGGCACGCGCCATGGTGCAATCGTTCCGCCATGGCTGGCACGCGCGCAATCAGCCCTTGACTGTTCACGCAGACCAGCGATCATCGAGGCGAGCTGCATGGACAATCCGGCACCGTTCCGCCGCAGGCTGTTGCCGTCACGCGCGCTGCTGTGCTGCGCCGCCTTGCTGACGGTCGGGGCCGGACCCCAGCCCGCCCGCCGGTGCTGCCTCCGCGGTGTACCGGCAACTCGTGGACGACTATCGTCATCAGAGCCCAACGTCCCTGCAACGGGCCAGCGCGCTGACGGAAGCAGAGGATCCGGTCGTTCGTGGACGACGTCCTGAACCCTGCCGGTGAGTCGGCCACGTGGACGGGGGCCGACATGCTCGCGGCCGCGATGCTCCACACCGATGTCTGTTTGTGGTTCCTGAGGTCCGCCGGCGAGACCGCTGCTTTCGCGCACCTCGCTGCCGCCATCCGGCTGATCGAAGTCGCGGCTGCTCGCGACCGTTCCTCGCGGGCGCTCGCGAACGTCTGGTACCGAAACGTCCCCGCGATCCTGGTCAAGTCGGGTGCGCCGGCGTGGGGCGCCGCCCTCGGCAAGCGTTTGGAACCCGTGCTCCCGTATTCGGAAGGGCACGCGGCGTTCGCGCGCGGGCTGGGCCTGGAGATCGTCGCGTGCCAGGTGGATGCGGGTGTCCCCGGCTACGGATTCGGTATGCGGCTGTCCACGCCGCTTCACGCCGCCGCCGGATTCTACGCGGACGCTCTCCGCCGGGATGCGTCGCTGCACGAGGCCGCACTGCATCTCGGACGATCGCGGCTCCTGCTCGGCGACCTCGCCGATGCCCGGCGATGGCTCGAGGCCGCCACGCAGTCTGCGCTTGCAAGCGATCGCTATCTTGCCTTCCTGTAGCTGGGATTGCTGGAGGAACAGGACGGCCGCTTCGACCAGGCCGAGGCACGATACCGGGCCGCGATGTCCACCTTCGCGTGGGGACAATCGGGGCCGCTCGCGCTCGCCCACCTCCTCAGCCGGACGAACCGCGAGGCCGAGTCGCGCGCCGTGACGAAACGGATGCTCGAGCGGCGCGGTCCCAAGGCCGATCCGCTCTGGACCTACCTCTCGAGTCCCGGCAGCGAGCCCGGGGCCGTCCTCCACTTGATTCGGGCGGAGCTCTGGCAATGACCCGGCTGGTCCTCACGACCTGTCTCGTCCTCGCGACGGCTCAGGCCGCGCCGCCCAGGTTCCGGACCGGCGTCGAGGTCGTCCGCGTCAACGTGCTCGTCACGGATGGCAACCGCCCGGTTGCCGGGCCGACCGCTGCGGATTTCGAGCTGCGCGATTCCAGGGTCGTGCAGCAGGTCGAATCGGCGACGCTGACCGACATTCCGGTCAACATGTCGCTCGTGCTCGACACGAGCGAAGCGTCAAGGGCGGCACGCTCGCGCAGCTCAAAGAGGCGGCATACGCCGCGCTCGACCAGCTCGCCGCCCCGGACCGGGTGTCGTTGCTCACGTTCCACTCGTCGGTCGACCTCCAGGCAGACTGGGCGCCGCCGTCGCCGGCCATCCGCTCGGCGCTCGAGCAGGCGGAGGCTGGTGGAGGCACGGCGCTGTATGACGCCGCATTCAGCGCGATCACGATGACCGACTCGTCCGAGGGGAATCGCGAGCTGATCCTGCTGTTCAGCGACGGCGCCGATACGGCAAGCTGGCTTCCGCAATCGTCGGTTCTCGAGAGGGCGCGACGTGCCGAACCGGTCGTCTACTCGGTGATGCTCGGCACGCCAGCCAACCGCTCGCTCCTGTACGGCCGATCCGGGATCGAGCTCCTCGACCGCCCGGTCCCACTGACTGTCGTGCCCCCATTTCTCAGCGAACTGTCGAGTGTCACGGGCGGGAACGCGTTCGTCGCCGAAAGCGCGGGCAGCCTGCGCCGCGTGTTCGCCCGGATCGTGACCGAGTTCCGCACCCGCTACCTGCTCACCTACACGCCGCGCGGCGTGGACGCCGGCGGCTGGCATCCGATCGACGTGAAGCTGAAGGACAAGAAGGGAAAGGTCACCGCGAGGCGGGGCTATTCGCGATGAAGTCGTCTGGCATGAGGGCAAGTCGGCGCTTGACTGTCCGGCAGACTAGAGCGTTCAACACCGAAGGTGGCGTCCGGCTTCAGCCAGGTTCCGGCGCGCGGTTTGTGCGCGCTGGGGTGGAAGCCGGACCTTGCGGGTTTTGAAGCCACTTGTAGCGATCACTATGGACACTCGGACCGGTCCGCCGCCGGCTGATGCCCTCACGCGCGCTGCTGTGCTGCGCCGTCGTGATGACCGTCGGGGCCGGACCGCAATTGCCGTCGGCCGGTCCTAGCCCGCCGCAGCGTACCGGCCGCTCGTCGATGATTACCGCCATCGGAACGCGGCGCCCTGCAGCGGGCGAGCGCGCTCGCGGAAGCAGAGATCCGATCCTTTGTCGACGACGCCCTGAAGGCGACAGGCGAGTCGTCGCGCCGTGGACGCGGGACGACCTCCACGCCGCTGCCATGCTGCACACGGATGCGTGTCTGTGGCTCCTCGGGTCGGGCCGTACCGCCGCGGCACTCGCGCACCTCAACGCCGCCATGCGCCTGGTCGAGGGCGCCACGCTCCGCGACCGCTCGTCGCGGGCCGTTCGCGAACCTCTGGTACCGAAGCGTCAGCGCGATGCTGATGAAGGCGGGCGCGCCGGTGTGGGGAAGCGACCTCACGAAGCGATCGCAACCCGTGCTCGGGTCTTCGGAGGCGGAGGCGGCGTTCGCACAGGGACTGGGCAGGGAGATCAGTGCCTGCGAGGTCGATCCCGGTGTCCCCGTGGACGGGTTCGGCCTGAGGCAGTCCACGCCCCTGAGGTCGGCGGCCGTCGGTTTCGAGGAAGCCCTGGGCCGGGACGCTTCACTGCACAAGGCCGCGCTGCACCTGGGACGATTCCGTCTCCTGATGGGCGCGCTCGATGACGCCCGGCGATGGCTCGAGGCGGCCACGCGTTCCCCGCTCGCGAGCGACCGCTATCTCGCGCTCCTGTATCTCGGGTCCATCGAGGAACAGGAGGGCCGCGTCGACCAGGCGGAAGCGCGATACCGCGCCGCGACGGCCGCGTTCCCCTGGGGACAGTCGGGGCGGCTTGCGCTCGCCCGCCTCCTGAGCCGGACGAACCGCGAGGCCGACGTCGCGCGCCGTTGTGTCCAGCGATGCTGGAGCAGCGGGGACGTACGGTCGATCCACTCTGGACCTACCTCGCAAGACCCGGAAGCGAGCCGGGGGCCTTCCTCGATCTGATACGGGCGGAGATCTGGCAATGAGCGGCTGGCGCTGCACCACGCATGCCTGCGTGCTCGCGATGGATCAGGCCACGGCGCCGAGATTCCGGGGCGGCGTCGAAGTCGTACGCGTCAACGTCCTCGTGACGGACGGCAACCGTCCGGTCGCCGGCCTGACCGCCGCGGATTTCGAGCTTCGCGACACCAGGGTCCTGCAGCAGGTGGAATCGGCGACGTTCACCGACATGCCGGTCAGCATGTCGCTCGTGCTCGACACGAGCGAGAGCGTCAGAGGGGCGACGCTCGCGCAGCTCAAAGAGGCGGCAAACGCCGCGCTCGACGAGCTCCGGGCCGGGGACCGGGCGTCGCTGCTGACGTTCAACGCGCGCGTCGATCTCCACTCGGATTGGGCGCCCGTGTCGCACACGATTCGCGCGGCGCTTCAGCAGGCGCAGGCGGCGGGAGGCACGGCGCTGTATGACGCCGCGTTCAGCGCGCTCACGTTGACCGACCGTCCTGCCGGCAATCGCGAGCTCGTCCTCCTGTTCAGCGACGGCGCCGATACGGCCAGCTGGCTTCCGGCGGTGTCGGTCCTCGAACGCGCGCGCCGGGCCGAGCCCGTCGTCTACTCGGTGATGCTCGGGACCGTATCCAACCGCGGGCTCCTGTATCGCCGATCCGGCGTCGAGCTCCTCGAACGTCAGGTCCCCCGCTGGTTCATGACCCCGTTTCTCACGGAGCTGTCGAGCGTGACGGGCGGGAACACGTTCGTCGCCGAAAGCGCGGGCAGCCTGCGCCGCGAGTTCGCCCGAATCGTGACGGAGTTTCGCACGCGCTACCTGCTCACCTACACGCCGCGCGGCGTGGACGCCGGCGGCTGGCATCCGATCGAAGTGAAGCTGAAGAACAAGAAGGGGAAGGTCACCGCGAGGCGCGGGTACTCGCGATAAAGTTCTAAAGTTCTAAAGTTCTAAAGTTCGTCAGAATCGAATGCCGGCCAGGACGGCGAACGCGCGGTTCCTGACTTTGGTCGAGTCGCTCTCGTCCGCGTTGACGTTGCTGAGGCCGAACGTGTAGCGGCCGTCAACCGTGAAGGGGCCGAACGCGACGCCCGCGCCGACGACCACACCCAGATCGACCCCGTTGATGTCCTCGTCGGGAATGTCGACGTCCACTGTCTCCCCCTGGAACGCCCCGGAGCCCTTCGCGCTGACCTTGAAGGCGACTGACGGGCCGCCAAAGAACTGAACGGACGTTCCGGCCGAACCCGTGGGGGGCGTGGAGTACACGAACAACACCGGGACCTCGAAGTAGTCCAGCTTGGTCGTGCCGGTGACGCCCGACTGGTCGAACGCCGCCCCCTTCTGGGTGTAGAGCCCCTCCAGCTGAACGCCGAGGCGCCCTCCGACGGGCCAGTTCAGAAACCCGCCCGCGACGAGGCCGGTGCGGCTGTCGAGGTCTACGTCCTGGGCGGAGTCGTCGCTGAGCGTGGCGAACGTGACGCCGACCTTCACGCCGCCCCTGACTCCCTGGGCCATCACCATTGACTCGCCGCCGAAGAACGCCAATACCATCAGACTCGAAGCAAGACGCATTTCACACCTCTCACCATGACCTTACCGGCCCGGTGCGCCGGTGTCGTGAGCCAGAGGTGAAGAAACTCTGAAAAGCGCTAGAAGTAGAAGATGACGCCGACGCCCGAGCGAATGCCGCTCACTCGGGTCTCCGACTGCAGTTCGCCGAGACCGGGAGCCACAGGAGTATTCCGGAAATCGAACGAGTGACTGACGCCGACCTCGCCGTAGACGCTGAAGCGGTCGTGCAGGGAATACTGCGCTCCGAAAGAAGCTCCGACCGTGTGGGACTTGGACGTCGATTCATTCCTTCCCACCGACGACTCCGAGGAGTTCTTCGAACGGGTGAACAAGTACCGGGGTGCGACGTAGGGGCGCAGCTTGTCCGTCGCAGGGAGATAGAACAAGGCGCTGACCCCGGCACCCACCGAGAAGCTCTCGCTGCTGCTGTCGCCGAACTGGGAATCCGACTCGGCTGTGAGCTTGTTCAAATTGAGCTCCGGCCGAATCGCCAACCGATCGCTGATGTGGAACACGAACCCCACGGCCGCCGGGTACCCCATCGTGATGCCGATGTCCCCTTTGTCCTGTGCGGACGCGTCGGCAGCCGCAAGGAGCAGCACGATCGGGAGGAAGAGGACGGCGGTGCGACGCTGATGCTCTGTCATGGGACTCCTCGAGAGCGAAGGTTTCGATCTCTAGAAGAACACGAACGCCCTGGAAACGAACCATGAGAAAGTGTGAATGGGGATAAGGACCCGAGGAGGCGCGGTGAGATCATTCGCTGTCGTGTTCGCGTGCGCGTTGCTGGCGCCGGCAGGCGCGCGGACCAATCTGACGGAGCCCGGTCAGCCGGCTCCACCGCCCGCGCTTCCGCTGACCGTCTCGAGCCCGGACGGCCGGATCAAATTCGACGTGACCCTTCGTTCCGGAAACCGTCTCGCCTATCGCGTGACGCGGAACGGCCGTGCCGTCATCGAGACGTCGCCCCTCGGGATCGTGGTCGACGCCGTCAACCTCGGAAATGGCGTGACGGCCGTTGCCTCCGAGCGCGCGCGTCACGACGAGCGCTATCGCACCCGCGGATGGCATGCGATGGCGGCGAACCGGTACAACAGCGCGACCGTCACCCTCACGCACGAGCCGAGCGGCACCCGATACACGCATCGAGGTTCGTGCGTTCGACGACGGCGTGGCATTCCGGCATGTCGTGCCCGCGGCCGCCGGCCGGGCCGAGCGCGTGCCGGACGAGGCGACGGCGTTCAGCTTTCCGGCAGGCAGCACCGTCTGGTACCACGATCTCGAGGGCCACTACGAGGACACGTACGACAGGAAAGAGATCGAGGACGTGGCTGAAGGAGACTGGGCGGCGCCGCCGCTGACGGCGCAGCTGCCCGACGGCGCCGGGTACGCGTCGGTCACCGAAGCGGGGCTGTCCAACTACGCCGGGATGGCGCTTCAGGCGGATCGGCGCGGCGTGTTTCAGGCGCGCCTCGGCCACGCCGTGCCCGCCTCATATCCGTACCGGCTTCGCTACCCGGCGCTCGAGGTGCTGCGTCTGGCGACGCCGGCGAAGATCGGCGGCGCGATCACCACGCCGTGGCGCGCGGTCATCATCGGCGCCGACCTCAACGCGCTGGTCAACAGCGACCTCGTGTCGAACCTCTCGCCCGCGCCGGATGCGGCGATGTTTCCGCAGGGTCTCGACACGCCGTGGATCAAGCCGGGACGCGCCGTGTGGCGGTACCTCGACGGCGGCGACAACACCTTCGAAGGCATCAAGGAATTCTCCGGCCTGGCGGGGAAGCTGGGGTTCGAATACCACGTCGTGGAAGGGCTGTGGCGGCGGTGGACCGACGACCAGCTCCGTGACCTGGTGGAGTACTCGAACCAGCGGAAGGTGAAGCTCATCCTGTGGGTGCACAGCCGCGACCTCTGGAATGCGGACGCGCGGCGCGCGCTGTTCAAGCGGCTCCACGACCTGACGATCGCCGGCGTGAAGATCGATTTCCTCGATCACGAGGCGAAGGACGTGATCGATCTGTACCACGCGATCCTCCGCGATGCGGCGCAGTTTCAGCTGGTGGTGAACTTCCACGGCGCGAACAAGCCGGCGGGCGAATCGCGCACCTGGCCGAACGAGCTGACGCGCGAGGGCGTGTACGGGCTGGAGCATCGGGCCCAGTCGTGGGCGGCGCACAACACCACGGCGCCGTTCACGCGCTACCTCGCCGGCCATGGAGACTTCACGCCCGTCGTGTTCGGCGACCGCCGGAAGGAGACGACGTGGGCGCACCAGATCGCGACGGCCGCCGTGTTCACGTCGCCGCTGCTCGTGTACGGCGCGCACCCGAAGAGCCTGCTGGACAACCCGGCGGTCGAGCTCATCAAAGCGGTGCCCAGCGTGTGGGACCAGACGATCGTCCTCCCGATGAGCAGCATCGGGGAGCTGGCCGCGTTCGCGCGCCGGAGCGGCGACACGTGGTTCGTCGCGGTCCTGAACGGGCCGCAGGCGCGAACGATCCGCGTGGACCTGCGGTTCCTCGGCACGACCCCGTACCGCGCGACGCTGGTGCGCGACGATCCGGACAACCCCGCCGCCGAGCGCGTGGAGCAGACCAGCGTGACGCGTCAGGGTTCGCTGACGATCGCGCTCCGGCCGGGCGGCGGGTTCCTCGGCCGTCTCGTCCCGGGCAAGGCCGGCGGCTCGTGACACCGTTTTGACCTCCTGACCTCTGTTCCCCTGCGGTTTCCCGCGCGTCTATTTGTCAAGGAGGACGAGCATGGGAGATTCCGTAAAGACGTGTGGGCAGGTGGCCGGCGGTGGAGCGGCGGCCGTTCTTCTTTCGATAGTCATCATCGGCGGAGCACCTGCCCACGCCGGCGGACTCGGCCACGGGTCCGGCGGTCCGAAGTACACGTTCACCACGATTCTGGACAGCCAGCGGGACGGCCTCGAACCAACGCGGTGCGCCGCCATCAACACGCTCGGCACCGTGGCGGTGACGGTGCGGGACACCGTGTCGGGCGACACCAGGATCATCACCAGGCGCGGCGCGAACGATCTCCCGTTGGTCATCGCGGACACCGCGTCGATCGCCGACTCTCCGACCTTCTGCGACAACGGGTTCACCAGCCTTCCCTCCGACCCCTCCATCAACGAGCTGGGGGAGGTCGCGTTTCAGGGGAATCTCCGGCGGCTGACGACGAGGGACGAGTGCGCGACGCCCGGGCAGCGCGCCCGGCGGCAGGGTGTCTTCCTCGGAAGAGGCGGGCCGCTCACGACGATCGCGCACACCATCAATCCGCCGGGGGGCGGCTTCATCTCCGAGTTCCTCGTCGCCGACCAGTCGGTGAACTCGCTGGGCAAGGTCGCCATCGTCCCCGAGCTGGATGAGACGTTCGATCACGGGCTCTTCGTCGGGTCGAGGACCGGAACGTTCAATCGACGGGCTCTCGCCGACACCCCGACCCGGGACGGGTTCAACTTCAACAACCTCTCGTCGCGCGTGTCGCTCAACGAGCTCGGCCAGATCGCCTTCGAGAGTGGGCTCAACGATTCGCCGGTGAGCGGAATCTTCCTCTCCAACCCCGACGGCACGTTCAGAACGATCGCCGACAACACCGGCGGGATGTCGGTGGGCGACCCGTCGCTGAACATCCTGGGCCGCGTGGCGTTCACCGGCAACCGCTTCGACGAGAACTCCAACCAGATCTTCAGCATCAACACGAGCCGGGGCGGGCCGGTGACCACCGAGGCGGAGAGCAGCCCCGGCGGATACGCATCGTTCCGTGAGCCATCGCTGAACGATCTCGGCCGCATCGCGTTCACCGCGGACGTGCAGCCGGATCCGGAGGTCTTCATCACCTTCCAGGGCGTGTTCACCGGACCCGATCCGGTCGCTGACAAGGTGCTCCAGGCGGGGGACTTCTACCAGGGCGTGCCGGTCACGAGCGTGGTCACGTGCGCCGAGGCCCTGAACAACCGGGGGCAGATCGTGATGACCGTTCGGAGCGAAAACCCCGACACCTTCGAGGTTCGGAGCTTCGTCGTGAGGGCCACGCCGCGCGGGGTGCGGGAGCCCGACTGAGCGGAAGGGCCTCTCGGCGGAGGCGTGCACCGTGCGGATCCGGCCCACTCACCGCACACCGCGCGTGTGCGCCTCCGCCGCCAACCGAAGAAAACCCCCCCGATTGTGTGTGCCATTCCTGTCACCCCTCTTGCACCTGCCTGTCCCGAGCGAGCGGGGGCGCGGGCGAGTCGAGGGGCCCGTGTGCCTCACGGCACACATGGAAAACCAGGAGCGTGACCCACCTCAGCTGTGCAGAGAGACCCGGAGGATCGCGGTCCTCCTGGTCGACGATCAGAGGTTCGTCGGCCTGGCGGTCGGCCGCCTGCTCGCGGGAGAGCAGGACATCGACCTTCACTGCTGCTTGACCGCCGTCGACGCCGTCCAGCGGGCCAACGAGATCGGCCCGACGATCATCCTTCAGGATCTCGTGCTGCCGGACATCGACGGGGTCACGATGGTCCGCCTGTTTCGCTCGAATCCATCAACGGCCGAGACCCCGATCGTCGTGCTCTCCGGGGACGACAGCCCGGAGACCCGCGCTCGAGCGCGTGCCGCGGGCGCGAACGACTATCTCGTCAAGCTGCCCGGCAGAGCCGATCTCGTCGCCTGCATTCGCCGGCACGCCATCGGGGCGGAGGCCGTCGATCCGGTTCCGGAACCTGATCGACCGGCCGAGTCCGCGACCGCGGGTGACGAGGCCGAGGAAACGCTCGACCGCCGCGTCATGGCGGAATTCCGCCAGGCGGGGACAGGCGGGGCTCCGGACTTCGCGCTCCTGCTGATCGACGGGTTCATCGCAGAAGCGTCGTCGCAGGTGCAGACCCTTCGAGAGGCACGACTGCGCCTGGACGGACGGACCGTGCAAGCCATCGCGCACAGCCTCAAGGGCAGCTCGATGACGATGGGAGCGAGGAAGCTGGCCGCATTGTGCACGAAGGTGGAAGGTCATGCCGACAGCATGATCACCATCGATCTGATGACGGCGATCGATCGGGAATTCGACAAGGTTCGGGACGCCCTCGCGATCGAGCGGCAGGACCTCAATCCTCTATGACTGAATCTGGATTCATCGGCGACCTCCTCAAACGCCAGGGTGTTGTTGACGCCGCCGGCCTCGCGCGCGCAGCCGAGGCCCGGTCGGGGCAGTCCATGACCCTGGGACGGGCGCTCGCCAATCTCGGCCTGTCCAGTGAATCCATCGTCGCGGCGACGATCGCGTCGGCACTGCATCTCGAACACCTCGACGGCGAGCCCCCGGTGATTCCGGAGGGCATCCTCACACTGCTGCCGGACGATTTCCGGCGGAAGCGCGGGGTCGTTCCGCTGAGCTTCGACGGCAAGATGCTCCGCCTGGCTCTCACCGATCCGATGGACGACAGCGTTCTTCAAGACGTCCGGTTCCGGACGGGCAAGACCACGGTCGCGGTGGTCGTCACCGAGACGTGGCTCGAGTGCGTGTGGAACCGCAACACCCCCGCCGACGTGCCCCCGACGCCGTACGACATGCTCGTGAGCAAGGATCCCGCTGGAGAAGTCGAGGCCACGACCGAGCACGAGTATGAGCTCGTCGATCCGGCGACGCTCGCCAAGGATGTCCACCTGCCGCCCATCGTGCGGCTGGTCAACCTCATTCTCAGCGATGCCGCCAAGTCGGGGGCGAGCGACGTCCACGTCGAGCCGCAGGAGACCTGCGTCCAGGTGCGGCAGCGCGTCGACGGGCTGCTGCAGGACGTCCTCACCATCCCGCTGCATCTCCGGGACCAGACGATCTCGCGCATGAAGATCATCTCCGGCATGGACATCGCGGAACGCCGGAAGCCGCAGGACGGCCGCAGCCGGCTCCGTTTCGCCGGCCGGCGGATCGATCTTCGGGTCTCGACGCTGCCCACGCAGTACGGGGAGAAGGTCGTGATTCGGCTCCTGAATTCGGAGAGAGCCATCCAGCCGCTCGATCAGATCGGCTTCTCAGCCCACAACTTGCAAGCTCATCCAGTCGTTCCTGTCTCACCCGCAAGGGATGATCCTCGTGACCGGGCCGACCGGCAGCGGCAAGACCTCGACCCTGTATACCGCGCTCAACACGATCAAGTCCTCGAGCAACAACATCATCACCCTGGAAGATCCGATCGAGCTCCAGCTTCCCGGCGTGAACCAGATGCAGATCAACTCGAAGGCGGGCGTGACGTTCGCGGGCGGTCTGCGATCGATCCTGCGACAGGATCCCAACGTGATTCTGGTCGGCGAGATCCGCGATCAGGAGACGGCGGAGATCGCGCTGCAAGCCGCGCAGACCGGCCACCTTCTGCTCAGCACGCTCCACACCAACGACGCGCCGGCGACGGTGACGAGGCTGTTCGATCTCGGCATCCAGCCGTTTCTGGTCGCGTCGTCGCTCATCGGCATCCTCGCGCAGCGCCTCGTGCGGAGCCCCTGTCCGTCGTGCGCGGTGCCGCAGCCGCCGAGCGCCGAGCTGATCGAGAAGGCCGGAGGGTCGTCGCGGCTGCCCGCCGACGGACGCTGGATGGTCGGGCGGGGATGTCAGGCGTGCGGACAGTCGGGAATCAAGGGCCGCATCGCGATTCACGAGGTACTGGAGATCACCGACGAAGTCCGCGAGCTGATCTCCAACCGGGCCTCGGAACAGGCGATCCGGAAGGCCGGCAAGCGCGGCGGGATGCGGACCCTGTTCGAAGACGGTGTCGAGAAGGCGGCTCTCGGCCTGACCACGCTCGAGGAACTGCTCCGCGTCGTCGCTCCGGATGAAGCCGGCGAGCCTGCGGGCGCGAGACGTCCGACCGGGAACGCGGCGTCATCGTCCGCGTCGATCGCGACGGCCGACGGTGCCGCCATCGACCTCCAGTCCCGCGACGGCCGGCGTGGTCGATCAGCCGGACGCGGCTCGACGCCGCGGCGGGTGCTCGTTGTCGAAGACAGCCCGACGATCGCCTCGGTCGTCAAGTACTTCCTGGAGCTCGAGGGCTTCGAGGTGCTGCTTGCCGCCGACGGTCTGATCGGGCTCGACACCGCGCGTCGGGAGCATCCGGTCCTCATCGTCAGCGACGTCAACATGCCGGGCATGGGCGGCGTGGAGATGGTCAAAACGCTGCGCGAGCGATCCCAGATTCCTCGACGTGCGCATCCTGATGCTCACCTCCGAGGCCAGCGTGGAGTGCGAAGCCGAGGGACTCGCGGCCGGCGCCGACGACTACATTCTCAAACCCGTGGAGCCGCGCCGGCTGGCCGCACGTGTCAAGGCGCTGCTCGCGCGATCGCGGAACCAGGCGGCCTGAGCATGGCCGGCCGATCCGCGCGTGTTTCACAATCAAAGGCAGGATCATGCAGAACCTGAGGGTGTGGCAGAAGCTGGCGCTGATCGCCGCGGTCTTCATGCTGCCATTCGCCGGCGTGACGTACAAGATGACGTCGTCGATCCGGGTCCTCGGCGTCGATTTCGCGGAGCAGGAGCTTCGCGGACTGGAATATTACACGCCCGTCCTGGCGCTCTTGCGGGACCTGCAGCAGCACCGGGACATGACGGCGGCCTGGCTGAGCGGTGACGCGTCATTCAAGGCGCCGCTCGCCGCCAAGGCCGGCGACCTCCGAGCCGATATCAAGGCCATCGACGAGGTCGATCGACGGCTCGACAGCGCGCTCCACACCAGCACGCGATGGGCGGCGCTCAGCGCTTCCTGCCGCGAGCTGCTGGACCGGGATGTGCCCGTGTCGGCGGCCGACAGCTTCGCCCGGCACACCCAGGCACTCGAGGACACCATCGCGCTCATCACCGCCGTCGGCAGATACGTCGAAACTCACGCTCGATCCCGACCTCGACAGCTACTACCTGATGAACGTGCTCGTGTTTCAGGGTCCGGAGTTGAGCGAGCTGGTCGCTCAGGCCCGCGGCCGCGGGACGGCGCTGATCGCAGGCGGGACGCGGACGCCTGAAGCAGCTCGACGCGCTCAACCGGTTGTCGGTGCTCGTCGGGTTCATGCAGAAAAAGGTGGACGAGTCGGTCGGCAAGGCGCTGGCCGCCAACGAGACCCTCAAGCCGCAGCTCGAGGCCGAGTCGCGCGCCAGCGCCGCCGCAGTGGACCAGGCCACCGCCGCCATCGCGAAGCTGGCCCTCACCGGCCGCGGCAGCCAGGACGCAGCCGCGTTACTACGGTGACCTCACCCAGAGCGTCAACTCGATCTTCGACATGGAGGCCGCCGCGACCGGACTCCTGAAAGGCCTGCTCGAGAAGCGCATCGCGACGTTCCAGCGCGAGGTGCTGGAGACCCTCGCGTGGGCGGCGCTCGGGCTGCTCGTCGTGTCCGATCATCGGCCTCTTCATCATTCGCGACATCACGCTCGCCCTCGGATCGGTCATCGCGAGGGCCAATCGCCTCGCCACGGGCGACCTGAGCGGAGCCGCGGTCCTCGAGTCGCGCCGGGACGAGATCGGGGTGCTGGCGCACGCCTTCGAGAGGATGGTCGGCGACTCTGAAGGACATGGTCGGCGTGGCCGAGCAGATCGCCGCCGGCGATCTGGCCGTCACCGTCACGAAGCGGTCCGAGCACGACGCGCTGGGTCACGCGCTCGCCAACATGGTCGAGCGGCTGTCGACGCTGATGGGCGAAGTCCAGCGATCGGGCATGCAGGTCAACACCTCGGTCAACGAGATCGCCGCGACGGCCAAGCAGCAGCAGGCGACGGCCAGCGAGATCGCCGCGACGACGACCGAGATCGGCGCCACCTCCAAGGAGATTTCCGCCACCTCGAAGGAACTGGTCAAGACGATGAACGAAGTCTCCGACGGTGGCCGAGCAATCGGCCACGCTCGCGGGCAGCGGGCAGGTCGGCCTGACGCGCATGGAGGAGACCATGCGCCAGGTCATGGACGCCGCCGGCTCGATCAACGCCAAGCTGGCCGTGCTCAACGAGAAGGCCGGCAACATCAACCAGGTGGTCACGACCATCACCAAGGTGGCCGATCAGACGAACCTGCTGTCGCTCAACGCGGCGATCGAAGCCGAGAAGGCCGGCGAGTACGGCCGCGGCTTTGCGGTCGTGGCGACCGAGATCCGCCGCCTGGCCGACCAGACCGCGGTGGCGACCTACGACATCGAGCAGATGGTCAAGGAAATCCAGTCGGCCGTCTCGGCCGGCGTGATGGGCATGGACAAGTTCTCGGAGGAAGTGCGCCGCGGCATGCAGGACGTCCAGCAGGTCGGCGGCCAGTTGTCGCAGATCATTCAGCAGGTGCAGGCGCTGGCGCCGCGCGTGCGAAGCCGTCAACGAAGGCATGCAGGCGCAGGCGACCGGCGCCGAGCAGATCACCCAGGCGCTCGCGCAGTTGAGCGAAGCGGCGCAGCAGACGGTCGAATCGCTGCGCCAGTCGAGCCAGGTGATCGACGGGCTGAACCAGGCGGCGAGCGGGCATGCGCAGCGGGCGTCGTCGCGCTTCAAGCTCGGCTGGCGCTAGCGCGAGCATGCTCTTCCTCGTCTTTCAACTCGGTGACAGGATCGCTACGCGCTCGACGCCGGCGAGGTCGCCGAAGTGCTGCCGCTCGTCGGGATCACGCGCGATTCCGCAGGCGCCGGCGGGCGTGGCCGGCGTGTTCAACTACCACGGCGCGCCGGTGCCGGTCATCGACTTGAGCGAGCTGACGATGGGCCGGCCGGCCGAGCGGCGCCTGAACACGCGCATCGTCCTGGTCCAGTATCCGGATCGACAACGGCGACGACGCGCCTGCTCGGCCTGATCGCCGAACGCGCCACCGAGACGGTCCGGCGCGACCCGGCGGATTTCGTCGCCGTCCGGGGTCACCAACCACCGCACGCCGTATCTGGGCCCGGTCGCCAGCGACGCGCGCGGCCTCCTGCAATGGATTGACGTCGGCGCGCTGCTCCCCGCGCCGATGCGGGACATGCTGTTCGCACAGAGCGAGGAGCGCTGATGGTGACCGGGGACTTCGCCGACCTGCTCAAGTCGTCGATGGGGCTCGACGTCGCGTCGATTGGATCGTCGTCGCATCGAACGCGCCGTCCAGCAGCGGCAGTCGGCGTGCGCGACTCGAGGATCGCCGCGCGTACTGGGACCACGTGTGCGCGCGCGACGACCGAGCTGCAGGCGCTCATCGAAGCGGTCGTCGTTCCGGAGACCTGGTTCTTCCGCGACCGCGAAGCGTTCACGATGCTCGCCCGCATCGGCCATGAAGCATGGCTGCGCCGCGCTCCGGCGAGCCGCGTGCTGCGCCTGTTGAGCCTGCCGTCCTCGACCGGCGAGGAACCGTATTCGATGGCGATGGCGCTGCTCGATGCGGGCATTCCCGGCGGACCGCTTTCGCATCGACGCCGTGGATATCAGTCGCCGCGTGCTCACCTACGCCGATCGCGGGGTCTATGGGAAGAATTCATTTCGCGGCCAGGACCTGTCATTTCGGGATCGCCACTTCGAAGCGATGCCAGACGGCTATCGCCTGAACGAGCGCCGTCCGCCGGCAGGTGCACTTTCAGCAGGCCAACCTGTTGGCCGCCGATTTTCTGCCGGGCCGGGAAATCTACGACGTGGTGTTCTGCCGCAATCTGCTGATCTATTTCGATCGTCCCACGCAGGATCGCGCGATCGGCGTGCTGGAGCGTCTGCTGGCGCCGAAGGGGGTGCTGTTCGTCGCGCCGTCCGAGACCGGTCTGTTGCTCAGCCACGAGTTCGAATCGGCCAAGGTGCCGCTGGCGTTCGCATTTCGGAAATCGAGCGCCCGCCCGGCTCGCGTCGCCGAACCGGTGAAGCGCCCGGTGACGCGGCGCGCCGCGCCGCAGCCGTCTCCCCAGCGCGGCCCGCTGCACCGTGCTCCGGCCCGGCGTGCGGACGAACCGCCGATCGCGCCGGCCGTTGCCGTGAAGACCGCTGCGGAGACCGGCGCTCGACCGAGGCCACCGAGCTCGCCGACCAGGGGCACTTCGTCGAAGCGGCGTCCTGCTGCGAAGCGCATCTGCGGCAGCATGGTCCGTCGGCGCAGGCGTTCTATCTGATGGGACTGGTGCACGACGCGCGCGGCGACCAGACGGCTGCCGCGGAGTTCTACCGCAAGGCGCTGTATCTCGAGCCGGATCATCACGAAGCGCTCATTCATTTCGCACTCCTGATGGAACAGCAGGGCCACGCCGACCGGGCGCAGCTGCTCCGCAAGCGGGCCCGGCGGGCCGAATCGTGCCGGACAGGGCGTGAGCATGACCGCCTGCTGGAACGCGATCGGCGTGCCGGGGATCGCTCCTGTCCGGAGCTGACCGAGCACGTGCACTGCCGCAACTGTCCCGTCTACAGCGCCGGCGCCACCGAGCTGCTCGATCGCGCCGCGTCCGGCCGACGACCTCGAGCGCTGGACGGCTCATGTCGCGCAGCCGACGGCGGCGACCGAGGACCGCGACACGGAGTCGATCGTGATTTTCCGTGTCGGCGCCGAGTGGCTCGCCCTGCCCACGTCCGTCGGTCAGCGAAGTGGCGAACGTCCTCCCGATTCACTCGCTGCCGCACCGGCCGAGCGGCGTGATCCTCGGCCTGACGAACGTGCGCGGCGAGCTCCTGGTCTGTGTGTCGCTTGGCCGGGTGCTCGGTCTCGAGCCCGTCGGCGGAAGCCGGCGCGAAGTCCGGCGTCACGGCGCAGCAGCGCCTGCTGGTCATCCGCCGCGACGACGTGCGCGCCGTGTGTCCCGTCGATGACGTGCACGGCATTCACCGCTTTCATCCACGCGAATTGAAGGACGTGCCGGCGACCGTCGCCAGGGCGGCCGCGACCTATTCGAAGGCGATCCTGCCCTGGCAGGGACGTTCGGTCGGCGTGCTCGACGACGAGCTGTTGTTTCACACGCTGAAGCGGAGCATCGCGTGAGCGCCGAGGATCTCGACGAGATCTCGCTGCTCGAGCTGTTTCGCGAGGAAGCGGAGGGCCAGTCGCAGGTCCTGACCGCCGGATCTGCTGGCGCTCGAGCGCGACCCCGCGGCGGCCGATCAGCTCGAACTGTGCATGCGCGCCGCCCACTCGCTCAAAGGCGCGGCGAGCATCGTCGGCCTGAGCGTCGGCGTGCGCGTCGCCCATGCGATGGAAGATTGCTTCGTCGCCGCGCAAGAGGGCCGCATCGACGCTCCGGCAGGCACAAATCGACCTGCTCCTCGGCGCCGCCGACCTGCTGATTCGCATCGCCAACACGCCTGAGGCGGATCTGGGCCGGTGGACCGGCGACCGGAAGCCGGAGGTGGACGCGTGCCTGTCGGCGCTGGCGCGCATCCTCGACGCCGGGGGCGAGCGCCGCGCACCGAGGCCGGCACCCGGCGGATTCGCCTGCCGCCAGCGCGATCCCGCGACCGTCGATCGACCGATGCGCGTGACGGAGGCGTCGGACCGCGTGCTGCGCGTCACGGCGGAGAACCTGAACCGCCTGCTCGGCCTCGCCGGGGAGTCGCTGGTCGAGTCGCGGTGGGTGAAGCCATTCGCCCAGTCGCTGCTCCGGCTCAAGCGGCTGCAGCAGGACTCGAGCAAAGCCCTCGACGGCCTCCGCGAGACGCTGTCGGCGCAGCCTGTGAGCGAGCAGGCGGAAACGGCCCTCGCCGGCGCGCAACGCACGATCCTCGAGTGCCAGGAGCTGCTGGCCGACCGGCTCGCGAGATCGAGATGTTCGATCGCCGCTCGACCGACCTCTCGCACCGGCTGTACGAAGAGGCGCTCGGCGTGCCGCATGCGGCCGTTTGCGGACGGCGTTCAGGGATTCCCGCGGATGGTGCGCGACGTCGCCCGCTCGCTGGGCAAAGAGGTCCGGCTCGAGATCGTCGGCGAGACCACCCAGGTGGACCGCGACATCCTGGCGAGGCTCGACGCGCCGCTCGGTCATCTGCTGCGCAACGCCATCGATCACGGCCTCGAGTCGCCGGACGAGCGCCGCGCCGCCGGTAAACCGGTCGAGGGCGTCGCTGCGGCTCGAAGCCCGTCACAGCGCGGGCGCGCTGCACGTCATCGTCTCCGACGACGGCCGCGGCGTCGATCTGGACAGCCTGCGCGCGGCCGTCGTCGAGCGGAAGCTGATCGATGCGCGAGGGCGCCGCCGCGCTGAGCGAAGCGGAACTGCTCGAGTTCCTGTTCCTGCCCGGCTTTTCGATGAAGGAGCGCGGTCACCGAGATTTCCGGCCGCGGCGTCGGTCTCGACGTCGTGCAGGACATGATCAAGCAGGTGCGCGGCACGGTTCGCGTGTCGTCGCAGCCCGGTCAGGGCACGCGCTTTCAGCTGCAACTGCCGCTGACGCTGTCGGTCGTGCGCACCCTGCTGGCGGAGGTCGGCGGTGAGCCGTACGCGTTTCCGCTCGCCCGCATCGTGCGCACGCTCAAGGTGCTCGAGGGACCGGATCGAGCTGCTCGAAGGCCGGCAGCACTTCGACTTCGACGGACAGCGGATCGGGCTTCGTCACGGCGCATCAAGTGCTGGAAACGCGCCGAACCGGCGCACGCCGGCGACGAACTGTCGGTGATCGTCCTCGGCGATGCCAGCCACACCTACGGGTTGGTCGTCGACCGGTTCCTGGGCGAGCGCGAGCTGGTCGTGCAGCCGCTCGACCGGGCAGCTCGGCAAGATCAAGGACATCGCGGCCGGCGCGCTGATGGAGGACGGTTCGCCGGTGTTGATCGTCGACACCGAAGACCTGATTCGCTCGATGGACAAGCTCGTGTCCGGCGGGCGCCTGAGCCCGGTGCCGCGCGACGGCGGCCGCCGGCAGCGGCAAGAAGCGCAAGCGAGTGCTCGTGGTCGACGACTCGCTCACCGTGCGCGAACTGGAGCGCAAGCTGCTCGGCAATCGCGGGTACGACGTCGAGGTCGCGGTGGACGGCATGGACGGCTGGAATGCCGTCCGGACCGGCCATTTCGATCTGGTCGTGACCGACATCGACATGCCGCGCATGGACGGCATCGAGCTCGTCGCGCTCATCAACAAGGATCCGAACCTGAAATCGATGCCGGTCGATGGTCGTCTCCTACAAGGACCGCGAGGAAGACCGCCAGCGCGGGCTCGAAGCCGGCGCCGCGCACTATTTGACCAAGGGCAGCTTCCACGACGAGACGCTGATCCAGGCGGTCGTGGACCTGATCGGCGACGCGGCATGAGAATCGGCATCGTCAACGCACATCCCCGCGACGGACGCGGTGCTGCTGCAGGCGCGTCGGGCTGCAGGCCGGAGCATCACGTCATCTGGGTCGCGGCGACTGGCGCCAGCGCGGTCGAGCTGCTGCGCGAAGGACACGCCGGACCTCATCCTGATGGGCCTGCTCGACGGAATCGAGGGCGTCGAGGCGACGCGTCGAATCATGGCCAGCACACCCTGCGCGATTCTGGTCGTGGCGGCCAGTGTGCTCGTCGACGCCGCGCGTGTGTTCGCGGCGATGGGTCATGGCGCGATGGACGCGGCGGACATGCCCGCGTCGGGCAGCCCCGAGCATGCGGCGCCGCTCCTGGGACGGCTGGCGATCGTCTCGTGCCTGATTGGCGAGAAGGCCGCGCCGAGTGTGGCTCGTGTCCGGTGACCACAGGAGTCCGTTCGAGCCGGCGCCGTTGGTCGCGATTGGCGCGTCGTCGGGCGGCCCTGCCGCCGTGGCCGAGGTGCTGCGTGGATTGCCAGGCGATTTTCCGGCTGCGATTGTCGTCATTCAACACCTGGATGAGAAGTTCACCCGCGGGATGGCGGACTGGTTGAACCAGCAGTCCGGTATGCCCGTCAGAGTCGCGGCCGAAGGAGAGCGTCTCGTCTCCGGCACCGTGCTGATCGCCGGCACCAGCGATCATCTGGCTCTCACGTCCGCTCATCGTCTGGGTACACGGTCGAGCCGCGTCACTCTATCCACCGTCCTTCGGTCGACGTGTTCTTCGAAAGCGTCAGCCGGCGGTGGCGTGGTGCTGCGGTCGGAGTCCTGTTGACCGGCATGGGCGCCGACGGTGCCCTCGGGTTGAAGGGGTTGCGGGCGCGAGGCCACCACACCATCGCCCAGGATCAGGGAACCAGCGCCGTTTACGGAATGCCCAAAGCCGCCGCGACCATGAACGCGGCTGTGGACATTCTGCCGATGGACCGCATTGCCGCGAGGTTGATCGAGGTGATCGCCGGGCTGCCCGTCGTGGCGCGTGCGACGACGCGTGCCGGCGCCGATCGGCTCCGGCAACCACGGCCGCGACGACACCGGGTCGTAGAACCGGTTCAAAACCGAATGTGGCGTCCGGCTTCAGCCGGACCATGCGGGTTTTGAAACTGCTTGTAGTGTCAGGCGGTCGCAAAACAGGAGATCAGAAGTTCAGGAGTTTGTCTTGCTCCTGATCTCCTGACCTCCTGTTCAAAGCACTATGCGTCAGAACGAAAATCGGATCTGCGCCTGCACCGTCCGCGGGTTCTGGTAGCCGGTCGCCACGCCAAGTCCCGCGCCGCGCGGGCGCGAGCGCGAGTCGATCACCGAGCCGTCCGGGTTGAACGGCAGGTTCTGGATCGTCATGTCGGTCGGGCTGACGAACGTGATCCCGGTGTTCCGCCCCGTGATCCCCGCCTGGTTGAAGGCGTTGAACATGTCCACGCGCAGCTGGATGGTCCGCGCCCCGCCCAGCCGGATGTTCCGCGCGATCGCGAGATCCATCACGCTGATGAAGCAGCCGTGCAGGTAGTTGGTCCCCGATTCGAGGCCGACGCTGCCGACCGCCGGCCCCCGGAACGCGTTGGTGTTGAACTGCCGGAGCGGGTCGCTGCTGCAGCCGGCGCCCGGATCCCCGATGACGATGACGCGCGCGCCGTAGTCGGGCGAGCCGGTGATGTTCTGGTTGCCGCCGCCGTTCTGATAGCTGTAGCCCACCGTGTACGCGGAGGACGGCACGTTCGTATTGCCCGCCGTGATGTTCACGCCTCGCCGGGCGCCCGACCAGATCCCGGACATCTGCCAGTCGTTCAGGACGTAGCCGACGGCTCGAAGCGCCGGGCTGGCGCTCCTGAGATCCGGCAGGTCCCACACGAAGTTCGCTCTCACCGTGTTGCGGACCGGGTTGTTCTCCCCGAGCAGTTCGTCCGCCTCGGCCTGATCGGCGCGGAACGAAAACGATCCGTCCGCGTTGTGCTGCAGCCTGGCGCCCGCCTGCTGCCTGTCGTACAGGCCGATCACGTCGAAGACGCCGAACGACAGCCCGTTCCGGAACCGGCGGTTGAGCGACAGCTGGATCGAGTGGTAGGTCCTCCACGCGCGGTTCTGCTGCTGCGTGATGCCCGCGTAGCCTCTGATGGCGCGCAGGTTGTTCTGCGGGAGCGCGTTCGACCCCAGCGTCGTCGGCGTCTGCGTGCGATCCTGAGATTCCGGCAGGAAATACAGGCCGAAGTCGATCGCGTTGATGTTCACGCCGTTGAAGAGGTTGTACGCGTGTTGGCCGACGTACGACGCGTCGAGGGCCATCGCCCACGGCAGCGTCATCTGCGCGCCGCCGTTCCACTGGATGGAGGTCGGCAGATCGATTTTCTCCGGGAACGCGTTCAGTCCTGGCGCGCCCTCGGTCGTCAGGCCGCCGCTGCCCAACGTCTGAAGGTTGGAGTACTGCACGGTGATGGTGCCGGACGTGGGCGGGTTGTTCACGCCTTGTGAGAACGGCGAGGAGTACGGGCGATCGAAGTACATCCCGGCGCCGCCGCGGAGCACGATGCGCTGCTGGCCCGTCAGGTCGTAGGCCATCCCGAAGCGCGGCGCGATCGCCAGAGCGGGTGCGGAGTACGTCGCTTTCGGCAGGCCTCCCTCGCCCTGGAGGAAAATGCCGTTCAGCGCGTTGCCGCTGTTCGGCACGAGCGTGCCGAAGGCGCTCGTGGTGTTCACGCCGAGGAACTGACCCGTGCTCGGGTTCATCGCCTGACGATTGTTGCCCGTGCACGGGTACACGCCGTTGGCGCAGCCGGGCACATAGAGCACCGGCGCTGCCCCCTGCGACCACCTGTCCGGCAGGAAATTGGACGCCTGCCCCAGGTTGTCGTACTGGGCCCCCTGGTGCACGAACCGCAGCCCGTAGTCGAGCGTGAGCCGGCTGTTGACCTTCCAGTTGTCCTGGATGTAGGCCTCCGCGTTGTTGTAGATCGACGCGGTCTCGACGTACTTTTTTGCCTGCAGGAACGAGGCGAACGTGCCGGTTGCCGCATTCGAGAAGCCGAACTGTGTATCGCCGGGATTGGCGGTGTCCTGCGCGAAGTTGATCGTGCCGAACGCGTTGTTGCTGGTCTGTTCCGCCTTGTAGCTGTGGGTGTTGTAGAACCCGGTCTTGATCGTGTGGCGGCCCATGACCTTCGTCAGGCTGATCGCGAAGTCATTGGTGGAGTTGATGTTGAGCCATCCCGGGAAGCCGAGCGTGGGCGGCGCACACCCTGACCCGCAGTTGCCGCCGGCATTGGCCACCCGGCCGCCCCACTGGAAGGTGGGGAGCTTGGCCATCCGGCTGCCGTCCCAGAACGCCGGCTGCAATTCGTTCAGCGCTTTGACGGCGTAGTAACCCGGATCGAGCACCGTGGCGTTGTTGAACAGGAAGGGAAGATTCGCCAGTCCGGCGCCCTGCAGGCTTGCCACGTCGGTCATCGGGACGCCCTGGGAGCCCGCGGCGTTGTTGCAGAAGATCGAGCCGGTCGAGGACTGCGCCTGGGCGCAGCCGGCCAGCTCGTTCTGGCTGTGCCCGTAGGTCGCTTCCAGGAACATCGTCGGACTGAGCGTGTAATTCACCGACGTCGTGTAGCTGACGACGGGCGCGCCTTGCATTCTCGTGTCGTTGAAGCCGGGGATGGATCCCAGGAAGAGCTGGTCCCGCTGCATCCACGCCGAGTACTTGAAGGTCGCGCGCAGTTTCTGCATCGGCTGATAGTCGAGGCGAACCGCCGGCTGGTACGAGAGCACGCTCTCCGACGGCCTGGTGAGCTCGAAGTTGTAGCTGTTGGTGCCCGTGTTCGCAGTGGGCATGGTCGGCATCGGATAGAGCTTCAGGATGTTCAACCCGGTTTGGTACAGGCGGTCCGCGGGGATCTTGCCGAGCACGCCGCCGTCCCGGAAGCAGGCCGTCTGATCCGCGGCCGAGCACACGCCCGTCCGCTGCGGATCCCGGATGTACGGGAACGGGTTGCCGTTGTTGTCGGTCGACTGCGAGAAGTCCCCCGCGCGTTCGAGCGCGGTGGGCATCCGGTAGCGCACGACGTTGTTCCCGGCCGTGCGCGGCGAGAATTCCTGGGCGTAGAAGAAGAACAGCTTGTTGTTCCCGCCCGGTTTGCCGATCGGGCCGCCGATCGAATAGCCCCAGTCCTTCTCCTTCAGGATCGCCTTGGGGTCGCCATTGAGCTTGTTGGTCTTGCTGTTCGAGTACCAGTCCGAATTACGCTCCACGTCGTAGACCGACCCGCGGAAGCGGTTGGTGCCGCCCTTCGTGACGGCCGTGATCTGCACGCCGCTGGCGCGCCCGTACTCCGCCTGGTAGCCCGACGTCAGCACTTTGACTTCGGCAATGGACTCGACGTTCATCTGCAGCAGGGGCCGGTTGCTGCCGGTGTCCATCGCCGACACGCCGTCCATCATGATGTTGGGATCGCCGCCGCCGCCGATGCGGGTCGGCGTGTTGTTGTCGTCGATCGACACGCCGGGCGCCAGGAAGGCGAGCGCCATGAAGCTGCGGTTGGCAATCGGCAGGTTCTCGACGGCTTCCCGATCCACCGTGAAGGATCGCTCGCCGCTGGTCGTCTGGACGATCGGGGATTCGGCCTTGACCTGCACGGTGTCGGTGAGCCCGCCGACTTCAATCGCGATGGCGCCGACCGACATCCGGTCGCCCGCGCTGACGACGACGCCGGTGCGCCGCTGCGTCTTGAACCCGTCCATCGTCACCTGCACCGTGTACCGGTCGGGCGAGACGTTGGCGAACGTGAAGTCGCCGTTGGCGTTCGCGAACACGGCCGGCAGCTGCGTGCCGCGTGTTTCGCTGATCAGCGTGACGGCCGCGCCGGGGATGACGGCCCCCTGCGGGTCCTTGACGGTTCCCGTCACCGACGCGGTGGTGACCTGCGCCCACCCCGATGAAGCCATCGTCAGCAGCGGCGACGAGCGCTGCTGCGCCGGCGATTCCGCTCCGTCTGGTCATGTCTGTATCCTCCTCGAACGTTGAACCGGCTTGCCGGTCGGGATTCTAGCGGGGAAGGAAAGCCGTCGCAAGGGATTTTCCGATCGAGCTGTCCTACAGGTTGGTTCGCCTATCGGACAGGTTGCAGCTTCGGACCCTGGCGCGCCGAAGCCGGGAGCGAAGGCAGCGGCGAAGGCGGCCGTATAATGCCGCCAATGAAGGCGGCGAAGCTGCCGGCGGCCGGCAATCTGGCCGATCGCGTGGTGCAGCATCTGGTGGATCACATCCGCCAGCACCGGTTGACGTGGGGCGCGCAGATTCCGTCCGAGGTCCGCCTCAGCGCGAGCTCGGGGTGAGCCGCGGCATCGTCCGCGAAGCCTATCGATCGCTGGCGGCGGCCGGCATCCTGGAGGTGACCAACGGGCGCGCGCCGCGCGTCGGCCGCCTGAACAACCGCGCCTTCATCCAGTTCCTGCAGCACGCGCTGTACACCGAGCAGGCGTCGTGGGAGCAGGTGTTCGACGTGCGCAGCTCGATCGAGGTGCGCGCCGCCGAAATCGCGGCGATCAAGCGCTCCGAAGAGGACGTCGTGGCGCTCAGGCACGAGGCGTCGCTCATGCGTGCGGCAGTCAAGCGGCGGGAGGCATTCGTCCAGGCCGACGTGCGCTTCCACGAGATCATCGGACGGGCGACGGACAACCCGCTGTTCAGCCTCCTGGGGGGCGCGCTGCGGGAACCTCTCGATCTGACCATCCGCGCCGGCTTCGACAGCCGGCAGACACGGGCCGAACTGGATCGCGTGGTCGACATCCATGCCGGCATCGCTGACGCGATTGCCGCACGGAGCCCCGTCAAGGCGCGGCGCCTGATGACCGTCCACTTCGCGGAGGCACGGCAGTTCGTCCTCCGCCGGCCTCCCAAGCCGCTGCGGACACGCACACGGCCGTCCACGTGAGCCGCACGATCGACTCGTCAGCTCTCGGGCCGCTGGCCGCGCGAATCCGCACGGCGCGGACGATCACGATCGTCACCGGCGCGGGGGTCTCGGCGGCCAGCGGCGTCCCCACGTTCCGCGGGGCCGGTGGACTGTGGCGTTCCTTCCGCGCGGAAGATCTCGCGACACCCGAAGCCTTCCGCCGCGATCCGCGACTCGTCTGGGAGTGGTACGACTGGCGCCGTTCGCTAATTGCGGCCTGCGTCCCGAATCCCGCGCACGACGTGCTGGCGCGGTGGAGCCTTCGGGACGGCGTGACCCTGATCACGCAGAACGTCGACGGCCTGCACGAGCGAGCCGGTTCGCGCGGCGTCGTCCGCTTTCACGGCTCGATCTGGGACCTGCGCTGCGCGGCAGGATGCGGCACCGCCTCGGCGGCGTGGGAGGATCGCCGCGTGCCGCTGCCGGCGCTCCCGCCGCCCTGCCCCCGCTGCGGCGGCCACGCGCGTCCGGGCGTCGTCTGGTTCGGCGAAGCGATCGATCCGGAGGTCCTGAACCGCTGCCTGCACGCGACCGCGTGCGACGTCTTCCTCTCCATCGGCACGTCGTCGATCGTGCACCCGGCCGCCGGCCTGATTGCGCGCGCGAAGGCGCACGGCGCCTACACCGTCGAGATCAACCCTGAACCGACGGAGACCGCGCCGCATGTCGATCTGGCCGTGGCGCTCCCCGCGGAAGAGGCGCTTCCGGCGCTGCGGGTGTGAGCGCCACGCACGACCTCGTGACGGCGCGCCAGCGCTCACCAGTCACTCTTCGTGAATCACCGAACCTGTGAACCACTGAAGCGTTGGATTCTTTAACGCGGCGGAGCTGCAGGCTCACGGAATTCAGTGATTCAAGGATTCGAGGATTTAGGGATTAGGGATTCAGCCCTGCGTCCCCCTCAGCCATTCCCCCCAGGTGATGGCGCCCCGATCGCCCTGCGGCGCTGTGCCTTTGCCGGCTCGAAGCGCCCTGGCCATCGGTCCCGGGACGGGAATCGGCACGATGCGCTTTCTCATGCGCCGCGCCTGTTGCCACTGCGCCGCCGCATCGCGGAACGAGAGCACTTCGGGTCCGCCGAAGTCGGTGACCCGGCCTCGCGGTCCATCGGCGATGCACCGCATCAGCCGTTCGGCGACCTCGGACGCCTCGACAGGCTGGATGACGAATCCTGCGGGAACCGGCAGGACGAGCGGCACCCGGGCCGCCGGCGCGATGAGCTGGTCGAGAAACGAATGAAACTGCGTGGCGCGGAGGATCGAGAACGGCACGCCGCCCTGGCCGACGATCTGCTCCGCGGCCAGCTTTCGTTTGTAGTAGGAAACGGGCACCTGATCGACGCCGACGATCGAGACGAAGATCAGGTGCCGGACGGATGCGCGGCCGGCGGCTCCGGTCAACCGCCGTGTGCCGTCGACATCGACCGCGTCTGCGTGCCGTGGATCGCTGGCCGCGTGCACGATCGCGTCGCATCCACGCACCGCCTCGTCTATTCCCTGACCCGTCGCCAGGTCCGCCTGCATCCACTCTTCACGCCCGGTGTGTCCGGCGGCCGGCCGCCGGCTGATCGCGCGGACCGCGATCCCGGTGGACTGAGCGGCGATGAGCACTTCGCGCCCGAGAACACCGCTCGCTCCTGTCACGAGAAGCTTCATGCTGGATACTTGCCCTCTCCTGCCGCTGTACGCGATTCTCCCATGGCTCGTCGCGCGGACGAACTGAGCCGTTGACGGCGGACCGTTAGCGACCGGGCGCTGACCCGAGGGGGAGTGACGCATGACGAGCGATACCGCCATTCGAGATCACCTGGCCAGGCTCCTGGCGTGGGAGGACGCGCACGTCGGGTTCGATGCCGCGGTTGCCGGCGTTCCTCCGGAGGCTCGCGGCAAGCAGCCGTCGGGCCTGCATTCGCCGTGGCAGCTGCTGGAACACCTCCGGATCACGCAGCACGACATCCTCGATTTCTGCCGGAACCCGAACTACGAGGAAATGAGCTGGCCGGCGGACTACTGGCCGCCGGCGCCGGCGCCTCCCTCGGACGCCGCGTGGGACGACAGCATCGAGCAGTTCCGGAAGGACCGGAAGGCCCTTCAAAAGCTCGCCGCCGATCCGAAGATCGATCTCGAGGCGCGCATTCCACATGGCGCCGGGCAGACCTACCTCCGGGAGCTGCTGCTGACCGCGGATCACACCGCGTATCACGTCGGGCAGCTGATCCTCGTCCGGCAGCTGCTGGGTTTCTGGAAACAGCAGTGACGGTCCCGCCGGCGATTGCGGTGCGCGGCCTGACGAAGAGCGACCGTTGGGCTGGGCCGCGTCCTCGACCGGACGGACGTCGCCGCGATTTCGCCCCCTGAGTGAAGCCGGCCCGTCCATCACGGATAACGGCGCGTAGAATGAACGCCTATGCTCGGAAGACTGCGCGCCGCATGGCCGGACGCGCTGCAGCAGGACGTCTGGTACGCAATGCGGCGCCTCGCGCGCGAGCCGGCATTTGCCGCGACCGCCATCGTGATCCTGGCGGTCGGCATCGGCGCCTGCACCGCGATGTTCAGCATCGTCCAGGCCGTGCTCCTGCGGCCGTTCGGCGTCAACGCGCCGGACCGCGTCGTCATGATCTGGGGCGGCAACACGCGCCACCAGGCCGTTGGGGAGCTGACGTACTCGGCCGATCGCGAACTGCGTGAGTCCATCCGGTCGTTCGAGGAGGTCGCGCTTGTCAGTTCGGTGAACTGGTCGGGAACCATCAGCCTTGCCGGCGGCGAGCCGCTCGTCATGCCGTGCAGTGTGGTCTCCGCCGCTTTCTTCGACGTCCTTGGCGCACGCCCGCTACTGGGTCGAACGTTCCGCGCGGAAGACGATCGACGATCTGCGCCGCCGGTCCTGATCCTGAGCCATGCGGTCTGGGCGCAGCAGTTTGGCAGCGATCCGAACGTGATCGGACGCACGGTCATGGTGCGCGAGGAAGCGCCTGCCGAGCCGTTCGAAATCGTCGGCGTGATGCCCGAAGAGTTCTTCTTCCCGCGAGGCGCGAAGTACTGGACCCCGGCGGCGTCCCGACTCGCCAGGATCGCGCGTCACCAGGGCGGCCCTATCGAGCCGTTGTTCGAGCGGGTGGGTGTGTTCTATGGCCTGGCCCGGTTGAAGGCGGGCGCCACGATCGGCATGGCCCGGGCGGAAGGCGCGCTCCATATCAAGAGCCAGGCCGAGAAGTTCAAGGTTGACCTCAGCGACGAACGGATCGTCCTGACGCCGATTCTCACGCACATCTTCGGCCGTGCTCGACCGGCGCTGTTGACGCTCATGGCGGCAGTGGTGCTGGTCCTGCTCATTGCCTGTTTCAATGTGGCGGTGCTGTCGTTCGCGCGCGGAGCGTCGAGGACGCGCGAGATGGCCGTCCGTGCCGCGCTGGGCGCAAGCCGCGGCGTGCTCATGCGCCAACTCCTGGCCGAGAGCGCCCTCCTCGCGCTCCTCGGCACGTCCGTCGGCGTGGCGGTGGCGGCGCTGACGCTCGATACGCTCGTCGCGCTGAGTCCCGCCGACATTCCGCGTCTGGACACGACGGCGCTCGACGTCCGCGTGCTCGTCTTTGCCATCGCGGCCGCCGTTGTGACGACGCTCGTGGTTGGACTTGCTCCCGCGGCTCACCTCAGCCGCCCGTCGCTGGTCGACGACGTCAAGGGGAGCGCCACGGGTGTGGCCTATCGTTCGGGCCGTGCCCGGACGCGCCGGGCGCTGATAGCAGTACAAGTGGCCGCAACGCTGGTGCTGTTGATCGCCGCGGGCCTGTGCGTGCAGAGCTTCGCGCGATTGACCCGGCTCGATCTCGGCTTCGATCCGGCCAACGTCCTGACGTTCAACATCGGCGGCCTCGACGATACGAGGTATCCCGGCTCGTTCGCAGAGACACGACGCGATCGAGCAGCTGCTGGCGCGGATCGAGACATCTGCCCCACGTGACTGCCGCCGGCGCCGTCCTCCTGCGCCCGTTCGAGCACGGCCCGATCGGGATGGACAGCGCGTTCCTGCTGGAAGGGCAGGCGGACACGCTGCAGTCGTGGGCCCGCAACCCGATGTTGAACTGGGAGTCGGTCACCTCCGATTACTTCCGCTCGATGGGCATTCGCCTGGTGCGGGGGCGCCACTTCGACGACCGGGACACGGCGACATCACCGCTGGTCGTCATCGTGAGCGAAGCGATGGCGGCCCGCGTCTGGCCCGGCCAGGATCCGATCGGCCGGCGCCTGACGACGACACAGGCCGAAGAGCGTAAGGGCCAGCCGGTACGTTGGCAAACGGTGGTCGGCGTCGTCGCGACCGCTCGCTACAGAGAGATCGACAACCCGCGCTTCGACCTGTACGTGCCGCTCCGTCAGGCCGAGTCGGACGTCCAGCACTTCACCGTTCGCACGGCCACCGATCCGCTCCGCGTGGCGCCCTCGATCGCGGCGGAGCTCGCATCGTTCGACAAGTCGCTCGTGATGGGGGGTGTGACCACGATGGAAGACATCGTCGCGCGCACGCGCGGGCCGTGGCGCTTCAACATGCTGGTGTTCGGCATGTTCGGCGCCGTCGCGCTGGCGCTCGCGGGCGTTGGCCTGTTCGGTGTGGTCGCGTACGAGGTCACCCAGCGCACGCGGGAAATCGGCCTGCGGATGGCGCTGGGCGCGGCACGAGGGCACGTCGTGCGGCTGATGGTGTCGCAGGGCGCGAAGCCTGCCGCGATCGGCCTCGCGATCGGGATCCTCGCCTCCCTGCTCGTGACGCGCGTGCTGTCGGGGCTGCTCTTCGAGGTCAGTCCCACCGATCCCGTCACGTTTGCCGGAGTGTCCGCTTTGCTCGTGGCGGTGACGGTCCTCGCCAGCTACCTTCCCGCGCGGCGTGCGGCTTCCGTGGATCCCCAGAAAGCCCTTAGAGAGGGGTAACTCACTACGGTCGTGCAATCGACAACGTGTTCACCACAGAGTTAACGGAGTCACCGGAGAATGAACAAAACAATTCTTTCGCCGCTATCTCCGTTGCCTCTGTGGTGAGTACATGTCGCCCGCAATTACTTCATCGGGTTCCCGTCGGCGTCGTAGATCTCCAGCTCGCCCTTCTTCTTGAGGATGTCGGTGATCTTCGTCGCGTCGCCGACGGCGACGATGTGCAGGCGGCCCGGCGCCCAGTACTTCTGCGCCGCGGCCTGCGCCTGCGCCGGCGTGATCGCCGCCACGCGCGCCGGATACGTGTCCCAGTAGTCGGCCGGGAGGCCGTACTGCCAGTTGTCGACGTAGTAACCCAGGACCTGCTGCGGGTTTTCCAGCGCCAGCGCGAAGCTGCCGACGATCGCGCGTTTCACGTCGGCGAACTCGGCGGCCGGGATCGGCTTCTCCCGCAGCTCGGCGATCTCCGCGAGGAGATCCGTCAGCGCCGGCTCCGTCACCTCGGTCCGCACGCTCGTCGACGCGGACCACGATCCGCGGTACTGCGTCGCCGAGAACCCGCTGCCGATGCCGTACGTGTAGCCCTTCTCCTCGCGCAGATGACGGAACAGCCGGCCCATCGTGCCGCCGAGGACGCGGTTCACGACGGTCAACGCCGTGTAGTCCGGGTCCGTCCGAATCATCGACTGCGTGCCCACGTTCAGCGTCGTCTGCACCGATCCGGGCCGCGCCACCAGGAACACTTTCGGCGCGCCGATGGCCGGCGGATCCGCCAGCTGCCCCTTGGGGGTGCCGGCCTTCTTCCACCCCGACAGCTTCGTCTCGACGAGCTTCCGCGCCTCGGCCAGCGAGATGTCGCCGGCGAACGCCATCGCCGCGTGGTCCGGCACGTAGCGCGTCTTGTGGAACTCCACCAGCGCCTCGGCCGTGATCGCGTCGAGGTTGGCCGCGGTCGGCGACACGCGTCCCGCCGGGTGCGTGCCGAAGCACGGCCCGGTTGAACGTTTCCGCCGCGAGGAACCCGGGGTTGGTGCGGTTCTGGACGAGACCGGCCTTCGTCCGTGTCTTCAGGCGATCCCACTCCGCCGGCGCGAAGGCGGGGTTCAGCAGGACGTCCGCCGTCAGCTCCATCAGCTTGTCGAAATCCTCCGTGAGCGAGCTGCCCGAGACGTTGGCCGAGGGGCCGGACAGCCCGCTGCCGACGTTCAGCGTCGCCGACATCGTTTCGAGCGCTTCCGAAATCTGCGGAGACGTCCGCGTCTTCGTCCCCTCGCGCATGACCTGCGCGGTGTAGCTGGCGAGGCCGATCTTGTCGGCGGGGTCGAAGTAACCCCCCGCGCCGGGGATGATGATCTGGAACGTGATCTGCGGGAGGCGGCGATCTTCGAGGACGATCAGGTGCAGCCCGTTCGCCAGGTCCGCCTCCTGCGGCCGCGGCAGCTTGACCTTCAGCAGCTCGCTCGACACCGGCGCCTTGCTCTTCAGCACCATCTGCGTGGTGGACGGCTGCGGCCCCCCTGCGGCGGCGGGCCGCCCTGGGCTCCAGCCCTGGAGGAATCGGAGTCAGGTTTCACCACAGAGTCAACGGAGTCAACGGAGAAAAACAATGGTTTTTTCTCTGCTATCTCCGTTAACTCTGTGGTGAACACCCTGGTCGAACGAAGTCGCCGCTAGCTCCCCGTGCGCCGGAGGTCGCCACCGCGAGCGCCATCGCGAGCGCCGCGGCCGTGATGCTGCGGTTCGACATCACAGGCCTCCCTTCGGCGCGGCGGCCTTCGGGACCGTGTGCACGACGGTGCGGCCGGTCTTCACCAGATACTGCCGCGCCACGCGCTGCACGTCGGCCGCCGTGACTTTGGCCATGCGTTGCTCGCGGGTGTTGAGGCGGCCGGGATCGTCGTAGAACAGCGCGTCCTGCGACAACTGAATGGCCTTGCTGAGCGTGCTGCCCATGCTGCTGACGAACGTCCGCCTGGCGCTGGTTCGCGCCTTCGCGATCTCCCAGTCCGCGATCGGCTCGGTCTTCAGCCGCTCGATCTCCGCGTCGATGGCGGCTTCGAGCTCGGTCAGCGTCTTGCCGGGGAGCACCGTCCCGATGATCCGGAACAGGCCGGGCCCGCGCGACTCGCCGGTGAACGCCGAGACGCCGGTCGACAGCTGCTTCTGCCGGACGATGGACTCGTAGAAGCGCGCGCTGCGTCCGCCGGACAAAATCGTCGCGAGCACGCCGATCGCGTCGTCGTCGGGCGAGGCGCTCGGGGGCACCTTGTACGCCATGTCGATGCGCGGCAGCCGCGCGAGCCCGTCCTCCAGCGTGAGCCGCCGCTCTTCCTTCTGCGCGGGCTCCGACATGTCCACCGCGGCGGGCGCCGGCTGCCGGGGGATCGCGCCGAAGTACTGCTCGATTTTTGCGAGCGTCGCCTTCGTGTTCACGTCGCCGACGATCCCGACGACGGCGTTGTTCGGCGCGTAATACGTCTTGAAGAACGCCGCCACGTCGTCCACGCTCGCGGCGCTGAGGTCGGCCATCGATCCAATCACGGAGTGTTCGTAGGCGGCGTTGTCGTAGGCGAGCTCGTCGATCGCTTCGAAGGTCTTGCCGTACGGCTGGTTGTCCACTCCGCTCCGGCGCTCTTCCTGGACGGCGTTCCGCTGGTTCTCCAGGTTGTCTTTGGTGATCGCGAGCGACTTCATCCGGTCCGCCTCGAGGAAGAGCCCGAGGTCGAGCTGGTTGGCCGGCAGCGTCCCGTAGTACATCGTCCGGTCCTTGCTGGTCGTGCCGTTCATGGAGCCGCCGTTCATGAAGATCAAGTACGGGTGCTCGTTCTGACCGACGTTCTCCGATCCCTTGAACATCATGTGCTCGAAGAGGTGCGCGAAGCCGGTCCGGCCCTTCCGCTCGTCGCGCGAGCCGACGTTGTACTGGACGACGATGGTGTAGACCGGCGCGGAGTGATCCTCGGAGATGATCACGCGCAGTCCGTTCGCGAGCTTTGTGTCGGTGAACTGGACCTTGCCGATCGGCGCGGCAGCCACGCCGAGCGCCGCGACGAGGCCGGCTGACAGCAGCCGGCGCGTCCGCGCGCTTCGCGTCTGCGCGCAACGCGTCTGCGCCCAACGGAGCGAGATGGTCATCGCTGACTCCTCGGAAGAAACTGTGGATTGACGGTTCAGGCTACGAGGTATCCGGCTCGCCGGTGCCGCGAACCTCCGATCGGCCAGAGTATACTGCGAGCCCCGCTGTACGCGAATCAACGCGGCACACAATCGAATCGCCGGCCGGCTGGGACCAACAGTGGTGCCGAGCGCCTCGTCAGCGTCGGGCTCCAGCACTCGTCGCCGCCGGCCGCGCCGGCTTCGTCACGACGATGCGATCGAGCTCCTCGCCGGTTTCCGAGATCTGGCGCAGGGTGAGCCGCGGACCGTCGACATCGACGACCGTGAACGAGTACACGTCGCTGACGAGCTTCATCGTGAACGGCTGCCACGTCGGCACGTTGTCGGTCTGGTCGGGATCGTAGGCGCCCGCACCGCCCGCGCCGGTGACGATGTACAGCACGCCGTCGGGCGTGGTGTCCGTCGCGCCATTGAACACGGTGTCGATCTCGAAGTCCCCGTCGACCATGTAGGAGCCCCCGGCTTTGAAGGTACGGTCGGGCGCCGGCTTGGCGAGGAACTTGAGCGGACGGGTGCGCTGGTAGTTGTGCACGTGGCCGTTGAACACGATATCCACGCCGCGGTGCTCGAGGATGTCGCTGACGAGCCGCATCTGTTGCTCGCTGAAGTGCGCGCGGGAAGAGTTGAACGGCGGGTGATGAAAGACGACGAACTTCCACGCCGCGTGACGGGCTGCCGCCAGATCCCGAGCCAGCCAGTTGCGCAGATAGGCGTCCGACCAGTCGACGTACACGTTCGAGTCGATGAACGTCCAGTGCGAATTGCCGTAGTCGAACGAATAGTTCGCCATTCGCGGAAACGTCCCCCGGATCAGCGCCAGGTGGGCTTTGAGGCGCTCCGGCGGTCCTTTGATGGCTTGCGAGTTCGGCAGGCCGGCCTGGCCATAGGGGCCGTTGAGTGGAAACGACCAGGTCAGGAAATAGGCCTGGCCGTCCGGATCGCGATCGAGATCGCCCGTGCCCGCATCGTGGTTGCCGTAGGCGCCAAACGACAGCCGCGACCGGATGAGCGGTGCGCCCGTCTCCGGGTTCGACACGTCCGAGTTGTAGATCGGAAAGTACTTCTCGCGGTACTCGACCATCCGGCCGGTCGAATACACGATGTCGCCGGCGATGCCGAAGAAATCCGGATGCGCCCGGTGGATCTGGTGGACGATCCGCTTCTCCTGGAGCGTGTTCGCGCCGGTGTCTCCCGTGACGACGAAACGATAGGGTTGTCCAGCCGGTGCGCGCGCCTTGCCCTTCGCCCCGAACACGACCTGTCCGTTCCTCGAGACGCGGTACTCGAACTCGGCGCCGGGCTCGAGCCTGGTCAGCGGCACGTTGAACAGGCGGTACGGCGTCTCCGCTGTTGTAGACGAGCCGGCCGCCGGTGACGATGGCCGGACGCCACGGGGTGCCGTCGCGCTGCCGGACGTCGACCGCCCACGTCGCCGTAGTGTCGTTCGCCGACTGCCAGAGCACGCGGACGGTCTCGGATGGCGCAAGCTTCGGCACGTCGCCAAGCTGCAAGTACGGTTTGATGATGAACGGGTCGTCGGATATTGCCGGCGTCTGGGCCGGCGTCTGGGCCGGCGTCCTGACGAGCGTCGGGCCGCGCCGTCAACGTGGCCAGCCCGACGATGGTCGTCCACCCCAGCTGCGCACAGCACACGTATCTGGCGCGAGCGGCTCCACGTGAAACAAGGACCGTCATACTGGCAGCTCCTCGCGCTGATTTGTCGGAGCCGATTATGTCCCACAAAGAGCGACTTGCCGGCCGCTCATTTTCCCGTGATGCTTGTCACGCGGACGTTACGCGGGGCGCAGACCCACCGATACGCAGAGCTGAGAACGATCCTCCTCTTCCCCCGGGACATTCACGGGGAGATAACTGCGGGATTGCGCACCGCGGCTTATCACCGCAAGCGGCTCGACGTGTCTCCACTTGCACAGCCGCTTCCGAGAAGGCAGCGTAAGCTGACTTACGTGTCCCAGTCCGTCCGGCGGATGAGTTGGCCCCGGGAATTGAAGCTGTACAAATTGGCGCGTCATGCCGATGGATGAGAAGAGTTTTTCACCCGATCCCGCGAGCCACGGCCATCGCATCGACTTTGCGGCGCGGCCGCGATTGCTCACGATCGCGTTTGCGCTGCTGTGGCTCTCCGGCTACCTCCTGCTGCTGACCCTCACTGTCGTGGATTACAGGCGGTTTGGATCGGTGAGTCTGCCGGGCATCGCCCTGGTCGCCGGCGCGGGTCCCCCGGTGGCGCTGGCATTGCTGTGGGCCGCGTGCGGCAAGCGGGAATCGCTGCTGGTGATGTCGGGCGAAGTCAGAATCGATAGATGGGCCGGGCCAATCCGGCTGTCACGCGCGCTCGAGGCGCACGCCATCAGGGGCCTCCGGGTTGCCAACGTCGCGGAAGGGCTGCTTTCCGATCTGGTGGCCGTCAGGCAGTTCTATAGCGGCGGCAACGGCCGCATCGCAGTCGATACGGACGGGAGGACCTTCACCGCCGGCCACGCAATCTCCGCCGAGGCGGCCGGCACAATCGTCGACCGGATCCGGCAGCTCGTCCCGCAGATCTCCGGGCTCGCGACGGCCCCGGTGGGCCGCCGCCGGCGGATCGCGAACCATGCCGCCACGTTCATGACGGTGGCCATGCTGGGCTTCGCAATCACCGGGCCGTTCAAGCTGGCAGTCGTCGATCGCTCGATCTGCTTTTACACGGGTGCCGCCGCGCCTCGACAACCCGTCGACGTGTCCGCGATGCGTCCCCCAGGGCAGGTGTACCTCGTCCCGATCGACGACTTTCCGGTCGATCGCGCGCGGGCCATCGCGGAGCACTTCAGGACGACGTTCAACGTCGCGATCGACGTCGCACCGGCGATCGGCTGGCCCGACGATGCCTATGTTCCCGAACGTCGGCAGATGAACTCGGCGGTGATGCTCACGCGCCTCGAAGAGACGTATCCCTCAGCCGGCCCGCGGGTGATCGCGATCGCGCTCACGACGCGCGACATGTTCAACTCCAACGTGAACTGGAAGTACGTGTTCAGCTACCGCCGCGACAATCGCCTGGCGGTGGTTTCCCCCGCGCGGATGGATCGGGGCTGCATGGGGCTGTTTCCCGCGGACGAGGCGCGGATCAGCGCCCGGCTGCGAAAGATGGTCGGCAAGAACGTGGGGATCCTGTACTTCGGCCTCGGCACGAGCTCCGATCCGGCCAGCATGCTGTATGGAAACATCGGCGGACCGCAGGAGCTCGACGCGATGAGCGAGTTGTTTTGAGCCACTCGTAGCGCTGGCCTTGAGGCCAGCCTCCATACCGGCCTTGAGGCCAGCCTCCACGCGGCCGACCTGAAGGCCGGCGCTACGTACGCGTGATCGACGGGCGAAAACTGTGAGATGGCGCACAGATCCGGCGGGGCGCACTCTGTCGGAGACGTAGCAGTACACGAGCCATGGCTGGCAGACGCCTTGCTCTTGGATGTGATCACAATAATGAAGGGTGAATCGTCGGCGATTCGCGCGTCGCTCCTGCTGGTCTGGCTCGTGCTGACCGCCGGCGCCGCCGTGGCCGGTCCGGCCGTGCCGCCGGCGCCGCTGCCGCCGCCAGCCGGCCCGGTCGTGCGCGTCGCCACCGTGACGCAGCTCCAGAACGCGGTGGCCGCCATCGCCTCCAACACGACGATCCTGATCGCGCCCGGCACCTACAACCTGACCGCCACGCTGTACATCAACGGCACCTTCACGAACGTCGGCATCCGCGGCGACACTGGAAACCGTGACGACGTCGTGCTGGTCGGGAAAGGGATGAACGCCTCGAACGACGGCGGCGTGCCGTTCGGGATCTGGGTCGGCGGCAACGTGCGCGGCGTCACGATCGCGAGCCTGACGATTCGCGACGTCTATTTCCATCCGATCATGCTGAACGCCGGGGCGCAGTCGCCGCTCATCCACAACGTGCGGCTGGTGAACGCCGGGCAGCAGCACATCAAGGCCAGCCCTGACGGCGCGGGCGGCGGCGTGGACAACGGCATCGTGGAGTACTCGGTGATCGAGTTCGACACGACCAGCCGCGACGACTACACGAACGGCGTGGACGTCCACACCGGCGACAACTGGATCATCCGGCACAACCTGTTCCGGAACATGCGCGCGCCGCAGGGTCAGCTCGCGGGCCCGGCGATCCTGATGTGGAACGCGTCGACCAACACGCTGGTCGACGGCAATACGTTCATCAATTGCCAGCGCGAGATCGCGCTCGGGCTGATCGAGCGGACGCCCAACGACCACACGGGCGGGATTGTCAGGAACAACTTCATCTACCGCAACGTGGCCGGCGACTCGGCCATCTACGTCGCCGACTCGCCCGGAACCCAGGTGCTGCACAACACCATCCTGATTTCACGGACGTACGCGAACCCCATCGAGTACCGGTTCCCCCACACGACCGGCGTCGTCATCGCCAACAACGTCCTCGACGGCATCGTGAGGGCCCGGGACGGCGCGACGGGGTCGGTGAGCGGGAACTACACGAACGCCGCCGCCGCGCTGTTCGTGAATCCGGCCGCCGGCGACCTGCACCTGAAGCCGACAGCCACGGTCCTCTTGAACCAGGTGGCCGCACCGCCGGCTGCCGCCGGGTCGGATTGGGACGGCCAATCACGCCCGGCCGGGTCCACGGACATCGGCGCCGACGAGTACTCCGCGACGACGCCGGTTCCCACCGCGCCGGCGCGGCTGCGCATCGTCAGATAGGCCCTTCCCAGCAGTAGGGACGCATTCCAAGGCGATCCCCCCACGACGATTCTGGACGGCGGCCGCGCCAAGAACGCGTTCGCGATCGCGCGCGATGGGGTCCGAAACGTGGGTGAGGTTCAAAAGCGAAACGAGTACTGAAACTTCGCGGATGTCTTGCTGTCCTGCGGCCTGAAACGGAGGGTGCCGCCGCCATCCTCCTGGATCCACCCCTGGTTGAACGCGAAGAACAGGTCGTTGCCGGGTTGCAGCGTCCAGCGCACGCGACTCTGCCAGCCCAGGTTCCTGGACCGGTTGTCGTACTGAACCAGATTCGACAGCGACAGCGACGGGGATACCGCGAAGCTGACGCTGGACGTGAAGATGCGGGCGATGAAGTGACCTTCCGGAAGTCGCGCAAACGTCTGGTTCGTGCTCGCACTGATCGTGAACCGTGGCGGGAGCTTGTAGGTGAGGCTCGTCGTCACCTGCTCGGCTTTCCCCGACCAGTAGTTGCCATACGTCAGGTTGATGCTGCCCGACAACCGCCGCTTCGTGGCCGTCGACAGCAGGTTGCTCCTGAAGCGGGTGAACCGGTACTCGCCCGGCACCAGGAAGACGCCGGGCGAGATCTCGAACGGCTCGAAGAGCCGCTCGTAGGTGGGGTTGAAGTCGAACATCCCGTGGAGATTGTCCCCGGACTTCAGGTGCCAGTCGAGGAGTGTCACATACAGGTCCCAACTCTCGACCTGGCCGTAGTCCAGCCGCGTGAAGCGCGTGTAATAGATGTCGTGGAACATCTGCAGGACGTTCAGGAAATCCTTCGGCCGCGGATTGTAGCTGGCGGCCACTCTGAGCAAGCGGACGTTGTCGCGCTGAACGAAGCCCAACGCCGGCTTGAAGTGCTCCTGAATCTCCCGGAACGCCACCTGGGCGTTGAATCTGTCGTTCGGATAGTGCGCCGAGAAGCCATACGACCAGTCCCGGCTCGAGACGCCTTCATTGACGCTCCTCGTCCCGTATGCGTTCACCACCAGGTTGTTCGGCCGGCCCAGGAAGCGTGATGTGGCCAGGCGCATGTCCGCGCCGTAGGTCTGGCCCGACTTCCCTTGCGCAGGATGGCCGTCCGTGAAGATTGCGCCGACGTACGACTGCTGGAACAAGTTCCGCTTGACGCGGCCGACCAGGAAGTTCTTTTCGCTGACGATCATCGGGAGATCGCCCGTGCGGACGTCCAGCAGGCCGACATCGGTCCGGCCGACGGTGCCGGTCAGCTTGATGCCCGCATCGATGGGCACTTCCACTCCGTCCAGCAGGCCGATCTGCCGGCTGAAGAACGGGTACACGTCGGCCCCGGCCGGGGGAATGCCCCCCGCGGGCTCCGGGCCCGTACTTGCGAAGCCGAAGACACCTGCCCCCTGTAGGAAGAACGATCGCTTCTCCGGAAAGAGCACCGAGAAGCGCGAGAGGTTGATCTGGCGTGCGTCGACTTCCGTTTCTCCGAAGTCGGTGTTGAAGGTCGCGGTCAGCTTCAGGCTGGGCGTGATGTTGTAGAACACGTCGAGCCCCGGCTCGCCGTTGAAGTCGTCCCGACCACCGACGTAGAGCCAGCGCCCGGCGAGAAACGGCCGGACGTCGAGACCAATCCCCTGCGTCAGGCCGACAAGATTCGTGATCTCGCCGGCCTCGGAGACTTGAAAGAGTTGCGTGTCCAGACGAGCACCCGACCAGCGGTTCTCCTCCAGTTTTCGATAGATGTGGCGGGCGATGTTGAAGCCCCACGCGGTCTGCCCGGCCGGGAAGCCCAGGCTCTTGAAAGGAATCGCGAACTCCGCGATCCATCCCTGATCGGTGCGTCTGGTGCGCACGTTCCAGATGGCGTCCCAGTCAGCGTTCAACTGTCCACTCGCGACCAGGCCGTCCACGAAGGCCCCGGATGGATTCGTCGCGAAATAGAACGCGCTGCGCTGGTCCCGAAAGGTGTCGAGCAGAATCTCGACGCGATCGTCGGAGGACAGGCTGGCATCGCGCGCCATCTGGGTGCCGATGACCCGCCGCGGCTCGGAGTCGTACGAGACGACGCCGACGTAGAGGTGATCGCGATCGGACAAGAGCGTCACGTCGGTTCGTTCCGTCGGAGACCGGCCGGGAGCGGGCTGTCGCTGAATCAGATCACCGATCTTCGGGGCCGAGCTCCAGATCGGCTCGTCCAGCACGCCATCGATGGTGATGGCGTCCGTGGTCGTGGTCACTGCTGCCGACCTCAGGACGCGCCCCGCCGAAGTCGTCTGCTGGCGTGGAGCGGCGCTCGCCGCCGGAATCGCCAGGCACCCAGAGAGGTACGCCGCGGCGAGCGGCACGAAGCGCGTCATCGTGTCAGGTCGGTCATTGGGACATGCGTTCGACCCGGCTCGATGTCCGGCCGGTCCTTGCTAGCCTACACGGCGGCCTCTCGCGGCTCAACCATCGGCCCCGAGTCCCGAGCCCCGAGTCCCGAGTCCCGAGTCCCGGGCGAGCGGGCGGTCCGGGGCCTTCCGGCGATAAATCGGCGCGGCGGCCGCTGCAGAGGTGCGATATCCTCAGGCGTCGAAGCGGGTCACCGGGAAGCGCACCCAGCAAGGAGTGAGAGTTCATGCACGCGAGAATTCAACCGATTGCCGTAGCGGGCTGTGTGGCGATCGCCTGGTCGGTCGGTGCGCAGCGGCCTGCCGGCAGCCCCACGTCCCCTCCCTCGGACGTCCTTCGTCTCCAGTTCGAGACGTACACGCTGCCGAATGGCCTGACGGTCATCATGTCGAACGACCGGACCACCCCGACGGTGGCGGTGAACGTCTGGTACAAGGTGGGCTCCAAGAACGAGGTCGTGGGCCGAACCGGTTTCGCGCACCTGTTCGAGCACGTGATGTTCACGGGGTCGGGCAACGTGCCGTATGGGCTGCACGACAAGCTCACCGAAGGCGTGGGCGGCATGAACAACGGCACCACCTCCAACGACCGCACGACCTACTACGAGACCGTGCCCTCGAACTACCTCGAGGCGGCGCTGTGGCTCGAGGCGGATCGCATGGGGTTCCTCCTCGACACGCTCGACCTGGGCAAGTTGAACGCGCAGCGCGACATCGTGAAAAACGAAAGACGCCAGGGGATGGACAACCAGCCCTACGGCCGCGCGAGCGAGATCCTCGCGCGCGCGACCTATCCGCCGTCGCATCCCTACTCGTGGGAGGTCATCGGCAGCATGGAAGATCTCTCCGCCGCGTCAGAGGAGGACGTCAAGAGCTTCTTCCGGCTCTATTACGCGCCGAACAACGCGTATCTCGCGATCGTCGGAGATTTCGACTCCGCGCAGGCGAAGGCGTGGGTCGCGAAGTACTTCGGAGACCTTCCCCGTGGCAAGCCGATCACCCGGCCTGCCGTGACTCCCGTCGTGCTCGACGCCGAAAAGCGGCTCGTCTATGAGGACCGCGTCCAGGTGCCCCGTCTGTACGTGCAGTGGCCGACGATCGGCGAGACGCACGACGATCGGTTTGCGCTCGACGTCCTCGGATCCATCCTCACGGGCGCGCGCACGGCCCGCATCACGAAGGCACTGGTCTACGACGAACAGGCGGCCGCGTCGGTGTCGGCGCGCCAGTCGACCAACGAGGATGTTGGCGAGTTCGTCCTCACGATCACGCCGCGGCCGGGTCATTCCCTGACAAATCTGGAGGCCGCAGCCAACGCCATCATCGAACGGCTGAAAACCGAGGGGCCGACCGCTGAAGAAATCCAGAAAGCGATTGCCGGCGAGGAGCTCTCGTTCCTGCAAAGCCTTGAATCGAATCTCGGCAAGGCGTTCCGGGTTGCCGACGGCGCGGGCTACCACGGCGACCCGGGCTATTTCCGCACCGAATACCAGAAGACCATGGCCGTCACGGCGGCGGACGTGAAACGGGTGGCCAACAAACACCTGGCCCGGGGCCGCGTCGTACTCAGCATCGTGCCTGCGGGCAAACTCGACCAGGCGGCCAGGCCGGAGCAAAGCCAGCGCGTGACCGACTACGATGCGAAGAAGCCGGACGGTGCGAAATGAGGTCGTGGCTGATGCTCGTGGCCCTTGTCACTTTGTCGATCGCCCCGGCTGCGCAGCAGGCGCTGGATCGGAAGCACGTGCCCGCGGCCGGGAAACCTCCCGCTCTTCGGGTGCCCACGTGGACGAAAAGCGCGCTCACCAACGGTGCCGATCTGATCGTGTCGGAGAAGCACGATCTGCCCCTGGTGTCGTTCGCCATCACGTTTCTCGGCGGTGCGAGTCAACTCGAGCCTGCAGGCCGGCAGGGGGTTGCCTCGCTCGCCGCCTCGATGCTCAGCGAGGGCACGAAGTCGCGGGACGGTGAGGCGCTGTCGAACGCTCTGCAGTTGCTTGGCACTTCGGTGAACGCGAACGTGGGTGCCGAGAGCGGCTCGATCAGCTTCGTCTCGACGACGGCCAAATTCCCCGCTACGCTCGACATCCTCACGGACATGCTCGTCAACCCGACGTTCCCGGAAACGTCCCTCGAGCGGTTGCGCGGCCAGCGTCTCGTCGCGCTGACGCAGGCGAGGGCGCAGTCGGGCGCGATTGCCGGCCGCGTGTTTCCTCGGATCCTGTATGGCCACGAGCATCCCTACGGCCGCCTCGTCACGGAGGAATCGCTCAAGGCGATCACGCGCGACGACGTCGTGGCCTTTCACAAGTCGTATTTCCGGCCGGGCCGGGCCCTGGTCACCGTGGTCGGAGATGTGGCTCCCGGTGCCGTACAGCCGGTCATCGAGAGGGCGCTCGCCACGTTGCCCAAAGGGGGCGAGCGGCCGACATTCACCTACCCGGCGGCGCCTGAACCGCGCGCGACGACGATCTTCCTCGTCGACAAACCCGGCGCCGCGCAATCGACGTTCGCTCTGGGCCGGCCGGGCCCGTCGCGGAACACGCCGGACTACTTCGCGCTGCAGGTCATGAACACGATGCTGGGCGGCATGTTCCAATCGCGCCTCAATGCGAACATCCGGGAAGAGAAGGGATACAGCTACGGCGTGAGCTCCAGCTTCGCGTACGGCAAGGGTCCTGGCGCCTTCCGCGCCGGCGGCGACATCGTCACGGAGAAGAGCGACGCGGCGCTCCTGGAATTCATGAAGGAGCTTCGCGGCATACTCGGCGCACGGCCGGTCACCGACGAGGAGCTGACGGTGGCGAAGGAGTCGCTCGTGCAGCGGCTGCCGGGAACCTTCGCGTCCGTGACGAGCGTCAATTCGGCGCTGACGACGCTCTGGACCCAGAATCTGCCGGACGACTATTACCAGCAGTACGCCAAGTCGATCGCCGCAATCACCAAAGAGGACGTGGTGCGCGTCGCGAAGAAGTATCTCGACCTCGATCGTCTCGCCATCGTCATCGTCGGCGATCGCTCGGTGATCGAAGGTCCGCTCAAGGCGACGGGCATCGCGCCGATTGCCCTGGCCGACATCGAGGGGAACCCGGTGGGTGCGAAATGAATCGCGTGATGAGCGGAACCATGGCCGTGTCGTTGGCGCTCGTGACTTCTCCCATCCCCCAGGCACAGACGATGAAACTCGGCGAGATCCTCGTGTTCACGCCATCGCCCTCGAGGCCCGAGGCCGGCTCGACGGCGCACGCGTTCCAGGCGGATCGCGGGAACCGCAAGGGTCAGTACCTCATCGTCTCGACTGCTCCAGGGGGTGCGGGCTCTTCCGAATACCATCTGCTCAGCGGCGGGAAGGTCGGCGCCCTGCCGGACGTGGA
>CAWGAS010000013.1:0-72115 GCA_963820645.1 uncultured Acidobacteriota bacterium | reverse complement strand
ACGTGACGTTCGAACGCCCACGGTCAGGCGTCACGGGACGGCGCGTACCGCCGGTGCAGCATCAGGTCGTTGCCGTCCGGGTCCTCGAACAAGGCCATATGGCACACGCCGGTGTCGATCGTCTCGCCGCTGAACGTCACGCCCTTCGCCTCGAGCTCCGCACGCGCCTCGGCGACGTCCGCGACGCGCAGCGCGATGTGGCCGTTCTTCGAAGGCGCGAACGTCGCGCCGAGCCGCTGCCCGGCTCCCAGATCCCCAGGCAGACGTCCCCGGCCCAGAACTCGAACTGCGCACCCGGGTCCTGGCGCAGCCCGAGCGTCTCGCCGTAGAACTCCCGCAAACGCTCACCGTCCCGGGCCGGGACAGCGACGAAATCAACCCTCTCGACCTGCACGTCTAGCCGACGGACCCTTCCATCTGGAGCTGGATCAGCCGGTTCATCTCGACCGCGTACTCGAGCGGCAGCTCCTTCGTGATCGGCTCGACGAAGCCGCTCACGATCAACGCGCTCGCCTCCGTCTCCGAGAGGCCGCGGGACATGAGGTAGAAGAGCTGCTCCTCGCCGATCTTCGAGACGGTCGCCTCGTGTCCGATGTCGACCTGGTTCTCGTCGATGCGCATGTACGGGTACGTGTCGGAGCGCGACTGCTCGTCGAGGATCAGCGCGTCGCAGACGACCTTCGACTTCGAGCCTTCGGCGCCCTTCGCGACCTCGAGCAGGCCGCGGTAGCCCGCACGGCCGCCGTTCTTCGAGATCGACTTCGACGTGATCACCGACGTGGTGCGCGGTGCGACGTGGACGCACTTCCCGCCCGCGTCCTGGTGCTGGCCCGCGCCGGCGAACGCGATCGAGAGCACCTCGCCGTGGGCGCGCTCGCCCATCAGCCAGATCGCCGGGTACTTCATCGTCAGCTTCGAGCCGAGGTTCCCGTCGACCCACTCCATCGTCGCGTCCTCGTAGGCGACCGCGCGCTTCGTGACGAGGTTGTAGACGTTGTTCGACCAGTTCTGGATCGTCGTGTAGCGGCAGCGCCCACGCGGCTTGACGATGATCTCGACCACTGCGGAGTGCAGCGAGTCGGACGAGAATAAGATCGGCGCCGTGCAACCCTCGACGTAGTGCACATTGTCGGCGTCCTCGTCGACGATGATGAGCGTGCGCTCGAACTGGCCCATGTTCTCGGCGTTGATCCGGAAGTAGGCCTGCAGCGGCAGCTCGACACGGACACCCGGGGGCACGTAGATGAACGAGCCGCCCGACCAGACGGCCGAGTTGAGCGCGGCGAACTTGTTGTCGTTCTGCGGGATGATCGTCCCGAAGTACTGCTTGACGACATCCTCGTGCTCGCGCAGGCCCGAATCCATGTCGAGGAAGAGCACGCCCTTCGCCTCGAGATCCGCCTGGAGCTTGTGGTAGACGACCTCGGACTCGTACTGGGCGCCCACCCCGGCGAGGTACTTCTTCTCCGCCTCGGGAATGCCGAGCTTGTCCCAGGTGTCCTTGATGTCCGCGGGCAGGTCCTTCCACGACTCGGCCTGGTTCTCGGTCGGGCGGATGTAGTAGAAGATGTTCTCGAAGTCGATCTGCGTCAGATCGCCCCCCCAGCTCGGCAGCGGCCGCGCCAGGAAGTACTCCAGGCTCTTGTGCCGGAACTTCCGCATCCAGTCGGGCTCGTTCTTGTGGCTCGAGATCGCGTCCACGAGCTCGTGCGAGAGCCCGCGGCCGGACTTGAAGAAGTAGTCCTCGGGAACGTTGAAGCCGTACTTGACCTCGTAGTCGGAGCCGATGCCCTGGACGACCTCGGTCTCGGTCATCGCGCTCATGCCGTTACCTCCTCGAACTGCTCGGTGCCGCCCTGCGCCTCGAAGCCGTGGGCGAAGCTCGGGGCCGCCTTCCTTCACGATCCTGCCGCCGACGAAGACGTGGACGTAGTCGGGGGTGATGTAGTCGAGGATCCGCTGGTAGTGCGTGATCACCAGCGCGCCCATCTCAGGGCCGACCAGGCCCTTCACGCCGGCGGCGACGATCTTCAGCGCGTCGATGTCGAGCCCTGAGTCGGTCTCGTCGAGCACCGCGATGCGCGGCTTGAGCATCGCCATCTGGAGAATCTCGACGCGCTTCTTCTCGCCCCCGGAGAACCCGTCGTTGAGATAGCGCGACGCCAGCTCGCGCGGCACCTTCAGCCGCTCCATGGCGGCGAGCAGCTCGGTCCGGAACTCCTTGACCGCGACCGGGTCGTCCTCGCCGCCGTTCCGGGCCTTGCGGATCGCGTTGATCGCCGACCGGAGGAAGCTCGTCACGGTCACGCCGGGAATCGCATGTGGGTACTGGAACGCGAGGAAGAGGCCGCGCTGCGCGCGCTCGTCCGCCTCGACTCCGTCACGTCCTGGCCGTCGAAGAGGATCCTGCCGTCGGTGATCTCGTAGGCCGGGTGGCCCATGAGCGCGTAGGCGAGCATTCAAGCTGCCCGAGCCGTTGGGGCCCATGATCGCGTGCACCTGATCGGTGTCCACGGCGAGATCGACACCCTTGACGATCTCGGTGCCGTCCTCGAGCGCGACGTGCAGGTTGTCCAGTTCGAGCAGTGCCACTTTGTAACGCCTCGAATCCTCTTGGTTATGCGGCTCGGTCCCGACTCGTAGCCTCAGTGTAGCCAGCCCGGCGCCGGGCCCAAGAACGCCGGCCGACTCAGCTTACCCCTCTGGAGCCGGAGTGCCGTCCACGCTGCCGATCGCCTGGAGCCTTGCCTGCCGAGAGAGACTCAAACGCCCGTCCGCTCGACGCCCGGCCGCGAATGCTTTCCCGACCAAGCGCGCCGAGGTGGGTGCGCCGTGACAGTGCTAGGCTGAGGACCATGCCATTCGGAATCGGTGTTTGGGAGCTGGCGATTCTCTTGCTCGTCGCGCTCCTCGTCTTCGGGCCCAAGCGGTTGCCCGAGATGGGCCGGTCGCTCGGGCGCGGGATGCGCGAGTTCAAGGACTCCGTCAGCGGCAACAGCCGGGATGACGACGACGACGATCGCGACCGCGAGCTGCCGCGTCCGCGGGACGAGAGCACGGTCACGGCGACCGCTCCGTCGGCGCCCTCGCGCGAGCGCGACACCGTCTAGCCGGGGGCTCCCGGCCGCGCCATGGCGTGGAGACGGCTCCCGCAGCAGGAGCGACAACCAGACCAACGCGATGTTCACGCTCATCGTCATCTACAACCGCGAGGCACGGTACGACGATGCGCTGCGGGTGATTGGCGAGCTGCAGCGGCGGTATCCGCGCAACCGGCTCCTGTGGCTCGAGGCTGCCAGCACGGCGCTGCGCGCCTCGCGGCCGGCCGACGCGCGGCGCGCAATCGAGGAGGACGGGCCCGGTTCGCGCGGGATCGGCGGCCTCGCGCCTTCGGCGAAGCGGCGCGCTGGCACTACTACCACGGCGCTGCGCTCGTCGGCTTGCGGGAAGCGGAACCCGCGGCGTCGAGCTTCGCGCCGTGCTGAGCGGCGAGGCGCCCGAGTGGCTTCGCGGCCGCGCGCACAAGGAGCTGGGCAAGCTCGCCGACCTCGCAGGCGATCGCACGCGGGCGCTGACGGAGTACCGGATCGCCTCGAGCCTGTGCCGCACGCATCACGACGCAACGTGCGCGGACGAGGCGCAGGCCTTGATGAAGAACCGTACCGGTCAGCGAAACGCGGGTCGTCAGCGGTCAATGGCCTTGAGTGCCGCTCTTGCCGAAATCGCCAGCCTGACGGCTCGCGCTACGTGCGCGCAATTCAGGCTACAGACCACCGAGCCAGAACACGTAGAAGAAAAATGCCAGCATGTTCCCAAGCAGACGGTCGATGGGTTTTCTGTGCGGCCTCGTCGTCGCGGCGACGTGCGGGGTCGCGGTCTCCCGATCCGCCTCGACGCCGCCGCGGAGGTCACGCGCGACACGCTCCTGTCGGCGTTCGATTCCGACATGCGTACCGTCGTCTATCGGTGGGAGCGGGACGATCCGCGATCGGAGCGGGATCGCCAGCGGGCGCTGTTCGACTTCGTGTATCAGACCTACGACAGCTCCGCGTGGATTCCGCAGTCGCTGTTCGAGCAGAACCTGATCACGCAGACCGTCGTCGGTGACGTCGACACGATCGTTCGCGACAAGGTCGGCCTGGTCCTGTGGCGCAACAACCCACGGGTCGTCCGGCGTTCGGGATGGCGCCGAGCCGGTCGGCGGACAAGCCGCTCATGTGGACGGTCAACTGCCTGGTCTGTCACACCGCGGAGATCGACGGCGTCGACCTACCTTGGCGCCGGCACGAAGGTGTTCGACGACTACGTGCTCGGAGAAGCGCTCAAGCTGCTGACGAGCGAGCGGTCGGACGCCGGCTGCCCGCGGACTCGCCGGACCAGGTCCACATCGCGCGACGCGCTTCGCATCCTGACCAGCCACCATCACGACAAGATCGATTCGCTGACGCGAGCCCGCTCCACGGCATTCGCGGCGTCTCACGTCGAGCTGTACATGCGGCCGCATGGCGGCGCGATGCCTGCCGTGGACGACGTCGGGCAGAGGCGACACGAAGACGCCGCCGCTGTGGCACACGGCGGCGAAGCTGCCGCGCGGCCGCTGGTACACCGACGGCAGCTTCCACGGCCGCATCCCGCTGATGGCCTCGTCCATGGAGCTCGAGAAGGATCGGCTCGTTCGACTCGCTGGTGGACGTCGTGATCCCGCGGATCAAAGCGGAATTCGAGACGGTCGTGCAGCATCTGAGGCCGCCGGCGTATCCGTACGAGATCGATCGCGAGCTGGCCGAGCGAGGCCGGCAGCTGTTCTACTCGAAGGCGGTCGGCTGCGCGCGCTGTCACGGCGTTTACGACGGACGCGGGAACGTCGACTGGCCGGGCGTTCACAAGGACGTCGGCACCGATCCGCACGCCGCGCGATTCGTGTCCGACGGCGTTCGTCGCAGCGTTCGACGTCGAGCCCGCTGGCGGCCGAAGGCGCCCTCGAGAAGAGCGAAGGATATGCGGCGACACCGCTGACTGGCGTGTGGGCGAACTATCCCGTACCTGCACAACGGGAGCGTGCCGACGCTCTACCATCTGCTCGGGCCGGTTTCCGAGCGCCCGAAGATCTTCGACGTCATGGCCGCCCGGCATCTCGATCGTGAGCAGGTGGGGCAGCTGCTGTATCCGCTCGTCCGCGTACGGGTGGCTGCGCGAACCGGAGCTGCTTGCGGCGCTACGGCGACGATCGCGACTGGTTCAACACCGCGCGGCCGGGATCATCCAACGCCGGTCACGACGTCTGGTGGCGCATCGGCACCGACGAGAATCGCCGGGCATTGATCGAATACTCTGAAAACGCTTTAGCAGGCTGACGAAAACCTCGCCTGCCGACTGACGCCTGCCTTCTAGTCCCCTTGCGGCGTCAGCTGATGACCATCACGCCGTCGTGATCGGCGCCGGCCCCGCGGGTCTGGCAACGTCGCGGGAGCTCGGTCGCCAGGGAATCGACCATGTCGTGCTCGAGCGTGGTGAGGCCGCTCGGCCACACCTGGGCGAACCTGTACGACAGCCTCGTGCTCCACACCGGGAAGCACCTGTCGTCGCTGCCCGGCCTGTCGTTCCCGCGCACCACACGCCTGCTTTCCCGTCACGCCACGACTTCCTCGACTACCTGCACCGGTACGCGCACCGTTTCGATCTTCCCATCGAAACGGGCGCTGACGTTGACAGCCGTCGAGCGCGCCGATGGCGAGTGGCGTGTTCGAACGCAACGGGGCGCCGAGCTGCCGCGCGCGGTGGTCGTCATGGCGACCGGGATCGTGTCGAACCCGTCACGTGCCGGCGATTCCTGGTCGCGCGACGTTTTCGCCGGCCGCGTTCATCCACAGCGTCGAATACCGGCGGCCCGATGGGCACGCAGGGCGTCGCGTCCTCGTCATCGGGGCTCGGGAACTCGGCGGGAGAGATCGCGGCGGAGCTGGCGGCGGCTGGCGCGCATGTCACCGTCGCCGTGCGATCCGGCGCGCGCGTGGTGCCGCGGAGATCTGTTCGGCGTGCCGATTCAGTACCTGGCCGTCGCCATCAGCCGCTTCCCGCGGCAGGTGCAGCAGTCGATGCACGTCGGCGATCGGCGCGCGATCGCGGAGCTGGTGCGCGGCCCGGCGGTCCTGCCGCCGCCGCCGCAGACGCGATGCTCCGACGTGCCGCTGATTGGGTTCCATCTCGTCGATGCGATTCGGGCGGGGACGATTCGCCTGAAGCGCGGCGTCGCCGCGTTCACGATCCGCCGGTGTGCGATTCGACGACGGGACGGACGAACCCTTCGACGACGTGATTCTGGCGACCGGATACCGGGCGGCGGTCGGGATGCTCGGCGATCTGATCCGAATCGACGATTGTGGCTTCGCCGTGCGCACGGGCCGTGTCGTCAGCGCGGACCAGCCGGATCTCTACTTCGTCGGCCACAACTACGACACGCGCGGCGGCCTGCGCAACATCGCGCAGGACGCGCGGCTGACCGCGCGACTGATCGCCGGCTCCCCCCCGCGCACAGCGCGCACCGCGGACGCCGGCTGAAGCCGGACGCCACCGAAGCTGCGCCAGAGAGGACCGGGTCGTGAGGAACCCAACCGACTACGATCTCTTTCTCTGGCTATTCACCGTCCTGCTGTTCTTCCGCGTGATCGGACAGATCGTCGTGGTGCTCTTCGCCCCGCGATGGCTGCCGCCGATGGAGCAGTGGCAATCCGGGCTGCTGCCGTACCCCGTCCTGCTCGCAGGACAGGCGGTCGTCCTCACGCTCATGGTCTGGATATCGGCCGACTTCTCCCGAGGCGCCGGGTTCTTTCTGGACCGTGGCCGGAGCCGGCTCGCGCGACCTTGTGGTTCAGCTACCTGTACTTTGGCGGGATGGTCGTCCGCTACGTGGTCAGGATGACGCGCCGGCCGGACCAGCGCTGGCTGGGGGGCACGATTCCCATCATCTTTCACAGCGTCGTCGCGGCGTTCCTGTGGACCTTCGCCACGTATCACGTCGGGTGACGCGGTGCGCGGTGCGCCGGACTTCATGCAGGCCGCGTCACGACACGACACTGGACGCGCCGGACCTCATGCACGGCGGACGGTTTCCACGAGCTGATCGGGCCGATCGGCTTGCGCAGCACGCAGTTGACGTCCACGTGGGAGAGGTCCTGAGCCAGAGCCGGTCACGATGACGATGGGGATCGCCCGCGTGAGCGGCATGGGCGGCGATCTCCTGCTGCACGGACAGCCCGTCAAGCGCCGGCAGGCCCAGGTCGAGCACGACGAGATCGGGGGGATGATTGTCGAGACGCCTCAGGGCCGCGATGCCGTCGCCCGCTTCCTCGATGTTGTACCCTTCCAGCTGAAGCGCCAGGCGCCACACCCGCCGCAGGTCGGCATCGTCCTCGACGATCAAAATGGTCGGTGCTTACTCACTTTATGCGGTCGGCTACCCTCTTGGAGTGATTCTGCACGGAACCCGAGCCTCTGTGACGAACCGCGGGACGCGTCATGCAAACGGGATCCGATTCCGCATGAATTAAGGATGGAATGACGTCCGGCCAAGCTCAGCAGTGCGCGGGCCGGGCCGCGCCTCCATGGCGCCCCTCGCTTGCTCGAGCCGGGGGATCCGAATCAGGGTAAGCTCACCGGCATCGTGAGTCCGGCCGACCCCGCACCGCTGCTCATCGTGACGATCCTCGGCGTCGCGCTGGTGGTGCTGCTCATCACCTGGCTGCGGATGCCGGCGTTCATCGCCCTGGCCGTCGGCTCGCTGTTCGTCGGGCTTGGCGGCGCGGATGCCGCTCGCAGACATCCCGCGCGCATTTCAGTCCGGGGTCGGCGATACGCTGGGCTTCATCGCCATGGTGATCGGCCTGGGGACGGTGATCGGCAAGCTCCTGGCGGAGTCGGGGGGCGCGGTCGTGGTCTCGCAGGCGCTGGTGCGGGCGCTCGGCGAGCAGACGTCTCGACTGGGCGTTGCTGTTCTCGGGGTTCATCATCGGGCTGCCGGTGTTCTTCCAGGTCGGGCTGGTCCTGCTGGCGCCGGTGATGTTCACGCTGACACCGGCAGACGGGGACTCCGCTGCTGCGTCTCGGCATCCCGCTCGTGGCGGGGCTTTCCGCCGCGCACGGTCTGGTGCCGCCGCACCCCGGCCCGCTGGCGGCCATCGAACGGCTGGGCTCGGACCCGGGCCGCACGCTGCTTCTACTCGCTCATTGTCGGCCTTCCGGTCGCGATGATCTCGGGACCGCTGTTCGGGCGCTTCATCAGCCGGCGCGTGCACGTCGATGCGGGCGCGATGGCGGACCAGCTGACCGGCAGCACGGCCGCGGCGCGGATGCCCTCGCTCGGCGTCACGCTGCTGACGATCCTGCTCCCGGTCCTGTTGATGCTGGTGGCGTCGCTGGCGCAGGCGGTCATGCCGGACGGCAGCCTGCGTCGATCGATCGTTTTCGCAGGCAGCCCGCTCGTGGCGATGCTGCTCGCGACGCTCCTCGCGCTCTACACCTTCGGCCAGTCGTGCGGCTTCGACCGCGCCCGCCTGCTGCGGTTCGCGGAAGAATCGCTGCCGCCGATCGCGGGCGTGCTCCTGGTCGTCGGGGCCGGAGGCGGGTTCGGCCGCGTGCTCGACGTCGCGGGAGCCGACACGGCCATCGCGGAGGCGATGAGCGGCCTGCAGCTCTCGCCGCTCGTGCTCGGCGTGGGTGATCGCGGCGCTGCTGCGTCTGTCGGTCGGCTCGGCGACGGTCGCCTGCGTGACCGCGGCGAGCATCATGGCGCCGATGGCCGCCGCGATGGTGCTCGTCAACAAGGAACTGATGGTGGTCGCGATCGGCGCGGGGTCGCTCATCGCCTCGCACGTGAACGACGGCGGATTCTGGCTCGTGAAGGAGTACCTCAACATGAGCGTGCCGCAGACCGTCGCGACGTGGACGCTGCTCGAAACGATCATCAGTCGTCGCGGGCCTGGCGGGCGTGCTGCTGCTCGGCCTGGTCGGTGAGGCTGACCGTGCTGATTGTCGACGCGCACCTCGATCTCTCGATGAACGCGCTCGAGTGGAACCGCGATCTGACGCGGCCGATCGACGAGATCCGCGCGCGCGAGCGGACGTGGACCGACAAGCCGGATCGGGGCCGCGGCACGGTGTCGTTTCCGGAGATGCGCCGCGGCGGCGTCGGGCTGTGCGTCGCGACGCTGATCGCCCGGTACGTCGCGACGGACAACCCGCTGCCCGGATGGCACTCGCCCGAGCAGGCCTGGGCGATGACGCAGGGGCAGCTCGCCTGGTACCGGGCCATGGAGGAGCGCGGCGAGCTGACGCAGATCGCCGATCGCGCCGCGCTCGACCGGCATGTCGCGCTGTGGCGACGCGGACGACGTCCGCCGATCGGGAGCTCCGGAGCGCAGCCGGGCCACGCATCGGGTACGTGCTGAGCCTCGAGGGGGCCGACTCGATCGTGACGCTGGCGCACCTCGAGCGCGCCTACGCCCAGGGACTGCGCGCCGTCGGACCGGCGCACTACGGCCCGGGCGTCTACGCGCAGGGCACCAACGCCTGCGGCGACCTGGGCGCCGCGCGGCCGCGACCTGCTACGCGAGATGGACGCGGCTCGGCATCATCCTCGACGTCACCCATCTGTGCGACGAGAGCTTCCGCGACGCGCTCGATCATTTCGCACGGCCCCGTCTGGGCCAGCCATTCCAACTGCCGGGCGCTCGTGCCGCACGGCCGTCAGTTCACGGACGATCACATCCGCGAGCTCGTGCAGCGCAACGCCGTCATCGGCGCGGCCTTCGACGCCTGGATGCTGGTGCCCGGCTGGGTGCGCGGCGAGTCCACGCCGGACCGCGCCGGCGTCACGCTCGAGACCGTGGTGAACCACATCGATCACATCTGCCAGATCGCCGGCAACGCCAAACACTGCGGCATCGGATCCGATCTCGACGGCGGGTACGGACGCGAGCAATGTCCCTCCGACGTCGAGACCATTGCCGATCTCGGCAAGCTCCCGGCGCTGCTCGCAGCGCGCGGGTACAGCCCTGAGGACGTCGAGCTCGTCGCCCACGGCAACTTCCTGCGGTTTCTGCGAAACGCCTGGCGGTAATCAAGGGTTCCACGGGGTTCCGCGGGGTTCCGCTGGGTTCCGCCAGGTTCGGTTCCGCGGGTTCCGCCACTCGGTTCCGCGGGTTCCCAGTTCGGGTTCCGCTGGTTCCGCCAGGTTCGGCCAGTCCAGTTGCCAGTTCCGTCGCAACTGGTTACTGGCAACTGGTTACTGGCTACTGGCTACTCAGAAGACATATCGCAACGCGACCCAGATCCGGCGGTTGCCGCCGTCGGTTCCCCACTGGTTCAGGAAGTTCGTCGAGTTGATGCGCCCTTCCGGGATGCCGAAATTGCGCGTGTTCGTGGCGTTGAACAGCTCGATCCGCAGCTGGATGTTGTGGCCGTTCGGGAACCGCGTGTTCTTCGTGAACCCGATGTCGACGTTGCCGATGCCGTCGGCGCGCAGCGTGTTGCGCCCGACGTTGCCGACGCGCTCGCCGGCGCACGTGGCGCTCGGCATGCCGCACAGCGGGCGGAAGAGACTCGCGCCGCCGGCGGCGAGAATCTCCGCGACGGTCATCTTCGACAGCTCGAGGTCGGTGTTGATGTTGGGCCGGATCGCGTTGCCGACCAGCCCGTCGATGCCGGCCAGCGCGCCGGTCGGATCCGCGCCGTTCAGCACCGTGAACGGCGCGCCGCTCTGGAGCGTGAAGAACGAGCTGACCTGCCAGCCGCCGAGGATCTTGCCGACGACGCCCCGCTGGTCGCGCATCCACGGCAGCTCCCAGACGAAGTTGCCGGTGAAGCGGTGCGGCCGGTCGTACGACGAACGGCCCTTGTCGTTGTCGATGTCGAACGAGTCCTGCGAGACGGCCACCTCGCCGCCTGACGGATTGAAGACCTCGGACGCGGTATCGAGGTATTTGCTCCAGGTGTAGTGAACGCCGGCGCTCAGCCCGTCGCTGAACCGCTTGTCGAGGCCGGTCTGCAGCGAGTGATACCAGGATTCCGCCTCGTTGGCGCGCAGGCGGATGACGGCGGCGCTCGGATCGACGCGCGGGCCCGTCGTGCACGGGTTGCCGCAGAACGGCTGACGCGGGTTGCCGTCGAGCGTCTGGAACAGATCCTTCCCGAAGGTGCCGACATAGCCGATCTTGAACGCCAGGTTCTGCGCGAGCTGACGCTGCATTTCGAGGCTGAACTGATCGGCGATCGGCGCGCGGAAGTCCTCGCCGACGACGGTGCGCGTCAGGAAGTTCGGATTCGTCCCGGCCGGCACGCCCGGCGGCGTGGCCTGCAGCAGCGTGAACGCGTTCGCGAGGTTGCTGCGGTTGATGGCCGCGACATACGGGAACGAGCTGACGATGTTCAGCGCGATGTTGAGGAACGCGTAGTCGTTGCGTCCGCGCGTAGCCGCCGCGCAGCACGAACTTGTCGCCGCCGGTGATCAGCGCCGATGATGCCGCCGCGGTCGGTGTGCGGCGACCAGTTGAAGCCGACCCGCGGCTGGAAGTTGTTCTTGTCGGTCTTCGGGACCGGCGTCGAGCCGGATAGACCGGATTGTTGCCGTTGGCCTCGAGGATCCGCTCGTTCAGCTCGATCAGGCTCTGGATGTTGTTGCCCGGCAGCTCGTAGCGCAGGCCGAAGTTCAGCGTGAAGGACGGCCGGACCCTCCATTCGTCCTGCACGTAGTAGTACTGATCCCACCAGCGGTAATAGTTGACTTCCTCACCGCCGGGCAGCGGCTTGTTGATGTTGGCCGCCTCGGCCACGTCGCTCACGAACGTCGTCGAGCGTCGCGTACGCGAGCGGCCGCGGATCGTCGGGAAGAAGAAGCTCTTGACGTACTGCGAGCGGACGTCGAACCCCGCCTTGATCACGTGGTTGCCGCGGACGTACGTCAGGTTGTTCTGAAACTGATACGTGTCGTTGTAGCGGAACTGCGGCAGGTTGACCGCGAGGCCGATCGCCGTGCGGTTCGTTCCGCGTTGAACCCCGTCATGCCGAGCTCGGTGATCTCGAGTCGAGGGGATCTCTTCCGACGTCGAGTCCTGGGCGTTGGTGATCGTGCCCAGGTGCGACCACGCGACGCGGAACTCGTTCGACATGTTCTGCCAGAGGACGCTGTTCAACCACGTGTTCAACGAGTGCTGGTTGGACGTGACGAGCGTCGTCAAACCCGGCGGCGTGACCTGCCCGCCGCCGGAGTCCTCCGGCAGATCGGTCAGCAGGTAGCGGCCGGTCAGGGTGTGGTTCGACGCGAGCTGATGATCGACGCGGGCCGACGTCTGGTTGTTGTCGTAGACGACCGACGACGAGCCGGTCAACGACCCGAGCGGCACGGTGAAGGTCTGCCCCCCGGCCGTGAAGTTGGCGCGACTTGCCCGTCGCGCGCCTGCGCGGCCGGAAGGAATTTGAGCAGCGCCTGCACCTGCGGACGGCTGCCGGCCACCGACTGCAGGATCTGACGCCCGGCTTCGGTCGGCGCGCCGTTGAGCGTGAAGCCCGCCCCGAGCTTCCGATCGGTCCACCGCTGGTACGATCCGAAGAAGAACGTCCGGTTCCGCAGGACGGGGCCGCCGATTGTGCCGCCGAATTGCCGTTCTTCCCTGAACGGCGCCTTGTCCTGTGGGGCGCCGTTGACCAGGACCCGCTTGTCCAGATTGTTCATCGCGTTCAGGCTGTCGTCGTTGTGAACGACGAACGCGGAGCCTTGGAACACGTTCGTCCCGTTCTTGGTGACCACGTTGACGACCGCCCCGGCGGCGCGGCCGAACTCCGCCGCGAACTGGTTGGTGATCAGCCGCATTTCCTGGATGATGTCCGTGTTGTTGATCTGCTGCTGCCGGCCGGTGACGCTCGGATCGTTGCTGTCCTGGCCGTCGATCATGAAGTTGTTCGAGCGCACGCGCATGCCGTTCGACGAGAAGTTCGTGCCGGAGGCGAACTCCGACTGGCCGCTCCCGAGCTGGCTGACGCCCGGCGCCGACAGCGCGACCGCGAAGATGTCGCGGCTGTTCATCATCGGCAGCTCCGAGATCCGCGTCGTGTCGAACCGCACGCCGACCTCGGCGTTGGTGGTGTTGAGCAGCGGCGCGTCGGCGCGCACCTCGACGTTCTCCGACACGCCCGCGGGCTGAATCTGGACGTCCACGACCGCATCCTGATTGAGCGACAGCGTGAGCCCCGAGCGGACGTGCTTCGAGAACCCCGAGAGCTCCACCGTCAGCTCGTAGTCGCCGACCGGGACGTTCAGAAACCGGTAGCCGCCGTTGCCGTCCGTCACCGCGGTCCGGCTGGCATTGGTCTGCACGTTGCGGATGGTCACGGCCGCGCCCGGCACGACCGCGTCCTGCTTGTCTTTGACCGTGCCCTGGATGCTTCCAGTGGTGGACTGCGCTCCAAGCGTGGTCGCGGCCGCGAGGATGACGAGGAGACCCACGAGCGAAAGACGCCGACACGTACGCGTTCATCCGGTTCCTCCTTTAGGGGCAGATCTACAGGGAAAAAGCGAGCTTCAAACCCATCTCCAACGCTTATCGCTGCCATCTGGCGGCAGCATCATAACGCCTCGACCAGCCGTCCCGGGACGAATTTTGCGGACGGGGGCCCGGCAGAACAATCGGCCGTCCGACGTGTTTCAGTACGGGCCGTGCGGGACCGTAGCAAAGGCGTTCGCGCTTGACAGCCCGAGTAAGCTGGAAGTTCGCTATCAAATGCCCGAAATCGAGAAGACCGCCCGTGTCGCCGCGGACACTCCGTCCTCGCCGGCAGGGCGCGCCTCGTGAGTCGAGGAGGAGTCAACTGATGTTTTGCAAGTTGTGGGAGGGGTTGAGACGCCAGCACGGACCCGTCCTCCTGCTGGTCGCGATGACCGCCGGAGCCGCACTCATCGTCCCGTCACATGCCAGCGCGCAGGCCGTCACCGGCACGCTGCTCGGCAACGTCACCGACTCGAGCGGCGCGGGCGTCCCCGGCGCCACCGTGACGGTGACCGAAGTGCAAACCAACATCAGCCGCAGCGCCGTGAGCAACGACGCGGGCTACTTCATCTTCGCGAGCCTGCAGAACGGCACCTACACCGTGGATGCCGAGCTGACGGGGTTCAAGAAGATCGTCCGCCAGAACGTCAAGGTGGACGTCAACACCACCATCCGCGTGGACATGAAACTGGAAGTGGGCCAGCTGACCGAGGCCGTCACCGTGTCGGCCGAGACGCCGCTGCTGCAGACCGACCGGACCGACACGGGCCGCATCCTCGAGTCGAAGATGGTCAGCGAGCATGCCGCTCACCTTCAACCGGAACTTCCAGAGCCTCCTGATCGTGGTCCCCGGTTCCACGCGGCCTCACCGCGAGCACTCCGCGTTCTTCAACTCGCAGGACTCGCTGGCGGTCGAGATCAACGGTCAGCCGCGGCATGGCGAACAACACGCTCATCGAAGGGCTCGACAACAACCACAAGACCGGCCTGCTGCAGGTGATCATCCCGGCCGCCGACGCGCTCGAGACCGTCAGCGTCTCGACCAGCAACTACGACGCGGAGTTCGGCCGCTCCGGCGGCGCGGTGACCAACGTCACGCTGAAGTCGGGCACCAACGATCTCAAGGGCAGCGCTGTTCTTCTTCGGCAACACCGACGAAGACCAACGCGAGCGACTACTTCACGCACCTCAAGGCGCCGACCAAGTTCGCCAACGGCGGGTTCACGCTGGGCGGTCCGATCGTGCGCAACAAGCTGTTCTTCTTCGGCGACTATCAGCGGACGCTCGACAACTTCGGCTACGTCGTCCGCGCGACGGTGCCGACGCTCAGGATGCGCAACGGCGACTTCGGCGAAGTCGCGCAGCGGATCTACGACCCGTTGACCGGCGACGTCGGCGGCACCAATCGCGTGGCGTTTGCGAACAACCAGATCCCGCAGGAGCGGATCAGCCCGATCGCCCGCAGGCTGCTCGGCGTTCATTCCCGAGCCCAACATCCCGGCGCGCCGCTCGGACAGAACAACTACCAGAAGGCGCAGACGCGCGAGAAGACGACCGACGGCTTCGACGCCAAGGTCAACCACACGCTGAACGAGAAGGATCAGATGTCGTATCGCGTGAGCTTCATGCGGCCGGTCGTGTTCGATCCGGGCCTCTACGGCAAGTACGGCGGGCCCGCCAACGGCGGCTTCGCCGGCACCGGCACCAACACCAGCACCAGCACGCGCGATCACCTGGACCCGCGTCTTCAGCGCCTCGACGGTGCTCGACGTGCGCGGCGGCTTGAACTACTACCACAACGTCACGAGCACCGAGGGCCACGGCCTGACGACGAGCACCGACGTCGGCATTCCCGGCGCGAACCTCGACGACTACACCAGCGGCCTGTCTCAGATCAGCATCGGCGGCTACTCGCGACCCGGTGCTCGGTTTCTCGGCGAGCCAGCCGTGGGACCGCTCCGAGAAGACCTGGAACGTCGCGACGACGCTGACCAAGCTGCTGAACACGCACACGGTCAAGTTCGGCGGCGAGTGGCGGAACAACGTCGACGTGCTGCTGCAGACGCAGGACGCCGGGCGGCCCGCGCGGCGCGCTTCAACTTCACCGCCTCCGGCACCGGGCTGCCGAGCGAGAACAACACGCTCAGCGGCGTCGCCAACTCCTTCGCGTCGTTCCTGCTCGACTGGCCGAACAGCGTGCAGCGCGACCTGAAGGTCATCGACGAGCCGGGCACCAAGCACTGGGCTGACCGCGTTGTTCATCCACGACAAGTGGCAGGCGCGCTCGAACGTCACCGTGGACCTCGGCCTCCGATGGGAGTACTACAACCCGCTCGAGGGCATCGAGGGCGCAGGGCACGCTGTCCAACTACGACCCGGCCACCAACACGATCCGAGTCGCGGGCTACGGCGACACCACCAACGCCGCTGAACGTGAAGAAGACGTTCACGAACTTCGCGCCGCGGACCGGCGTGTCGTGGCGCCTCAACGACATGACCGTCGTGCGCGCCGGGTATGGCGCGAGCACGATTCCGTTCCCGGACAACCGGTACGCGTTCAACTACCCGGTCAAGCAGAACTACTCGGGCACCGTCGCCAACGCGTTCCAGAGCGCCGGCACGATGGCGGCCGGCTTCCCGGCGCCGGTGCTGCTGACGATTCCGATCGACGGCATCATTCCCGGTCAGCGGCACGCTGCTCAATTCGACGTTCGACGTGATTCCGCCGGACCTGCGCGAAGGCACGCTGCACTCCTGGAACGTCGCGTTCCAGCGGCAGCTGCCGTTCCTGCTGACGGCCGACATCGCCTACGTCGGCAATCGCGGCGTCGACCTCGTGATGGACGTCGACACGAACGCGAGCCTGGTCTACGGGTCCGGCAACAACGGGCGCCCGCAGTTCGCGCAGTTCAACCGCACCGGCAACTCGCGCACGCGGACCAACGACAGCAAGTCGCAGTACGACGCGCTGCAGGTGAAGGTGGACCGTCGCTTCCGCAACGGCCTGCTGATCACCAACTCGTACACGCTCAGCCGGTCGATGGACTACGTCAACGAGAACACCGACGATCGGCACGCCGATCGACCTCGAGCTGAGCTGGGCGCGCTCGAACTTCGATCGCCTGCACAACTACGTCCTGACGTGCGATCTACGAGCTGCCGTGGGGTCCGGGCACGCCGATGGCTGAGCGATGGCGCTCGCTGGCAAGATCATCGGCGGCTGGCAGGTCAGCGGCGCTGTTCATCGCTGCAGTCCGGCACGCCGCTGACGATTGGCGGGAGCGGGGCGACTGCTCAACACGCCCGGCAACACGGCGTTCGCGAATCTGAACGGCGAGCACAAGGTCCTCGGCGGGCTCGGTCCCGGCCTGCTCTACTTCGACCCGGCGGTCTATTCGCTGCCGCGCGGCGCGGCACGCAGGGCAATCTGACGCGCAACAACGGTCCCGAAGGTCCGGGCTTCTGGAACCTCGACATGTCGCTCTTCAAGCGGTTCGCCGTCGGCGGAACGCGCTTCGCCGAGGTACCGCGTCGACGCCTACAACGTGACGAACGACGTGCGCTGGGGCAACCCCGGCACCGGATTCAGCATCGCCGACCGGCAACACGTTCGGCCAGATCACCGGCACCAGCCGGCGGCCAGCGGAGCGTCCGGTTCGGCGGACGGTTCGTGTTCTGAGATTAGATCTCAACGGAGATCAGGAGATCAGGAGATCAGGAGACGAGGAGTTCTCAGGTAAGGGAGGTCGCGGCCCGGCGCGCATCGATTGCGCGTCGAGCCGCGGCCGGTTCGCCGGGGAGGCGTCAACTACGTCGCGATGTGCCGTTCGGCAGGGGCGCTAGCGAACAAACGCGCAAGGCGCGCGACGTTGCGGGACAAACCAAAATACGACTCGACCTGGGCTCTGGCATCCGTCGCCATGCGCACGCGCAGGCGGACGTTGTCGAGCAGAGTTTCCACGGCGCCCGCAAGCCACTTGGGATCGTTCGGAGAGACCAGCCGGCCGGTCCAGCCATCCTCCAGGACTTCCGACACGCCGACGACAGACGTGGAAACCACCGGGAGTCCCACCGCCATCGCTTCGAGCACCACCGGCGGCACGCCGTCTCGCCCTCCACCCGGGAGGACCGTGTACGGCAGCGCCATCACCGCATGACTGCGCATCAGCGAGAGGAGCCGCGCGTTCTCGATGTTGCCCTTGATGACGGTCACGCAGTCGTCGAGACCGAGCGCCGCAATCCTCGCCCTGAGATCCTCTTCGAGCTCGCCGTCGCCGACGATCGTCGCGCGAAGCCCTTCGGGGCGGCGCTCGCGCAGGACGGCCATCGCGTCGATCAGATCGGCAATGCCGCTGTCCTCGACGAGCGGACAGATCGCCAGCACCGCGCTCGAATCATGGAAGGCGTCGGCGCCGTACCGGAACGTGCCGAGGTCCACGCCGCGATAGATGCGGTGGATGTTCCCGTTCGCCCCCGGGCCCGTGACGGCGAGGAGCTGCTGCCGGCTGACTTCGCTCGGAACCACCACGAATTCCGCCTCGGTCACCTTGTGCCGAAGGGTCCGGGAATCCCGGGCGTCGTCGTACATCTCGCTTCCCGCGACACCGAAGCTGTACTTGACGCCCGTCATCCGCTTGACTTCGCGGACGACGTCGACGGTCGCGAGCTGGGTCGCGTGGAGGTGGTCGATCCCGCGGGCGGTGACATGACGCGCGATCCAGGCCGCCTGCGCGCGGACGATGCGGGCGGGCGTGCTCTCCACTCCGGCCTCGCTGAGAAACGCGCTCGCGGGGATCCGTGACATCGACGGCGCGGCGCCGTCAATCCAGGGATCCGCGACCGAATCCCCCGCCGGATCGAGCACGAATACGTGGACCCTGACCCCGTAACGCCCGAGCTCGAGGATCTCGTCGCGCACGAAGCCCTGCGACGCCTGCGGGAGTCGATCGAGGACGTAGCCGATCGGTCCAGCTGGCCGTCCCGCGATCGCGCGCTGCGGCACCGCTCTCGGCCAGAGCGCGACGCTGGAGAAATTGGCCGAGGCGCTCCCCCCCTCGAGGACGGCGACTGACCGGCGGCGGGCACGCTCGACGCCGACGTGCCTGTCAGCGGTGCTCATAAGGCGCTCCGTTTGTGCGTTGGGCTTCCGGACTGAAATGCTCTGAGGATCGAGCTCGACAATCGCCCGGCCGCGCGGCCGGCGCGTCCGGTCGCGGCTCCGGCGGCATTGCCGCGGGCTCGCACGATCGCCGCAAAGAGCTCACGTCCCAGGCCGTCCTCGTCGTTTTGCCTGGTCGTTTCGGGGCTGGACGGAAACTCAGCCTCTATCCAGAGAATTGCCATTCAGAGACAAAGAGTCCTGGGTCCCCGGGAAAAATATGGGGAGCTCGAAAAAAGTACCTGCCCCCAGGGGACGGGCCAAAAGCGCAGGCGGTCGAAGGAAGTAACATGCCGGCATGCGATACCTTGGGCGGCGGCTCGGCCATGCCGTTCTCCTCCTGGCCGGGGTATCCATCCTGTCGTTTTTGTTCGCAGAACTGGCGCCCGGAGACCCCCTGGACGAGATGCGGATGGACCCCCGGATCTCGGCGGCGACCGTTCAGGCCCTGCGCGAGCGCTACGGGCTGGACCAGTCGCTTCCGCAGAAGTACGTCCGCTGGCTGCAGTCGGTCGCACGGGGGGAGCTGGGCTATTCGGTCACCCACAACGGACCGGTGGGGCCTCTGCTCTGGCGGCGCGCGCGCAATACGCTCCTGCTGACCGTGCCGGCCACGGCGCTCGCCTGGCTGATCGCCATCCCTCTCGGTGTCTGGGCGGCGGCACGGAAGGGGCAATGGCCCGATCGCGCCGGCGCGGCGGCCGCCACCACCGCTGCTGAGCGTTCCGGATCTGCTCCTTGGCCTGGGCTGTCTGCTGGTAGCCGTCCGGACCGGGTATTTCCCGACGGGGGGCATGGTCTCGCTTGGCTTCTCCGAGTTGGGCCCCTGGGACCAGGTCAAGGACGTCGTCGCCCACTTTTTCCTGCCGGTTACGGCCCTACTCCTGGTCAACCTGCCGGTTCTCCTCCGTCACGTTCGGGCCAGCCTGATCGACGTGCTGCAGGCCCCTTTCATCCAGGCGGCCCGCGCCCTGGGCATTCCGGAGCACCGCCTGCTGTTCCGCGACGCGCTTCGCGCGGCGGCGAACCCGCTGATTTCTCTGCTCGGCCTCTCCATCGCGGCCCTGCTCAGTGCCTCGCTCGTGATCGAAACGATCATGAGCTGGCCCGGACTCGGCCCCCTGCTGCTCGAGGCCGTCGTCGCACGGGATCTGCACCTGGTCGTCGGGGCGGTCACCTGCTCGACGCTGTTTCTGATCGGCGGCAGCCTGCTCGCCGACGCGCTCCTCTTCGCCGCCGACCCCCGGATCCGGCCGGGAAGGGCATGAGCCTGGACACCGCAGCGATCGCACGGGCTCAGCCGCCGGCGCCGCAGACAGGAGCCCGGGCCGCCGGCGGCCTGTCCCGAGCGGAGTCGAGGGGTCACGTGGGACGCATCCTGAGCCTGCTGGCGCTTGTCTACCTGGTCGTGATCGCGGCGGGGTTCGTCGCCCCGGCCGACCCCGTCGTCCAGAACCGCGAGCTGACCTTCGCCCCGCCGACGCGTCTCCATTTCGTGGGGCCGTCTGGGGAGCTTCACTGGCGTCCGTTCGTGCACCCACTGGTGCTGCGGCCGGGCACGCTGGACACCTATGAGGAGGACCGGACCCGGTTGTATCCGGTTCGTTTCTTCGTCCGGAGCACGCCGGTCCGGATCGCCGGCCTCTTCACCTCCGATCGACGGCTGCTCGGAACCGACAGCCCGACCCCCCTGTTCCTGCTCGGGAGCGATCAATACGGACGGGATCTGTTTTCGCGGCTCCTCTACGGCGGCCAGATCTCGCTCTTCGCGGGGCTGCTCGGCGCGGCGCTCTCGCTTGGGGTCGGCGTTCTGCTGGGGGGCGTCGCCGGCTTCTATGGAGGATGGCTCGACGAGGTCATCATGCGCGGGGCCGAGCTCTTCCTGGCGCTTCCGTGGCTGTATCTTCTTTTTGCGGTTAGGATGAGCTTACCGCTGCAGATTGCTCCGGCGCAGGCGTTTCTGCTGATCGTGACGGTGGTCGGGGTCGTCGGCTGGGCGCGTCCGGCCCGGCTGATCCGCGGCGTGGTGCTCAGCGCACGAGCCCGCGACTACGTGCTGGCGGCACGAAGCGCCGGGGGTTCGGATCCATACTTGCTACGCCGTCATGTGCTGCCGCAAGTCGTGGGGATTGCGTTGACTCAGGCGGCTCTGCTGGCGCCGCAATACGTGCTGGCGGAAGTCACGCTGTCGTTTTTCGGTCTCGGCGTCGGGGAGCCAGTGGCCAGCTGGGGGAACATGCTGTCGGGCCTCAACCGATATCATGTGCTGGCTTCTTACTGGTGGATGTTCCTCCCTGGAATTGCGTTGATCCCAGTCTTTCTGCTGTACTACGCGTTGGCTGATGCCCTCCATCAGCGCGCCACAACCTACTCGCAGTGAAACTGTGTACCGCTCCCAGGGGTCGGGCGGATTGATGAACAGGCTGTTTGTCGGCACGCTCGTCGCTCCTCTCCTGCTCGCCGCGGCCTCCGCAACTCCTGTCGCGCGAGGGCAGCGGACGCCTGCCGCCGCGGATTTTCTCGTCGCCCGCGCGGAAACGGGCCGCCCGGGCGGCCAGCTCGTCGTCGTCCAGCGCGCCGAGCCGAGAACGCTCAACCCCGTCACCGCGGTCGACGGCGCCGTCCAGGGACGTCATCCGCCGGATGCACGCGGACCTGATCCACGTCAACCGCGAAACGCAGCGAACGGAGCCGGCGCTGGCGAAGTCCTGGAAGGCCTCGCCGGACGGCCGGCAGTACACCGTGACTCTGCGGCGCGGGATCCAGTTCTCGGACGGTCACCCGTTCGACGCAGACGATGTGGTGTTCTCGTTTCGCGTGTACCTCGACGAAAAGGTCGCGTCGCCGTACCGGGATCTGCTGCACGGTCGGCGGCAAACCGATTGCGGTGCGCAAGCTGGATCAGCAGACGGTGCAGTTCGATCTGAGCGAGCCATACGCGTCGGCCGAGCGGCTCTTCGACAACGTGGCGATGCTGCCGCGGCACCTGCTCGAGAAGCCATATCTGGAAGGCCGGCTGGCCGAGGCGTGGAGCCTGACGGCCGGCGCCGCCGACATCGCGGGCCTCGGGCCGTATCGATTCAAGCAGCACGTGGCCGGCGAGCAGGTCGTCCTCGAACGGAACCCGTTCTACTGGAAAGTCGATCGCGCGGGGACCCGTCTGCCGTACCTCGACAGGCTCGTGTTCGCGATCGTGCCGAACGCCGACGCGCAGGCGGTGCGGTTTCAGTCGGGGGAAGCGGACGTCACGACCCGGTTGAACGCCGCGAATTTCGAGGTGCTGCTGCGCGATCAGCCGAAGCGGAACTACGAGCTGGCGGATCTCGGCGCCAGCGTCGATTTCACGTTCCTCGTCTTCAACCTCAACGATCTGACCGGGAAGCCGCTGGCCGAGACGGCGCGCAGGCAGGCCTGGTTTCGACAACTGGCGTTTCGGCGCGCGGTGTCGCTCGCGATCGACCGCGAGGGGATCGTTCGCCTCGTCTATCGCGGGCGGGCGACGCCGCTCTGGGGCCACGTGCCGCCGGGCAACAAGCTGTGGGTGAACCTGTCGCTGCCGAAGCCGCGGCGTTCCGTGGCGGACGCGAAGCAGTTGCTGCAGGGCGCCGGCTTCAAATGGCAGGCCGGACGGGGGGCTCGTCGACGCGGCCGGCCGCCCCGTCGAGTTCACGATCGTCACGAACTCCGAGAACGCCGAACGGGTCCAGATCGCCACCATCATTCAGGACGACCTGAAGCAGCTGGGGATGCGCGTCAACGTGGTCACGCTCGAGCTGCGCGCGCTCACGACGCGGCTGCTGACGTCGCACGACTACGAGGGCCTGGTGCTCGGCCTCGGCGGCAGCGACGGCGATCCGAACACCGAGATGAACGTGTGGCTGTCGAGCGGCAGCTTCCATCTCTGGAACCTCGGGCAGCCCAAGCCGGCGACGCCCTGGGAAGCGGAGATCGACACGCTGATGCGGCAGCAGGTCACGGCGCTCGACGCGCGGCAGCGCAAGCGCCTGTACGACCGCGTGCAGCAACTGGTCGTGGAGAACCTGCCCATCACGAGCCTCGTCAGCCCCAACGTGCTCGTCGGTGCGAAGAAGGGGCTCGGCAACTTCCGGCCGACGGTCCTCGACCATCACGCCCTCTGGAACGTCGACGAACTGTTTTGGCGGGAAAGGCGGTCCGGTGCCACGCCATGAGCAGGGCACGCGGACGCGACTCGGATCCCGGATGGGTACTCCCGGCATCACGTGGACCGACGACCGCCTCGTCGGCGCCTGCCTGGAGGGCAACGAGCAGGCGTGGGCGGCGCTGATCGAGAAGTACAAGAACCTGATCTACTCGGTTCCGCTGAAATACGGGGCCAGTCAGTCCGACGCCGCAGACGTCTTCCAATCGGTGTGCCTGAAGCTCTTCGCCGAGCTGCCGCGCCTTCGCCAGAGCGCGGCGCTGCGCGGATGGCTCCTGGCCGTGACGACCCACGAGACGTTCCACACGCACAAGAAACAACGGCGGCGGAGCGAGCAGCCGCTGACCGAGTTCGACGAGACGCAGCTCGGGACGGATCCGCGCGCCACGCCGGTGATCGAAGAGGTGGAGCGCGAGCAGGTGCTGCGCGACGCGATCCGCGGCCTCTCCCCGCGCTGCCAGGAAATCGTCAGGCTGCTCTTCTTCGAGGAGCCGCCGGTGCCGTATCGCGATCTGGCCAGGCGGCTCGGCCTGGCGACCGGTTCCATCGGCTTCATCCGGGGCCGGTGCCTGAAGAATCTCCAGCGGGCGCTTGAAAAGGTGGGGTTCTAGGTGGGCGCGGAGCGCGAGCAGAAACGGCTGGACGCGCTGGTCGCGCGGCTGGCGCGCTGCGCGACCGCCGCGACGCGCGTGAGCTTTCTGCGCCGGCATCGCGAGCTCTGGCACTCGCGACGTCGTCGAGCGGTTGTACGCCGACGTCGTGAGGCGTGTGCAGAACCGATCTGCACCAGGCAGAGCGGCTGGCCAAGGCAGCCAAGTGGATCGCCGACAAGCTCGACGACGACGGCTCGCGCGCGCAGAGCCTGCGGGCGCGGGTCACGTGTCGTACAGCCTCGGGAAGTACCGCGACGCGCTGAAGCACTACGACGCCGCGCGGGTGCTGTTCCGCCGCCTAGGACGCGAGGTGGACGTCGCGCGGACGCTCAACGGGGCGCTGCAGAGCCTGATTTCCCTCGGACGATACGATGAAGCGTTCGCCTCGGCAGAGCAGGCGCGGACCATCTTCGAGCGCCGCGGCAACCTGCTGGGCCTCGCGCGGCTCGACAGCAATCTCGGCAACATCCTCTATCGACAGGATCGGTTCGATGAGGCGCTCGTGCTGTACCGACGGGCGCACGAGCAGCTCGCGCGGATCGGGCAGCCGCAGGATGTCGCCGCCGTGCTCAGCAACATGGCGATGGTCTACAGAGATCTCAACGACTTTCAGAACGGCCCTCGACAACCTACGCGGCAGGCGCGCGACGTACTGCGAGCTGCACGCGATGCCGCTCCTGGTCCTGCAGGCCGACTACAACATCGCGTACCTGTACTACCTGCGCGGCGAATACGCGCGGGCGCTCGAGCTGTACCGCGCCGCACAGGGAGAGGTGCGACGCCCTTGGGGACACCTACCACAGCGCGCTCTGCGATCTGGATCGATCGGAAATCTATCTCGAGCTGAATCTCAGCGGCGAGGCGGCCGACCTCGGGCTGCGGGCGCTCGCGCGCTTCGACAAGATGGGAATGGCGTACGAGGCGGCGAAGGCCGTGACGAACGTCGCCATCGCGACGAGCAGCCAGGGCGAGCTCCGCCGCGCCCTCGAGCTCTTCGAGCGCGCACGCGGGCTCTTCGCGCGCGAGCAGAAATCAGGTCTGGCTGGCGCTCGTCGATTTCTACGAGGCGCTCGTGCTGTATCAGGAGTGGAGACCACGTGCGCGCCCGGCGGGTCTGCCGGACTGCCCTCCGTCTGTTTGCGCACGCGTCTGCCCCCGGACGCGCCGGACTGTGCGAGCTGTTGCTGGCGCGCCTCGAGCTCGAGGCCGGCGAGCTCGCGCTCGCCGAGCGGGCCTGTGCGCGGCGCCTTCGAGACACTGACGTCGGCGTGCCACGCCGAACCTCATGTATCAGGCCCACTTCGTCCGCGGCCTGATCCGCGAGGCGCAAGGGCGACAGGGGCTCGGCGTATGCGGCGTTCCAGGAGGCCCGAGCGGACCTCGAACACCTTCGCAGTCATCTTCAGGCCGAAGACCTCAAGGTCGCGTTCCTGCAGGACAAGCTGGAGGTGTACGAGAGCCTGGTCGCCACGTGCCTCGCGCTCGGTCCGGAGGCCGGAAGGTCGAACGAAGCGTTCGGCTACATCGAGGAGGCGAAGTCCCGCAGCCTCGCCGATCTCCTGGCGTTTCGCACCGCCACGCTGGCGCCGCGCGTGCCCGGCAAGGTGAGCGAGGACGTCCATCGGCTCCGGCACGATCTCCATTGGCACTACCGGCAGATGGAGCTGGAGGAAGTCCGGCGCGAGAAGCGCTCGCTCCGGCGAATGGAAACGCTACGCCTCCGGGCTGCGTCGCTCGAGAAGCAGTTGTCCCGATCGCTCGACGAGCTTCGCCGGACGGATCAGGAGTTCGCGACCCTGCAGAGCGGCGCGGCCGAAGGCCTCGAGGAGATTCGCTCGGTCCTGGAGGCCGACACGATCCTCCTGGAGTACTACCAGGCGCGCGGGCAGTACTACGTGTGCATCGTCGGACGCGATCAGCTCGAGGTCGTCGCCCTGGGCGACGCGGCGGAGGTCCGCAAGCGGATCGCGCTCCTGCAGTTTCAGCTGTCCAAGTTCCGCCTGCAGCCCGGCTACGTCACCGCCTTTGCCGAACAGCTCCAGGCCGCGACCGAGGCCCATCTGCGCGAGCTCTATGCCGCGCTCATCGCGCCGATCCGCGATCGGCTGAAGGCGTCGCACCTCGTCGTGGTGCCGCACGACATCCTGCACGGCCTGCCGTTTCACGCGCTCTTCGACGGCGAGCGCTTTCTCATCGATCGAGTTCACGGTCTCGTACGCGCCGAGCGCCAGCGTGTATCGGCTGTGCTACGGCAAGCCGGCGACGTCCGGCGGCGCCTCGCTGATCATGGGCGTGCCGGATGCGCAGACGCCGTGCATCGCCGACGAGGTTCGAGCGGTTTCCGATCTGCTGCCGAACCCGCTGGTGTTCCTCGGCGGCGAGGCGACGGCCGACGAGCTGCGGGCGCACGGCCCGGCCAGCCGGTTCGTGCACATCGCGACGCATGGCTTGTTCCGCCGCGACAACCCGATGTTCTCGTCGATCCGTCTCGGGAACGGGCCGCTGTCCGTCTACGACCTGTACGAGCTGCGACTTTCCGCCGAGCTCGTGACCCTGAGCGGGTGCGGCACCGGCCTCAACGTGGTCGTCGGAGGGGACGAGCTGCTGGGCCTCGTGCGCGGCCTCCTTTATGCCGGAGCCCGGGCGGTCCTGCTGACCCTCTGGGATGCGTACGACCGGAGCACCGCCGAGTTCATGGAGATCTTCTACGGACACCTCCGGACGGGTTCGACGAAGGCCCGGGCGGTGCAGGCCGCGACGCAGGAGATCCGCGAGCGCTATCGGCATCCGTTTTATTGGGCCCCGTTCACGCTCATCGGGCACGCGCTGTCTGAGCCGGACCGCTCGCACGGCATGCCTGTCCACTCAAGCGAGGCCGTGGGTTGATGGGGCGATCACAAATGTAACTCGTCCCTCGGGTATATTTCGCCACCCCTGGGAGACTCTCTATTGGGTGACGGCGAACTTCGAACTGACGGGAACGGAACGACATGAGCCATTTTGATCTCGAGCAATGGGCGGATTTTTCACGGGGCCTGGACCGGGACATCGATCGTTCCGCCATGGAGTCGCACCTGTCGGCCGGCTGCCCTCGTTGCAGCCACCTGATGAAAATGTTGGGAAACGTGGCGGCCATCGCCCGTAAGGATGCCTCGTACGAGCCCCCGCCGAGCGTGATCCGGCTGGCCAGGGCCATCTACCAGCCCCAGAAGCCCGAGCGAACGCTGGCGCGGCTGGTCTTCGACAGTTTCCGCGAGCCGCTGCCCGCCGGCGTGCGAACCCAGGATCGTCAGTCGCGACATGCCCTCTACGAGGCTGGCGGCTACTGCGTCGACATCCGGCTGGAGCACCAGCGGCCGGCCGACATCGCGACGCTCGTGGGCCAGCTGGCCGACCGCGACCACCCGGGGGTGGACGCCGACGACGTGCGCGTCGAGCTGATGACGAAAAAAGAGATTCTCGCGAGCGCTAACTGCAACCGGTTCGGTGAGTTCCAGCTCGATTACCGGCCCGGCGCCAGCCCTCCGGCTCGACGTCATTCTCGGCTCCTCGGGCAAACGCCTGGAGTTGCCGCTCAGCGGTCTTACGGATGAGCCGGCTGCCCGGAAATCCAGGGCCAAGAAGCCCCGCACGGTCGGATAGCCGACATTTCTGCATAAAATTTCCGTAAAAAAATCGTCCAGTTAGGATAGTCTCGTCCTTGCGCAATCTGACCGTCGAGGTCACTGCCTGCGCGTCTTCCATCTTTTCGTAGTCGAACGGGTTCTGACGAGAGTCTGTGCTTGCGGCGCACGGTTGTCGGTCGTGGTCCGACAACCGATGGGATGCCGGTGACAGGTCGACGAACCCCTCGCTGGGTGTGTTCGGAGGTTCCGGGTGCCGACGGAGTTTACGCGTTCCCCAAAACCACGACGCTTGACGAGGATGCTTCCAGCGCTCCTCGGTCTCGCGCTGGTTGCCTTCACACAGCAGGCCGGCATCGCGCAGGCCCCGCAGACCATCCGTGTGCCTGCGCTGGGTCTCGTCGCGCCGGATACCGGTCCGCCGAATGAGTTCCTGCTGCACGCGGCGCCGGACCGCATCGAGCAGATCGCGGCGCGCCATGGCCTGACCGTCCTGCGCGCCCTCGACATCCCGCCCTACGACGTGTTCCTCGTCAGGGCCCCGGGCGTCACCACCAACGGCCTCGTCGGCGATACCGGCATGACGATGGCCCAGTCGCTGGTGAACGCGATCAGCGCGGACCCCGAAGTCGTCCACATCGAGCCGAATGCTCTCGCGATCGCACCTGAGATGCCGGCCGGTCTTCAGCTCGATCACGTCGCCTGTGTCCATCCTGGACGCCCTCGGCGATCCGTCGCTCGCCGACTTTGCCGGCGTTCAGGTGTGGAACCACTACCTGACCCAGCCGGCGGTCAACGCGATTCGCCTGCCCGAGAGCCGTTCGCTCGCGACGGGCGCCGGCGTGATCGTTGCGGTCATCGACACGGGCGTCGATCCCACACATCCGATTCTTCAAGCGTCGTTGGTACCTGGCTACGACTTCGTGAACGAAATCGGGGTCCGGGATCCGAATGGACCGGCGTGGACTCGATCGGTGGTCGCGTCCTCGATCAATCTCCGGTGTCGATCCTCGATTCACGTCCCGGTGATCGTGAATCAGTCCTCGATCGTGATCGTCAGTCCCGCAAACGGCGGCCGCGCTGCCCGAACGTTCAAGTACCCGCGGCCTTCGGCCACGGGACGATGGTCGCGGGGCTCGTCCACCTCGTCGCGCCGGGAGCGAAGATCATGCCGCTCAAGGCGTTTCAGGCCGACGGGACGTCGCGGATCTTCGACATCGTCCGCGCGATCTACTTCGCGGTGGACCACGGCGCGCGCGTCATCAACATGAGCTTCAGCACCCTGGCGTGGTCGCCTGAGGTGAACCACGCGATCAACGTGGCGACGAGCCAGGGCGTGATCGTCGTCTCCTCCGCGGGCAACTTCGGCCAGGAGATCATCGTGTATCCGGCCGGCCAGCGGAACGTCGTGGCCGTCGGATCGACCAACGCCGCCGCGCCGGCGGCGCGGAGCTCGTTCAGCAACTGGGGTGACGCGCTCGTCAGCCTCGGCGCGCCGGGTGCAGGCGTCATCACCACCTATCCGGGCGGTCACTATGCCGGCGCGTGGGGCACGTCGTTCAGCACGCCGCTGACCGCCGGTGCGGCCGCCCTGCTGGTGCAGCTCGATCCGAATACGACCCACGACAAGGTGTCCACGCTCCTCGGCCGCGCTGAACCAATGACACCGGCCGGCATGGGCAGGGGGCGCCTGAACGTATACGAGGCGCTGCGGACCGTGAACGACGAGACGGCGCCGTCCGTCGCGTTCGACACGCCCACGGGCGGCACCGTCGCGTCCGAGAGCATCGTCGTGTCGGCGACGGCCTCCGACAACCTCGGCGTCGCCGGCGTCAAGTTCCTGCTGGATAACAGCCCGCTCGGCGCGGAGGACACCTCGGCGCCGTACGAAGTGACGTGGAACACCGGCGGCGCGTCGAACGGCGAGCACGTGCTGACGGCGGTCGCCCGGGATGCCGCGGGGAACCAGACCAGCGCCACGCTCGGCGTGACCGTGTCCAACGACGGCGCCGCGCCGTCCGTCGCGTTTACGAGCCCGGCTGCCGGCAGCGTCAGCGGGACCGTCACCGTCGCCGCAACCGCGTCGGACGACCTCGGCGTCACCGGCGTCCAGTTCAGCCTCGACGGCGCGCCGCTCGGCACGGAGATCGGTTCGGCGCCCTACGAGATCGCGTGGGACACGGGAACGATGAGCAACGGCGCGCACGAGCTCACCGTGGTCGCGCGGGATGCCGCCGGCCACACCACGACCGCGACCCTCAGCGTGACCGTTGCCAACGACTCGGCTGAGCCGACGGTGTCGATCACCAGTCCGGCCGCCGGCGCCGTCGCGGGCAACGTGACCGTGGCCGCGGCCGCGTCGGACGACGTGGGCGTCGTCGGCGTGCAGTTCGCGATCGATGGCGTGCCGCTCGGTGCGGAGGATACGGCGGCGCCGTACGAAGCGAGCTGGAACTCGGCAACCGCAGCCAATGGCGCGCACGTGATCACCGCCGTGGCGCGTGATGCCGCGGGGTACTCCAGCACCGCGACCGTCAGCGTGACGGTCACCAACGACACGGGAGCGCCAACCGTCGCGGTCACGAATCCGGGGACTGGCACGGTCGCCGGGAGCGTCAGCATCGCCGCCGCCGCGTCGGACGATATCGGCGTTGTCGGCGTGCAGTTCACGCTGAACGGAGTCCCGCTCGGCGCGGAGGACACGACGGCGCCGTACGAACTGACGTGGGACTCGGCGTCCGCGGCCAACGGCGCGCACGTCCTCGCTGCCGTCGCGCGTGACGCGGCCGGGCACACCACCACCGCGGCGGGCGTCAGCGTCATCGTCACCAATGACGGGACGGCTCCGGTCGTAGCGGTCACGAGCCCTGGCGCCGGCACGGTCGCCGGCAGCGTCACCGTTGCGGCCGCCGCGTTCGACGAAATCGGAGTCGTCAGCGTGGAGTTCCTGCTCAACGGCCAGCCGCTCGGCGAGGCGGACGCCAGCGCACCCTACGAGCTGACGTGGGACACGGCAACCGCGGCCAATGGCGCCCACGCGGTGACCGCCGTCGCGAGAGATGCCGCAGGGAACGCCACCACGGCCGTGCCCGTCAGCGTCATCGTCGCGAACGTCCTGTAAGCGGGCGGGCCTAACTCGCACGCTAGCCGCAAGGGCTTTCGGCCCTTTGCCGCGGCAACTCGGGCAACAGCCACACGCCTGAGTCGGATTCCCCCAGCACCTGAGAGTGTTCCTCGCAGGAGCCGCATGCTTCTTTGGTGCGCTCGAGCTTTCGATTTTTATCGTTCAAAATAAAAATATCTGTATAGTCATATTTAATGTTTCTACAATCAAAATACTCGGCGGCCTTGATCTGTCTGGGTCTCCTGCTGGTTCCAGGCACATCGTCAGCGACACCGCAATTTGCGCGCGTGTACCGCGTCGACTGCAGTTACTGCCATTCGTCGCCGCCGCGCCTGAATGAACGCGGCCTGGCGTTCGCGGCGGCCGGTTATCGGTTCCCGGAAACAGAGGTCACCAGGTCCCGCACATTCCCTCTCGCGATCTGGAACACGCTGGACCTTGAATCCCGGCACTCGGCCAATCTGACAAAGGGATTCCCCAGCCGTGTCGAGCTCATCTCGGCCGGCCCTGTCGGCGGCACGAAGGCCTCGTACTTTGCCGAGTGGAGGTTGCTCAGTCAGAGCCTGGGCGCAAACGGCAATCTGGTCAACCGATCCGGGCGGTTCGAGGATCTGTTCGTGAAGGCGCCATTCGGGCCGCGCAGTTCGCTGGCCGTCACGGCCGGCCAGTTTCGCACGCTGACGCAGGTCGACGTGTCGCTGCGGTTGAGCCTGTCGGAACCACTCGTGTTCTCGACCAGCCTGCCGTCGCCCGACCGCGCCTCGACCAATCGCCTCACGGCGCTGCGGGCCTTTTCCGCCTCGGGCCGTCAGCCCGCGATACGGCTCGAGTATCAAGTGCGCGCGGACGAGGAACCGGCCGACGGGTGGTTTGCGGCCGCGACGCTGCCGCTGACAGGGGAGCTGACCATTCCGTTCACCGACGCCTCGAGCTTTGAGTTCGAAGCCCGGCCGAAGGGGGTGTTCCTTGAATCCTACCGCCGTTGGGGACTGACCTCGGTCGGGGGGCACGCCTTCATTGGCGACGAGCGCCGTCTCGCCACCTTCGTCGTGACTCACGACGTCAAGCGCCGCCTGGCGCTGCTTGGAGGGGTCGGACTCTTTCACGCGGCCGGAGCGACCGACACCCGCTTCAGCCTCGGGAGCGAAGTGACTCTGTTGCGTCACGTCGTGGCCGGTATCCGCGTCGATCACCGGACGGAGCAGCGTCTCGACCCCATCGTGCTTCTGTACGGGAATGGCCACTTGCCGTTCGGTCCGGCAGCGTTCCGTCAGGCGCTGCGCCTGCAAATCGAACAGCGCGTGCAGGAGCGCAATCACGTGACGACGGTGGCGCTGAGCCACGTCTTCTGAGCGGCGCGCCCCTACCGGCGAGCGAAGCGAGCCGGCCCCTACCGAGGCGCAACGCGCCGAGGCCCCTACCGCGGAGCGAAGAATGCGCGGCCCTCACTTGCGGTAACATGCACCCTCTGACGCGGCCGCAGGGGCCCGTGCGATTGGAGAAACAGCCATGTACCGTCGCGATTTTCTGAAACAGGGAGCTGCCGCCGTCGCCGTGTCGAGCCTTCCCGCGTACGCGGGCCAGCTGATGGACGTGCGGAAGCGGGTCGGCCTCATCGGCACCGGCTGGTATGGCAAGGCCGATCTCCTCCGGCTGATTCAGGTGGCGCCGGTCGAGGTCGTCTCGCTCTGCGACGTCGACAGCCGGATGCTCTCCGAGGCGGCCCAGATGGTCGCGTCCCGCCAGGCGTCGAAGAAGACGCCGCGGACCTACAGCGACTATCGAGAGATGCTTCGTCAGAAGGACCTGGACCTCGTGCTCATCGGCACGCCGGATCACTGGCACGCGCTGCCGATGATCGAGGCCGTCAAGTCGGGCCTCGACGTCTGGGTCCAGAAGCCGATCAGCGTGGACGTCGTCGAAGGCCAGGCCATGCTCGCCGCGGCGCGCAAGTACAAGCGCGTCGTGCAGGTCGGCATGCAGCGGCGCAGCACGCCGCACCTGGTCAACGCGCGGGACCGCGTGATTCGCGAGGGCAAGCTGGGGACGATCGCGCTCGTGGAGGTCTACTGCTACTACCGCATGCGCGCGACCGCGAATCCTCCCGACGCGGCGCCCCCCGCCAACCTCGATTACGAGATGTGGACGGGACCGGCGCCGATGCGGCCGTACAACTCGCTCGTGCACCCGCGCAGCTGGCGCGCCTTCATGGAGTACGGCAACGGCATCGTCGGCGACATGTGCGTTCACATGCTCGACATGGTGCGCTGGATGATGGACCTCGGCATGCCGGCGCGCATCAGCTCGACCGGCGGCATCCTGGTGGACAAGAAGAGCAAGGCGAACATCAGCGACACGCAGAGCGCCACGTTCGATTTCCGGAACGTCAAAGTGGTGTGGACGCATCGCTCCTGGGGCGACCCTCCGGATCCGAAGTATCCGTGGGCGGCGACCTTCTACGGCGACAAGGGCACGCTCAAGGCCGGCGTGATGGGATGGGACTTCATTCCGTCCGGCAAGGACGGCACGCCGATGCGCGAAGACGTGACGTACGAGCTCGAGCAGTTCCCGGAGGACAAGACCGAGAAGGATCTGGAACGGCACGTCGCGCCGGCCATCCGCGCGCACATGAAGGACTTCCTCACCTGCATCGAGTCCCGCGGCAAGCCGGTGGCGGACATCGAGCAGGGCTACATCTCGGCGACCTCCTGCATCCTCGCCAACCTGTCGGCGCAGCTCGGACGCTCGCTCGAGTGGGATCATGCGGCGGGCCAGGTGGTCCGGGATCCCGAAGCCAACAAACTGCTCCGGCGGCCGTACCGCTCGCCGTGGGTGCACCCGGATCCTTCGAAGGTCTGAGCCTAATCAGCAACCAAACCAGGAGCACGGGAGACCCTTTTTGGTTTTTTGTCTTTTGTTTTCGTCTTTGGCTTTTGAGTTTCGAACTTTTGGTTTTCTCCCGTCCTCCCGTTCTCCTGTTTTTGACGTTCGACTTTAGGAGAGTGAATGGCGACCGCATTTTCCAATCTGATCGACGGCAAGTCCGGTCGACTCCGCCGACCGTCTCCCGGACATCAACCCCTCGAACGTCGAGGACGTCGTCGGCGACTTCGCGCGCGCCTCGGCGGCCGACGCCGAGCTGGCGATCGCCTCGGCGAGGGCCGCGTTCCAGAAATGGTCGCGGACGACGCCGCAGGAGCGCTTCGACGTCCTCGATCGCGCCGGGACCGAGATCCTCGCGCGCAAGGAGGAGCTCGGACGGCTGCTGTCGCGCGAGCAGGGCAAGCCGCTGGCCGACGGGATCGGCGAAGCGGGGCGCGCCGGCTACATCTTCAAGTTCTTCGCGGGTGAAGCGCTGCGGATGGCCGGGGAGAAGCTCGACTCGGTCCGCCCGGGCGTCGAGATCGAGATCACGCGCGAGCCGGTCGGCGTCGTCGTGGCGATCACGCCGTGGAACTTCCCGCTGGCGATCCCCGCCTGGAAGATCGCGCCGGCGCTGGCGTTCGGCAATTGCGTGGTGTTCAAGCCGGCGGAGCTCGCGCCGGCGTCGCCGTGGGCGCTCGTCGACATCGTGCAGCGCGCCGGGCTGCCGCCGGGTGCGCTCAATCTTGTGAACGGGCCCGGCTCGAAGCTCGGGGGTGTGCTCACGTCATCTGAAGACGTCGACGCGATCAGCTTCACGGGCTCGCAGGAGATCGGCGCGTCGATCGCCGCGACCGCCGTGCGGACCGGCGCCCGCCTCCAGCTGGAGATGGGGGGAAGAACCCGCTGATCGTGCTCGACGACGCGGATCTGGCGACGGCGGTGTCGGTCGCCGTCAACGGCGCGTTCTTCCAGACGGGCCAGCGCTGCACGGCCTCGAGCCGCATCATCGTGACCGAAGGGATTCACGACCGGTTCGTGGACGCGATGGTCGAGCGGATGAAGAAGCTCGTCGTCGACGACGCGCTGAAGGCGGGGACCGAGATGGGACCCGTCGTGGACAAACGGCAGCTGGACAAGAATCTCGAGTACGTCCAGATCGGCCAACGCGAAGGGGCGCGGCTCATGTACGGCGGCGAGCGGCTCACGCGCAGCACCGACGGCTTCTACATGGCCCCGGCGATCTTCACGGACAGCGCGCCGGAGATGCGAATCAACCGCGAGGAGATCTTCGGGCCCGTCGCGTCCGTCATTCGCGTGAAGAGCTACGACGAGGCGCTGAAGGTCGCCAACGACACCCCGTTCGGGCTCTCCTCCGGCATCGTGACGTCGTCCTTGAAACACGCCAGTCATTTCAAGCGCAACACCCAGAGCGGCCTGGTGATGGTCAACCTGCCGACCGCCGGGCTCGACTATCACGTGCCGTTCGGCGGCCGGAAGAAATCCAGCTACGGACCGCGCGAGCAGGGCACCTACGCCCGCGAGTTCTACACGATCGTCAAGACGGCTTACGTGGCGCCTTAGCCGGGCGCGGCTCCGTCACGGCCTTGTCGAAGCGGGCGCCCAGTTCCGCGAACGCCGGCGTCGGGCCGGTCCAGCGGAGCTCGTCGATCGACGCGAACAGCGGGAGATCGGCGCGAAGCCTGGCCAGGTCGCGAAACAACCACACCGAGATCGCGATCGCGCTTCAAGGTCGCCGCCAGCGCGGCCGAGTTGGCGGCATTCACGTGCCAGTCCTTCGCATCGGGAGGAATCGCCTCCAGGTGGACAAAGCGTGCCAGGACGGCGGCCGCCGACTTCGCGCCCCAACCGCGCAGCCCCGGGTAGCCATCCGCGGCATCGCCGACGAGCGCGAGGTAATCGGGAATCGATTCCGGCTTCACTCCGAAGGCCGCGACCACGCCGGCCTCGTCGCGGACGACGTTCGTGCGCCGGTTCAGCTGCACGACGCGCGTGCCCTGGACCGATTGCGCGAGATCTTTGTCGGGCGTGCAGATGATCACGCGGTCCACCCGCGGATCCTGGGCCGCCGCCGCGGCCGCGGAGGCCAGCGCGTCGTCCGCCTCGAACTCCACCATCGGCCAGACGACAACCCCCATCGCGGCGAGCGCCTGTTCGAGGAGCGGGAACTGGGACAAGAGATCCGGATCGATGCCCGCGCCCGTCTTGTAGCCCGGCCACAGCGCGTTGCGGAACGATTCGATGACGTGGTCCGTCGCCACGCCGATGTGCGTGGCGCCGCCGCGATTGATCATGCCGAGCACCGAGGCGAGGACGCCGCGCACCGCGCCCACTTCCGTGCCGTCAGCCTCTTTCGCCGACGGCACCGCGTAGAAGTAGCGGAAGAGCTCGTAGGTGCCGTCGACCAGGTGAACGTCCATCGGGATTCGGGACTCGGGATTCGGGATCAGCGATTCGGGATCAGGGATCAGGTGATTAGGGATTCGCGTGCCACGCCTGGTACTTCGCCACAAGGCCGCGCAACGCTTCGGCGGTCTCCGCGTCGACGTCCGTGAGCGGCGGACGCACCGGTCCGCCGGCCAGCCCCATCATGTCCATCATCGCCTTCATCACGCTGACCTCGTAGCCGCGCCGCCGCCCGCGCAGGGCATAGAGCGGCACGATCAGCTCCGACATGATCGCGCGCAACCGCGGGTCCCCCGCCGACGCGTAGTCGTGCAGGGCGAGCGCCAGGCGGGGCGACACGTTCGAGACGCTGGACGTGTACGCGCGCAGGCCTGCCGCGTAGTAGGCCGGCACCATGTCGTCCCCTGCCCCGCCGATCCAATGGAGGCGATCGCCGACGCGGTTCATCAGGATCTGCAGCCGCCGTATGTCTCCCTGTCCGTCTTTCCACGCGATCAAGGTCTCGATCCCGGCCAGCCGCTCGACCAGGGCCGCGCCGGGATGGAACCAGTCGCGGCTGTAGATGAGCATCCCGAGCGGCGTGGCGCCGGCAATCGTGCGGTAGTACGCCAGCAGCCCTTCGTCGTCCGCCTGCGGGTAGTACGGCGGGAACGCGAGGATGCCGTCGGCGCCGGCGCGCGCGGCGTCGGCCGCGAGCTGACGTCCGATCGCCGTGTTGAAGCCGACGCCCGCGATGACCGGCACGGCGCCCGCGCTCTCCTCCGCCACCGCGCGGATGACGGTCAGGTGTTCGGCCGGCGCGAGCGAATACAGCTCCCCGGTGCCGCCGGCCGCCACGATCGCGGCGGGCTTGTCGTGCAGCAGCGCTCTCACGTTGGCGCGCAGCGCGTCGAGATCGACGGCCAGATGCCCGTCAAACGGCGTAATCGGGAACGCGAGCGGTCCCCTCAACCTCGATCGCAGCTCGCCCGGCAACATCACCATGTCGGCACCATCCTCATGCAGATTCATTCACCCCGCGGCGCGCCGATATAGTATCGTGCCCGCGCCAAGGGAGATTCGATGCCCGATCAGTCCGCGACCCGTCACCAGCTCGTCATGGCGCGCGTCACGCGCCGGCTGATCCCGTTCGCGTTTCTCTGCTACGTCATCGCCTACATCGACCGCGTGAACATCGGCTTTGCCAAGGAAGCCCTGCAGCGCGACCTGGGCCTGACCAACACCCAGTTCGGGTTCGGGGCCGGCCTGTTCTTCCTCGGCTACTGCGCCTTCGAGATTCCCAGCAACCTGGTCCTGGAGCGCGTCGGCGCGCGGCGCTGGATCGCGCGGATCATGATCGGCTGGGGGCTCGCCTCCATGGGCACGATGTTCGTGACCGGGGAGACGACATTCTACGCCGCGCGGATCGTGCTGGGCATCGCCGAAGCCGGCTTCTTCCCGGGCATGGTGCTGTATTTCACATACTGGGTCCCGGCGTCCGACCGCGCGCGCATCGGCGCCCTGTTCATGATGGCGGCCCCGGTCGCGATCATCGTCGGCGCGCCGGTCTCCGAGGCGCTGCTGAAGCTCGACGGCCGGCTCGGACTGCACGGATGGCAGTGGCTGTTCCTCCTCGAGGGGCTGCCGGCCGTCGTGCTCGGCGTCCTCGCCCTGAAGGTGCTGACCGATCGGCCGGAGCAGGCGACGTGGCTGCCGCCGGCGGACCGGGAGTGGCTGGTGGCGACGATGGCCGAGGAACACGCGCGGCGCAGCGCCAGCGGGCATGCGTCGCTGCTGCGCGCGCTCGCCAGCGGACGCGTGTGGGTGCTGTGCGCCGTGTACTTCCTGAACACGACCGTGACCTACGGCATCTTCCTGTGGCTGCCCGCGATGCTGCGCGAAGCGTCCGGATCGAGCGGCTTCGTCGTCAGCGGGTTGACGATGATCCCGTTCATCGCGGCGCTGGGCGCGATGGTGCTGATCGGCAGGCACTCCGATCGCACCGGCGAGCGAAAGCTTCACGTGGCCGCGTGCGCCGGGACGGCCGCGGTCGGTCTGCTCCTCGCCGCGTGGTCCGGGAACAACATCTGGCTGCTCGTCCTGAGCTTGACGCTGTCGCAGATGGGACAGCGTTCGGTGATCAGCGTCTTCTGGGCCATCCCCCCGATCTTCCTCGGGGGCACCGGCGCCGCCGCCGGCATCGCGCTGATCAACTCGCTGGGGAATCTCGGCGGATGGGCGGGCCCTTCGGTCATCGGGTGGCTGCGCGACGTCACCGGGGGCTACACGGGTGGGCTGCTGGTGCTCGCCGGCGTGCTCATCGCCGAGGCGCTCGTGGTCATCAGTCTGCGGCTGCCGGCGCACAAACCCGTGGCTGTCGATGTCGCCCGAGGAGGCAGGTAATGGAATTGCATCTTTGGAGCCAGTGCATTCGATCACAAAGTTCTCCGATTCTCCGTTCCTCCGTTCCTCCGTGTTTGAGCTGCGCGTCTTGAGCCCCGTTGTCTCCGCGATCTCCGCCGGCTTTTGACATCACCAATCGGCTTTTGCCATAGTCGCAAAAAACAAATGAGGTCCTTGATGCGTTACGCGGTGGTATTGGCGGTCGGCCTGCTCGTGGGGGCGCCCGTGTCGCACGCCCAGGCGCCGTCGCAGAAGCCGCTCGACATTTATTTCATCGACGTCGAAGGCGGGCAGGCGACGCTGCTCGTGGCGCCGTCGGGCGAGTCGATGCTGGTCGACACCGGCTTCCCGGGCTACGACGGACGCGACCTCGCCCGCATCGAGTCCACGGCGAAGCAGGCGGGGGTGTCGCGGATCGACTACCTCGTCATCACGCACTATCACACGGACCACGTCGGGAACGTGCCGGCGCTCGCGCCACGCATTCCCATCCGGACCTTCGTCGATCACGGCCCGACGGTCGAGACGGGAAACACCGGGCTCTACGATGCCTACGTCGAGGCACGCAAGACGGGGCGTCACCTGCAGGTCAAGCCGGGAGACAAGATTCCGATCGCCGGGCTCGACGTGACGGTCGTCGCGGCCGGCGGCCTGGGCCTCGCCACGCCGCTTCCCGGCGCCGGCGCCGCCAACCCTCTCTGCGCGGCACACAAGCCGAAGGACGCGGACCCTTCGGAGAACGCGCAATCGGTCGGGACCGTGATCGCCTTCGGGCGTTTCCGGATGCTCGACCTCGGCGATCTCACCTGGAACAAGGAGCACGATCTGGTGTGCCCGGCCAATCGGATCGGGCCGATCGATCTCTACCTGACGACGCACCACGGCGCCGATACGTCGGGGCCGGCGGTCCTCGTGCAGGCCGTGGCGCCCCGGGTCGCGATCATGAACAACGGGGCCAAGAAAGGGGGCTCCCCTTCCGCATGGCAGATCGTGCGCGACTCGCCCGGCCTCGAGGATTTCTGGCAGCTTCACTACGCGCTGGCCGGCGGGCGTGATTCCAACACCGCCGACGAGCGCATCGCCAACGTCGACGAGACCACCGCGCACGCGATCAAGGTGTCGGCGCAGCGTGACGGCAGCTTCACCGTCGCGAATACGAGGAACGGCGTGACGAAAACATACAAGGCCCGGCCGTGACGGCAGACACGATCGCGGGCGTCTACGCGGTGCCTCCCCTCCCGCGCAAGCGCGACGCGCGGCGCAGCCTCGACTTCGACGCGGCCGAATGCGTGGCGCGCCACATCGCGGCCGGCGGCATCACGCGATATCTCTACGGCGGCAACGCGTTCCTCTACCACATCACGCTCGACGAGTACGAGGCGCTCCTCGGCTGGCTGTCCGGGTTCGCGCCGCCGCGCTGGCCCGTCCCCAGCGTGGGTCCCTCGTTCGGCCGTGCGATCGATCAGGCGCGCCTCCTCAAGCGGCACTCGTTCCCCTGCGCGATGGTGCTGCCGTGCGGCGATCCGCGCGACGCGGAGGGCATGGAGGCGGGCCTGCGCGAGATCGCGGACGCCGCGGGCATCCCGCTGATCCTCTATCTCAAGTCGGAGGACGGCTTCGGCTCCGCCAGAGAGCCTGGCCTCGATGCGATCGGCCGGCTGATCGACGACGGCGTGGCCATCGCCATCAAGTACGCGATCGTTCGCGACGACCCGCATCAGGACGCGTACCTCGACGGGCTGCTGCGCCACGTCCACCGGACGCGGATCATCAGCGGCATGGGCGAGCGGCCGGCCGTCGTCCACCTGCGGGATTTCGGGCTGGCCGGCCTGACGACAGGCTCCGGTTGCATCGCGCCCGGGCTCTGCAGCGGGTTGTTCGCGGCGTGCGGCGAGCGGAACTGGACGCAGGCGGACGCGCTGCGCGCGCACTTCATGCCGCTCGAGGATTTCCGCGATGCCTGGGGCCCGGCGCGCGTGCTGCACCACGCGACGCGAGCTGGCCGGCATCGCGCCCGCAGGTCCAATCCCGCCGTATGTCTCTCCGCTGGCGGCGCGGGAGCTCGAGGAGCTCGCGCCGATTGCGCGCGCGCTGCGGGAGCTCGACGCGTGAGCCGCGCCGCGACGGCAGCCGTCCGACCTGCGCAGCCACCGGTGGTTCGGGCGCGACGACATGCGCTCCTTCGGTCACCGATCCCGCGCGAAGCAGGCCGGGTTCAGCGCCGAAGACCTCAGCGGCAAACCGGTCATCGCCATCCTGAACACGTGGAGCGACGCCAATCCGTGCCACACGCACTTCCGCGTCCGCGCCGAAGAAGTCAAACGCGGGATCTGGCAGGCGGGCGGGTTCCCGATGGAAATCCCCGTCATGACGCTCGGCGAGACGTTCATGAAGCCGAGCACGCTGCTCTATCGCAACCTGCTGGCGATGGAAGCCGAAGAGGCGCTGCGCTCGTATCCCGCCGACGGCGTCGTGCTGATGGGCGGCTGCGACAAGACCGTGCCGGCGCTGGTGATGGGCGCGACGAGCGCCAACCTGCCGGCGCTCTTTTTCCCCGCGGGGCCGATGCTGCGCGGCAACTGGCGCGGCCAGATCCTCGGCTCGGGGAGCGACCTCTGGAAATACTGGACCGAGCGCCGCGCCGGCAACCTCGACGAATGCTCGTGGCGGGAGATGGAAGACGGCATCGCGCGCTCGTACGGGACGTGCATGACGATGGGCACGGCGTCGACGATGGCGGCGGCCGTCGATGCGCTCGGCCTGACGCTGCCGGGCGCGTCGTCCATTCCTGCCGCGGACTCCGCGCACTCGCGGCTCGCGACAGCCAGCGGACGCCGGATCGTCGAGATGGTGTGGGAAGACCTCAAGCCGCGCGACATCCTCACGACCGAGGCGTTCGAGAACGCCGTCACCGCCGCGATGGCGCTCGGCGGATCCACCAACGCCATCATTCACTTGATCGCGCTGGCCGGACGGGCCGGCGCCGAGCTCGACCTCGATCGGTTCGATGCGCTGTCGCGCCGGACGCCGTTCATGGCCAACATCCGGCCGTCGGGCAAGTTCCTGATGGAGGACTTCTACTACGCCGGGGGGCTGCGCGGCCTGCTCAACCGGCTGCGCGACCGCCTGCACGTCGACTGCATGACCGTCAACGGCCGGACGCTCGGCCAGAACCTGGACGACGCGACGGTGTGCAACGACGAGGTCATCGCCCCGCGCGAGCGGCCGATCGGTCCCGAAGGGGGCGTTGCGGTCCTGCGCGGCAACCTGGCGCCCGACGGCGCGGTCATCAAGCACACGGCCGCGGAGCGGCGGCTGCTGCAGCACGCCGGACCGGCCGTCGTCTTCCGGGACTACAACGACCTCGCGGCACGGATCGACGATCCGTCGCTCCCGGTGACGGCCGATTCGGTGCTGGTGCTGCAGAACGCCGGACCGCTCGGCGGCCCCGGGATGCCGGAGTGGGGCATGCTGCCGATTCCGAAGAAGCTGCTCGCGGAAGGGGTCCGGGACATGGTCCGCGTGTCGGACGCGCGGATGAGCGGGACGAGCTACGGCGCGTGCGTCCTGCACGTCGCGCCGGAATCGTTCGCCGGGGGCCCGCTGGCGCTCGTGCGGGATGGCGACATCATCGAGCTGGACGTTCCCGGGCGCCGCCTGACGCTGCGGGTCGCCGACGACGAGCTGGCGCGGCGGCGGGCCGAGTGGACGCCGCGCGAGATCCCGTATCCGCGCGGCTTCGGCCGCATGTACGCGCAGCACGTCACGCAGGCCGACCGCGGGTGCGACTTCGATTTCCTGGAGGGCACCGCGCCGATCGGGGAGCCGGAGATCCACTAGACCCGCCGTCAGAAACAGGAGCACGGAGAGGACGGGAGCGCAGCGCTCCGGTTGCAGCCACGCACTCGACACGGACGCGATCGAAGGCACGGAAGAAGCGAACGCCGAGTGCGCTGGCTGAACGCGCTCGCGCGCCGGCCGAGGCTGCCGGCCTTCCGCCGCCGCAGGCCGGCGCGCAGCAGCCGACCTCACGCATCTAGCCATCCGATTTCCTCTCGTTCTCCGTTGCTCCTGTTGATCTGTCAGTCCTGTCCCTTCCAGCGAGCTGGTAACCGGTCGTCAATCAGTGCCAGCCCTTGGGTCAGCCGAATAGCCGGAGCATCTGCTGCCGGATCGTCATCGCCGCGAGGGCGCCGAAGAGCACCGTCGACCAGATCAACGCCGCCACGCGGTACGAACGGATCCTGATCGGGTCCGGAAGGAGCCGGCGGTTCAGGTTAATCAACAGCCCCGAATACAGGCACATCATCGTGCCGCCGACCGACGCCGAGATGACGAGCAGCACCAGGGGTTGATCCATGCCCACGAGCAGGATCGCGCAGCCGGTCGCGACCAGGCCCCAGACCAGCCGGAAGTACAACCGGCTCTCCGACACCGCTGACGAGCGGAAGTAGGTCGTCTTCAGCACGTCGGCGGCGAGGCGGCTGGTGTAGTCGGTGATGCCCATCGAGGACGCGAACAGCGAGAACGCGCCCACCGCCCAGAAGAACAGGCCGAACCAGGTACCGACGATGGCCTGCAGGCGCTGCCCTTCGATGCGCAGGAACGCGGCGCTGTTCGGCAGGCCGGGCATGCCGTAGAGCGTGGAGTGCGCGATCATCGAGGTCAGGCAGATGGTGGCGATGCTGACGAGGGTGAACGTCAGGAGCTGCTCGGTGTTGGCGAACCACCACCAGCGGCGCCATCGCGCCATGTTGGCGGGGGTCGTCTCGAAGATGTAGCCCGACACGGCGGTCGGCGCGGCCTCTTCGACGCCGGTCAACGGGCTCACCAGCCGCGGCACGTACGCGCCCATGCCGAACCCCTTGTCGCGAATCCAGTTGCTCTGACAGAGATTCTGCCCGCCGCCGGCGCCGGCAAACGCGATCGCGCCGAAGAGCAGCGCGAAGCCGAGCTCCAAGGGCATGCCCTCGACGCCCGAGAGGCCGGCCGGGAGCGCGCGCCAGCTGTCCGCCTTCACCGCGAACACCAGCGCGAGAAGGGCGAACGTCGCCACCGCGCCGACCTTGACGAAGATCAACCGCTCCAGCGCGACGTAGACGACCGGCGCGAGCGTCAGCGACGCGCCGATCACGAGCAGGAGGCCGATCGCGATGAACCGCGGCTCGCCGCCGCCGAACAGAAACGTGGTGAGCGTCGCCGAGCTCAGCGCCCAGCCGGGCCACAGGTTGGCGAAGTACACCATGACGGCGAACACCAGCCCCCAATGCCGCCACGATCGATTGAACCCGGTCAGCACCGTTTCGCCGGTCGCGAGCGTGTAGCGCTCGATCTCCATGTTGAGGAAGAACTGCGTCACGATCCCGAGCACCGCGCCCCACAGGAAGACGAGGCCGGCCTGCGAGGCGATGTACGGCCAGAGGATGAACTCCCCCGACGAGATGCCGACGCCCGCCGCGACGACGCCGGGGCCGACGATCCGCCAGAGATCGCGCGGCGGATCCGGCAGGTCGCGAATCACCGGGGCCGGCAGATCGAGTCCGCCGGGCGTGTGGCGGGTCAGGATGGTGCTCCAGTGTCCGCACGCATGTGAAACACTTCCCGCAGTTCGCGGCTGACGGGACTGTCGTCGGCGTTGACCGGCATGACGTCGCGCATGTAGGTCCACCAGCGCCGGCACTCGCCGGTCGAGGCGATCGCCGCCCATCGCTCTTCGCTCTCGATCTCGACATACGCGAAGAGATCGCGCGTGTCCGAGTCCAGGAAGATCGAATACGTCCGCACACCGTGCGCGATCAACGTCTCCTCCAGCTCCCGCCAGATCGGCCGGTGCCGCCGCTCGTACTCCTCCTCCTGCCCGGTGTTGACCGCCATGCGGAATGCCTTGCGAATGATCGGCACGCTTCACCCTTCCAGTCAGGTGGTCTCAGGTCTCAGGTCTTTGGTCTTTGGTCACGAAACCATATAGCCCCGCGCCAATGTCTCGAACGCGGCCACCTGGCTTCCGCTGCCACGCGTCATCCCGTCCGAGCTCGCGCGCCAGCAGCGCCGCCGCCGCGGGCGCCATCCGGATCGCGGCGGCCGCGTTCAGGAACAGCGCGCGGCACCGCCGTGCGAGCACGTCCTCGACCGTCCGCGCCATCTCCTCGCGCGCCGCCCACACGACCTGCGCGCCCGTGCACGGCACGGCCGCGTCGAGCGGCTCGGCGAGACGCGGCTCCGTCCGCTCGAGCTCACGGATCGCCGCCGCGTCCGATCCGTACACGCCGAGCGGCCCGAAACTGTCCGCGTGCGGATGAAACCCGTGGATCTTCAGGTCCGCGGTCACGCACGGCTTCTCCGGCAGTCGCCCGAACTCGGCGGCCTGGTCCACGGTGTCCTCCGCCATGTGCCGGTAGGTCGTCCACTTGCCGCCGACCGTCGTCAGCAGTCCCGACGGATCGATGTGAATCGTGTGATCGCGCGACAGCGCCGCCGTGATCCGGCTGTCGCCGCGGCGCACGAGCGGGCGGATGCCGGCAAAGACGCTCAACACGTCGGCGCGCGTCGGCGCCTTGTGCAGGTACAGCGCGGCGGTCTCGAGGATGAACCCGATCTCGCTCTCGAGCGGCCGCGGCTCCAGTGACGGCTCCGTGATGGGCGTGTCGGTCGTGCCCACGACCGTGTGGCCGTGCCACGGGATGGCGAACATCACGCGCCCGTCCTTCGTGTGCGGCACCATGATGGCGCTCGTCCCCGGCAGGAAGGACCGATCGAACACGAGGTGAATGCCCTGGCTCGGCGCGATGATCGTGTCCGCCCCGGGATCGGCCAGCCGCCGCACGCCGTCGGCAAACGGCCCCGTGGCGTTGATCACCACCCGTGCGGCCGCCCGGATGTCGCGCCCCGATTCCAGGTCGCGGGCCACGACGCCGTCGACAGTGCCGTCGCTGCCCTTCGTCACCTCGGTGACCTGCGCGTAATTCAGCGGCGCCGCCCCGTGCTCGCTCGCCGTCTGCACCAGGTTGACGAGCAGCCTCGCGTCGTCGAACTGCCCGTCGTAGTAGACGACGCCGCCGCGCAGCCCGTCGGTCCTGATCGTCGGCAGCCGCTGCAGGGTCTCCTCGCGCGAGAGGATGGACGACTCGCCGAAGCCGTACTTGCCGGCGAGGAGGTTGTAGACCTTCAAGCCCAGGCCGTAGAACGGGGTTTCCCACCAGTCGTAGTTCGGGACGACGAACGGCAGATTGCCGACCAGGTGCGGCGCGTTCTGGCGCAGGATGCCGCGCTCCTTCAACGCCTCCATGACGAGCGAGATGTTTCCCTGCTCGAGGTAGCGCACGCCGCCGTGCACCAGCTTCGTGCTGCGGCTCGACGTGCCCTTGCCGAAGTCGCTTTGCTCCAGCAGCAGCACCGCGTAGCCGCGGGAGGCCGCGTCCACCGCCACGCCGGCGCCCGTCGCGCCGCCGCCGACGATGACGAAATCCCACGGGCCACGGTGGCGGTCGATGCGCGCCAGCGTGCTCTCTCTCGTCATCGGCTCAGGTCTGGTCATCGGTCGAACATCCCCTCTGCATCCGCCGCAGGCGGTCGGACGTGGCGGACGTCGACCCGCGTGAGGCGGTCAAGATCAGACGTGACCCGCGCGTGCGGTCACCGCGGCGCGGCCCAACCTGGCAGCGACACGGTGGATCGATAGTTCGAGTCGTTGTAGTCAGGGTTGCGCGTCGGTGCGTACATGCGCGAGCCCGAGAATGGCCGGTCCTGCGTGTAGATCCACACGCGCGTCTGATCCCACAACACGATCTCATCACGCCGATCGCCGGTGAGATCCCGAACCGCCGCCGTCAGATCCGGATGCCCGTCGTCGGGGAACATCACCACCCTGCGCAGCTGGCCGTCGATCATGCCGCCCTCGCGCACGTTGCCCGACAACAGCCCGAATTCCTGGCCGTCGCCGCGCCAGTTGACGGGCTCGAGATGGCTCGACCCGGGGATCATCTCCTGCTGCGCCAGGATGTTGGCGTCGGCGTCGAGGAGCGTGACGATGCCGGGATTGCGCCAGAAGGTGGCGATGAGAATCTGGAGGCCCGGAAGATCGGGGCGGTACTTCCCGACGCTCTGCGTCTGCGCGTGTCCGAGCCGCAGGTGCTTCACGAGCGTGCCATCCGCCTGGAAAACGAGAAACCCCTCGTCCGATCCGTCGATGTAGGCGCGAAGCCCCGCCGAGGGACGGCCGGTGAAATTGCCGATCGACAGCGCGTCCGCGTGATCCTTGAGCGCGGCGTCGTGGCTCCAGCGGCGCGTGCCTTCGGCGTCCCAGAGCGAATAGCCGATCAGGAACTCCTGGCTGCCGTCGCCGTTCGTGTCGGCGGGATAGGGATAGTGACCCGTCTGCCCCAGGCCCTCCCAGAGCAGCTTCAGGTCCTTGTCGAAGATCCAGAATCCCCGGTAGCGATCCTTGAGCAGGATTTCGCGCGGCGCGCCGCGGCCACGCAGATCGACGAACAGCAGCGAGTCGCCGATGTTGAGGTCGTACGGGCGATCCGTGACGTCCGCGGCGACCTTCGGGAGCCACGCGCTCGCGGACCAGGCGCCCGGTCCGGCCGTCGAGCACCTGCAGCTGGAAGTCCCGGGCCAGCACGACCTCGGCGCGGCCGTCGCCGTCGAGATCGTGAATCTGGAACGGCGTGTCGTTGGTGAGCAGCCCGTTCTGCGGGTTCGGCCGTCCCAGCTGCCACAGCACGCGGCCGTCGAGGGCCACGGCCGTCAGGCAGCTGATGTGATCGAACGCGTCGCCGCGGACCTTGGGCACGTTCTGCGCGAACAGCATCTCCGGCGTGCCGTCGCCATCGAGGTCACCGAAGCGTACGTTGCGTCCGGCGCCGAAGCCCGGGGTGTCGAACTTCCGCCACACCGTTGGCTGTGGGTTCTCGGCCCGCAAACGGGCGAGATCGCGATCCCGGCGCTCCACGCGCTGGCGCAGATCTCCGGCTTCGGCGGCGGTGGCGGTTACTCGGAAGGACCGGAAACGCGCGGGCCTGTTCGCCGTGAGGCCCGCGATCCCTTCGGCCAGCTCGCGATCGCGCACGTCGATGAGCGGCCGGCCGTCCACCGATGCGCGGAGCCGATCCCCCTCGACGGCCGCCTCGAGCCGATACCAGGTCTTCGTGTCGTACGCGAACGGCGCGACCGCCACCTCTCGCCATGCCGCCACGCGGAACTGCTCGTCGAACGGCAGCCTGGCGGCCAGCCGCAACCGCGTGCCGCCCTCGAGCGCCAGCCGGTAGTAATGGCGGGACGTGCGGTAACGCACCACCAGCCCCGCCTCCTTCTCCAACGAAAGGGGCTTCACCGACACTTCGACACGGTAGTCGCGCCACTCCGGATCGCCGGTCACGAAGAGCGGGATGACGCGGTCCGGTTCGAGGTTGACGGTGTGTTGTTCCAGGTACGGGCCGTCGGCCTCGTCGCCCGCGGCCCACGAGTCGAGGTGCACGATCGGGTTGCGCCACGGACGGGTCGGCACTCCGCGATGCTCGAGGTAGTGGTACTCCTGGATGGCGCCGTTCAACAGGCCGATCGGCGCCGAGAGCACCCCGGGCGGAAAGCGCGAGAAGTCGTCCTTGAACAGCTCGACGTCGTCGATCGGCCGGGGGCTCTGGACGGAACCCCACGACAGAAGCAACGTCGCAGCGGCCAAGAGCCATTTGAGCTTCATAGATGCCACGTGACTAGTCTCGAATCACTAATCACGAATCACTGAATCGGTGAATCCTTCCATCGCGGATTCAGCGATTCAGCGATTCAAGGATTAGTGATTAGGGATTCGCACTCCATCCCTTCGATCGGCTGACCGCCTCACGCCACCGCTCGCGCAGCCGATCCGCGTCGGCCCGCGGCATGGCGGGCTCGAGGCGGCGATCGGCCCGCCACTGCCGGGCGATCTCCTCGGCCGACGACCAGAAGCCGACCGCCAGCCCCGCGAGATACGCGGCGCCGAGCGCGGTCGTTTCGGTGACGGCGGGACGCACGACGGGCACACCGAGGAGATCGGCCTGAAACTGCATCAGCGCATCGTTGGTCGAGGCGCCGCCGTCCACGCGGAGCTCGCCGAGCGAGATGCCGGAATCGCGGCGCACGGCTTCGAGCAGATCGCCGACCTGGTAGGCGATGCTCTCGAGCGCGGCGCGCGCGATGTGGCCGGCGGTCGTGCCCCGCGTGAGCCCGACGATGAGCCCGCGCGCGTAGGGATCCCAGTGCGGCGCGCCGAGTCCGGCAAACGCCGGGACGAAATACACGCCGCCGTTGTCGGGGACGGACGCGGCGAGCTGTTCGACGTCGGCGGACCGTGCGATCAGGCCGAGCCCGTCGCGCAGCCATTGCACGACCGCGCCGCCGATGAAGACGCTGCCCTCGAGCGCGTACTCCGTTCGATCCCCGATCTTCCACGCGACCGTCGAGATCAGGCGATTGGTGGACGCGACCGGCCGCGTGCCGGTGTTCTGCAGCAGGAAGCAGCCCGTGCCATAGGTGTTCTTCGCCAGGCCCGGCGACACGCACATCTGTCCGAAGAGGGCGGCCTGTTGATCGCCGGCAATCCCGGCGATCGGCACGTCGGCGACGCCGAGGCTCGTCGAGACGCGGCCGTAGACCTCGCTCGAGGCGCGCACCTCGGGCAGCATGCTCGCGGGCACGCGCAAGAGCCGCAGCAGCTCGTCGTCCCAGGCCAGCGTGTGGATGTTGAACAGCATGGTCCGCGACGCGTTGCTGACGTCGGTGATGTGCGTGCCGCCGCTCGTCAGCTTCCACACGAGCCAGGAGTCGACGGTGCCGAACGCGAGCTTGCCGGCGTCGGCGCGCTCGCGCGCGCCGGGCACGTTGTCCAGAATCCAGGCGATCTTCGTCCCGGAAAAATAGGCGTCGATCACCAGCCCGGTGCGGTCGCGGACCAGCGCTTCGTGCCCGTCCGCCTTGAGCCGGTCGCAGACCTCCGCGGTGCGGCGATCCTGCCAGACGATGGCGTTGTGGACCGGCTGGCCCGTCTCGCGGTCCCAGACGATCGTGGTCTCGCGCTGGTTCGTGATGCCGATCGCGGCGATGTCCCGCGGCCGCACCTGCGCGCGGCCGAGCGCTTCGATCGCCACGGCGATCTGCGTGGCCCAGATTTCCTGCGGGTCGTGCTCGACCCAGCCGGGCTTCGGGAAGATCTGCGTGAACTCTTTCTGCGCCACGGAGACGATCGCGCCGTCGTGATCGAACAGGATGGCGCGCGAGCTGGTGGTGCCCTGATCGAGAGCGAGGATGAACGGCATGACGGACGCAGTCTAGCGCAGGCCGGGCCGTTCTCGGTTCTCGGTTCTTGGTTCTTGGTTGTTCGTTGTCGTTTCGTTCATCGCGCACGAGCCCGACCGCCGGCATCGAACGAGAACCGAACGATGAACGCCGAACGAAACCAAGAACCGAGAACCAAGAACCAAGAACGGACACCGAAGAACCGTTCCGACTTCGCTATATACTCCGCCTCCATGTCTCAACCCACACGCGAAATCCGGCGCGAGCTCCTCGCCGAGTTCCTCGGCACGTTCGTCCTCATCGTGTTCGGCGTCGGGGTCGTCGCCCAGTTCGTGCTGAGCCGCGGCGCCGCCGGCAGCTACCTCGCCATCAATCTTGTATGGGGATTGGGGGTCACGATGGGGTGCTACGTCGCCGGGGGGATCTCCGGCGCGCACCTCAACCCGGCGGTCACCATCGCGCTGGCGGTGCACCGCGGGTTTCCCTGGCGGAAAGTACTCCCCTACACGCTGGCACAGCTCGCCGGCGCCTTCGCCGCGTCGGCGGTGGTCTACCTGACGTATGTCGACGCCCTGGGGCAGTTCGACGGCGGCGTCCGTCAGGTCCTGGGGCCGCAGGGCACGGCCGGGATCTGGGCGACGTATCCGCAGCCGTTCCTCAGCACGCTGCCGGGCGGCCTCGTCGATCAGGTCGTCGGCACCGCCCTGCTCATGGCGGTCATCTGCGCCCTCACCGACACGCGGAACAACCCCCCGGGGGCCGGCCTGGGTCCTCTCATTGTCGGGCTGCTGGTCGTGGCCATCGGGGCGGCGTTCGGCTTCAACTCCGGGTATGCCATCAATCCGGCGCGCGACTTCGGGCCGCGCCTTTTCACGGCGCTGGCCGGCTGGGGGACGGAGGTCTTCCGGGCGGGCAACGGGTGGTGGTGGGTGCCCGTGGTCGCACCTCCTGTGGGGGCCGTGCTCGGGGGGTGGCTCTACGACGCCTGCATCGGTGGGCGGTATCCGCACAACCGGCCACCGTCGGGGAGCCGAAAGCGGCCCGATAAGGCCGATAAAACCGGACACTTACAGAAATGAAACGCTTTACAAGGAAGTCCTTTATAAAACGACAAAAAGGTTGTATACCTGATTTGCACTAAGACAGCGAAGCGGGGATCCTGGGGGTTGGGGATCTCGCGCGATTTGTTAGTCGTCGGCTTTCTCGATTTTTAAGGAGGGGCCTGTGATCGTGTCGTACGCCCGTCGGTTGTGTCTCGTCGTGTTCTCCGTCCTCGCCATCGGCCTCGCGGCCGTCCCGGTTACCGCACAAATCCTTTATGGCAGCATCGTCGGCGTGGTCAAGGATGCGCAGGGCGCGACCGTGCCCGGCGCCACCGTGACGATCGTCAACAAGGAAACCAACCTCACGCGCGACAGCGTGACCAACGCCGAAGGGGCCTTCAGCCTGACGAACGTCCTGCCGGGGCCGTACGACGTCAAGGTCTCCCTGACGGGGTTCCGCGAGGGCGTCCGGACCAACGTGCCGGTCACGATCGGCCAGATCTCCCGCGTCGACGTGACGCTGGAGGTCGGCACGATGACCGAGACGGTCACGGTCGCGTCGGAGGCGCCAGCTGCTCCAGACCGACAAGGCTGACGTCAGCACCGAGCTGAAGTCGGCCGAAATCACGGCGATGCCGCTCAACCGGTTCCGCAACTACCAGGCGCTGATGAACCTGGTGCCGGGCACGACGCCGATGGCGTTCGGCAACGCCGAAACCGACACGCCGGCGCGGTCGCTGGCGACCAACGTCAACGGCCAGGCGAACACGAACAACTCGACCCGCACCGACGGCGCCACGAACATGAACATCTGGCTGCCGAACCACAACATGTACATCTCGCCGGCCGAGACGATCGACACGGTCAACATCTCGACCAGCAGCTTCGACGCCGAACAGGGGATGGCGGGCGGCGCGGCCGTCACGGTCATCACCAAGTCCGGCACCAACCAGTTCAAGGGCTCCGGCTTCGAGTTCTACAACAGCGACAAGCTGAACGCGACGCCGCTACTTCTTCAGCGCCGGCGCGATGCCGGAGAAGCTGCCGGTCGAAGGCGCACACCTACGGCGGCACGCTCGGCGGCCCCGTCAAGAAGAACAAGCGTGTTCTTCTTCGGATCGTTCGAAGGCTACAAGCGCGACCAGAGCCTGTTCACGTTCTTCAGCGTGCCGGACGCCGCGCTGCGCGCCGGCGACTTCAGCAAGGCCGTCGTCAGCGCGACGAACCGGCCCAGCAGATCATCTACGATCCGTTCACCGGCGACGCCAACGGCGTCGGCCGCGCAGCAGTTCGCCAACAACCAGATTCCCGCCGACATGATCGACCCGATCGCGCTCAAGATCCTGAACCTGTTCCCGATGCCGAACGTGGCCGGGCATCGGCGCCGGCGGCCTGACGAACAACTACCAGCGCCAGGAAGACGCGGACCGTCGATCGCAAGAACTACGACGCGAAGCTGAACTGGAACCGCACGTCGGCGCACCAGATCTGGGGCAAGTTCAGCTACATGAACGCGGTGGTCGACGACCTGACCAACTACCTCGGTCCGGATCCGAACGCCGAGGGCGACGGCGGCTTCACGAAGGTCTAGCAGGCCACGGGCGGCCAGACCTGGACGATGTCGCCGACGCTGCTGATGGACATGACGTTCGGGTTCGCGCGCCAGAAGCAGGACGTCTACGGTCCCGACTTCAAGGCCGGCAACTACGGCCTCGACGTGCTCGGCATCCCCGGCACGAACGACCAGGGCATCGGCGATCAGCGCTACGCGGGGTATCCCGCAGTTCAACACCGGCTTCAGCGCGGTCGGCAACCGCGACGGCTGGAACCCGATCTTCCGCGACGAGCGGACCTACTCGCTGGCGCACCAACCTGACGAAGATGAAGGGGCGCCACGACTTCCGCGGCGGCTACTTCGTGAACTTCATGTACCTCGATCACTGGCAGCCGGAAACCGGCAACCCGCGCGGGCATTTCGACGTTCCTTGGCAACACGACGGGGCTCGCCGGCGGACAGACCACCAACTTCTACAACCAGTACGCGTCGTTCCTGCTCGGTCTGGTCGGCAACGTCAACAAGAGCGTGCAGAACGAGCTGATGACCGTCCGCGAGTGGCAGCACGCGCTCTACTTCCGCGATCGGTGGAACGTCTCCCCGAAGCTGACGCTGGACCTCGGCCTGCGCTGGGAGTTCTACCCGATCATGAAGCGCGCGGACGGCCGCGGCCTCGACCGCCTCGACCTGACGAACCCCGACCCGGCGAGGAGACTCGACGTCCTCATCGCCGGGACGCGGCGGCAACCCGCAGACCAACGGGATGGACGCCGGACTCGACAACTTCGCGCCGCGGGTCGGCGGCGTCTACCGCCTCAACGAGAAGACGGTCGTCCGCACCGGCTACGGTCTGACCTACAACGCCACGCCGTGGGCGCGCGCCGTGCGCGGCGACAACGACTACCCGGTCACGATCGCGTCGACGTTCCTCAACGCCGACCAGTTCGCGTTCTACGGCACGCTCGCGCAGGGCATCCCGACGATTGTCGGGCCCGACCAGAGCACGGGCCGCGTGCCGCTGGATCGCGCGGCCGCCGAGTACACGCCGGAGCCCGGCAACGTCGATCGCGGCTACGTCCAGACCTGGAACGTCGCGTTCGAGCGGCGCCTGCCGTTCGACACGTCGGTGGACGTCGCCTACGTCGGCGCCAAGGGGACCGGCGGATACGCCGCGCTCGACATCAACGCGCCCATCACGCTGGGCGTCGGCGACGCCAGCCGGCCGTTCGCGTCGCAGCGGCCGCCTCATCGCCATCAACTCCTGGGGGCAGCGGCTGAAGACGAACTACAACTCGCTGCAGGTCGCGCTCAACAAGCCCTTCACGCACGGGCTGCTGTTCAAGGGCGCGTACACGCTCAGCAAGTCGATGAACGAGAGCGACAACGACGGCCGCGCGACGCTGACCTGGAACACGCCGAGCGAGCTCGGCCGCAACTGGGCGCCGGCGGGCTTCGACCGCCGGCACAACTTCCAGCTCGGCTTCGCCTATGCGCTGCCGTGGCAGAGCACCGGCGGGTACGACAGCGTCGTGAAGGCGATCGTCGGCGACTGGCAGCTCAACGGCGTGTTCGCGGCGTTCAGCGGCACACCGTTCACGGTGACCGCGAGCGGCACGTCGCTGAACACGCCGACGCAACCAGCAGGTCGCCGACCTGACCGGCACGTTCAGCGAGACCGGCAAGATCGGCGTCGGCCGGCGCCTGGTTCGACACGGCCGCGTTCGCGCAGCCGACCGGCGTCCGGTTCGGCAACACGAGCCGGAACCAGTTCTACGGTCCCGGCGGCTACAACCTCGACTTCTCGGTGTTCCGCACGTTCCCGATCGGCGGCACGCAGCGGCTCGAGCTCCGGGTCGCAGGCGGCAAACGTCCTGAACCACGCGGTCTTCGCCAACCCGCAGGGGAACATCACGTCCGGCACGTTCGGCCAGATCACCGGCATCGGGGGCGGCGGCTCGTACCCGGAGCGCAGGTCCAGGCTCGGGCTGCGTTTCAGCTTCTAGACTCGGATCACGTCACTCACATGCCCCGCCGTGCCGATGCACGGCGGGGTTTTTATTGGCGCTCCAGCTTCCAGCTTCCAGCGTCCCAGCTTCCAGCGTGCCGGCGTCACGCTTCGCGCTGCTCGTGTTCCAGCTGCGCCGCTTCCAGCTTCCCGCCTACGCGCGCGCAGCCTCACCGCGCGCTTCGGCGAGGCCGCGCTCCCCGCGGCTACGCGCTGCCAGAGACCAGCTGCTGTAAGCTGGAAGCTGGTAGCTGGAAGCTGACCCTGATGTCCACCCTCCCTCACTCGCGTACAGGCGCAGCGCTGCTGATTCTGTCGCTGCTCGCGCCAGGTGCGGCGGCTCAAACGGCCGCCCCGGCACTCCCTCATCTCGCGCTCGACACCTATCCCGCGAAGGTGCGCGAAGCCGTCGCCGGCGCGTACCGCGAGGCGCAGGCGCGGCCCACGGATGCCGCGGCCGCCGGTTCGCTCGCGCTGCTGCTCCACGCGTGGGAGCAGTGGGACGCGGCGCACCAGGCCTATACGCGGACCGCGGCGCTCGCGCCGCGTGCGTTCGACTGGCCGTACCTGGATGCGTGCGTCCTGCAGCGCCTGGCGCGCCACGCGGATGCCGTGTCGCGGCTCGAGGCCGCGCTCGCGATCTCGCCCGGATACCTGCCGGCGCGGGTGAAGCTCGCCGAGGCGCTGCTCGAGGCCGGGCAGCTCGACGAGAGCCAGCGGCTGTTCGAGGGGTTGGTGGAGACGCCGGCGTCGGAGCCGCGGCGCTGTTCGGCCTCGGACGCATCGCGGCAAGCGAGGGGCGCCACGAAGCGGCCGTCGCGTACCTGACGCGCGCGATCGCGCTGTTTCCCGAGTGGGGCGCGGCCCACTACGCGCTCGCGCTGTCCCTTCGCGCGCTGGGCCGGCGAGACGAGGCGCAGCGGGCGCTCGAACGCCACGCGCGGTTCGGCGCGCAGTGGCCGGCCATCGAGGATCGCGTGCTCGCGCGCGTCGACGCGCTGCGCGATGACGCGGGCGCGCGGCTGCAGCGCGGCGTCAAGCTCGCCGACGCCGGGGACGTCGAGGGCGCCATCGCGGCGCACGAGGCGGCGCTCGAACGGGACCCGTCGCTCGCGGTGGCGCACGCCAACCTGATCGAGCTCTACGGCCGGCAAAGGACTGGCCGAAGGCGGAGGACCACTATCGCGCGGCGGTGACGCTCGGCGTCAACCTGGCCGATCTCCACTACGACTACGGCGTGCTGCTCGGCCTCCAGGACAAGTGGGACGAGGCCGCCGAGGCGTACCGCCGTGCGCTGGCCGTCAATCCGCAGCACGCGCAGGCGCACAACAACCTCGGGCAGATCCTCGAGCGGGAGCGCCGGTTCGAGGCCGCGCTCGAGTCGTACCGGCGGGCCGTCGAGAGCCAGCCGACGTTCCGTCTCGCCCGCTTCAACGCCGGGCGCGCGCTGCTGGCGCTCGGACGTCCCCGCGAGGCGATCGTCGAGCTCGAGAAGCTCGACCAGCCGCGCGATGCCGAGTCGCCGCGCTACCTGTTCGCGCTGTCGATCGCGCACATCCGGGCCGGCCACAAGGACGACGGCATCAAGTGGGCGACCGAGGCGAAGCGGCTCGCGGCCGAGTACGGACAGCACGAGCTGGCGGCGTCGATCGAACGACAAATGGGCTCAATCAAGTGACCAGCTGGCGCTCCCGAGTGCCGCGTGCGCGTCCCGATCGTCCTCGCGCTGCTGTTGTCAACCGGCGGCGCTCTTCTGCCGCTGGTGGAGCTGTCTTCCGCCTGCAGGCGGAAGTGACCTTGCTGTACCAGCCGCCGAGCCGCTCTTCGTCGACGCGGCAGCCGACGCCGGCCTGTCCTTCACGCATATCAACGGCGCGACCGGCCGCTTCTACATGCCCGAGCTGATGGGCGCCGGCGTCGCGTTGTTCGACTACGACAACGACGGCGACCTCGACGTGTTTCTCGTGCAGGGTGGTCCGCTGCAGGACGGAGCGGGACCGCCGGGACGCGCGCCGGCCACCAGCAGGCTCTTTCGCAACGACCTGCCGAAGGCCGGCGACGGCCGGCGCACGCTGCGCTTCACCGACGTGACCGATCGCGCCGGCGTCGGGCTGACCGCCTACGGCATGGGCGCGGCGGTCGGCGACTACGACAACGACGGCGACCTCGATCTCTTCGTCACCTCCTTCGGCCCGGAGACGCTCTATCGCAACAACGGCGACGGCACCTTCACCGACGTCACCGCCCAGGCCGGCGTGAGCGATCCGCTCTGGAGCACCAGCGCCGCCTTCGTCGACTACGACCGCGACGGCGATCTCGACCTCTTCGTCGCCAACTATCTCGACTTCACGATCGCCGGCAACAAGTCGTGCACCGACGCGCTCGGCGCGCGCGACTACTGCGGTCCGCGCGCGTATCGTCCGGTGCCCGATCGCCTGTACCGCAACGACGGCAACGGCCGCTTCTCCGACGTCACCGAGAGTGCCGGCATCAGCAAGGCGGACGGCGCCGGACTCGGCGTGGCGGCCGGCGACTACAACGGCGACGGCTGGCTGGACATCTACGTCGCCAACGACGCGACCCCGAATCAGCTCTGGATCAACCGGCGGGACGGCACGTTCGCCGACGAGGGCCTGCTCTCGGGCGCCGCCCTGAATGCCGCGGGCAATCCCGAGGGCAGCATGGGCATCGCCTCGGGCGACTTCGACGCCGACGGCGACGAGGACCTCTTCGTCACCAACATCGTCGGTGAGACGTTCGTGCTCTATCGCAACGACGGCCGCGGCAACTTCGAGGACGCGCGGGTCGAGGCCGGGCTGTCGGCGCCGACCGCGGCGTTCACCGGCTTCGGCACCGACTGGTTCGACTACGACAACGACGGGTGGCTCGATCTCTTCGTCGCCAACGGCGCCGTCAACGTGATCGAAGCGCAGCGCGGCCAGCCGGTGCCGTTCCGGATGAGGAACCAGCTGTTCCGCAACACGGGAGCCGCGCGGTTCGCGGAGACGAGCGCGGCGGCCGGGCCGGAGCTCGCGCGCCGGGAGTCAGCCGCGGCGCGGCGTTCGGCGACGTCGACAACGACGGCGACACCGACGTGGTCGTCACCAGCAACGACGGCCCCGTCAGGCTGCTGATCAATCAGCTGCATTCCGGATCGGCGGGCTCACCGCCACGCGGCGCCAGTCACTGGCTGCAGGTCGCCACGGTCCAGCCCCAGGGCAACCGCTTCGGGTTCGGCGCGTGGATCGGCGTCGAGCGAGCCGGCCGGCCGACGTTGTGGCGCCGCGCGAAGACCGACGGCAGCTACCTCTCCGCGAGCGATCCGCGCGCGCACTTCGGCCTCGGTTCCTCGGCGGCGATCGACGCGGTTGTCGTGCAGTGGCCGGACGGTCAGCGCGAACGCTGGACCGGCCTCGCGGGCGATCGGCTGATCACGCTGCGCCGCGGCACGGGGCGGATATGAACGTCACGCGCGACACGAGGTCATGCGTCGGCCTGTGCAGCCGGGACCGGGGATCCACCACAGAGAGCAGTTTTTAACCACAGAGAGAACGGAGATAGCGGAGAAAAGCCAGTTACGGAAGAACACGAGCCACGGAAGAACACGGATCACACGGATCAACACGGATCACACAGATCAACACGGATTGCACGGATACAGCCCGGAAAGCCTGGCAACGAGAACACTGGAAGCGTCACGGCATCTCGCACTCGAGCGCCGGCCTGATCTACACGAGGCCGGCGTTGGCGCGGGCGCGGCTCGAGTGCGAGGTTGAGTGACGCTACTCGAGGTGCGCCTCCGTTCACTCCGCTAACTCTGTGGTGAAAAAGACAGCGACTGTAAATGGTGGAACGCTGCCCGGACCTGCAAGACCATGAGTTTTTCATTCACCGGGTGAACGCAGTTCATGGGCCACTCTGTGGTCGACTCCTGAGCTCGATAATTCTCGCGCTATCGATTGGCTGCGCGGTCGCTGGATCGCCGGCGGCGCCGCCAGGCGCCGGCCGCGACTGGCGCGCCTACCTCGGCAACACGGGCAGCACCCATTACTCGACCCTCGACCAAATCCACCGGGCCAACGTCGCGAAGCTCCAGGTGGCCTGGACGTACGAGACGGGCGACAAGGGAGAGTTCCAGGCCAACAACCTCATCGTCGACGGCGTGCTCTACACGGCGTCGCCGTCGCGCAACGTCATCGCGTTGAACGCGGCGACCGGCAAGGTGCTGTGGAAGTTCGACCCGAGGACCGAGCGTCAGGACAATGTCGGCAACCGGCAACGTGGCCTGGTCTACTGGGAAGGCGCCGCAGCGATCGACGGATCTTCACGTCTGCCGGAACCTGGCTCTACGCGCTGGACGCGCGGACCGGCCTGCCCGTCCGCACGTTCGGTGAAAACGGCTCCATCCATCTCGGGCAGGGGATGGGCATCGACGAGACGCCGCCGAACATCCGGCTGAACACGCCCGGCGTGATCTACAAGAACCTGCTGATCATCGGTGGCCTCGTCAGCGAAGCGACGGCGGGAGGCCATCCGGGCGTTCGACGTGCGCACGGGCGGGCTGCAGTGGGTCTTCCGCACGATTCCGCGTCCGGGCGAGTACGGCTACGACACCTGGCCGCCCGAGGCGTGGAAGACGGCCGGCGGCGCGTCCGACTGGTCCGGTCATTCGGTCGACGAGAAGCGCGGGATCGTCTACGTGTCCACCGAAACGGCCGGCCCCGACTTCTGGGGCGGCGACCGCTTCGGGGCGAACCTGTTCGCCAATTCCGTCATCGCGCTGGACGCGAACACGGGCCAGCGCCTCTGGCACTACCAGATCGTCCACCACGACTTGTGGGATCTGGATCTGCCGGCGCCCCCGACGCTCCTCACGGTCACGCACAACGGGCGCCGGATCGACGCCGTCGCGCAGGGCACGAAGCACGGGCTGCTGTTCGTCTTCGATCGGGTCACCGGCCAGCCGCTGTGGCCGGATTCACGAGCGCCCGACGCCCCGGTCGGAGATTCCGGAGCTGCAGACCTGGCCGACGCAGCCGTTTCCGGAGAAACCGGCCCCGTTGATCCGGCAGATCTACACGCAGGACGACGTCTCGGACATCTCGCCGGCCGCGCGAGCGCTGACGTCGGAGCGCTTGAGCCGCGCGGGATCGTTCGGCGCGTTTCCTCCGCCGAGCTCGAAGGAAACAATCCTGTTCCCCGGCCCCGACGGCGGCTTCGAATGGGGCGGGGCGGCGGCCGATCCCGACGGCATTCTCTACGCCAACGTCAACGAGATCCCCTGGTTCTATCAGATGGTCCCGACTCGCCGCGCGGACGGCGCGCGCGTGACGGCCGGCGAGCGTCAGTACATGATCCAGTGCGCCGCGTGCCACGGCATGGACCGGTCGGGAAACGCGGCCGGAGGCATGCCGTCGCTGATCGACATCGGCGCCCGCCGCACGCCTGCGGACGTCATGCAGCTCCTGGAGCAGGGCGGCGGCCGCATGCCGCCGTTCAGCCAGGTGCCCGCGGCACAGCGCCAGGCGATCGTCGACTTCCTCTTCGGCACGCCGCAACCGCCGGCCGGGGCGCGTGCGAATCCCGGTGCGGGACAGGCTCAGGACGGACCGCCGTATGCCTTTGCCGGGTTCCGGCGCTGGTTCGATCAGGAGGGATATCACGCCATCAAGCCGCCCTGGGGCACGCTGAACGCCGTCGATCTGAACACGGGAGACCTCAAGTGGAAGGTGCCGCTCGGGGAATACCCGGAGCTGACCAAGCGTGGGCATTCCACCGACCGGCACGGAGAACTACGGCGGCCCGGTCGTCACTGCCGGCGGGCTGATCTTCATCGGCGCGACCGCTGACGAAACGTTCCGCGCCTTCGACAAGGACACCGGCAGGATCCTGTGGCAGGCGCAGCTGCCGTTCAGCGGCAACGCCACGCCGAGCACCTACATGGTCGGCGGCAGGCAGTACGTGGTCATCTCGGCGGGCGGCGGGAAGTCGGGACGGCCGGCCGGCGGCACGATCGTCGCGTTTGCGCTGCCGGATTAGCGGCGAACCTTTTGAATCTTCGACGGCCGCCACCCTACATTTCTTGACACGACGCTCTTTGGCCTTGACAACCAGGTACGCAGGTAACCTAATTGCACTATTCGAAATCCAGGCAGCTGCCGTCGTTCCCTCGCGGGCGCCCGGCGGACCCTTGGATCGTCGTCTCGGCCTCGACAATTTGCACGCCGATTTTGTTTACGAAGGAGGATGCCCTGTGAAAGAGCCTACCGGCTTGGCGCTTAGACGTCGTCTGCCCACATTGGAACTCGTGCATCGCCATGGCCCTGGCAGCCACGATGTGGCTGCTGCCGGCTCCGGCCGCCTCGCAAGCGCTCTACGGAGGCCTGACCGGAACGATCGCCGACGGTTCGGGCGCCGCAGTGCCCGGAGCGACGGTGACCATCAAGAACGAGGACACGGGTCTCGAGTTCACGTGCCGTCACCGACGAGACCGGCACCTACACCATTCGTAACATCGCGGGTGGCACTTATACATTGAAGGCCTCGCTGCAGGGCTTCAAGGAGTTCGTCCAGACCGGCATCCCGATCATCGTCGGCGGCATCGTCCGCATCAACGGCCGCCTGGAGATTGGCGCGCTGACCGAGTCGGTCACGGTCACCACGGAAGCGACGGTCCTCAAGACGGACAAGGCCGACGTCAGCGTCGACCTCAGGCCGGAGGACGTCACCAACCTGCCGCTGAACCAGTACCGCAACTATCAGTACCTGATGAACCTGGTCCCCGGCGCGACGCCGCCCGTGTTCCAGAACGCGCAGACCGACACGCCGGGCCGCGCGCTGAGCACCAACATCAACGGCACGAACCGCAACAACAACGTGACGCGGATCGACGGCGCCGCCAGCATCAACGTGTGGCTGCCCCACCACGTCGGCTACATCGCGCCGGTCGAGACCATCGAGAACGTCAACATCTCGACCAACAGCTTCGACGCCGCGCAGGGCATGACCGGTGGCGCCGCCACGGCCGTCCAGACCAAGTCGGGCACCAACAGCTTCAAGGGCTCGACGTTCTTCTTCCGCAACCAGGAAGAGCTCAACGCCCGCCGCGGATATTTCGACCCGACCAGGCTCGACTCCAGCGTCTCGATCATGGGCGGCACGCTCGGCGGTCCCATCAGCCGCAACAAGCTGTTCTTCTTCGGCGGCTGGGAACGCAACGACGAGCGCAACGCGCGCTTCGACCAGGTCTCGGTGCCGACCGCGAAGATGCGGAACGGCGACTTCAGCGAAGTGCTCGCGAACTTCCCGAACTTCCGGATTTACGACCCCGCCACGGGCGATCCCGCCACGGGCGCGGGCCGGACGTTCTTCGAGAACGCGATCATCCCGGCCAATCGCATCAGCAGCATCAGCCAGGACATCCAGGACGCTCTACCCGGCGCCAAACACCGCCGGCACGAACTTCGGCCTCCAGAACAACGCGTTCATCGCGCGGCGGCCGAAGGCCATCCGCGACAACTACGACGGCAAGGTCAACTGGAACCGCACGTCGGCACACCAGATCTGGGCCAAGGCCTCGATGATGGACGCCTCGGTGCAGGACCTGTTCTACCTGGGTCTCGACAACGCCGGCGGGGGCGACACGACGGTCAACATGTACACCGTGGGCTCGACCTGGACGCTGAGCCCGACGCTCCTCCTCGACGGCAACGTCGGGTCGAACAAGATGGTCCATCAGTCGGCCGGGCCGGACTACGGCACCAACTACGGCCTCGATCTTCGGCATTCCCGGGCTGAACAGCGCGGGGGTCACGGGCCCCGGCTCGACGGATCTCGAGCGCTACAGCGGCCTGCCGGTGTTCAACACCGGCCTGTCGGCGATTGGCAACAACGCCGGCTGGACGCCGGTGTGGCGCAAGGAGGTGAGCTACACGGCCTCGGTCAACCTCACGAAGGTCCACGGGCGCCACGAGATCCGCACGGGCCTCGACTTCGTGCGCCTCACGCTCGACCACTGGCAGCCGGAAGTCGGCAACCCGCGAGGCAACCTCTCGTTCAGCGGCAGCATCACCGGCATGCCGGGCTTCTCCCAGACCGGCGTCGGCGCCTGGAACAGCTATGCCGCGTTCCTGCTCGGTCAGATGAGCGGCTACGGCAAGAGCGTCCAGTTCGAGGAGATGACCGGCCGTGAGAATCAGTACGGGCTCTACGTGTCCGACCGCTGGCAGGTGAACGAGAAGCTCACGGTGAACCTCGGGCTGCGCTACGAGTACTACCCGCTGATGTCGCGGGCGGATCGCGGCCTCGAGCAGCTCGAACTACCAGACGTTCAACATCCAGCTCGGCGGACTCGGCGGCAACCCGAAGGACCTCGGCATCGAGGTGGACAAGAAGCTGTTCGCGCCGCGTCTCGGCCTCGCCTACCGCATCAACGAGAACACGGTGTTCCGCGCCGGCTACGGCAGGACGTTCAACCCGATGCCGTGGTCGCGTCCGATGCGCGGGTTCTATCCCGCGACGATCGCCTACAGCGATGCCGGCCCGATCAGCTTCATCCCCTACGGCACCCTCGCCAACGGCATCCCCGGCGCGCCGAACCCGGACATCGCGAGCGGCAACATCCCGCTGCCGCGCGGCGTCGACATGCGCTCCCCCGATCCGGACGATGTCAAGCGGGGCTCCACCCAGTCGTGGAACATGTTCATCGAGCGCCGTCTGCCGCTCGACCTGTCGGTGAGCGCCGGCTACGTCGGCACGGCGCACCAACGACGGCTACGCCGACATCAACATGAACTACGCCGAGTCGGGCGGCAACGCCAACCGTCAGTTCTTCGCCCAGGCGGGCAACGCCGCACATCCTCGATTGGGCGGCGCGCACGCGAGCGCGCTACCACTCGCTGCAGATGGCGGTCAACCGTCCGTTCAAGGGCGGCTTCCTGCTCAAGGGCGCCTACACCTTCAGCAAGGCGCTCAACGAGACCGACGACGACGGGTGGACCGGTGTGACGTGGAACCAGCCGTCGCAGTATCACCGCAACTACGCGCGGGCCGGCTTCGACCGTCCGCACATGCTGCAGATGGGCTTCGTGTACGAGCTGCCCTTCATGCGCGAGAGCACCAACCCCGTGGCGTACGTGGTCAAGAACTGGCAGATCAACGGCATCGCGTCGTGGCTGTCGGGCACGCCGTTCTCGATCGGCGGCGACAACGGCCTGCTGCAGCAGGTCGGCGGCTCGCAGACGATCAACGTGGTTGGCGAGGCCAAGCCGGGCTTCGGCGAGGCGGGACCCAACGAGCAGTGGTACGACCCCGCCGTGTTCGACGTTACGCCAGCGCAACGCATGGGGCAACAGCGGCCGCAACGCGTTCCGCGGACCGTCGAACTGGAACCTCGACGCCTCGCTGTTCCGGATGATTCCGTTCGGTCACTACCGAGCGGAGATCCGCGTCGAGTCGCAGAACGTGTTCAACCACGCGCAGTGCGGCAACCCGGTGACCGGCTTCACCGACGCGAACTTCATGCGCATCCGCAGCCTGACGCGTGCGCCGCGCACGATCCAGGTGGGCCTGCGCTTCACGTTCTAGTCTCGAGACTCAGGGCTTCGGGCCGGGGCAGCCATGCGCTGCCCCGGTCTTTTTCCGCTCCCGCTTCCAGCTCCCGCTTCCAGCTTCCGCTTCCTGCTCCCGGCTTCCGCTCCCGCTCGTCCGCTTCCCGCTGCCCGCCCCGCTGCCGCTTCCGCTCCAGCTTCCGCTTCCCGCCGCGCTTCCGTCGCTCCCAGCTCGTTGCTTCCAGCTCAGCTCGGCCCGACTCCCGAGCTTTGTCGCGTGGGACAATAGTCCGATGCACGCCGTTCTGCTCCTTCGTCGCTGCTATCCGTGCCGGCCGGGCGCGCAATCCGGCGATCTCGCCGAGCGCAGCCGGGCCGCGACCCGCGCGATGCAGGAGGGCCGGTTCGACGAGGCCGTGCGGATGTATCGCGATCTGCTGCAGGCGCTCCCGAACGAGGCGGGGCTCCTGATGAATCTCGGCATGGCGCTCGCGATGGGAGGGCACGAGCGCGAGGCGCTTGCGCCGCTCGAGCGCGCCCTCGCGCTCGAACCCGGCCTCGTGCCGGCGCGTTTGTTCCTCGGCTCCAGCTATCTCGCGCTCGGGCAGCCCGAGAAGGCCATCGAGCCCCTGAAGCGAGTGGTGACGGCGCGGCCGGCCGACGTCGAGAGCCGCCGGATGCTCGCGGAGGCCTACGCCATCGTCCGGCCGGCCAGCGGACGCGGTGGCCGAGCTGCGCAAGGTGACCGAGCTCGCGCCGCGGCTTCCCGGCGGCTGGTATGCGCTCGGTCACGCGTACAACGCGGTCACCCAGGACGCCGCTGCGGCACGTTCGACGATCAACCGGACGACTCGCCCTGGCGGCAGCTGCTCGTCGCCGATGCGCTGCTGGCGGACGGCCGGTTGACCGATGCCTTCGCGGTCTATCGGGACGACGCTCGAGCGGCTGCCGTCGATGGTCAGCATTCACGATTCGGTCGCGCGCATCTACGAGCAGACCGGCCACGCCGATTGGGCGGCGCGTGAGCGGGCCGCGCGGCGCGTCTGTCGGCCGCCGGTGCGTCGAAGCGCAAAGCGCTGTGCGAGTTTCGCGCCGGACGCTATCGTCCGGCGCTCGCGGCCGCGCTGGCCGGAACGGATCTGGAATCGCGCTACTGGCGCGCGCGCGCCGCGACCGAGCTCGCGCTCGCGGCCTTCAAGCGGCTCGACGGGTTGCCCGACTCGCGCGAGCGCACGGGAGATGCGCGCCACGCGGGCCCGCGCCGAGCGCCGCTACACCGACGCCGTCGCGGAGCTCAAGGCGGCGCTGGCGTTCGCGCCCGGCGATCCCGCGCTGCTCGACGATCTGGGCACGACGTACTATGCGGCGCGCGAGTACGACGCAGGCGGTCGCCACCCTGTCGCCGCTCGTCAAGGTCAACCCCGACGACCCGCGGCTGCTGATGGTCTACGGCGACTCGCTGCTGCAGCTGCAGCGGCTCGACGAGGCGCTGCCCGTGCCTCCAGCGCGCCGTCGAGCGCGAACCGTCCGACCCGACGCCGCGGCTTGCGCTCGGCCGCGCGCACCTTCAGAAGGGAAATTTCGCCGCGGCGATTCCGTTGATCGAGCCGCAGCTCGCCGGCGACAACGACGGCAGCCTGCACGTGCAGCTCGCGCGCGCGTACACCGGTCTGGGTCAGAAGGACAAGGCCGCGGCGCTGCTCACGCGGTCGCAGGAAATCCAGCGAGCGGCGCAGGAGCGCGGCGCGGCCGCGGGGCAGCGCGCGATCCCGCCGCCGAAGTAACCCGCATCCCGATGCAACGTCGCAGTCGCAAGCGGCAAGTCGCCATGCCTCAGCTGGCGCAGTTCGGCAGCTGGCAGCTGGAAGCTGGCAGCTGGAACTGGGAGCTGACGCTACTTCTCCGTCACTTCGACCACCTGATTCGCCTTCACGTCTTCGACAATCTGCCGCGTCCCGGACGGCCACTGAATCTCGACGCGCACGGCGTTCGCAGTGGCCGCCCAGCCCGAAGTGCACGCCCGGCGTGCGACGACGAGGCGTAGCCGAGCGCGGTCGTCATCGTGCGGACCTGATTGCCGACGATCACGCGCGCGCCGATGCCGTCGCGGTTGCTCTTCGTGCCGACGAGCCGGACGATGAGCCACCGGTTGGCGGGTCGCGCTCTCGTTCTGCCACAGCTCCGCCCGCGTGCCGAGCGCCAGCACGACGAGGTCCAGGCGGCCGTCGCCGTTGAAGTCGGCCACGCCGCAGCCGCGGTGCGCGGCCACGGCGCCGGCGAGACCGGACTCCGCCGTCGCGTCGCGGAACCGGCCGCTGACCGCCGTTGACGAAGAGGCTGTTGGCCTGCTTCCACCCGACGGCTTCGGATTCGCCGATGCGATCGTTGGCGTGCGAGTTGGCCGTGAAGATGTCCTTCCGGCCGTCGTTGTCGATGTCCGCGACGATCGTGCACCAGCCCGACGACTTCGCCGTCAGCGCCGCCAGCCCGCTCGACTGCGTCGTCTCGACGAAGGCGCCGCGGGCGTCGTTGCGGAAGAGCGGGAACGTCTCACCCGAGAGCGCGGTGAAATGGATGTCTTCCCACCCGTCGTTGTCGTAGTCCTGGAAGTCCGTGCCCATGCCCGACACCGGCCGGCCCGACGCCGGCACGGAGACGCCCGCGAGCAGCGCCGTTTCGGCGAACGTGCCGTCGCCGTTGTTGCGGAACAGGAAGTTGGGGACCGCGTCGTTGGTCACGAACGCGTCGAGACGGCCGTCGTGATCGTAGTCGGCGAAGGCGACGCTCATCCCCTTGCCCACGTGCGCCAGCACGCCGGTGCGGGCCGAGACGTCCTCGAACGTGCCGTCGCCGCGATTCCGATAGAGGCGGTTCGGCAGGCCCTGGAAAAACCGCGGGTGGCAGTAGATCCGGATGCCGCGGGCCTGATCGCCGCAGTACCGGTTCGTCGCGGGCGACCACTGCACGTAGTTCACGACGAAGAGATCGAGGCGGCCGTCGTTGTCGTAGTCGAGCCAGCCGCCCGCCACGGCCCACTGGCCGCTCGCGATGCCCGCCTGCGTCGTCACGTCCTCGAAGCGGCCATCGCCGCGATTGCGCAGCAACTGGTTCTGCCGCACGCCCGCGACGAACAGGTCGACACGGCCGTCGTTGTCGTAGTCGGCCGCGGCGGCCCCCATCGCGTAGCCGGCGCCCCGGACACCCGCGGCGTCGGTGACGTCCGTGAACCGCATCTGCTCCGTCGTTGCGGTACAGACGATTCGAGTAGAGGGCGGACGTCTTCTCGAGCGACGGCGTCTGCGCGCCGTTGGTGAAGAAGATGTCCGGGCGGCCGTCGCCGTTGTAGTCGAAGACCGCGAGACCGCCGGGGACCGCCTCGACGTAGTGCTTGTCCGGCGTCGGCGAGTGCTGGTGGACGAAGTGCACCCCGGCCGCGTCGGCGACGTTCCGCAGGTGCACAATCGCGGGCGCCTGGCCCAGCGAGATGTCTTGCGACATCAGCGCCAGCAGCGCGATCGCAGCGGCAAACGGCAACAGCGGCTCGGACGGTGCCTTCACGCGTGCCTCGCGGTTTGTTCGAGCATCTTGCGCTAATTGGTTAGTGGCAGCTGGGCAAACTTCGAAGCATCGCTAACAGGAGAAACGGAGAACGGAGAACCGGAGAGAATCGGATGGTTAGAAACAGTCGCTGGTGTCGCGGCGGCCTCCGGCCGCCGTCGGTGGAGGAGAGTCCCCGATTCACAAGCGCAGGGACCATCGATCTGCGCTTGTGAACTCGGGGACTCTCCTCCACCGGCCGCGCGAAGCGCGGCAACACCAGCCTGCCTCCGTTGTCTCGGTCTCCGTGTCTTTATCCGTGTCTATCCGTGTCCATCCGTGGGATCCGTGTTCTTCCGTGGCTCCCGTCCTCCCGTGCTCCTGTTCTCTCGAAGTCGGAGTCTATGGCGCCGCCTTCGACCCGCGCCGCATGACCGTCTTTGGAGAGAAGCCTTCATGACCCTCCCCGAAGCCGATCGTCACGCGGTCCATCCACACCAGCGCCGCCAGTGCGGCGCCGTAGCACGCGACCCCGGCCCAGAATGCCGCCGAAATCCCCAACCCGATCGCGATCACGACAGCGGCCACCGAGGCGCACACGGAGGCCGCACCGTTGACGCCCCACAACCAGGGCGCCAGTGAGGGCAATTCCCGCAGCGCCCGCCGCATGCCGATCGGAAAGGCCATGCCCATGAAGAATCCGAGCGGCGACAGGATGGCGACCGACACCAGAATCCGTATCGTGGTCGAGGCCGCCTCGAACCGCCGCACGGCGGCAGGTGTGATCGCGCCGAACGCCACCAGGACGACCAGGAGCAGGGCAATGCGGACGAGCGCGGACTGCGATGCCGAAGTCCCGCTGTGCAGTCGTGCGGTGGACAGGCTGCCCGCGCCGCTCGACAGGAGCAGCGAAAACAGCACGACCGAGAGACTGTAGACGGGATGTCCCAGAAAGATCGCCAGCCGCTGCACCTGGGAGATCTCGACGAGCATGAATCCGAACCCGATCGCGGCAAAAAAGAGCAGATGAGGCCCGGCGCCGGCCAGGTCCCCGCGCGAGCCCGAGAGGACGAGCGGCAGCCCGATGCAGAGCCCCGTCAGCACGATGACCGTGACGAAGAGAATCCCGAGGACGCCGACGGCGGCCATGTTGAACTGCACGATTCCCTGGTCGCGCCACCGCGCCGTGTTGAAGACGTCGCGCAGCCGGAGCATGTAGAAAAAGAACGGCCGGTCGTCGGTCGGCGCGGCGATGTTCAGCGGATGGCCGGCGATGGCGGCGCCCATCCGCTCGGCGCTCGCGATGTCCGCGAACGTCTGGTCGGCGGAGTGCCGCGGGCTCTGGACCACCTCGAACTGCATCCGGGCGGCGACCGACTCGAGCGCATCGAGATCGCGATCCGACAACGGGTCGCGCGAGACGAGAAGCGTGCCGATGCCATCCGGCGCGTGGACCGTGGGCGCCGGGCGCGCGCGCACGATGGCGACGTGATCGCCCGGCCGGCTGACGCCCATCTGCGCCAGCGTCGTCGAGGCCAACGTGGCGAGCCGGTACACCTCGCCCGGCCGCTCGGCGTAGTACCAGCGCGAGACGCTCAGGATCCCGCGCGGCGCGAGGTGTTCGAGAAAGGTGCGCCACGCTTCGACCGTGTACAGCGAGCTCTCGGTCAGCACGAACGCGCCGCTCGCCGTCGCCGCCCAGGTGTCGATCAACGAAACCTGAATGATGTCGGCGCGCTCGTCCGACCGTGCGATGAAGCTTCGCGCTTCGTCGTTGACGAACCTGACCCGCGGGTCGCGGTCCAGGTGGCCCGAGAAGTCGCCGAACCGGCCGTTGACCAGGTCGATGATGCTCTCGTTGATCTCGACGCCGGTGACCGCGCGCTGATTGAACGCCAGCGCGGAGAGGATGTCGCGGCCGCCGCCGGTCCCCACGACGATCACATTGGAGGACGGACGCAGGTAATGCGCCACGTTGGTGACGTCGTACTTGAGGTGCTCGACCGCCGCCGGGTCGCCGGCGTACTTCGTGATCTCGGTACCGGCGTACGAGTCGATGTCCAGGTGCAGCTCGCGCGTGGTCAAGCCAGTGGGCAACGTCGCGCTGAGGCCCCAACCCGAGGGCTTGACCGGCCGGTCGGGATTGCCGATCACGCGGACCCGCGAGAACGAGTTCCACCGTTCGACCAGGGGGCGGGCCTCGAACTGCCCCTTCACCCAGACGAGGCGAATCCACGGGGCATTGTTGCGCGCCGCCAGCGCGTGCGCGGAAGCGCCTGCCGTCAGCAGCACCGCGAGGGCGGCGCAGGCGCGTCTGAGCCGGCGCGACGGCAGCTCCGCGGCGAACAGCGCGGCGCCGAGCCCGGCGACCGCCGCCGTGGCCAGCACGGCCGTCGGCGCGTCGGTGAGCCGCAGCACGGGCCCCACGAGCACGCACCCGAGCGCGGCCCCGGCGAGGTCGGCGCCGTAGAGCGCGCTCACCTGCCGCGGAAACTGCGTCAGCGCGATCGACACGACGATGCCGCTGAAGACGAACGGCACGGAGAGCGCCGCGTAGGTCAGCGCGATCGAGTACGCGCTCACGAGCGACGGCTCGATCACGAACGGAATCGACAGGTGCGTGAGGAAGCTCACGACGATCGCCGCGGCGAAGGCCGCCGAGCCGAGCGCGAGATCGCGGGCGGCGCGCGCCCGCACGACCAGCGGCGGGCGCATGAACACGGCGATACCCCCGACCGCCATGCCGAACATCGTGACCGACACCGCGACGAAGGCGAAGTGGTACGACATCGTCACGCTGAAGATCCGCGTCAGCAACAGCTGATACGTGAGCGTCGACAGCGTGACGAGGAAGAGGCCGGCGAACGTCGACCGCCGGGCGCGGATGGGGAGAGGGTCAGAAATCATTCGTCATTTCGTGCGACCATGCAGACTCCAACTCCGATCCTATCCTCTTGACCACCACACGCGCCCGCCGTACGCTGTGAATGCGGGACGCTCCGCCGTTGCTGGTCGCCACGACCCGCATGCCGTGAGCGCTGGTGCTGCCCTCACGCTAGCGGTTGCCGCACCCGCGAGCGTCCGGCGTGAAGCCAGACGATGCCCCCTTCGGTTGTGAATCCGGTTCAGTCCTTGTGCCGATCGCTTGGCGTGGCGTGGCTGTCGATGCTCGCGGCGTCGGCAGCCGGCGCCGTCGCCGTAGCCGGCCAGGGATCGATCAGGGCGCCGCGCCGGCGGCCGGTTTCTCGATCCGGTTCAGCGACGTCACCGCCGCCGCCGGCATCACGTTCCGTCACCGCAGCGGCGCGTCCGGCAAGAAGTACATGCCCGAGACGATGGGATCGGGCTGCGCCTTCGTGGATGTCGATGGCGACGGCTGGCAGGACGTCGTCTTCGTCCAGTCGATGGACTGGCCCGGCCGGGCGCGGACGAAAGCGTATCCGGCGCTCTACCGGAACAACCGCAACGGGACCTTCACGGACATCACGCGCGCGTCGGGGCTGGAGGTCGAGATGTACGGGCTCGGCGTCGCGGCCGCGGACTTCGACAACGACGGGGACGCCGACATCTACATTTCGGCGCTCGGCCCGAGCCGCCTGTTCCGCAACGACGGACGCGGCCGCTTCGAAGACGTCACGGCGCAGGCCGGCGTCGGCGACCCCGGGTTCTCGGCGAGCGCCCTCTGGTTCGACTACAACCGCGACGGCCGCCTGGACTTGTTCGTGGCCCGCTACGTCGAGTGGTCGATCGAGAAGGACAAGTTCTGTTCATTGAACGGCCGCACCAAGTCGTACTGCACGCCCGAGTCGTACAAGGGGCAAAGCCCGGTGCTGTACCGGAACAAGGGAGACGGCACGTTCGAGAACGTCACCAAGAAAGCCGGGCTCGACGATCCGGCGAGCAAGATGCTCGGCGTCGCGTTGATCGACTACGACGGCGACGGCCTGCTCGACGTGTTCGGCGCCAACGACACGCAGCCGAACCGGCTCTACCGCAACAAGGGGGACGGCACGTTCGCCGATGTCGGCGTCATGGCGGGAGTCGCGTTCAACGATGCGGGGGTCCCGCGCGCGGCGATGGGCGTGGACGCGGCGGATTACGACGGCTCGGGGCGCCGAGCCTGGTGATCGGCAACTTCTCGAACGAGATGATGGCGCTGTATGCGAACGAAGGCAACGGGTTGTTCGTGGACGAGGCGCCGGCGTCGACGATCGGCCGGGCATCGCTCCTGCGCCTGACGTTCGCGTGCTTTTTCTTCGACGCCGATCTCGACGGCCTGCTCGACATCTTCGCGGCGAACGGCCACGTCGCCGACGACATCGCCAGCGTCCAGCCGACGCTTGCGCGACGCGCAGCCGCAGCACTCCTCTTCCGCAATCTTGGTAAGAAGAAGTTCGAGGACGTCACCGCCAGGGCGGGAGCGGCGCTCACCACGCCGGTGGTGGGCCGCGGGGCGGCATACGGCGACTACGACAACGACGGCGATCTCGACCTGCTCCTCACCGTCCAACAACGGTCCGGCGCGGCTCCTTCGCAACGACGGCGGCTCGAGCCGCAAGCTCCGCGTCAAGCTCGTGGGCACGGCGTCCAATCGCGACGCTGTCGGAGCCCGGGTCCGCGTCGATCTCGGGGGCGGACAGACGCAGTGGCGCATGGTGAAGACGGGATCGAGCTACCTGTCACAGAGCGAGCTCCCGGTGACGTTCGGCCTGGGCAAGCCGGCCGAAGATCGAGGGTATCGAAGTGTCCTGGCCGGGCGGCAAGACCGAGCGGCTCCCCGGCGTCGCCGCCGATCGGGCGATCACGATCCAGGAAGGGAAAGGCGTCATCGCAACCATGCCGTTCGGGTCGAAGCCTTGAGAGCCGCCGTCATCGCGCTCGTCGCGGCGCTGGCGATGTTTCAACTGCAGGCTGGACCGCCTCCCGGTTCGGGGCGGGGTGGCAGGCGCGCAAGCCACGGCACCGGCCCGCGAGGCGGCATGGCGCGCCAACAACCTCGGCGTGGCGCGGCTGGAACAGTTCGACTACGAAGGAGCGGCCAAGTATTTCCGCGACGCGCTTCAGCTCGCGCCGGACCTCGCGCTCGTCCGGCTGAATCTCGCCATCGCGCTGTTCTACGGCGGCCACACGGCCGACGCGGCGACGAGGCGCGGGCGGCCGCCGCCCGCCTCCCGGACGTCCCGTCCGTGCACTTCGTGCTCGGCCTCGC
>CAWGAS010000012.1:0-31487 GCA_963820645.1 uncultured Acidobacteriota bacterium | reverse complement strand
CTGTTCGGCCTTTTGGGTAGACATGCGACCACAGTATTCGTCCGTTTGGGTTGGATGTCAACCCAAGCCGAAAGCGGTTTCCCGGCGTGCGGAGCGGCGGCGGCCGCCGACCCCGCTCGCCCGCCGATCTCAGCGTCTTCAGATCTGACAAAGTCGAACTGGCCGATCGCCACGATTCCAGGCGTTGCTCCGTCCACCCTTGGCCTGACCCGTCCCCTTGCGCTTCGACAAGAGGTGCGCTAGTCTCTTGTCGAAGCCGAAGGGGTGCCGTCGATGCCCGGGAACCAGCTCGAACTGCCGCAGGGGACGCTCGACCTCCTGATCCTCAAGACCCTGGCGCTGGAATCACGCCATGGGTGGGCCATCTCGGAGCGCCTCCATCAGATCTCCAGCGCCGCGCTGACGATCCGCCAGGGTTCCCTCTATCCCGCGCTCCATCGCCTCGAGCGCCGCGGCTGGATCAAGGCGCACTGGGGCACATCCGACAACAACCGCCGCGCGAAGTACTACGAGCTCACCAGGCGCGGGCGCGAGCGGCTGGCGGTCGAGATCTCGGCGTGGCGCAAGTTGAGCGAGGCCGTCGCCCAGGTGCTGGAAAGTGTCTAGATGTGGTTTCACAACCCATTTGGTCCGGCTGAAGCCGGACGCCACCAGCGGTTGTGAAAGCGTCTAGATGTGACAGCGGCTCTAGCGGGAGGGCGCGATGCTGACCGACTGGCTCCTCCGTCTCCGGTCCTTCCTCAAACGCGACGCCGTCGAACAGGAGTTGGACGACGAGCTCCGGTTCCATCTCGAGCGCCTGGTCGAATCTCACGTGCGGAACGGGGTGGCGCGGGACGAGGCCATGCGCCGGGCGCGCATCGAGTTCGGCGGGCTCGATCAAATCAAGGAGGAGCACCGCCACGCACGCGGCCTCGGCTTCGTCCAGGATCTTGGCCGCGACCTGCGCCAGGCGTTCCGGCAGTTCCGGCGCGCTCCGGGTTTTGCGGTGCTCACGGTGCTCTGCCTCGGGCTCGGCATCGGCGTCAACACGTCCATCTTCGGCGTGATCAATGCGGTCATGCTGCGGCCGATGCCGGTCGCCGGGCCCGACCGCCTGGTCTTCGTCAGCCGGGGCGTCAACCCGGCCTGGTCGTATCCCGACTATCGAGAGGTCCAGGCGCGCACCCGTGTGCTGTCGGGGCTCGCCGTGACGCTTCCGATGGAGTCCGACCTCGACGCGGACGGCGAGAGCAGCTTCGTGGTCGCCGAAGTCGCCTCCGCCAACTACGCGGACGTGCTGGGGCTCAGGCCATCCCCGGGACGCTGGTTCGCGAACGACCGGGAACCGGCGGCCGTCATCAGCCACGCCGTCTGGGAGCGCCGCTTCAATCTCAACCCGGACGTGGTCGGCCGGCTCATACGATCCGGATCCGAGTCGTACACGATCGTCGGCGTCGCGCCGCGCGAATACATCGGCGTGTCTGCGCCGATGCGAACGGACCTCTGGGTGCCGATCCAGACGCGCTCGCGGCTGGCCGCGCAACTCGAGGAAGGCGGCTTTCGCAGCTCGCTGAAGCTGTTCGGACGGCTGCGCGATGGCGCCACCGCCGCGCACGCCGCGGCCGAACTGAACGCCATCGATGGCCAACTGGCGGCCGGGCGTGGCCGCTCGACGGGGATCGAATCACCGATCGTGGCGGAAGCCGTGCACGCCATGCCGGATCCCGGGCTGCGACGCCGCGTCGGAGTCCTCTCGACCCTCCTCGCCGTTGTCGTCGGATTGGTGTTGTTGATCGCGTGCGTCAACGTCGGCAACCTGCTGCTGGTGCGGGGCGCGCTCCGGCAGCGTGAATTCGCCGTGCGCCGCGCCCTGGGCGCCTCGAGGTTCCGCCTGCTCCGCCAACTCCTGACCGAGAGCCTGGTCCTCGCCGCCGGCGGCGGCATCTGCGGCGTCATCCTGGCGGTGTGGGCCAACGGACTCCTGGAAACGTCGGTGCCGCCGTTCCTCGGCGCCTTCGCGTTTCAGTTGGATCTGTCACTCGACTGGCGCGCCGTTGTCTTCGCCGCGATCGTCGCGATTGCGGCGACGATCCTCTGTGGTCTGCTCCCGGCCTGGCGCACGTCCCGGGCCAGCGGCCTCGTGGCCTTCAAGGGTGAAATAGGCGGCGGAACGCCACGCCGGCGGCCGCTGGGGCTCGTGGCTCAAGTCGTCATGTCGCTGGTCCTGCTGTTCGTCGCCGGCAGTTTCCTTCAGGCGCTCCAGCGGCTGTACTCCACGGACCCTGGATTCGACGTGGCCGGGCGGCTCTATGCCTATACCGCGATCCCGTCTCCGGCACTCGCACCCGAGGGCCGTCGTGAGCTCTACACCCAGGCGCTGCAACGATTGCGCGCGCTGCCAGGCGTGCGAGCGGCGGCGCTGACGTCCTCGTTGCCACTGATGCCGTCCGGTTCCGACTGTGTCGCGGACCGCGCCGGCTCTCCGATCCCCGCGACGACCAGCAACGTGGACCCCGGGTATTTCGACACCATGGGCATCGACATCGTCTCCGGCCGTGATTTCGCGACCGGCGACCTCTCGAGCGGTGCGGGAGCCGTCATCCTCAACGAGAGTCTCGCCCGGCGCCTCCGGCCGAATGGCCCGTTGGCGGGTGAGCTGATTTCCATCGGGTGCAAGACGCCGCAACCGGCGGTCGTCGTCGGCGTGGTGAGCGATTCGGCGATCACGGGCCTTGGCGACCCGGCGACGCAGCCGCACGTGTATCGTCCCTTCACGCTGCAGTCCACGGGGGGCATCGCGGCCATCGTCCTGCACACGAGCACCGATCCAGCCGGCATGGTGCAGCCTGTTCGCCGCACGCTGCTGGATTCAGGGCAGGGGATTCGTGTCTATACCGTGCAGCCGCTCGGCACGCACGTCGAGCAGCGCTACGCGCCGTTCCGATGGCTGTCGAAGGTGTTGACCGGCTTCGGTCTGCTGGCGCTGCTGCTCGCGGCCGTCGGCCTCTACGGGGTCATCGCGTATCGTGTGGCCCTGCGGACGCAGGAGATCGGGGTGCGCATGGCGCTCGGCGCCAGCCGGGCCGACGTCTTCCGCGAGGTGCTGATGTACGGTCTCGCGATCGTGTTCGTGGGCGTGGCGATCGGCGAAGTGCTGACAGCGGTCCTGACTCGCCTGGCCGCTTCGGCGCAGGAGGGGATTGCTCCGGCGGGCGCCGGGACCCACGTCGCCGTCGCGCTGATCTGGATCGCGGTCGCTCTCTGTGCCTGCTTCCTGCCGGCTGCGCGGGCGTCGCGCATGGATCCGCTGGCGGCGCTGCGCCACGAGTGAGGCAAGTGAAGTTACCAGTTTCCAGTTGCCAGTTACCAGGCTGGCAACTGGCAACGGCTGGCAGCTGGGAACTGGGAACTGGTTACTGGCTACTGGCTACTCCGGAACATTTATCTCCCCTTGCCGTCTTAGGTGAGAGTCCTAATCGGCTTAGGTGAGATCTCAATGGCTGAGACCGCTGAGTTGCTGCCCGGCACGCTCGATCTCCTGATTCTGAAGGCCGTCTCGCTCGGCCAGCTGCACGGCTACGCGATGCTCCTTCGCATCGAGCAGATCACCAAGGGTGCGCTCCTCGTGGAGCAGGGGGCGCTGTATCCCGCGCTGGCCCGGCTGGAGCGCCAGGATCTGCTCGAGTCGGAGTGGGGCGTGTCCGACAACAACCGGAAAGCCAAGTACTACAGGTTGACGCCTGCGGGGCGCAAACGGCTGCGCGACGAGACCGAAGGGTGGAATCGCGTGGCATCGGCCATGGCGGCGGCCTTGTCGGCCCGCACGGGAGAGGTCTGACGTGCGGCGCCTTCGATTCGGGCTGAACGGTCTACTCAACTGGATCCGGAGCTCGAGGCTCGAGCGCGAGATGCGCGACGAGTTTGCGTTCCATCTGGAAAGCCGCACGCGGGATCTGATCCGGCAGGGGCTCTCCGCCCAGGAAGCGCGCCGGCGCGCGCAGGTGGAGTTCGGCAGCGTCGAGTCCTACAAGGAACAGACGCGGGAGGCGCGTACCCCTCGCGTGCTCGAGGATCTGATCCGCGACATCGGCTACGGGTGCCGCGGCCTGCGAAGAAGCCCCGCGCTCGTGCTGACCTGCGTGTTCTCGCTCGGCACCGGCATCGGCGTCAACGCCACGATCTTCACGGCGCTCCGGTCGGTCCTGCTCCATCAGCCCACCGTCTCCGACCCCGGGCGCGTGGTCGGCGTCGAGCCGGGAAACAGCAACCAGATGTCCTACCCGAACTATCGCGACCTGCGCGACAGCGGCATCTTCGAGGACGTGGTCGCCTACCGCATCATCCGTGTGAACCTGCGGTTGGACGGGGCCGCCGAGCGCGTGCTCAGCGCGTCCGTGACCGGAAACTTCTTCGAAGCGCTGGGCGTGCAGCCGCACATCGGCCGCGCCTTCATCGCCGGCGCGGAGATGCCGGAGCGTCACCCGCGCGTCGCCGTGATGAGCCACGACTTCTGGCGCCGCCGGTTCAACAGCGATCCGGCAGTGGTCGGCCGAATCGTGCACCTGAACGGCGAGCCGGTCGACGTCGTCGGCATTCTGCCGGCCGAGTACCGGGCGGTGACGCCGATCGGGCAGCCGGATTTGTACGTCCCGATCAGCGATCTGTTCCTGCGCGGTTTCGACAATCGTCAGAACGCGAACGGGCTCACCGTCATCGCGCGGCTTCGCGGACGCGACGTCCCGCAGCAGGCCCAAATGGCGATGACGAGGCTGGGCGAGGAGCTCGAGCGCCGCTATCCGAAGGAGAACCGCGGCTCGAGCGAGGCGGCCGCCGTGTTCCCTCTCAGGGAACAGATGTTCAGGCACGCGCCGCCGGAAATGCTGCTGCTGCCGTTCGTCATCCTGGCGCTCTTCGGGCTCGTGCTGCTGATCGCCTGCGGCAACGTGGCCGGCCTGCTCCTCGCGCGGGCGACGACGCGGCGGCACGAGATCGCCGTGCGGGTTGCGCTCGGGGCCAAGCGCAGCCGGCTGGTTCAGGCGTTGCTCGCCGAAGCGTTCGTGCTCGGCCTCATCAGCGCGGCCGGCGGAGTGCTGCTGACGCTGACCGTGATCCCGGTCCTCAACGCGGTGGTGCTGCCGGGTCAACTCCCACTTCGTCTCACGGTTGCACCCGATGCCTGGCTGATCGGGTACGCCCTCCTTCTGGCGTTGGTGACGACGGCCGCCTGCGGCCTCGTGCCGGCTCTGCGAGGGACGCGAGTGAACGTGTCGGCGGAGCTTCACGACACGGGGCAGACGAGAGGCACGGGCCGCCTGCGCCTCCGCCACGCGTTCGTGATCGGCCAGGTGGCGCTGTCGGCGTTCCTCCTCGTCCTCTCGGCGCTGCTCGTGCGGACCGCGGGACGCGCGGCGACGCTGGATCCGGGGTTCGATCTCGGCTCAGGCGTCGTCGCGAGAGTCGCGCTCGACCGCCGCCGCTCGGACGAGAGCCGCCTCCAGCTCGCCGAGCAGCTGACGGAACGCCTCGCGCTCCTGCCCGATGTGCGATCGGTGAGCGTGGCCAACATCGTCCCGCTGGCGGGAGATGTGGTGAGACGAGGCTTCGACGTTCGCGGGAGGGAAGCCGGCGGAAGCGCGTCGACCCTCGTGAACGTCGTCGGGCCGCGCTACTTCGAAACCCTGGGGATCCCGCTCGTCCGCGGCCGCGGGTTTCGCTGGAGCGATCGATCGGGCGCGCCGCCGGTGGTCATCGTCAATCAGGCGTTCGTGAGACGGACCTTCAAGGACGAGGAGCCGCTTGGGATGTTCATCCGCACCGGCGACGAGGCGCATGCGGAAGTCGTGGGCGTCGCGGCCGACACGAAGTTCCTCTCGCTGACCGAGGATCCGCAGCCCCTCGTGTACCACTCGGTACGCGCAGCGGCCGTGGGACCCGATCGTCCACGTCCGGGTCGGCGGGGACCCCGAGGCCCGGCTGCGAACGATTCAGCAGGCCGTCGAAGCGCTCGACGCCACGGCGATCGTCAGCGTCGAGACGCTGCGCCAGGCGGCGGGTCTGGAGATTGCCCTGCGCCGCGGCGCCGGGATTCTGCTGGCGTCTCTTGGCGGGCTCGGGCTCCTGCTGGCGCTCGTCGGTCTCTACGGTGTGATGGCCTACACCGTGGCGTCACGAAAGGCCGAGATCGGCCTGCGGATGGCACTTGGCGCCTCCGCTGCACGTGTGCTGTCCCTGGTTGCCGGTCATGCGATGACGCTCATCGCCATCGGCCTGGCGATCGGCGTCTCCGCGTCGCTGCTCCTGACGATTCCGCTGAGGGTCATGCTCGCAGGCGTCAGCCCGGTCGATCCGCTCGCGCTGGCGATGACGGCGATCGTTCTGCTCGCCGGCGGTGTGTGCGCCGGCTACCTGCCGGCCCGGCGCGCCACGCGAGTCGATCCGATGATCGCGCTCCGGCAGCAGTGAGCGCGATCGCGTCCACACTGTAGCTGGAGCCGGTTTCAAAACCGAAGGTGGCATCCGGCTTTAGCCGGACCTCGCGGGTTTTGAAACCACTCCTACGCACCCGCGCGGTCGTACGCGACCCCCAATTCCCTGGCCAGATCGAGGAAACGCGGATCGACAGTCCACACCCGCAGCCGGCCGACGAGGGCGGAGGCGAGCAGGTGGATGTCGATCCAGCCGACGCCCCGCCCGTGCAGGCCGCGGTCGCGCACGAACGCCACCACCTCGGCGTGTGGCACCGTGATCGCCTGATGCATCCGTTCGTACATGCCAGCAGAGTGGCGCGGCCTCCCTTGTCGCCGATGAGGAGCTCTCCGTACACGAGCTCATGACCGGTCACCTCGTCGCGGCTCAGGAGCGCATCCAATTCGGCCGCGTACGGGCCGCGATCGGCGAGGAACCGGATCCAGACAGACGTATCCACCAGGACCATCACGCCACCCTGCGCTTTGCCGACCCTTTCTCACGCCGCCTCGGGACATCTCGCGCGTGGGGCTCGGATCCGCGAAGCGCCCGAAGGCGCTCGTACGCCTCGTGGCGCACCAGCGCCTCCAGGCCCAGGCGCACCGTGTCGGTGTCGGTGGTGGCGCGGCACGCCGCTCTGGCCTCTCGCAGGAGCTTGTCGTCGATGTGGAGCGTCTTCTTCATACCTTCAATTATGCCATATAAGTATGGCCAGCTGAGCCAGCCTCGGCCGGCCACGCGGTCCGCGCCGTTGCTCGCTGTCGGCGCCGCGCGATAAACTGCAAGACCCCCATGCGGAGATCCATCGGACGCTACGCTGTGACCGGGACCCTCGGCGAGGGAGGGATGGGTGTCGTCTACTCAGCCTACGACGACCGCCTGGGCCGCCCGGTGGCGATCAAGATGATCAAGGCGGCGGTCGCCGAGCCCGCGGCGCGCGATCGCCTGCGGCGCGAAGCGCGCTCCGCCGCCAGCGTCAACCACCCCGCGATCTGTCAGCTGTACGAGATCGGCGAAGAAGACGGCGAGCTCTACCTCGCGATGGAGCTGCTGCAGGGGGAGTCGCTCGCGGCGCGGATCGCGCGCGGGAGCGTGCCGCTCGGCGAAGCGGTCTCGACGGCGATCGGGTTCCTGAACGGCCTCGACGCGCTGCACCGCGAGGGGCTCGTCCATCGCGATCTGAAGCCGTCGAACATCTTCGTGACCCCGCACGGCGTCAAGCTGCTCGACTTCGGCCTGACCACCTCGAGTGAAGCCGCCGCGGACGAAACGGGCGTGCGCGTGACGGCGCTCGGCATGGTCGTCGGGACGCCGCAGTACGCGGCCCCCGAGCAGCTCCGCGGCGAAACCGGCGACGCGCGCACGGATCTGTTCGCGGCCGGCGTGGTGCTCTACGAGATGCTCGTCGGCAAGCCGCCGTTCGCGGGTCACACGACCATCGAGGTGTTCCACGCCATCATGTACGACCAGCCGCCCGTGCTGACGGGCGGCCCGGCGGTGGCGGCGCTCGATCGCGTCGTGCACCGCGCGCTCGCGAAAGAGCCGAACCAGCGGTATCAGATCGGCCGCCGCGATGATGCAGGACCTGCGCGCCGCGCTGGTGCTCGGCGACACGGGCGCCATCACGCCCACCCGCGCCGGTGACGCGGTTGATCGTCCTGCCGTTCCGCATGCTGCGCCCCGATCCGGAGACCGATTTTCTCGCGTTCGGCCTGGCCGATGCGATCACGAGCTCGCTCTCCGGGCTGCAGTCGCTGGTCGTCCGATCGAGCCTGGCCGCGGCGCGGTTCGCGTCCGACTCGCCGGACCTGAAAGCGATCGCGAACAGCGCGGAAGTGGACGCGGTGCTCGTCGGCACGCTGCTGCGCGCCGGCGATCAGCTGCGCGTCGCCACGCAGCTCATCGAGACGCCGTCGTCGACGGTCCTCTGGTCCCACACCGCCCAGGGCGCGGTCGAGGATCTCTTCCGGCTGCAGGACGATCTCACCGGGAAGATCGTCGAGTCGCTGTCGCTGCCGCTGACGGCGCGCGAGCGCCGGATGCTGAAGCAGGACGTGCCGTCCTCGGCGGTCGCCTACGAGCGCTACCTGCGCGCGAACGAGATGAGCCGCGACACGAGGCAGTGGGGCGCGGCGCTCGACCTGTACCTGCAGTGCGTCCAGGAGGATCCGCACTACGCGCCGGCCTGGGTCGGCGTCGGACGCATGCACCGGATGATCGGCAAGTACGTGGACGAAGAGACCTCGGAGCGGTTCGCGAAGGCGGAGACGGCGCTGAGGCGGGCGCTGGAGCTCAACCCCGACCTGTCCTTCGCGGAGCACCTGTACGCGCACCTCGAAGTGGATCTCGGCCGGGCCGAACAGTCGATGGTCCGGCTGCTGCGGCGCGCGCGCGAGCGCAGCGCCGACCCGGAGCTCTTCGCCGGTCTGTCGCACGCCTGCCGGTACTGCGGCCTGCTTCAGGCCTCGCTGGCCGCCGCGGAGCAGGCGAGGCGGCTCGATCCCAAGATCCGGATCAGCGCCGGCCATACGTGCTTCATGCTCGGCGACTACGCCCGTGTGCTCGAGTTCGAGCCGGAAGACTCCGTACATGCGGAACCTCGTGCTGCTGATGCTCGGACGCAACGCCGAGGCGCTCGCGTCGCTCGACGTCATGGACGCGCCGCTGCCGCAGATCCTCGAGATCTACGTGACGGCCCTGCACCAGCTGCTCCGCAACGAGCCGCGCGAAAGCCTGATCTCGATCCGCAAGCTGAGCAACATGGCCGACCCGGAGGGCCGCTTCTACGTCGCGCGCCACCTCGCGTACCTGGGCGATCGCGACGGGGCGCTCGAGTTGCTGGATCACGTCGTCGAAGGACGGGTTCTTCTGCCTGCCGGCGCTGACGCGGGATCCCTGGCTGGATTCGTTGCGCGGAACGGCCCAGTTCGCCGCGGTGCTCCATCATGCCGAGTCCCGGCACCGCCAGGCGGTGATCAGCTTCCTCACCGCCGAAGGAGATCGTATGCTCGGGATCGCGCACCCGGTGTGAAAGTTCTAAAGTTCTAAAGTTCTAAAGTTCTAAAGTTCTAAGAGTTTCAACGGTCACGTTTCTGTCGGAAGACTGCTGTACACTGGAGGCAGACCGGCGGATCGCACCGCGGCCCGGTCCTTGTGCAATCTCAGCCTGCGAACCGCGTCAGGGCCGGAAGGCAGCAGCGCTAAGCAGATACTGACATGTGCCGCAAGGTCCCCGGGTCGCGGTGGGGTCCGTCGCACCCCCTTTTCTTATTCCCTCTGATCCCCCGTGCCTCATTGGATCTGCGCCCGGCACTGGTGGTACGTTCTTCCGGATAACCCGATCTCTGGCACCGAAGGAAACAGGAGGACAATCGTGACGCGAAGATGGCGATGGGTGGTCCCCGCAATCGTATTCGTGACAATGGCCGTGTTGGCGGGCCGCGACGCGCTGGCGCAGCCGCCGCTGCCCCTGCGGCTGACGGCGTTTGCCGTCAACATGAGCAACGTCGGGAGGGGAGGCGCCGCTGGAACGATCGATTTCACGGTCGACCGCTGGTCCACGGCCGCCGAACGGGACAAGCTCCTCTCGACCTTCCTCGAGCGGGGTCCCGAGAAACTTCTGGACGCCCTGCAGGACGCGAAACCGGTGGGCCGCATCCTGGCACCGGGCAAGGTCGGGTGGGACCTGCGATACGCCAGCTATCAGCCGCGTCCGGAAGGCGGCTCGCAGCTCACCCTCCTGACCGATCGGCCGGTCGATTTCCTGGAAGCGCGCAACCAGCCGCGCACGATGGACTACCCGTTCACGCTCATCGAAATCAGGCTCAAACCGGATGGTACGGGTGAGGGCAAAGCCTCGATCGCGACCAAGATCACGTACAACAAGAAAACGAAGACGGTCGAGCTGGAGAACTACGCGAGCGAGCCGCTTCGCCTGAACAACGTCAAGATCGAGAAGCGCTAGTCCGGCAGACGCTCGTGATCAAGCACCCCAAGCCCGCGCCGTCGTCGAGCGATCCCGAACCATCGATTCGGGCCATTCCGTTTCTCGACACCACACCAACGGCGGGTCCCCTGCTGACCGATCGGCAGCGCCACGAGCTCCTTGCGATAGCCACACGCTTGCGGCTGCCGGCCCGCATGAAGCTGTACAACGAGGCTGCGCCGGCCAGGTGGCTGTTCGTCGTGACGGAGGGTGCGGTCAAGACGTACCGGGATCTGCCGAGCGGGAAACGGCGGGTCGCGGCCTTCCTGTTTCCTGGAGACATCTTCGGGCTTGCGGAGAGCGGGCACTACGTCAACACGGCGCAGGCGATCACGCGGGTCACGCTGTACCGGATACCGATGGACCAGCTGGCGGATCTCCTCCGGCGTGACGCCGAGCTGCAGTTCAAGGTCCTGTGCAAGGTGACCCACGCCCTGCGTGAGTCACAGCGTCGAGCCATCGTCGTCGGCCGCCGCGACGCGGCCGGACGGCTCGCGATGTTCCTGCTCATGATCAAGAAACACCTGCAGGGCCCCGCAGCGCACGCGGAGACGATTCCGCTGCCGATGAGCCGCTCCGACATTGCGGACTACCTCGCGCTGTCGCTCGAAGCCGTGAGCCGGGCCAGCGCCGAGCTCGAGCGCAGGAAGCTCGTCGCCTTCGAAACCCGGCATCTGGCGCGCATCCTCAACCCGAAACGTCTCGGCGCGCTCGCCGCAGCCGTGTAGTCCGGATCGGCATTCCCGCCGGTTTGATCCAAATCAACACGGCGGGCCGTCCCTGTCCGTCTATAGTCTCTCAGCCTGCCGGAGCGACGTATCGCAGTGGCCTACGGTGCCTGCGATGCGTCCGAGGATCGTTCCAGCTGAAATGCACCGTGCTCGAACACTGCTACAGACTGCCGCGACGACAGTCTCCGCCCAAAGTCGCTGCGCTCGTCCGGTTTACGGGCGCGGCATCCTCCTCCGGCCCGCGGCCGGCCTGAACTCAGAGCATGCACCACATCGCCCCTGTTCTCTCGCGTCGATACGGTGATTCTTCGCGTCCGGGATCGGTCCGCCGCTGTTGAGTGGTACCGGACCCGTCTGGGTCTTCAAGTGGTCTTCCAGGATCCGACGCACGGCGTGGCGGTGTTCAACGTGGGCCATGGAGGCAGCCTGACCGTGTGGGAGATTCAGCCGGACGAGGTCTGTCCGGCTGCCGGCGCGGCGTGTGCCTTTCCCATCTTCGATGCCGCCGACGCGATCGCGCAGCGGCGTGAGCTGATCGCGCGAGGGGTGAACACCTCAGAGTTACGGGAGATTTCAGGCGTCCGGTGTTTTTCCATGTGGGACCTGGACGGGAACCGCCTCGACGCCTGCGAGCTTCTCGAGCCCGGAGGCGGCTGAGCGTAAGAACCCGTCGACTCCCAACGTCCAACTTCCAACTCCCAAGCGCATGCCTCTGTTCCAGCCGGGTGAATCCGCCGCGACTTTCACCCCCAGACTCGGGAGTTCGGTATTGATTTCCTGGGAGCTGTCCGGACGAAGATCGGGTGTATGCGTCTCCCCAACCCGAGTCCGGCACGGCGCCCACGAGCTCGATCGAGCCGCCGATTGAGCCGATGCTCGCGAAGCTGGCCGAGGAGCTTCCCACCGGCGACGGTTTTCTCTTCGAGCCCAAGTGGGACGGCTTCCGCGCGATTGTCTTCCGCAGCGAGTCCGACGTCTTCATCCAGAGCCGCGACCTGCGGCCGCTCGATCGGTACTTTCCCGAGCTGCACGAGCTGTTTCTCGAGAAGCTGCCGGCCGGCTGCGTGATCGACGGCGAGATCGTGATCGCGGGCCCCAACGGGCTCGATTTCGACGCGCTGCAGCTGCGGCTGCACCCTGCGGCCTCGCGCGCCGCCAAACTGGCCAGGGAGACGCCGGCGGGGTTCGTCGGCTTCGACCTGCTCGCGGTCGGCGGCCTCGATCTCCGCGCGGCGCCGCAACAGCGAACGGCGGGCCCGGCTGGAGGAGCTGCTGGCCGCGTCCGGTCCCCCGATCTACCTGACGCCGATGACGCGCGATCGCGCCGTCGCGGTGGAGTGGCTGGAACGCTTCGAAGGCGCGGGTCTCGACGGCGTCATCGCCAAGCCATCGGATGGCCAGTACGAGCCCGGCAAGCGCGCCATGATCAAGGTGAAGCACGCGCGCACGGCCGACTGCGTGGTGGCCGGATTCCGCTGGCACAAGAGCGGTACGGACACCGTCGGATCCCTGCTCCTCGGGCTCTACGATTCACGGGGAAGGCTCCAGCACGTGGGCGTGACCTCGGCGTTCACGATGGCGACCCGCAAGGCGCTGGCCGTGGAGCTGGCGCCGCTCCGCGCGAACGCCCTCGACGATCATCCCTGGCGCGAATGGGCGGCCGCCGGGGCGGGGGAGATGTCCCGCATGCCGGGGGGGCAGAGCCGATGGAGCGCGGGGAAGGATCTCTCGTGGGAGCCGCTCAGGATCGAACGGGTCTGCGAGGTGAAGTACGACCACCTCCAGGGCGATCGCTTCCGGCACGCGGCCGTGTTCCTGCGATGGCGTCCTGACAAGCAGCCGAAGGACTGCCGGTACGATCAGCTCGAGGTCACGAAGGCTTACGAGCTCGAGAAGGTCTTCGGCGCGGGTCGCCAGGCTTGACCGGCCACGCGTCCTCGAATTTGTCGTCCGGATCGAGCGCTTCCTGAGCGGGCCTGAGCGCGTCGGGCACGTGCTGCAGGTTCACGCGGATCCGCGTCCACGTGTGAAACCGGCCGCGCATCGCATCGACGAGCACGTCGGCCGGCGCGAGGTGCGCCGCCACGTCGGGGTGGCGCCTCTTCCAGCGCTCGAGCCCGGCGAGCGCATCTTCCTTCTTCTGCGCACGCCCGATCTCGATCAACGGGTGTTTGGGTACGCGACGGCGTGACGGCTGCACGCGCGGAGGCTCGCCCGCCTGCTTCTTGTACTGCGGCGGCCACGGCGCATCGCCGAGGCCGTCACGCTCGTGGACGGCCGAGAGCTCGAGCAGGCTGTCGATCGAGCACGGATGCCGATCGATGCCCGCGTGACGGTCGCCTCCCTCCGCGAACCGCGACGGCATCGTCGCGAGGGTGAAGTCGGCGGGGTCGCAGGCGTCGACCTCGTCCCACGTCAGCGGCGCCGAGACGCGCGCGTCGGCCGTCGGGCGCACCGAGTACGCGCTCGCGATGGTGCGGTCCTTGGCGTTCTGGTTGTAGTCGAGGAACACCCCCTGCCGCTCTTCCTTCCACCACTTGCTCGTCGCCAGATCGGGGGCGCGCCGTTCGACCTCGCGCGCGAAGGCGAGCGCCGCCCGGCGCACTTCCGTGAACGTCCATCGGCGCTCGATGCGGACGTAGATGTGCATGCCGCGCGAGCCCGAGGTCTTCGGCCACCCGACGAGCCCGAAGTCGGCGAGCGTGGCCTGGACGATGCGCGCGACGTCCCGAACCTGCGCCCACGTGATCCCGGGAATCGGATCGAGGTCCACGCGCAGCTCGTCGGGATGGTCGAGATCGTCCGCGCGCACCGGGTGCGGGTGCAGCTCGAGGCACGCGAGGTTCGCCATCCACGCGAGCGCCGCCGCGTCGCGCGGCACCACCTCCTCGGCGGTCCGGCCGGAGGGGAATTGCAGCGACACGACCTCGATCCACGGCGGCCGCGACTGCGGCGCGCGCTTCTGATAGAAGAACTCCTCCCCGACGCCGTTCGGATACCGCACGAGCACGTTGGGCCGTCCTCCCGCGCCGCGCAGCGCGCCGTCGGCCACCGCGAGGTAGTAGCGCACGAGGTCCAGCTTGGTGTGGCCGGCCTGAGGGAACAGGACCTTGCGGGGGTTGGAGATCGTCACCTCGCGCCCGTCGATCACGAGCACTTCGCTGTCGCTCTTGTCGGCCATGGTCAGGATTTGAGTCAGTCCGGTGAAGCCGGACACCGCCGGAATGACGGACCCGTCTGGTCCGACTGAGGCCGGACGCTCCGGTGGCGTCCGGCTTAAGCCGGACACTCCGTTGAGCCCTACCGCATCAACTGCCCGCCGTTGACGTCGATGGTCGCGCCGACGATGTAGCTGGCGAGATCGGAGGCGAGAAAGGCGATGACGGTCGCGCACTCGGCAGCCGTGCCGACGCGGCCCAGCGGGATCGTCGAGACGAAGTTCTTGATCATCTCGGGTGTGGAGAACACCTCGTGAAACGGCGTGTCGATGACGCCCGGCGAGACGGCATTGACCCGGACGCCGTGCGGCGCGAGCTCCTTCGCCACCGACTTGGTGTAGGCCGTGAGCGCGGCCTTCGCCGACGCGTAGGCGCCGGCGCCGGGCCCGCCGCCGCTGTGGCCGGCGATCGAGACCACGTTGACGATCGCGCCGCGCCGGCGGTCGATCATCGACTGGGACGACCGCCTGCGACGCGAGCACCGCGCTGTTGAGGTTGAGCGCCATGACGTCGTCGAGATGCGCCTCGGTGACGTCGCGGATCCCGAGCCGGGCCACGAGCGACCCGGCGTTGTTGACGAGGATGTCGATCGGCCCGAGCTCCGCGACGGTGCGCTCTACGAGCGCCCGGACCTCGTCCGCGCAGCCGCACGTCGGCGCCGATCGCGATCGCCTGGCCGCCGGCCTCCACGATCCGATCGCGTGTCGCCTCGGCCCCCGCCTTGTTGCGGTGGTAGCCGATCGCCACGCGCGCCCCGAGATCCGCCAGCGTGACGGCCGTTGCCGCCCCGATGCCGGACGAAGCGCCGGTGACGAGCGCAACGGTCCCCGTCAGATTCAGAATAGTCTCAACTGGCAAGTCGCTCCACCTCTGCTTCCCCAGCCTCCGCGCATCTGACTCAGCGCGATCGGCGCAGCTGCGCATGCTTGTCGCTCGTGCTATCCCGCGACAGCGACGGCGGGCGCTGGTCTGCCCGGCTCGCGGTCAAGCGGCGCAACAGCGTGACCCGCAAAACCGCCCGGGAGTGTTCATCGACGTATGTCGCCGCTGTCCAGCATAATGGCCGCCTCATGATCGATCGACGCCGCTTTCTGACCGCACTCGGCGCGGGCGCGCTGGCCGGGTGCCGCCCGCGCGTGGAGCGCGGTCCGATCGTGCTGCGCTTGTCGCACTCCATGGCCGCCGGGACGACGGCGCTGCACGTCCTCGGCGACAAGTTCCGCGAGCTGGCCGAGGCGGCGACGGGCGGGGCGGTCAAGGTTCGCGTCTTTCCCAGCGGGACGCTCGGCCAGGAGCGCGAGGTGGTGCAGCAGCTGCAGGAAGGGCTCGTCGACTTCATGGTGTCGGGCACCGCGATCTGGGGCAGCGTCGCGCCGAAGGTGCAGGTCCTCGACTTTCCGTTCCTGTGGCGCGACTGGGCGCACGTGCACGGCGTCGTGGACGGCAGGCTCGGCCAGGAGGCGTCCGACTATCTCGAGCAGACCGTGCGCATGCGGCCGTTCGCGTGGGGAGACTCGTTCGGCTTCCGGCACGTCGTCACGCGTTCGCGCGATGTCACCGAGCCGAGCCAGCTGGCCGGCCTCAAGATCCGCACGATTCAGTCGCCGATCTACGTCAAAGCGATCGAGTTGATGGGGGCCAGCCCGACGCCGATGGCCTTCGGCGAGGTCTACACGTCGATCCAGACCGGCGTGATCGACGGCTACGAGCACGACGCGAGCACGACCCTGCACCAACGCTTTTACGAGGTCGCGCACCACATGGCGCGCACCGGCCACATCGCCGGTGTGATCGGGCTCTGGGCGTCCACCGCGGGCCTGGCCCGCCTGCCCGCCGGCATCCGCGCATCGCTCGAGCATGCGGCGCTCGAAGCCGCGCGATACCAGCGCGCGATGGGCGCGCAGGAAGATGTGTCGGCGACCGCGCAGCTGGCCTCGCACGGGATGACCATCCGCGAGATCGACGGCCGCGCCTTCCGTCCCGTCGCCGAGCGGCTCTGGAATACGGAAGCGCGCGCGCTTGGCGTCGAACCCTGGCTCGAGATGATTCACGGATGACGGCCGCACACCCGGCGATCGATCCCCATCCCGGAATCGTTCCACACCCTCCCGCGCCGGCGTCCCTCGCGGACCTCTTGCTCCAGTGGTCGATTGCATTCCTCGTGGTCGCCCAGGCGGCAGTCGTGGGCCTGCAGGTCGTCGCCCGTCACGTCATGCGCCAGCCAATCCCCTGGACCGAGGAAATCGCGCGTCTGCTGCTGGTCTGGCTGATGTGCGTCGGCGGGATCGCCGCGCTGCGGCACGGTCAGCATCCGCGCGTCAGCGCGCTGGTGCGCCTCCTCTCGCCGCCGCGCCGCGCCGCGGTGGACCGCGGGCTCCGCGTGGTGCTGATGGCGTTTTTTCTCTGCCTCGTCGTTCCCGCCTGGCGGCTCACCGTCGCGAGCGCGGGTGAACGTCTTCCCGCCAGCGGGCTGTCGGGCGCGGCGATTTCCGCGGTGCTTCCCGCGTCGCTCCTGCTGATGCTGGCGGTGCTCGTGCAGCAGTTCCGCACCGACGCGCCCGGCGCGTGGCGGGACCGCTCGTCGCTCGGCTGGTCGCTCGGCGCGGCGGGCGTCGTCCTCGCGTCCGTCCTGGTACCGCTCGTCTCGGGCGCGGCCCCCCTCGTGGTCCTCGTCGCCGGCTTTCTCGCCACGGCCGCGCTCGGCGTGCCGCTGGCGTTCACGCTGGCGCTCACGGCGCTCACGTACCTGCTGGGAATCGGCGGCGTCGGGCTGATCATCCTGCCGATCAAGATCCTCGGCGGCGTGGACTCGTTCGTCCTGCTCGCGATCCCGCTCTTCATCCTCGCCGGCGCGCTGATGGAGTCGGGGGGGATCTCCGAACGCATCGTGGATCTCGCGATGGCGATCGTGGGGCGCGTCCGCGGCGGACTCGCGATGGTGGCGGTGGTCGCGGAGATTCTCTTTTCGGGCATCTCCGGCTCCACGGCCGCCGACGTCTCGGCCATCAGCTCGCTGCTGATCCCCTCGATGCGCAGGGCCGGCTACTCCGGGCCGGAATCGGTGAGCGTGGTGGCGGCCGCGTCTGCCATGGGCATCCTCGTGCCGCCGTGCCTGACGATGGTCGTGCTGGGATCGCTCGTCAACCTCTCGATCGTGACGCTGTTCCTGGCCGGGTTCGTCCCGGCGTTCATCCTCGCCGCCGTCCTGCTCCTGCTGATCGCCGTGCGGGCGCGGCGCCAGGGCTGGCCCGTCTCGAGCCCGCCGTCGCGCGCCCACCTGGGACGCGCGGTTCGCCGGGCCGTCGTGCCGCTGGGGCTTCCGGTCATTCTCTTCGGCGGAATTTTCAGCGGCGCCACCACCGTCACCGAAGCGGCGCTCATCGCGGTCGTCTACGCGCTGGTCTCCGGGGCCTTCATGGCCGGCATCCGCCGCGCCGACGTCGTGCCGCAGCTCGCGCAGAGCGGGGTCGTCACCGCGACGACGCTGTGGGTGCTGGCCGCGGCGTCGGCCTTCGCGTGGATTCTCGTCCGCGAGTGGGTCCCCCAGGCGCTCGGGGAGTGGATGGGGGCGGTCGGCGCCGGACGCGCGGGGTTCCTCGCGATGACGGTCGTGCTGTTCGTCGTGATCGGCGCGCTGCTCGAGGGCCTGCCCGCCCTGCTGATCTTCGGCCCGATCCTGTTCCCCATCAGCCGGGCGGTCGGCATCGACCCCGTGCACTACGGCATCGTCATCGTCGCCGCGATGGGGATCGCGTTCTTCCTCCCGCCCGTCGGCGTCGGCCTCACGATCGCCGCGGGCATCGCGCGGGTGGACATCGACGAGGTGAGCCGGACGTACGTGCCGTATCTCGTCGCGCTGCTCGTCGGGCTCGCGCTGATCGCGGCGTTCCCGGTCCTCACGCTCATCCTGCCGCGTCTGTTCCTCGGCTACAAAGGCTGACCAGGACTCCGGGATCGGGACCGGGACTCGGGACTGTTCGACCGGGACTCATCGGGACCGGGATCCGGGATTCGCGATCAGGGACTCAGGGATTCCATTGACACGGAACTCTCTGTCCGTATACTCGTATCAAAAATCTATGGGAAGGCCGCAGAAGCCGTCGAACCCCGTCGTCGATGGGCACGCTCGACATGTTGATCCTGTCGAAACTCGCCCGCGGGAGCGAGCACGGGTTCGGCATCGCCGAGTACCTCCGGCGCATCTCCGACGAGACGTTGTCCGTCGAAGAGGGCTCGTTGTATCCGGCCCTGCACCGGCTGGAGGCCCAGGGGCTCATCACCTCCGAATGGGGCGTGACGGACAAGAACCGGAAGGCGCGCTTCTACTCGCTGACGGCGCGCGGACGGCGGCGCGCCGCGGTCGAGGTCTCGAACTGGCGCCGCCTGGTCGCGATCGTCAACCGGGTGATCGACCCGGGCGTGTCATGAGCTGGCTGTCGCAACTGTGGATCGAGGTGCGCGTGCGGCTGCTGGCGCTCGCCGGACGGAGGCGGCTGCGCGATCGCATCGACGAGGAGATGCGGCTGCACCTCGAGATGCGCGCGGAGCGCCTGGCCGACGCCGGTCTCCCCGGGGAGGAGGCGCGGGTTCGGGCCCGCCGGGGGTTCGGCAATCCCGCGGTCATCCGCGAAGCCACCCTGGACATGTGGAGGTACGGCAGCATGGACGTCTTCCTGCAGGATGTTCGCTACGGAGCGCGGCTGCTCCGCCGCAATCCGATCTTCGCGTTGACGGCCGCGCTGTCGCTCGCCATCGGCATCGGCGCCAACACCACCGTCTTCAGCATCGCGAACCGCCTGCTCCTGCGCGAGCCGGCCGGTGTGACGGACCCGGATCGGCTCGTGGACATCGCGCCGACGTCGGAAAGCGGGCGGTTCATCGAACCGTTCCTGTCGTATCGCGTCTACCTCGAGATTCGTGAGCGCGTCACGACGCTCGAGAGCGTGTACGGCTACCACATCGAGCCACATCCGATGAGCCTCGCCGGCCCGGGCGGGGCCGAGCGCATCTTCAGCACGTTCGTGACGGGGAACTACTTCACGGCGCTCGGGGTTCGTCCGGCGGCCGGACGGCTGTTCGGTGCGGCCGACAGCGAGCAACCTGGCGCGGCTCCGATCGCCGTGCTGAGTCATGCCTTCTGGGTGCGACGATTCAATGCCGACTCCGTCCGTCGTCGGCCAAACGCTGCAGCTTACGGGTCGCCTGTTCAGCGTCGTTGGCGTGGCGCCCGAAGGCTTCCGGGGCACGAGCCGTCACGTCCGCGGACCTGTGGCTGCCGGTCTCGATGCGGTCCATGACCAAGGATCAAGGGCCGTCGACATTTCTGGTGGGTGGACGCTTGAAGCCAGGCGTATCGGTGCGACAGGCCGCGGCGGAAGTGGACGCGATCGGCCGTGCGATCCGGCGCGAGTCGCCGCCGAATCCCGGTCAGGCAGGTTTCGAACGGCCCCTTGGGCGGGCTTCGAGCCGTCGCGGCATCGGCCATTCCACCGCTGCTTCGTCTGCCGATCAGCGGGTTTCTCGCCTTCCTGATGGGGATCGTCTCGCTCGTGCTCCTGATCGCGTGCGCGAACGTCGCGGGCGTCCTGCTGGCGCGCGCCACCGCGCGGCGCCGGGAGATTGCCGTCCGTCTGGCGATTGGCGCCGGACGCGCGCGGCTCATTCGACAACTGCTCACGGAAACGCTGCTGCTGTTCGTGCTCGGCGGCGTCCTCGGTGTTGCGCTCGCGCGCGTCATGACCTCCCTGCTCGTCACGGTGCTCCCGTCGATGCCCGTGCCGATCGACGTGTCCCTGCCGCTCGATCGACGCGTCCTCCTGTTCAGCGCCGGCCTGTCTCTGCATCGCGGCGCTGCTTTCGGGGCTGGCCCCGGCGCTGCAGGCGTCGAAGGCGGACGTCGTGTCGGCGCTGAAGAACGACTCGCAGGGGCCGTCCGATCGATTGCGGCTTCGGAGCGCGTTCGTCGTGGCCCAGGTCGCGTTCAGCATCCTGCTCGTGGTCGGCGCCGGGTTGCTGGCTCGCGCCCTCCACCGGTCGGGCTCGGTCGCGCTCGGCTTCGACCAGCACGGCGTCGAGGTCGCGGCGATGGATCTGTCGCTGGCGGGCTACACGAGCACGACCGGACCGGCGTTCATTCGCGAGCTGGGCGATCGGCTGCGCAAGTTGCCGGCCGTGCAGGATGCGACGATGGCGACGGGCCTGCCGACCGACCCGGATCGGCGGCAGGTTCTCGTCAAGAGCGGACCGGGCGCTCCGCCGCCCCCGGATCCGCAGGCCCTGGCGGACATGCCGAGCTCGAACGCAGTCGCGCCCGGCTATTTTTCGACGCTGCGGATTCCGCTCCTGGCCGGCCGCGACTTCACCTACGCCGATCGAGAGGGCAGCCAGCCAGTGGCGATCGTCAGTGCCGCCGCCGCGCGACTGTACTGGCCGGGACAGAACGCCGTCGGCCAGTACCTGCGGAAGCCGCCATTCACCAGCGTCGACCTCCTGGTCGTCGGCGTCGCGCGGGATCTGACCACCGGCGGGTCCGGGAGATCCGCGGCGCCCGACTGTGTACCTGCCGCTCCTGCAACGCTACGAGTCGCGTTTCTCGATTCTCGCGCGCAGCACCCAGGGAAAGCGCCTGGCGGGAGAGATCCGCGCCCTGCTCGCCTCGATGGATCCCAACCTGCCGATCGTGCACTCGCGGACCCTTGAAGATCAGACGTCCCCGATGCTCATGCAGCTGCGGATCTCGGCGTCGGTGTCGGGCACCGTCGGCCTCGTCGGCCTCCTGCTCGCGGCGATCGGCGTCTACGGCGTGACCGCCTACGCGGTGACGCGCCGCACGCGCGAGATCGGCATTCGCGTCGCGATGGGCGCGCAACGAGGTGACGTGCTCCGCATGGTGATGCGGCAGGGCCTGTGGCTCGTCGGTCTCGGATCCGGGATGGGGTTGCTGCTCGCCGCCGCGGGCAGCCGGCTGCTCACGCGGCTCCTCTTCGGGGTACCGCCGCTCGATCCGGTGACCTTCGGCGGGGCCGCGGCGCTGTTCGCGGTCATCGGGCTCGCCGCGTGCTACGTGCCCGCCCGGCGCGCGACCCGCATCGACGCGACGGAGGCGCTTCGGCACGAGTGAGCTCTGTCAACTCCCAAAAAGCCAACTCCCAACTCCCAAAGTCGCTGGGGTGAAAGTCGCAGCGACCTTCACCCCGATGGTACGAGCCAGGTACTTTGGGAGTTGGCTTTTTGGGAGTTGGAAGTTGACACGCGCGCGGTGATTCTAGCGCGCGCCAGCGTACAGCCTTCCGCGCCCGGATCGTGACGCCGCGCCGGAGCACGCGCACGTCCAGCTCGCGCAGATCGGCCTTCCGTCCCACCGGCGGATTCGTCACGCCGATCAGGTAGTAGCTTCCGGCCTCGCGGAAGATCCGATCGGCCGCGCCGCTCAGGTCGTTGGTGTTCAGGAAGGCGAAGCCCCCCGTCTCGTGCGCGAAGCCGCTGGATCCGCCGAGCGCTCGCGACGATCCCAGGCCCGCGGGATCGATCACGTACAGCGTCGCGTTCGCGAACGCCATCGCCCGCATCGCATCGGTCCACTCGGCGCGAACATCGCGTCCCACCGTCGGCGGCGGGATGGGCGTGTCGAACAACCACCCCGTGCCGATGGCGACGATCGTCTTCCGCCGGCCGGAGGCGCTCTCGAGCTGTCGCGCGACCGACGCGATGGTGCTGAGCGCCTGCGCGCCGAGATCGTCGATCCGCTGGACGCCGGTCAGCTTCACGTTGTAGGCGCCGATGCGCTGCAGGAGCCGCGCGCGCTCGTCCGTGCTCTCGAGGGACGTCCCGCTGAGGGTCACGATCGAGATCTCGTCGCCCGGCGACATCCGCTCCACGAACCGCCGCGCCGCATCTCTGACGCGCGGAACCATATCCAGCGGGGGCGTCACGTCGTCCAGGATCAACGCGATCGACCGCCCGCCGCGGTCCGCGTCCGCCGGCGTGACGAAGGCGAACGTGTCGATCGGCACGCGGTAGCCGCCGATCCAGACCTCGACTTCTTCCCGCCTGAGATCCGGCACGGACGAGCCGTCGCGGTCGACGGCGACGGCATCAATCAGCAGGCGCCCGGGGGAACGTTCGACCGGGATCTGAGCGTGCAGTCCGGCGGGACTGCACGCGGCGATCGATCCCAACAAGATCAAGAGGCGTGTCATGCTACCAGCCAGCTTACACTCGTCCTCTTCCCGAATGTGCCACAGGTGTGCAGCCCAACGACTGGGGTCTGACGCCTCTACAGGTACGGCGGCCTTGACGCGCTGAGTCTGGACGCGCGAGGCGGGAAGCTGGGAGCGGAGCGCCCGCCGTCGCTTGTCGCAAGCGACACGAGCGACAAGCTATGGCGCGCCTCGCCGAGACGCGCTGAGTTCTGACGCGGCGGAGGCGAGCGGGAAGCTCGAAGCTGGAGCTGGTGAGCTGGAAGCGGAGTAGCTGACTATGGTGCCAGCACCGTCAACTGATGCAGCCACGGCCCGACGGCGCCCACCAGATAGATGATCGTCAACCCGGCGAGCACTTTATGCGTGCCGTATCGATAGAGCACGAGGCCACAGCCGCAGGCCACCAGCTTCGCGCCAAGGAGCGCGGGCCCGGCTCCCGCCAGGGCTATCCAGGTCGCCACGAGGGGGTTCGCCTCGGCGTGGGGTCCAAAGAAATCCACCGCCGTGTACGTAATCAACCCGTCGGCGAGCTGAAACACGATGAAGATCGCGAGCGTGAGCCTCGCAGGGATCATGGCTGGGGTCCTGGTCCTGCGCCGCGTAGCTGCAAGGAATACTCCTTGTCCGCGCCGCAGAATACTACGAGATTTCGATCGGCGATCCAGGGAAGTTCGCCGCTGGTCAGACTTTTAACCGCCAGGGGGGCAGGTCAGGAGATGTTCGGGTGGGAAGCACGAATTTGTAAGTCGCTCAAGTCCTCGTCCTTCGTCTCGCGGGTCGCGAGGAGGCCGACGAGCGTGAGCGCCGCCGCCAGCGTCAGGTAGTAGCCGACATAGTGCAGCCCGTACGTCTTGGCCAGCCACGTGGCGATGTAGGGCGCGAGCGACGCGCCGAAGACGCCGGCCAGGTTGAAGGTCAGCGAGCTGCCCGTGTAGCGCACGGTCGTGGGGAAGAGCTCCGAGAGCGCCGTGCCGAGCGGGCCGTAGGTGAGGCCCATGAGCGCCATGCCGAGCGCCGTCGCGGCCACCGTCCCGGCCGCGCCTCCGTTCAGCAGCGGCGCCATCACGAACCCGAAGGCGCCGATGGCCGCCGTCACCCACAGCAGGGTGCGCCGCCGGCCGTGGCGGTCGGCGAACACCGCCGAAAACGGAATCGTCAGCGCGAAGAACAGGATGCCGAACAACTGGATGATCAGGAACTGCTGGCGGGTGTAGCCGAGCGCGGTCGTTCCCCACGACAGCGCGAAGACGGTCATCAGGTAGAACAGCACGAACGTGGCGAGCGCGATCATCGTGCCGAAGAACAGCGTCTTCGGATAGTCGCGAAACACCACCAGCATCGGCAGCTTGACGCGTTCGCTCCGGATCAGCGCCTCGCGGAACACGGGCGTCTCGTGGATCGCCAGCCGCACGTACAAGCCGACGATGACGAGGAGCGCGCTGGCCAGGAACGGAATGCGCCAGCCGAACCGGAAGAACTGCTCGTCGGTGAGCCATCGGGAGAGCGCCAGGAACGTGCCGCCGGAGAAGAAGAACCCGAGCGGCGCGCCGAGCTGGGGAAACATGCCGTACCACGCACGCTTGCCGGGCGGCGCATTCTCGACCGCCAGCAGCACCGCGCCGCTCCATTCGCCGCCGAGACCCAGCCCCTGACCGAAACGGCACAGCGCCAGCAGCAGCGGCGCCGCGACGCCGATGGCCGCATACGTCGGCAGCGCGCCGATGATCACCGTCGAGAGCCCCATCGTCAGCAGCGCGGCCACGAGCGTCGTCTTGCGCCCGATGCGGTCGCCGAAGTGACCGAACACGGCCGAGCCGACCGGCCGGGCGACGAAGGCGATCCCGAACGTCGCGAGCGAGGCGAGCGTGGCCGAGGCGGGGTCCGAGGCGGGGAAGAACAGCCTGGGGAACACGATCACCGCGGCCGTCGCGTAGATGTAGAAGTCGAAGAACTCGATCGTCGTGCCGATCAGGCTCGCGAAGAGGACCTGACGAGCGGAATTGAGGGGAGGGCTGTCTGCGGGGACTGACTGGTCGGTGGCATCGAGTCCCGGGGATTCTGACGGTCGCGCAGCGCCGAATGCAAGCGGCCTCGACTCCGCGCCGTGAGGTAGCGCAGCTTAGCCTGCCCAGCGGCACTGGTAGCCCCGCTCCCGCCCCAGCGGGAAGCTGGAAGCTGGAAACTGGAAGCTGATCTTAGAAGCTCACCTTCACGGCGAGCTGCAGCTGACGCGGCAGCCCGTTCTGCGCGGTGATGGTGCCGAGCGCGGTGCTGGTGGTCGCCGGTATTGGGCCCGCCCATGTTGAACGTGTTCAGCGCGTTGTAGGCCTCGATCCGGAACTGCACCTGCCGGCTGCCGCCCAGGCCGATGTTCTTGAGCAGCGCGAGATCCAGCACCGAATAGCCTGGACCCCGCACCTCCGCGAACCGGCTCGGCTGCGTGCGCACGTTCGACACGAGCTGCTGGCCGGTCACGCGATTGAAGGCGTTGACGTTGAACCACTGGTTGACCGACGGATCGTCGGCCATGATGTCGTCGACTCCCATCCCCTCGGCGAACAGGAAGTTGCCGAACCCGAGCGGGGCGCCGCTCTGCGCCTTGAAGATGTAGCTCACCTGCCAGCCGCCGAGCAGCGTGTTGGTCACGCCACCCCAGCCACTCCCGTAGCGCCGGTTGCGCCCGAACGGCAGCTCCACGAGACCGCTCGACACGAACGTGTGCTCGCGATCCCACTGGCTGATGACGCGCTCGAGCTGGGTGTCGACAGGCGTTCAGATATCCCGTCTCCGTCATCGCGCGCGACCAGGCGTACGCGATCTGCACGGTGAAGCCGTTCGCCATGCGGCGCTCGACGCGGGCCTGCAGCGCGTTGTAGTCGGACTGCCCGATCGTCTCGGTCGCCGGATCGACGTGAACTGCGGATACGGCCGCAGCAGCTGGCTGACGGCGACGTTCGTGCCGGTGAGCCCCGTGGGCACGCAGCCCGACGAACGGGTTCGGCACCTGCGTCGACAGCCGGTTGTTCCTCGCATCGTCACGCACGGGCGACGTGGAGAGGTACTGCAGCGGCACGGCGATTCAGTTCGCGCACCACCGGCAGGTTCACGCCGTGCGCGCCGACGTAGGTCGCCTCGATCAGGAACTTCCACGGCAGCTCGCGCTGAAGGCCGATCGACCAGCGATGATTGCACGGGGTTGTTCACGTCGCCGACGTACGGGAACGAGACGCCCAGCCCGGCGTTCGTCATCAGGCCCAGGCCGGAACCGACCGGCTCGAGCAGGCCGTCCGGGAACGGGTTGGCCAGCGTCGCGCGGAACGTCTGTCCGTTGTCGGTCGACGGCGTCAGCGGCGTGTCGCGCGAGTAGCCCACCTGGTTGACCGTGATGCGGTTGGTGCCGAGCACGTCGTAGAACATGCCGTAGCCGCCGCGAATCGACGTCTTCGGCGTCACCAGCCACGCGAACCCGGCGCGCGGCATGACGTTCCCCAGGTTCCGCTGCCACATCGCGCTCGGACCGCCCGTGTCGGGATAGAGGAGCCCGCCGCGCACGCGGAACTGATCGACCGGGACCTCGGGGATCGGGTTGCGGGCGTAGTTGGCCTGCGCGGCCGCCGTGATCGGCAGCGCCGAGTCGAAGTCGAAGCCGCTGACGAACCGGTTCTCGGCCTCCGTCAGCCCGCTCTCGATCTCCCAGCGGACGCCGAGGTTCAGCGTCAGGTTCGTGCCCACGCGCCAGTCGTCGTGCGCGAAGAACGAGAGCACGCTGCTCTTCTCGCGGTACGACGCCGGCCGGCTCATCGTGCCGCCGGTCGGCAAGCCGAGGAGGAACGACGCGAAGTCCTGGCCGAACGGCGCCGCCGACGAGTTGTCGAGCGGCCCGCGCGTCCAGGTGTTGCTGAAGTTGATCTGCGGCGAATTGGCCGTCGAGAAGCGGCTCGCGTCCTCGATGTAGTAGCGGTACTCCGTGCCGAACTTCATGTTGTGGTTGCCGACGAGCCACATGAGGTTGCCGGTGGCGGAGTAGACGTCGGTGGTGAACCAGCCGTCCCCCGACTCCGACACGCCGAAGTCCTGGAAGCCGTCGTAGTTGATGAACGGGAACGTCGCGCTGTCCGAGGGCGCCAGCGAGACGAGCTGCGGCGAGAAACCCGAGCGTCGACAGGTCGAAGCCCTGGCTGCGGCGCCGCTCGGGGAACATCTGGCGCGTGAAGCCGCCGCGGACGTTCAGCAGCACGTTGTTCCTGATCGTGTAGGCGTCGTCGAGCCCGAGAATGCGGTTCTTGCGGTTGAGGAAAATGCCGGTGGCGATGTTGTCGAACCGGTCGTCCTTTTCCTCTTCCCAGAAGTCCCAGCTGAACCGGCCGTACATCCGGTGCCGTCGACGAGAAGTTGTGATCGACGCGGCCGGTCGCCGTGTAGTACGTCTCGAACGCCACCGCGGTCGGGTTCTGATAGTTCTGCTGGCCGTCGGACGTGCCCGCCTGGTTCGGCAGCGGGAAGTACTCGAGGATGTTCTGCGCGACCGGGCGATCATGCCCGGCGGGATGATGTTGCCCGGAAACGGATCGCGGACGAAGCGCCCCGGCCGTCGTCGGGCTCGGCCGCGTCGTGAACGGGTTGTAGATCTGGTACTGCGGGCCGAGCGCGAGCAGCTCCGAGAAGTCGCCGGTGCGCATCTTCGCCGTCGGCACCGTCACGATGTTCGGAGACGGGACCTGGAACGGGTTCGCTTCGACGTTGGCGAAGTAGAACGTCCGGTTCGACTTGATCGGGCCGCCGATCGCGCCGCCGAACCGGTTGTCGTCGTAGTCCCGCTTCGGGCGGTTGTTGATCCGATCGAAGTAGTTCTTGCGCGTCGAGGCTCGGCGCCGCGGAACCACTCGTAGACCTGCCCGCGCAGTGGTGTTGGTGCCGCTCTTGGTCACCAGGTTCACGACCGCGCCCATCGTGTTGCCGATCGCCGCGTCGTACGACGTCGTGTGGATCTTGAACTCCTCGACCGACGCCGACGGCGGGCTGTAGGCGACGCGATCGTTGGCGACGTTGGACACGCCGTCGATGGTGAAGTCGTTCTTCTTCTCGCCGACGCCGTCGGTCGAGAACTGCGAGAGCCCGTTGTTGAAGGCGGCCTTGCGCGACCGCAGGTCGGTCACGACCGTCACGCCCGGCGCCAGGATGACCAGCTCGACGGGGCTGCCTTCGCGAATCGGCAGCTCGGCGATCCGGCGCGCGTCGACGACCTGCCCGAGCTCGGCGGTGGTGCGGTCGACCGTCGCCGCCGTGGCCGTGACCGTCACTTCGTCGGTGATCGCGCCGACCTTCAAGGTCGCGTCCACGGTCAGCAGGTCCGAGACGTGCAGCTCGATGTTGTCGCTGATGAACTTGCTGAAGCCCGTGCAGGCTGACGGTCACCCGGTAGGTGCCCGGGTTCAGAAACGCCGACGCGATAGCTGCCCTGCTCGTTGGTCGTCGTCGGCGTGACGACGCCGGTCGCGATGTTGAGGACGTCGACCGTGGCGCCGGGAATGGCGGCGCCGCTCGCGTCGACGACCCGGCCCTGAATCGTGCCGCGCGGGTCCTGGGCCGCCGCCCCGGAGGGCGCCAGCGCGAGGGCCGCGAGCGTACAGAGAATGATGAACGAGCGCGCCGAACGCGCGGACCTGCGGGACCACTGGTCGAACATTGCTGGGCTTCCTTGGGAAACGCGCGGCGCTCGTGCCGCGCACGGGTTTGCAGCGATCACTGTAACCTGAATTCGGGTAAGTCCGACCCTCGGCGTTCTCACTGCGCCGGCTCCGATCTCGCGGCAGTCCGCCGCGGGGGTCACGGACCCGCCGAGCCAGCCCGGCCGCTGACTGGAACCCGCCCGATCTGCTACATTCTCAGCCGTTGCGGGTCGCGCCGAAGATGTTCTCTTTGCCAGGCCTTCGCCGGCCGCACCGCCTCCGTTCCCTCTGGCTCGCGGCGCTGGCGTCGGTGTGCCTGTCGATCGGCGACGTCGGTTCGTTGGCGTCGTCCTCCACGCCTGCCGCGCAGGAGGATCACCTCGCGCCGCTGACCGCCATCCAGGCGATCCGGGCGTTGACACCGGAGATCGCCAACCGGCGTCGTCGAGCGCTCGTTCGCGGAACGATCACCTATATCAACGAGCGCGAGCCCGCCGGGCATCATCGTGCACGACGGGAGCTCCGGGCTGTTCGTGCACTACGGTCCGCAAGTACTTCCGCACGCAGCCGCGAATCGACCTGCATCCCGGCGACGTCGTGGAGGTGGAGGGCTACACGACCGGTGAGGGATTTGCGCCGGCACTCATTCCCGACAGGCGTCCGCCGGCTCGGGCGATCGCCGCTGCCTCCAGCCGAGGCACGTGCCGTACGCGGCGCTTCTCGGCGGCATCTTCGATTGTGCCTACATCGAGGTGATCGGCGTCGGCCAGCGCGCGTGGGTGTCCGAGTCCGGCAAGACGCTCTTCGTCGACGTCGCCGTCGAAGGCGGTGAAGTGCGCGCCTGGTTCTGGGATTTTTCTCCGCAGGACCTGACGCGGTTCATCGACGCCCGGGTGAGGCTCCGCGGCAGCGCGGGCACGCTCTACAACCAGGCCCGGCAGGTCCGCGGCGTCTCGCTCTTCGCGGGACGTGCCGCCGACGCCGCGATCGAGACCCGGGCGCCCGAACCCTGGTCGCCTCGCGGTTCGCGCGATCTCGAGCCTGTACACCCATCACGCCATGGATCAACTCGACCGTCGCGTGCGGGTGCGCGGAACCGTGACCGGCACGAGAGTCGGGCAGCCGACGCTCGTCGAAGACATCACGATGCACTCGCAGATCCCAGGAAGTGCGTCACAGGATTTACGTGCGGGATGAGACGAGCGCCGCGCTGGTCGAGACCGAGCAGCCGTTCGAGCTGATCACCGGGCGACGTCGATCGACGTCGCCGGATTTCCCGTCGTCAGCTCGACCAAGCCCACACTGAAGAACGCCATCGTCCGCCGGGTCGGGCCACGCCGCGGTCCCGGCCCGCGAGCATCGCTTGCGCGTGAAACGCTCCTCGCGGCCGCCCACGACTCGGAGCTCGTGCGCGTGGATGCCGTACTGCTGACGGAGGTGACGACGCCGGCGGGACGTTCGCTGATTCTCAAGGCGGGGGACACCGTGTTCGAGGCCGCTCCAGGATCCCCTGTCGAGGACGTCGATCGCCGGCCTCGGCAGCGGCACGCTCGTGTCGGTCACCGGCGTCTATGTCTTCGAATCGGGCCCTCCGCCGTCGTTCCGCGCTGCTCCTGCGATCCGCCGGAGACGTCGTGCTCCTCGCGGCGGCGCCGCTGGTGGACGCCGCGACACTCGCTCGTGCTCGGCCTGTTCGTGGCCGCGACCGTGCTCGCCGGCGTGATGTGGACCAGGAAGATCGCCAACAGAAACGCGCTGGTGCGGGAGCAGTACCGCGCGATCATCGCCGAGCGAAGCCGTCTCGCGAGCGAGCTGCACGACACCCTCGAGCAGGGACTGGCCGGCATCCAGTTGCAGCTCGGCGCCGTGTCGAAAACGCTCGACACCTCGCCGCAGATCGCCCGGCGTGCGCTGGGCATCGCGTCGGAGATGCTGCGCTACAGCCTGAGCGAAGCACGCCGGTCCGTCATGGATCTCCGTCACGGCGCGCTGGAGACACGGGACCTCGTGGGCGCCTTGTCGGACGTGGCCCAACAGATGACGACCGGCACCTCGCTGCAACGCCACGGTCCGGACCGTCGGCGCCGTCCGCCCGCTCGAGAGCTCGGATGAGCACCACCTGCTGCGGATTGGCCTCGAGGCGCTGACCAACACGATCAAACACTCCGGCGCCACGCGCGTGGACGTCGTGCTTCGCTTCGACGACGATGCCGTGCATCTCGTCGTGACGCGATGATGGGACCGGCTTCGCCGACACGCGCCTGGATCGCGTCGGCGGCCATTTCGGCCTTCGCGGGATTCGAGAGCGGGTCGACAAGCTGGGCGGCACGTTGAGGCTCGAGAACCACCCGGACGGCGGCGCCATCGTGGCCGTCACCGTGCCCGCTGGCCCGCCGGACCGAGCCCCGCTCGGAGATCGCGTCGTGAGCGCCGGGATCCGGCTCCTGCTCGTCGACGATCACTATCTGGTCCGCCTGGGCCTGTCGAGCGTCATCGCGCTCGAAGCCGACATGAGCGTCTGCGCGGAAGCCGCGACCGGGCACCATGCGATCGAGGTGTTCAGGTCCGCAGCAACCGGACGTCACGCTGATGGACCTCCGCCTCCCGGATCTCAGCGGCACCGACGCCATTCGAGCGATTCGCGCGGAGTTCCCGCAGGCGAGGATCATCGCCCTCTCGACGTTCGCCGGCGACGAGGAAATCCACATGGCGCTCGAAGCGGGCGCGCTCGCGTACCTCGTGAAAACCGTCCAGCCGGAGGAGCTCGTCGACACCATCCGCAAGGTCGCCGCGGGTCAGCGCCACGTGCCGCCGGATGCTGGCGGCGAGGCTCGCCTCCCGCTCGCCCCGCTCGCACCTCTCTCCCCGCGAGCTCGAGGTGCTGAAGCTCATGATCCTGGGGAAGCGCAATCGTGAGATCGCGGTCGCATCTCGGCCATCACCGAGGGCACGGTGAAGATTCACGTCAGCAACGTCCTCAGCAAGCTCGGCGTGACGGATCGAACCGAAGCCGTCACGCAGGCCCTTCAGCGCGGCATCGTCGCGCTGGCGCCCTGACGCCGCACTGTCGGACAAACTCTCACGCGCGAGCCTGCCGGTACAATGTTGATGCCGGCCCGCCCGGCACGTTCATGCCCGGCCAGCCGGCGACAGATGTTGATGGGCCGGCCATCATAGGCCGAACGACATACCTCGTATCGACCGATTGACGGCACCCGCCACCCGGAGTATTAATG
>CAWGAS010000011.1:0-188413 GCA_963820645.1 uncultured Acidobacteriota bacterium | reverse complement strand
CCGACAGAGAGCGCCCGCGGCCCGCGCGAGGAGAGCGAGCCTTCGAGCGCCGCAGCGCGGGCGCGTGGGGGTGGGGCCCCACGCGCATTGAAAGAAGTCTACAGCCGGATGCTGGCGCCTGCCTACGGCATTGCCGAAGATCCGGCGACCGGCGGCGCGAGCGGGCCGCTCGGCTGTTATCTGGTCCAGCACCTCGTGGTCAGCCCCGAGGCCGCGCGATCGATGCTCAGCCTGCAAGGCGTGGCGATGGGACGCCCGAGCCGGATTTACATTTCGATCGAGGGCCGTCCGGGGGCCTTCACCCGCGTCAGAGTCGGCGGACGGTCAGTACTGGTCGGTCGCGGAGAACTGACCGTCTCAGGTCTCGAGTCTTGAGTCTCTGGTGGTCTCGGGTCCGGACCAAAGACCACCAAAGACCCGAGACCGAAGACCAAAGACACCAGAGACCAGAGACTCGAGACCGATGAAGCTGACGAGTCAACGGAGATCGCGGAGCGAACGGAGATCTCACACGGAGCAACGGAGGAACGGAGGACCGGAAACAGTTATTTGTTTTCTCGGTTGCTCCGTTTCTCCGGTGCTCCGTGTTTAGTCCGGTGACTCCGTCACCTCCGCTGTCTCGCTCACGTCTTTTTCAGCACCCATGTCGTCATCGCGCGCTGATCCTGCACGACGGTGGTCTTGATGGGATCGAGGAGCGCTCCGCCGAGCCGCTCGGTCAAGTCGAGCAGCATCCGTTCGTCGACGAGGAATCGATCGCTGCCGTCCGGCAGGCGGTGCCGCCGCCCGGCAATCTGCCGCACGCGACTCTCGATGCCGATCGAGGACGCCAGGCGGCAGAAGAGCATGCCGCGCGGGGCCAGCACACGCCACATGCTGGCGATCATCGCGTCGAACTGCGCCTCGGCCTCCGCAAAATGCAGGACCGCGCTGCTGATGACGACATCCGCGCACGCGTCGGGGAAGCTCATCGCCTCGACGGCCTCGACGCGGAAGTTGGCGCCGGGAAGGTGCGGCGCGAGGCGCTGAGACCATCGCACGAACCGTTTCGACCGCGCCGGCGTCGCGATCGCACGCGGCGACGTCGAAGCCGTTCGAGAGCAGGTAGACGAGGTTGCGCCCGTCGCCGCAGCCGGCGTCGAGCACGCGCAGGCCGGGGGCGATCCGCCCGCGCAGCAGCTGGTCGAACAGATAGATGTCGATGGCGCCGAATTGATCTTTCAGTCTGGTCATACGAGCGGGTGACGGACGACGGCGCCGGTGAGCGTCACGTCATCGAGTGACAGATACAGCTCGCGATCGTTGATCGACACGCTGAACGCCATGCGCCGCTCCAGGCGCGACGCGAGCGCCGCGATCAACGGGCGGTCGATCGCGTAGAGCTCGATCGCCTCCGCCCGGTGCATGCGTTCCCCGGTCAGGTTCCGCAGCAGCTGTCCGACGTCCTTGTGCGTGTAGACCGCGACGCGCGGCGCCAGCTTCGACGCCTTGTGCAGCCGCGCCGCATCGGGCGAGCCGATGTCGATCCACGCGCGCAGCGCCCCGGTCAGGTCGCGAACCGCGATCGCCGGGTCGTTCGGATCGCACAGCCCGCGCGAGAACTCGATGCCCTCGGTGAACTCGAGCAGGTAGGCCAGCAGGCGCGCGAGCAGGTACTCCTCGGATTCGGACGGATGCCGCGCGACGCGCAGCGCGAGGGTCTCGTAGACACCACGGTCGGAGTCGGCCAGTTCGATGTTGAAATTGTAAACGGTTGAATACTTGGACATTTCCGTTCTGGGTGCTTCGCTCTTCGTTCTTGGTTCTTGGTTCTTGGTTCTTGGTTCTTGGTTCTTGGTTCTTGGTTATTCGTTCCGGTTCTTCGTTTTTCGTTTTGTTCACCAGAGTTGCAGAGGACACAGCCAGCGTTGGAACGAGGAACCGAGAACAGGAACGACGAACGGAGAACGACGAACGGAGAACGACGAACGGAGAACCAAGAACGACAACCGAGAACAAAGAACCAAGAACCAAGAACGGTTCCCCTTCCCGTTCCCGTCACAGTTCCAGCTTCCTCTTCACGTCGATCAGCATCCGCTCGAGCCCGTCGCGCGCGCGGCGGGCGGCGACGACGCGGGCGAGCGGCGCGAGCAGGCCGCGCAGGGTGTCCACGCGCGATCGGTTCAGATACGTGACGTAGCCGTACGCGGCGCCCTCCACCGGGATGAAGAGCGCCATCCCGAGCGACGACTCGAAGTAGTGGCTGGCAAACACCTGCTTCGAGCCGAAGACCACGACGGCGTCCCGCTGCTGCAGCACCGAATGGCTGATGCTGATCGTCGGCTTCAGGCCGAACTTCTCGCGCGACCAGTAGAGAAAGCTCTCCGAACCTGCCGCCGGCGCGCGCGGAAACTCGTCGAGGTACCGGAACAGCTCCGGTTGATACTCCGCCAGGAAGGCTGACGGCCGCGCCAGGAGCTTGAACGCGGCGGCCCTCGGGGTCGTTCCGGAGCGATCGGCGTAGTCGGGGAGCGCCGCGCTGCCGCCCGTGAGGTAGGTCCGCGCTTCGTCCACGAGAAACTGCTGCACCGCGGCGGCCGCGGCCGGCGCTTCCGCGGGCGTTCCCCAGGGGATCGTGGTGCGGAAGCGGTTCATGGCCTCCGCCGGCAGCCGCAGGCTGCACGACCCGGGCTTGCAGGCGCGCATCGCCTCGCGATCGCCGGGGTCGAGGGCGAGCGGGGCCACGTCCTGGAGCGAGGGAGACGCCTGGAACCGCCCGATCTGGATGACGTACTCGCTGGCCTTGAAGCGCTCGATGTCGCGGACGCGGGCCGCGAAGACGTCCGCGTTACAGGTGACGCGAATCACCCCGAACGAGTTGATCTCGCGGCCGTCCAGCGAATCGAGTGTCTTGGTGAGCACCGCGCCGCGCTCGAGACGGCGCAAGTCGGCGTCCGAGGCCCGGACGTACTGCCGCAGGAAGGCGAGTGGGTCTTGCGGGACCGGTTGCGCCATGGCGGACACGGATAGAACGGCCAGGGCGGCCAGCGACAGGAAGCTGCGTCGACGCACTGTTCGTGATCATGCCCCGTTCCAGCCGAAACCGCCACTCGGAAAGGCGACAACCGTGTCGTTTGGTTTACTTTACCGACAAAATGTGTTCTCTTGATTCCCTCTCTTGCCATTCTGGCGCCGGTCGCCCCCCCGGGGGGTGGCGGGAGGACGGCGCCGCCGCGGCTTTGAACCTGGAGGAGGCACCATGCTGGGAAGCTTGCGCCACATCTTGTGTGGCGCCTTGATCGTTTGTTCCATCGCGGCAACCGCCGGCGCCCAGGATCCCCGTGGGTCCATCACGGGCCGTATCACCGACAGCTCGGGCGGCCGCATGCCGGGCGCAACCGTCACCGCGACCAACATCGAGACCAACGTGCCGTCGGCGACCACCACGAACGGTGAGGGGGATTACAGCATCCTCTACCTCACGCCGGGCATGTACACGCTCAGCGTGGAGCTCTCCGGTTTCAAGAAAATGTCCCGCGAAGGCCTGCAGGTCCGGATCGGCGACCGCCTCGCGGTCGATGGCGTGCTCGAGGTCGGCCGGATGGAAGAGACCGTCACGGTTACGGCCGAATCGCCGCTGCTCGACACCCGCAGCGGCTCGGCCGGCCAGGTCATCGACGAGAAGGCGATCTCGCTGATGCCCCTGTCGGACGGCAACCCGTTCGTGCTCTCGCGCCTCGTCCCCGGCGTCGCCTACAACGGCGATTTGAAGTTCTCCCGGCCGTTCGACAACGGCGGCACCTCGGCCATCGTTGCCGACGGTGCGACCGGCGGCAACGAGTTCACCCTCGACGGATCGCCCAACATGGCCAGCGGCCGCCGCGTCGCGTTCGTGCCGCCCGCGGGCGCCGTCTCGGAGTTCAAGGTCTCGACGGCGAGCTTCGACGCGGGTGAAGGCCACACGGCCGGCGCCAGCGTGAACGTGACGCTGAAGAGCGGCACGAACCGCATCCGCGGTGAAGCCTACGAGTACTTCCGGCGCGACTGGCTCTCGGCGACCGACTTCTTCGTCAAGAAGGCCGGCGCGGAGAAACCCAAGGTCACCTACGACCGGCCCGGCTTCTCGCTCGGCGGCCCCGTGATCCGCAACCGGACGTTCGCGTTCGGCGCGGTCGAGTGGCTCTACGACGAGTTCCCCGAGCCCGGACCGCGGACGGTGCCTTCGGAGGCGATGCGGAGGGGGGATTTTTCGGAGCTGCTGGCGCAGAACATCCTGATCTACGATCCGAACACCGCGCAGCAAGTCGGCGAGCGCGTCGTCCGGACGCCGTTCCCCGGCAACATCATCCCGACCAGTCGCCTCAGCCCGATCGCGCAGCAGCTGCAGAAGTATTACCCGCTGCCGAACCAGGCGGGCAACCTCGGGACCAACAATTACTTTTCCACCAACCCGAGGACGGACGATTTCTACTCCATCTCGACCCGCGTCGATCATCGCCTCACCGACAAGCAGCAGGTGTTCGTGCGCTACACGCGGAACAACCGCAAGGAAGCGCGCGGCGCGTACTTCGGCGAGGTGAACGGCATCGTGCCGACCGGCAACTTCCTCTTCCGGATCAACGACGGCGTCACGGCTGACCACGTCTACACGATCAGCTCGAAATCCGTCCTCGACGTCCGCGCCGGCTGGCAGCGCTTCCAGGAGCCGAGCGTCCGGCAGCACGAAGGGCTGGTCGACCCGGCCACGCTCGGGTTCCCGCCGAACGTCACCGCCCTCTTCGGCGGAGCGCAATACTTTCCGCTCGTCGACGTCGGCGGCTTCTCCGGGCTCGGCGACAACCTCGCCGGCTCGACCACGCACAGCATTTACTCGTTCCAGCCGACGCTGACCCGCATCATGGGCAGCCACGCCGTACGCGTGGGCTACGACGGGCGGCTGTACAAGGAAGCCGCCGCCAACCTCAACCGCGCGGGCGGCGACTACATTTTCCGCGGAGACTACACGAGGCCCCAGGACAATTCGACCATCCTGTTCGGGCAGTCGTACGCCAGTTTCCTTCTCGGCCAGCCGACGGGCGGAAGCATCGACCGCAACGGCGAGCGGCTGAACCACACGATGTACCACGGCATGTTCGTTCAAGACGACTGGAAGGTCTCGGACCGTCTCACCGTCAACCTCGGGCTCCGCTACGAGTACCGAGGGGTCGACGACGGAAGTCGACAACCGGAACGTGAACGGATTCGACCCGAATGCGTCCCTCGCCATCACGGCGGCGGCGAAAGCGGCCTACGCGGCCAACCCGATCGCACAGCTGCCGGCGTCGGCGTTCAACCCGATCGGCGGGCTGTTGTTCGCATCGGACAGCCAACCCGGCTTCTGGAACCCGGACGGGAACAACTTCGAGCCGCGCGTCGGGTTCGCGTACCAGTTGAACTCGAAAACCGTGCTGCGCGGCGGCGTCGGCGTCTACGCCGTGCCGTTCATCATCAGCGGCATCGTGCAGCACGGCTTCTCGCAGACCACTGAGCTCAACGAGTCGGACAACCTGGGGCTGACGTTCAGGGCGAACCTGGCGAATCCCTACCCCGCCGGCGTCCTCACCCCGGCTGGCGCGTCCCAGGGTGTGAATACGTTCCTTGGTCAGAACATCGGCCGGTTTGCGCCCAGCAACCTCAGGAACGGCGAAAACGCGCGCTATCTCATCAACATCCAGCGCGAGCTTCCGGGCCAGTGGCTGTTCGAGGCCGGGTACACCGGCAGCCGGGGTTGGGACATCACGACCGACCTGGATCTGAATCCGCTCCCGGCGCAGTACCCTCTCGACCAGCCCGGTCCGCGACCAGGCCAACATCGACTTGCTCGCGCAGCTCGTGGCCAACCCGTTCGCCGGGCTGGTGCCGGGGGTCGCGCTCAACAACGCGACCGTGGCGCGATCGCAGTTGCTGCGGCCGTTCCCGCAGTTCACCGCGGTGACCACCAATGCCAGCGACGGGTCAACCTCCTACAACTCGTTCCAGACGAAGCTCGAGCACCGGTTCTCGAAGGGCTACCAGCTGCTCGTCGGCTACACGCTGTCGAGGTTCCGCGAGCGCGTGTCGAGGTTGAACGCGACCGACACGGAGTTCGAAGACCGGCTGTCGGGGGCCGACACGCCGCACCGGCTGTCGATCATGAGCATCTACGAGCTCCCGTTCGGCAACGGGCGCCGTTTCGGGAGCAACGCCGGCCGGCTGGTCGACAGCTTCATCGGCAGGATGGAGCTTCCAGGCGATCGGCCAGTTCCAGTCCGGTTTCCCAATCGATTTCGGGAACCTGCTACTACAACGGCGATCCCGTCGAACCTGAAGGTGAAGTACTCGAGCAACACGGACGTGCCGGTGTTCGACATCAGCGGGTTCTACTTCCACGACGCGGCGGTGCAGACCAACGGCGTGGACGACCCGGTCAAACAACGCGCGGATCAGCGGAACCGGCTCGCCAACAACGTCCGCACCTTCCCGTCGCGCTTCAACGGCGTCCGCGGTCCGATGCTGAAGACGTGGGACCTCTCGTTCGTCAAGTCGGTCCGGCTCGCCGGCAGCGTCCGGGCCCAGTTCAACATCGAGTTCCTGAACGCGTTCAACCAGACGTATTTCAACAACGCCAACACGGACCCGAACAACGTGAACTTCGGCAAGGTCACGACGCAGAACAACCTGCCGCGCGACATCCAGCTCGCGTTCAAGATCACCTTCTAGTTCGGCAAGCGGCTCAACGGAAGGGACGGGGTCAACGGCTCCGTCCCTTTCGTTTTTTCTGACTCTTTATTGTGGTGTCCCCGAGCGCCCGGCGAAGTCCTGCTTCTCCCCTTCCCTCGACTGAGAATCCGGGCGCAGACCGGGGTATAGTGCTGCCGCTGGACCTGGTCTTCCAGACAAGGGGGATAAACGTGCACCCGCTCCTGATTCTTGCGCTCGGACTCATCTGCCTCGCGCTACCATCCTCTTACGCAGTCGGGATCCGGGACTCGGGATCCGGGATCCGGGAACGAACGGCGGTCATGACGATGCCAACGCAATCCCAACCTCAGAGTGCTCCCCGCATCGAGCGGCTCGATCCCGCGCTCGATCGCCTGATCGCCCCGGACGCGAAGATCGAGACCCTCGGGGAGGGCTACGACTGGACCGAAGGACCGGTCTGGGTCAAGAACGGCGGCTACCTGCTGTTTTCGGACATCCCGAAGAACATCGTGCATCGATGGAAGCAGGGAGAAGGCGTGCGTCCGTACTTGCAGCCTTCGGGATACACCGGGACGGAGCCGCGCGGCGGCGAGACGGGATCGAACGGCTTGATCATCGACGCGCAGGGGCGTCTCGTGCTCTGCCAGCACGGCGACCGGCGCCTGGCGCGCATGGACGCGCCGCTCGACAACCCGAAGCCCCAGTTCACGACGCTGGCGGATCGGTTCGAGGGGAAACGCTTGAACAGCCCCAACGACGCCGTGTTCCGCAGCAACGGCGATCTCTATTTCACCGATCCGGCGTACGGGATGGAGAAGCAGTGGGAGGACCCGAAGCGGGAGATTCCGTTTGCGGGCGTCTACCGCCGCACGGCCTCCGGCGAGGTCACGCTGATGACGAAGGACATGACGCGCCCGAACGGTCTCGCGTTCTCGGCGGACGAGAAGCGCATCTACGTCGCGCAGTCCGATCCGAAGTCGGCGATCTGGCGTGTGTTCGACATGAAGGGCGACGGCACGTTCGGTGAGGGGCGCCTGCTCCTCGACGTGACCGCGATGGTCGGGCCGGCGCGGCCCGGGCTCCCCGACGGCCTCAAGATCGACACCGACGGCAACCTGTTCGCCACCGGACCCGGCGGCGTGCTGGTGATCTCGCCGGCCGGCAAGCACCTCGGCACCATCGTCACCGGCCAGGCCACCTCCAACGTCGCGTTCGGCGACGACGGGCGCACGCTCTACATCACCGCGGACATGTTTCTGATGCGCGTGAAGCTGAAGGCGAAGGGGCTGGGTTTCTAGCCCGTTTTTCCAGCTCCTCTGGACTCGGCACCGGTCCGAGCAGGTGCTCGCCTCCAGCGTCCACGTAGGCCCTCAGGCACTGGAGGTACGCCTCGCGAGATCGCTCGACGAGGTACTGGAACTCGCGGGTCGGCCGGAGCGGATCCAGCCACGGGTCGTCCTTCAACAGAACCCGGTACAGCACGAAGCCGCGATCGAGCGACGCGGCCGAGCTCGATGAGCGCCCGCGGCTCGCCGAAGAAGGCGAGATTGCGCGCCGCGTGGTAGACGGCCTCGGGATCGGGAAACGCATCGAAGATGGGCGTGGCGTGCTCGAGCGCGGCGTCAGGCCGCCCCTCGAACGCCGACCGGAGGCTCGCCAGCAGGCTCCGGGCGAGACTTCGTCGGTCCGAGCGCCTCGCGGGCCCGGAGCAACTCGATCGCCCGGTCGGGCTCTCCTCGCATGCCGATGATGCAGGGGTTCGAGAAGCGCAGGGCGCACGCCTTCGCGAAGCGCCGCATCATCGTCTCCGAGCTGCCAGAACGCCTGGTACCCGCTGGTCGCGAGTGTCGGATCGAGTGCGCGGCCCAGCTTGTGCGCGGCGACGGACGCCTCGAGCAGACCGCAGAAACGGCAGGCCTGGACGAGCGCCGCGAAAGAGTTCGGGCTGCGCGCTTCCGGCGAGCCCGCGGGAGACCAGTCGGACCATCGCGCTCCGGGCGCGGCCCTGGTCGATCTCGAACAACGCATACAGATGGTGCGCGACCGGGAGGTCGGGGCTGAGCTCCAGCGCCCGTCTGGAAGCACGATTCGGCGCGGGCGAGATTCTGAGCCCGGTTCTCGTCGGCCTTGCCGATCAGGTAGTGACACCGGCCGAGACGCGCCCACGCCGGAGCGAACCGCGGATCCTCTTCGACCGCCCGAACGTAGAGCTCCCGCGCCACCCGCAGATTCGACGAGCTCGCGATCCCCTGGGGCCCGATGCACTCGTTGCCGCGCAGGAAGAACTCGTAGGCCGCCGGGCTCGCCGGCACGTCGCTCTTCAACCGTCGCTGCTCGCCGGCGGTCAAGGACAACGACAGTGAGTTGACGATGTGCGCGACGAGCGTGTCCTGCAGCTCGAAGACCTCCCCCAGCGTCACCTGAAGCGACTGGGACAGGAGGACCGTCCCGCACGGAACCGCCAGGAGTTGAGCGGTCATGCGGATCTGCTGCCCGGATCGGAGCAAGGTCCCGGTGACCACGGCGTCGACGTCGGCCTCGGCCGCGATGCGCTTCAGATCGACACTCTCGCCTGCGAACCGCGAGGCGGACGCGCTGGAGCGCACCACGAGCGACGCCAGTCCGCTGAGCGCATTCACCACGGCGTCGGGCACGCTGAAGGCGAGGAACCCGGTATCGGGATCGTCGCGCAGCAGCCGGAACGGCAGGACCAGCAACCGCGTCAACGGCGCAACGTCGCGCGGCGGCTCGGAATCCGCCTCCGGTCTCTCGTGGCCCTCGTCGATGACGCGCAGCCTCGTCGACCGTCGGATGCGGCGTGACGGGTGTGTCGACGCGCACGACGGGCGCCGAGAAGCGGTATCCGATCCGCGCGACGGTCACGATCAGGGTCTGGCCATCGTCGGCAAGCGCCTGTCGAAGAAGCGAGATGTTCCGGGTCAGACCGGTTTCTTCGACGAAGCTGTCCGGCCAGACCGCCTGAAGGAGATCGGCCTTCCTGACGACCTGGCCGGCCCGCTCGACGAGCACCAGGAGCGTCTGGAGGACCTTCGGCGCGAGGGCGACCCGAACGCCGTCCCGCACGAGCAGCGTGCCGTCGGCCGACAAGACGAACCGGCCGAACGCGTAGCTGCCACGCAATTCAGAAGTGCTGTCCTTCATGGAGTGGGTCGGAAGCGAAGCCTATTGTAAGGCTTTCCGAAGGACTTCGCGCGAACGCCTGGCCCTAGGCTCTTCTCCGAACCACGCGGCGGCCTACTCAAAGGAGACCGAGATGAAGCGATTGACGATTCTTGCGCTCGCGGCGTGTCTGATTTCGGCAATCGGTCCGAACCCGGCCGTCGAGGCCACCAGGCCGACGGCCGAAGTGCCACGACGTCGACGCGGATTTCACGAGTGAGCTGACGACGGAAGGCTGTACCAGCCCATTGGGACTCTGCGCGGCAGGTGTCATCAAGCACGACCCCCTCATCAAGGGACCGATGTTCGTGACGATCGAACGACGCCGCCGCGTCGGCCGGCATGCCCGCGAGCGAACCACCCTCGATTCTCTCGGTGTCCGGGGAGCGGATCCTGAGGCCGCGTCGCGGGGGCACCTTGTCAGCCCACGTCATCGGCATCGGAGTCTTCGACGCCTCCGGTGCGCTGACGATGTTCGACGAGCTGAATATCATCACCGGAGGCACGGGACGCTTCGCAGGCGCGACCGGCACGCTGCACGTGGCCGGCCACGCGACAAGTCCGACGACGTTTGCGGGTGAAATGCAGCGGAACGATCTGCGTGCCGTAGGCGGAGATAATTTTCACCACAGAGATAGCGGAGATAACGGAGAAAAACAAAAGTGTTTTTCTTTCTCCGTTTACTCCGTTAACTCTGTGGTGAAAACCGTCTCACCGCTTCTGCGTATCCTTCGCGACCGCTTCCTTGGCGAAGGCGCGCGACGCCTCCTCGATTTTCTCGGGCGCCGGAGCGCTGCTGAGGATCAGGACGCGATAGCGGAACGTCGTCGACTGGCCCGGCTCGAGCGTGAAGTTGAACGCCTTGTTCGCCGCGCCGAACTCTCTGTCGCCGAGCGGATTGGCGGCGAACAGCCCGTAGCCGCGCGCGTGCCAGTGGGTGGGATATCCGGGATTCGACGGGTGATCGAGGATCGCCATGGTGACCGGCTCCGACTGCACGGTCCCGCCGAGCAGCACCCAGCGTCCGCGCGTGCTCCAGACCGCGTCGCCCTTCAGTCCCTCGCTGCTGACGTAGAGGCCGCTGACGCCGACGTTGTTCACGGCGCGCGGCGCCGGCTTGCCGGACGCGTCCGTGTAGACATCGGGTCTTTCGGCGGGCTGCTCGAGCGCGCGCGCCACGCGGATGCCGAGGAAGCCTTCCTTGCTGTCGCGAAACACCACCTGGTCGGTCGAGCGCCGTCAGCGTCGTCGTGCGATCGATGGTGCGTGAATCGGCGGTGCCGCGGAAGACGTAGCGCGTCTGCTCGCTGAGAAGCGTCTTGCCGTCCGGCGTCACCCAGTCGGCCTCGACGGCCAGCTCCCCTCGATCGGCGCCGCCCTTCGCTTCGACGACGCGGCGGTGGAAGATCGTGCCCATCTTCGGCGCCTGCGCCGGCCGGAAGTCTCGTCGGAGTTGTTCCAGAAGTCCAGCCCGTTCACGTTGCCGTGATTCAGCCACAGCCCGACGTGGTGGGGATGATCGACGCGCTCGTTCGGCCGCGTCTCGAGCGGATAGCCGCGCGTGACGAGCGTGCCCTTCGCCGTCCGCAGCGGAAAGAGCGACGGCTTCTTCAGCGTCGTCGGATAGATGTACGACGTGAACGGCTTGCCGTCGATGATCACATCGACGCGGCGGCCCGCCTCGTCGGGGACGACCTGGACACGCGCCGTCTGCGCTCCGCTGGTGACGAGCAGGGAGACACAGAGGATCGAGGCAACTGCAAGAGCTCGCATGAATCTCTATTCCTTCCTTGACCTGGTGATTCGGCGTGCCCGCGGCGTGGGTTTGGCGTACCGTTGGTTTAGAGCTAAAGTTTGTATCACTTCTGGAGTACCCATGTCACTACGAACAGCGTGTGTTGCCGTGCTCATCGCCGCCACCTCTGCGGCCGTCCAAACGGCCGGGGCGCAGAACGGGGCCGCGAACCGCCTCACCCCCGAGGAGCAGAAAGCAGGCTGGACCCTGCTCTTCGACGGGCATTCGCTCGACGGCTGGCGCGGCTACAACAAGCCCGACGCGGCCGGCATCGCGCTGGAAGGTCGAGGACGGGTTCCTCACGCTGCCGGCCGACGACGGACGCGACACGCGCGGCGCGCGCGACATCATCTCGAAGGACACGTTCCAGCAGTTCGAGCTGACGTTCGAGTGGCGGGTCGCAGAAGGGTGGCAACAGCGGCGTCAAGTACTTCGTCCTCGAGGATCGCGACTCGGCCATCGGCCACGAATACCAGCTCATCGACGACGCGGCGGCACGCCGACGCGAAGGTCGGACCGCACCGCCAGACCGCGGCGTTCTACGACGTGCTCCCGGCGGCCGACCGCCCCGTCAAACCGGCCGGGGAGATCAACACCACGCGGATTGTCGTCCGCGGCAAGAACGTCGAGCACTGGCTGAACGGGAAGCGCGTCCTCCAGTACGAGCTCGACAGCCCGGCGGTCCGCGCCGCCATCGAGAAGAGCAAGTTCAAGGGCATCGAGCGCTTCGGCAAGCCGCAGAACGGCCACATCCTCCTGCAGGACCACGGCGACCAGGTGTGGTACCGCAACATCAAGATCCGCAAGCTGTGATTCGGGTCGGACTGCTCGGCGCCGGCAACATCAGCGACACGCACGCGCGCGCCGCGACAGCGATCCCGGGCGTCGAGATCGCGGCGGTCTGCGGCACGAACCGCGAGAAGGCCGAGCGCCTCGCGGCCACGTACGGCGGCACGGCCTACGCCGACGTCGGCGCGCTTCCTCGATCACCGTCCGCTCGACGTCGTGGCCATCGGCAGCCCGTCGGGTCTTCACGCGGAACAGACGATCGCGGCGATCCGGCGCGGCCTCCACGTCATCGCGGAAAAGCCGCTGGACGTCACGACCGCGAAGGTGGACGCCGTCATCGCCGAGGCGGATCGCCAGGGAGTCAAGGTCGGCGTGTTCTTCCAGGATCGCCTCAAGCCCGACATCGCGACGATGAAGACGATGATCGCGGCGGGGCGCGTCGGCTCGCCGATCTTCGCGGCGGGGCGCGTGCGGTGGTTCCGTCCGCCCGAGTACTACGCGGCCTCGCGCTGGCGGGGCACGTGGGCGCTCGACGGCGGCGGCGCGCTGATGAATCAGGGCATCCACACGGTCGATCTGCTGCACTGGCTGTTCGGCCCCGTGGCGCAGGTGGCCGCGCGGACGGCGACGCGGCTGCATTCGATCGAGGTCGAAGACACGGCCGCGGCGGTCATCGAGTTCGCCAGCGGCGCGCTCGGCGTCCTCGAAGCGACGACCTCGTCGTATCCCGGCTACGCGCGCCGGCTCGACGTCAGCGGATCCGAGGGCACGCTCGTGCTCGAGGGGGACCGGCTCGTCGGCATCGATCTGCGGAATCAGGCCGAGCACGCGGCCGCCGCCGACAAGAGTCCGGAAAACGCGTCGTCGCCGACGGTCAGCGACAGCGTCCCGCACCAGCGCGTGTTCGAGGATTTCCTCGGCGCCCTCGAGACGGGGCGGGCGCCCGCCTGCGACGCGCGAGAAGCGCGGCACAGCGTCGCGATCGTGGAAGCGATCTACCGGTCCGCGCGCAGCGGACAGTTCGAGCGGCCGTGACAGCGGTGGCGTCCAGCTCAGCTGACCAGTTCAGCGACGACCGCGTTTTGGTCCGGTTTCACCGGGATACTCACTGACGTCGGTCCGGCTGAAGCCGGACTCTCCGAAGCACGCTACCTGACGAACAACATCTCCCGGTACGTCGGCAACGGCCAGAGTATCGTGCGGGACGACGCACTCGAGGTTGTCGCCCGTTTCGCGCAGCGCGACCATGGCGGGCACGACCTTGTCGCGGAAGTACTTGCCGTGCTTCTCCGGGCTGTCGCCCGCCTCGTGTTCCAGCAGGTGCTGGAGCTTGTCGACGCGCACCTTGAACTCGTCGGTCAACCGGCTCAGTTCATCGAGCGACCTCCGGGTCTCCTTCGCCGAGGCGCCGGCGGACTTGACGGCCGCCACGGTCGCCGCGAGCTGCCCCTGGTACTTGTACCCGGCGGGCAGGATGTAGCGGTTGCCCATCAGCACCATCAGCTGCGCTTCGATGTTGATGGTCTTGTTGTACTGCTCGAGCGCGACGTCGTAGCGCGCGCGCAGCTCGCGTTCGTTCAGCACGGCGTACTTCTCGAAGGCCTTCACGACGTCGGGCTTCATCAGCTCCGGGTAGGCGTCGACCGACGTCTTGAGGTTGAGGAGCCCGCGCTTGGCCGCGTCGGTCTGCCATTCGTCGGCGTAGTTGTTGCCGTTGAAGATGATGCGCTTGTTGTCCTTCATCATCTTCGTGAGCAGCGCCTTCAGGACCGCCGGGAGCTTCTTCCCTTCCTTGAGCCCCTTGTCGAGCTCCGTCGCGACGTAGTCGAGCGCCTCGGTGACCGCCACGTTCAGCGCGATGTTCGGGAACGCGATGCTCTGGTTGGCCGAGACCGCGCGGAACTCGAACTTGTTGCCGGTGAAGGCGAAGGGACTGGTGCGGTTGCGATCGCCGGCGTCGCGAGGGAGCTTGGGCAGCACCGACACGCCGGTGTCGAGGAGGCCGCCGCTCTTGGTCGTCTTCGCGTCGCCCTTCTCGATCTGGCCGAAGATGTCGGTCAGCATGTCGCCGAGGAAGATCGAGAGGATCGCCGGCGGGGCCTCGTTCGCGCCGAGGCGGTGATCGTTGCCGGCGCTGGCGATGCTGAAGCGGAGCAGCCCCTGGAACTTGTTCACCGCGCGGAGCACCGCCGCGCAGAAGACCAGGAACTGGATGTTCTCGTGCGGCGTCTCGCCCGGGTTGAGCAGGTTGTTGCCGAGATCGTCGCTGATGCTCCAGTTCAGGTGCTTGCCGGAGCCGTTCACGCCGGCGAACGGCTTCTCGTGCAGCAGGCAGGCGAGCCCGTATTTCGGCGCGATCCGCCGCATGAACTCCATCGTCATCATCTGATGATCGGTGGCCACGTTGGCGTTCTCGAAGATCGGGGCGACTTCGTACTGCGCCGGCGCGACCTCGTTGTGCCGGGTCTTCACCGGCACGCCCACGCGGTACAGCTCCCGCTCGACGTCCTGCATGAACCCCAGCACGCGCTCGGAGATGGAGCCGAAGTAGTGGTCCTCCATCTCCTGCCCCTTCGGGGGCTTGGCGCCGAAGAGCGTGCGTCCCGCGTTGATGAGGTCGGGACGGTTGAAATAGAACTGCTGATCGATCAGGAAGTACTCCTGCTCGGGTCCGCAGGTCGCGTGGACGCGCTGGGCCTTCGATCCGAACAGCCGCAGGATGCGGACGGCCTGCTTGGAGAGCGACTCCATCGAGCGCAGCAGCGGCGTCTTCTTGTCGAGCGCTTCCCCGGTCCAGCTCACGAACGCCGTCGGGATCACGAGCGTGGTGCCGTTGGGCGTGACGAGCAGCCACGGCGGGCTCGTCGGGTCCCACGCCGTGTAGCCGCGCGCCTCGAAGGTCGAACGCATGCCGCCCGACGGGAAGCTCGAGGCATCCGGCTCGCCCTTGATCAGTTCCTTGCCGCTGAACTCCGCGACGGCGCGCCCGTCGGCCGTCGGCGAGAGGAAGGAGTCGTGCTTCTCGGCGGTGATGCCGGTCATCGGCTGGAACCAGTGCGTGTAGTGCGTGGCGCCGTGCTCGACGGCCCAGTCCTTCAGCGCGCTGGCGATGACGTCGGCGACCGACGGGTCGAGCGACTCGCCCTGCGCGACGGCGCGCCGGAGCGCGCGATACACGTCCTTCGGCAGCCGGGCGCGCTGGGCTTCGTCGTTGAACGTCAGCGACCCGAATTCGTCGGTCATTTTCTTTGCGGCCGCGGTGGTCACCCGCTGACCCTGCGTGGCACTCCAGTTACTGATGCTCTTGATGGCGTCGCCTGATGAAGCGGAACCCATTACGGTGTGTCCTTTCCTTGGTCGCTGCAGCTGAAGGATGAAGTCGAGCGTAAGCGGAGTATTATCCGCGCGCGTCGGCCGCGCTTCAAGCGCTGTCACGCGTTCTGACGAAGTTCGACAAACCCCCGCACCGAACCGACAAAAATGTCCGAAGCCCGGGACGGCTGTTTTCAACGTTTTTGTCGTCCTGCCTGTCCGACGGCCCGTCGCTTCGACAGACGCGCCGCCGCGGACGAGGTATCCCATAGGATGTCTATGGGAAAAGAGAAAGCCGATCGCCAGGAGCTTCTGCCCGGCACGCTCGACATGCTGATCCTGAAGAGCCTCACGCGCGGCGTCATGCACGGCTACGGCATCGTGGAGCACATCCGGCAGCTGTCCGCCGAGGTCCTGCAGGTGGAGGAGGGCTCGCTCTACCCGGCCCTCCAGCGCCTGCAGCTGCAGGGGCTGATCGCCTCGGAGTGGGGGCATTCCGTCAACAACCGCCGCGCGCGCTACTACCGGCTGACGCGGGCCGGCCGCCGGCAGCTCGGCGACGTGGAGTCGAGCTTCGCCCGGCTGATCGAGGCGATCACGCGCGTGATGCGGCCGGCGTAGGATCCCCATGGAGCGTCTAGGGGAGCCGGTGCGAACGCTGCTGCGGCGCGCGGCCGCGCGGCTGCGCCGCGGCCGGCTGGACGACGATCTTCGTGACGAGGTCGAGCTCCACATCGAGCTGCGGCAGCAGGCGCTGGTCGACGAGGGCATGGATCCGCGCGAGGCGGCGTACCGGCGCGGCGGATGTTCGGGAACGTCGCGGCCATCAGAGAGGAGACGCGGGACATGTGGGGATTTCCGTCGGTCGAAACGCTCGCGCAGGATCTCCGCTACGGCCTCCGTCTGCTCCGCCGGTCGCCGTGTTCACGGCGGTGTCGGTGCTGTCGCTCGGCGATCGGCATCGGCGCCGCGGCCGGCGTGTTCAGCCTCGCCGACGCGGTGCTGTTTCGCAAGCTGCCGGTGAAATCCCCGGACGAGCTCGTCGTCCTGCAATGGTTTTCCGGGCCCAACCGGCCGTTCGAGAACTTGTCCGGGCAAGGCACCAGCATCGGCACGCAGTACATGAGCACGTCGTTCTCCCTCCCGACCTTCGAAACGCTGCGCGCGGACGCCACGGTGTACGCGGACATCTTCGGGTTCGCCGAGCTCTCCGGGGTCAACCTGTCGAGCGACGGCCGCGCGGAAATCGCCGGCGCCCAGCTCGTGTCGGGCAACTACTTCGACGTGCTCGGCGTGCCTCCGGCGGCCGGCCGGCCCCTGGTGGCGGCCGACGATCGTCCGGGCGCTCCTCCTGTCGCGATGATCAGCGACGCGTTCTGGCAACGGCGCTTCGCCCGGTCGGCCGACGCGATCGGCAAGCCGCTGGTCGTCAACGGCGTCACGGTGACGATCGCGGGCGTCACCCCGCGCGGGTTCGAAAGCACGCTGCAGGTCGGCGACACGCCGGACGTGACGCTGCCGCTCGCGATGCGGGGCCGGCTCGTTCAGGCAGACGCGGACGAGGCGCCGGAGAATCCCACGTTCTGGTGGGTGCTGATGATGGGGCGCCTCAAGCCCGGCATCGATGTGGCCCGGGCGGAGCCGGCGCTCGATCTCCTGATGAAGCAGAGCGTCGCCGCAGGACGGCCGGCGCTGCCGGCGTCGGAGCTGCCGCGCCTGAGCGTCCGTCCCGGCGCGCGGGGACAACTCGAGGGCCGCGAGGCCATGAGCGATCCGCTGCGGACGATGGGGATCGTGGTGGCGATCGTGCTGCTCGTCGCGTGCGCCAACCTGGCGAACCTGCTGCTCGCACGGGGACGCGCACGGAGCCGCGAAATGGCGGTGCGCGTCGCGATCGGGGCGCCGCGCTCGCGCGTCGTGCGGCAGCTGTTGACCGAAGGCCTGCTGCTCGCGGTCATCGGCGGCGGCCTCGGATTGCTGATCTCCCGATGGGTTGCGGTCGCGCTGATGCCGGCGCTGGGCGGCTGGGGGCCGGCACGCCTCGAGATGCCTCTCGATTGGCGCGTCGGGGCATTTGCCGCGCTCGTGGCCGGCGTGTGCAGCATCCTGTTCGGCCTCGTCCCCTCGCTTCGCGCGACCGACGTCGCGCTGGCGTCGGGGCTCCAGGAAGGCACGCGCGGGGCGGTGGGATCGCGGCGGCGCGTCGGCCTCGCCGGCGCGCTCGTCGTCGTGCAGGTCGCGCTCTCGATGCTCCTGGTCACGGTCGCGGGACTGCTGGTCTACTCGGTGCGCAACCTCCAGCGCGTCACGCTCGGGTTCGACCCGTCGAGCATTCTGCTGTTCACGATGGACCCGGCGCTGAACGGGTACGACAACGATCGCGGGCGCAATCTGTATGCGGCGTCGCTCGAACGGCTGGCGGCCATCCCGGGCGTCCGCTCGGCGTCTTTCTCGAGCCATGCGCTGATCTCGGGGGAGGCTCCGGGGGTTTTGCCACGCTGCCAGGGCTGGCGCCGCCGCTGCCCGGCGCAGACGGCCGTGCGTTCTTCGAGAAGCATGGCTCGTCGCGGCTGGTGATCGACGACCATTTCCACCGCACGATGGGCATCCCCATGCTCAGCGGGCGCACCTTCTCGCCGGCTGACTCGTCGTCGGCGCCGTCGGTGGCGATCGTCAACGAGACGCTCGCGCGGCGGCTGTTCGGAGACACCAATGCGGTCGGGCGGCAGATCAAGCTGGGCGTGGGTCCGAAGGTGCCCCTGACCGAGGTGATCGGCGTGTGCGCTGACGCGAAGTACACCTCCATCCGCAGGCCGATGCCGCCGACCGTCTACCTCACCTATCGCCAGCGGCCGGCCGAGGAGGTCACGTTCGAGCTGAAGACGGCGGGGCCTCCTGCCGGCGTCATCTCCGCGGTCCGCGAGGCCATGCGCGAGATCGATCCGAACGTGCCGCTGGACGGGTTCCGAACGCAGGAGGAGCAGATCCTCGCTCTCGCTTCGGGGCGAGCGCCTGTTCGCGCGCCTCGCCACGCTCCTCGGCGCCGTGACGCTGCTGCTGTCGGGGATCGGCCTCTACGGGCTGCTCGCCTATGCGGTCACGCGGCGTACGCAGGAGATCGGCGTGCGCATGGCGCTCGGCGCCGAGCGGGCCTCGGTCCGCTGGCTGATCGTGAAGCAGTCGCTGGTGCTCGTCGGCCTCGGCCTCGCGCTCGGCATACCGGCGGCGCTGATGGGAACCAGGCTCGTCGAGTCCATGCTGTTCGGGCTCACGCCGCGCGATCCCGTGACGATCGCCGGCGCCGTCGCGGTGATGATCGCCGCGTCGCTCGCCGCCGCGTACGTGCCGGCCGTCCGCGCATCGCGGGTCGATCCGATCGTGGCGCTGAGGTCGGAGTAGGTTCAACTCCCAAACTGCCAACTCCCGACCTGTCGAACTCGCCAAGCTGTCGAGGCTAGACAGGAGCTCGGCGAGGGTCAGCGAGATCTGTTCTTGAACGGAGCTAGAACGACTGCCTGATCTCCGATTTCTTGTTCAAGACTTGCGACAGTTCGCAGGTTTGGGCTTGGAGCCTTGGGACTATCGGCTCAGCACGATGCGCTCGGTGACCCGGCCGTCCTGCCCGACGGGCCGGACCGAGAAGCCGGGGTTGCGCCGCATCTCGGCGGTGATGAACGGATCCCCTTCGAACACGATCTCGAAGAACCGTGGAGCGAATCCGGTTGCCGTCACCTCGAAGTGGATGTGCGCCGGCGCACGGCTGTTCGGATACGAGCCGGGGCGAATCGTCTCGAAGGACCACGCGCCCCGAGCGTCGGAGCGGAGGAAGGCCTTGAGGCGCGGCCGGCTACTGTCGCTTTCCGGCTTCACGCCGTAGTAACCCTCGGCATCGGTCTGGTAGACGTACATCGAGGCGCCAGGTATCGGCGCGGCGTCGGGGCCGACGATCACACCGCTGACCGAGAGCGGCGTTCCGGGCTCGCGAGGCGGCGCGACGCGCGCGGTGGACGGCGCATCCGGCGGCGCCACATGCGCGGTCTGCGCCTGGATTTCAATGCTCGCGGCGGCGATCGATGCCGCGAGCAACGTCGTCAGCAGTCGTGGACGGTGAGGCATATCGTCATGCTAGTCAGGCGGCTGCCGGAGGGCTATGCAATTGTGACGAGCTGGTTGACGAAGCGACGAGTCGCTCGTCAGTCAACTAGTCAGCGACTTCGCTCAACTCCCTGACTTCCAACACGGAGACCAGACTCCCGAAGCGTTGGTGGGTCGTATTCGACACGCTCGTCGGCGGATGTCACGAACCGAAGCTGTGTCAGCGAGCGCACTCGAGCGCCGGCCTGTGACAGGGCCGGCGTTGGCAGACGAGATCGAGGTGAAGAGTCGACGGCTGCATTCCTCGATTCGCTGACCCGACCGCGCTCCGCGCGGCTCGAGTGCGTCGACTGGGAGCTCGGGTCCGTGAGCTCCGTGTTGGACAGGACCGGCGTGCTTCGGCGCTTCAGGCCCGTTTCCTACCACTTGACCAGGTGCGGCTCGTACGGCTCCTCGAGCTGACGGATCTCTTCTTCGCTGAGCGTGATGTCGAGCGCGGCAATCGCCTGATCGAGGTGCTCCATCTTCGAGGCCCCGACGATCGGCGCGGTCACGCCCGGCTGGTGCAGGATCCACGCGAGCGCGACCTGCGCGGGCGCCACGCCGCGCCCCTTCGCCACGGCGACAACGCGATCGACGATGCGGAAGTCGGAGTCCGCGTAGTACAGGTGGTGCGCGATGTCGTCGGTCTTCGCGCGCGCGGTCGTCCCCTTGCCGGCGGCCTGGCGGTTGCCGGCGAGAAAGCCGCGGGCGAGCGGGCTCCACGGAATCACGCCGACGCCTTCCTCACGGCAGAGCGGCAGCATCTCGCGCTCCTCCTCGCGATAGACCAGGTTGTAGTGGTTCTGCATCGACACGAACCGCGTCCACCCGTGCCGATCCGCGAGGTGGAGCGCCTTGGCGAACTGCCAGGCCCACATGCTGGACGCGCCGATGTAGCGCGCCTTGCCGGAGCGCACGATGTCGTGGAGCGCCAGGAGCGTTTCCTCGATCGGGGTCTCGGGATCCCAGCGATGGATTTGATAGAGGTCCACGTAGTCGGTCCCGAGACGGCGCAGCGAGCCGTCGATGGAGGACATCAGGTGTTTCCGCGAGAGCCCGCGATCGTTCGGATCGCCGGACATCGGGTTGAACGCCTTGGTGGCGAGGACCGCATGGTCGCGCGTGCCGAAGTCCTTCACCGCGCGGCCGAGGATCTCTTCCGAGACGCCGAGCGAGTACATGTCGGCGGTATCGAAGAAGTTGATGCCCTGCTCGAGCGCCCGCTTGATGAACGGCCGGCCGGCCTCTTCCGGAAGCACCCAGCTGCGCCAGGCCGGATCGCCGTAGGTCATGACGCCGAGGCAGAGCCGCGAGACCTTCAAGCCGGTGCGGCCAAGATTCACGTATTGCATGCGGGCGATGTTACCGCGTCGCATGGCACCCAGCTACCCAGCTTCCCAGCTTCCAGCTTCCAGCTTCCAGCACCAGCGACTGCTGTAAACGCGCGAAGCCGCTGGAAGCGGCGAAGCGTGGGAGCTGGTAGCTGAGCGAGCGATCTTCACATGCGCCGAATCCTTCACATCGACATGGACGCGTTCTACGCCTCGGTCGAGCAGCGCGATCAGCCGGCGCTGCGCGGGCTGCCGGTCGCGGTCGGCGGCTCCCCCGAGCACCGCGGCGTGGTCGCCGCGGCGAGCTACGAAGCACGCGCCTTCGGGGTGCGCTCCGCGATCCCGATGGCTCGCGCGGTGCGCCTGTGCCCGTCGCTCGTGATCGTGCGGCCGGACTTCGCGCGCTACCGGACGGCCTCGCAGACGGTCTTCGCGATCTTTCGATCGGTGACGCCGCTCGTCGAGCCGCTGTCGCTCGACGAGGCCTACCTCGACGTCACCGAAAACGCGTGGGGCGAAACGCTGGGGCAATCGGTGGCGCAGCGGCTGAAGGCCGAGATCAGGAACGCGACCGGCCTCACCGCGTCGGCGGGCGTGGCGCCGAACAAGTTCCTCGCCAAGATCGCGTCCGCGTGGAAGAAGCCGGACGGCCTGACGGTGATCGCGCCGGAGCGCGTCGAGCAGTTCCTGCACAAGCTGCCGGTGGATGCGTTGTGGGGCGTCGGCCCGGTGACGGCCAGGCGCCTGCGCGAGCGCGGCATCGACCGGCTCGTCGACGTCCGCACGGTCGATCCCTCGGTGCTGCGCGAGGCCGTCGGCAGCCACGCGGAGTGGCTCCGCCAGCTCGCGCAGGGCATCGACGATCGTCCGGTGGAGCCGAACCAGTCGGCGAAATCCTCGGGAACCGAGAACACGTTTTCCGAGGACCTGATCGACGTGCTGCAGATCCGGCGGGAGATCGACGAGATGGCGCGCGACGGGGCCGCGTGGCTCGATCGCAAGGGGCTCGACTGCCGCACCGTCACGATCAAGGTTCGCTATTCGGACTTCACGACGATCACGCGCAGCCATTCGAAAACGCCGGCGACGCGGAGCGCCGACGATCTCGCCGCGCGGGCGGTTGCGCTCCTCGACCGCACCGAGGCAGGCCGCCGCCCGGTGCGGCTCCTCGGCGTCAGCGTGCACAACCTGGTGGATCCGGCCGAGCCGGGCGACGAACCGGCCTTGCCGTTGTTCGATGGCGTGGAAGAGTGAGACACGGACATCCGCGCTATCCGTGTAATCCGCGGCTGGAATCGGTTTCAAACCCGCAGGGTCCGGCTGAAGCCGGATACCACCTTCGGTTTCGAAACCGGCTCTAAAGAGCGGGCGTTTCCTTGCGTGCGCGGACGCGCGGCGTTCGCGGTCGAGCCGCCGCCGATTTCCTGGGCTTGGCTTCGGCGCCCGGCTTGCCTTCGGCGGCCGGTTTGGCGCGTGCGGCGCGGCCTTCACCCGCCGCTTTGGGTTCCGCGTGCGGCTTCTTGTCGCCGCGGGGCTTGGCGCGGCCACGCCCGCCGCGAGTGCGTCCTCGCTTGGGCGCCGCGTCCTCTTCCTGCGCCCCCGTCGCTTCCCCATCGACGAACAGGCGGCGGTGCGCTCATTTCCTGGACGACATCCCCGTCGACGACTTCCGATTCCCCTGACGTATCGGCGGCCGCCCAATCCGGCGCGGAGGTCTCGGCCGTGGCCGCCGCATCGTCCGCGACGTTGCCGCGATTGTCGTCGTCTCCAGGATCTCCGGCGTCTCCAGCGCCTCCAGGGTGTCCTGAAGAAGCCGGCTGCATGACGTTGCCGGGAAACACGCGCATGACGCCCTGGCGATCGCGCTCGATGCGGAACAGCCCGTCGCGCTGACACGCGCGAAGAAGATCGACGAGGCTCGCGAACCCGAACTTCCGCTCGTCGAACGACGCGTCCACGTTGCGGAGGAACTGCTTCGCCTGCCGGATGTACATCGGCCATCGCGGCGGGTTCGCCGCGGACTGGAACAGCCGGCGCACTTCACGAATCCCGTCCGCGGTCCGCGGTTCGCCGCCGTTTGCCGGGACGCCCTCCGCCTGAGGCTCGGCGGCCTCGCGGCGAGGCGGCGGCTCGCCGGCGTCGCGGCGCGAGTGCGGCTCGGCTTCGCGCCGTGCGTGCGGTTCGGCCGCTTCGCGGCGGGGCTGGTGCGGCTGCGAGTACTGCGGTGGCAGGCGAGTATCGTCGGCGACGGCGCCGCTCCCCTCCGACAGCTCGACGAGCACGTTGCGTCCCGCCTCGCGGAGCGTCACATGGCCGGCCGACGCGAGCTTCTGTGCGAAGTCCCGGAAGCTCCCCGCGCCGTACGTGCGCTCGGAGAAGGTCGAGTCGAGCTGGAGCAGCGTGCTCTTGAGCAGGCCGAGCTGCGGCGACACCTCGCGATCCGCGAGCACCTTGAGCGCGCGGCGCACGAGCGGCACGGCCTGCTCGATCGAGGTCGTCGACACCGGCCCGCTCGACCGTCCGCGATCCGCCGAGGACCGCCGCGATCCGACGAGGTTCTCGTAGGCGATGAACTCGTGGCAGTTGCGCTGCATCACCATGCTGGTGAACGCGCGGCCGCCGACGACGAAAATCTGCTTGTCGTACTGTTTGAGCTTCTCGACCAGCGTGATGAAGTCGCTGTCGCCGCCGACGATGACGTAGGCGTTGATGTGGCCGTGGGTGAAGGCCATCTCCAGCGCGTCGAGCGCCAGGTTGATGTCGGCGCCGTTCTTGTCGCCGCCCGGTGTGAGGTTCCGCTGGACCAGCTTCGTCGCGTGCTGCGTGAGGGACCGGCTGTAGTCGCCCGCGCGCGCCCAGTCCCCATACGCAATCTTCGAAACGACATCCCCGCGCTCCTTGAGCGCCTCGAGGACTACCCCGATGTCGAACTGCACGCCCAGCGTGCTCTTGACCCCGATCTCTATGTTGTCGAAGTCGATGAAAACCGCAATCTTCAGTCGTGTCTCTGCCAAAACGTTCTGTCTTCCCTTCGGTACAGCCGCGTCAATCGCGGCCCGGCCTGTTCAGGCCATCTTTCTTACTGCTCGTGGACCCCACGCGCTCGCGCTGCGGCGCTCGAGACTCTCCTCGCGCGTTCCGGCAGGCGCTTCTATTATGGACTGGATCGGCGCTTCGCGGGGCGTGCTTCCTGCCCGGCCTGGAACCGGCGATTCGGAGGATGCTTGCCCGAAGCCCCGAACCCCGCGAACCCGCGAACCTGAGCGGGAAGCTGGGAGCTGGAAGCTGGCAGCTGGCAGCTATTTCTCCCGGACGTCGTACGCGTAGATCGTGTCCTGATCGCGAATGAAGAGCTTGCCGTTCGACACGATCGGATGGCTCCAGGTGGGAAGGTTTCCGGCCTGAATCCGGAAGCGGCCGTGCTCCCGGTACCCGGCGGGGTTGGCCTCGGCCAGGCCGACCACCCCCTGCTCGCTGTAGAGGTAGAACCGGTCGTCGGCGAAGACGAGCGACCCCTTGCCGACGCTGCGATCGCGCCAGGCGACTTCACCGGTGTCGAACTTCATCGCCGTCAGGATCGCGTCGGAGAAGCCGTACAGGTGCTCGCCGATGAGGACCGAGCTCGCATGGTGATTGCGCATGTCGTGCGTGAAATACACCTGGCGCGCGGTGACGCGGTCCGCGGCCGGCGTCAGCTCGAGCAAGGCGGCCCCGGTGTTGTACCCCGACGAGAGAAAGACGCGATTGCCGCGGACGATCGGCGTGGCGATGTTCGCCGTCCGGTTCGCGACCTGGTCGTAGCTCCAGAGCAGCTTGCCCGTCTGCACGTCGACGCCAATCGCACGCTGGCCGGTGAAGTAAATCGCCTGGCGGATGCCGCCCGCTTCGTGCAGCACCGCGGACGAATACCCCGATTCATCGTCCAGGCTCTTCCAGATCAGCGAGCCGTCGGTTTTCTTGAGCGCGACGATGGATGCGCCGCGCCCGCCGGGACTGACGAGCACCCGATCGCTCAACACCAGCGGCGATTCGCTCAAGCCCCAGCGGATGTTCGATCCGCCGAACTTCTCGAGCACGTTCACCTTCCAGAACGACTTGCCCGTCGCGGCGTCCAGCACCGACAGGTCGCCGCTTGCGCCGAATGCGTAGAGCCGATCGCCGTCCACCGTCGGCGTGGCCCTCGGCCCGTCGCCCCTGTCGTTGCCGAATCGCCGGCCGTGTGCGACTTCCCACACCTTCTTGCCCGTGGCCGCGTCGAAGGCCATCACGTACTCGATCCCGCTTCGCGCGCCCAGCGTGTACAGGCGTCCGTGCGCGGACGAGAACGACGAGTAGCCGTCACCGGCGCCGGTCGCACGCCACGCGAGCGGCGGGCCGGCCGTGCGCCAGTCCTTCAGGAGGCCGCGCTCGGCCGAGGTGCCGTCGCGGTTCGCGCCGCGCCACTGGGGCCAGTCGTCGAGAGTGCGGGGCGAGACGACGGTGGACAGCGACAGGAGGAACCAGGCCGCGGCGAGAACGGTCAGCGAAAGGCGAGGTGTGTTTGTCATAGTAGAGTTTTCTCTCGTCCGGCTGAGCCGGCTTCCCGGCGAGCGTGGAGGGCTTGCCGGTGGAGCGGACGAGGTTACGACGCGCGAAGGCCTGGGACGGTCTGTTTCAGGGTTTCAGGACCCGGACGCGTACGAGGTCTATACGCGTGACAGGGGCCTCACCGTTTACCGGCGCCTGCTCGATGGCGTCCAGCGCGGCCACCCCGTCAACGACCCGGCCGAATGCCGTGTACTTCCCGTCGAGCGAGCTGGCGTCTCCCGTCACGATGAAGAAGGACGTGCTGGCGCTGTTGGGATCGTCGCCGCGCGCCATCGAGAGAATGCCCTTCACGTGCTTCGTGTCGTTGAACTCCGGCGGCAGCGTCCGCACGAACTTCTGCTGCTTTTCGGTCAACGGGCCGCGGCTGCCGAGCGATCCGGTCTGCACGACGAAGCCGCGGACGACGCGGTGGAAGGCGGTGCCGTCGAAGACGCCCGTCTGCGCGAGCCGGAGGAAGTTTCGGACGTGGCCCGGCGCCTTGTCGGGAAACAACTCGATCGTAATCGGCCCCGCGGTCGTCTCGAGCACGGCTCGATACGCCGCCAGCTCCGCGCTCGTCTCGGTCGAGAACGGCTCCGGCTCCGGCGGCGGCGTGTCGCGAATCGCGATCGACGCGATCTCGATCCGCGCCAGCGGGTGTCCCTGGTCATCGGACGGCGCCTCGGAGATTTTCTGGGCGACGTCCATCCCTTCGGACACGCGCCCGAAGACCGTGTACTTGCCGTCGAGCGCCGGCTGGTCCGTGACGCACACGAAGAACTGCGCGCCCGCGCTGTCGGGACGATTGGGCAGGAGCACCGCGGCGACGGCGCCGCGCGTCGCACGTTCGGGATTGAGCTCCGCTTTCAGCACGCCGAGCCCGCCCGTGCCGTACAGCTTCGCCTTCGCGGGATCCTTCGAGAGCGGATCGCCTCCCTGGATAATCCCCAGCCGGATGACGCGGTGAAAGATCGTCCCGTCGAACGCACGGTCGCGCGCCTGCTTGATGAAGTAGCCGACGTGATTCGGTGCGAGGTCCGGCCTCAGATCGATCACGAACGTCCCGGCTGTCGTGTTGACGACCGCCTGTTTGGCGGTCATCTCCTGGATCGTCAGGTTGGTCGTGAACGGCGCGGGAGGCGGCGCCGGTTTCGATCCGCCCCGCTGCGCGCCGGCCGATGGACCCGCGGCCGCGAGCGCGATCGTCTGCAGGAGAACGAAGAGCGTGGACATAGGCTGAGATTATAGCGATGCGGGCGCGGCTGCGACGATCACGCGCTCGACGAGATCGAACAGCTGCCGCCGGTAGTCGCGACGGTCGTCGCTGACGGCTGTGGACGACGTCGTCACCACCACCAGGTCGAGATCGCGGAAGATCATGATGTACTGCCCGCCGTAACCCCACGCGAAACACGCCGGCCGCCCGGCGAAGTCACGCATCCACCACCCATACCCGTACGTCTGATCCGGATTGAAGCGCGAACGTCCGCGCGGCGTGCACGAGGCGTCCACCCACGAGGCCGGCACGACCTGGCGGTCGCCGACCCGGCCTCGATTCAGGTACAGCTCACCGACGGCGACCATCTGCCGGGGAGTCATCAGCATGTCGTTCCCGCCGAAATAGACCCCCTGCGGATCGCGCGGCCATTGGCTGAACGTGAAGCCGAGCGGCTTGCCGAGGCTCTCCTGCAGGAACGCCCACGTGCTTCGCTTCGTCGCGCTCGTCAGGATGGCAGACAGCAGGTGCGTGCTTCCCGTGCTGTACTCCATCGTCGTTCCGGGCTCGCTCACGAGCGGCTGATTGAGGACGTACGTGACCCAGTTCCGGCTGCGCACCCACGCGCCGTAATTGTCGAAGCTCGTGGACTCCAGCCCCGATCGCATCGTCAACAAATCCTCCACGGTGATGCGCGCCTTGCGGGGATCGGGATCCCTGGTCACCGCGGGGAAGAAGCGGGCGATCGGCTCGTCGACGCCTTTGAGAAGGCGACGGTCGATCGCGATGCCGACGAGCGCCGAGATGAGGCTCTTTGAAACGGACTTGACGTTGGCGACGCGCGTCGGCCCCGCGCCTTTCGCGTAGTACTCGAACACGAGCTTCCCGTGCCGGCTGACGAGCAGGCTGTGCAGCCGGGGCAGTCCGGCGGCGGCCGCGCGGATCGGCTCGGCGGCCAACGGGATCTCGCGCTGTGTCGCGACAGGCATCGCGCACACCGACGAAGAAGCGCAAGGGAGAACGACGAGGCGCGGCGTCACGATGGAGGCAGACGCCGCTCTACTTCGCGGCCGGAAGCGCAAAGGCCGTGATGCTGTCGTCGGTCACCGGCGCATCGAAGAAGCCGCCGCCGGTTGACGTGATGACGACGTACTGCTTGCCGTCCTTCCCCAGATACGTGCTCGGTGTGGCATGGGCGGCGGCGCCGAGCTTGACGGTCCACAGCTCCTTGCCCGTCTTCGCGTCGAACGCGCGAAACCGGCTGTCGTCGGTCGCGCCGATGAACACGAGCCCGCCGGCGGTGGCGATCGATCCGCCATTGCCCGGCCGGCCGGTGTTCTGCTTGTCCGGCGGCAGGTTGTCGGTCACGCCGAGCGGCACGCGCCACGCGAACTCGCCGGTGTTGACGTTGACGGCCGTCAACTGGCCCCACGGCGGCTGATGGCAGGGCAGCTGTTGATACCCGCTGTCTCTCGTGCTGAAACGTCCACCGCCCGGCACGCCGTCGTAGGGGCCGTCCGGGTGGACACGGTTGCCCTGGCCGGCGGGCTGCGCCGAACCGGTGGCGTTCGGGTCACGATCCTTCAGCCCCGAAAGCTGCCCCAACTCGCTCGTGCTGACGAACAGGTAGCCCAGCTGCGGATTGAACGACGTGCCTCCCCAGTTGACCCCGCCGTGATTGCCGGGGAACTGCACTCGCAGGCGCTTGTATCCCGGCGGAAGGTACGGCCCGCCGAGTTGCAGACCGTCCATGAGCTTCCTGCAGGCCGCCTCCAGTTCAGGCGTGACAGTCGCGACGTCCGCCGCCGTCATCGTCATGCGGGACAGCGGCGGCGGCTTGACCGGGAACGGCTGCGTCTTCGACGTGCGTTCCAGCGGCACTTCGCTCTGAGGTACGGGCAGCTCTTCGACGCCGTAGATCGGCTTCCCGGTCACGCGGTCGAGCAGGAACAAGAGCCCGACTTTGTTGATCGCCGCCACGGCCGGAATCGTCCGGTTGCCTTGCTTGACGTCCACGAGCGCAGGGGCGCCGGCCAGATCCCCGTCCCAGATGTCGTGGTGCACGACCTGGAAGTGCCACAAGTATTTTCCCGTGTTGGCATCGGCCGCGACGAGGCTCGTGCCGAAGAGGTTGTCGCCAGGACGGTCGCCTCCGTACTGATCGACCGACGGCGCGCCGAACGGCATGTACACGATGCCACGCTGGGCATCGACGGTCATGTGGCCCCAGACGTTGACGCCCGTGCGCTGCTTCCAGCTGTCGCCACCCCACGTGTCGTTGAACTTCTCGCCCGCGCGGGGCACCGAACGGAACGTCCAGACCAGCTTTCCGGTGTGCATGTCCCACGCGCGCACGTCGCCCGCCGGTCCCAGAGGCGGGTTCTCCTGCGTGCGGCCGCCGGTGATGACGAGGTGCCGATACACGATCGGCGGCGAGCTCAAGCCGTTGCTGCCTGGCAGTCCCTGAAGGATCTCGGGCGTGTTCAACTCGACGATGCCCTTGTCGCCGAATGCTTCGTTGGGCTTGCCGGTCGCCGCGTCGAGCGAGAAGAGCTTCGCGCCGCTCGTGCCGAACACGATCTGCGGCGGCGTCTGCGTGTCGCCGGGCCAGTATTCGACGCCGCGCGTCGAGGGACTGCCCGCTTCCCGGGGGACCTGGAAGACCCACGTCTCTTTGCCCGTCGTCGGGTCGAGCGCGACCACGCGCCCATATGGCGAGGAGATGTACATCACCCCGTTGACGACGATCGGCGTGGTCTGGCTGGGAGCGAAGCCCGAGCCGCGTCCCCGCCCGCCTCGCCCCGGCGCGGGAGGAGGCGCCGGCGCCGCCGGGGCAGTTCCAGCCGGTACGGCTGGGGCCGGGGGTCTCATGTGATACACCCACGCCACATTCAGCTGGCCGACATTCGCCGGAGTGATCTGCGTGAGCGGCGAGAAGCGCATGCCGCCGGCATCATGGCCGTAGGTCGGCCATTCATTCGAGGCGGCTGGACGCGGCGCCGGTTTCGACTGCGCCAGCGTCGAGGCCACGATGGCCACGGCGCCGGCGAGGATCGCGCTCAGAAGTCGCTTCATATTGGTGACACCTTCAGGGCTGCGGCGATTCTATAATGCCGTTCGACTCGCGTGTTCCCAGCGCTCGCTCAGGACGCCGAGGTGCGTATGTTTGAAAGCATCCAGACCCTCCGAACGGCCTCGAAGCGGCGAAGAAACTCTGGCTCGCTTCTGGGCCTGTCCGGCTCGCTCGCGACGATGCTCGTCGTCGGCGTCACGGTGACCGCGCAGCGGGCGCCGCAGGCGAAGACCGAGGTCGCGCGTCCGGGCGGCAAGCTGCCCGGTAATCCACGGTTCGCGCTCGTCAAGATTGCCGAAGGTTTCAACGATCCGACGAACGTCGCGAGCGCCAACGACGGCTCGGGACGAATCTTCGTGGTCGAGCGCATCGGCAGGGTGAAGATCGTCGACAAGAAGGGAAGGTCCTGCCGCAGCCGTTTCTCGATCTCACGAAGATCAACCCGCTCGGCACCGATGTGCAGACCGGCTTTGTCGAGCAGGGCCTGTACTCGATCGCGTTCCATCCCAACTTCCGGCAGAACGGGTATTTCTACGTGCACTACGCGTCGCTTCCGTTCAATGGCGACGGCGTGATCGTGCGCTTCCAGGTGGACCCGGGCAGTCCCAACGTGATGACGCCGGAGCGCACCAACCAGACGGCCAAGGTGCTGATGCGAATCGAGCAGCCCTACTACAACCACAACGGCGGGCAGATCGAGTTCGGACCCGACGGATTCCTCTACATCGGCAGCGGAGACGGCGGCTGGGAGGGCGATCCGCTCGACGCCGGCCAGGATCTGTCGACGCTGCTCGGCAAGATGCTGCGCATCGACGTGAACACGGACGATGACGAAATCCTGCCTTACAAGATTCCGCCGACGAACCCGTTCGCCCGGGCGAGCGACGAGCGGCTGATGCAGCTCTTCGGCGTCACCGAAGCCGATTTCGCGAAGATCAAGACGCACTTCGCGACCAGAGATCTGGGCCTACGGGCTGCGCAACCCGTACGAGTTCTCCTTCGACAAGCGAACCGGCGATCTGTTCATCGCCGATGTCGGCCAGAACCACTGGGAAGAGATCCACTATCAGCCGGCCGCGAGCAACGGCGGCGAGAACTACGGCTGGAACAAGATGGAGGGTTCACAGTGTCACCCGATGACCGGCCCGAACGATCGGTGCCCGCAGGTCGGTGTGCTGCCCGCGGCCGAATATCCGCACGAGGCGCCATATCCGGGCGCGCCGCCGGTCAAGGACGGATACGGCTGCTCGGTCCAGGGTCTCGGCGTCGCGAACTACGGCGGCATGCGCAGCGTGTACCTCGCAGGCGACTGGTGCACCGGCCGCCTGTTCGGCCTGGCATGGGACGGCAGCCGATGGCAGCTCCAGGAACTGCTGCAGACGAATCTGCAGTTCACCGCCGGTGGCACAGGCGAGGACGGGTACGTCTACGCGGTGAACTGCAACTGCTTCTACACCGCCGACCGCGGCCCGACCGGCAACCCGCTCGGCGCGCTGTGGAAGATCGTGCCCGCGAGCGAAGTGCGGCCGGGCCAGGAGACCGCGCTGACCGTTCAGCAGCTCACGCAGGCCATTCCATCGACCGGCGCGCCGGTGTTCAGGAACGCGCTGAACAACAGCCCGATCACGCTGAACCTGTACCCGAACGAGACGGTCACGACCAAGGTGCTCGAGTTCCATAGGACGGGGAACAATCCGTATCGCGGTGATGCCGACGCCGCGGCCGCCGGCCGCGGCCTGTACGACCAGTGGTGCGCATCGTGCCATCTGGCCGACGCGACCGGGCGTATCGGCCCGAACCTGATCGACGCGCAGGTCGTTCACCCGCGTGTGGCGACCGACGTCGGGACGTTCGAAGTCATCTACGCGGGCGGCACGGGCGCGATGCAGGCATTCGGCAGCCGGCTCACGCAGGAGGAGATCCTGAGGATCATGGCGTTCCTGGAGACGGTGAAACCTAATCGCTAATCCCTGATCGCGAATCCCTAATCGGATGCCGGAGATTCGGGTGACAGCGACTCGAGATGCAGCGGATTCAGCTTCGGGATTCGGGATTCGGGATTAGCGATTAGGGATTAGCGATTCTCTATTCGTAGTGGAGCGCCGTGACCGGATCCAGCCGCGCGGCCCGCATCGCGGGGTAGAGGCCGAAGACCAGGCCGATGGAGACGGACACGAAGAAGGCGAGCACGATCGAGGACGTGGTCACGATCGTCGACCAGCCGGCCAGGTAGCCGATGGCCTGCGACAGGCCGACGCCGACGATGATGCCGACGAGCCCGCCGGTCAGCGAGATGATCGTCGTCTCGATCAGGAACTGCCGCACGACGTCCGAGCGGCGGGCGCCAATCGCGCGGCGGATGCCGATCTCGCGCGTCCGCTCCATCACGCTCGCCAGCATGATGTTCATGATCCCGATGCCGCCGACCAGGAGCGAGATGGAGGCGATCGCCACCATCACCAGCTCGAAGATGCGCTGCGTGCGGCGCTGCTCGGCCAGCAGCTCCGCCGGCGACACGATCGTGAAGTCCCCGGCCTCGCGGTGCGACACGTTGAGCAGGCCGCGGAGCAGCGCGGCCGCCGCCGGGATGTTGTCGCTCGACTGGACCTGGAGGTAGATGCCGTCGATCTCGTCCTTCTGCCGGCTCTGCCCGTCCTCGAGACGGAAGATGGCGGAATAGAGCGGCACGTAAATCAGGTTGTTGCGGTCCTGCGCCGGAAGGCCGCCGACGTCGGACTGCACGGTGAGCTGCGGTCCCGCCACGCCGATGACCTGAAACCACTGCTCGTTCACCTTCACGTGGCGCCCGATCGGATCGTCCACGCCGAAGAGCGACGCCGCCGCCGCCTTCGCCCAGCACGGCGACGGGCGCCGCGCCGGCGGTCTCGGCGGCATCGAAGAACCGGCCGGAGACGGTCTTCAGGTTCGCGATCGGAATGTAGCCGGGGCTGACGCCGTAGACCATCGGCGGATCGCCCTGAGGACGCGGGAGCAGCTTCGACGGCGTGAAGCGCTTGCGCGCGCTCGACGCGGTGATCCCTTCGAGGTTGGCCTCGATCATCCGGAAGTCCCGGAAGCTCAGGCCGCTCGACAGTTTCCGCACCTTCTGCAGCGCCTGCTGGTCGGGCGCCTCGCGCGCCTCGACGATCAGGTTGCGCACGCCGAGCTGCTCGATGAACGCCATGACCTCCTGCTGGGCGCCCGCGCCGATCGAGAGCATGGCGACGACCGCCGCCACGCCGAAGATCATGCCGAGCATCGTCAGCAGCGAGCGGAGGGTGTGCGCGCGGAGGTTCTCGAGCCCGAGGCGGAGATCGGGCAGGAAGTCGGAGGTGGAGCCTCTGATCCGGCTTGCGCTCATCGCGGCGCCCCGGCGGCCGGCATCGGCGAGGCGGACGAAGCGGACGCCGGGCGCGCCGCCGAGGACGGATCGACGAGCGCGACCTCGGTGCCGGCCGCGAGACCCGAAACCGCGACCCGGCTTTCAGTGCGCTGGAGGACCTTCACCTCGCGCTGCTCGAAGCGATCGCCGGTCTTGACGAAGACGTGGTTCTTGCCGTTCTTGTCGAACACGGCCTGGCGCGGGACGTGGAGCGCGTCGGCCACTTCCTTGCCTTCGATGACGACGCGCGCGGACGACCCGGCCTTCAGCCCCGGGTCGGGCTCGTCGAACTGAAACGTGATGTCGAAATTCCGGTTGCTGCTGGAGGATTCGAACCAGTTCGCTCGGGCGGCCAGCTCGGACAGCGCCCCGACGCGTCCTTTGAATGTCGATCCCGGCAGCGTGTCGACGTAGATGGCGGCGGGCTGACCCGACGTGAGGTTCGCGCGGTCGGTCTCGTCGACCTTCGCGCGCACTTCCATCCGGCCCGACTCGATGACGTCCGCGACCGGACGGCCCGGCCAGACCGAATCCCCCTGGCGGTACTCCGGCAGCACCATGCCGAAGAAGAAGAAGCCGCCGGACGCGTCGCGGTTCTCCTTGAGCGACACGACGCCGTCGATGGGCGCGCGCATGACGAGGCTGTCGATAATCTGCTGGGCGCGCTGCATCGCGAGCTGCGCCTTGTTCCGCCGCTCCTCCGAGACCGCCAGCGAGGCCTGGTTCGTGACCGTGCGGGACTTCACGTCCTCCTCGAGCTGCGCCAGCCGCCGCTTGGCTTCCTCGAGCGAGAGCGCGTGCTTCTGCGAATCGATCGCGCTGTAGAACTCGCTGCCCGACACGTCCAGCTCCGCGCGGCGCACGTCGAACCGCGCCGTGAGGAGCGCCACCTGATCCTGGGCGACCTGCACCGTGGCATCCGCCTTCATCTTCACGATGCCCTGCTCGGCCTCCTCCAGCTCCGACCGCGCCTGTTCGAGCGCGTACTGCTGATCGGCCGGGTCGAACTCCATCACGACGTCGCCGGACTTGACCGCACCGCCGGTCGGCACGAGCGAGACGATGCGCAGCATGCCGCCCACCGGCGGCGCGACGAGCGTCATGGTCCGGCCGGCGCGCAGCTCGCCGGTCGAGTGCACCGTCAGCTTCAGCGCGCCCTGCATGACGCGCGCAGTCGGCGTGTTACTGCCCCGCTCCGGAAGCCGGGGCACCGCGACCGCCATGGCGGTCCCCAGCGCGATCACCAGGAGCGTCCCGACTGTCCAAATCACGCGCCGCTTCATGGGCGTCTCCTGATCAACTCGGCGGCCGGGCGGCGGGTCGCGACCCGGTCGCCCGGCGCGATCCCGGAGGCGACGATCGCCTGCTCCTTGCCCTTCCGGGCGATCTGCACCACGCGCTCGTCGAAGCCGGACCCGGCCAGCTTGTAGACGACCGGCGAGCCGTCGCGCTGGAACACCGACTCCGAAGGCACGAGCACGACGTTCGGCACACGCTCGGTCGCGATGCGGGCGACGGCCGTCATGCCGGTCCGGATCCGCGGATCGATTTCGAGCAGGATGAGACCGAGATCGAAGTTCCGCGGCGGCGGCCACCCGGAGGTGAAGTCCACGCGCGCGAGAATCGAGATCCGCTCGATGCGCGCCTTGAAGTCGCGCCCGGGCACCGCTTCGATCCGGATGAGGGCATCCTGGCCCTCTTTGAGGCGCCCGCGGTCGGACTCGTCGAGCCGCGCCTCGAGGTGAATGGACGACAGGTCGGGCAGCTCGAGAATCGACGCGCCGGCCCAGACCCGATCCCCTTCGCGAAACTCCTGCCCGGCTGCCGAACATGTCGCCGGAGCGGGGGTTCGGCAGCACGTTGACCATGCCGCCTGCCGGGGCCTTCAGCTGCAGGTTCTTGAGGCCCTGCTCGGCGCGCCGCAGGTCGAACAGCGCCTTCTCGCGCTTCTGCCGCTTGGCGGACACGTCCGCCTCGGCCCCGGTCTTGTCCGACTTGATCTTCTCCGCGAGCTCGAGCAGCTTCTGATCCGCGTCGAGCACGACGAGCTTCGCCTGCTCGTTCTCGATCCGGGAAACGGTGTCTCCCTTGGTCACGTCGAGCTTGGCGCGCTGCAGGTCGTACTTCGCCCGCATCAGCGCGGTCTCGTTCTGCTCGTTCGTGATGCGCGACTGGGCCGCGGACTGCTCGATCTCGGCGTCGGCCTGCTTCAGCTCCGACTGCTTCTCCTGGACGGTCCGGAGGAGCGTGGACCCGTCGAACTCGACGACGACGTCCCCCGGCTTCACGACCGTGCCGCTCTTCACGATCTTGACGATCTGCAGCTCGCCGGCATTCATCGGCGAGGCGAGCACGACCGACTTGAGCGGCCGGATCTCGCCGCGGATTTCCAGCGTGTCGACGAACTCCCCCTTCGTGACCTCCGCGGTCGGCAGGTCGGGCAGCGTCCCGCCGCCCGCGGTGACGAACACGCCGACGACCGCGATGGCGACGACGACGCACGTGACCACGACGTTGCGCGGCCGTCTGATGATTTTCGACAGGCGTTTCATCATGATCCCGCCTGGCTCCCCACGTTCCGCGCCACGACCGCGCCGTCGTCGAGGCCGGCCGTAATCACCGCTTCGTGGGCGTTCGTCACGCCGATCGTCACGGGGCGGTCCTCGAAATCGTCGCCGCGCTTGACGCGCACGAACGCGCGATCGCCGTCGTAGCGAATCGTGTCGCGCGGAACCACCAATGCGCCGGGCTCGCGGGCGAGCTCCACGTCGAGCGACGCGGTCAAATCCGGCATCAGGTTCGCGTGCGAGCCGGTGACGTCGATCAGCACGACGAAGCTCCGGACCTTCGGGTTCAGCGTGGAGGTGACCGCGATGGGCGAGATCTGGGCGACCCGTCCGGCGAAGAACAAGTCCGGATAGGCGTCGAGCCCGACCTTGACCGGCTGGCCGACGCGAAGGCCGTTGATGTCCGCCTGATTGACGCGCACCCGCGCCCGCATCATCGCCGGGTTCACGATGTCGACGACCGGGACGCCGGCCCGGACCTCCTCGCCTTCCTGAATCTCCGCCATCGCGCTGGACTTCCACACCGTCCGGACCACCGCGAGCCCCTCGATCGGGGAATGAATCTCCATGCGCGTCGCGTTGGTTTCCGCCTGGCGCATGGCGCTTTCCGCCTTGCTCCGCCGGATCTGCAGGACCTTCAGGTCGGCGGCCGCCGCCAGCCGCTTGAGATCGTAGGTGGTCCGGAGCTGCTTCAGCCTGGCGCCGGCCTCCTCGAGCGCCTGCTCGTTCTTCTCGGCCTGGATCTTCGCGATCATCGGGTTCTTCATCATCTCGAGCTCGGCGCGGCTGAGCGCGCTCTGCGCCTGCTGGATCTCGCTGTCGTCCTTGGCGCGCGCCGCGCGGCCCTCGGCGTCCTTCTTCCGGATCTGCTGCTCGAGATCGGTCAGCTCGGCCCGCCGGTCGAGCGCGTTCTTCAATTGGTCCTGGCGATCGAACTCGACGAGCAGGTCGCCCGGCCTGACCCGGGTGCCGGGCCGGACCAGCCGCATGACGACGAGCGAGTTCGAGGACGGGCCGGAAAGCCGCGGGGCGGCGACCGTGGTCGATTGGACCGCTTCGACCGTGCCGCTCAGCCTGACGAGCCGCACGAAGTCCCGGCGGACGACCGCGACCGTCCCATCGCGCCCCCGCCCCTGTTGAGACGGCGTCTGCGGGTCCCGCGCCGACATGAAGGCGGCGGCCCCGATGAGAATCGCAATGGCTGTCGCGCCCGTAACGAGATGGCTGGGTTTCATGAGGCGGGGCTCAATCCCTTATTAGACACCACTGGACGAAGGACGGCTATGTCCGGTTATCAGACGTGCTGGACGGGCCGTTGGTTGGTCGTTCAGCTTCCAGCTTCCAGCTTCCGGCTTCCAGCTTCCAGCTTCGCCCGCTGGTCCGGCTAAAGCCGGACGCCACAGAAACAACTACACCCCAGGCGCCACCGGTGCCTGGGCCGGGTCGTACGACAGGTTCGGCGCGAGCCACCGCTCGGCCTCCTCGATCGACATCCCCTTGCGCTTCGCGTACGACTCGAGCTGATCCGGCCCGATGCGCCCGACGTTGAAGTACTTCGCCTGCGGATGGGAGAAGTACAGGCCGCTGACGGCCGCCGCCGGCAGCATCGCGAAGCTCTCGGTCAGGACGATGCCCTGCCGGGACGCGTCGAGCACCTCGAACAGCTTCCCCTTCTCGGTGTGATCCGGGCACGCCGGGTAGCCGTACGCCGGCCGGATGCCGCGGTACTTCTCGGCGATCAGATCCTCTTTCGACAGCTGTTCGCCGGCGCCGTATCCCCAGTCCTTGCGCGCCTGTGCGTGCAGGTACTCGGCAAACGCTTCGGCCAGCCGATCGGCCAGCGCCTTGACCATGATCGCGTTGTAGTCGTCGTGATCCTGCTCGAAGCGGTGCACGAGCGCGTCGGCGCCGTGCCCCGTGGTGACGGCGAACATCCCGAGGTAGTCGGGCACGCCGCTGTCGCGCGGCGCGATGAAATCGGCCAGCGACCGGTTCGGACGGCCGTCGGCGATCACCTCCTGCTGCCGCAGCATCGGCAGCCGCGCCAGCTCGGCCCGCCGCGCGTCGTCCGCGTAGACGACGATGTCGTCGCCAACGGTGTTGGCCGGCCAGAAGCCGTAGACGCCGCGCGCGGTCAGCAGCTTCTCGTCGATGATGCGCTTCAGGAGCGTCTGCGCGTTCTCGTAGAGCTCGCGCGCCGCCGGCCCGTACTGCGGATGCTCGAGGATGCGCGGGGAACCGTCCCTTGAGCTCCCACGCCGAGAAGAAGAACGTCCAGTCGATGAACTTCGCCAGGTCCTCGAGCGGCACGTCGTCGAGATACCGCCGTCCGAGGAACCACGGGGAGGCGATGACGTGCTCGTCCCAGTCGGTCTTCAGCCGGTTGGCCACCGCCTGCTCGTACGACAGCAGCGGCTTCTGACGGCGGTTCGCGTAGCTCTCGCGGATCTCCGCCTGCGCGACGCGGTTGGCGGCGTCGAAGCCCGGACGGTTGCCGCCGAGCAGGTTCGACACGACGTCCACGGCGCGCGACGCGTCGAGCACGTGCACGACGGGCCCGCTGTACTCGTGGGCGATCTTCACCGCCGTGTGCTGCTTGCTCGTCGTGGCCCCGCCGATCAGCAGCGGCAATGTGAACCCGCGGCGCTCCATCTCGCGCGCGACGAACGCCATCTCGTCGAGCGAGGGCGTGATGAGGCCGCTCAGCCCGATGATGTCGGCCTTCTGCTCGATCGCCGCGTCGAGAATCTTCGCCGCCGGCACCATGACGCCGAGGTCGACGACCTCGTAGTTGTTGCACCCGAGCACGACCCCGACGATGTTCTTGCCGATGTCGTGGACGTCTCCCTTGACGGTCGCCATCAGGATCTTGCCCTGGGCCGAGGAGGCGCCGGTCACCCGCTTCCGTTCTTCCATGTACGGCAGGAGGTACGCGACCGCCTTCTTCATCGCGCGCGCGCTCTTCACGACCTGCGGCAGGAACATCTTGCCGGCGCCGAACAGGTCGCCGACGACCTTCATGCCGTCCATCAGCGGGCCTTCGATGATCCGCGAGCGGCTCGTCGTACTGCTGGCGCGCTTCCTCGACGTCGGCTTCGATGAAGTCCACGATGCCGTGCACGAGCGCGTGCGACAGCCGCGCCTGCACCGTGGCGTCGCGCCAGGCCAGATCGTTCTCGCGCTTCGTGCCGCTGCCCTTCACCTGCTCGGCGAACTGCACGAGCCGCTCGGTGGCGTCCGGCCGCCGGTTGAAGATGATGTCTTCGACGTGCTCGAGGAGGTCCTTCGGGATGTCCTCGTAGACGATCAGCTGGCCGGCGTTCACGATGCCCATGTCCATCCCGGCCTTGATCGCGTGATACAGGAAGGCCGAGTGAATCGCCTCGCGGACGACGTCGTTGCCGCGGAAGGAAAACGACAGGTTGCTGACGCCGCCGCTGATCTTCACGCCGGGCAGCGCCGCCTTGATGATCTTCGTGGCCTCGATGTAGTTGATCGCGTAGTCGTTGTGCTCCTCGAGCCCCGTCGCAATCGCGAGGATGTTCGGGTCGAAGATGATGTCGGTCGGCTCGAAGCCGGCCTGCTCGACGAGCAGCGTGTAGGCGCGCTTGCAGATCTCGACCTTCCGCTCGATCGTGTCCGCCTGCCCCGTCTCGTCGAACGCCATGACGACGACGCCGGCGCCGTGGCGGCGGATCGTGCGGGCCTTGGCGAGGAAGTCCGCCTCCCCTTCCTTGAGGCTGATCGAGTTGACGACCCCCTTGCCCTGGACGCACTTCAGGCCGGCCTCGAGGACCGACCACCTCGAGCTGTCGATCATCACCGGCACGCGCGCGATCTCCGGCTCGGTCGCGATGTAGTTCAGGAACGTCGTCATGGCCTGCTCGGAATCGAGCATGCCTTCGTCCATGTTGACGTCGATCATGTTGGCGCCGCCGCGGACCTGCTCGGCCGCGACGCCGACGGCCTCGGCGTAGTTGCCGCTCTTGATGAGCCGCGCGAACTTCGCCGATCCGGTCACGTTCGTCCGCTCGCCGACCATCTGGAAGTTGCTCTCGGGACGGATCGTGAGGACCTCGAGGCCGGAGAACTGGCTGTAGTGCTGGTCCGGCTCCGGACATCGTCGGTGCGTCCGGCCAGTGCATCTCGGTGGCATCCGGCTTGGCCGGATCCGGTCCGGATCCGGCGATCCCGTCGGCGAGCGGCCGCGGCGCGACCCCATCCACCGCCGCCGCGATGGCGGTGATGTGCTCCGGCGTCGTGCCGCAGCAGCCGCCCAGGATGTTGGCGAAGCCGCTGGTCGCGAAGTCGCGCAGGAGCGCGGCGGTCTCCGGCGGCAGCTCGTCGTACTCGCCGAAGGCATTCGGGAGCCCGGCGTTGGGATAGCTGCTGACGTAGCACTCCGCGATGCGCGCGAGCTCGGCGAGGTACGGCCGCATGTCGCGGGCGCCGAGCGCGCAGTTGATGCCGACGCTGAAGGGCCGGGCGTGGCGGATCGACACGTAGAAGGCGTCGATGGTCTGCCCCGACAGCGTGCGGCCGCTGCGATCGGCCACGGTCACGGAAATCATCAGCGGTACCCGGACGCCCCGTTCCTCGAACACGTTCTCGATGGCGACGAGGGCGGACTTGGCGCTGAGCGTGTCGAAAATCGTCTCGAGCAGGATGATGTCGGAGCCGCCGTCGAGCAGGCGCGCGGACCTGGAGCTCGTAGGCGTCGCGCATCTCGTCGAACGAGGTGGCGCGGTAGGCCGGGTTGTTGACGTCGGGCGAGATCGACAACGTGCGGTTGGTCGGTCCCATGGCGCCGGCGACGAAGCGCGGCCGGCCGGGCGTCTTCGCGTTCCACTCGTCGGCAGCCGCTCGCGCGAGCCTCGCGCCTTCGAAGTTGATGTCGTAGACCGCGTCCTCGAGCGCGTAGTCGGCCTGCGCGATCGTGGTCCCGCCGAACGTGTTCGTCTCGATGATGTCGGCGCCGGCGGCGAGATACTCGTGATGGATCGCGCTGATGACGTCGGGCCGCGTGAGGACGAGCACGTCGCTGTCCCCTCTCAGATCCCGCGGATGATTCGCGAACCGCTCGCCGCGGAAATCCGCTTCCGTCAGCTTGTAGCGCTGAATCATCGTCCCCATCGCGCCGTCGAGGATGAGGATGCGGCGGTCGAGGAGGGTGCGGAGGGTCTCGAACATCTCAGCTTCTCTTTCTGCGTCCCTTGACGCCCGACGCGATGAGCACGGTGAACGGATCGCCCGTCCGCCGCGCCCCGGTCGTGATCTTCACGTCGGCGAGACCGGCGTCGGCCAGCAGCCGCCGCAGGGCGTCGTCCGAAAACCCGGGCCAGCGGTCGCCGAGCCGCTCGCGCACCCACGTCTCGCCGTGCTCGCGGAGATCGAGGACGAGGACGCGCCCGCCGGGCGACAGGATGCGGACGGCTTCCTGGACCGCGCGGGCCGGATCGGCGGCGTGGTGCAGCGCCTGGGACAGCAGCGCGACGTCCACGGCGCCGTCCCGGATCGGCAGCTTCTCGAGCTCGCCCCGCTTCCAGATCACGTTGGAGACCTTGCGCCGCGACGCGAGCGTGCGCGCGCGCTTCAGGACTTCCGCCGAGCGATCGACGGCAATCACGCGCGACGCCCAGCGGCTCGTCTCGACCGTCAGGTAGCCCTCGCCGCAGCCGAGATCGGCCACGCGGACCGGAGGCAGCAGGTGGCCGAGGGCGCGCGCCCACGCCGCCCAGCTGCGCCCGGGCACGAGCTGACGCTCGCGCGTGTCCGGACCCGCGTGCACGTCGAAGTTCTCCTTGCGCACGCGCCGCACTTCTTCGAGCCGGGCCAGGTCGGCGCGGCCGGCCTCGGTCGCCGCCGAGCCGGCGAACTGCGACTCGAGCAGCGCCCAGAGCGGTCCCGCGCCGTTCCGGCCGTCGCGGACCGACGCCGCGACGCGGTAGTAGGTGAAGCCGCCTTCCCGCTCTTCGCTGACGAGCCCGCCGTCCCTGAGCAGGCCGAGGTGGCGCGAGACGCCCGACTGGGCAATGCCGAGGATGCTCGTCAGCTCGGTGACGTTCAGCCGGTCGAGGGCCAGGAGCCGCAGGAGCCGGAGCCTGGCATCGTCGCCGAGCAGCCGGTAGAGCGCTGTGGCGTCGTGCACATCTACTAATCTACATGAATGGATGTGCTATTGGCAAGCGCGGCGTCGGAGTGCTGTCGAGTTGACCCGGGTTGGCCGGACTGCGAGAATCCGGGCTCCAGTGGCGCAGGCGCCTGCGGCCCGCGCGAGGATAGCGAGTCTTCGAGCGCCGCAGCGCGAGCGCGTGGGGGTGGGGCCCCACGCGCATTGAAAAAGGACGTGACAATGCGTAACGGGATCCTGGCGGCAGTCCTCCTCGTATCGGCCTGCGCCGCCGCGGTGCACGGCCAGGCAGGGTCGAAGGCAGCCATTGAAAAAGCGCTGATCGACAACGAAAACAAGATCAACGAGGCGGTCGCGAAAAACGACGTGAAGACGTTCCTCAGTCTGCTCGCCCCGGAGGCCGTCGCCGGCGACACGGGCGGGTTCATGAAAGCGTCGGACTTCAGCAAGACCATGGGTCAGCTGAAGGTCACGAGCTGGCACATCATGGATACCAAGGTGGTGTGGGCCGACGACAAGACCGCGGTCCTCACGTACACCTGGATGGGCGCCGGCACCTACATGAAGCAGCCGATCCCGGGCACGGTGTATGCCTCGACGGTGTGGACCGAGCGCGGCGGCAAGTGGCTCGCCGTGTTCCACCAGGAAACCGCCGCCGCGCCGCCGCCGAAGAAATGACGGTGGAGAACACCCAACCGCCAACGCCGCAACTTCTCAAGGCGCGTGCCTGCGCGACTAGCTGGGTGAATGAATCGCCGCGACGTCTCACCCCGCAACCCTTTGGGAGTCTGGGTGTTGCGCTCTTTTTGGGAGTCTGTCAGCGGCAGTTTCTACCGGCTGCCGAGCCACGCGCCCAGCTTGCCGGACTGCTGCGCCGCGAGCGCGGCGCAGGCGCTGATGCGCTCGGTCGCCTGCTGCAGGGTCCGCTCCGCTTCCGGGATCTTGCGCGACGCGAAGAACTGCTTCACCTCGCCGGGCGTACGGGCGTCGCAGAACGACGACAGCGCCGCGATGGCGCTCGTGTAGCCCGCGAACCCGCCGGTCTTCTTCTGCAGATCCGTCCCATCGCTGCTGGAGCAGCTGCCACGCGATCGCCTGCGCGTCGCGGTTGCGCAGCAGCGCCGCGACCAGGCCCGCCGCGTCCTGGTTGCGGACCTCCGGTCCCAGGACGTGCTCCATCGTTCGGCGGACGAGGCCGGATCGCTGAACGCGCGTCAAGCCGTACAGGAATCGATAGCGATCGTCCGGGTCGGCCGCGGCCCTGGTGCGCGCGAGGTACCTGATCGTACAACGAGGCGTCTCCGGAGTTCGCCGCGACCGGCACGGCGGCATCGAGCAGCGTCGCGTCGACGGTGCCCGGTTTCGCCAGCTCCGCGAGGACGACCTCACGGGCCTTTGCGACCACGTCCGGATCGCGCGCGGCCCCGCCGAGCGTGGCCACCGAGCGTCCCGCGCAGCGCCCGAGTGTCGTCGGGTTCACTGGCCGAGGGAGACCAGCCGACGTCCTGTAACGCCGGCCGCAGCAGCGACGACAGCCAGGCGCGATACGCCGCACGCGTCGCGTCCGTCGTCAGCTCCTCGCCGATGCTGGTCAGAGCCGCCGTCAGCGTGCTCACGACGGCCGCGGTGCGCTCGCCCTTGAAGCCTGCCGCCAGATCCAGGAACGCGCCGACGTCGTGACGGCCGGCCCGGACGAGCGCCCACTCGTCCGCCAGCAGGCCCATGCGCTCGGCGGGGGTCAGCGCGTTGATGTCCCTGGCGAAGCTGCGCAGCATCTCGGGCGGATACACGGATCGGTAGTAGCCGAGGGCGCCCGCGTTCGCCATCACCCACGGGGGACACGAATCGAGAGGGAGCGAAGCCGGTTTCGGGCCCACGACCGCGCACGTGCCCTTGCCGGCGGGTATCTTGACGCACACCGGGATGCTCCACACCGGCGTCGATCGGCGCCGGAGCGGCGCGGGACGCCCGGCGGCGTCGCGTTCCTGCGCGATCGTCGCGGTGCCGCGGCTCCCCGCGCACGCCAGCGCCGCGTCCACGAGCGGGACGCCGGGCTGATCGACGAAGTCCTTCATCACGCGATCGACCGGCTTGCCCGTGCTCTTCGCCAGCGTGGCCCAGAAGTCCTCCGCCCGCGCGTTGCCGTACTTGAACCGGTCGATGTAGGCGTTGACGCCGGTCCGGAACTCCTCCTCGCCGACCCATGCCTCGATCATCCGGAGCACCGCGCCTCCTTTTTCATAGGCGATGGCGTCGAAGAGCTCCAGGATCTGCGCGGGAGTGGACGCCTTCGATCGGATCGGCCGGGTGGAGTGCAGCGAGTCCAGCGTCATCGCGGTCTGATTCGCCTGGACCTCGTCGAGATCCACGTGCCACTCCGGCTTCATCGCTTTGACCGGCTTGGCTCGCCATCCAGGTCGCGAACCCCTCGTTCAGCCAGATGTCGTCCCACCACTGCATCGTCACGAGATTGCCGAACCACTGGTGGGCGATTTCGTGCGCGAGCACCGCGGCGATGTCCTTTCTCAGCTTCACCGAGGCCGACTGCGGGTCGGCGAGCAGGAGCGTCTCGCGATAGAAGATGGCCGCGGTGTTCTCCATCGCGCCCGCGGCGAAATCCGGGCACGGCGACGACGTCGAGCTTCTTGAAGGGGTATTTGATCGCGTAGTAGCGGTTGAAGTACCGCGAGGATGTCCTGCGCCGACTTCGAGCGCAAAGCCGGTCCGGGCCTTCTTGTCGGGCGTCGCGCAGACGCGAAGCGGAATGCCCTCGACCGTCGCGGACGAACACTCGAAGTCGCCGACCGCCAGCGCCACGAGGTACGTCGACATCTTCGGCGTCGTATCGAACGTGACCGTGTGCTTGCCGGCGGCCGGCCCTGGCGTATCGGAGACGACCGCGCCGTTCGAAATCGCGTGGTCGCCGGCGTCGATGGTCGCCGTCAGCGCGAACGTCGCTTTGAACGCCGGCTCGTCGAACGAGGGGAACATCCGCCTCGCGTCGGTCGCTTCGAGCTGCGTGACCGCATAGCGCCGGTTGTTCGCCTTGCTCAGGTAAAAGCCCCGAAGCTGATCGTTCAGGATGCCGCGGTACTTGATGTCGATGACCGCGGGTCCCGCTGGAATCGCCTCCGGGACGGTGAGCGTCGCCTGCTCCTTCCCGGCATCGAGCGACACGCGCGCAGGCTGCGTCCGGCCGGCGGCGGCGATCGACACGGTCTCGAACTCGATCTCGGCGGCGTTCAGCACGATGGCGGCGGACGGCTTCGCGAGCGTGACCTTGATTCGTACGGCGCCGTCGAAAGCCGCCGCCGCGAGGTTCGGCTCGACGCGGATGTCGTAGTGCTGCGGGAGTGACGTTGGCCGGAAGCCGCTGCCCGAAGCACGGAGCTGCCGACAGAAGAAGGCAGACGACGGAAACCGGCAGCCGCGTGGCCATGGTCTTGTCTCCCAAACCGACGGTTCGTGCGGGCGCTATACTGCCCGGCGTGGATCTGAAAGTGTACCCCGCCGGCAACGCCGTTCGCGGCACTGATCGTGGCGCACGGCGCCGGGGCGGGGCAGACGAGCCCGTTTCTGGTACGAGGGGCGACCGCACTGGCCGAGCGCGGCATCACGGCCGCGACGTTTGATTTCCCGTACATGGCGGCGGGACGGAGCGCTCCCGATCGCGCGCCGGTGCTCGAGGCTGCGTGGCGCGCGGCGATCGACGCCGCCCGGAGCCGCGTTCGGATCGCTGCCGCTCTTCATCGGCGGGAAGTCCATGGGCGGGCGCATCGCGTCGCACGTGGCGTCACAGGGTGGATCGGGGCCGCTCGCCGGGCTCGTGTTCTTCGGCTATCCGCTGCACCCTCCGGGGAAACCGGATCAGCGGCGCGACGCCCATCTGCCGGCGATCGTGGAGCCGATGCTGTTCATCCAGGGGAGCAAGGATCCCTTCGGGACCGGCGACGAGATTCGGGCACTCGTCGCCTCGCTGAAGCACGCCACGCTGCACGAGATCGCAGGCGGCGATCATTCGTTCAAGGTGCCGGGCGGGAAGGCGAAACAGGAACCGGCCTTTGTCGACGTGATCGATACCGCCGCCGCGTGGGTTAAGGCGCTCGCTTCGCTCGCGTAGGAGCCGCGGGAGGGGCCGCGGGCAGACTTCGCACCCCGCGGTAGGGGCCGCGGCAGGCTTCGCACCCCGCGGTAGGGGCCGCGGCTGACTTCGCACCCGCGGTAGGGGCGCTCGCTTCGCTCGCGTAGAGGCGGCTCACTGCGTTCGCCGTAAGGGCGGCTCGCTGCGCTCGCCGTAGAGGCGGCCTGACCTGAGCGAGCGCGCGGCTCCGCGAGTCGAAGGGTCGCTTCGCTCGCGTAGGGGCCGCCCTTCGACTCGCGTAATCCCATGGCTCGCTCAGGGCAGGCGGCAGCTTCGCACCCGCGATAAAAGGCGGGTCGAGCCACGCTCGGCAAGGTGCGCATCGGACCGTGGTGGATGGGGGCAGGCGTGCGTGACGAAGACGAGGTGCAGGTGATACCCGCGATGACGCACGGCCGGATCCGTGTGCGCGCCGCGCGCGCCGCCGCCCGGCGCGGGGTGCTGGTCGGGTTTCACGGCTACATGGAAAACCTGTCCATGCAGATGGACCGCCTGCTGGCGATTCCCGGGGCCGCCGCGTGGACGCTCGTGTCGGTCCAGGGGCTGCACCGCGTCTATCGCGGCCGCACCGAAGAGGTCGTCGCCAGCTGGATGACGCGCGAGGACCGCGAGGAGGCAATCGCCGACAACGTCGCCTACATCGACACGGCTCTCGACACCGTCCCGCACGACGGCTCGACGCGCATCGTCTACACCGGCTTCTCGCAAGGGGTCGCGATGGCGTTCCGCGCCGCGCTCCTGGGACGGCGTCACGCGGCCGGCGTGATTGCCATCGGTGGGGACGTTCCGCCGGAGCTGCTCTCCGATCCGGCGCTGCGGTTTCCGCCGCTCGTCCTCGCGCGCGGAAAGCGCGACGACTGGTTCACCGCAGGCGAAGTTCGACGCGGACGTCGCCTCCCTGTCGGCGCGCGGCGCCTCGTTCCATCCGCTCGTCTACGAGGGCGCCCACGAATGGAACGAGGCGGTGTCGACGGCGGCCGGGGAGTTTCTGGCCGCGTTGTAGCGCCGACCGCGCCCCTCGCGAGCGCAGCGAGCGCCCGACCGCGGCCCCGCACGGGAGCGCGCTATTCCCGCCGCAGGATCACCATGTCCTGTGGCATGCGGGTCTGGTCCGGTCGAGTCGATTCCGAGGACGGCGAACCAACGCGACCAGTGATCGCGCACGTATGGGTGCGAGTGAAAGGTGGTGTGATAGTACGCGGGAAAATGCTGCTCCCACCCGTCGCCGAGCCAGTGCAGGATGCCGTCGGAGGTGAACGCGTCGAGCTGCTGCCGCAGGTCGGCGAGGTTGGTGTGGTTGGACTTCGTCAGCGTGTGATCGAGCATGCGCGGACCGCTGATGGAGAGCAGCAGGATCCCGCCCGGGCGGACGAGGCGCCGCAACTCGCCAAGCCACGCGTCCTGGTAGCTGATGCTCAGATGCGTGAAGACGCTGTAGCCCAACACCAGGTCGAACCGCCCGTCTTCGAAAGCTACCGGAGGAAGCCCGTTGTTGGTGATCGCGGCCGTCTTCAACTGGCGAGATAGTGTCCGCGATACTATAACACTCCAATAATATTCCAATATAGCCGCGCTCGGCTTCGCACCCGCGGTCAGGGCGCTCGCTTCGCTCGCGTAAGGGCGCGGCTCACTGCTTCGTACGCCCGTCGCGTAGGGGCGGCTCACTGCGTTCGCCGTAGGGGCGGCTCACTGCGTTCGCCGTAGGGGCGGCTCACTGCGTTCGCCGTAGGGGCGGCTCACTGCGTTCGCCGTAGGGGCGGCTCGCTGCGCTCGCCGTAGGGGCGGCCTGCCCTGAGCGAGCTCGCGGATCCGCGGTCGATGGGCTCACTGCGTTCGCCGTAGCCTGAATGTTAGCCGTGACAGATGCGCTGCGCCCTCAGCTCTCATGCCACCCGGACCAATGCGTCACCGGGTCGCCGGCACGGACAATCCCGACTGGTTTCACGTCAGCGGCAAGATCACCTGCGAGGTCTATGAGCGGCGCTCTCGTCGATTGGCCGCGGCCTGCACGAGTTTGAGAGCGTGCTCGACTTTGGCTGCGGCGTCGGCCGTGTGCTCCGCTGGCTCAGGGCGCTGATGCCGCAGGCGCATTTCGCCGGATCGGACAGCGACGAGATGGCCATCGAGTGGATTCGCGAGAACTATCCGGACGTTGAAACGGCCGCGATCGTCAACGACCGGCTTCCTCCGGTGGCCTTCGAGCCGACGGCGGTTCGACCTGGTGCTGGGCTACAGCGTATTCACGCATCTGAACATCAGTTACCAGGACGCGTGGCTTGGCGAATTACGTCGCCTCGTTCGCCCTGGCGGGATCCTGCTGCTCTCCATCAGTGGTCCACGCATGCTCGATCACACGCTGACGAAGTCCAACCACACCAACCTCGCCGACCTGCAGCAGCAGCTCGACGGGTTCACCTCCGACGGCGTCCTGCACTGGCTCGGCGACGGATGGGAGCAGCACTTTCCCGCGTACCATCACACCACCTTTCACTCGCACCAATACGTCCGCGATCACTGGTCGCGCTGGTTCGCTGTCCTCGGAATCGACTCGACCGGACCGGCACCGCTGCCCAGGACATTCTGATCCTGCGGCGCGAATAGGGCCGCGGCCCCTACGCGAGCGCAGCGACCCTTCGACTCGCGGGTTCCATGCGCTCGCTCAGGGCAGGGCGCCCCTACCGCGGGGTGCGAAGGGACCCGCGGGCCCCTCGGACGGCCCGACTGCGTACCGGCGAGTCGCCCCTTACCGCGGGTGACGCGAGCCGCGGCCCCTACGCGAGCGAAGCGAGCGCCCTTACCGCGGGTGCGAACCAGCGCGCGGCCCCTACGCGAGCGAAGCGAGCGCCCTACCGCGGGCGCAAGCCGCCCCTACGCGAGCGAAGCGAGCCCCTCGTCGCGCGCGGTCCGCTGCCCCCACCGCAGGTGCGAAGCCAGCCGCGGCCCTTGGTATAGTGAAGAGATGCGCTCTCATGATCCTGTTCGGTCCGACCGACGTCGCCACGGCTGAGCCGCCCGGAGTCCGCAGCCGGCTCCGTGAGGAAATCCCCAATCGGTTCAAGTGGAAACTGACGGACATCTTTCCCGACTGGGAAACCTGGGAGAGTGCCTACAAGAAGCTCGAAGCGGACATCGAGGCCTACACCGCGCTCAAGGGCACGCTCGCCGGCGGGCCCGACAAGCTGCTCGAGGCGTTCCGCCTGTCCGAGTCGATGGGCCAGCTCGCCTACCGCGTCTGGTATTTCCCGGCGCTGCAGTACGACGAGGACCAGCGCGACAACACCATCAGCGCGAAGCGGCAACAGGTCCAGATCCTGTTCGCGCGGCTCGGCCAGGCCGAGTCCTGGTTCAACCCCGAGCTGCTGTCGATTCCGCTCGAGACCGTCCGCGGCTGGATGGACGCTCGGAGCCCCTGCGCGTGTACCGGTTCGCCATCGAGAACCTGTATCGGCAGCAGGAGCACGTGCTCGACGAGTCCGGCGAGCGGTTGATGTCGCTGGCGAGCCGCCTGGCCTCGGCGCCAAACGACGCCTACTGGGCGCTGTCCACGGCGGACGCGAAGTTTCCAACCATCACGATGTCCACCGGCGAGCAGGTCACGGTCTCGTACGGGCAGTACCGCGCCCTTCTGGCCACGCGCCGCGATCAGGGAGACCGCGAAGCCGCTTTTCGCGCGCTGCACGAAACCTATCGATCGACGCTCAACACCTACGCCACGCTCTACAACGGCGTCTGCCAGCGTGACTGGTTCCAGGCCCGCGCCCGCGGCTACCGCAGCACGCTCGAGGGGGCGCTGCACGGCGACAACATCCCCACGTCGGTCGTCGAGAACCTGATCGAAACGACACGGGCCGGCGTCGAGCCGCTGCGCCGCTACCACCGGCTGCGGCGAAAGACGCTCGGCGTGGCCTCGTACCACGTGTACGACTTTTCGATCCCGCTCGTCACCTTCGACAAGAAGTACCCGTACGACGACGTGCTCGACTGGATCGTCGAGGCCGTCGCGCCGCTGGGGCCGGAGTACCAGAAGCGGATGCGCGAGGGATTCACGGGCCGCTGGATCGACGTGTACGAAAACGAGGGGAAGCGCTCCGGGGCCTACTCGGCGCCGGTCTACGGCACGCACCCCTACATGCTGCTCAACTACACGGACACGCTGGACGACGTGTTCACGCTGGCGCACGAGATGGGCCACTCGATGCACACCATCCTGTCGCACGAGTCCCAGCCCTTCGTGTATTCGAACTACACCATCTTCGTCGCGGAGGTGCCGTCGACGCTGAGCGAGGCGCTGCTGCTCGAATACATGCTGGATCACTCGACCGACCCGACCGAGCGCATCGTCCTGCTCCAGCACGCGATCGACAACATCACCGGGACGTTCTTCACGCAGGTGATGTTTGCCGACTACGAGCTGCGCGGCCCACCGGCTCGCCGAGCAGGATCTGCCGATTACGTCCGACATCCTGACCGAGATGTACACGTCGCTGCTGAAGGACTACTACGGCGACGCGATCGACATGAACCCGCTCACGGGCATCACCTGGGCGCGCATCCCGCACTTCTTCAACTCGCCGTACTACGTCTACCAGTACGCGACCTGTTTCGCGTCGGCGGCCCGCCTGTCGCGCGAGATCATGCAGAGCGGCGCGAACCCCGTCGAGGCGCGCGAGCGATACCTGGCGCTCCTCAGATCCGGCGGCAACGACTACCCGATGGAACAGCTGAAGAAGGCCGGCGTGGACCTCGCGCAGCCCGATACCGTGATGGCCGTCATCGAGCAGCTGGACGATCTGGTTACGCGCCTGGAGAAGGAGCTCGGGGAGCTGTAGAGGAAGAGCGGACGGGAAGGAGGTAACCGGAGACAGGGGCCCCTGTTTTAACCACGGGGCTCTGCGCAGTTAACGGAGAAGACGGAGCAACGGAGGAACGGAAAGAAAGAGTTTTTAAGGATTTCTCCGCTTCTCCGTTCTCCGTTCCTCCGTTCGATAGCCCGGCCTCGCTGCGCTCCGGGCTCTCCGTTCCCTCCCTCACGAACGTGCAAGCGCGCCGTCAACGCCGCCGCGCCGATGAGCACCAGCGCCGCTGAACCGTAGGCGGTCCCCTCGCCGAACTGCTGCAGCGATCCGTTCCCCCAGACCGGGCCCACCGTGCGGCCGAGGCTTTCGAGCGCGCCGGCGGCGCCCTGGACGCGCCCCTGCTCGTGCGGCCCCGCGGCCTTGCTGACGAGCGAGCTCAGGGTCGCGTTGCACAAGCCGATGCCGGCCGCGCCGGGCACCAGCATCAACACGAAGACCGGCACGGAGTGCGTCAGCGCGCTCCCGCCCCACCCGACGGCCGCGAACAGCAGTCCCATGCCGAGCGTCCGCTTTTCCCCCAGCGCGCGCACGATCGGCCCGACGAGCGCGCCCTGCACGACAACGCCGAGAAAGCCGAAGGCGCTCAGCAGATAGCCCGTCCTCGCGGCATCGAACCCGAACCGCTGCGCGCCGAACAGCGCGAACGTCGTCTGGTAGACCGCGAACGCCGTCCAGTAGAGGAAGTCCACCGAGAACAGCACGCGCAAGATCCGGGCGGCCCAGAGATCCGCCAGCGCCCGCCACGGTGCGCGTGCGGCATCGGCGCGGTGGACCGTCTCCGGCAGCCAGAACCACGCCAGCGCGATCGCGACGACGGTAATCGCCGCGGCCGCCCAGATGGGCGCGGTGTAGCTGATGTGCGAAAACGCCGCCCCGAGCGCGGGGCCGATGATGAAGCCGACGCCGAACGCGGCGCCGAGCATGCCGAAGGCCTTCGCGCGGTTCTCCTCGGTCGTGACGTCGGCGATGTAGGCGCGGGCGGTCGTGATGTTGCCGCCCGAGAGCCCGTCCACGATCCGCGCGGCGAACAGCATCGCCAGGTTGTGCGCCAGGGCCAGCATCACGAAGCTCACGACCGTGCCGACGAGGCTCAGAATGAGCACGGGCCGCCGGCCCCAGCGATCCGACAGCTCGCCGAGCACCGGCGAGGCGACGAGCTGGCTGAGCGAAAAGGACGCGAAGAGGCAGACCGATCGCAAACGGCGACGCGCCGAACGTCTGCGCGTCAGAACGGCAGCAGCGGGATGATGATCCCGAAGCCGACGAGGTTTACGAAGATCGTGAGGAAGATTACGAAGAGTGGACGGGGCACTGTGATTTGGGATGTGAACTGTGACCTGAGAGCTGGTTACAGAGTTGAGCGTTTTGGTTGATCGGGTTTGCCGAGTCCCGCCGCCTTCGCGCGCGGCCAAGACTCAGCGCGCTTCGGCGGGCCCGCCATAGCTTGTCGCCTTTGGCCGTCGCGCGACAAGCGACGGCGGGCGAAGTGTCCCGGCAGCGAAGCCTCTATTTCAGCACACGGACGCTCTTGATGTAGACCGGCTTCGACCGGGACGTCCTCCATGTCGCCCGACGCAGCGGTCGCCACGGCGGCGATCCGGTCCGCGACGTCCATGCCGGAAAGGACGCGCCCGAAGACCGCGTACCGAATTCGAGACGGGGAATACCCGGTGTGGTCGAGCGACCGGTTGTCGACGATGTTGATGTAGAACTGCGCGGTGGCGCTGCGCAGCGTCGCGAGGCGCGCCATGGCCACGGTCCCCCGCGCGTTCCGCAGGCCATTGGTGGCCTCGTTCTGAATCGGCGGGCGCGTCGGTTTCTCGGTCAGCGTGTCGGTGTATCCGCCCCCCTGAATCATGAACTTGGGCTTCACGCGATGGAAGATCGTGCCGGCGTAGAAGCCGTCGTTCGCGTACCCGCAGGAAGTTCTCGACCGAGACCGGCGCGCGATCCTTGAAGAGCTCAATCGTGATGTCGCCGAACGACGTGGTAATCACCGCCACGCCGTTTCCCGGAGCCGGCTCGAGCGGCGGGGCCTGAAGCGGGGGCGCCTGGACCGGCGTGGTGGCCTTGACCTGCCCGGATGAGCCGTCATCGGAGACGTCCGCAGCCGGGGCAAGGGCTGAAGCGAGGGGCGGCCGGGGGGCTCCACCCGGGCCCGTTCGAGGCTGGAAGCGGACCCCGGCCTGAAGGGATCCATCCCAGGATCGCGGACAGAACGACCGCCGGAAGCGGATGATAAAGTGGCGTTCGCATACGACTCCATGGCGAGGCAAATTCAACCCGATGGATCCGGGCTGACCGACTCGATGGCTGACCCATCAATTATGGGCCTGCAGTACAATAATAGTCCGGCACGTAAATCGCATCCGCGACCGTCCGCGCTGGCGGACAGAAGGAGTTTCGCGATGGTCACTGACCTCCAGAGCGAGCAGAAAGAGCTGGCCGAGTTCATCCGGGCCGGCTCGGCCCGTGGTCCACAGTGCTTCGGCAGCTACTTCGACGAGAAGGGCGGATCGTGCGCCCTCGGAGCGGTCTACGAAGGGGTGTACCACCTGCCGCGCCAGCACGGCAAGTTGATACCCGATCATCTCGAACGGCTCTTCCGGTGCCTCGACGAGATGACCAAGCAGTGCCCGCAGGGCTGCTCGAAGCGTCTGCCGCTGGCGTCGATGATCGTGCACCTCAACGACGATCACCGGATGTCCCGCGAGCAGATCGCCGAGTGGCTGATACAAGAATCGAGCGGTTAATGAAACTGTGAATTGTGAATGGTGAACCGAGAGGCAACGGGGTTCGTCCAACGCCCCGTTGCGGTCTCGAGTCACCATTCACAATTGGCAGTTTGTAAGGCCCCCAAATGTCTTTCCTCGATCGATTCAAGCCACAACCCAGATGGAAGCACGCGGACCCGGCGGTCCGCGCGGCGGCGGTGCCCGAGATTCCGGACGACCCCGAACATCAGGCGGTGATCGAGGAGCTGGCGCGCGGCGACGAGGACGTGCGCGTGCGGAGGGAGGCCATTGTTCGCGTCGCGAACGTCGCGCGGCTCGCGGACCTGGCGCGATCCGAGCGGGACGACGACCTCCGCCGCGAGATAGCGGAGCGGCTCGTCGCGATCGCGACCGCCCCCGCGGGGACCGACGCCGACGCGGCGCTCGCGATCGACGGGCTCGAGGATCCCAAACAGTTGTCGGCCATCGCGAAGTCTTCGCCGCACGACACCGTCCGGGCGGCGGCGCTCGGCCGCGTGCACGACGTCAAGGCGCTCAGCAGCGTCGCGCGCCATGCCGCCAATCCGCAGACGGCGGCCGACGCCGTGGCGCGCGTCGGGGACGCCGCCGAGCTCCTCAACGTCGCCATGAAGACCGACCACAAGGACGCCGGCATTGCCGCGCTCGAGAAGTGCCTCGGGGCCGGGACCCCTGGTGGCGCTGACGAGCGCGCCACGCTGGAGAGCGTGAACGCGCGGGCGAAGAACAAGTCCGTCTCGAGGCGCGCCCGCGCGATGGTGCAGGCAATAGACGAGGCCGAGGCGGCCAGGCGGCTGGCGCTCGAACAGCATCAGCAGCGCGTGGCGGCCGTCCTGGCGCGCGTCGAGATGGTTGCCGCCAACCCGGCCGTCCCCACCGGCGATCAGCTCGCCGCCGCGGACGTCGACTGGCGCGAGCTCGCCGCGTCCGGCTCGTTCGAGCTCGATCCGGAGACCGCCGCCGGTACGGCGTTCTGGTCGAGGCCGCCGGCGCCGCGATCGCCGCATACGAGCGTGAACAGGAGGAGCGGCGCGCCGCCGCCGAGCGCGACGCGGCGCTCCAGGCCGCGCGGCTCCTGCTGTGCGAGCGGATCGAAAACGCCCGCGGCGAGGAGGCGCTCGACGAGATCGAAAAGGCCCGCGGCGAATGGGAAGGGTTGCCGGGGCCGTCAGGCCAGGAGATCGAGGAAGCCCGCCTGAAGGCGCGGTTCGAAGAGGCGTGCCGGCGGGCGGCCGAACGGCACCAGAACCGGCAGGAGATCGCGCGCACCCACGCGCGGCTGGATGAGCTGTCGGCGGAAGCCGAGCGTCTCTCGCTCCTGGAGCAGATGGACTCGGACGAGGCGTGGGGCGCGGTGCAACGGGAGTGGGGCTCGCTGCGCGAGCGATCGGACGCGCTGGATCCGGCGATTGCCGAGCGATTCGCCGCGGCGGACGCGCGCGTGCGGCTGCGCGCCGAAGAGCGCCGCGCGGCGGCCGAGCGCACGCTCAGGCAGCACGCGCTGCGCCTCGAGCAGCTGATCGACCGCGCGACCCGGCGGGCGGCCGCCGAGGATCTGACGCTTCGGGAGGCCGATCGGATCGCCCGCGAGCTGCGCGCGGCCCTCGATGCGCCGCCGCAGCTGCCGGATCACGAACAGTTCGTCGAGCGGTTGAAGGCGGCGCAGGCGGTCGTGGGTCCGAAGCTGCACGAGCTCCGCGAAATGGACGAGTGGAAGCGGTTCGCCAACGCCGCCGTCCAGGAGGAGCTGATCGCGCGGACCGAAGCGCTTCGCGCCAAGTACGGCTTCGATACGCCCGAAGGGGTGAAGCCCGAGGACCTCGACAAGGCCGCGCACGAGCTCCACGAGATCCAGGAGCGATGGAAGCAGGCCGCCGACGCGCCGCGCTCGCAGGCGCAGACGCTCTGGCATCGCTACCGGCAGGCCGCGGACCCCGTCCAGACGAAGGTGCGCGAGTTCTTCGCCCAGCGGGTCGAGGAGCGGAAGGGCAATCTCGAGCGCAAGCTGGTGCTGATCGAGCGCGCCGAGGCGCTCGCGACGTCGACCGACTGGATCAAGACCGCCGACGAGCTGAAGAAGCTGCAGGCCGAGTGGCAGGAGATCGGTCCGGTGCCCCGGCAGGACACGCGCGTGACGTGGAAGCGGTTCCGCGACGCGTGCGATGCCTTCTTCACGCGCCGCAACGCCGATCTGGCCGAGCGGAAGGAAACCTGGGCGGCCAACCTCGCCAAAAAAGAAGCGCTCTGCGCGCGCGCCGAGGAGCTGGCGGCCTCGACCGACTGGGAGCGGGGCGCGAGCGAGTCCGAAGGCTCCAGGCCGACTGGAGGAATGTCGGGCCGGTGCGCCGCAACAAGTCCGAGGTCATGTGGCAGCGCTTCCGTGCGGCGTGCGACACGTTCTTCGATCGCTACAAACGGCGCGACCAGATCGAGCTCGAAACCAGGCAGGCGGATCGGGAAGCGCTCGTCACCGAGCTCGAATCGCTCGGGGCGGCACGCTACACCGACGCGGCCGAGCCGAACGGGCCCGAGGTCGGGGGCGACATCGAGATGGGCGCCGGCGCGGCAGACGGCGCCAGTCCCGCGATCGTCGCGCCGCCGGCGCCCGATCCCGTCGAGCACGCGGCCCTGCTCGAGCAGATCCGTTCACTGCGCAGCCGCTGGAACCAGTCGTCGACGGCGGTGCGCCAGGGCGCCGATCCGCTGAGCGGACGCTTCATGAGCGCGCTCGAGCGGGTCATGGCCGCCTATCCGGAGGCGTTCCGCGGGTCGGAGCTCGACGTGGACGCGAACCGGCAGAAGATGGAGAAGCTCTGCCAGCGTGTGGAGGGCTTCCTGAACAACACGGCCCCTCCCGCCGGCTCCTCTCGCGGCGCTCGCGGAGATGCTCCGCGAGGCGCTCGCCTCGAACACGATCGGCGGCCGCGCGGGCGAGGAATCGAAGTGGCGTGCCATGGCGGAAGACGTCCGCGGCGCACAGGCCTCGTGGTCGCGGCTCGGCCCCGTCCCCGGGGATGCAGGACGGCAGCTCGCCGACCGCTTCCACCGCGCCTGCAGCCGGTTCTTCGAGCAGATGCGCCGGCACGTGCCGCCACCGGAGCCCGTCGCGCGCCGCGGGAAACCTGTCGGAGCGAGATAAAGACTAAACAGCAAATCAGGAGATCAGGAGTTTCTTTGGTCTTAAGAAAAAAATCGTCTCCTGACCTCCTGACCTCCTGTTACAAGAACTGGGGGGCTCCTCATCTCTTGTAGAGAATCTTCCCGCCCACGATCGTGTAGCTGACCTGCGCGGTCGGGATCTGATCCTCGGCCACGGTCAGAATGTCCTTCGACAGCACGGTCACATCCGCGTACTTGCCGACCTCGAGCGATCCGCGTGTGCCCTCGTCGAAACCGGCGAACGCGGGATTGAGCGTGTAGGACTTCAGCGCCTCCATGCGGCTCATCCGCTGATCCGGAAAGAACACCGTGCCGCTGGCGGTCCTGCGGCTGACGGTCGCGTAGTAGCTCGCGATCGGATCGACGTCCTCGACCGGCGCGTCGGTGCCGTTGATCACGGACGCGCCGCTCTTCATCAGCTTCTGCCAGACGTACGCGCCTTCCTCGGCCCGCTTCAGGCCGAGCCGTTCCGGCACGTACGGCGCGTCCGACGTGCAGTGGATCCCCTGCATCGAGGCGATCACGCCAAGCTGCCCGAAGCGCGGAATGTCGGACAGGCTGAGGTGCTGCGCGTGCTCCACGCGCCACCGCAGATCCCGTTTGGCCGGGTTCGCCTTGAACGCCTGCTCGAAGATGTTGAGCGTCTCGCGATTGGCGCGATCGCCGATCGCGTGGACGCACATCTGATAGTCGTGCTGCACGGCGAGCACCGCGCTCGCGGCGATGACATCGGGCGTCGTCGTATTCAGCCCGGTGCTGTCCGGCTTGTCGGAGTACGGCTCGAGCAGCCACGCACCGCGCGAGCCGAGCGCGCCGTCGATGCGAATGCTTGATCGCGCGCACGGTGAGGTGCCCGCCGCCGTAGTCCACCATCCGGTACTTCGCGAGGTTCTGCGCGAGCACCACGTTGTTCTCGCGGATCATGATCCACAGGCGGACGCCCATCTTCCCTTCGTCCACCATCGCCTTCATCAGGTCCACGTCGGCAAACGACGAGCCGGCATCCTGAAACGTCGTGATGCCCTTCGAGACGACCTCCCGCGACGCGAGCTCGAGAATCCTGCGGCCTCGCGCCAGGCTCTCCTCCGCGGTGGGCGCCGGCTCCCCGACTGCCGCGGCGGATCAGGCCGGAGGCGCGCTCGCGCATCAGCCCGGTAGGCGCCCCTGCCGCGTCCCTGAGGAGCTCGCCTCCAGGCGGGTTCGGCGTGGTCCTCGAGATGCCGGAGCGCTGGAGCGCCAGGCTGTTTGCAAAGCTGGCGTGGCCGCTCGCGTGCGTGAGGACCACCGGGTTGTCCGGCGACACCGCGTCGAGCGACGCCCGGGTCGGGAAACCCTCGACGTTCGGATCCGGCTTGGACGTCCATTTTTCCTGGTGCCAGCCGCGGCCGTAGATCCACTGACCGCGCTTGGCGGTCTTCACGGCCGCCGCCACCATCGACACGATCTCGTCCCAGCTGGTCGTCTTCATCAACTTCAATTGGAGCTCGGCGGTCCCCACGCCGTTGAAGTGGCCATGCCCCTCGATGAACCCCGGGATGGCCAGCTGCCCCTGGAGGTCGACGACCTCGGTCGCCGGGCCCACGTAGCGCCTGATGTCGGCGCTGGCGCCGAGCGCCACGATCCGATCGCCGCGAACCGCCAGCGCCTGTGCTTCCGGCATCGCGTCGTCAACGGTGACGATCTTGCCGTTCGTCAGCACGAGGTCCGCGGGCGCCTGCTTCCACCCCGCGGTTGGGCGCGGCGGCCGTGCGCACCGCGAGGGCCGTCAGGACGATGAGGCTGAGGGAGAGGGCGGTGAGGATCAGGAACTTGCGGGTCATCTGTGCTCCTGTGTGGGACCGAGACAACGGAGGTGACGGAGGCAACGGACTTCAACACGACAGCAACGCACTTCGAACGGAGAAACGGAGAAACGGAGCAACGGAGGATTTTCCGTTCTCTCCGTTCCTCCGTTTCTCCGTGTTTTCAGTGCGGTGAATTCCGTTGATCTCCGTCCCCTTCGCTAACTCACGGGGAACAAACGATCGAAGTTCCCCCCGAAGATCCTCGCCCGGTCGTCGTCGGACACACCGGCGGCGCGCAGGGCGGCTTCCTGCGCCGCGTGGATCGGCTGCTGCCAGCCGCGCGGGAAGAACGACGAGTCGGTGCCGAAGAGCACACGCTCCGGGCCGGCCACGGCGAGCGCCTGGCGGAACACGGCGTCGAGCGTGAGGCCCGGATGGGTCCTTCATCCAGCCGTTCGAGCTCGACGTATCGATGTGGATGTTCGGGCAATGCTCGGCTGCCATCAGCAGCTCGCGGAACATGCCCGCGCCGAAGTGCGGCACGATTACCCGTACCTGGGGGAATCGCGACGCCGTCGTGGCGAGCGCGAGCGGATCTCCCAGGCGCAGGTCGAACGGGGACGGGAGGCCCAGCTTTTTCTGACGCCGACGGTCAGCACGCCGCAGTGGACGAACACCACGGCGCCGTGGACCGCGGCGGCGGCAAAGACATCGCGGGCCCGCTCATCGTCCAGGCGGTATCCGTGCATCGCGGGGAACAGGCAGATGCCGCGCAGCCGCAGGTCGCCGAGGGCCCGCCGCAGCCGGCCGCCGACGTCCCCCTGCGTCGGGTTGAACATGAAGAACCCGACAAACCTCGAGGGATGGCGGCGGACCGCGGCGGCAACGGAGTCCTCGTCGCCGGTGATGCTCGCGATGACCACGGCCCTGGCGACGCCGTGGCCGATCGAGCTCCGCGGCCCAGCGATCCGCGAGATCCTCGGCGCTTCCCGGATCGTCCCACCCCAGGCGGTGCGATACTGCGATGGCCCGATCCGTGTCGGGCAGATCGGGAAGGCCCCCGGTGAGCAGCTCGAGAAACCGCGTCGAGAAGAAATGGCAATGAACGTCGCACAACCGCATGATCAAGAGGCCATCATAATCGGCCTCGTGTCCGATACGCACGGCCTTCTCCGGGACGGCGTGCTCACGGCGCTGGCCGGGGTCTCGCAGATCCTCCACGCCGGAGACGTCGGCGGCCGCGCGATCCTCGATGCGCTCGAGCGGATCGCGCCGGTTCGGGCCGTCTACGGCAACGTCGATCCGCCGGATCCGCCGCTAAAGGCACAGCTGCTCGTCCACGCCGGGGGTCTCGAGATTCACGTCAGCCACGGCCACGAATTCGGCTCCCCGACGCCGTCAGAGCTGCTCGCCAGCTACGACGCCGACGTCGTCGTGTACGGCCACACGCACAGGGCGCTCGTGCACCGCGACGGGGCGCGCCTCGTCGTCAACCCGGGGGCGGCGGGTCCCAAGCGGTTCAATCTGAGGCCATCGGTCGCACGGTTGACGATCGTCGGCGGGCGGGCCGAGGTGGAAATCGTGGAACTGACGAGTTAACGGAGATGACGGAGATAACGAAGGTGTTTAACACGGAGCGACGGAGAAACGGAGGAACGGAGACAAAAACTACTTTGTTCTTTCTCCGTTACTCCGTTGCTCCGTGCCTCCGTGTTTCTGTCGGTGGAGTTTGGCGTACCTCCGCTAACTCCGTCCCCTCCGCTATCTCGCCCGCGAACTTTACAATCTAATTCTATAAACGGAGAAAAAACTGTCAAACAGGCTTCGCTGTTCTTCCAACGCGGAGGCACGGAGTGCACGGAGGCTCCGGGAGCGAAGCGACTGGGTCGGAGTTGGTATTTCGACACGATGCTCAATTTGGCAGCAACCGCAGACAAAACAGAACACTGAATGCCGCTGTCCACGGCGTCAACGCACTCGAGGCCGGAGTGACGATTGGCCGGCGTTGCAGGTCAGGCGAGACCTGCGGGTACGCCGGTCGGGGATTGTGACCCGGCTTGCACCCGCCGGTCTCGCCTGGCCTGACGCGCTCCGCGCGCCTCGAGTGCGTTCGGAGCATGTAGTCAGAGCTCCGTGCACTCCGTGAACTCCGTGTTGGAGAGCTAGGCGCACCGGCGCGTGACAGTTCTCGTTGCCTCACCCCGCGAACTTGTACCCATCCCGTGCACCGTGAGGATGTACTGCGGGTGGCGGGAGTTCGGCTCGATCTTCTGCCGCAGCCAGGCGACGTGGACGTCGACGGTGCGCGTGGACGGCATCGCGTTGTAGCCCCAGACCTCGTTCAGCAGCTCGTCGCGGGTGAGCGTCGCGCCGCGATGCTCGATGAAGTACTTGAGCAGCTGGAACTCGCGGGCCGAGAGCTCGAGCGGCTGCGCCCGCCTTGGTCACCTCCGCGCGGCGGAAGTCGATGCGGACGTCGCCGAACTGGTACCCGTCCACCGGATGCGGGGCGAGCGGCGCGCGGCGCAGCTTGGCCTCGATCCGCGCCAGCAGCTCCATCATCTCGAACGGCTTCGTGACGTAGTCGTCGGCGCCGAGCTTCAGGCCGACGACCTTGTCGGCGACCTGACCCTGGCGGTCAGCATGATGACGGGCGTTTCGATCCCGCGCTTCCGCAATTCCCGGCAGCACGTCGAGGCCGTTGATCCGCGGCAGCATGACGTCGAGGAGCACGAGATCGAACGCCTCGCCGGCGGCGCGCTCGAGCCCGCTCTCGCCGTCGGCGCTGGTGTCGACGGAATACCCCTCGCGAGTGAGGCGATCGCGCAGCGTCAGCACCAGCCCTGGTTCGTCTTCGACCAGCAGCAGGCGCTTCACGCGTGCGAACCGTGACCCGCGGCCTGTCCCGAGCGAGCGGGGGCGCGCGGCGAGTCGAGGCGGCTCTTCGGCGGCCGCCGGCATCACGACGGTGAACTCGCTGCCGGCGCCCGGCGCGCTGCGCACGATCACGCGTCCGCCGTGCGCTTCGACGATCCGCTTGACCAGGCTGAGACCGAGGCCGGCGCCCTGCGTCTGCGCCGCGATGACGTCGGGCGTCCGGTAGAACGGCTCGAAGATGCGCGACTGCTCCGCCGGCGCGATGCCGATGCCCCGATCCGCGACCGTGACGTGCATCGTCGCCGCCGCGTCTTGACGCGCGCCCAAGTCCAACGCCATCGCCCCTGCGCTGCCCGTACTTGATGGCGTTGGCGATCAGGTTCTGAAACACGCGGCGCAGCGCGGGCTCGTCGCCGAGGACCGGCGGGAAGTTCTCCGGGAGGTCGTACTCGACCCGCATCCCCGCCTCCTCGATGAGCGCGCGCGACGAGCTCACGATCTCGTGCAGCATCGGCGCGACCGCGACCGGCCTCAGCGCGAAGCCGCGCTGCCCCGACTGGATGCCGGCGAACTCGAGGATCTGCTCGACCATCTCCGTCAGCCGCCGCCCTTCGTTCCGCACGAGATCGCCGTACTTGCGGATCTGCTCGTCGTCTCGAACCACGCCGTCGGCGAGGTTGTCGCCGGCCGAGCGGATGACCGCGAGCGGCGTGCGCAGCTCGTGCGAGACGGCGGCGACGAACTCCATCTGCTGGCGCGCGAGCTCCTGCGCGCGGCGCGTCGAGAGAATCAGGAGGCCGACGCTGGCCCCGAGCACCGCGAGGATGCTCGAACTGACGATCAGGTTCCGGCGCCGCACCGCGTTGACCGCCGCTTCCAGCGATCCCGACGGGTGCTTGACGATCAGGCGCCAGCGCGGCGCGCTCGGGGGCGTCATCCGCCAGGTGGCGGTCGGCCCCCCGGCTCGTCCGTCCACGGGGTTCTGGCGGACGATGATCGACACGGAACCGGATTCGCGGGTCGCAAGCGTTCCCGTCGTCCGTCCATCGCCCGGCCCCGGCGGGACGATGATCTCCTTGCGCGTGACCTGGGGCGACGTTCCGCGGCGGCCGCCCGGCGGGAGCTTCGCGATGAACGTCGTGGCGAACCGCCGCACTTCGGCGGCGACGTTGCCGAAGTCCTGCGTCCGCACTTGAAAGAGATCCACCGCGGCGTCCGCCTGTGCGTCGGGCTTCGGCGAGAAGCCGGCGGCGCTGTGGTACACGACGCCCCGCCCCGCGCTGCTGACGACCGCGACCTGATAGTCGAACGTGTCACCGGTCCTGCGGAAATGCTGCTGCGCAAGTCCCGGCAGCATCTCGCCGATGACGTAGTCGCGATCGAGCAGCAGCACCGTGTACGACAGCCCCGGTATGGTGTTGAACTCCGTGTTCTCGGCGTAGCGCCTGCGGCCCGCGCGAGGATAGCGAGTCTTCGAGCGCCGCAGCGCGAGCGCGTGGGGCTGGCGGCCCCACGCGCATTGAAAAATACCACTGGCGTCGGCACGACCACCGCGGGCACGTGCTCCCACACCGGCGGCATCATCGTCCGCACGAGAAGGGAGCCAATCGGCGCTGACGGATCACCGCCCGTCCGCAGCTGCGCGCGAAGCTCGCTCATCGACGCGGGCCAGTCCGCCGGCTCGAGGAACCGCGTGGCCTGATTGAACCGCTGCAGCGGCTGGTCGACGTCGGCGGCCGTCAGGTACACGTCCTTGATCAGCCGCGGGTGCCGCGCGGTGCTCTGCCACCGGTCGTAGCGGGCGGCCACGCGCGCCGCGAGATTGCCGGCGTCCTCCATCGGCTCGACCTGGAACAACAGGTAGGCGCGCGTCAGCTCGCTGTCGAAGTCCTGCGCGAACCCCGACGCGCGAGTGTTCAGCGACGCTTTCATCCCTTCGCGCTCCTCGTCGCTGATCCGTCCGAGCCACTTGTATTGAAGCGTCGCGAGCAGCGCGATGAGCCCGAGCAGCGCGGCCGCCACGACGAACATCGGCAGCCGGAATCGACCTCTCATTCGCCGAGTCTAGCACGCGGGTTGCGGCACTTACGGCGATCGCCCGCGAGGTTTTACGTCCTTAACAATCTCTTTGCGCGGGCTTAACCATTGCCCGGACCCGGCACGCCATCATCGTCGCGTCGGTATCGGTGGCATCCGGATAGCGTTGCGGTATCGGTGGTGTCGGTATCGGTGGCATCCGGCTTCAGCCGGATTGACAGAGAGGATCTCAGCAATGCGAATCAGAACTGCGGCGGCCGGGTTGGTTGCGCTCGTCACGATCGCCGCTCTGCCCGGCCGGATCGCGGCCCGGCAGGAGGACACGAAGGCGGCGAACGTCATCGCCACGGCGCGGAAGGCGATCGGCGGCAAGAAGCTGGAGGGGTTGAAGTCCCTCGGCGTCGAGGCCGCCGCGCAGCGCAACGTCGGCACCTTTCAGATGACCGCCGACGTCGAGCTCCTGGTCGAGATGCCGGACAAGTACATGCGCGCCGAGACACCGCAGGGCGGCATGGTGACCGTCGGCATGACGACGGGGTTCAACGGCGATCGGCCGTTGAAGGCAGCGGCAGCTCCCGGCATCGGCCCCGGCGGCGCGATGATCATCAGGATGGGACCGTCAGGCGCGATGCCCGGCCCGACCGAGAAGCCCACGCCGGAACAGCAGCAGCAGATCGATCGCACGGTCGTGCGCTCGTCGCGCCAGGAGCTCTCCCGCCTCATGCTCGGATGGTTCGGCGCGGCACATCCTTCGCTGAACGCGCGCGTCACGTATGCCGGAGAAGCCGAGTCGCCGGACGGCAAGGCCGATGTGATCGAGGTGAAGAACGCGGACGGCTTCGCGGCCCGGCTCTTCATCGACAAGGAGACGCACCTGCCGCTGATGGTCACGTATCAAGGGCCGCAGGGACGCGTGGTGACGATGGGCGGACCGCGTGGCGGCGGACCGCGCGGTGGCGGCCCCGGCACGCAGGGCCCGCCGCAACAGGGCCGGCAGATCACGGACGAAGAGCGGACAAAGCTGACCGAGGACGCGCAGCGCCAGGCGGAGGAACTGCGGAAACAGCCGCCACGCGATGGTGGACTACACGCTGTACTTCGACGACTGGCGCGACGTGGACGGGATCAAGTTCCCGCACCGCCTGCGGCGCGCCGCCGCGGGCGCGACGACGGAGGAGTGGAGCATCAGCAAGGTGCGGGTCAATCCGAAGATCGATCCCGAGGAAGTTCGAGGCGGCCGCCGCCGGCCCCGGCACGTCCACAACGCGCGACGAAAGGGTGCGGTAGCCACGTGCGCCCGCGCGTCGCGGCGTGGTGTTTCGTGTTCCTGGTGCTCTGGTGGCCGGCGGACGCCGTCCGGCACTCTCGGACGCCCGTCCGGCACTCTCGGACGCACGGCAGCGGCCGCAGACCGGCACCCTGCGTGTCGTCGTACAGGATCCGAGCGGCGCCGTGATTCCGGGCGCGCTCGTGCACGTCCGCGGCGCCGACGAGCCGACGCGGGCGATCGCGCACGAGGGCCTGGCGACCGACAGCCAGGGTGTCGCGATCGCCGCGGACCTCGTCGCCGGGAGGTACTCGATCGAGGCGAGCTTTCCCGGGTTCGAGACGCGCATCCTGCCTGACGTGCGCGTTCGCGCCGGCGAGAACCGGCGCGAGGTGAGGCTCGCGATTCAGAAAGTCGACGAGCGCGTATCGGTCGGCCGCGATCCGGCGACGGTCGGCGTCGGATCCCAACAACGATCGGTTCAACACGGTCCTCTCGAAGGACCAGATCGACGCGCTGCCCGACGATCCCGACGAGATGGAAAAGGTGTTGGAGGAGATGGCGGGCCCCGGCGCCACGATCCGCGTGGACGGGTTCCGCGGCGGCCGCCTGCCTCCCAAATCGCAGATCCGATCGATCCGCTTCTCCCGCGACATGTTCGCGGCGGAAAACCACGGCGGCGGCCTGGTCTTCGTCGACATCGTCACGCAGCCGGGCCTCGGGCCGATGCGCGGCAGCCTGGATTTCATGTTCCGCGACGACTCGCTGAACGCGCGGAACGCTTTCCAGCCGGCAAAGGGGCCCGAGCAGACGCAGCAGTACACGTTCAACCTGAGCGGCACGCTGCTCGAGGCGCGCACGTCGTTTTCCCTGTCGGCGGGCGGGGCGTCGCTCTACGACTCCGCGAACGTCTTTGTCGCGGTTCCGGGAGGCGAGCGAGCGGCGCCGATCCGCAGGCCGGCCGATCGCATCAACTTCAACGGACGCGTCGACCATGCGCTGAGCAAAGCGCACACGCTGCGCGCGACCTACCAGCAGAACGAAAACGAGCAGGGCAATCTCGGGGTCGGCAGTTACGATCTGCCGGACCGCGCGTACTCGCGGACCGCCGACGAAAGCCTGCTGCGGCTGTCGGAGAGCGGACCGTGGAGCCGGAACGTCTTCGCGGAATCGCGGCTGCAGCTCCGCTGGCAGTCAGGCGCGTCATCCTCGGCAACCCAGCTGCCGACCGTGCGCGTGCTGGATGCCTTCACGGCGGGCGGCGCCCAACAGGAAGGTGGACGGACGAGCCGCGAGCTGGAGTGGGCGACCAACATCGACTGGGCGAAGGGAAAACACTCCGTGCGTGCCGGGGCGCTCGTCGAAGGCGGCCGGTTTCGCAGCGACAGCCGGACGAATTATCTCGGGACCTACACATTCGAGAGCCTCGCCGACTACGAGGCCGGCCAGCCAACGACATACACGCGCCGCTCCGGCGATCCGCTCGTGCAGTACTCGCACTGGCAGGCGGGCGTGTTCGCGCAGGACGACTGGCGCGCGCGCAAGAACCTCACGGTGAGCGCCGGCGTACGCCAGGAGTTCCAGACACACCTCGGAGACAGATGGAACCTCGCGCCGCGCGCCAGCCTCACCTGGTCGCCGTTCCAGAACGGCAGGACCACGGTTCGCGCCGGGGGCGGGATCTTCTACGACTGGCTCGACTCGGAGACGTTCGAGCAGACGCTGCGGGTTGACGGTGTCCGGCAGCAGGACCTCGTGATTCGCAACCCCGGCTATCCGAACCCAATCGCGGGAGGCGCCGACCAGCAGATCCTGCCGGCCAGCACGTATGTGCTCGCCGGCGATCTCGTCATGCCGAAGCGCGTGATGATGAACGTCGGCGTCAGCCGGCAGTTCTCGTCAATCGCCTCGGCCAATGTGAGCGTCACCCACAGCGAGGGCACCAACCGGTTCAGGGGCCGCAACATCAACGCCCCGCAGGCGGATGGCACGCGCCCCGATCCCGCTCGTGGAAACATCACCCAGGTGGAATCGACCGCCCGGACCCGCGGCAACTCGGTGAACGCCGGCCTCAACGTGAACGTGCCGGGCCGCCGGACGCTGCTCTTCGTGAACTACTCCTTCATGCGGCAAGCCAACGACTCGGACGGCCCCTTCAGCCTGCCGGCAAACAGCTACGACCTCGCCGGAGAGTGGGGGCCCGCAGCCGGCGTGCCGCGCCATCATTTCAGCGGCCTCGTCAATACCACGCTGGTGAAGAACATCCGTCTCGGCGTGACCGCGACCGCCCGTACGGGATCGCCTTACAACGTCACCACCGGTCGCGACGACAACGGCGACACGGTGTTCAACGATCGCCCGTCCGGCCTGGCGCGCAACAGCGCGAGCGCGAAGGGCATGTGGGATCTTGCCGCGCGGGTCAGCTATGCGTTCGGCTTCGGCCAGCGCTCCGCCGGCGCCACTCCGGGCGGCCCGACGATGATCGTTCAGCGCGTGGGCGGGGGCGGCGGCAGCGCCGGGGATCTGCTGAGCGGAATCGGCGGCGGCGGCGCGGAAGACAAGCGGATCCGCTTCGAGCTGTACGTCTCGGCCCAGAACCTGCTCAACCACGCGAACCCGATCGGCTTCTCGGGCGTCATGACGTCCCCGTTCTTCGGCCAGCCGACCGCGGCGATGCCGGGCACGGCGAATCGACGTCGGGCGTCAGGATCGGGTTCTACGTAGGCGCGCTCAGATCGCCCAGCGTAAACGTCCGCAACAAACGGCACGAAGCGGGAGTCCTGAATTCTGTCGGTTCGTATCTGGTGACTCCCGTTCTGTCGTTCGAGATTCGGCGATTCGGGATTAGTCGATCAGCGATTCGGTCTTGAGCACCCGGTCCATCGTGAGGAAATAGGGCACGGCGAGCGCCGACAGCGCCGCGGCCACGCCGAAGGCGGACCGGAACCCGTGGTGCTGGATGAGCCAGCCCATGCTCGTCGAGCCCGTGCCGACGCCCGTGTCGAAGGCGGCGAGGATCGCGCCGAACGCGGCGCCGCGGCGTGAGGCGCTGACGTCACCCATCACGTATCCGACGTACACCGGGTATGACGTCCCGAAGCCCAGGCCGAACAGGATGGCCGACGCGATCAGCAGCGGCTTCGATCCGCCAAACGCCAGGCATGTCAGGCCCGCGGTGATCAACACGAGGCATGGCACGAAGACCCGCTTGTATCCCCACCGGTCCCCGAGCCGTCCCGCCAGGGGGCGGGTCAGCAGAATCACGATCGCGAGGGTCGTCAGGTAGATGGCCTTCGGCGTGACCTGGTTCGCCTCGGCGTAGAGCGCCGTGAAGCTGGTGATCCCGCCGTAGCCGAACGAGTAGAGAAACAACGTGACCGAGATCGCGAGCACGCGCCACTCGAGCAGGCTGCCGGTCCGCTCGTGCGGAATCACCGGGTGCTCCTTCAGGAACCACGCGATGAGCGCCATCGTCAGGTTCAGCGCCGCCGACACGATGCAGAGCCACAGCCAGCCGCGGCGGTAAATCCAGAACCCGATCGTCGGCGCAACCGCCAGCGCGGCCACGGTGGACAGTCCCCAGTAGGCGATGCCCTCGGCCCGCCGCCGCTCCGGCAGCAGGTTCGTCATGTACGCGGACGAGGCCGACAACAGGCCGGACCAGAAGATGCCGTGGACGATGACGAGCGCCAGCATCCACCGATGGTCCGCGAGCACGGCGTAGACCATCGAGAAGAACGTGATCGCGATGCTCGACGTGAGGAGCACGCGGCGCTGACCGACACGGTCCGCGATCGCTCCGGTCAGGGGAGCCGAGAACGCGGATGAGAAGGTCAGGAACCCGAGAAAGAGGCCGGACGCGAACGTGGACCCGCCCATGTCGAGGATGTGAAATGGCGCCGTGGGCAGCAGCTGGAAGACGGAGAGGAACACGGTGAAGGTGAACCCGCACATCACGAAGAAGCGGGGGGTGAAGAGGCGATCGGACACGGGGATCAAAGTTCTAAAGTTCTAAAGTTCTAAAGGTCTAAGGTTCGAGAGTTCTAACGCTCAAAGTCCAACGTTCAAAAGTTCGCGAGAGCGTGTGATGTGCGCTCGGATGAGTGAAGGCTGGCAGCAACGACAATCGTATACCGAATCGCCGGTACGAGGAATGGCGGCAGTCGAACTCTTGAACTTTAGAACTTTATTCCGTCTTGAGCGCCACGACCGGGTCGACGCGTGTGGCGCGCCAGGCGGGGATCAGGCTCGCGAGGACGGAGACACACGACAGCCCGATCCCGACGGCGGCGAACGTCGCCGGATCGCCCGGCGTCACGCCGTGCAGGAGGGTGTTCATCAGGCGGGTCGCAAACGCCGCGGCGGTGATCCCCAGCGCAATGCCCGCGAGCGACAGGACCAGGCCGCTCCGCAGCACCATCCCCAGCACCTGCCCGCGGCGCGCCCCGATGGCCAGCCGGATGCCGATCTCGCGCGTGCGGCGGCTGACGACGTACGAGAGGACGCCGTAGATCCCGATGGCCGAGAGCGCCAGCGCGAGCGCGGCGAACACGCCGAGCAGCACGCCGGTAAAGCGCGGCGTCGACAGCGTCGCCCCCACCACCTCGTCCATCGTCCGCACGTCGGCGATGGGAAGGGTCGGGTCGAGCTCACGGATCTGCTGCCGGATCGGGCCGACGAGCGAGAGCGGATCGCCCGACGCCTTGACGACGAGGTTCATGGAGCGAATCGGGTTGCCGATGGAGCGGTGCCACTGAGTGTGCGGGACGTAGAACTTTTCCTTCACGACGCCGGTGATGCCGTTGTGGCGCACGTCGGCGACGATCCCGACCACCGTGACCCAGGGCCGTTCCGCGCTCCCGCCAATCTTCATGCGCCCGCCGATCGGATCCCTGCCCGCCCAGTACCGGCGAGCCATCTCCTCGTTGATGAGGGCCACGAGGAGACCGTCGGTCGTGTCGGACGGCGCGATGGTGCGTCCCCGCACGAGCCGCTCCCCGAGCGCCTCGAGATAGCCGTCGGTCGCGATCTCCCAGTCCCCCTTCGCACCGGTGCCCGGCGGCGGCACGTATCCTTCGACCCGCAGACCGAAATCTCCGATCGTCGACGCGAGCGGCAGCGCGCGGACGGCGCCGGCCGTGCGCACGCCCGGGGTTGCGCGAACGCGCTCGAGCAGGCGCTGGTAGAAGCTGACGACCTCTTCGGGTGTCCGGTACGACGCCTGCGGCAGCGACAGCCGAAGGGTGAGCACGTTCGCGGGATCGAAGCCGAGATCGATGCGCTGCAGCGACCAGAGCGTGCGGAGCATCAGCCCCGCGCCGGTGAGCAGCACGACGGCGAGCGCCATCTCGACGATCACGAGCCCGTTCCGGAAGCGCTGGCGGGCGCCGCCGCTCGAGCTGCTCTGGCTGCCGTCCTTCAACGAATCGGTCAGATCGACGCGCATCGCCCGCAGCGCGGGGGCAAGACTGAAGATGATGCTGGTCAGGAACGCGACGATCGCCGTGAACGCGAGGACCGTCGGCTCGAGCGCGACGCCCGACACGCGCGGGATGCTCGCGGGGTTCCACCACGCGAGAAAGCGTACGCCGCCGAACGCGAGCGCGAGGCCGAGCGCGGCGCCGAGGGCCGAGAGCACCAGGCTTTCGGTGAGCAGCTGACGCACGACGCGCAGGCTGCTGGCGCCGAGCGCGGACCGCACCGCGATCTCGCGCTGGCGCGCCTCGGCGCGGGCGAGCAGAAGGTTCGCCACGTTGGCGCAGGCAATCAGGAGCAGGAATCCGACGGCGCCGAAGAGCAGGACGATCGCGCGGCGCACGGTGCCGACGACTTCATCCGTCAGCGAGAGCACGACGGTGTCGAACTGCATCTGCTGCGGGTAGAGCCCCTCGCTCGTCATGGCCTTCGCGATGCCGTGCAGCTCGTTGGCGGCCTGGCTCACCGTGGCGCCCGGCTTCAGGCGCGCCGCGGCATACAGTCCGTGGCTGCCGTGATCGGTGCTCGCCGGATCGAGCTGCAGCGGTATCCACACCTGGGTGGGCTCGGGATTCTGGAAGTCCGTCGGCAGCACGAACTCGGGCGGCATGACGCCGACGACTTCCGTCGGCCGGCCATCGACCAGGATCGAGCGGCCGACGATCGCGGGGTCCGCGGCGTAGCGGCGGCTCCAGAGCGCATGGCCGAGCACGACGAGGTTCGGCCCGTTGGGCACGTCTTCCTCCGCGGTGAACGTGCGCCCGTGGAGCGGGCGGACCCCGAAGGTCGAGAACGTGTTGGCCGTCACGCCGCCGGCGGCGACGCGCTCGGGGTCGCCGTCGCCGGTGAGGTTGACCTGTCCGTCCCCCCATGCCGCGACCTGTTCGAGCGTGGTCGCGCGCCGGCGGTAGTCCATGAGCTCGCCGCTCGCCACCCACGTCTTGTCGAACGCGGTCCACCGGCTCCAGATCATCACCGCGCGATCCGGATCGGCCCACGGCAGCGGACGCAGGAGCACGGCGTTCACGACGCTGAAGATCGCCGCGTTCGCCCCGATACCGAGCCCGAGCGTCAGCACGGCGACCGCCGTAAAGCCCGGGTGGCGGCCGAGCGTGCGCGCGCCGAAACGGAGGTCCTGCCAGAGGGTCTCGAAGAAGGTGAAGATGGACATGTCTCGGGCTTAGACGGCATCCGGACGGACAACGTTTGCCGGCGCCGCGCGAACTTACGCTAATATCGGGCCATGCAGGACTTGAGCGAGTTCCGGCCGTCGAGGTTGTGGAAACGGATGCCGGCCGAGCGGCGCGTGACCGCTGCTGAGCTGTTCTGGTCGGACGAGCAGTCCACCGAGCAGCAGGTCGAAGCGGTGGCGGCGCTCGCCCGGCACATGAAATTCCGAGCCAAGAGCGTGGTCGCGCTGCCCCTCGACAAGAAGGCGAAGTACCTCGCGACGCTGCCGACGGTGTCGGACACCGTGGCGGCGCGCGCGCTCGTCAACTATCACCTCGAGCGTCAGCGTCCGATGATGGGCGCGTTTCTCGACAGCCTGGGGATCGCCCACGAGGACGGGCTCATCAACGAAGAGAACGTCAAGAAGCCCGACGCGAAGACGCTCCAGCAGGCCGCCTCGGAGCTCGCCACGAAGTATCCGAAGGAGGATGTCGAGCTGTACTTCAGCACGCTCGTCTCGCAGGATCCCGACACGTGGGGCGGTCTGGCGGACTCTGCCGGCGGGTGAATAGGGACTGGAGATCAAAAGATCAAACAGGAGATCAGGAGATCTAGGAGATCCTGACCTCCTGTTCAATGTCTCTGTTCTCAAGCCCTGCGCACCTCCTGGCCTCGCTAGATCCACCAGCGCCCTGATCTCGGCGGCCGCGCGCTTGCCTGACTCGATCGCACCGTTCATGTAGCCCTGCCATCGCAGGCTCGTGTGTTCCCCCGCGAACACGACGCGACCCGCGGGACGCGCGAGCCATTCGCGCAGGCCCGGATCGAACGACGGATCGAACACCGCGTAGCCGCCGCGCGACCAGCGATCAACACCGCGTAGCCGCCGCGCGACCAGCGCTCGTCTTCCCAGCTGACGGTGTGTGAGGCGATCAGGGGCGCCGGTTTGCCCAGCCAGGCCAGGCGGCCGACGACGCCGGGTTCCCCCTCGGACGCGACGATGTCCCGCAGGGCGCGGGACGCGCGGCCGCCGGCGAGCAGGCTCAGAATTCCGGACCGCGTGCGCTGTTCCTCGGCCCCGTCCCACACGGCGCCCGTCGGGAGATCGGAGCCGAACGCCAACGGACGGCGCGGCCGGCGCCAGAACGGCCGGTCGAACTGGAGGAGCATGCGCGTGGCGTCGCCGTATTTCAGCGTCGCAATCGCCCGGGCCTGCTGCTCCGGCAGCGCGGGCTCGAACTCGACGTCGCGAAGCGTGGAAGCAGGAAGCGCGGCGACGCAGAACTCCGCTTCCAGCTCGCGCCGTGTGCCCCGGTCCTCGATGGTCACCCGGACTCGAGGCGCGGTCCCGTCCTGAAGGATCCGGAGGACGGCGGCCTGCAGCAGCACCTTCCCCTGGAGCGCGGCAGCGATCGCGTGCGGCAGCCGATCGTTGCCGCCGATGATTCTGTACATCTCCTCTTGTCCGGGGGGACCTTCCGACGCGAACTGATCGACGAGCGCGATCAGGAAGATTCGGGATCGGCGAGGAAGAACCCACGGAGACCGCGGATGCCGGCGGTCAAGGCCCGGTCCGCGCGCACGCGGGTCAGCCACGCGGCGACGGACGAGCGCGCGAGCCTTCGGGCGACGGCGGAATCCCATCGTTTGTCGGCCAGGCAGTAGTCGGCGACGTCGTTCTTCAGCAGGCGCGCCGCGGCCTCCATCGTGGGCGGACGCGTGTGAATCCGGCGCCGGCCGCTGCGATCGGGTCCGTAGTATCCGAATCCTTCCCGGAGAATCCGTGCGGTCTTCAGTTTGAGCTTCGAGGCGAGCTCGCGCACGAACGACTGTTCCCCTTCGATCAGGTCCGCCCCGGCCTCGGCGTGTTGTCCCGCGGAGAAATGACCTCGGACCGTGCGGACCCGGCCGCCGACGCGATCGCGCGCTTCGACGACGGTGACGATCGCGCCGGCTGCTTCGAGGTCGCGAGCCGCCGTCAGCCCCGCCAGCCCGCCGCCGGCGACGATCACACGCACGCCTGAAAGCTCCCGGGTCGCCATCCCCGAAGCATAAGATAAGAGGCAGAGATGTTGACTCTTCTGTTGGCGGCGATGCTCGGTGCGCAACCGGGCGATCAGGTCCGGCTGAAGCCGCCTCGACGCTCGGCGGTCAGAGACTCGGCCGAAGCCGGACGCCACCGAAGTCGAATCACGACTACGTCAGCTGATCGCGTCGAGCGGCGCCGAGGTGGCCGTCGCGTATCGCACCCTCGACGGACGCACGGAGTTGCTGATCGATCCCGACAAGAGCTTCCACGCCGCGAGCACGATGAAGGTGCCCGTGATGATCGAGCTCTATCGCCAGGCGCGCGCGGGTACGCGCTCGCTCGACGAGCCGCTCGCCGTCCGCAACGAGTTCCACAGCATCGTCGACGGCAGCCCGTACGCGCTGAGCGTGGGAGACGACTCGGAGAAGGAGGTTTACGGCGCGATCGGACGCACGCTCACGCTGCGGCAGCTGTGCGAGGCGATGATCACGCAGAGCAGCAACCTCGCGGCGAACCTGCTCATCGAGGCGCTCGGCGTGGAGAACATCCGGCGGACGGCGGCCGCGCTCGGCGGCGGAGGCGTGCAGGTGCTGCGCGGCGTGGAAGACGGCAAGGCGTTCGAGAAAGGCCTGAACAACACGACGACCGCGCGCGGCCTGCTGGAGCTGCTCGACAGGATCGCCCACGGGCGCGCCGTCGACTCGGAGAGCGACCGCGCGATGGTCGAGATCCTGAAGCGGCAGCAGTTCAACGACGCGATTCCGGCCGGCCTGCCGCCCGGCACGCCGGTGGCGCACAAGACCGGCAACATCACCCGCATCCATCACGACGCCGCCATCGTCTACGGGCCCAACCCGTACGTGCTCGTGCTGCTGGTGCGGGGCATCGAGGACAAGAAGCAGAGCGCCGCGCTGATGGCGGAGCTGTCCAGAGCCGTCTACGAGTCCGCCACGGCGCGGTGAGCGCCTCGGCAATCGCGGAAGGCCGGTGCTTGATCGAGTCAGCTCGTCGGGCATCCGAGTCAGTCCGATCCGTGTAATCCGTGTAATCCGTCGTCAATCCGTGGCTCAGAAGAACGTACGCGACGTTGACCATCGGAAACCCGAAGAACGCGCCCATGCCGACCGGGAACACCAACCCGAAGTCAGCGGAGAGCCGCTCGCCGAAGAGACGCACGCCCCCAGAGACCATGCCGTTTCCGTCCTTCCAGACGTAGTTCTCGGTTATCAGCTTGAGGTTGCGGCGCACGGTCCGCTCCCCGCCCACCATGACGATGCCGGACTTTCCCCCGTGTCGATCCGTAGGCCAGGCCTCCGCCAATCGTGACCGAGCCGAGCACGCTGCCGCGCGTGCCGACGACATATCCGATGCCTCCTCCGTTGCTGTTCATGCTGAAGCCGTGGAGGACGCCGACGGCCACCTGGGTCGACGGCGTCTCGAACACCTGAAGCTTGGGCGTGATCCAGAACGGCCGTTCCGATTCGTCGATGCCGAACATCAGGGGCGTGCCGCCGCCGATGGAGAACCGGTCGGTCACCCCATACTGAAAGAACGGCGCAATCATCTCGTACACACCGAGCGACTTCTGCCCCTTCTTCAGCGAACGGCCCGTCGGCGCGAAGAACAGGCGCGTGGCGTTCGAACTTGCAGGAAGAAACTCGCCATTCAGGATGCCGCCGGTGATCTTCTCGAGCGACGCGATGTCCGCGCGCCGGACCGTCACCAGTGCGCCGGCCTGCGTCCTGAACACGACTTCCACGTCGTCCTCGCGTTCGATCGTGCCGTACATCCGCGAGCCGTCGCGGAGGACGAGCTCGTGGGTCGTGAGCACACTCCGGGAGCCCGCCTGTGCGCCGCGCTTGTCTTCGCGACGGCAGCCTGCGCCGAGGCGGCGAACAGGATGCATCCAATGAACATTGCTGCGCGTTTCATCATCGTCTGCCTCTCAAAAGGGCCGCGTGGCGAGCTCCGTGGCTTCCGCCCTACGCGGAAGTCGGGCGCCGTCGCATCCTTCGCTGCGCGTGCAAGGCGCGCAGCGCCACTACCGCAGCCGCGCGTCAGGGGCCGACTCGCTGCGCTCGTGCGAAGCGAGCGTGCTCACTACCGGCCTCTCCAGCAGGCGCACGTGGTGCGTGTACCAGTCGCTCGTGAACACCGCGCGGGGGTCGTACGCCCGCTTCCGCGCGAGAAACTCACGCATGCGCGGGTGACATCGTTCGACCTGGCTGCGCGTCGCCCACCGGTGATACGTCAGGTAGTAGCTGCCGCCGAGCTCCGCGGCGCTGTCGATCAGCCGTCTGAAGTCTCTCTGCGCCCTGGCGAGCCCTTCCGGCGAGTGATCGACGTGGAGGTTGATCACGACACACGCCCAGGGCTCGCGCGCCCAGGCCAGCACGCTCTCGTCGTCGCGCTCGATCAGCCGGATCGTGCCGTAGATGACGTTCATCTCGTGCCGCCGCGCGTCGGCGCGGATCGCGGCCATGAACGCCGGGAGATCGGCCCGTCGGACGAAGAGCTCCGAGATCATCTCGCTGCCCTTGACGGTGGCGCCGAGCTCCTGGTCGAGCGTCTCGTGATACCCGTCGATGTAGCTGGCGAGCTGGTGCGTGTCGGACCAGTACAGCTGACCATCGGTGGACATGTAATACCGGGCGTACTCGGCAAACGCGCGCGCCTTGTCCGTGTGGGCGAGCCGCAGCAGCCTCTGCCAGTCGCGTGTGCCGAGCGAGCGCTGGTCGTCGGGCACCGGGTAGTCGTCTTTGATCGGCCGGTAGCAGCAGAACACGCCCGCCTGCATGAATGCCGGCGAACGCGAGTCGGTCGCGAACTGACAGTCGCCGAACTCGTAGCCGTCGTCGATGCGACGGTCGAAGAGCTCGACGAGGTTGTCCACGCACGCGAGCGTCACGCGGCGTTCGACCTTGCGGCGGAGCGTCAGCCGCAGGGTGACCCGCGCGATCACGCCGAACAGCCCGTAGCCGCCGATCGCCAGCGAAAACAGCTCGGCGTTGGACGTCCGGCTGCACGTCAGGAGCGCGCCGCTGTGGTCGACGAGGTCGAACGATTCGACGTCGGCGATCATCGGCCGCAGCCGCAGCCCACGGCCGTGGATGTTCGCCGACAGCGCCCCGCCGATCGTCAGCCGGTCCGCGCCGGTCTGTTTCTGAACGATCCCCCACTGCCGCTCCTGGCCTGCGCCGGCCCACAGCAGGTGATTGATCAGGCGCGGCCAGTCGATGCCCGCTTCGACCGTCACGAGGCCCTGTTCGGCGTCCAGGTCGATCACGCGGCAGAGCGGCGTCATGTCCAGGAGCACGGTGCCGGCGCCGAACTGCTGTCCGCCCATCGAGTGCCGCCCGCCCGCGATGCTGACCGACAACCCGCGCGCGGCGGCGCCCCGCACCGCCTCCTGCAGCGCGCGCACCGACTCGATCTGAATGACCTGCCGGACGGTCGTGCGATTGAGCTGCGAGTGGATGTCGTTGACTTCGCACGCCGGCCGGGGCGCCTGCGGGAGGTACGCCTGCGGGGGAACCAGGACGGGCTGTTGTTCCGCGGTGCCAAGCATCATGCAAGCACGATACGGCCCGCCCCGCTGAGAAGTCCTGAAGGGGAGGTGAAGAAGGCTGAAATCAGCGGGCGTGCTGCGCCAGCGTCGTCAAAACCCCTTTGAATGCGGGGGTTTTTCGCAACGACGCGAACAGCGGTTCGATCGGGATCGTCCACCCCGTGAACGGCAGCTCCGGCCGTTCCACCAGGCCCTTCAACACCTCGACGGCCTCGTCGGGGCGGCGGCAGACGGCGTGATGGAAAGCTTCGGCGAGAGTGGCTTCGGTGTTCCGGCCGCCGCGGCGCAGCGCGTCGATCGCGGTCGTGGCGCGTTTGAACGAGGCCTCGGCAGCCCGTTGGTCCCCGTGCACGGCGTGCGCGGCGCCGAGACCCACGAGGGACCGGGCGTGCTCGGGATAGAGCTCGAGCGCGCGGCGGAACAGCGGCACGGCCGCGGCAGGGTCGTCGTCGAGGAGCGCGACGAAACCGGCGCCGTCGTAGGCGTTCATCGCAAACTCCGCGGCATAGAGCTGCGACGGGCCGACCGCGACCTCGCGATCGAATTCCTCCCGCGCTTCCTCGCTGTCGCCTTGCGCGAGCCGCACGAGGCCGAGCAGCCAGTGCAGGCCCTTGGCCGGATAGCGCTGGCGCAGGTTCGACTGCCGATCCTGCACGATGGTGCCTTCGCGGAGCACCGACTCCGCGCGGTCGAGGGCGCCTCGCGCGATGTGCACCATGGCGGCCTCGAAGTGGGCGAACGGGAAGTCCGGATTGAGCTCGATGGCGCGCGCCAGCGCCCGCAACCGGTTCTCTCCCCAGTCCGCATGCGCCAGCCGGAAGTGGTTGCCCCAGTATCCGGGCTCGAGCGCGACCGCCCGGCGCGCGGCGGCGAGGGCCTCGGAGAAGAGCCGCGCGCTCACGAGCAGGAACGCGAGGCTGGCGTGCGCTTCCGCCAGATCGTGCTGGAGCTCGATGGCGCAGCGCACGTGATCGATGGCGTGGGCCAGCAGCCCCGCGTCGGGCTGGTTGCGCGCCCGCGACATCTCGTACTGCCAGAAGCGGCCGTTGCCGAGGCCGACATGCGCCTGCGCGTAGCGCGGGTCCAGGACGATCGCGCGCTCGAATCCCTCGATCGCGCCCGCGACGGCCGACGCGTCGAGCGACTCCAGCCGGACGCGCGCTTCGGTGAACGCCTGATACGCCTCGAGACTGCTCGTCTCCCGGTGCGTCCGCCGGGGCGCCGCATTGGCGCGCGAAGTGCCGAGCGTCTCCGCAAACTGCGCGACGATCCGATCCTGCAGCTCGAACACCTGCTCGAGCGCGCCGTCGGCCTTCGCGTCCGCCGTCGCTTCACCGGTCGCCGCATCCACGACCCGGGCCGTGATGCGCAGCCGATCGCCGGCGCGCTGGAAGCTCCCGACGACGGCAAGGTCGAGATGGAGCTCCTTTCGCAGCACCGCGAGGTCCGTGCCGACACGGCGGACCGCTTCGACGACGCGGACGCGATCGATGATGCGGAGCGTGCCCGCCGAGCGAAGATCGTTGGTGACCGTCTCGGCAATGCCGGACGCCAGCCAGGCGAACTCCTTGTCGGTGCTGAGGTTCGTGAAATCGAGGACCCCGATAGCTGCCAGGTGGCCGGCGGCGCGCACGGGCTCGACAGGCGCCGGGGCGGACGTCTCGGGGGGAGCGGAGGCCTCCACCGGCGCGATGAAACGGTAGCCGCGCCGCGCCACCGTCTGGATGTAGGTCGGCTTCGAGGGATCGTCGCCGAGCGCCTGGCGCAGCTCGGACACCGCCTGGGTCAGGGCGTTGTCGGTCACGGCCACGTCCGGCCACAACGCCGTGAACAGCTCGTCCTTGGGCACGAGCGCGGACTGCCGTGCGGCGAGGTACAGCAACAGGTCGATGATTTTCGGCGACAGGGGAATGACGTCGTCGCCGCGCAGGAGCCGGTAGGAGCCGGCGTCCACCGTGAAGGGACCGAAGCGGTATGTCACGTCGCGCAGCTGCCGGGCTGGTGCTTGAATGAGTTCAACGGCTGGACTCCCCCTTCAGCGTGTCGTGTCCTCAGCATAGCACCGCTGCCTCGGCAGGAGAGGCTCCGGCGCGGCGCAACCGAACGTGGCCTCCGGCCTCTAGCCGGACCAGGGCGGTTGTGAAACGATCTGTAGAATAGGACCGCATACATGGCCGGCAGCAATCCGCCGCTTGTCAGGAGGTCTCATGGTGACGGCAGGACGGTCCCGGCACAATCCGCCGCTCAGGAGGTCTCATGTGACGGCAGCGTCCCGGCCTGGCAGGCGTGATCACGTGGCTCGATCCGCGAACGCACGAGCCGCCGCGGTGCTGCTCGTCATGTGTGCCATTGGTGTCGCCACGGCGACGACCTTTCCTTCCGGCGCGCTGAACAAAACCGCAACTTCGGCCGCACAGCTCCCGCCCCGCGACGCCACGGTCCGCGTCGTCCCGGAAGGTCTGCAGGACGCGGCGTGGCTCCTGAGGCTTCGGGACGCGCAAGTCAAAGCCGTCGAAGGTGTCGCGGCGTTTCACGATTTCCAGTTCACCGACAAGCTGACCGAGAGCGGCATCTCGTTCAAGCACCGCATCGTGGACGACGCCGGCAAGACGTACAAGGCCGCGCACTACGATCACGGAAACGGAATCGCGATCGCCGACGTCGACGGGGACGGCCTCCCCGACATCTACTTCGTCAACCAGGTTGGCGGCAATCAACTGTGGAGGAATGCCGGAGGCGGCAGGTTCCAGGACATCACCGCCCCGGCTGGAGTCGGGGTGCCCGGCAAGGTCGGCGTCTCCGCCTCGTTTGCCGACATCGACAACGACGGCGACGCGGACCTGTACGTCACGACGGTCCGCGGCGGCAACAGGATGTTCGAGAACGACGGCCACGGGCGCTTCCGCGACATCACCACGGCGTCGGGCCTCGCCTACAGCGGACACTCGTCGAGCGCGGTGTTCTTCGACTACAACCGCGACGGCCGGCTCGACCTGTTCCTCGTCAACGTCGGACGGTACACGACGAACACGATCGCCGGCGACGGCTACAAGTACTACGTGGCGTTCGAAGACGCGTTCTCCGGCCATCTCAAGCCGGCGCGGGCCGAACGCAGCATCCTGTATCGCAACGAGGGCGGCAACCGCTTCGTCGACGTCTCGGTGCGGACGGGCCTCGTCGACCTGTCCTGGTCGGGCGACGCCAGCGCGATCGACGTCAACGACGACGGATGGCTCGATCTGTATGTGCTGAACATGCTGGGCGACAACCAGTACTACGAGAACGCCGGCGGCACCCGCTTCGTGAAGAAGAGCCGCCAGGTGTTCCCGCGGACGTCGTGGGGCGCCATGGGCATCAAGGTGTTCGACTTCAACAACGACGGCCGCCTGGACATTTTCATCACCGACATGCACTCCGACATGAGCGATCCGATCGGCCCCGAGCGCGAGCGCATGAAATCGGACATGAAATGGCCGGTGTCGTTCCGCGGCAACGGGAGCACGAGCATCTGGGGCAATTCGTTCTTTCTCAAGGAAGGTCCGGCGAAGTTCCGCGAGGTCTCCGATGCGATCGGCGTGGAGAACTACTGCCCGTGGGGACCGAGCGTCGGCGACCTGAATGCCGACGGCTACGACGACACGTTCATCGCCTCCGGCATGAACTACCCCGAACGCTACATGGTCAACTCGGTCAAGCTCAACGACCGCGGACAGCGATTCGTGGACGCGGAGTTCGTGCTCGGGATCGAGCCGCGGAGCGGGGGCCTGGCGACGCCGTGGTTCGAGCTGGATGCATCGGGGAAAGACAAGAGCCATCCGGACGCGACGGGGGCGACGGGGCGCGTGGCGGTGTGGGGCGCGCGCGGCACGCGCTCGGCCGCCATCTTCGACGTCGACGCCGACGGCGACCTCGACGTCGTCACCAACGAGTTCAACGCGGCGCCGATGGTGCTCGTCAGCAACCTGACCGCGAAGACGCGGGTGCGCTACCTCGAGGTGAAGCTCACCGGGACCACGTCGAACCGCAGCGGGCTGGGCGCGATCGTCAAGGTCACGGCCGGCGGGACGACGTTCACGAAGGTCATGGACGGCAACTCGGGATATCTGTCGCACAGCCTGTATCCGCTGTACTTCGGGCTTGGCGCCGCCGAGGCGGTGGACAGCGTCGAAGTCGTGTGGCCGTCAGGCAAGCAGCAGACCGTGCCACGTCCGATCGCGATCAACTCGCTGATCGACGTGCGCGAACCGTAAACCGATCGCGTCGTCCGTTACGCCGGAGGCTTCACGGGCCGGTAGCCCACGCGGGCGTACTGGGGCGTTCGAGGGATGAAGTCGGGATCGAAACGCGGATCGGGGGCATCGAGCGTGTTCGTATCCCGGCTGATGGTGCCCCTGAGATCGTTGACGTCGCCGTGAATGAACGACCCGCGCACGCCGGCGCCGTCGGTGATATCGAGCTCGTACCGTGGTCCCGGTGAAATGCCTCCACCGAGGGTGTTCTTCCAGAAGATCGTCTCGACGTAGGTGCTTCCGGTTCCGTTGTCGTCCACGCCGTTCCAGTTTCCGGTGAACGTGCTCCGGCTGACGGTCGCACGCGATCCTTCGAACACCGTCATGGCGCCGGAGCCGTGCTCCGGATGGTACTCGCCCCCGGTCAACAGGCCCACGTAATCCACGCCGAGGTTGGCCACGTTTCCAACAAACAGGCAGTTCTCGATCGTGGCCCGGCTGCCGTGCAGCAGATCGAGGGCCGATCCCGTGATCTGCGTGCGGTTGTTGCGGAAGATGCAGTTTCGGAAGAGCACGGAATCGAGCGGCTGTCCAAGGTGCTCGACTGAGACTCCGCCGCCGCAGGGGCTCGTGTAATTCCCGGACACCTCGACCTGGTCAATTATGGGATAGGCGCGCGCGTACACCTTGATGCCGCCGCCGTCCACATAGAAGAACGGCGTCTTTCTGATGTCGTCGGATTCGATGGGTGACTGCTGTCCCGACCCCGTCGTGAAGTTGTTGGCGCCCGTGACTTTGAAACCCCGGAAGACGGTCTTCCGCGACACGCCGTCGCCGAAGTAGACCACATGGTTCACGATCGCCGGCGAACTGGGCGCCTGGGCATCGGCGATCTCGGGATTGGCGGCAGTGAGGACGACGTCCCCAACCGCCTCCAGCGTGATCCCGTCATGCCGGGCATTGAACCAGATCAGCGCCTGTCCTTTGGCGGCCGGACGGTAGGTTCCCGCATGGACGTAGACGGTCTTGTTGACGGGATCCCGCGCGGCCGCTTCCAGCGCGTCCTGTATCCGGCCGTTGGGACGGACATGATAGCCGGAGGTTTTTGGGTCCAGGCGCGGGGCGCCGTCGGTGACGCCTTTGTCCTGGCGGGCGAAGCCGCGGGCGGGCAGCGCGCACGCGGCCAGCAGGAGTCGGAGGAAGGCGCGACGATGAGCAGTCATGGGATCCGTTGATCCCCGGCCGCCTGGCCCTCGCGAGGAGGCGCTTTCTCTTCCGTCGTCGTCTTGTCGAACTTGATGGTGTCGATGGCATCCCCTTCGGCGATTCCGTCCACCGTGTCCATGTCGTCCGGGTTGACGTAACCGAAGACCGTGTATTCGAAGTCGAGCCGGGGATTGTCGACGAGGTTGATGAAGATCTGCGCGTCGCCGGTGTCGCGGCCGCGCGTCGAGAGGCCCACGGCGCCTCGAGTGTGCGCCGCCAGGCCGATCTCGTCGCGCACGTACAACGCGTCTCCGGCGTACTCGTTGGCGCCGGGACTCCCGCCCTGAATGACGAAGTTCGGCACGACGCGGTGGAACGTCGAGCCCGTTGTAGTAGCGGGCTTTCACGAGCCTCAGAAACCGCACGCTCATCAGCGGCGCGGTGCCGGGCAGGAGATTGATTCGGATCGTCTTCCCGCTCCGCATCCTGATGCGGGCCGGCACGTCGGCGGTCGCCGGCCTCCTGCAGCTCGACCGCGAGCGGGAGCGCCGGACGCGGCAGCGGCTGCGGGGCGATTTCGTGAAGCTTGCCCGTCCATTGCAGCAGCACCGCCGCGGCACGCAGCGCGACCGGGATGTCGAAGTCCTGGAGCAGCGGGACGAGCGAGCCCGCTTGATCCGGATCGCCAAGCTCGCCGAGCCGATCGAGGAGCGCGAGCCGTGTATCGCGGGACGTCTCCTTTCGTTCCGCGGTGACTCGCCGTACGGCGTCGGCCAGCGCGGCGCCGAGCGCCGGCGTCGCGCTTCATGCCGTTCAGCTCGATGGCCGCCGTGCGCAGCAGCTGATAGTCGCTCCGCGCGAGGGCCGAGACGAAGTACGGTTCGGCTTCGTCCCCCTCGAGCCGCTTCAACGGGGCGAGCGCCGCTTCACGGACGTTGTCGTGGTCGTCGAGCGCGAGCCGCTCGAGCGCCGCCACGTCGTTGCTGATGGCGGCGGCGCGCGCGGCGTACATCCGCACCTGCCACGTCACGTGCCGCACGTGCGAGCCGAGCAGCGGGATGAACACGCGCCCCGGCGCACGCTTCGCCAGCGCGACGAGCGCGTGAGACTCGCGCCACCAGTCGTTCGGCGGCGGTGTCCGCGCTTCGACCGTCAACCGGTCGGTGACGTTCACATCGTCGCGGCACTGATCGCCGAGCGCATCCAACGCTGCGAGGACGACCGCGAGGCTCTTGTCCTTCAACGCGTCCAGGAGCCGCTGGCAGCCGGTCGTGGGCGCCTCCCGCCGCGCCCAGGCGCGAACGGCCTCGACACGCACCATCAACGAGGGATCGGCCAGCAAGCGTCGTGAGCAGCTGGGTCCGCTCCGCGGGGACGACCGGAGAGCCGGCCCCTCCGAGTGAAATGGCCGCCAGCCGGCGGAGCTCGGGCACACTGGCAGGCGGCCGCCGCCGCTCGCAGCGTCTCTTCGTCGACGCCGAGCGCCGTGACGAGCGCCGCCATCGCGTTCACCCTCGCCGCGGCCGGGTACGTTCGCCGGGTCCCGATGACGATCCGCCGAAGCCAGTCGATCGTCTCTTCGCTGAGGCTCGCGCGCTTGCCGTGGATCCGTACGAGCGACTCGAGCGCTCGGGTCATGGCCGGCATGAGCGCCGGACGGAGATTCGGATGCGGATCGAACTTCCGAATCATGGCGAGGAGGAAAGCGTCTGCCGCCTGTACCTGGTCCGGCCTCACGTACGGCAGCCGTCCGATCGATCGAGCGATTTCGCCAACGGAGCCGCCGAGGTCGACCTCGCCCGCCTGCACGAGCGCCTCGAAGGCGGACTGGAGCTGCTGTCCGTCGCCGTCGGTCGGCAGCGGCTCTCCCTTGAACGCCTGCGCGATCGCGTGGGCGGTTTCGGATCGAGTTCTGGAGCGTGGGCAGAAAACGGAGGAGATCGGTGATGACCTCGCGCCGCTCGTAGCGGCCGAGCGCGCGGATGGCGCGATTCTGCGTCTCGCGGATCGGTCGAGCGCGTGAGCTCGAACAGGATCCGAAGGTCTTCCGCGAGCTTCGCGCGCAGCACGTCGATGGCCGGCGTGTGCAGGCCATCCGGGAGATCGATCCGGCTGTCTTCGGCCGCCAGGATCGCTTGCTGCGCGAGCGCGGGCGACGTCGCGCCACGGGAAGACTGCCGGGCCGCGGCGGACCCCTCGACTCGGCTTCGAGAAGACCACTCGACCTCGCTCGGGGCAGGCCCGGCCCGTAGCTGGGCGGCGGCCAGCACACCGGCGAGAAGCACGACGGCCGTGCGCGACGGAGGCATTACTTCCGCCCTGAATACTCCAGCATCTGCGCCGTCAGATCCATCGGGTACGAGATAGTGACGTCGGCGATCGACCCATCGTTGGCTTTTTTCGGCTCGAGCTTCGGCTGGACGAACCCGGTATACGACGGCATCTTCAGATGGTCCACGCGCGCGACGATCTCGTCCCGCAGCTTCGGATCGAAGTGCACGCCGTAGGTCTCGAACAGCTTCCTGGCGGCCTCGTAGTCCCCCTCGGCCTTGATCCGCTGGGTCTCCGCGAGCAGCCGGCCGACCGCTTCCCGGTACGCCTTGACGTCGACCATCGCGTAGTACGTCTTGCCGTCCCGCGTGCGCACCTCGATCGCTTTCGAGTTCGCGATGATCCACTGGACGATCATCTGCCGGTTGCGCATGTGGTCTTCTTCGATCTGGGTACCCTCACGCACCCGGCGCAGCTGAACGAGCGCATTCCGCGAGTAGCCCTCGTACTCCGCCTGGACGATCTCCGCCTGGTCGCCCGCGCTCAGCAGCCCCAGCTCCACCATCCTCGCATCGGGCAGGAAGTACAGCGCGACGAGATCCGCGCGTGCCTCTTCGAGCGCGGAGTACTGCTCCTTGAGCGAGGACTGCGGGCTCCCCTGGAGGCGCTCGGAAATCTTCCCCGACGCGTGCCCGATCACTTCGTGCAGATCGGTGGTCAGCTCGCCGGCGAGGCTGCTCCACTTCTCGGCGCGCGCCGCTTCCTCCGGCGACCACGCGAACTCCTTGCGGAACTCGCTCGACGTGGACTTGTCGTACGCCTCGTTGACGTTGGTCAGCGACACCGACTTGCTGCCGTACTTCTCGCGGATCTCCTGGTCGTTCGGGAGGTTGATCCCGACGGGCGTGATCGGCCCCGACTCGCCCCCTTCGACGACGACGTCGATCGCGTTGGCGGTGATGCCGCGGACTCCCTGCTTGCGGTACTTCGCGTCCCAGGGCATGCGGTCCTCGAACCACTGCGCGTCGGCGGCCAGCTTGCGGATGCCCGCCGTCTTCTCCTGGTTCACGTAGAAGACGAGCGACTCCCACGATCCCTTCATGCCTCGAGGGTCCATGTAGACCTCCACGAAGCCGTTGATCGTGTCGACCGGCGAGGTCTTGTCCTGGACCCAGGCGATGTCGTACGCCACGCGGTCGGCCGTCTCGCCGGTCGTGTAGAACTTGACGAGCGCCCGCAGCGCGGTGGCCATCGTCGGCGTCGCGTACGGGATCGCCGCCTCGAGGTGGCCGACGATCGCTCTGATCTCCTTGTCGTAGCGGCCCCCGACGCGGTACACCTCTTCGACCAGCGTCCCGCCCCGCTTGGCGTCTTTCACCAGGCGCGAATTCAGCGGATACCGTTCCTGGAAGCCTTCGAGGTCCTTCATCGACACGCCGACGTAGAGGTTGTTCGCGCTCGTCGTCAGGATGTCGTTGCCTTGCCCCGGCGTCTTGTTGGTGACGAGAAGGTCGACCGCGGGGTCGAAGAACTTCGGCTGCAGCCTGGCGAGCAGCGCGTCGAGGGTCTCGCCGTTCGCCGATGGAAACTTCGCGCCGGCCCTGGCGGCGGCCTTCGCGGCGGCCGCGAACGCCTCCGGCGTGCACTTCAGGACGAACTTCCGCGCCGTCAGGTTGTTGAACGGCCCGATGTTCAGCCAGAAGAGCTTCGTGTAGCGCTGAATCTCGGCAAGCGTCTGGGGATCGACGCCTGACGGATGCGTGATGATCTCTTCGAGGATGTCGCGCATCTCGAGATTGTGCGCGTACCGCTGATCGTAATAGATGTCGCGGCCGGCCAGGGCCGCTTCGTAGAGGTGCCAGATGAGCCGCTTCTGGTCGAGCGGGAGCGACGAGAACCCGTCCGCGTAGAGCTGCACCACCGCCGCATCGTCCACGCGCTCGAGGAGGTATTTGCGATCCGGAGGCGCGACCGGCGCCGCCGCCACGGCCGGCCTCGCCGAATCCGTGACCGGCGTATTGCCGATCCCGGCCGCACGCCGCTGTTGTGATCAATGCCACTGTTATCAATAGCTCCAGTCAAAAGACGGGGAGTCATGGATCCAATTGTAGGCCACGGATGGACACGGATGAACACGGATAAGAACTTGTCACGCTGCGCCGCACCCGACACGAGATTGCGGCCTACCTTTCCAGCACGGAGGCATCAGCGCGGAGCTAAAACCGTGATCGCGCCTGCCCACGGAGAACACGGGGGCTCAGGTTCAGACGGATTCCACCGAAGGTCGAGTCACGGATCACGCACTCGAGCGCCGGCCTGGAGGATCAGCGAGGCCGGCGTTGCAGGTCAGGCGAGACTCGAGGATGCAAGCCGTCGCAGGATCGATCTGCTTGCGTTCTTGACTCTCGCCTGACCTGCCCCGCGCTTCGCGCGGCTCGAGTGCGAGGCCGGTGACGCACTGGTGTCCTCCGTTGCTCCGTTAACTCCGTGGTCAGCCGTCCGTGTCGCCGAACGAGACCCTAAGCGGCGAGTGCGTGCCGTCGACTTGAGACTCCGTGTTCTCCGTGGCAGGCACGGTCACGGGCGTTCGCGCCGAGGCCGGACGTTTTCAAACAGGGCCGGCTCACTCCAGCTGCACCGTCTCCCCGTGCTGCGGCATCTTCGTCGTCCACCCGAGCTTCGCGCCGATCGTCGCGCTGAGCGCGTCCATCGCGATCTGTTCCCCGTGCACGATGAAGGTCGTGCGCGGCGGCTTCGAGAACCCGCCGAGCCAGTGGAGGATCTCGTTGGAGTCGGCGTGGGCCGACATCGACTCGATGAGGCCGATCGTGGCCTGCACGGGGATGATCTCGCCGTGGATCTTGACCGTCTTCTCTCCGTCGACGAGCTGGCGCCCCCGGGTGCCCGCCGCCTGGAACCCGACGAAGAGGACGGTATTGCGCGCGTCGGGCAGAGCCGCTTTCAGGTGGTGCAGCACCCGCCCGCCCGTGGCCATCCCGCTCGCCGAGATGACAATGGCGGGCGTCTTCGACCGTGTCAGCTCGCGCGACTCGTTGGGCGTCGAGATCGTGCGGAACCGCTGCCGTGCAGAACCCGCAGACCTGACGTTCGCGCTGAGCATGCCGCCGGCGTTCGTGCCGGCGGATCGCGATGGTCCGCCGGACCGTGGGGCGCCTTTTCGTCGTGTGCCTCCGGCTGCATCTCGGGATCGAGCTCGCGCATCCGCTCGGTGTACCGGGCCAGGGCCTCGATCGCCATCGGGCTGTCGACGAACACGGGCAGAACCGGAATGCGTCCCTGTTCCTCGAGCCGCTTGAGCCAGTAGATCAGCTCCTCGACCCGGCCGATCGCGAAGGCTGGAACAATCACGCGGCCGCCGCGCGCGGCCGTGCTGCGAATCACCTCGGCCAGCTGCGATCCGTCGTCGTCTTCGACATGCACGCGGTTGCCGTAGGTCGACTCGACGAGCAGGTAGTCCGCTTCCGCCATCATCGTGGGATCCGGCAGTACGGGACGGTTGAATCGGCCGAGATCGCCGCCGAAGAGGATCGTGCGGCCGCCGGTGCGGACGCGCGCGTAAGCCGAGCCGAGCAGGTGGCCGGCGTTGATGAATTCCACCTCGACGTCCGTGGCCACCGGCATCGGCCGGTCGTAGCCGACGGGCTGGAGCTGCGAGACCGCGCGAAACGCGTCGGCCTCGCCGTAGAGCGGAAGCGCCGGCTTGTGTTTCGAGAAGCCGTTCCGGTTCGCGTTCGCCGCGTCCTCTTCCTGGATCCGGCCGGAGTCCGGAAGGACGATGCGGCAGAGGTCCTGGGTGCCGGCGGTGCAGTACACGCGGCCGCGGAACCCCTGCGACACCAGCCTCGGGAGATATCCGCAATGATCGAGGTGCGCGTGCGTCAGGACGATCGCGTCAATCGCCGGCGCGGCAATCGGCAGGTTCGTCCAGTTCCGCTCGCGAAGCTCCTTCAACCCCTGGAACAGGCCGGCATCGATCAGCACCTTCGCGCCGCCTGTATCCAGCAGGTATTTCGACCCCGTGACCGTCCGCGACGCGCCGAGAAACGTGATGGATGGCCATCGTCCCTTTCCAGAATCAGCCGGCAGCGCTCTGCGGCCGGCTGTCAGTCGACAATCAGCAATCAGGCAAACAGCCCGACCTGCCCGCCTGTGTGCCAGAAAAGCACCGTGTCTTTCTCGGAGAAGGCGCCGCGGCGCACGTACGCGACGAGCCCGGCCATGGCTTTGGCCGTGTAGGTCGGGTCGAGGAACAAGGCCTCGCGGCGCGCCGCGAGCTCGATGGCTTCCTCGGAAGCCGCGGTGGGAATGCCGTAGCCGGGTCCCGTGAACGCGTCATCGACTTCGATCGGCACGCGCTCGAACCGCTGCGGGGCGAAGCCGAGCAGCGGTCCGAGCCCGGCCAGAATTCCCCGAATGTCCTGCTCCAGCGAGGCGGCGGACCCGTCCGCGCTGATGCCGACGACCCGTGTCGTCCAGCCGGAGAGCGTGCAGCCCGCAACGAGTCCGGCCTGCGTGCCGCCCGACGACGTCGAATGAAGGATGACGTCGGGGGGATCGATTTGATCGCGAAGCTCGGCGATGGCGTCGACGAACGCGGCGGCGCCGAGCGGTGTCGATGCGCCGAGCGGAATGACGAAGGGCGTGCCTCCGGATCGGCGCACCTCTTCCGCCGCCTGATCCATTGCCGGGGCGCGCGCGTCGCGCGACGCGACGTAGCGGACGTCGGCGCCGAGCAGCCGGTCGAGGAGCGCGTTGGCGGTTGGACGCTCCTGAGCCGCGCCGTTGGCGACCAGGATGCACTTCAGCCCGAGCTTCGCGGCCGCGGCCGCCGTCACCCGCGCGTGGTTCGATTGCACGCCGCCGGTCGTGATGAGCGTATCGGCGCCGGCCTCCCGGGCCTGCGCGGCCACGAGGCGCATCTTGCGGACCTTGTTCCCGCCGAACGCAAACGCGATCGCGTCGTCGCGCTTCACCAGGAGGCGCGGTCCGCCGCCGCGCGGTCCGCCGCCGCCGAGGGCCGCCCGAAGCCGTGTGAGCTCTTCGACGGGGGTGGGGCCGGAGCCGAGCGGAACGGACGCAAGCGATCGGAGCGCGCCGAACATGCCGGTTCAGTATAATTGCAGGTCGGGCTCGAGCCGGCCCACGCGCCTTCCTCATGCAAACCCTGCTGGACAACCTGCGTTCCGGACGGCCCGTGATCGCGGCGGAGCTGCGGCCGCCACGCGCCGAGCTGGAGACGGCCGCCAGCATGGACGCGTGGATCGACACGTATCACGCCGTGCGCGGCCTGACTCGCGCCGGCACGTTCGTGTTCCTGACCGACAGCGCGGTTGGCTCGAAAGAGGAGGACAACCTCCGCCACCTCGTCATCAATCTGGGGAGCGACGTGCCGCGGTCGGGCGTGGTGCCGTTCCTGACGTGCAAGCATCCGCTCGACTACTGCCTGGCGTACGCGGATCGCGCGCACCACCACGGCTTCGACGCGCTGGTGGTCCTCGGCGGCGACAAGAGCGTCGGCCCGGTGCGGTGCCTGGAGCACGCCTGGCAGCTCCGAGGTGAAATCCGGCGCCGCGTCCCGAACCTCACGCTCGGAGGCTGGGCCAACCCCCACGCCGATGCCGCGTCACAGGTCGGCCACCTGCTCGACGATCACGCGAACGCGGAGTTCTACCTGACGCAGATCGTGTCGCATCACAGCCGGGATCGTGTCGAGCGCTTCCTCGCGGAGGCGGACACGCGCGGCCTCTCTCTACCGGGCATGTTCGGGGTGTTCTACTATCGATCGGCGAATCCGAAGACGCTCGCCGCGCTGCGCGGGTTTCTGCCGGTGCCCGCCGAGGAGCTGACGGCCGAGTTCGCCGCCGGCGCCACGCCGGACGACATCTGCGCGCGATCGATTCGGGCGTTGAAGGCCGCCGGCGTCCGTCACTTCTACATCAGCAACCTGCCGATCGGGCGTGCGGCTTCGACGCTGAAGCGGGTCGTCGAACAATCACTAATCACTAATCCTTGAATCGTTCGAATCCTTGAATCACTGACCCGGCGCCCTTGAACTGATCGTCTTCTTCGGCGAAGAGCACGTTGAAGCTCGTCAGCGAGCCGTAGCATCCGCTGATGTATCCCTGCAGCTTGACCTTCACGTCTTCCGGCATCTCTGCCGCGTTCACCTGCTGCTCCAGCGAGCGCAGCCGGTTCCGCACCATCACGACCTTGTGGAAGAAGGTCTCAATCGGCCAGCTCTTCTCCTGAAGCGCCGGATTGCCCGGGCGCAGCACCAGGTTGCCGTTCCGCCACTTCTCGGCCGGCGCGACCGCCGTGATCCCCGCTTCTTCGCGGATGACGCGCCGCAGAATCATTTCGATGTCCATGCCGGAATCCTCGGACCTTTCAGACTTTTCAGACTCTTCATCAATGGGAGGCGCGATCCGCTCGCGCTCGCTGACGATGGGGAACGGGTCGCGTTCGGGCCGGGCGGTCCGCTTTGCCGGCTCGCGCGACGACGAGGGCGACGTGATATCACCGCCCCAGCTCGCGACGCGCGACTCCTGGCCGACACGAGGGCCGCCGCGGTAGTTGTGCTCGCTGTGGCAGAACCCGCACACGACGCGGATCGGCTGACCCTGGTCGTCCGCCGCGACGACGGTGTGCATGCGATCGGTCTTGCACGCGCGGCAGAAATCCTCGATCGATTCGCCGGCACGATATTGTCGAGTGGCCATCGCTTCTGAGTATAGGACAGTCGGGAGCTCGGGACTCGGGATCCGGGACTCGACCCGATTCAGGATCCCGAGTCCCGAGCCGGATTCCGCCTGCCCTATACTCGAAGAATGGGCGAACACCTCGACCGGGTCCCGTTCTCGGGCATCATCCGCATCCGCGACATGATGTACAGCGTCACCGATCCCTTCCGGCTCGACCAGGGGGATGTGAGCTTCGACGCGCCCGACACGGTCAAGCGCGCGATGCACCGGGCGATCGACGAGAACAAAAGCCACTACCTGCAGACGACCGGCGTCCCGCGCCTGCTCGAGCTGCTGGCCGCGAAGCTGCGCGCGGCCAACGGCATTCCGGTCGACGACCCCGAAGAGGTGATGGTGACGACCGGCGGCATCCATGCGATGTACATCGCGTGCCAGGCGCTGCTCGAGCCGGGCGATGAGGTCGTCATCCCGGACCCCGAGTGGCCGCCGTGCCTGGGCAACATGCGGGCGGCGCGCGCCGTCCCGGTGCCATGCCCACTTCACGAGGAGCTCGGGTGGCGGTACGACCTCGGCGAGCTCGAGTCGACGATCACGCCGAAGACGCGCGCGATCTACATCAACTCACCGCACAACCCGACCGGCGGGGTGCTGACGCGCCAGGACGTCGAGGGGATTGCCGGCCTCTGTCGCGATCGGAAGCTGTGGCTGATCTCGGATGAGGCGTACGAAGACGTGCGCTTCGACGGCGTCGAGCACGTGAGCCCGGCGTCGCTCCCGGACATGTACGACCGGACGATCTCGATGTACACGTTCAGCAAGTCTTACGCGATGACCGGGCTTCGGCTCGGATACCTGGTCGCACGGGACCCGAAGCTGCGCGAGCGCATGAAGAAGGCGCTCTTCTACACCGCCAGCAACGTCGCGTCGGTCGTGCAATACGGCGGCATCGGCGCGCTCGAAGGGCCGCAGGACCACGTGGCTGCGTTCAGGCAGGAGCTCGAGGCACGCCGCGACTTGTTCTACGCCGGAATCCGGGAACACGCGGCCGGCGTGCTGAGCGGCACCCCGCCGAAGGGCGCCTTCTACGCGTTTCTGCGCATCGATCCGTCCTGGCGTCCCGACCGCCCGTCCGAGTCCGGATCGATTTCGTGGGCGCTGGCGGAGTACTTGATTTCCCGCGGCCGCATCGGGTGCATTCCCGGCGTCGATTTCGGCGCGCACGGCGAGGGGTACATCCGCTTCTGCTTCGCCCGCGATCGACAGGAGCTCACGGGCGCGCTCGAGTCGATGGCGGCGGTCTTTGCGGGCAACGCGACACCCACGATCCGGTAACAAGAGATCAGGAGATCAGGAGGGCGACAGGAGATTCCAAGAAATCAAAAAGAGTTAAAACTCCTGATCTCCTGATCTCCTGTTAAGACCCCTACCGCAGATGACGCCCGCCGTCGACGCGGATCGTCTCCCCGGTGACGAAGTCCGATTCGAGCAGAAACGCGACCGTCTTGGCGATCTCGCCCTCACCGGCCCAGCGGCCGAGCGGCGTCGCGGCTTCCACGGCCGCCAGTTCCTCGGCGCTCGTGCCCGGCGGAGCGAGAATGGGGCCGGGCGCAATCGCGTTGACGAGTATTCCGTCGGCGGCAAGCTCCAGCGCGAGCGCTTCGGTCAAGCCCATCACGCCACGCTTCGCCACGTAGTAGGGGACGTAGCCTTTGTAGCGAGGCCGTCCACTCGCCGCGACCCAATCCGAAAAATTGACGATGCGCCCGCCGCCCGCTCCACGCAGATGGGTCGCCGCCGCCCGCGCGCACAGGAATGCCGCCTTCAGATCCACGTCGATCGCCGCATCCCACACCGCCTCGTCCGTGTCGTCGAACGGCACGCTCCGGTAGATCGACGCCATGTTGATCAGCACGTCGAGCCGGCCGAGCGACGCGGCCGCTTCGTCGACCAGCCGCCGGCACTCGTCGCCGCGGGACAGGTCCGCCTGGATGAGGAACACGCGGCGGCCGGCCGACCGCACGGCGTCGGCCGCTTCCTCCGCTTCGCGCCGCGATCGGTTGTACGACAGCGCGAGATGCATCCCGCGCCCCGCCAGATCGATCGCCACGGCTGCGCCGATCCGCTTGCCGCCGGTGATCAACGCGCCGCGATCGGTCAGGTCCATGAAGCTCCGCGCGCCGTCACACTCTCGGCAGCGTCTGCCGGTGGCCGAAGAAGCTCGACCACGGCGCCTTCGCCCCCATGCGCCGTTCGGCGGTCTTGATGTTGAACACCGCCGGATCGAGACGCGGGCTGACCTCGTCCCAGTCGAGCGGCATCGACACGGGCGCCCGGGGCCGCCAGCGCACCGAGAACGGCGGCACGATCGTCTGAGCGGACGCGTTGCGCATGACGTCGAGAAACACCGGCGCCCGGCGCTTCGCTTTCCGCATCTCGACGGTCACGAGCTTCGGATGCTCGGCCGCCATCTCGCTCGCGATCGCCGAGGCGTACGCGCGGACCTTGTCCTGCACCGCGCCGCGGCGCAGCGGGACGAACACGTGGAGACCGCGCCCGCCCGACGTTTTCACGTACGGCTCGAGGCCGTGATCCTCGAGCTTGTCGCGCAGCAGCAACGCCACGCGGGCCGCCGACGGGAACCCGTCCGCAGGATCCAGATCGAAGGCCAGCCAGTCCGGCTTGTCGACCTGATCGACGCGGCTGTTCATCACGTGCATGGCGATGCACCCGAGGTTGACGAGCGTCAGCAGCGTCTTGCGCGTGCCGCCGACGATGTAGTCGACGTCGCGGCCGGCAGAGGGCGCGGGGATCTTCACGGTCGGGACGTCCGCCGGGAGATTGGCGGGGGCCTGTTTCTGAAAGAAGCAGGTTTTCCTGATCCCTTCGGGACACCGCTCGAGGGTGACGGCCCGGCCTTTCATCCACGGCAGGATCTGTCCCGCGATCCGCGCGTAGAACTGGGCGAGGTCGAGCTTGCTCAGCCCGTCGTCGGGCCAGAAGGGTTTTGTTGGGTTGGTGATGATGGTTCCGCCGAGGCGCACACCGGGCGTCGTCACACTTTCCCCGCCCGAAGCCGCGCGCGGCCGTAGGCCTCGGCCTCGGCGGAGCGCGCGCGGCGGCCGTCCACCGACAATGCACCGGGACCGGTCAGCATCAGCGCGACGAGCGCGCCAATCAGCGCAACGTTGAACTCGTACCCGTGACCCTGACTCGGCACCATGTTCCAGTTGAGGAAGAACCCGTTCGCGAAATGCACTTTCCAGATGGCGACGGCCATGTTGATGGCGAGCGCGAGGGCGGCAAACAGCGTCAACGCGCCCGCGATGAGCATCAGGCCGCCGGCGAATTCGACGAGACCGACGAGGATGGCCAGCGGATAGGCGGGTGTCAGGCCGAGCTGTCCGAAAAACGCTGCGGTCCCCGCGAGACCGCCTCCACCCCACACGCCGAAGAGCTTCTGCGCGCCGTGTGCGACGAACACCGCTCCGATGGCCACTCGGAGCACGGCAGGCCCGTACGGCTGCATCCAGACCCTCCCGCGGGCGGCCGGTTCGCCCCCGCAATTCGCGTATTGTGCCACTGATTTCGAGCGGAAAGTACAGCAATCTCCGGGCGCCGCGGCGCCCGGAAGCGGATCGTCGACACACCGATCGCCGGCATGGCAGTCGAAGCAGTCACGGCGTCGTTCAAGAGATTGTCGCGAAGGAAGTGGACTGAGGAAAAGGAAGGACAGGACGACTGCACCGACACGGTCGACCGGAAGCGGAACGCGAAGCACCCTGCGAAAGTGCTGACGTTAGCCGTTGGACGCCACCGCCGGACCATCCCGGCGAGACTTCCTGCGCTCCGCCCCCGGTCCACCGCGCCGGGGGATCCGCGCCTGTCGCGGATCCCCCACGTGATGTGATGTCTAGGTCAGGACCTTGATGACGACGCGGCGGTTCTGCGCACGGCCCGCCTTCGTCTTGTTCTCGCGCGACCGGCTTCTCTTCGCCGTAGCTGATCACGCTGATCTTGTGAAGCGGTACCTGATGCTGGTCGTAGAGATAGCGCTTCACCGCTTCCGCCCGCTCGAGCCCGAGCTTGTAGTTCAGGGTCGTCGGGCCCGCGTTGTCGGTGTGTCCTTCGATCTCGATGAACGCGCCGTTGGGCTCGGCCTTGAGCTGCTGCACGAGCTGATCGAGGTCCGCGCGGGCCTCATCCGGCATCACAGCCTTGCCGAACTTGAAGTTGCCTTTGTCCTCGCTCAGCGTCACTTCGTAGACCAGGCGCTTCGCGGCGCGCTCGATCGCGTCCGCGCGCACGTTCACCGCACGGGCCGCCGCGCCGGCCTCGGTGGCGGTCCGGCCGGCCGCATCGGCGCGCTGACCGGCGGCCTGGGCCTTCTGGTCAACCTCACCAATCTTGCCTTCGTTCACGCGCGTCCGCTCCTGCGTCTCTTCAACGGTCCGCGAGAGCGTTTCCACCTTGCCGTTCACTTCCCCGACCTCTGTCCTCACCATCTTCTTGGTCGCGCAGGCCGTGGTTCCACCGATTGCGAGCGCGAGAACCGGTACGGCGAATACGAGCTTCGTCATCTTGTCCTCCGAGGAAGCAGAACGGGGAGCCGTTCCGCGTTCATCTGTTCAGTGTTCCCTTCATTGGTTCCCATAGTTCCTTCGACGCGATACCCTGCGCGGGCGCGAACGGTCAAGTCCGTATCGCGCGCGCGCACTTCCAGCGGCCGCCACCCCGGGCGAGTCGACGCTTCGAATGCGAGCAAGTACTGATGCCGCAACTCTTCCACGATCTGACGCGCCGCGACGCTGGCGTGGGCCGGCGCACTGGTGATGAAGTACTCGCCTCCCGTCCAGCGCGCCAGGTTCGTCAGCGGACCGGGGGGCTGGATGATCCCGTCGCGCCGCCGATCGTCGATTTGCGCCATGACCGCGACGATGTAGACGGGGATGTCGATCCCGCTGGCAATCGACGAGACCTGTTCCGCGGTCTGCCGGCTGCGTGTGTCGATGCCGTCGGTGAGCACCACGATGGCGCTGCGCTGCTGCACCTGACCGTCGTCTCCGCCTTCGAGCGCGACCGCCCGTGCTGTTTCCGCGATCGCGTCGTAGAGAGAAGTCTGTCCGAAGGGCGGCTCGATCTTGTCGAGCGACGCCTCGAGGGACGACAGGTTCGGCGTAAAGCCCGTCACGCGCTGCAGACGCGTGTCGAAAGCGAAGACGGCCGCTTCGTCTCCCGGCTTCAGGGCGCTGAACAGATGCCGCGCGACCTGGCGCGCGTCCACCGCTTTGGTACCGACCCGCATGCTGCCGCTGATATCGAACAGCAGCGCGAGCTTCACCGGACCGTCCGACTGCGCGCGGAAGTCGAGGATTTTCCGGAGCTCCCCGCCTTCCTCGATGACGAAATCCGTCTGCGCCAGATTTCCGACGAACCGCCCTCTCCGGTCGCGCACCACTGCGCTGACCGAAACCACGTCAATGGCCGAGCGGAACGTCGTTTGTGGCCTCCCTTCGGGCGCCTGACGCCTGCCCCGCTGCGCCGGCCTGGGCCGGAAACAGGGAGGCGATCAGCGCCGCGTTCATAAGGAGACGACCCGTCATGCGAGGCAGTAGTCCAAACTCCCTGCCAGAGTTGACAAGGCGTTTGCTTTCAACGAGTTGTCTTTTTACAGCTGGGGTCGTGCGCCGTCGAATCAGACGAAACTGAGGTAAGAATTACGCGATTAGCCCGATTGCGGCTTATCGTTTCTTACATCCCCGTCCAGATCCCCGTCAGGCGGCTGAGACGGCAGGGCTGAGGCGGCTCGCCCGGGCGGGCGCCCTAGCCGTCTTGACTCCCGAGAACTTCCACCAATTGAGTCAAGTTTTCGGGATCAAGACGGCGTCAGTAAACAATGCCACCTAGCGAGGCGGAGCCGCTGTGGTCTGAGGCGCAGCCTCGCTAGAGTTCTGGCCCGGGCCGCGCGCCGTCGCGGTAAGATTCGGACGTGGGTCCCCGTACCGCTTCTGTCATCCCGGTTGCCGCGCGTGTGAGCGGCTTCGTGTACGCCATCCGCAACATCGTCGCGGAAGCGAAGAAGGTGGAAGCCGCCGGGCGGAAGGTCCGGTACCTCAACATTGGCGATCCCATCAAATTCGGGTTCCGGACGCCGCCGCACATGATCGAGGCGGTCGAGCGCGCGCTCCGCGACGGGCACAATGGCTACGCCCCGTCGGTGGGCATCGTCGCGGCGCGTGAAGCGGTCGCCGCGGAGTGCATCCAGCGCGGCATGCCGATGTCGCCCGATCGCGTGCTGATCACGTCCGGCACGTCGGAAGGCATCGAGCTCGCGCTGACGGCGCTGGCCGGGCCTGGCGACGAGGTCCTCATCCCGGTGCCGACGTACCCGCTCTACACCGCGGTCCTCGCGAAGATCGGAGCGAAGGCGGTCTTCTATCGCACCGATCCGGCGCGTGGCTGGCAGCCCGATCTCGATCATGTCCGCAGCGCGATCACGCCGGCGACGCGCGCGCTCGTCGTCATCGATCCGAACAACCCGACGGGCGCCACCTACTCCGCCGAGGCGCGCCGCGCGCTCGTCGATCTCGCCGAGACGCGCAACATCCCGCTCCTGGCCGACGAGGTCTACGCCGATCTCGCGTTCGACGGCCCGGTCGGCGCGCTGGCCGCGCTCAACCCCGACGCGCCGGTCATGTCGTTCTCGTCGCTCTCGAAGGCGTACCTCGCCCCGGGCTGGCGATCGGGATGGATGGCGGTGGCCGCGACGCCGCGGCTCGACGATGTGCTGGCCGGCGTGAAGAAGCTGGCCGACGGGCGGCTGTGCACGTGCGGACCGATGGAGTACGCGATCGTCGCCGCGCTCGACGGGCGATCGGTCGCATCAGCAGACGTTCCGGGAGGCCCTGCGCGAGCGCGCGGTGCTCACGCACGCCCGGCTGAACGCGATCGACGGCATCACGTCGGTCGCCCCGACCGCGGCGTTTTACGCGATGCCGCAGAGTGGCGCTTCCCCCGGGCGTCACCGACGAAGACTACGTGCTCGCGCTCCTGCGGGCGACCGGCGTGTTGTGCGTCTACGGATCCGGGTTCGGCACGGCGCCGGAAGAAGGCTATCTTCCGCGTCGTGTTCCTCGCCTCGCCGGTGGAGCTCTCCGGCATCTACGACCTCATCGAGGGGTTCACCCGTGAGTTCCTCGCGGTCAGCCGCTGACCTGGATGGCCGACGATTCCGCGTCTCGTACCTCCGTGCACAAGTCGCTAATCCGGTACGCCATCTGGATGACGGTCCTCGCGGGCCTGATCCTGTGGTCCGCGTACCTGGTCCGGCACGTGCTGCTGCTCATCTACGTCAGCGCGCTGCTGGCGATCGGCTTCAGCCCGATCGTCCGGCTGATCGAGCGGCAGAAGGTGCTGCCGATCGGCACGCGCATCCCGCGCTGGCTCGCGATCCTGGTGCTCTACGTCGCGATCCTCGGCACGCTGACGGGCATCGGCTTCATGATCTGGCCGCCGCTGCGCGATCAGGGACAGCAGCTGTGGAAGGCGCTTCCCGACATGGCCAATCGCGCCCAGGATTTCCTGATCGCGAAGGGGATGCTGGGCGAGCGGCTCACGTTGCAGGAAGTGGTCGCGCGCGCGCCCGACAGCGGTGGGGGTGAAGCGGTCGGCACCGTGATCGGCGCGGTGGTCGGGGTGGCGGGCGGCTTCTTCGGGCTGCTGACCATCCTGATCCTGACCTTCTACATCCTGGTCGACGCCGACAGCCTGCGCACCACGATGCTGCGCCTGTTCCCCGCCGGCGATCGCGCGCGCGTCGCCGCGGCGAGCGCCGACATCACCGTCAAGGTCAGCGCGTGGCTCGGCGGTCAGCTCCTGCTGGGGGCCATCATCGGCGCAACCTCGGCGATTGGGCTGTGGCTCCTCGGCATCCCGTTCTTCTACGTGCTCGCGCTCATCTCCGCGGTCGGCGAGCTGATCCCCGTCGTCGGCCCCATCCTCGCCGCCATACCCGCGATCGCGGTCGCGTCGACGGTGTCGGTCAACAAGGTGCTGCTGGTGATCGTGTTCTTCGTCCTCCAGCAACAGCTCGAGAACCACGTGCTGGTGCCCAAGGTCATGGAGCGGCAGGTCGGCGTCAGCGCCGTCACCGTCATCGTCGCGCTGCTCATCGGCGGCAATCTCCTCGGCATCGTCGGGGCGATCCTCGCCGTTCCGACCGCGGCGATCCTCCAGGTCCTCTTCTACGAGTTCACGACGGTCAAAGAGGAGTAGCCGAGATAGCGGAGACTACGGAGCTACCGGAGATCTCGATCCGACGGCGTGCACGGAGACACGGAGAACCGGAGGAACGGAGTGATCTTGATTTTCGAAAATCATCGATCTCCGTTGTCCGTTGCTCCGTTCCTCCGTGTTGAAATGCTGGTGGGCCGAGACCAGGATCTCTCCGCTGCCTCCGTCCCCTCCGGTCCCTCGCCTGCACTATACTCCCCGCATGCGCCGCGATCCGCTTGCGTATCTGGGTGACGAGCTCGACGCGCTGAAGCAGCAAAACCTCTACAGGCGCCTTCGCATTCTGGAAGACGAACAGAGGGCGCACACGACGTTCGACCACCGATCGGTCGTCAATCTTTCCTCGAACAACTACCTCGGGCTCACGACGCATCCGCGGCTGCGGGCGCGCGCGCTCGAGGCCATCGAGCGATTCGGCGTCGGATCGGGATCGGTCCGCACCATCGCCGGCACGATGGCGATCCACATGGAGCTCGAGCGGCGGCTCGCCGAGTTCAAGAAAGTGGAAGCGGTCGTCGTATTCCAGAGCGGCTTCGCGGCCAACGCGGGCACGGTCGCGGCCATCCTCACCAAAGACGACGTCGTCATTTCGGACGAGCTGAATCACGCCAGCATCATCGACGGCTGCCGGCTGAGCCGGGCGACGGTCAAGGTCTTCCCGCACAAGGACGTTGACGCCGCGCGCCGCATCATCACCGCCCTGCCGGCGAGCCAGCGCCGGCTGCTCATCACGGACGGCGTCTTCAGCATGGACGGCGACCTGGGCCCCCTGCAGGGCTTGTGCGAGCTGGCGGAAGAGACCGGCTGCATCATGATGGTGGACGATGCCCATGCGAGCGGCGTGTTCGGGGCGAACGGCCGCGGGACCATCGATCACTTCGGGGTGCACGGCCGGGTCGACATCCAGGTCGGCACGCTGTCGAAGGCCATGGGCGCGCTCGGCGGCTACGTCGCGGGCAACCGCAACCTGATCGAGTTCCTCTACCATCGCGCCCGCCCGTTCCTGTTCTCGACCTCCCACCCGCCGGCGGTCGCGGCGGCCTGTATTGCCGCGCTGGACGTCCTCCTCGAGGAGCCGGAGATCATGGAACGCCTGTGGGACAACACGCGTTTCTTCAAGGCAGGCCTCGAACGCCACGGGTTCAACACCGGCCTCAGTGAGAGCCCGATCACCCCCGTCATCGCGGGCGACAGCGCGACGGCCAACAAACTGTCGGATCGGCTGTTCGAAGAAGGGGTGTTCGCGCAGGCGATCGGCTACCCGACCGTGGCCAGGGACAAGGCGCGCGTCCGCACCATCGTCACCGCCACCCACACCCGCGACGACCTGCAGTTCGCGCTGGACATGTTTGCGAAAGTCGGACGGGAGCTTTCTCTCGTCTAATCCGTTCTGGGTTCACGTAATGCGCAGGTAGCGGAGCGGACGGAGATAACGAAGCATCCAAAACACGGAGGAACGGAGACACGGAGGAACGGAGCAAAAACCAATTTTTCTCCGTGTCTCCGTTACTCCGTTACTCCGTGTGAGATGGCTTCGTTGCCTCCGTAACCTCCGATAACTCGATTCAGAAGGTCAGAAATCATGTACGCCAGGCTGACCGCCGGGACCGGGCACACGACGGAAAGACGGGAGACAGATCCGTGAAGGGCTCCGCTTCGGATCGCGCGCGCGAGCTGTTCGACACGTACACGCGCGATCTCTCGCTCGAAGACCTGCAGCGCCTGTTCACGCACGACACGCCGGACGCGTACCGGTTCTTCACGCGCGGGCAGGACGAGGACCAGTTCGCGGGCATGCCGCTCTGGAAGAGCGCGCCGCTCCGGGCCCGCCAGATTCTGCTCGCGTTCACGCTGAAGCTGCCGCCGGCCCGGCGCGCGCTGTATGTCGGGGCGCTCTTCATCGCGCTCGTCGGGATCGTGCGCCTGTTCCGCGGGTTCGGGTCGGTCGAGATTCCTTTTGGCGTGCCGTTTCTCCAGATCGCCATGTTCACGCCGGTCTGGGCCGACGGCACGCTGGCGCTCATCGTCAGCCTGTTCCTCGTCAACCTGCTCGTCCTCCTGGAAGTCGCGGATCGCCTGTCGCTCAAGGGAGAGCTCGAGGTCGCGCGCGAGATCCAGCTCGCGATGCTGCCGAGCGGCACCTACAGCGTCGGAGACATTCAGATCTGCGGCGTGACGCGCCCGGCCAACACCGTCGGCGGAGACTTCTACGACGTGCTGACGCTGCGCGACGGCCGCGTCATCGTGACGATTGGCGACGTCGCCGGAAAGGGCAGCCCGGCGGCGCTGCTGATGGCGTTGCTGCTCGCCGTGATGCGGACGCTCGTTGACGAAGACCTCGACCCGCCGGCGCTCGTCGAGCGGCTCAACGTCCAGATCTGCCGCCACAGCCCGTCCTCGCGCTTCATCACGTTGTTCTACGCGGTCTACACGCCGTCGACCGGCGCGCTGACGTACGTGAACGCCGGTCAGAACCCGCCCCTCATCCGGCGGCGCGATGGACGCTACGAGCGCCTCGGCAGCACCGGCGTGGCGCTCGGCATGTTCGACCATTCGGTGTTCGGCGCGGTGGACACGGCGCTGGAGAGCGGAGAGATCCTCGTGCTGTACAGCGATGGGATCACCGAAGCGGAGGACCCGTCGGGGCAGGTGTTCGAGGAGGCCGGCCTCGAGCTGGTCGTCGAGCGCCATCGCGATGCCGGGCCGGCGGAAATCTGCTCGCAGGCGGTGAAGGCAGTCGAGGCGCACGCGAAGGATTCGCGCTTCTTTGACGATTTGACCATCCTGGTCCTGAAACGGGAAGACCAAGCTGTCTAACTGCCAACTCCCAAAAAGGCCAACTCCCAAGCAGCCTCAGCGACAGTTTACAGGAGTCAGGAGGTCAGGAGATTCATTCTTAAAAAGATCAAAACTCCTGATCTCCTGATCTCCTGTTCAAAATCTCACTTCCCGAAACCATAAACCCGCGCGTCTCCCAGGACGGAAAGCGGCGTCAGCCCGCGAACCGCTTGCTGGCCTGCGTCACCGAAGCGCCGTCGGAACGCCTCGTCTTCCCCGCCATCCACCACCACGAACGGCTCGAAGCCTTCCGCCCGCAGCGTCGCGACCACGTGATCGAGCCGGCCGGGCCCGATCAGGTCCCATCGCAGCGTCGGACGGTTGGCGTAGTACCGGATGCTTCCGCTGTGCTGTGCGGCCAGGATGAACGCGGTCGCGGGGAGCCGGTCGCGCACGAACGCGCCGGCGAGCGGGTATTTCCGCTCCTGGAGGCGGATCTCGAATGCCCCGCGCGTGCGAGCCACCTGCAGCCCGGTCGCAACGAGCGCGAAGAGGAGCACCAGGGTCACCGGCGCGCGTACGGCAACGGGAAGCTGTCGCAACGGCCACAGCGACACGGCCACCGCGAAGAACAGCATGACCGGAATCGCCGGCAGCAGGAACCGGGTGTAGAACCACTCGTTCGGCTGGAAGTAGACGTACGGCAGGTACGCGGCCCAGACGGCGACCGCGAGCGCGGCGGCCGTCCAGGCGAGAACGCGGTCGGGTGGCCCGGCGCACAATCCAGAACGGCGCGAGGAGCGACAGCCAGATGAACCACGTGTGGGTTTCGGTCAGCCACCGCGGATACCTGTCGAGGTTCTCGCCGACGTTCGTCAGCGCAAACCCGTCCTCGAGCGTGCCATATCCCGGAGGCGAGCGGAGAGCCGTAGCGGACATCCTGGATCCAGCCAAGCGCGGCAAGTCCGGGAACCATCGCGGCGGCGAAGAGCAGCGCGCGTTGCGCACGCGCCTGCGTGGTGCCGAAGACCACGGGAACGAACACGAGCGCCGCAAGCGGCGCAAGGTTCGGCCTGATCGTGATCGCCATCGACGCGAGCGCGCCCGCCCCGGCGGCGCCGCCGCGCGACCCGTTGGCGGCCGCCAGCAGCGCCCACAGCCAGCAGGCCGCGGCCGGCACGTCGCTCATCGGCTGGACCACCTGATAGAGGAACGTTGGGCTGAACGCGAGCACGACGGCGGCAAGGGCGCCGGCCAGCGGGTCCCCAAGCCGGAGACCGAGGCGGTAGGTCCCCCAGACCACGAGGACCCCAAGAACCGGCACGAGCAGGTAAATGGCGGTTTCCGAAATGAGGGTGAGGGGGGCGAGCAGCAGGGGAAATCCCGGCGGATACCGGGGCGCGATGACACCGGGCGACTGCCCGCGGGTGAAGCCGAGCGGGGTCAGCGTCATCTCGACGTCGGGCCAGGTGAACGCCGGGCGGATGGGAACCGAGTCGGTCAGCCGGCCCTGCATCAGCAACCGCGCCTGGCCGACGTAACCGTACGAATCGGCGCCGCCGCTGGCGTACGTGCCGAAGACGATGCCGGCGGTCAGCGTCCACGCCATCGCTAGGACGGCCAGCGCCCCCGCGATGCGGGGAGATTCCGAGCCGCCCCACGCGCGGCCGAGCGCGCCGGCGACCCGCGCCCGCTCGAGCCAGATGAAGAGCGCCGCGCCGGCGAGCGCCACGGCAGCGGGGCGCTCCCACGAGCGCGAGCGCACCAGAATGCCGGCGATACGGACGCTGAAGCCGCCAGTCCACCAGACGGCCACTGCCACAACGGCAGCGACGGCCGTGACGGCGAGCAGCCAGCCGGTCCATCGCGTGCGCACCCGAGCCGTTCGTCCCTCCGTCAACGAGTGTTCACCCTCCGGACAAAGCGCGCGGTTTTTGAGTCAGCGGGATCTAATATGGAACGCCCATGGTCCCGGCAGCGATTCATACGGCCCGCCGGCTTCGGTTCGGCTTCGGCGTCGGCGTCGGCGTCCTCCTTGCCGTTTCGTGGCTGCCGGACGTGGCCGGGGCCCAGACGCCCGCCGGTCCCCACTCCGCCCCGCGCGGAACGCGCGCCGGGATCCCAGGTCGATGGGATCGGCGTGCTCGTCCGGCGGCTGGAGCAGGCGACGGCTGCGGGCGATCGTCCGGCCGTCCTCGCGCTGGCGGACCCGGCCATCAGCCGGCCGAGCTTCGAAGACTTCGCCCTCACCCTCACCACTCCGCCCGCCACCCGCGTGGTGATGTTCGAGCGCGACCGCGCGCCGCTTGCCGGCGGCCGCTCGCAGCGGCTCATCGTCGAGGTCTTCGCGGAGCGGGGGATGGAAGCCCGTCTCGGCACGTGGCGCCTTGACGTGAGCCCCGGCGCGGCCGAGGCCGATCCGTGGCGCATCGCCGCCGTGTCCCGGCTTTCGGTCGTCACGGGACTGTATCGCCTGTCGCTGAATCCTGCCAAACAGTACGACGTCCACGACCTGACCGTCCGGGCGGCCCGACCTGACGATCGAGATGTCGTCGGGGCGCGCCTTCGTCGCCGAAACCCCGGACGGCCCGAGCGCCGTCGTCCTGCTCGGGCGCGGCCGGATGCGGTTCACGCCGCCGGATCAGGCCGAGCGCACGCAGGTCCGGATCTTTTCCGGAGCCGATGCGCTCGTCGCCGACATCGACATGGCTTTCCTGCGGTTCTCGCCGGCAGAGTTCGAATCCCGCTTCGGTTCCGGGGCGCTTCGGCCGAGACCGGTCAACCCGGGCGACTTGCGAACGGCGAGCTCGGTGTTCAACGAGTACGTGGGCCGGACCCTGCAGATCGACCTCTCGGACATCAGCCGCGATCGGTGGTCGCTGAACCCGTCCTACGGCGACCTCATCGCCGAGCTGCGGACGAAGCGGTTCGGCACGCTCACCTACGCGCGATCGGGCGGCGACGCCGAAGACGTCACGGTGTTCGATCGACGGCGGCGCCGCAACATCTCGATCTACGCGTCGGCCGCGAAGCTGGCGCAGCGGGGGCGCTTTTACAGCGAAGACGATCGCGCCGACTACGACGTGCTGTCGTACGACATCGACGCCGAGTTCGTGCCGGATCGCGGGACCATCGAAGGCACGACCAGGATCAGGCTGAAGATGCGGGCCGACGGCGTGAGCTCGCTGACCTTCCGCATGGCCGAATCCCTGACCGTGCGGGGCGTGTACTCGCCCGAGTTCGGGCGCCTGCTGCACCTGCGCGTCGTCGGACAGAACAGTCTGATTGTCAACCTCCCGGCGCAGCTCGTGCGGGACACCGAGCTGTGGCTCGACGTGGTGTACAGAGGACGCCTCCCGCCGCAGGGGCTCGACCGCGAAGCGATCGATCTCGGGCAGCAGGACCTGCAGGAGAGCCAGATTATTCCGATCGAGCCGCGCTTCCTCTACAGCAACCGCAGCTACTGGTATCCGCAGGCGACCGTGACCGATTACGCGACCGCCAAGCTGCGCATCACCGTCCCGAACGACTTCGATGTCGTCGCGTCAGGCGATTCCGCCGGGCCGCCCGCGCCGCCGCCCGGTGTTGTCGATCCGGGGAGGCGGCGCAAGACGTACGTCTTCGACGCCGCCAGGCCGACCCGGTACCTGGCGGTCGTGATCAGCCGGTTCAACCCGGTCGATACGCGGCGGATTTCGGCGGGCGGGAGCGACGTCGCCGTCGACGTCCAGAGCAGCCCGCGACAGGTCTCCCGCGTCCGCGACATGGGAGAGAAGGTCGCGGCCGTCTTCAAGTTCTACGCGTCGCTGGTCGGGGACGCACCGTATCCGAGCTTCACGCTGGCGATCGCCGAAAGCGATCGTCCCGGCGGACACAGCCCGCCGTATTTCGCGATGCTGAACCAGGTCGTCATCGGCACGACGTTCGTGTGGCGCAACGATCCCGTCAGCTTCGAGAACTACCCGACGTTCTTCCTGGCGCACGAGGTCGCGCACCAGTGGTGGGGGCACGCGGTGGGCTGGAAGAACTACCACGAGCAGTGGATCAGCGAAGGCTTCGCGCAGTACTTCGCCGCCCTCTACGCCGAGAAGGACCGCGAGGGCAACGTGCTCGCGAACCTGCTGCGGCAGATGCGCCACACCGCCATCGCCGCCTCGGACCAGGGTCCGATTTACCTCGGCTACCGCCTGGGACACATCCGGTCGGACGATCGCGTGTTCCGTGCGATCGTCTACAACAAGGCCGCGATGGTGCTGCACATGCTCCGGCGGCTGGTCGGCGACGACGCGTTTTTCGCAGGAGTGCGGAGCTTCTACGAGCAGTTCAAATTCCGGAAGGCGGGAACCGACGATTTCCGCCGCGCCATCGAGCAGACGAGCGGCCGCGATCTGGAACGGTTCTTCGAGACGTGGCTCTACGGCGCGTCGATCCCCCGCCTGAAGTTCAGCTACCACGTCACGGGCGCGGAGGCGGCGGTCGCGTTTCGAAGTGCGCGGCGAAGCCGTGGACGTGCCGATTACCGTGACCATCGCCTACGTCTCGGGCGCCACCGAGGACATCGTCATCGCCCTTTCGGATCAGGTCACCGAGCGGAAGCTGCCGCTGAAGGAGGCCGTGCGGTCGATCACCGCCAACGGTGACAACGGGGCGCTCGTGGAGGTGGAACGGTAGCGTCTCGGCGTCTCGGGTCTCGGTCGCCTTCCGGACCGAAGACCGACAGACCGAGGACACCGGAGACCAGAGAACCAGAGAACAAAGACGAAAGACCAGAGAACGGAGACCGATGTATGATCATTCCCCTATGGAAACCGTCACGCTGACGATAGACGGACAGCAGGTCACGGCCGCAAAAGGCCGGACCGTCCTCCAGGCCGCGATCGAGAGCGGCGTCAAGATTCCGTACTATTGCTACCACCCCGGGCTGGGGATCGACGGGTCCTGCCGCGTCTGCATCGTGAAGATCGAAAAGATGCCGAAGCTGCAGACGTCCTGCTCGACCACGGTCGCCGAGGGGATGATCGTCTCCACCGGCACTCCGGAGGTCGTCGAGGCGCGCGCCAGCGTGTTCGAGTTCCTGCTGATCAACCATCCGCTCGACTGCCCCGTGTGCGACAAGGGGGGCGAGTGCCCGCTGCAGGACTTCTCGTACAGCTTCGGACCGAACGAGAGCCGCATGGAGTTCCCGCGCCGCGTCTTCGACGGCGAAGGCGTGCGTGCCGACGTCGACTTCGGGCCGACCCTCATGCTGAACCGCAACCGCTGCATCCTCTGCACGCGGTGCGTCCGCTTCATGCGCGAGGTGGACACCGACGCGCAGATCAACATCGTCGATCGCGGATACGGCAGCGAGATCGCGACGTTCCAGGAAGAAGGCGTGCACTCGCTCCTGTCCGGGAACCTGATGGATGTGTGTCCGGTCGGCGCGATCACCACGAGGGACTACCGCTTCAAGTCGCGGCCGTGGGACAACCCCGAGGCCGTCGACACGATTTGCACGTTGTGCGAGAAGGGCTGCAACACCACCGCGTGGATCAAGGCGAAGCCCGAATGGGCAAAAGGCGCTCAGCTCGTCCGGACGACGCCCCGGTACAACCCGGACGTCAACGGTTACTGGATGTGCGACATCGGGCGGTTCGACTACCGGTGGATTGAGGGGGACGAGCGCCTCCAGCGTCCGCTCGTGCGGACGAGCTCGGGGACGCTCGAGCCGACGGACTGGAACAGCGCGCTGGCGAAAGTCGCGGAACAGGTGACGGCCGCCGGCGGACCGTCGGCTCTCCGGTTTCTGGTCTCCGCCCACGCCTCGCTCGAGGAACTGTTTCTCATCGGGCGCCTCGGCGGGACGTTCGGTCTGCCCGAGCAGGGGGTCGCGATCAGCTGGCGGGCCCGCGAGAAGCCGCAGCCGGCCGGCGCGAAGTTCAAGATTCCGCCGGTCGATGCGCCGAACGTCAACGGCGCGCTCGACATGGGGTTCCCGGTAACGGCCTTGGGCAATGGGCAGGCCGACCTGTCGGCCTTCCGCTCAGAGGTCCAGCACGGGCGGCTGCAGGCGCTGTACGTGTTCGATCCCGGTCCCGAGGGCTATGTCGGAGACGTGTCGTGGATTATCGACGCGAAGCGGGCCGGGCGTCTGCCGCTGCTCATCGTGCAGGGTGTGCTGCTCTCGGCGCTCGCGAAGGCCGCCGACATCGTCCTGCCGGGCGCATCCTGGGTCGAGAAGGACGCGTCTTACGTGAACGGACAGGGGCTGCTGCAGGCCGCTTCGCGCGTCATCGCGCCTCCGGGCGAGGCGCTGGAAGACTGGCAGGTGTTCGTGAAGGTCGGGTTCGTGCTCGGGGCCGAGCTGGGGTACTCGAGCAGCGCGGAGGTCCGAGCCGCTCTCGCGACCGCGCTGTCGGGCAACCCGCGCTACGAAGGGCTGACGAACCTGGCATTCGCGCGTCCGGTGACGGCGCAGAACTGGCTGAAGGCTTCGAACCCGTCCGAGCGATGGAAGTGGGACCTCATGTTCCAGGACATGCCGCCGGTGAAGTTCGAGGGCACATCGCGCACGAACCCGGATCCGGTATTCATCCCCGTGCAAAGGGTCGACTGACGTCGGCCTCAGCCGAGCGATCGTGAAACGTCTTCTCGTTCTCGCGTTCGTCGTCCTCGGCACGGCCGCAGGCGGCGCCCAATCGGGGCGCCCCAAGGCGGACGTCGCTCCGCTGGTCGAGGGGCCGCGCGCGCGCCGGTTCGCCCGTGCGCGTCGCCCTGGAGGTCACGCTGCCCGAAGGACTGCACACGCAGTCGAACAAGCCCCGCGATCCGCTGCTCATCCCGACAACGCTGACCATCGACGCGCCCGCGGGCGTGACGGTAGACGAAATCGTCTGGCCGCAGCCGATCGATCTCGCTCAGGCCGGCGCGGACCAGCCTCTCTCCGTGTTCGAGCACAAGTCCTTGATTGGCGTGCAGTTGGCGCTCACGGGTCCGGCCGCGGTCCCCGGCAATCTCACCGTCCCGGTCAGGCTCCGCTACCAGGCGTGCGACGCGAAGATGTGCTACCCGCCCACGACGGCCGACGTCAGCTGGGCCATCACGGTCGTTCCCGCATCGGCGGCGGCAGCACCGAAGGCCGCGCGGCGAGCGCATTCACGGGCATCAAGTTCGGGACGGGGAAAAACCAGCCGCGCGCGGCTCAGAAGCCCCACCGGCGCCACGAGGCTCGCGCGAACCCGCCGGAGCTGCGGGCCGATGCGGCGCTGCTCGACGGCTTCACGATCGCCGGCACGACCGGCGGGTACCAGGGCACGTCCGCCTTTGTCTCGTTCATCCGGGACGCGGAAGCCGGGCGTCAAGCCGCGCGGTCTCTTCGAAGGCCGCGGCCCGCTCGCCATCCTGCTTCTCGTCCTGCTCGGCGGCCTCGCGCTGAACCTGACGCCGTGCGTGCTGCCGATGATTCCGATCAACCTGGCGATCATCGGCGCCGGCGCGCAGGCCGGGTCGCGCGGCCGCGGGCTTCCTGCTCGGCGCGGCCTACGGCGGCGCGATGGCGGTCGTCTACGGCGTGCTCGGCCTCATCGTCATCCTCACCGCCGGCACGTTCGGCACGATCAACGCGTCGCCGTGGTTCAACCTCGGCATCGCGATCCTGTTCGTCGTGCTCGGCCTCGCGATGTTCGACGTCATCGTCATCGACTTCTCGAGGTTCTCGAGCGCGCTTTGCCGGAGCGGCGGCCAGCGCGGCAGCGTTCGATGCTGGCGTTCACGATGGGCGCCGTCGCGGCGCTGCTGGCCGGCGCGTGCGTCGCGCCGGTCGTGATCCAGGTCGTGCTGTTCTCCAGCAACCTGTACGCGACGGGGACGACGATCGCGCTCGCGCTGCCGTTCGTGCTCGGCCTCGGCATGGCGCTCCCGTGGCCGATCGCCGGCGCCGGCCTCGCCGCGCTGCCGAAGCCCGGCATGTGGATGGTGCGCGTCAAGCAGGCGTTCGGCGTCGTTCATCCTCGCGACCGCCGTCTACTACGGCTACCTGGCCGTACGGGCTGTTCGCGAATCGCTGGGTCGATCCGGCCGACGTCGCGTCGAGCGTGCGAGGAGCAGCTCAAAGCCGGCTGGCACTCGTCGCTGGCCGAGGGCCTGGCCGTCGCCGAAGCGCGAGAACAAGCCCGTGCTGATCGACTTCTGGGCCACGTGGTGCAAGAACTGCCTGACGATGGACAAGACGACGCTGGCGAGTGCCGAGGTCAAGGCCGCGCTGGCGGGCTACGTGAAGATCAAGTTCCAGGCCGAGGATCCGGACGCGCAACCCGCCAAGGATCTGCTACAGCGCCTTTCCGCCCCGGGCCTCCCGGCCTACGCCATTCTGAAGCCTATCCGGTAGGACCCCTACGGCGGCGGTCGAGCGCGCTCCTCGCACGAGCGCAGCGAGTGCGCCCCTACCGAGGCGCGCAGCGCCGAGGCCCTACCGCGGGAGCGAAGACAGCCGGGCCGGTCTACTCGCCAACATTGATCAGATCCACGATCTCGGTGTGTCCACGCGCTGCCGCGCGCGAGAGCGGCGTGCGATCTTCCGCGTCGACGGCGTGCGCGTCCGCGCCGCGCGCGAGGAGCGCCTTGACGACCGGCGCGTAGCCCCCTTCGGCCGCGATGTGAAACGGCGTGTGGCCGCCCGCGTCGGAGACGTTCACGCCGGCGCCCGCTTCGATCAGCAGCAGCGACGCATCGACGTGGCCGCCCGCGACGGCCGCGTGCAGCGGCGTGTTGTGGAGCGCGTTGTGCGAGACGGCGTTCAGATCCGCGCCCGCCGCCAGCAGCCGTTCCACGGCAGCGCGCTGGCCGAAGAAGGCCGCCAGGTGCAGAGGCGTCCACCCGTCGTAGGCAAAGCCATTCACCGCGCCGGGGACTCTGAAGTCCCGACTCGAGCGCGTCCATCTGCCCGAGCGCCGCCGCCGCGAACAGGTCGAGGGCCACGCCGCCGGCGACGAGCGCGTCAACCACCGCGCGATGGCCGCGGTACAGCGCCGCCATCACCGGCGTTTCGCCGGAGGACGCGCGGGCGTTCGCGAGCGCGGGATCCCCGGCCAGAAGCGCCACCGCCCGGCTGGCATCTCCCTCTTTCGCCGCGTGGATGAGATTGTCTATGGGCATGGTTGGGTATCCTGCCTCGGCCTCCAGGCGGAAGTGAGAAGCACTCTCCCTCCTGTGGCTTCGGGTCTCGGGTCTGTCTCGGTCTGGTCTCTGGTCTGTGGTCTTTGGTTGCGGACCTGAGACCTGAGACCTGAGACCACGACAGCTACGGACGCGGAAGCAGCAATGGCGCTTTCGTCCGGACTTTGAGCGCCGAAGGGAGCATCCGCACCTCGATGCGGCAATGGGCGACGCCCGGTTCGCCGTCGACGTGGAATTCCATGTCGCCTTCACGTTCGATGATGGCGTGGGTCACGCGCAGCGTCGAGACGTTGGGTGCGAGGTGGGCCGTTCCCATCGCCAGATGCCGTGCGTGCCAGAACCGGGCCATCACGCGACACTCCTCGACGATCGCCGTATCCAGGAGGCCATCGTCGAGCTCGGCTCCCGGGGCGATCCGCGCGCCGAGCCCGTACTCGCGCCCGTTGGCGAACGCGATCAGGAGCGCACGCACGTGGCGGCGCGCGCCGTCGAGCTGCAGATCGTAGTCCACGGACTTGTAGCGGCATCCCTCGCGCACGCCAATGACGACGTAGGGCCAGCCGCCCCGGCTTCCGGCCGCGCGTTCGTTGAAGAGCCTCGCGACGCGCGCATCGAAGCCGACCCCGGCGATGTTGAAGAACGGCCGGCCGTTCATCATCCCGGCGTCGATCGTGCGGGTCACGCCGTCGAAGGCCGCGGCCAGCGCGGCGTGAGGCTGACGCGGAACCCCCAGCGCGCCGGCGAGCCCGTTGCCGGAGCCGGCGGGAACCAGGCCGATGGCGGTCTCCGATCCCAGCAGGCCGCTGCCCGCTTCATTCAGCGTCCCGTCGCCTCCCCACACGATGACGAGCGTGGCGCCGGCGGCCGCGCTCGCGGCCGCGAGCTCGCGCGCGTGCCCGGCGCGTTCGGTGAGGTGAACGTCGGCGTGCAGGCCGCGCCGTTCCGCCTCCGCGCGCACGAGCGCGACGCGGCGCGACGCGACCGTCGTGTCTGCGCCGGCGCCCGAGACCGGATTGATGATCGCGACGATGGACATGCGCGGAACTTTGAAGCCGTGCAGCGAAGGAACCTTGCTATAGTAACGTCCAACATCGCCGTTTGGAGGACGCATGAAGAGCCTGGCGGTGCGCCTCACGCTGTTGGGTGTGTTCGTGCTCTCGACCGGCGTCGCGGCGTACTCATTCTGGACGGGCGACGCCCGGGCCCGCACGGAGGCAACCGCAAAGCGTTCTTTCGACGAGGCCGTCCTCGGCGCCGGGCGGGACGTGCTCGAGCTGAGAGCCGCGCAACAGGCGTACGTCGCCGCAGGACAGGGCGAGCAGTTCTGGACCTCGAAGGTGGATGCCGCGATCGCGGCCCTCCGGGACAAGCTCACCACGCTCCGCGGCCAGGCCACCTCCCTCGCGGCCCAGTCCGCCGTCGACAACGCGGCGAGCGCCCTCCAGGATTTCGAGCAGATGGATCGCCGGGCGCGCGAGTACGTCCACGGCGGTCAGAGGCTGCTCGCGTCGGATCTGATCTTCGCCGACAGCCTCGAGCTCACGGGCGCGATGGCGGGATCGCTCGAACAGGCGCGCTCCGCCGAGCGGCAGGCGGGCGACGCCTCGAGCGAAGGCATCCGCGGGCGGCAGACCTTCGCCGGCGGCGTGGCGGCCGCCGTGGCGTTCCTCGTTGTCGCGCTCCTCGTGCCTCGACGCGACTTGCCGGCGCCGCCGGCCGTCACCTCGCTCGGCCTGACCCCCGCGCCGGATTTCAGCGTCGCGGATACGAACGACATCGGACACGCGCTCGACGAGAGCTGGTCACGCGCGACCCGTCCGGCCGAGGCGGCCCCGCCCGTGCCGGCTTCGATTGATTTCGGAAGCGTCGCGTCTCTCTGTTCCGATCTGGCGCGGGTGATCGACACGCAGGCGCTGCCGGCCATTCTCGAGCGCACGGCGGCAGTGCTCGATGCGCCGGGAATCGTTCTGTGGATCGCCGACCCCGACGGCCGCGAGTTGAGCCCCATCATCACGCACGGCTTTTCCGCCCAGCTCGTGTCGCGCCTCGGCACGATCCCCCGGGACGCTGAAAACGTCACCGCGTCGGCGTTCCGGACGTGCCTGCTTCAGACCGTCAACGCCGATGCCGTGTCGAACGGAGCGATCGCGGCGCCGCTCGTGACGCCGATCGGATGTGTGGGAGTCATCGCCGCGGAAGTGCGGGGTGAAGGCGAGCGGGATCCCGCGAAGCTGGCGGCCGCCAGGATCGTCGCGGCGCAACTCGCCACGCTCGTGGGTCCGCCCTCGACCCGCGCCCAGGCCAAAGCCGAAACCGGTTGAACAGGAGACAGGAGAAATGGAACAGGAGGATCAGGAGTTCAGGAGAAAACCAATGCATGAACTCCTGATCTCCTAACCTCCTGTTCAGTTTTCTGATCTCTGTTCTCCGCTAGACCTCCGAACGGTACGAGCGACGGGTTCGGGGCGTCTCGATCTTGCCTTTCAGCGTCAGCGGCTTCTTGTCGCGCACGATCCCGACGGTGAACTCGTCACCGTTCTCCAGGCGCTGAATCCGCCGGCGCAGATCGGACGGGTCGGTCACCTCGGCGCCGTTGAGCGACGTGATCACGTCGCCCGCTTTGATCCCCGCCTTGGCCGCGGCCGAATCGTCGTACACCGACGTCACCAGCGCGCCTTCCTTCGTTCCGAAGTACTCCGCGAGCTGGCTTGACAGATCTCCCACCGTGAGACCCAGGTTGCTGCCGGACCGCCAGTAGAAGCTCTGGAAACCCGGGGCCGCCGGAGGCGCGGGCGGCTCTGGAGGGATCGGGCGGGCGGGACGGGCGGGCGGCACGGCGAACTCGAAGCTTCGTCCGAAATCGCGGAGCACGCGAACGTCGTCGCCGCTGTTGAACACGTTGAATCCATCCCTGTCACGCGGCTCGACGGTGACGGCCACCCGCTGGCCGTCACGGAGGAGCGACACCTGGATCTTGCGGCCGGCGGTCGTCTCCTGCACGAGCCGTGTGAACTGCCGCACGCTGCGCACGCGTTCTCCGTCGAACTCGACGACGATGTCCCCTTTCTTCATGCCGGCCCGGGAAGCGGGACTGTCTTCCGAAACATCCTCGATCACGACACCGCCGGGCGCCGGCAGCTTCGCCGCCTTCGCGTCGTCGTCTTCGACGTCGCGGATCGACACGCCGATCTGACTGCCGCTTCCGCCGAAGATCTCCAGCGCGCGGGGTACCGCCACCCGTGTCTTCTGAGCGTGGACGGGCGGCGCGAACGACGCGCCCAGTCCACCCGCGGTGACCAACGCCGCGACGAGCGCGGCCCACTTCCATGCCTTCATATGATCGACCTCCGAAAACTCTGTTGGACTTTTCCGTGCAGAATCGTGCAGGCCCGTGACAGGCCCGTGTTGTTTTGTGAGACGCACCCGTTCCGGAAAAGGTTGTCCATCAACGATCGCCGCCAGACCGGAAGGATGAGTCGCCTTGGAAACCTCAAGCTCTCGAAGGAGCCGGTGGCGGGGGTGGTACAATTCGATCGATGACTTTCATTTCAGCCGCAATCGTCGGGCTGGCGTTGTTGGCCGCGCCACAGGCGCAGGACAAGCGCGCCGAGGCAGAGCGCCTCGCACGATCGGGGGCGCACGAGCAGGCCTTGAAGGAGTTTCAGGCGCTCGCTGCACTCAACCCGGACGACATCGAGGCGCGCCTCTGGATTGCGCGCCTTCACGTGCAGCTGCGGCATCCCGAGCGGGCGGCCGACGTGTATCAATCGATCGTCGCGGCGCAGCCGCAGAACGTGGACGCGCTGCTCGGCCTCGGCGACGCGCTGGCCATGGCGGCGCGGTTCCGGGAAGGGGCCGACGTGCTGAGCCGCGCGGAAGCGCTGGCCCCGGATCGACCGGCGATTCTCACGGCACAAGGACGTCTGCACCGTGCCGCCGGCCGATCGACGCTGGCGCTCGCGTATTTCCAGCGGGCGCTCGCGCTGGAGCCGGGGAACACCGAGGCGCAGGCCGCGCTCGATGCGCTGCGCGCGGAGCGCGCCCACCGGCTGGAAGGGACGTATGACTTCGAGCGCTTCAGCACCGACGACCCCGACACGCACGCGGGCACGGATCGAGGTGAACGCCCGCGCCGGCGACGCCGTTCGCCTGTTCGCCGGCTATCAGCACCTCCGCAAGTTCTCGCGCGACGAGGATCGCGGGGGCGGCGGCATCGAGTGGTTCGCGCGCCGTGATTTCCGTCTGCGGGCCGGCGCGTTTTTCAGCGGGAACGCGCTGAACCTGCCGGAGGCCGATGCGGCGTTCGATCTGGAGTACCACCGCACGCGGGTCGTGTGGCTCGCCGCCGTCCGCTACCTCGACTTCGACACGTCATCGACGTTCATCTGGTCACCCGGGCTGACCGTGTCGCTGCACGATCGCCTGGCGGTGACGGCCCGCTATTACCACAGCGAGTCGGACTTCACCGAGTTCCAGCCCGTCACGGGGAACGACGGCTACAGCCTCAAGGCCACGGGGCGCGTCGGCCGCCGCCTCTGGCTCGACGGCGGCTACGCACGCGGGTTCGAGGGGCTCACCCTCATCACCTCCGAACGCACGACGCAGTTCGGCGCCGACAACCTGTCGGCCGGCGTCCGGTTCGACGCCACGCCCTTCACCTCGATCGGCGGCGTCTACGAATTCCAGTGGCGGGAATTCGACACCCAGGTCGCCAGAGCCACGATCAATTTTGTTCAACGCTTCTAGTGGCCGCTCGCTTCGCTCGCGGTAGGGGCCGCGGCTGACTTCGCAGCCCGCGGTAGGGGCCGCGCTCATTTCACACACGCGGTAAGGGCCGCGGCTGACTTCGCAGCCCGCGGTAGGGCCGGCCTGCCTGAGCGAGCGCCCGGCGCGCGCGAGTCGAAGGGCTCACTGCGTTCACCGGCAGATCGGGATTCCGGCTCGGGGATTCAAGGATTCGAGCGATTAGGGATTCAGAGCCCGTCCCGCCCTGAGGTCAGCGCCGTCTCCGCGAGGGGACGCTCCGCCTGGCGCCGAACGCGTTGCGCACGAGTTCCGGCGCGTTTTGCTGAGGATTTCGAGCTGTTCGGCGCGGCCGCTCAGGTACGCGCTTTGATGTAGTGACTGTCGGTCGCGCGGAATCACCGGGGTGCGTAACTCAGGCAGGCGCTGGCATCGCCGCATCCCGTCGCAACGTCAGTCCGATTCCGCGCGGCTTTGCCATTCCCAGGGGGTTATTTCATGAAACCGATCACTCGCCTTGCCGCCGTGCTGGCTCTCGCCGGCATGTTCTCCGGCTGCGCGCTGACCGCGGGCCGGACGAGCGTGGCTGAGGTCAAATACAATCCGGCCCGCTATCAGGACAAGAACGTCTCCATCGACGGCGTCGTCACGAGCTCATGGGGTGTGCCCCTCGTGCCGTTCAGGCTCTACAAAGTGGACGACGGCACGGGAGAGATGACCGTGCTCTCGCAGAGCGGCAGGGTCCCGGCCAAGGGCGCGCGAGTCCGCGTGAAGGGGCGCGTCTCCGACATCGCCAGCTTCGGCGGTCAGTCGCTCGGCCTCCACATGGAGCAGAGCGATATCGACTTCAAGCGGTAGAGAGAATCCCTAATCACTCTAATCCTTGAATCGCGGACCCCGGATCCCGCATCCCGGACTGACCCGGTCAAGCGGTAATGCGCACCGCGACAGCGGTCATGTCGTCGTTTGGCGGCGTGTCGCCGCGCCACTCGTGGACGGCCGCGAAGATGGACTCGACGACGCGTGCGGCCGGTTGATCGCGATGGGCCCTGATGACGTCGACGAGCCGCGCCGAGGTGAACTCCTGCCCGTCGGCGTTCATCGCTTCGTGCACGCCGTCCGTGCAGAGCACGAACAAATCACCGGCGTGCAGCGCGAACGTGACCTCGTCGTAGGTCGAGCCCTGGAACGCATCCCAGGGGGACGCCTGGCAGCTCAATCTGGGCGCAGATGTCTCCTGAACAGCGAATCGGGTACGGCAGGCCGGAATTGGCCATCGACATGGTGCGGCGCTTCAGATCGAAGACGACGTAGCAGAGCGTGCAGTAGTACTCCTCGAGCTGGCGCTGCTCGAGGATCGTGTTGATCGACGAGAGCACGCCCGCGGGACTGGATCGTTCCGGCAGATATCGGCGCCTGAACGTGCGGCCGCGGACGAGCTCGGCGGCAAACGCGCTGTACAACGCCGCCGGAACCCCTTTCCCTGAAACATCCCCCACCGCCACCACGAGCGTGTTGGACTCCGGGGACAAGTAATCGTGGAAATCCCCTCCGAGCTCGCGCGCGGGTGCGAACTCCGCCGCCACCTCGATCCCTTTCAGCCGCTTGGGAGGGCCCGCGGGCAGGAGCGCCGTCTGCACACGCTGCGCGAAGCGCAGCTCCTTCTCGAGCCGCTCTTCGTTGGCTCGCACTTCCTTGTAAAGACGCGCGTTTTCGATCGCCACGGCGGCCTGGCTCGCGAGCAGCGTGAGGATCTCCACGTCCCGCTTGGTGAACGCGTCGAGCTCGGGACTCTCCAGATCGACGACGCCGATGCAGCGATCCTTGAGCATGAGAGGAATGGCCAGCTCCGAGCGGACGTCCGGCACGAGGTCGATGTAGCGCTCGTCCTGCGACACGTCGGCGACCAGAACCGGCTCGCCGTGCAGCGCCGCGTAGCCGATGAGCCCTTCGCCGAGGGGGATGCGCGGCACTTCCACCTTCTCGCCGTACTTCACCGCCAGCTTCACCTCGAGCTCGCCGCGCGCCTCGTCGAGCAGGAAAATGCCGAACGTCCGGTAATCGATGACCCGCTTGGTCAACTGCGCGATGCGCGCGAACAGCTGGTCGAGATCGAGCACCGACGCGACTTCGCGCCCGATCTCCGACAGGGTTTCGAAGGCCTCCGCGTCGCGGCGGCTTCGCTCGAAGAGCCGCGCGTTGACGAGCGCCACGGCCACGTGCGCCGCGAACTGCCGGACGATGACGACGTCGCGGTGGGTGAACTGATCGGTGTTGCGGCTCAGGATGTTGAGCGCGCCGATCGGCCGCGACTTGTGCATGAGCGGCACGACGATCTCGGAGGCCATGCCGGGCACGATTTCGATGTAGCGCGGGTCGGCGGCCAGGTTGTTGACGAGCACCGGCTGCTCGGTCACCACCGCGATGCCGACGAGCCCGGCGCCCGGCCTGAGACGGACGTTCTTGGCCGTCTCGGGATAGCCGACGCTGTAGGCCGAGCGGAGCTCGCCGCGCCGCTCGTCGAGGAGGTAGACCGCGAAGGCTTCGAACGAGATCAGCCGGCCGATCAAACGTGGAATCTGGTGCAGGAGATCGTCGAGATCCAGCACCGCCGTGACCTGCCGTCCCAGGTCGAAGAGGGTGGTGAGAAGCTCCTGCTCTGAACGGTTCAGCGTCCCCGCTCCGGTTTCGGCCGGCGCCTCATCGGCTGGAAATCCCTGGCTCACCTGGACGTGTCGTCCTTCCGAAGGGGAAAAAGGGGATTATACTTCGCTGACGTTCGTCGTTCTCCGTTCTGCGTCCTCCGTTGTTCGTCGTCCGAATATAGAAAATGAACATCACGCTGCCCCTGGATTGCTCGGCGATCGAGCGGATCCTTCCCCACCGCTACCCGTTCCTCCTGGTCGATCGCATCACCGAGCTCGAGCCCGACAAGCGCATCGTCGGCATCAAGAACGTGACGCTCAACGAGCGCTATCTGGCGCACCGTCCCGGTGAGGCGCCCGTGCTGCCGCCGACGATTCTCACCGAAGCCGTCGCGCAGGTGGGCGCCATCCTGATCCTCGCGAAACCAGAAAACCGCGACCGCCTTCCGTTTTTCGTAGGGATTGAGCGCGTGCGCTACCGCCGGCCGGTGCATCCGGGCGACGTGGTGGAAATCGAGGCGGTCGTCAAGCGGCTGCGCAGCCGGATGGGCGTGATGCACGGAATCGCGCGCGTCCAGGGGCAGGTGGTCGTGGAAGGGACGATGACGTTCGCCTTGAGATTGCGGAACGAGGACGGTTAGCCACTCCCGAATTCAGTGAGTGGGCCGACAAACTCCCAAGAAACCAACTCCCAACTCCCAAGCGTCTGGGGGTGAAATGCGCAACGACTTCACCCGGCTCGTGCGAGGCACGTAATTTGGGGGTTGGGAGTTGGCTTTTTTGGGAGTTGTCTGAGATGCACCCTACCGAATCACCATCACGACCAGTCCGATCTTCACGCCTCTCGACGTCCAGACCGCCCACTTCGCGTCCGGATGAAAATACCTCCATGCATCGAGCAGCGCTGGAGCGAGCACCAGCGCCCCGATCCAACGTTCGTCGATCCGGGCGGCGCTCGCCATCCCGCGTGTGTCGCGCTCCGGCGGGCCTGTCCTCGCGAATGCGACGGCCGAGTAGGCCGCCGACGCGGCCACGTTGAAGGTGAAGACTCCCTTTGCGAGCGGCCCGCGCTCGTGACGCAGGTTGGGGCGGCGGCCGAGCAGCCACTCGTTCTCCGCGTGCTGGACCCAGAAGCCCGCCGACGAGATGACGAATTCGCGACGAGGCGAGAGCCCGCTCCGATGCGTGATCGCGAAAAACGGGATGCCGTGAAAGTCGACCTTGCGGAGCCCGGGCTTCTCCCCCAGCGCGGCGTTGGCCAGCAGGTGGCCGGCCTCATGAGCGCCCAGCCCAAGGACGCCGCCTACCAGAAAAGAAGTAACACCCTTCCCTTCCGGTGCATCGTTGTTTGGCTGAGCTTCAGGGGCCGTTTGCGCGAGCGGACGCGCGTTCCAGGTTGCAACCGTAAGAAAACACAGGACTACGCTCACTGCTCGTCCCGTTTGACCGCGGCTGAGCCATCCCGGCACAGCGGTTGCTCTGCTGTAAGACCAGTGAACAACACGCCGCGCGAACGACGGCGTCAAGGAGAGATCCCATGCTCGAAACGATTGCGATCATTCTGATTGTGCTCTGGCTCCTCGGAATGGTCAGCGGGTACACCCTCGGGAATTTCATCTACGTTCTGCTCGTCATCGCGATCGTGCTCTTCCTCGTGCGGCTCATCAGCGGCCGTCGGGTTTGAGCAGCGCGCGTCCCAGGCGGGGGTGATAGGCCGTCAGATCACCCTCGCCCCGGTCGTCCTGGACGTGACGCCTGACCTGATGGAGCGTCGCGTCGAGATCGTCGAGCGACGACAGGATGAAGGCCTCTTCGGACATCGGCTCCACCGGCGAACCCAGCTCGCGCTCGCCGTGGTGGGAGACGACCATGTGCTCGATGCGCAGGCGCAGATCGGCAGGAAAGCCGTCGATTGCGCGCGTGGCGTCGCGCACCATCATCACGCCGATGGTGATGTGTCCGAGCAGGTTGCCGGTGTTACTGAATACGACGTCACTCCGTCGTAACTCAATTCGTCGATCTTCCCGAGGTCGTGCAGCACGGCGCCCGCCAGGAGCAGGTCCGCGTCCGCGCCATACGCTGCCGCCAGAGCCTCCCCGGTTTCCGCAAGCTTCAGAACGTGCTCGAGCAGCCCGCCGCGATAGGCATGGTGGACCGTCATCGCCGCCGGCCAGGTCCGCAGCCGCTCGCCGTAGCGGTCCAGAATCGGCAGTCAGCAACTGCCGGATCCACGGATTGCGCGCCCGCGCGACACGAGCCTGGAGCTCCTGCCACATGTCCTCGATCGGCCGCGGCGCCGAAGGGATGTAATCCTCTTCTCTGAAACCGTCCTGCCGATCGGCGGCCTCGTCGACGCGCCGGATCTTCTCGATCAGCAGCTCGAGCTTCTGGTGAGGACGCGTCGCGCGCCCTTCCACCTTGACGAATTCACCAGCCTCGAACTCGCGCGCAACCGCGTCGACGTCGCCGAAGGCCTTCGCCGCAATCTGCCCCGAAGAATCCTGCAGGACGACGGCGAGGAAGTCCGCGCCCGCGCGGTCCGTCCTGCGTTCCTTGCGAGCGCAGAGATAGAACGCCCAGCCCGACGACGATTCGTCGAGCTCGGCGATTCGTGGCAGGCGCATTTCGAGAGGGATCGTAGCGGTTCGAAGCCCGAGGTTCAAGATTCGACGCGTTTGGCGGTCGAGCGCGGCGCCACTGCCGGGGCCTTCGAGCCGGACGTGTGTGTCTCTGGAGGATTCGTCCAGCGCACGATCGCCACGCCCGCGAAGACCAGCGCGGCCGCCGCCGCCATGCGCGAGTCGAACGGCTCGCCGAGGAACAGCACGCCGAGCGTGACCGCGATAATCGGGTTGATGTAGGCGTAGAGCGACACGAACGAGATCGGCAGGTGCCGGAGCGCATATGTGTACGCGACGAACCCGCCGATCGCGCCGACCGTCGACAGGTACGCGAGCGCAACCGCCGTGCGGGTCGTGAACGAGAGGTCCGCCCACTCGCCGCGCACGCTGCCGGCCGCGCTCAGCATCAGCCCGCCCGCGAGCATCTGCAGGGCGGTCGTGCCGAGCACGTTGTCGGTTCGACCATGCCGGCGGGAGTACGCCGGAGCCGAGCGACCAGCCGAGCGTCGCGATCTGGATCGCGATCACGCCCGCGAGGAACCGTCGATTGCCGGCGCTTCCGAGCGTCAGGTCCGGCCACACGAGCACGACGATGCCGCAGAAGCCGACCAGCAGCCCGGCGACGACCTTTGCCCGCAGGCCCTCGCCGTCGGGAAGCACCGCCTCGACCGCCGTCATCCAGAAGGGGGAGGTCGCGACGAGCACGGCGGCAAGGCCACTCGGGATCCACTGCTCGGCGAAGACCACGCCGCCGTTGCCGAGGCCGAGCATGAGGAATCCGAGAAGCGCGATGCCTCCCCAGCTGGAGCGCGGCGGCAGCTTGTCGCCGCGGAGCACGACGTACAGCGAGAGCAGCGCACCCGCGATCAGCCAGCGCAAGCCGCCCATCAGCGCGGGCGGCATGGTCTCGAGGCTGACACGGATCCCGAAATACGTCGTCCCCCAGATGAGGCAGACTGCAATCCACGCGAGGTAGGCGACGTGCTTCTGGCGGCCGGTCGACGGGGTCATGAGGCAGGATACACGACGGTATGACGCTCCTTGTGTCCAATCAGGGAGAGGACGCCCCGGGCAGCACAGCGGTGGCCCGTCAGCGCAACGTGCACAACCATCCAGTCTTTTGTCACCACAGAGTCAACGGAGAGAGCAGAGAAAAACAATTTTGTGTTTCCTCCGTTTACTCCGCTAGCTCTGTGGTGAATTTCGGTCGTGGACTGCGCTCCGTTTCCTCTCACGCTCGGCGTTCAGATGAACCCGAAGGTCCCCTTGCCGATCCAGGCGCCGCCGTCCACCGTCAGGATCTCGCCGGTGATGAAGCCCGCGTGCTCGGAGACGAGGAACGAGACGGCATCGGCCACCTCAGCGGGCTTGCCCCATCGGCCGCAGCGGCACCGTGTCGGTGATTCGCTGCACGGCCTCGGGCGAGCTCCACAACTGTTTCGCCGCGCCGGGCGACTCGATCGGGCCCGGCGCGACGGCGTTGACGCGGATGTTGTGCGGCGCCCACTCGACGGCCAGCGTCTGCGTCATCGACATCACGCCGGCCTTCGCCGCCGCCGAGTGGATCGTGCCGGCGCTGCCCGTCCAGACGTAGTTGGCCAGGATCGACACGATCGAGCCGCCGCCGCCGCGCGCGATCATGTGCCGGCCGACCGCGCGCGAGCAGTAGAAGCTGCCGTTCAGCACGATGCCGATCACGGAGTTCCAGCCGTTGGGCGACAGATCCTCGGCGCGTGCAGATGAAGTTGCCGGCGGCGTTGTTGACCAGGATGTCGATGCGGCCGAAGTGCCGGACGACGCGCGCGACCATCTCGTCCACCTGTTCGGGGTTCCGCACGTCGATCTGCACGACCAGCGGATCGAGCCCGGCATGGCGCAGCGTCGGCGCTGCCGCGCTCGATGTTTTCCGCGTTGCGGCTGCGCGATCACGACGCGCGCGCCGAGCTCGCCGAGCGCGCGCGCGATCGCGAGCCCGAGGCCGGTGCCGCCGCCGGTCACGACAGCGACCTGATCCTTCAACAGCGCGGGAGTGAACATGTCGCATCAGATTGTCAGACTGTCCGGCTGTCGACAGCGCGGATCGCTACGTTCGCAGGGATTCGCGGCATCAGCGCGCACGTATAATCCGCGCGACGCGTGCCTGATGGCACGCTCTCGACGTCCGCCGCGCCGCCGCCCGAAGCGTTCGCGCGACTCTTCGAGGCGGTGCACGAAGGGCGTCTACATCGGCCTCTCGACGCGCCGCCGCGCGGACGCTCGCCGCCAATCCGCATCTCCAGCTGATGTTCGGCTGCGGCGACGGAACGCCGCAGGACGACGTCCGGCCGTTCGACCCGGATCGGTTCGTCGATCCGCAGGCGCGCGACGGTTCCTGCAGCAGCTCGCGCGCGACGGCGTCGCGCACGACTACCTGCTGCGGCTGCGCCGCGCCGACGGGTCGCCGATGTGGGTCGAGGTCACCGCGCGCGCCGAGCCGTGCCCGGCGACGGCGCACTCCGCATCGAAGCGGTGATGCGCGACGTCACCGAGCGCAAGAAGCTCCAGGATCAGGCGCGCGATCTCTACCATCAGCTGCTCGCAGGCCGAGAAGCTCGCCGCGCTCGGCCAGACGATGTCCGGCGTCGCGCACGAGCTGAACAACCCGCTCGCGACGATCCTCGCCTGCGCCGAGCGGCTCGCGCAGACGCCGGCTCGACGAGCTGACGCGCCGCGACCTCGACGCCATCCACAACGCCGCCGAAGCGCGCCGCGCGCATCGTCCGCAACCTGCAGACGTTCGCGCGCAAGCGCCACACGACGCGCACGACGGTCGATCTGAACCAGGTCGTGCGCGAGACGCTGGCGCTGCGCGCCTACGAGCAGCGCGCCGCCAACGTCGACATCATCGAGGCGCTGGCCGCCGGCCTGCCGCCGGTGTTCGCCGATCCGCACCAGATCCAGCAGATCCTGCTGAACCTCATCATCAACGCCGAGCAGGCGATGCTCGCCGCGCACGGCCGCGGCACGCTGATCCTGCGCACCTGGCAGGACCCCGACCGCGACGCCGTCGTGCTCGAGGTGAACGACGACGGTCCCGGCGTGCCGGAAGAGGTGCAGCCGAAGATCTTCGATCCGTTCTTCACGACGAAGGCCGTCGGCAAGGGCACCGGGCCTCGGGCTGACGGTCGCCTACGCGATCGCGCAGGAGCACGGCGGCCGGATCAGCGTGCAAGTCGGAGCCGGGCCGCGGCGCGTCGTTCTTCCTCGAGCTGCCGGTCGGCGCGGCCCGCTGAACGTCCGCGCTGCCCGAGCGAGCCGCAGCACCGGCGCCGCCGACGTGCCGCCAGGCGCGCGCGCTGCTGGTCGTCGAGGACGAACGGCGCTCGGCGACGGCGGTGGCCGCGGCGCTCGACCGACGAGGGGTTCCGGTCGGATCGCGCGTGCGAACGGCGAAGAGGCGCTCGCCGCGTCTGCGCGAGCGCCACTACGACGTGATCATCTGCGACCTGAAGATGCCGAAGGTCGACGGCATGGCGTTCTTCCGCGAGCTCTCGAGCGAAGATGCCGCACGATGGCGCGACGCGCTGATCTTCGTGACCGGCGACGTCGCCGGCACCGAAGCCGAGCGGTTTCTCGAAGAGAGCGGCTGCCGCTGGATCCCGAAGCCGTTCCGGCTGCGCGATCTCGTGCGCGCGTGGCCCGCGAGATCGCTTCGAGTAGCGGCACGACGTTCGACGCAGCGCGGCCATCGCGCAGGCTCGGGCAGCTGCCGTTGGCGTCGCCAGCGGGCGCGCACGATGCACGGGCCTTGGCCGTCTTCGGAACGCGATCGATGCGACTGCTGCGCGAACTTCGGTCGATGCGCCGCGGCGCATCGGCGCGGCGCCATCGGCGGCATGCGGGCACGCTCGGAGCCCAGGGTCCTGCTTGAGCCGCTGGATGGCGCGCGCGTGCAGCTGCGAGACGCGCGATTCGTTGACGCCAATCGCGTCGCCAATCTGCTTCATCGTCGCTTCGCCGAAGTAGTAGAGGCCGATGATCTTGCGCTCGCGCGCGGGCAGCGGCGCGAGCGCGGCGCGGACGCGGTCGCGCGTCTCCGACTGTTCGTAGAGCGCTGTCGGGCGACGGCGGCTCGCTCGGCACGAGCACGGCCGGCAGCGTCGAGCTGTCGACGTGGTCGCCGGTCGCCAGCGGCGACGTGGACTCGATCGTGTTGATGCGGACGATCGTGCGCTCGAGGCGCGCTTCGTCGGTGCCGACGCGCGCGGCCAGATCGGCCAGCGTCGGCTCGGCGCCCAGCTCGCGGCGCAGTTCCTCGCGCGCGGCCTCGAGCTCGCGGCGGACGCGGCGGACGCCGCGCGGCCAGGCGTCGCGGCGCAGCGCATCGATCATGGCGCCGCGCACGCGCCGTTCGGCGAACGTCTCGAACTTGATGCCGCGACCCTCGTCGAAGCGGTGCGCGGCGTCGATCGAGCCCGAGCACGCCGTCCTGGACCAGGTCGCCGAGGTCGATCGAATGCGGCATCGAGGCGACGCCATGCGTCGGGCCAGCGACTCGACGAAGGGCAAGTCCGGCGGCGACGCGATCCTGCTGATCTGGCGGCGAGGGGCTGCCGCTGCATTGGATCGATCTCCTCTCAACTGGTCCGATGCCGGCGTCGACGCCGAGGGGATCGAAACCTCGGTGCGATCCCGCTGTAGCGCAACGTCGAATACCAGCTGAGAACCGATCAGAAAGCGAAGCCTGGCGCGGCGACGTGAACTTCCGTGTAAGTTTTGATTTATCAATAACTTAATCGGGAGTGTAGCCGGAGTGTGAAGCTGCGTGAAGTTGCGTGCGGAGACGAGCTGGTTGATGTCGGATGATTTGACGTACGACGACGCAATTGTCAGCGGCCGAGTACTCTTCGGCGTGTCGGCCTACGTGGCCCTGAAGCGCGGATTTCCTGGGCGGTCGGCCATGCGCGTCGAGCGCGCTCGCGACGACCTGGGACGGCCCGTGCGCGCGTCATCTCGTCGGCTGCCTTGGCTTCGAGCAGCTCGGCGTTGCGCGAGGATGATCCCCAGCTGGTTGTTCAGCCGGTGGAACAGGAGGCCCCGCTCGGGTGTCGTTCACGGACGTCCTCGTGCAGTCTCGAATCGGCGGCCGGGCCCGGGCCGATTGGATCAACCGCCACGGCGCTCATGACGGCTTCCTTGCCGGTCGAGCTCGCTCGGCGTCGCCTCGGCTCGCGCCAGAGCGTGTCCACGAAGATGCGCACCGAACCGCCGGCGGTGCGGACGTACTGACTTTGCCGCCGGCGATCCAGTTGTAGATCGTGCGGCGGCTGACGCCGACCAGCTCGCAGGCCTTCATGATCGAAATCGTCTTGCGATCAGCATCATTGCTTCGTCTTCACCAGCAGGAGGCTGATGTCCACGGCGCCACTGCGCCGGTTCCGGCCACCGCGCCGGATTGCCGCAGGGGTCGGTTCGAGAATTGTTATCGGACCTGTGCCGCGCGTGCTGTAGCCCTGCAGCAACTCGTGAATTGACCGGCCTCCCGCGTGGGTGTCAAAATACCGCCGCTCGACTAAATGACTGAAGGCCAGAAACATCTGCTGCTCGTCGACGACGAGAGCGCGCTCCGCGAGGCGATCGCGGAGCGGCTCGGCGGACCATGGCTTCCGGGTCGAGCAGGCCGGCAGCGGCGAAGCACGCGCTCGAGCGGCTCGCCGAGTTCGCCTTCGACATCCTCATCACCGACCTGCGCCTGCCCGGGCGTCGACGGCCGGCACGTGCTCGACGAGGCGTTCGAGCGCTATCCCGAAATCATCGCCGATCGTCATCACCGGCTTCGGCACGGTCAAGGACGCGGTCGAGGTCATCAAGCAGGGCGCGGCCGACTTCATCACCAAGCCGTTTCAGTTCGACGAGCTGCTGCACGTGCTGCGGTCGGCGCTCGAGCAGCGGCGGCTGAAATCGGAGAACGCCTACCTGCGATCGCAGCTCGAGGAGCGCTACCGGATCGACGGCATCGTCGGCCAGCAGCCGCGTGATGCGCGACCTGTTCCACCTGCTCGAAACCGTCGCCGCCACGTCGAGCACGGTGCTGATCACCGGCGAGACGGGCACGGGCAAGGAGCTCGCCGCGCGCGCGATCCACCACAACAGCCCGCGCCGCGCGAACCGGTTCGTCGCCATCAACTGCAGCGCCATTCCGGAGACGCTGCTCGAGGCCGAGCTGTTCGGCCACGTCCGCGGCGCGTTCACCGGCGCGGTCGGCACGCGGCCAGGGCCGCGCTCGAGCAGGCCCACCGAGGCACGCTGTTCCTCGACGAGGTCGGGACGATGAGCCCGGCGCTGCAGGCGAAGCTGCTGCGCGTCCTGCAGGAGCGCGAGTTCGAGCGCGTCGGCGACTCGCAGCACACCATCAAGATCGACGTGCGCGTCATCGCCGCGACCACATTCGGATCTCACGAAGATGGTCGCCGACGGGCACGTTCCGCGAGGATCTCTTCTACCGCCTGAACGTCATCCCCGTCCAGTTGCCGCCGCTGCGCGAGCGCCGCGACGATATCCCGCTGCTCGTGCAGCACTTCCTCCAGACAGCTCGTCGGCCGACTCGGGCGCGCGTCGCCGGTCACGGTCTCGCAGGAGGCGCTGCGCCGGCTGATGGCCTACCCGTGGCCCGGCAACGTGCGGCAGCTCGAGAACGTCGTCGAGCGGGCGATTGCGTTCAGCCACGGACGATCGCAGATCGATCTGCCAGGATCTCGCGCCGGAAATCCAGAATCAGCCGGCGCCGACCGATTCCTCCGAGGTCTGGTTTCCGGATGATGGGCTCGACTTCGACAAGTACATCGAAGCGGTGGAGCTGTCGCTCATCAGGCGATCGCTCGAGCGGACGCAGGGAAACAAGCGTCAGGCGGCCAAGCTGCTGAACCTCAAGCGCACGACGCTCATCGAGAAGCTCAAACGGCTCGAACCGTCGCCCGCATCCCCCAAGCTCCCATAAGACGAGCAGACATATGCCTCCGCGGCACCACTACTGGACGATCATTCTCGAGGGGAAACCCACGGCGTTCCGCGCGCACACGCAGGAAGAGCTGATCCCGACGCTGAAGCAGCTGCAGGGGCGTCACGCGGACGCCGTGATGAAGTGGTTCGCCCGGGGCCGCCTCTGGGAATCGCAGGACGAGGAGCGCGCCGAGGCGGCCGCGAAACGACGTCCCGCTCCGGGCGCGCGGCGCCCGGCGTCGGGCGACCGGCGTCCGCGGGACTGGCGCCCGGGCGGGGACCACGTCGATCCGCGCGATCGATTCAAGGTGCCGCGCGACGAGAAACGGCAGCGGTTCGCCGACAACCTGCGCCGGGACCGGACAGGTCCGCCGCGCGAGGACAGCGGCCCTCCGAAGGAGGATGGTCAGCCGCCTCCGGAAAGTCCGCCGCGCCCCGATCGTCCCGCCGGGCCGCCGGGACAGACGGTCCGGAAGCCCTTTGGGCGTCCGCCCGGAAGGCCTCCAGGGCGTCCCCCGGATCGGGGCGGGTGGGACAAGAATCGCCCGGCCGGCCGGCCATTCGGGAGACCGCCCGGGCCACGAGGCGTCGGTGGCGACCGGCCTTCAGGTCCCCCCGGGCGGACCGGGCCTGGGGGCGGCCCCCAGCGGGGGCATGGGCGGCCAGGGCCGGGTGGCGGTCAGACCGCCCGCCGGGGACCGGCCGTCCAGGTGGATTCGGACGGCCGGGCGGCACTGGACCCGGCCGTCCCGGCGGGTTTGGACGGCCCCCCGGAGGACCGGGGCGGCCTGGCGGAAGCGGATCCGGGCCGCCCGCCTGGTGCGCGGCACGGGCGGGCCTGGGAATCGCTTCGGACCTCGCCGTCCAGGCCGCCGGGCGGTGGATCAAACCGGCCCGGGCCCCCAGGCGGAGATCAAACCGGCCCGGGCCCTCAGGCGGCGGATCACAGGCCCGGGCCCCCGGGCGGGTCACACAGGCCCGGGCCCCCGGGCGGACGGAAGCCGGGAGGCGGCGGGAAGGGGAGCGGAGGGCAGGGCCGGTGATCGCCCACATCATTCTTTTCTCCCCGAAGAGCGATCTGTCCCCGGACGAGCGACGCGATCTCCTCGCCTCGCTCGTGGCGGCTTCGGGCGGCATTCCATCGATCCGGCGGTTTCGCGTGGGGCGGCGGGTGACACACGGTCTGCCCGGCTACGAGCAGATGATGCGCGATGACTATGAGTTTGCGGCCGTCATCGAGTTCGATGACGTCGATGCGCTGAAAGCCTACCTGGCGCACCCGTCACACTCGGCCATCGGCCGGCATTTCACGGCGTCCGCCTCGAAATCGCTCGCCTACGACTACGTGATGGTCGACGCGGCCGAGGCGACGAAGGCGACGGAGGCAGCGGAGGAGCGTCAATCCAACGTCTTCAACACGGAGGAACGGAGGAACGGAGGAACGGAGAATTCATAAGTTTTGCTTCCTGAAAAACGAGATCTCCGCTTGCTCCGTTTCTCCGTTGCTCCGTGTTAGATGACCTCCGCTATCTCCGTCACCTCCGCGATCCGGATTGGCCGTGGACCCGGCCGCGGCTGCCCCGCTGCTCTCGTAGCCGCCCACCCGCACGACCCCACCTGTGCGCCGGGAGCACGACCGCACAGCTGGCCGCCCGGCTTTCCCTCCAAAACCCTAACATTCCAGCGCGCTCGAGCTTGGCAGGACCTAGGCACTACTGGGTGCAGGGCGCGCCGAACCGGCCGCCCGACGAAACTCGGATAACCGACGAACCACAATGATGATATCCATGACCGCCTCGTCGCTCCTGATTGCCGCCATGCTGACCGGCGGATCCGTGGGAGCATCGACGGCCGACGCGCCGGTCCTGGTCGCGGCCGCGGTCACCGAAGCGCCCGTGACCGTGGTGGCGCACTCGCTCCGAAACGCCCCGGCGCCGGAAGCGTGGAAGGTCGACCGGCCCGCGAGCGGCCGCCCCGCAGCGCTGCCCGCGATGTATGCCGCGCTCGGCGCCCTCCAGGCGTTCGACGTCTACTCGACGCGCCGCGCGCTGACCTCCGGGGCCGTCGAGGCCAACCCGCTCATGCGCGGCGCCGCGGGAAGCTCCGGCACGATGCTGGCGGTCAAGGCGCTGTCGACGGCGGGAACGATTCTCGTCGCGGAACGGATGTGGAAGAAGAACCGCACGGGCGCGGTGATTCTGCTGGCGGTCGTCAACGGCGCCACGGCGGCCGTCGCGGTGCGAAACATGAAGAACGCGAAGTAAGAGAGACCGAAGGCGACGGAGGCAGCGGAGCGTTCATCCAACGTCTTCAACACGGAGGAACGGAGAACGGAGACTGATGTTTTCTTCTTGAAAAACATTCTCCGTTGCTCCGTTGCTCCGTTTCTCCGTGTTAGATGACCTCCGCTATCTCCGTAACCTCCGCTGTCTCGGATTTACCAACGAAGAAGAAATCCTCGATGATCGCGCGCAGCTCGGCGACCGAGTCGGCCGCGTTGATCGCGACGCGCAGGTGGGACCCGTTGTCGAGCCCCTTGGTGTACCACGAGTTCAACGCCCGCAGCTTGTTGATGACCCACCGATCGTGACCGCGCGCGGGGACCGGCGCACCGGCGGACGCGGACTGGCCGGGGGCGACGTGACGGAACCCGTCGGCTTCTCCCAGCCGCTCGGTCAACAGCATGTCGACGTACTGCAGCAGGAACTCCCCACGCTCGATCGCTGAAATCTCGCGCGGCGCGCGCCCGGCTGCGACGTCCGCCGCCTGCTCGAAGATCCAGGGGTTCCTCAAGGCGCCGCGGCCGACGAGCACACCGCCCACCTCCCCGCCGCGCAGCCGCTCCACGACCTGTCCGGGCTCCACGCAATCGCCGCTCCCGAACACCGGAATCGACACGCCGGCCGCGACCGTCGCGATCAGCTCCCAGTCCGAGACGCCCGAATACGACTGGGCGGCCGTGCGGCCGTGGACCGCGAGCGCTCCGCGCCCCGGCGTCTTCCATTCTCCTGCGCCAGATCCGGCGCGTTGATGGCGCTCGCGTCCCACCCCGCGCGCATCTTGACGGTGACCGGAATCTTCACCGCGCGCGCCATCGCCCGCACCACGCTCGCCGCCATGCGCCGGCTCGCGCATCAGGCTGCAGCCCGCGTTGTGCTTGGCAATCTTCGGCACCGGGCAGCCCATGTTCACGTCGACGATGTCGGCGCCCATGCCCTCGACGATCTGCGCCGCGTCGGCCATCTTCTACGGATCGCCGCCGAAGATCTGGATCGACACCGGCCGCTCTTCCTCGGTGTACTCCGCGTACTCCAGCGTGCGATCGATCCCCCGGACCAGCCCCTCGGAGCTGACCATCTCGGTCACGACCAGCCCGCACCCGCCCTTCCGCTTCACCAGCCGCCGGAAGGCGGTATCCGTCATCCCGGCCATCGGGGCCAGGGCGAAGGGAGGCGAGAGGGTGATGGAGCCAATCTTCATGGATTCAAGGATTAGGATTAGGATTCAATACGCTTTGATATCCGCCGCGTCCACTTCGACGCTGACGGCCTGTCCGATCAGATCGACGGCGAGCATCAACCGCGCGTGCGCGCCCTTCCGCAGCAGCCGTCCCACCACGCCCTTCAGCGGACCGTGCACGACCTCGACCATCGTCCCTTCACGAATCAGCGGACAGGGATCGTACTGCAGATCGCTTTCGACCAGCCTCCGGATCCCGTCGATCTCGACGTCCGGGATCGGGGCGATGTCGCCGTCGAAGGAGACGATGCTGACGACGCCTGAGCACTTGAGGATGGGCAGACGCTCGTTGGTGTCGAAGCGGGCGAAGCAGTAACCGGGGAACAGCGGCCAGTCGATCTTCTTCTTGCGATCCTTCCAGCGGCTCCACCGCGGAATCGTCGGCAGGAACGCCTCGTAGCCCTTCCGCTCGAGCTGCTCGCGCACCATCTGCTCGTGACGCGACCGCGTCCAGATCGCGTACCAAGCGGTGGGCACGTCAGTGTTCATGCCTTCGCAATCTCGCGCTCCGCTTCCCGCAGCCTCGCCGGCTCCCAGCTGCGCGCGCTGCTGGAAGCTGCCAAGCTACAGGCCTCCGCGCGCGCTCTCGAAGGCCACCTGGCTCTCGTACATCTTCTTCAGCTCGTCGTTCTTCCACTCGATGATCGCCTGGCCGCGCACGCGCGCGAGGAACTTGCGCACCTCGGCCTGCTGCCGGGCGTCGTGCACCCTGTCGGCGACGAGATCGCGCACGCTCTCGAACGGCTGAATGGCCGCCGCCTTCAACGTCTCGAGCTTCAGAATCTGGAAGCCGCGGGCGGTCCGGATCGGCGACGTCACCTCGCCCGGCTTCATCTTCTCGATCGTCTGCTGCAGGTTCGGCGAGACCTCCGACAGGTTGATCGGTCCGATCAGGCCGCCGTTGGCCTTCGACGGGGACGCCGAGACCTCTGCCGACACCTTGCCGAAATCCTCGCCCGCCAGGATCCGCGCGCGCGCGGCCGCGGCCTTCTGCGCGGCCTCGTCGTCGCTCGCCACGCTCATCACCGCCTGCCCGCCCTTGGTCGTGGTCGGCACTTCGATGAGGATCTCGCGCAGCGTCACGCTCGCGGGCTCGGCGAACTCCTCTCGGTGCGCGAGGTAGTACTGGCGCGCTTCTTCCTCGGTGATCGACAGCTTCGAGCCGACCTCGTCGCGCTGAACCTGGTTGACCATGAAGGACTTCTCGATGTTCTTGCGCAGGTCGTCAACCGTCATCCCTTCCTGCTTGAGCGCCGAGAAGAACTTCTGATCGTCCTCGAGGTTGTTGTCCTTGCGCATCTTCTCGAGCCAGTCCTTGAACTGGTCGTCGGTCAGCTTGTAGCCCTTCTCTTTCCCCATCTGCAGCATGAGGATCTCGTCGATGGCGTTGACCAGCAGCTCGGGCGTGACCTCGTCGATGGCCTTCTTGAGCTCCGCGGTGTTGTTCGCGACCTCCGGCTTGAGATCGACGCCGATCCGCTTCCGGATGGCTTCGGTCTGGCGCTCCTCCAGCTCGGTCTGCGTAAAGATGTCGCCGTTGACTTTCACGAGCACGCGCTCGAGGATCTGCGCCCGAACCGGCACGGCAAGCGCGGCGAGAAGGACGAGGGTCGACAGAATCTTCATTACATTCACCCTAAGCTGCTGGAACTGAGTACTTTACCCGATCGACTGCCCTCCGCTCAACTCGCGGAGGAGGTCGGAGACCCTGACGAAGACGCCGTCCTCGGCCCGCGGATCTTCCTTGGCCGGGCGCATGATCTCGTCCTTCGTGAAGCCGGGCTTCACCGCGCCTGCCTGAGCCCGGGCCGCCCACCAGGAGCCGCCAGCGACCGGGTCGCCCCCTTTGCGGCGCCCGGGCTGCGGGACCGGCCGTCCCGGCGCGGAGGGCCCGCCTTTTCTGGGCGATTCCGCCGCAACCGCCGGCTTCTTGAGGTCCAGCTTGAGCGTGGCCGGTGGAACCAGCGTGACGTCCCCCCGCCGCTGAACGACTCGGAACAGCCACGCGGGATCGAGCTTCGCGGCGGGTCTGAACTTTAAGACGACCGCCGCCCCTTCCCGGTCGATGGACTCGAGGCCGATCCGGTCGGCCAGGAGCCGGATTGCGGCGTATTCGGCCAGATTCAGCACCGAATCCGGCGGCGGGCCATACCGGTCGCGGACCTCGAGCACGAGCCGATCGAGCTCGTCTTCGGTGCGCACGCCGCCCATCCGCCGGTACACAGTGAGGCGCTGGTTCATGTCCGGGATGTAGTCGTCCTCGATCCGCAGGTCCACCCGAAGGTTGACGTTGGCCCGGAGCTCGTCTTCGATCTCTTCTCCCTTGAGCTCCTTGATCGTCTGCTCGAGGAGCTTCATGTACATGTCGAAGCCGATCGCTTCGATGTGCCCGCTCTGCTCGCCGCCAAGCAGATTGCCGGCGCCGCGAATCTCGAGGTCCAGCGCCGCCACACGGAACCCGCTGCCGAGATCGCTGAACTCGCGGATCGCCGCGAGCCGCTTCTTGGCGACCGTGGACAGCGAGTCCTCGGGCGGGACCAGCAGGTACGCGTACGCGCGCCGGTCGGACCGGCCGACCCGGCCGCGAAGCTGATAGAGCTGCGACAGCCCGTAGCGATCGGCCCGGTTGATGATGATCGTGTTCGCGTTGGAGATGTCGAGGCCGTTTTCGATAATCGTCGTCGCCAGCAGCACGTCGTACTTGTGCGCGACGAAGTCCACCATCGCCTTCTCCAGCGTTTCCTCGTCCATCTGGCCGTGCCCGACGACGACGCGCGCCTCCGGGACCAGCCTGGTGATGAGGTCGCCGAGCGAGTAGATGGACTCGACCCGGTTGTGGACGAAGTAGACCTGGCCCCCGCGCTCGATCTCCGTCCGGATCGCGCGCGAGATCACCGCCTGGTCGAACTTCACGACGTTGGTCTGGATCGACAGCCGGTCCTTGGGCGGCGTCTCGATGATCGACATGTCGCGAATGCCGGCGAGCGACATGTTGAGCGTGCGCGGGATGGGCGTGGCGGTCATCGTCAGCACGTCCACGCGCTTGCGCATCTGCTTGATGCGCTCCTTGTGCGCGACGCCGAACCGCTGCTCCTCGTCGACGACGAGCAGCCCGAGATCCCTGAACGCCACGTCCTTCGACAGCAGCCGGTGCGTGCCGACGATGATCTCGACCTTGCCGGCCTGCAGGTCCTCGAGCGTCTGCTTCTGTTCACCCTTGGTCCTGAACCGGCTCACCATGTCCACCCGGACGGGGAAGGCCGCGAAGCGATCCTTCAACGTCTTCAGGTGCTGGAACGCCAGAACGGTGGTGGGCGCCAGGAACGCCACCTGCTTGCCGTCCATGACGGCCTTGAACGCCGCCCGCATCGCGACCTCGGTCTTGCCGTACCCGACATCCCCGCACAACAGGCGGTCCATCGTCGTCGAGGACTCCATGTCGCGTTTGATGTCGGTGATGGCGTTGGCCTGATCGACGGTCAGCTCCCACTCGAACGAGTCTTCGAACTCCTGCTGCCAGTGCGAGTCCGGCGTGAAGGCGTGTCCGGGCATGGCCTTGCGCGCGGCATAGAGCTTCAGCAGCTCCTCGGCCATGTCGCGCATGGCCTTCTTGACGCGGGTCTTCGCCTTCTCCCACGTGGTGCCGCCGAGCTTGTCGAGCGACGGGCGCGCGGCGCCGGTGTACTTCTGGACGAGATCGAGCCGCTCGACCGGGACGAAGAGCTTGTCCTCGCCCGCGTAGCGGAGCTCCATGAACTCCTGCGGCGCCGAGCCGACGTCGATCCGCTTGAGACCGACGAACACGCCGATGCCGTGGTCGACGTGGACGACGAGATCGTCGACTTTCAGGTCGCGGAAATCGGAGAGGAACGTGCGGGTGGCCGACCGCCGCCGCTGCTCGTGGGTCTTCCGCTCTTCTTCGAAGACGTCGGTCTCGGCCCAGAGCTGGAGTCCGGCCTCCGGAAGCCTGAACCCGCGTGACAGGTGCCCGACGCCCACGAGGACGGCCGCGGTGCGGACGTCCTCGGCGCGCTCGATCGGCGCCGCGTAGAATCTCGTAGTCGGCGAGCAGCTCGATCGTGCGCTCGGCGCGCCCCGCCGAGTTGGCGATGAAGACAATCGTGTCGCCGGCCTCACGCCCGCGGCGGATCTCGGCCGCCCAGTCCGGGACACGGCCGGAGAACTCGAGCGCCGGTTGACAGGCAATGTGCACGGCCTCGTCGAGCGACAACGTCTCGAGCGCCGTCGCGCCGTCGAGCCACGAGGCGGCTTCGTCCCAGCCGACCATCAGCTCGGACGGCGGGGGGACGTGCTGGCCCTTGCCGATCGCCTCGTCGTGGCTGGCGTGGATCTGCTGCGTCAGCTTCTCCCCTTGCTGGCGCACGTCGTCGGGCTCCGACACGAGAACAGTGGGCCGGCCACCCGACCACAGGTAGTCGAACGCGGTCGCCGATCGATCGGGTGTGTCGGTCTCAGTGATGAGCTCCTGCAGCGGAGCGATCGCGGCCTGATCGAGCGCAGCGGTCGATCGCTGCGTGGCGGGGTCGTAGGTCCGGATGGATTCGATCGTGTCGCCGACAAATTCCAGACGTATGGGCTCGCGGGCGCCGGCGGGATAGAAGTCCACGACGCCGCCGCGCACGCAGAACTCGCCGGTCTCGTCGACCGGGTCCTGGCGGGTATAGCCCGCCCCCGCGAGCAAGTCACCGAGATCGATGGGGGAGATGTCCTGCCCCGGTGTGACGGTGATGGCGACCGAGGTCAGGCGGTCGGGGGAGCTGACCCTCGGGAGGAGCGCCGCGGCGGACGCGATGATGAGCTGCGCCTGTCCCGCGGTCAGCGCGTAGAGCGCGCGCGCCCGCGCCGACGCGATGTCGAAGTGCGGCGCGAGGCCTCGATAGGGATCCACTTCGTGCGAAGGAAACGGGAGGACGGCGCGCTCGACCTCGGCGTCCGAGCGCCCTTCGAGCGCGGAGAAGAAGAACCGTGCGTCGCGGGTCATCGTTTCCACGTCGCCATCGGTCGCGACGACCAGGACGGTCAGGCCTCGTTCCGCGGCCGCGGCGCTGAAGAGCGCCTTGGCGGGTCCGCTCAGCCCCGACACCTTCGGCGCGGGCACACCCAGCCTGAGACGGCTTGCCGCCGACTTGAGCAGTGAGCGCAGCGTCAGAGAACTGGAGGTGTAGGAGGACACAGCGGAGCTTCGCGTGAGTGTCTGAACCGTCGATTGTACTACGTGCCAGTCAACTCCCAAAAACCCCAACTCCCGCACTCGTACCGGAGTTAGCGCGTGCGCTGTCCTTCGACGAGGCCATCGCCAGTAGCTTGGTTTCACGTGAATGGAAGCGCCGACCTGCGGACGACGACAACTCTCGACTGACCCGGCGACGGTGTTCATGCTGGTCGCATGAGTTTGTGATATCGTATGAATATGCGGAAGGCGATATCTGTCACATTGCAGGTCGACAACCTCCATTGGCTCCGCGGACAGGCGGCGGCGACTTCGCGGGGGAGCGTCAGCGAGGTGCTCGATCAGGTCGTCACCGACGCGCGGCTTGGCGGGCGGGCGGCGCCGGCGGCGGTCCGCACGGTCGTCGGGACAATCGATTTGCCTGAGGATGACTCCTCGCTGGAGGAGGCTGACAAGTACATTCGCTCGCTGTTCTCGACGTCGCTTCGGACGCCGCTGCTGGTACGCGAGCGGCCAGCCAGGCTGCCTCGGAAGAAGGCGCGGCGTGCCTGAAACACCGGCGGCCGTCACCGATACCCATCCGTTGCTGTTTCACGCGGCCGGAACCGGAAAGCTCGGCAAAGCCGCGAAGGCCCACTTCGATGCCTGCGAGCGCCGCGAGGCGATGATCTATGTGCCCATGGTGGTGATCTGGGAATGCGCGCTGCTCGCCGGGGCGGCGCGCATCAACCTGCGGCGAAGCGTCCGCGCCTTTTTCGACGATCTGTTCAGCAATCCCGCCTATCAACCCTACGACCTCACGCTGCCTCAGGTGCTCGACGCGGACGAGACCCGGATCAACCGGGATCCGTTCGACTGTCTGGTTTGCGCCGCCGCGCGCGACCTGGGACTGCCGCTGCTGACCCGCGACGGTGACATCCGATCCGCGGCCTCCGTCCGGGTGATCTGGTAGGCCTTCATTCGAGGAGATTGTTGGCCTGGTCGAACGCTAGTGGCTCGTCCCGAATCACTCATCGCGAATCCTCGAATCCTGGAATCGGGCTCAGGATTCAGCGATTCAGGGATTCACGATGAGTGATTCGACACTAGTGACTACTCTTCCCTAGGCATTCTTGATCTTCTCCACGATCCCCGTGGTCGAGTGTCCCTGCTCGACCGGAATGAGGACCACCCGGCCGCCGCGCGCCTCGACGGTGTCGCGCCCGACGATCTGATCGGCCGGCCAGTCCGCTCCTTTGACGAGCACGTCGGGCTGGACGAGCTTGATGATGGCGTCAGGCGTGTCCTCGTCGAAGATCACCACGCCGTCGACGCAGGCGAGCGCGGCCACCACTTCGGCGCGCTCCTCCTGGCGGTTTATGGGGCGGGCCGGTCCCTTGTTCCTGCGCACGGACTCGTCGGCGTTGAGGCCGACCAGCAGGACATCCCCGAACGAGCGCGCCTTCTGCAGGTAGCGCACGTGCCCGGGGTGCAGCAGGTCGAAGACGCCGTTGGTGAAGACAATGGTGCGGCCCGCGGCCCGGAGGGTGCGCGCGAGCGCGAGCGCGTCGGACTGGCTCAGGACAGCCATCGCCGTCACCGCGACCAGCAGCGCTGGACCCGAAGGCCGAGACGCCGGCGATCGCTCGAACCGAGGCTCTCTTGCGGAACCCACTCCCGATCGACGGCGATGCGGACCTCGACGGCGCCGGTGGTCTCAGGGATCCCGAACTCGATGCTCTGCCACCCGTGGCCGGTCACGAGAAGCTGTCCGACCTGGGTTCCGGCGACGCTCACGGTGAGTCGAACCGGTCGTGCGTGGAGGTCCGGGTGGTGCGCTTGAAACGAGACGCCGACGAAGGTGGCGCGATCGGTCTTGAGGTGGCACGCCGCCTGACCGCACGTCCACCGAAACCACAGGTCGCCGTCCTGCTCCTGATCGTACCAACCCCGGCCGAGATGCCCGACCTCGTCGATTCCCATGGCGATCGCCGGCCGAATGACGTTGCGGTATTCCTCCATGAGGACGTAGAGGCCCGGCGGGTTCCCCATCCGCCGTGGCCGGTTCGGCTGCACGACGGTCATGATCGTGTCTTCCTGCCCGGGGGGGCTTCCAGGTGGCGTGCCGTCATAGACGTCGAGCGTCTCGTTGGACACGACGTCGAAACCGCACGACTCGAGCAGCGCGCGGACTTCGGCCGCCGTGTACTCACGGTTGTGGCGGCCGTAGATGCCGTTGCCGTGATACGCGTCGTAGATGTTCCCGCCCGCCGCGAGCGCCTTGATGTTCTGCGCGCGCGCGACGTTCGGGGTCGTGACCACGAGGAAGCCGCCCGGTTTCAGCACCCGGTGCGCCTCGAAGAACATGTGGCTCGGGTTGATGAGCACGTGCTCGAGGAGCTCACAGCAGAGCACGACGTCGTACGAGGCCTCCGGAGACGGGAACGGGTCCCGCTCGACGTTGATCGGCGTGTACCTGAAGCGATAGCTCTCGGAGCCGTCGGGACTGTCGAGGACGTGGTCGGCCGGGCCCTGCTGCACCTCGTAAAACGAGTACGGATCGACGTCGGCGAGACGATACCGGCGCAGGAGTATGGTCATGGAATACGGCACCGCGCCGAGCTCCAGCACTCTGGGGTACCGGGGAGAGGCGGGCAGCCGCCGCAACGTTTCCACGAATCTCCGGGCGTGTACGGCAACGTAGGCGTGTCCTTCTTCGGGGCCGTGAACGTACCGCTCGAAGAAGTTGAACCGCCACAGATACTCGCGGGCCTCATCCACCGACGGGACGCGCGGCCCGTCCGTCACCGGTCTTCCGCCTCCCGAGTGAACTCGACGCGCCGGAAGGTCCACTCGTGGTCCGGGCGGTAGATGCCGACGTCCTGCGTGCGCGACTTGATCCGGAAGGTGTAGAGCAGCCGATGGTAATCGTAGGTCGCACCGTCGCGCTTGTGCACCGCGAGATCGATCTTGTACGTGCCCTCGACCAGATCGAGGCGCCCGAACGAGATCGTCGCCTCACCCTCACCCTGGATGGACTGGCTGGTCAAGCCATCCAGAGCGGTGTTCGTGCCGTAGCAGCAGACCCCCTCGGCGCTGAACAGGCCGAAACCGAAGACGAAGTCGGACACGCCGGCCGGCGCCGAGACCTTCATGCGAATCGAGAGCGGCTCGCCGCTGCGGAAGATGTGTCCCGGCTGGTTGCCGGGGCCGATGAACTGGACGTCGCTGATCTCGACCTCGCGCGAGCCCCACCGCCCTTCCGTCGCGCGGAACATGTCGGCCGGGACGGTCTCGACCGGGTCTTCGAGCAGGATCGCCGCGGCCGGTTCTCCAGCCTCGGCCGCCGACTCCCGGGCTCTCGCGTCGTCGGACGCCAGCTGGTGCTCTTCGCTGTGTTGCACGTCGGCGATGTAGGCGCTGATCACGCGCTTCGGATCGCCGATACCCTTCATCCGGCCGACGTCCATCCAGAGCGCTTCGTCGCAGAACCGCTCGACCAGGCCGAGCGCGTGGGTGACGAGCAGAATCGTCTTGCCGCGGCGCTTGAACTCCGCGAACTTGTCGAGGCACTTGTGGGTGAAGCCCTCGTCGCCGACCGCCAGCACCTCGTCCACCAGGAGCACGTCGGGATCGACATGGATCGCGACCGCGAAGCCCAGCCTCATGTACATGCCGGACGAGTACGTCTTGACCGGCGCGTCGATGAACTCTTTCATCTCGGCGAACTCGACGATCTCGTCGAAGCGGCGTGTGATCTCGCGCTTCGAGAGGCCGAGCATGATGCCGTTGATGAAGACATTCTCGCGCCCGGAGATCTCGGGGTGGAACCCGGCGCCGAGCTCGATGAGCGCCGAGATGCGTCCGATCACCTCGACCGATCCGCTCGTCGGCTTGGATATTCCGGCGACGAGTTTGAGCAAGGTGCTCTTGCCGGACCCGTTCCGGCCGATCACGCCCAGCGTCTGGCCCGCCCGGACGTTGAAGGTCACGTCGCGCACGGCGGAAAACGTCTCGTCCGGCCGGAGGTCGCGGATCAGGCTGCGCGACAGCAAGGCGCTCTTCAGCGTCGAGAACTGCCGGCGGCGGCTGTAGCGCCGGTAGACCTTCGAAGCGTTCGTGACGGTGATGGCATTCATATGGTGGAGTTATCGGAGGTGACGGAGGCAACGAAGATCGTTCACACGGCGTCAAACACGGAGGAGCGGAGAAACGGAGGAACGGAGGACAAATGTGGAGAAAAACAATTTTACTCTCCGTTGCTCCGTTGCTTCGTTTCTCCGTGTTCAACACTCCGCTATCTCCGTCGCCTCCGGTATCTCGATCCTCAGACCTCTTCCGCGAACGTATCCCTCAGCCTGTCGAACACGAAGTACGCGAACAGGAAGAACGCGATCGAGAGAGCGCCGAGCACGAGCAGCCACTTCAGGTGGCCGACGGGCCCCTCGAAGTAGAGGATCTCCTGATAGGCGATCGCCAGGTGCGTGAACGGGTTCAGCTTCAACACCTGCGTCTGCCAGCGACTGCCTTCCAGTCATCAGTGGAAATAGGGATAGATGATCGGCGTGGCGAAGAACCAGAACGTCAGCAGGTTCGACAGGATGTCGCGGATGTCGCGAAAGTGGACCGTCAAGGCCGACAGGATCAGCGCGAAGCCGAGCGTCAGCACGAGCTGGACGACCACCGCGACGGGAAACAGCGCCAGCTCGCTGGCATGCAGCGGCCGCTTGAAATAGATCAGAAAGACCGCCAGGATCGTGAGCCCGAAAAAAAGTGCACCATGTTGGCCAGCACGGTGACGATCGGCAGGATTTCGGCCGGGAACAGGACCTTCTTGATCAGGTTGCCGCCGGAAATCAGGACGTTGGACGATTCGGCCAGCGACGAGGAGAACCACGTCCACGGGAGAATGCCGCAGAACATGAACAGCTCGTAGTGCTCCAGGCCTCCGGACCGCTGCTGCAGGATGTACTTGAAGACGAAGGAGTAAATGAGGAGCAGGAGCAGCGGGTTGATGAAGGACCAGAAGAACCCGAGCACGGAGCCGCGGTAGCGGGCTTTCACGTCGCGGGCGACCAGGCTCTGAATCAAGCCGCGGTAGCGGAACAACCGCGCGAGGCTATGGAACATCGATCTCGAGGACGAGCGTCGTGATGTTGTCGGGACCGCCCCCCTCGTTGGCCGCCTCCACAAGACCGCGGCAGATCGCGTCGAGCGGCACGCCGCGCTGGTTGAGGATTTCCGAGATGCGCTGATCGGGGACGACGGCGAACAGGCCGTCGGAGCAGAGCAGGTAGCGCTCGCCCGGCGCCGGCGTCACGTCAACCACGTCCACTTCCGGGTCCTCTCCGCCGGACAGCGCGCGGGTGACGACGTTGCGCCAGGGATGCTGGCGCGCCGCGCTCGGCGTCAACGTGCCCGCCCGGACCTGTTCCTCGACCCAGGAATGATCGTTGGTGATTTGCCGGAGGGCGTCGTCGCGCAGCACGTAGACGCGGCTGTCGCCGACGTGGCCGAGGCACGCGGTCGTCTGGCCGACCAGCACGGCCGACGCGGTCGTCGCCATGCCGCGCAAGTCCTGGGAATCGGCAATCGCGGACGCGATGCGCCGGTTGGCGAGGCGGAACGCCGCCTTGAGCCGGTTGGCCTCGAAGCTGAGATTGGCGTCGAACGGGAACGGCCAGGTGCGGTTCTTGTCGGCGCCGGCGGTTTCCTGGATGAACGCCTCGATCGCTTCGACGGCGACGCGTGACGCAATCTCCCCTGCGACGTGGCCGCCCATGCCGTCGGCGACGACGAACAGGCCCACGTCGGGGCGCGTCGCATAGCTGTCCTCGTTGCTGGTTCGCTTGAGGCCTGGATCGGAGCTGACGGCCCACGACAGCGAAATCAACGAGGTCATGGTGGCGGGCTCAGCCCCGGACGGCCTCGCGGATCCGCTTCATGGAACCCGGCACGCGCCCCGACACTTGGAGCCGCGCCATCGCCTTCATGAGGGCCACGCGCGCGCGTTCGTAATCGATGTCCGACTTCGGCTGCGCCAGCCGCTCTTCCGCCCGGCGCTTCGCCGTCTCCGCGCGCTCGGGGTCGATTTCCTCGGCGCGCTCGGCCAGCCGCGCGAGGATGGTCACGCGGTCCGGCAGCACCTCCGCGAAGCCGAAGGCAATCGACAGGTACGTCTTCTCCTGGCCTTTGCGGTACCACAGCTCTCCGACAGCCAGCGACGCCAGCATCGGCGTGTGCCCCGGCAGGACGCCGAAGTACCCCTCGGATCCCGGGATCTCGACCTCGTCCACCTGATCCTGGACGATCAGCCGGTCCGGCGTCACGATTTGCAGATCAATATGGGTCGGCAGGGCCATGCGTCAACCCTTCATCTTGTCGGCCTTCTCGACAGCCTCTTCGATCGTGCCGACCATGTAGAACGCCTGCTCGGGCAGGTGGTCGTACTTGCCGGCGACGATCTCCTTGAAGCTGCGGACGGTGTCGGCGACCGGGACGTACTTGCCGGGGAGCCCCGTGAACTGCTCGCCGACGAAGAACGGCTGCGACATGAAGCGCTGGATCCGGCGCGCCCGGCCGACGGTCAGCTTGTCCTCTTCGGACAGCTCGTCGATGCCGAGGATCGCGATGATGTCCTGCAGGTCCTTGTAGCGCTGCAGGATCTGCTTGACGGCCCTGGCGACGTTGTAATGCTCGTCGCCGATGATCCGCGCGTCGAGGATGCGCGAGGTCGAGGCCAGCGGGTCGACGGCCGGGTAGATGCCCAGCTCGACGATCGCGCGCGACAGGTTCGTCGTCGCGTCGAGGTGCGCGAAGGTCGTCGCCGGCGCGGGATCGGTGTAGTCGTCGGCCGGGACGTAGATCGCCTGCACCGAGGTGATCGAGCCGTTCTTGGTCGAGGTGATCCGTTCCTGCAGCTCGCCCATCTCCGTGAGCAGCGTCGGCTGGTAGCCGACGGCGGACGGCATGCGGCCGAGCAGCGCCGACACTTCCGATCCCGCCTGGGTGAAGCGGAAGATGTTGTCGATGAAGAGCAGGACGTCTTTCTTTTCGGCGTCGCGGAAGTACTCGGCGACGGTCAGCCCGCTCAGCGCGACGCGCAGGCGCGCGCCCGGCGGCTCGGTCATCTGTCCGTAGACCAGCGCCGCGCGCGACTTCTCCAGATCGTTGATGTTGATGACGCCGCTTTCCTGGAACTCGAGCCAGAGGTCGTTGCCCTCGCGCGTGCGCTCGCCGACGCCGGCAAACACCGAGACGCCGCCGTGCTTCATCGCGACGTTGTGGATCAGCTCCTGGATGATGACCGTCTTGCCGACGCCGGCGCCGCCGAACAACCCGATCTTCCCGCCGCGGAGGTACGGCTCGAGCAGGTCGATGACCTTGATGCCGGTCTCGAACATCTGCAGCTCGGTGGACTGCTGCTCGAGGGTCGGCGCCTTCCGGTGGATCGACCAGCGCTCCTTCGAGTTCACCGGGCGGTCGGGAAAGTCCACCGGCTCGCCGAGCACGTTCATGACGCGCCCGAGCGTGGCGGTCCCGACCGGCATCGTGATCGGCCCGCCGGTGTCGATCGCCTCCATGCCGCGCTGCATGCCGTCGGTCGGCTTCATCGCGACCGTGCGGACCCGGTTCTCCCCCAGGTGCTGCTCGACCTCGACGATGACGTCGATGGCCTGGCCGCCCTTCCCTGCGGACTTGATCCGGACGGCGTTGTAGATATCCGGCAGGTGGCCTCCCTCGAACTCGATGTCGACCACCGGCCCGATGACCTGAACGACCTTGCCGACTTTCTGTGCTTTTTCGACTGCTGTTGCCATATTGATCTTGTCGTTTCCGCTGCCGCTTCCAGCTCCCAGCTTCCCGCTTCCCGCTTCCCGCTACCAGCTTTCCCGCTTCCCGCTTCCCGCTGCCTGCTACCCCCTACGAGCGCCATTGCTTGGGGCGCCGGCTTCCCGCTTCCAGCCTGTTCTATCTCGCCTGAGTGAGCTGGAAGCTGGAAGCTGGGAGCGGGAAGCTTTTTACAACGCCTGCGCGCCCGACACCACTTCGATGATCTCGCGTGTAATCGCAGCCTGCCTGACCTTGTTCATGTACAGCGTCAGCGCTTCGATCATTTCTCCGGAATTGCGCGTGGCGGCGTCCATGGCCGTCATCTGCGCGGCGAAGAACGCGGCGTTCGACTCGAGCAGCGCCCGGAACACCTGCACCTCGACGTGGCTGGGAAGCAGGTGCTTGAACAGCTCCTCCGGCGCCGGCTCGTACAGGTAGTCGATCGCCGGCGCGCGCGGCGGCCGGTGCGTCCGCCTGGCCCGGCGTCATGAGCGCGGCCCTCGGGATCGGCAGCAGCTGCTCGATCGCCAGACGCTGCACCATGACCGACTTGAACTCGTTGTACGCGAGGAACACGCTGTCGACCTCGCCGTTCACGAACGCGTCGATCGCGGCGCGGGCGATGTCCTGTGCGGTCTGGAATTTCAGCTGCGCGAAGATGTTGATCTGCTCGAACTTCACTTCGAACCCGCGCCGGGCGAAGAAATCCCTCCCGCGGCGCCCGACCAGCCCGAGCGACACCTGCCGCCCCGCCTGGTCCGTGACGAAGTTGCCCGCCCCCTTGATCACGTTCGTGTTGAAGCTTCCGCACAACCCGCGATCGGCGGTGACCACGATGAGCAGCACCCGGCCGCCGGCCTTCGGCTCCGCCCGCTCGTCGAGCAGCGGATGCGCCGACGGATCGACGCGCGACGCCAGACTGCTCAAGACGCGGCTCATCTGGTTCGCAAACGGGCGCGCGTTCTGGATGCGCTCCTGCGCCCGCCGCAACCGCGAGGCCGCGACCATCTTCATCGCCTTGGTGATCTGCTGCGTCGACTTGACCGCCCGACCCGGCGCCGGATATCTAGGAGTGAAGGCATTTTCTTCGCTGTGCCTTGAGTCTAGCTTCCAGTTTCCAGCTACCAGCTACCAGCTTTCTAACCAATCAGCTGGAAGCGGGAAGCTGGAAGCTGGAAGCTGATTTACGCCGCCGCCGTCTTTCGCGCCGCCGCGAACGTATCCCCGAACTCCTTGAGCGTCTGCGTCAAGTCCGCCTTGATCGCATCGTCGATCTGCTTCTTCTCGGCCAGCGACGACAGCAGCTGCGGCCGGCGCGTGTCGAGGAAGGCGAAGAGCTCGGTCTCGTAGGCGCGCGCGTCCTCGACCGCCACGCTGTCGAGGAACCCGTTGGTCGCCGCGTAGATGATGATGACCTGCTTCTCGATCGCGAGCGGCTGATACTGCGGCTGCTTCAGGACCTCGACGAGCCGCCGGCCGCGATTGAGCTGGTTGAGCGTCTGCTTGTCGAGATCGCTGCCGAACTGCGCGAACGCCGCGAGCTCGCGGTACTGCGCGAGATCGAGCCGCAGCGAGCCCGCCACCTGGCGCATGGCCTTCACCTGCGCCGAGCCGCCGACGCGCGACACCGAGTTGCCGACGTTGATGGCGGGGCGCACGCCCTGGTGGAACAGGTCGCTCTCCAGGAAGATCTGCCCGTCGGTGATCGAGATGACGTTGGTCGGGATGTAGGCCGACAGGTCCCCGGCCTGCGTCTCGATGATCGGCAGCGCCGTCAGCGAGCCGCCGCCATGGTCCGTGTTCAACTTCGCGGCGCGCTCGAGCAGCCGCGAGTGCAGGTAGAAGACGTCGCCGGGATACGCTTCACGGCCCGGCGGGCGCCGCAGCAACAACGAGATTTCGCGATAGGCCTGCGCGTGCTTCGAGAGGTCGTCGTACACGCACAGGGCGTGGCGGCCGCTGTCGCGGAAGAACTCGCCCATGGTGCACGCGGCATACGGGCTGATGTAGAGGAGCGGGGCGGGGTCCGACGCGCCGGCGGAGACGACGATGGTGTACTCCATCGCGCCGGCTTCCTCCAGAATCCGGACGACCTGCGCGACCGTGGACTGCTTCTGTCCGATCGCGTTGTAGATGCAGATGACGTCCTTCCCCTTCTGGTTGATGATCGTGTCGACCGCCACGGCGGTCTTGCCGGTCTGCCGATCGCCGATGATCAACTCGCGCTGGCCGCGCCCGATCGGCACCATCGCGTCGATCGCCTTGAGCCCGGTCTGCAGCGGCTCCTTGACCGGCATGCGATCGACAACGCCGGGCGCGATGCGCTCGATCTCCATGAACTGCTTCGAGACGATCGGCCCCTTGCCGTCGATCGGCTGCCCCAGCGCGTTCACCACGCGGCCGATCAGCTCCTCGCCGACCGGTACCGAGATGATCCGCCCGGTGCGCTTGACGGTGTCGCCTTCGCCGATCTGCTGGTACTCGCCGAGCAGCACCACGCCGACGCTCTCGTCTTCGAGGTTCAGCGCGATCCCGAACACGCCGTGCGGGAACTCGAGCATCTCCCCCGCCATGGTGTTCTCGACGCCGTGCACCCGGGCGATGCCGTCGCCGATCGAGACGATCGTGCCGACTTCGGCGACGTCCACGTCGACGGCGTAGCTGCCGATCTGGTCCCGGATGATCTTGGAGATCTCTTCAGCTTTGATGTCCATGTGCCTCTTTAAAAGCTTCCAGCTTCCCGCTTCCAGCTACCGCTTGTCGGATCCCGCATCCCGGCCCCAGTCGCGACGAGTCCCGAGTCCCGAGTCTGTCAGGGCGCCACGGCGGTCAGCGCTTCCTTCATTTTTTCCAGCTGGCGCGAGACGCTGCCGTCGTACACCGTGCTGCCGATGCGCGTGATGGCCCCGCCGATGATCGACGCGTCGACGCGGTTCTCGAGCTGGACCTCCAGTCCCGTCGCGCCGGCGAGCCCCCGCTGCAGCGCCGTCACGCGATCGGCCGGAAGCGGCACCGCGGTCACGACCTCGGCGCGCACGACCTTGGCATGCTCCATCAGCCGATTCCGGTAGGCGGCGGCGAGATCGGGCAGCAGCGCGAGGCGATCGCGATCCGCGAGGAGCCCGAGCAGCTTGACGACGACGGGGGAGACGCTGCCGGCCTTCGCGAGGAGCTGTTCGACGACGGCGCGCTTGCGGGCGGCCGGGATGGCGGGGTTCGACAGCACGCGCCCGAGGAGATCGTTCCCCGCGACGAGCGCCGCGAACGCCGTGAGATCGCGTCCCACCTGCTGGATGTCCGCTTCCTTCAGCGCGACGTCGAACAGCGCGCGCGCGTAGCGGGTACCGGCGGCTCGGCTCGTCATTGCGCGGCCTCTCTCGTTCCGTGCGTTCCGTGTGCTCCGCGAGCCACCTGCGACGTGAACCGGTCCACGAGACGCAGCTGATCCTCGGGCGTGATGGAACGCCTGATGCGGGCCTCGGCGACCCCGATCGCGAGCTCGGCGGCGTGCGCGGTGAGCTCCCGGCGCGCCAGGCGAAGCCGCGCGGCGATCTCGCGCCGCGTCTGTTCGATGAGCCGCTCGCGCTCGACGGCCGCGGCCTGCGCAATCCTCGCCTGCTCGGCGACGACGTCCTGTGCGCCCTGGGCCTTGAGCGCGTCGAGCTCCGCGGGCAGCGTCTGCAGCTTGCGCGCGATCTCGGCGAGCTGCGCGGAGGCGGTCTCGCGCATGGCCGCGGCGGTCACGAGATCCTGCCGGATCTGCGTCCCGCGCGAGGCCAGATGCGCGGCAATGGGGCTCCTCAGAAAATAGACGAGCACGCCGGCCAGGATTGCGAAGTTCGCGAGGCGGGCGACGGTCCGCAGCACGGACTCCTCGTGCGGCGCTTCCGCCTCGGCGTGGGTCGCCTCCGTGGCCGCGGACGGCGTGCGCGGCGCGTGGCCGCGGCGGCGCGGCCGGCGCCTCGTGGCCGGGCTGTGGCTGCGCGGCGTACGGCATGGCGGCCGCCACGCAGTACCACCAGCAGCGCGAACCCGCAGGCGCGGGCGCGGGAGCGAAGGGCCAGGCTGTTTCGACAGTCGGATCTCATGGGCGGCGAATCACAACACGTCAGGGAACGAGGGGTCAGGATGCCTTGCGGCCCAGGATACGTTCGGCGATGTCGGCGCCGAGCGCATCGGCGTCCGCCGCGAGCTTGCGCCGTGCGGCCTCGGCGTCCGCCGCGAGCTTTGCCGAGGCGGCGGCGATTTCCGACTCGGCCTCGGCGCGGGTGCGAGCGAGAATCTCGGCGCGTTCCGCCATAGCGGCGCGCCGCATCTCGTCCATCTGCCGGTAGAGCTCCGCGCGTGCCTCGGTGGTCTTGCGCTCGAACTCGGCGGTCGCGAGTCGGGCTTCGCTGGCCGACCGTTCAGCCAGCTCCCGCGCCGAATCGATCGCGCGCGCGCGCTCGGCCATCACCCGCAGGACCGGCTTGAAGAGGAAGCGGTCCAGCACGACCGTCAGCAGCAAGACGGAGAAGATGACCCAGACAACCGACAGATCCGGGAGCACGGAACCTCCGACCGGACGCGATGGAACACTCAGGCCGCGACACTACGCGACGGGACAAAACATCCATTTATACCATTTCCACCCCGGCTCGCGCAGCCAGACGCGCCTGCAGCCCCCGTCGGGCCGGCGCGCGGCCGGATGCTCAAACCACCACAATCCGTGCGTCTTCGGCGGCGATCGCGCGGCCGATGCGCGCCGCCGGCACGCCGGCCGACGCGAACGCCGCGAGAAGCGCTTCGGACTCGGAGGCGGCCACGGCGACCAGCAGGCCGCCGGAGGTCTGGGGATCGTAGAGGAGGTCCACGAGGTCGGCGTCGATGCCGTCCGCCACCTGGACGCGCGCGCCGAAGTGCTCCCGGTTGGTGCGCCCACCGCCCGGGATGTTGCCCCGCACGAGCGCGCGCGCGCCGTCGATCAGCGGAACCGCACCGGCCTCGATTTCGAGCGAGCAGCCGCTCGCCGCGGCCATCTCGGACGCATGGCCGATCAGCCCGAACCCGGTGACGTCCGTGCACGCGTGGACGGCGCCGGCGAAATGCTCGAGCACCCCGGCCGCCGCCCGGTTCAGCGTCGTCATCGACCGCACGGCCGCGTCGACGGCTGCCTCGGGCGCGCGGCCGAACTTCAGCGCGGTCGCGATGACGCCGGTGCCAATCGACTTGGTCAGGAACAGCGCGTCGCCGGCCACGGCGCCCGCATTCGCCAGCACGCGCGCCGGATGGACCTCGCCGGTCACCGCGTACCCGAACTTGATCTCCGCGTCCTGGACCGTGTGTCCGCCGAGCAGCGCGACGCCGGCCTCGGTCAGCTTGTCGAGACCGCCCGCGAAGATCCGCTGCAGGATGGACCGGTCGGCGTCCTTCGGAAACGCGGCGATCGCCAGCGCGGTGAGCGGACGGCCGCCCATCGCGTAGACGTCGCTCAGCGCGTTGGCGGCGGCAATCTGTCCGTAGACGAACGGATCGTCGACGATTGGCGTGAAGAAATCGACCGTCTGCACGAGCGCGCGCGTCTCGTCGAGCCTGTACACACCTGCATCGTCCGAGGTCCGATAGTCGATCAGGACCCGGTCGTTTTTCTGCACGGGCAAATCGCCCAGCACCTGGGCGAGCTCACCAGCGGCGAGCTTGCTCGCTCAACCGGCGCAGGCGGAGTAGTCGGTCAGACGCTTCATTCTGTCCGTTCTTGGTCTCTGGTTCTTGGTTCGGTCTCGGCGTCTCGAGGTTCCTCGGTCTCTCGTTTCGCTCGCGGCTACTCGAACGAGAATCCTGATCGTCCATGCCTCCATGATCGGTCGCGACTACTTGTCCCCCGTCAACGCCTCGAAAAGCCGCTGCAACTCCTCTTCCGATCCGAAATCGATCTCGATTCGTCCGCCGTCGCCTTTGCGGACGATGCGCACGCGGGTGCCGAGCGCGAAGTGCAGCCGCTCCTCCGCGGCGCGCGTGTGGACGTCCTTGTCGGGCGCGGCCTTCCGGCGGCGGGGGGCTGCGTCACTTTCCTGACGAGCGCTTCGGTTTCACGAACCGACAGGCCTTTCGTGAGCGTGTCGCGGGAGACGCGCAGTTGGGCGGCTGCGTCCGTCAGCCCGAGCAAGGCGCGTGCGTGGCCCATCGACAGCGCGCCCGACGCGAGATTCGCGAGGACCTCCTGCGGGAGCTTCAGCAGGCGGAGATAGTTGGCGACCGACGATCGATCCTTGCCGACGGCTTCGGCGATCTGTTCCTGCGTCAGGTGGTACTCGTCGGCCAGCCGCCGATACGCGTGCGCTTCCTCGATCGGATTGAGATCCTCGCGCTGAATGTTCTCGATGAGCGCGGCGGCGAGCAGCCGATCCTCCGGAATGTCGCGGACGACGACCGGAACCTTGAGGAGGCCGGCGCGCTGGGCCGCGCGCCAGCGGCGCTCGCCGGCGACGATCTCGAACCCGTCCGTCGATCTTGCGCACGACGATCGGCTGGATCATGCCGTTGGCGCGGATCGACCGGGCGAGCTCGTCGATCTTGCCCTCGTCCATCGACGGTGCGCGGCTGGAACTTGTTCGGCCGCAGCAGATCGGTGTCGACGTCGAGGGCGCGCTCGCCGGACGCCGCGGGTGGCGGCGCGTCGGGAATGAGCGCGGACAGGCCGCGTCCGAGGGCGGGTCGTTTTTCAGCCATGGTGTTGCTCCGTGCCGGCCGGGGCGGCGGCATCGCGCGCGAGGACTTCGCGCGCCAGCGCGAGGTACGCCTCGGCGCCCCGCGATTTGACGTCGTAGAGGATGGCGGGCATGCCGTGGCTCGGCGCTTCGCCGAGCCGGATGTTGCGCGGGATGACGGTGTCGAAGACGCGCTCGAGAAAGAACGCGCGGATGTCGCGCGCGACCTGCTGTCCGAGATTCGTGCGCTCGTCGTACATCGTCAACAGCACGCCGGCGATGTCGAGCGACGGGTTGAACGCGGCGCGGACGCGGCGGAGCGTGGCGACGAGGTCGGCGAGCCCTTCGAGCGCGAAGTACTCGCAGTTGAGAGGAATCACGACGGCATCGGCCGCGACGAGCGCGTTGAGCGTGAGCAGCCCGAGCGAGGGAGGCGTGTCGATGAAGATGTAGTCGTAGCGCTCGCGGAGAGGGTCCAGGAACGCGCGCAGGCGATGCTCGCGCCGGGGGAGCGAGACGAGATCGATCTCGGCGCCGGTCAGATTGCGATCCGCTGGAATCAGCGCGAGCCCCGGCATGCGGCGTGTCGAGGACGAACGCGGCCGGATCGGCGGTGGTCGGCTGTCAGGGCCTGATAAATCGTGCCGGCTGGAGCGGTCTGGCCTTTGAGGCCGACGCCGCTCGTGAGGTTGGCCTGGGGGTCCATGTCGACGAGGAGGACGCGCTGTTCCCCGATGGCGAGGGAGGCGGCAAGGTTGATGGCCGTCGTGGTTTTGCCGACGCCCCCTTTTTGATTGGCGACTGCGCGGACGAGAGCGGACATTTAGGTCGTTCGACAGAATCGTGGTGTTGGTCGCCTCTGAAGTGCCGTTCAGCATACGTCCAGCGGTATCTGGGGTCAACGCAGGCCTTGAATGTTCCACGTGGAACACCGGTCCAGACATCGGGCTAGAACCTGTTCTTCTTCAGGATAGTCAACCGGCTCTGCAGCGCCTCCACGAGCGGGAAGGTCCCGACCCAGCTCAGCGGCGGAACAAGCGTCGGGCGGCGTCTCCGGTCCGCTGGGACCGCGGAACATGAACAACGCCCCTCCTGGCCGCATGAACGCCTGCAGCGTCACGAGAGTCCGGCTCTCGACTCGGACGGCCCGAAGCGAGAGGACATCGAACGCTTCGTGCAGCTCCGGTCTGGCAAGCAGTTCCTCGTAGCGGCTCGTCTCGACGCTGCTGTTGTCGAGCTCGAGCACTCGAATCGCCTCGCGCAGGAACGCCGACTTCCTGGCCTTCACCTCCACCATCGACCAGCGTGGAAGAGGGAGCGGCCAGTTTCATCGGGATGGCGGGAGACCCACCGCCAGACCCGACGTCCATGATTCGGACGCTTCGGACGCCCTCGAGATCAGCCGCCGGGAAATGGCGAACGGCGACCACGGGCTCCAGAAGGAGCCGGTCGATGGCTTCGTCGGGGTTGTCGAGAGAGGTCAGGTTGATCTTCCGGTTCCAGCGGGAGAGCAGCTCGTAGTACGCAATCAGCCGGTCCGCGAGCTCGTCGGAAAGGAACAGCCCGCTCTTCGCCGCGCGGCGGAGAAGGCGCGTTCTGAAATCTCGGGGGGCCACATCGTCAGACTATCTCAGCTGCAAGCTTCCAGCTACAGCAGCCGAATCTCACGACTCTCGTTAGCGGACTGGACGGTCGGAGCGGGAGCGGGAAGCTGCAGCGGATGCGAGCTGGGAGCGGTGCGAGCTGGGAGCTGGAAGCTGGAAGTGACTCTCAGCTGGAAGCCGGAAGCTGGGAGCTGGCAGCTGTACGTGGCTTGGCAATCTGAGTGGCGAGAAGCGCCACCGCCGCGGGCGTCACGCCGGGAATCCGCGAGGCCTGCCCGAGCGTGCCCGGACGAACCTGCGCCAGCCGCTCCACCATCTCGCGCGAGAGCCCGGGGATCCCCTCGAAGGGAAAATCCTCCGGGATCGCCCGTGTCTCCTGCCGCCGCTGACGCTCGACCGCCGCCGTCTGGCGACGGAGGTAGCCCTCGTACTTGAACTCGGTCTCGACGCTGGCGACGTCGATGACGCTGTCGCGCGGATCGAGAACGAGCGGGAGTTGACCCGTAGCGACGAGCGCACCCAGCCGCACCTCCGGCTGCTTCAGCGCGCGCGATGCGGGAATGCGTTCGCCCGATTGCAGGACGACCGTAGCAGGCGCGGACGGTCGCGGTATTCCGCTCGAACCGCGTCCGCCGCTCCGAGAACCGCTCCCATCGCTCGTCGTCCACCAGCCCAATGGCGCGGCCCCGCGGCGTCAGCCGCAGGTCGGCGTTGTCGATCCGCAGCAGCAGCCGGTGCTCCGCACGCGACGTGAACATGCGGTAGGGCTCGAGGCACCCCTTGGTCGTCAGATCGTCGACCAGGATGCCGATGTAGGCCTCGTCGCGGCCAAGCGTGAAGGCGGCAGCTCCAGTGCCCCTGGCGGCGTTGACGCCGGCCACCAGACCCTGCGCCGCCGCCTCCTCGTAGCCCGACGTGCCGTTGATCTGCCCCGCGAGGAAGAGCCCGGCAAGCCGCTGCGCCTCGAGCGTCGGACGGAGCTCCGTCGGCTGGATGAAGTCGTACTCCACGGCGTAGCCGGGACGCAGCATGACGGCGTCCTCGAGGCCAGGGAGCGAGCGGACGAGCTCCTCCTGGACGTCGGCCGGCAGGCTCATCGAGAACCCGTTGACGTAGATCTCGTCGACGTCCAGTCCCTCCGGCTCGAGGAAAATCTGATGGCGCTCCCGGTGAGGAAAGCGCATGACCTTGTCCTCGAGAGACGGGCAGTAGCGCGGGCCAATCCCGCGGATCTGCCCGTTGAAGAGCGGCGACTTGCCGATGTTCGCCCGGACGAGGTCGTGGACCCGTTCAGTCGTGTGGAGCAGATGACAGGCAATCTGCGGCCGATCGATGGCGTCGGTCTGGAACGAGAACGGAGCGGGAGGCTGGTCGCCGTGCTCGGCGTGGAACCGCGAGAAGTCGATGCTGGTCCGGTGAAGGCGCGGTGGAGTCCCGGTCTTGAGCCGTCCCCATTGAAATCCGAACCCCTTGAGCGATTCCGCGAGCTCACGCGACGGCGGTTCACCGGCGCGGCCGGACGGCCTCTGCTCCGGCCCGATGTGAACCAGGCCGTTGAGGAACGTGCCCGTGGTGACGACGAGGGCCGGGCAGGTGAAGCGCTCCCCGGTTTCGAGCTCGAGACCGGTCACCACGCCGGCGCGCGAGAGGATGCGGCCGGCCCTCCCGAAGATCCAGTCGATGTTCGGGACGGCCTCGAGCGAGCGCCTTGACCCAGGCGCTATAGCGGCGCTTGTCGGCCTGCGCGCGCGGCGACCACACCGCCGGGCCGCGGCTCCGGTTGAGCAGCTTGAACTGGATGCCCGTGGCGTCGATCGCGAGTCCCATCAGGCCGCCCAGCGCGTCGATCTCGCGGACGAGATGCCCCTTCGCGGTTCCGCCGACGGCCGGATTGCACGGCATGTGGGCGATCGTGCCGTCCGACAGCGTGCAGATCCCGACGCGGCGGCCGAGCCGCGCCGCCGCCCAGGCCGCCTCCACGCCGGCGTGCCCGGCGCCGATGACGATGACGTCGAACGCGTCCTGATGCGAAGTTATCTGCACTGACAATTACTTTCCAATACAAAACCTGATCGAAGATCGCGTGCAGGACGTCGTCGCTCGTCCGCGCGCCGGTGATTTCCTCGAGCCGGCCGCGCGCCTCGCTGACGTCGGCGGCGACGAACTCCTCCGGCGTCCCGGCGGCGGCGGCCGCCGCGGCGCGCCGCAGCGCCTCGGCGGCACGCGCCAGCAGATCGGCGTGGCGGATGTTCGTCACTGCCGGCGTATCGCGCATGCGCTCGTGCCCCGCGAGCCCGGCGGTCACCGCGCCACGCAGCGCGTCGATCCCCGCGCCCGTCATCGCGGACACCGGCAGGATCTCGACATCGCCACACGCACCTGCGGGCCATCCCGGCTCGAGGTCCGACTTGTTCGCGACGACGATGCGGGGCGTCTGCCGCGGTGATCGCGAGGATCTCGTGATCGTCGGGGCCGATCGGCTGCGAGCGATCGAGCACGACGAGGTGAGATCGGCCACGCGCCGCGCCGCGTGCGCCCGGGCGATGCCTTCTTCTTCCACGGCGTCGGCCGCCGTCGCACGCAGCCCGGCGGTGTCGACGAGCGTGACCGCCACGCCCGCGATGTCGACGACCTCGGTCACGAGATCGCGGGTCGTGCCGGGAATGTCCGTGACGATCGCGCGCCCGGCGCCGGCCAGCGCGTTGAACAGGCTCGATTTCCCGGAGTTGGGCCGCCCACGATGGCGACCTGCGCCCCCTCCCGCACCAGCCGGCCGCGCCCGGCATCCGCGAGCAGCGCGTCGATCCTCGCGACGATCGCCAGGATCTCCGCCGACGCCGATTCCGGATCGACGAAGTGATATCCCTCGTCCGGAAAATCGAGCGACGCCTCGAGGCGCGCAGACAGGTCGAACAGCGCCGCATCGATCTCCCTGATGCGCGTCGTCAGCGTGCCTTCGAGTTGATCGAAGGCGGCGCGCGCCTGCAGCGGCGTCACCGCCGCGACGAGATCCTGCACGGCCTCGGCCTGCACGAGATCGATGCGGCCGTGAAGGTAGGCGCGGAACGTGAACTCGCCCGGTTCGGCCAGCCGCGCGCCCGCGCTCATCGACGCGTCCACGATCGCGTCGAGGAGCACGGGGCTGCCATGCGCGCTGATCTCGACCACGTCGTCGCCGGTGTACGAATGCGGAGCGGGGAAGAAGGTGAGGACCACGCGATCGATCGCGGCCCCCGCGGCGCTCACGCGCGCCAGCGTCGCGCGTCGAGCCTCGAAGGGGGCCGTCCGCCCGGTGAGCGCGAGCCCGATTGCCCCGGCGTCGGGCCCGCTGACCCGGACGACCCCGATCCCGCCGCGGCCCGGCGGCGTCGCGATCGAGACGATCGTGTCGTCGGTGGAGAACACTGGGAACCGTTCTTGGTTCTACGTTCTTGGTTCTTGGTTCGCGTTCGCGTACTTCGTTCTCGTGGCTCGTTCTCGGTTCATCGTCCTGAACGAAAACGAAGAACGAACGACGACCAAGAACCGAGACCGAGAACGGACAACGTTCAGCCGTTCAGCGTCTGACAGAAATGATGACCGTCTTCAGGAACGCGTCGCCGATGCTCTCCGACGACATCTGCGGATCCTCCGCCACGGTCAGGTGCACGAGGCGGCGCGCGTACGGGTTGAGCGGCCCCATTTCCTGCGGGCCGGAGGACTTCGCCTTCTCCATCATGAAGCGCGCCATCTGGCGGAGCTCGGCGTCCTTGGCCTTGCGGAAGTCGAGGCAGTCGACGACGAACGACCGGTCGTCCTTCAGCTCGCGGCGGAAGGCCGTGTTGACGATGTGCTGGAGCGCGTCGAGCGCCTCCCCGCGGCGTCGCAGGAGCACGTCGCCGCCGTCGCCGGAGAGCTCGACGCGGATGCTGTCGGGCGTCTCGATCACGGCGACGTCGAGCGGCACGCCCATCGCCGCCACGGTCTGCCGCGTGAACTCGCGAACGCGCTCGTGCAGATCCATCTACTTGCGCTCCTTCGGGCGAGATCGGTCTTGCCGGCGCGAGATCGGTCTTGCCTGAGCCTGATCGGTCTTGCCGCCCCCGACGTTCTTCACCTTCCGCTCGGCCGGCGGACGACGCGCGCGCTGCGGCGACGGGCCGATCATCCTGTTGGTCAACGCCTGCTGTCCGATTGCCCAGAGATTGCTCACCGTCCAGTACAGCACGAGCCCGCTCGGCGCCCAGATGAACATGACATGAAGATCAGCGGCATGAACAGCATCATCTTCTGCTGCATCGGGATCGGCCGTCGACGGCGTCATCTTGGTCTGCACGAACTGCGTGAGGCCCATCAGCACCGGCGTGATGAACAGCGGATCGTACACGGACAGATCGCGGATCCACCCGACGAACGGCGCGCCGCGCAGCTCGATCGCCACCGACAGCATCGAGTAGAACGCGAACAGCACCGGCAGCGTCAGCAGCATCGGCACGCAGCCGCTCGCCGGATTCACGCCGCGCTCGCGATAGAGCGTCATCATCTCGGCGTTCATCTTCTGCCGCGCCGGATCGGTCATCTTCAGCTTGGCGTAGCGATCCTGGATCGCCTTGACCTCGGGCTGGATCTCCTGCATCCGGCGCATCGAGACGACGCTCTTGTGGCGCAGCGGGAACATGGCCAGTTGATGATCACCGTGAGGATGATGATCGACCAGCCGTAGTTGCCGACGTAGCCGTTGACCCACTTCAGCGCCGAAGCAGCGGCACGACGAGCCACGCGAAGATGCCGAAATGAATCGAGCGGACGAGATCGCGATCGACGGCCGCGAGCACGTCGAAGTCCTTCGGCCCGAGGAAGAACCGTGCGTTGCCGCGGCGCGAGCGGGATAGCGGACGGACCACTCGACGAAATGCGCGACCGTCGTCGGTGCCGGACACCGGCACGTCGAGCGGCTTGTACGTCACGCGCAGCGGCTGGCCGCCTGACGGCGGCGATCATGAAGTAGTGATCGTCGACCCCGGCGAAGCCGAACGTGCCTTCCTGGACGGCGTTTTTCGGAATGTCGGACGTCGCGATGCGGCTCACGTCCCGTCGCGATAGAAGATCGGCTGCGGCGGCGGGCTGTACGTGCCCATGCTCGACATGACGAGGCCGCTCCCGATTCCGGCGCCGCCGTGGATGGTGGGGACGATGTCGCGCTCGCCCTGCTTGACGGTCGCGGACAGCGCGAACACGTACGGGGAATCGGGCGAAAACGTGAACTCCTTGCGCGCGCTGAGGCCGCTCGCATCCTGGTACTCGAAGGTCAGCGTGGCGGGGGCGCCGGCCACGCGGACCTCGGTCGCGCTCGGCTTGTAGAGCGCCTGGGCGAGCGTGGCCGCGACGGCCGGATCGTCCGCCGACAGCGTGAACGGACGCGGGCGTGCCGGGCGGAACGCTGGCCGGCACGAGCTCGAGGGGCTGCCCGGCGGCGTCCTGATACTTCTTCAGCCGCCAGCTCTTGAGCGCACCCCCGCGCGTCGTGAACACCGCGCTGACCGAGTCGTTCTCGAACGTGACGTCCCGCTCAGCGGTGTCGCGAAACGAGCGGAGCGGCCTCGACCGGGACTGGCTCCGCCGGCGGGGTACGCCCTGGCCCTGCGGCCGGCCGGCGTTGAGCGGCCGGTGCGGCCGGCGACGGCTTGGCAGCGGGCTTTGGCGGCTCTGGCGGCGGAAACAGGGCCTGGTAGCCGAACACGACTATGAACGACAGAACGACGGCGAGGAGCAACCGTTTTTCCATGAAAATTTGTCATCAGTGAGACTCGCCGCGGCCGCTCTGGGGAACAGGGTCGAAGCCGTGCGCGCCGAGCGGGTGGCAGCGGGCGAGCCGCCACCCCGCGAGCAGGGAGCCTCGCACAACGCCGAACCGCGTCACCGCCTCCGCCGCGTAGTCCGAGCACGAGGGGAGGAAGCGGCACGAACCGGCAAACATCGGCGAAATAAGGATCTTGTACAGGCGCAGCAGCCGGAGGGCGCCGCGCTGCGCGAGCGACAATTCAGCGGACGGCATCGGCCGGCACCGGCAAACGGGCTGCGCCCCGCTCGAGCGCGCCGCGGAAGTCCGACTCGAGGCTGGAATAGGCGGCATCGAACAGCTCACGCCGCGGGATGACCACGATATCGACACCGCGCCCGGACGGCGGGCTGCCTGTGCGCCTGAAGATCTCTCGAATCAATCGTTTAGCTCGATTTCGCCTCACCGCGTCCCCGAGCTTCCGGGAAGCGACGATGCCGAGCCGGGCTGAGCCGGCGGTGTTGGGCGCCATCAGCAGCGTGAAGTAACGCCCTTTCGTGCGATGCGAGAGGTCGAACACGCGCGTGAACTCACCGCGGCGCCTCATCCGTCGGGCCTTCGTAAAGCGCTCGGACGCCATGGCGGTCCTCGCGGGGATGGGGCGGACGGCGGGAGTTATGACGAGGAAACCGTGAGCTTCTTGCGTCCCTTGGCGCGACTCCGCTTGAGGACCAGACGCCCGTTCTTCGTCGCCATGCGCACCAGAAAGCCGTGTGTGCGCGCGCGGCGCCGGCGATTCGGCTGGAAAGTTACACTCATTGTCGGATCCTCGGCCGCGAAAGGATAAAGGCGGAGAAACTTAGATAGTAACGAGCCGCCACGAGTGCTGTCAATCGGCCACGGAGGGTGTGCGGTTGTTGTCGGCCGTCGCGGCCGTGTGTTACAGTCACGTCCCTCACGGCCCTCGTCCGTAGGGTCTCCCCCCGAAGTTTTCCACAACTGTGGAAAAAATTGTGGAAAAGCACAGGTTTTCACGACACGCGGGCGAACACTGGCGCCTTTGGGCGAAAGTCTCTGAAAGCCCAACAATTCGGCCATAGGCGGGCACCATGACGGCAGCAACATCTGGGATCAGGTCCTCACCCGCATCGAGACCAAAGTCAACCGGCACATCTTCTACACCTGGTTCAAGCCCACCGCGCTGGTGTCGGACGATGGCGTAGCACTGCGTATACGGGTGCCGGACAACCTGTTCCGCGACTGGCTCACGAAGCACTACGCCGCCGTCCTGGACGAGGCGCTCGGCGAGGTCGATCGCAAGGGCACGGCGGTCGACTTCGTCACCGACGACGGTCCGGCCTCCAAGTCCCCGGCCCGCCGAAGACGTCGTGCTGCCGGTCGAACTCCGCCGCTGAAGAGACCGCCGGTCGGCGGTCTCGCGCCCCGCTATTCCTTCGACACGTTCATCGTCGGATCCGTCGAACCAGTTCGCGCACGCCGCCTGCCGCGCGGTCGCGGAGGCGCCGTCGCGCTCGTACAACCCGCTGTTCATCTACGGCGGCGTGGGTCTCGGCAAGACGCACCTGATGCACGCGATCGGGCACTACGTGCTCAAGCACCTGAAGACGCTGAAGCTCACCTACATCTCGTCCGAGCGGTTCATGAACGAGATGATCAACGCCGTGCGCTACGACCGCGTGCTCGATTTCCGCGAGCGCTATCGCAGCGTCGACGTGCTGCTCGTCGACGACATCCAGTTCCTCGCCGGCAAGGAAGGCACGCAGACCGAGTTCTTCCACACCTTCAACGCGCTCTACGACTCGCAGAAGCAGATCGTGATCAGCAGCGACTGCCCGCCGCACGAGATCCCGCAGCTCGAGGAGCGGCTGCGCTCGCGCTTCGAGTGGGGACTGATCGCCGACATCCAGTCGCCGGATCTCGAGACGAAGGTCGCGATCCTGAAGAAGAAAGCGGAGACCGAAGGGGTGCCGCTGCCCGACAACGTCGCGCTGTACATCGCCGGCAAGATCAAGTCGAACATCCGCGAGCTCGAAGGATCGCTGATCCGCCTGGTCGCGTATGCCTCGCTGACCGGGCGCGAGATCTCGCTGTCGCTCGCGCAGGACGTGCTCCGCAACGTGCTGCAGCACGACGAGCGCGCCGTCACGATCGAGGGCATTCAGAAGTTCGTCTCCGACTACTACCAGCTGAAGCACGGCGAGCTGAAGTCGCGCAACAACTCGAAATCGATCGCGATGCCGCGCCAGATCGCGATGTATCTCTGCAAGTCGCTGACGAACGCGTCGCTGCCCGGAAATCGGCAAGAGCTTCGGCGGCAAGCACCACTCGACCGTCATCCACTCCATCCGGAAGATCGAAGACCTGCGGAAGCGCGACGGGGATTTCAACACACTTATCAACACCTTCCTCGAGTCGTTCCGGTAGGAAAAACGCCGAGCTGGCCGGTTTTCCACAGGCTCGTCGCCGCAGAGCCTGCGGATCGTCCGGCCGGGTCCGGAGGACCCCGATTTATCCACCGAAACGCTCCTGAAAACCCGCCGGCGTACCGAAGGCCGGTGCACAGCCTAAATAGCAGAATTTCAAGGAGTAATCGGCGCATTTCTTGTTTTCAACAGCACCTTATTCCTGTTATAATTCTTTGTTCTCTAGATCTTCCTTTCATTGAAGGGATCCGTGCGTCTCCCCAGGGTGGACGCCGCCTTCCCGCGAGGTCATCACCGAATGGAACTGGTCGTACGCAAGACCGATCTGCTGCGCGAACTGCAACTGTTCCAGGGCATCGTCGAGCGCAAGAACACGATCCCCATTCTCGCGAACGTGCTGATCGAGGCCGACGGCGATTCAGTGAAGCTGCTGGCGACCGATCTCGAGGTCGGGCTGCGCAGCCGCTGCGCCGCGTCGGTGTCGAAGAGCGGATCGCTGACGCTGCCGGCGAAGAAGCTGTACGAGATCATCAAGGCGCTGCCCGAGACCGACGTGCGGATCGAGGAAGACAAGAACGGCGTCAAGGTGGCGGCCGATCGCTTCGACTCGCGGATGCAGACGCTGCCGCGCGAAGACTTTCCGACGCTGCCGGACGGGACCGGCGTCTACAGCGCGTCGCTGCCGCGCGACGTGCTGAAGCACATGGTCGCGAAGACGCAGTTCGCGATCACGGGCGAAGACACCCGGTATTTCCTGAACGGCGCGCTGTTCATCCTGCGGCCCGACTCGATGAGCCTGGTCTCGACCGACGGCCATCGCCTGGCGCTCATCTCGGTGCCGCGCGACAAGGCGAGCGTCAAGGGCAAGCCGGAGGACGAGGTCCGCGTGATCCTTCCGCGGAAGACGCTGCTCGAGCTCGGCCGGCTGCTCGCCGAAGGGGACGGCGAGATTCAGTACGAGCGCGGCGAGAACCATCTGTTCTTCGAGGTCGGCGGGCGGCTGCTGATCTCGCGGATGATCGACGGCCAGTTCCCGGCGTTCGAGCGCGTGATCCCGAAGAGCAACGACAAGCGGGTCGAGTTCGACCGCGATCGGCTGACGAGCGCCGTCAAGCGCGTCGCGCTCCTCTCGAACGAGCGGTCGCGCGCGGTGAAGTTCCAGATCGACAAGGGCAAGGTCGAGATCACGTCGAGCAGCCCGGAATTCGGCGAAGCCAAGGAAATCCTGATCGTCGAGTACGCGGCGACGCCGGTCACGATCTGCTTCAACGCGCAGTACGTCCTCGACTTCCTCAGCGTCGTCGAAACCGATTCGGTCGCGCTCGAGTTCAAGGACGAGATGAGCCAGGCCGTGATGAAGCCCATCGGCGCGGAGGGGTACGACTACACCTACGTGATCATGCCGATGAGGGTCTGACGGACAACCAACTTCAGTAATGTCTGAACTCGAACCCCAGAACGACGAGCAGCTGCCGCCCGCGGCCACGCCGGAGGCGCGCGCCGCCGCGAAGGCGCCCGCGTCCCCGGCCGACCACGCCCCGTCGTCCGGCAACGGGAACGGCGCCGGTGCGTCCGACGACTACGGCGCCGACAAGATCAAGGTCCTCGAAGGCCTCGAGGCGGTGCGCAAGCGGCCGGCGATGTACATCGGCTCGACCGGCGCGCCCGGGCTGCATCACCTCGTCTACGAGATCGTCGACAACTCGATCGACGAGGCGCTGGCCGGGCACTGCGACCAGGTCAACGTCACGCTGCACATCGACCACTCGGTCACCGTCGTCGACAACGGCCGCGGCATCCCGGTCGATCAGCACACCAGCGGCCGGTCCGCCGCCGAAGTCGTCCTGACCGTGCTCCACGCCGGCGGCAAGTTCGACAACGACAGCTACAAGGTCTCGGGCGGGCTGCACGGCGTCGGCGTGTCGGTCGTCAACGCGCTGTCGGAGATGCTCGACCTCGAGATCTGGCGCAACGGCCAGGTCTACAAGCAGGTCTACGAGCGCGGCGCGCCGATGGCCGACCTCGAGGTCACCGGGACCACGAAGAAGCGCGGCACGAAGATCACGTTCAAGCCCGACGAGCAGATCTTCGAGACGACGGAGTACAGCTTCGACACGCTCGCCCAGCGGCTGCGCGAGCTCGCCTTCCTGAACGGCGGCGTGACGATCACGATCGACGACGAGCGCGACGGCAAGTCCCACAAGTTCCTCTACGAGGGCGGGATCATCTCCTTCGTCGAGTACCTGAACCAGAACAAGGCGGCCGTCAACGACAAGCCGATCCACATGCACGGCGAGAAGGACGGCATCGACGTCGAGATCGCGCTGCAGTGGAACGACGGCTACGCCGAGACGGTCTACTCGTTCGCCAACAACATCAACACGCACGAAGGGGGCACGCACCTCTCGGGCTTCCGCTCCGCGCTCACCCGGACGATCAACTTCTACGCGGGCAAGAACAACCTCACCAAGGACCTGAAGGACGCGAACATCGGCGGCGACGACATCCGCGAGGGGCTGATCGCCGTCGTCAGCGTGAAGATTCCGCGCCCGCAGTTCGAGGGGCAGACCAAGACGAAGCTCGGGAACACCGAGGTCAAGGGGATCGTCGAGGCGATCCTCAACGACAAGCTCGGCGCCTACCTCGGAGCAGAACCCGGCGGTCGCGAAGAAGGTCATCGCCAAGGCGGTCGACGCGGCGCGCGCGCGCGAGGCGGCCCGCAAGGCGCGCGACCTGGTGCGCCGCAAGGGCGCGCTCGACAACAGCAGCCTGCCCGGCAAGCTCGCCGACTGCCAGGAGCGCGACCCCGCGCAGAGCGAGATCTACATCGTCGAAGGCGAGTCGGCCGGCGGGTCGGCGAAGCAGGGGCGCGACCGGCGCTTCCAGGCGATCCTGCCGATCAAGGGCAAGATCCTCAACGTCGAGAAGGCGCGCTTCGACAAGATGCTCGGGCAGCGACGAGATCAAGACGATGATCGCGGCGCTCGGCTGCGGCATCGGCCCCGAGGACTTCGACGCCGACAAGATCCGCTATCACCGGATCATCATCATGACGGACGCGGACGTGGACGGCTCGCACATCCGCACGCTGCTGCTGACGTTCTTCTACCGGCAGATGCGGCAGCTCGTCGAGCGCGGCTACATCTACATCGCGCAGCCGCCGCTCTTCCGCGCCAAGCGCGGCCGCAGCGAGGTGTTCATCCGCGACGAGCGCGCCCTCGAGACGTGGCTGATCAAGCGCGCCGTCGAATCGCGCGTCGTCGCTCCTGCCGGACGGCAGCGAAATGCGCGGGGCGGAGCTCGAGCAGCGGCTCGAGAAGCTGATGGCGTTCCGCAAGTTCCTGCAGATCGTCGAGCGCCGCGGCCCGTCGCGCGAGGTCGTCCTGGCGCTGCTCGACGGCGAGGCGAACAAGACGTTCTTCTCCGATCGCGATCGCGTCGAGGCGCTGGCGGCGGCGCTGACGCTCCCGACGCGGACCGTGACGGTGCAGCAGGACGAAGAGCACCAGGCGTTTGCCGTGGCGATCGAGGATCGCAGCACCGGCTACCCGAGGCAGCATCGCATCGACCAGGACTTCGTCACCACCGGCGAGTTCCGCACGCTGGCGTCCAGCTATCAGGACGTCAAGGGAGTTCGCGGTCCGATGATCGTGAAGACCGCGGCGTCGGTGGAGTCGGACGAGGCCGCCGAGGCTGCGGCAGACGCGGCGTCCGCGTCCGCCGACGAGACCGCGATCGGCGGGGCGCCGCTGGACGAGGCGACCAGGCTCGCCGCCGAGCCCAAGGCGCTCGCGGACGCGCTCATCGCCGAAGCCGCCGCGCGCCCCGCGGCGCCGGCTGGAAAGGCCGGGCGCGACGCCGAGGTGCGCGTCGAGTCGCTCGACGAGCTCGTCGAGTTCTTCACCGCCGCCGGCAAGAAGGGCGTCGCGATCAACCGCTACAAGGGTCTCGGCGAGATGAACCCCGACACGCTGTGGGAAACGACGATGAACCCCGCGACGCGCACGCTCGCGCAGGTGCGCGCCGAAGATCACATGGAAGCCGACCTGATGTTCACGACGCTGATGGGCGACCAGGTCGAGCCGCGCCGCAAGTTCATCGAAGACAACGCGCTCGACGTCAAGAACCTGGACATCTGAGGACAGGTCCGTCGGTCTTGGTTCTCGGTCTCGGTTGTCGTTCTCGTTCCTTCCTGACGCGTACAACAACAGCTGGCCGGCGCTAGAGCTCCGCGCCGAACGGAACGCCGAACGCCGAACGCCGAACGACCAACGCAGAACCAAGAACCAAGAACCAAGAACGTACGTCTCCAACAATGACTGACATCTCGTTAAATCGCTTCCCCGTCAACATCGAAGACGAGATGAAGCGCTCGTACATGGATTACGCGATGAGCGTAATCATCGGGCGCGCGCTGCCCGACGTGCGCGACGGGCTGAAGCCGGCGCACCGGCGCGTGCTCTACGCGATGCGGCAGATGGGCCTCGTCGTCGAACCGGCCGTACCGCAAGTGCGCGAAGATCGTCGGCGAGGTCATCGGCAACTACCACCCGCACGGCGACGCGCCGGCCTACGACACGCTCGTCCGCCTCGCGCAGGACTTCAACATGCGCTACCCCCTGGTCGACGGCCAGGGGAACTTCGGCTCGATCGACGGCGATCCGCCGGCCGCCTACCGCTACACCGAGGCGCGTCTCGAGACGCTCGCCGAAGAGATGATGGCCGACCTCGACAAGGAGACGGTCGACTTCGTCCCGAACTTCGACGAGACGACCGAAGAGCCGACCGTCCTGCCGACGACGTTCCCGAACCTGCTGGTCAACGGATCGACCGGCATCGCCGTCGGCATGGCGACGAACATCCCGCCGCACAACATGCGGGAGGTCATCGACGGCGTCATCGCGCTGATCGAGCTGCGGGCCAAGCGCACCGAGGACGGCGGCGCCGTCGACTCGCGCGAGGCGCGGCTCCGCGCGGTCCTGAAGGCGATCCCGGGTCCCGACTTTCCGACCGGCGGCTCCATCGTCGGCCGCCAGGGCATCTTCAACGCCTACACGACCGGCCGCGGCTCGATCACGGTGCGCGCGAAGGCCACGACCGAGGAATCGAAGAAGGGCGACAAGGTCTCCGATCGTCATCACCGAGATTCCGTATCCAGGTCAACAAGAAGCGGCTGCTCGAGAACATCGCCGAGCTGGTGCGCGAGAAGACGATCGAGGGCATCTCCGACCTGCGCGACGAGTCGGATCGCGACGGGATGCGGATCGTCATCGAGCTGAAGCGCGGCGAGCTGCCCGAGGTCATCCTCAACAACCTCTACAAGCACACGCAGCTGCAGACGACCTTCGGCATCATCATGCTGGCGATCGTCGGCGGCCGGCCGCGCGTGCTGCCGCTGGTCGACATCCTCGAGCACTTCATCGAGTTCCGCCGCGAGGTCGTCCGGCGCCGGACCGAGTTCGAGCTGCGCAAGGCCGAGGCGCGCGCGCACATCCTCGAAGGCCTGAAGATCGCGCTCGACACCTCGATCGCGGTGATCACGCTGATCCGCGGCTCGAAGAACCCGGCCGAAGCGCGCGACGGCCTGATGACGCAGTTCGGGCTGTCGCAGCTCCAGGCGCAGGCGATCCTCGACATGCAGCTCCAGCGCCTCACCGGCCTCGAGCGCCAGAAGATCCTCGACGAGCTTGCCGAGCTGATGAAGACGATCGAGCGGCTGCGCGCGATCCTCTCGAGCGACGAGCTGCTGATGGCGATCGTCATCAACGAGCTGATCGCGGTCCGCGAGCAAGTACGCGCGACGAGCGCCGCACGACGTTCATCGAAGAAAGCGGCGAGTTCCGCATCGAGGATCTGATCGCCGACGAGGACGTGGTGATCACCGTCACCAACACCGGCTACATCAAGCGGACCGCGATCTCGACCTATCGCGCGCAGCGCCGCGGCGGCAAGGGGCGCATCGGCATGCGCACGCGCGAGGAGGACTTCGTCAGCCACCTGTTCGTCGCCTCCACGCACGCCTACATCCTGATCTTCTCCGACCGCGGCCGCGCCTACTGGCTGCAAGGTCCACGAGATCCCCGACGTCGGCGCCGGGCGGCAAGGGCAAGGCGATCGCGAACCTGGTCGCGATGGAGGAAGGCGAGAAGATCGCCGCGCTGCTGCGCGGTGAAGGAGTTCCCGGAGCCGAGAAGATCAGCAGTTCGTCGTGATGGGCACGCGCAAGGGCGTCATCAAGAAGACCGACCTGTCGTCGTTCCGGAACCCGCGCGCCGGCGGCATCATCGCGATGGGCGTCGACGACGACGACGCGGTCATCGCGGTCGAGATGTCCGACGGCAAGGAGCAGATCTTCATCGGCACGCGCGACGGCATGGCGATCCGCTTCGACGAGACCGACGTGCGCCCGATGGGCCGCACCGCCTACGGCGTCCGCGGCATCTCGCTGCGCGACGACGACGAGGTGGTCGCGATGGACGTCGTCCGCGAGGGCGGCACGCTGCTGACCGTCGCGCAGAACGGCTACGGCAAGCGGACCGAGCTCGAGGAGTACCGCCTGCAGACGCGCGGCGGCATCGGCATCATCAACATCCAGACCTCGCGACCGCAACGGCAAGGTCGTCGGCATCGCCTACGTCCACGACGACGACGAGCTGATGATCATCAGCCAGCAGGGCATGATCCTGCGCATGCGGGCCGGCGACGTCCGCGCCATCGGCCGCGCCACGCAGGGCGTGCGGCTGATCGAGATGGAAGAAGGCGACGAGGTCGTCGCGATCGCGAAGCTCGCCGAGAAGGAAGTCGGAGACGACGAGCCGACGAGCCGCGCCGGACGGCCGCGCCGGAAGAGAGCCGCCACCGAGAGCGTAGCGCCGGCTACCGACCAGTAGCGCCGAACCGTGGCGTCCGGCTTCAGCCGGACCGCAGTGGCCGAGCTTCTACGCCGGTTCCAGCTTCGCGTACTTCGCCAGCAGCTTCTTCACACCCACCAGGTTGAAGCGCACGGTGATCTTCAGGTCGTCGTTGTGCTCTTCGACCGACACCACGGTGCCGACGCCGAACTGGGCGTGGCGCACGCGCATGCCGGTCCGCAAGGTGTGCCCCGACTGATCTTCGTCCTCGTACTTGTAGGCCTCGTCCGACTCGCGCACGCGGCCGGCGCCTTTGCCCTTCCGCCCGTAGGGGTTCGTCCTGAACTCGTAGTGCCCGTGATTGAACGTGTTCTGATACACCGAGGCATACGTCGTCGTCGTCCGCTCGACCAGCTCCGCCGGAATCTCGTCGAGGAACCGCGACGGATTGGTGGCCTGGTATTCGCCGAACACCCGGCGCCTGCGCCGCGCTGGTGAGGATCAGCTGGGACTGCGCGCGCGTCATCCCGACGTAGCAGAGCCGGCGTTCCTCCTCGAGCTCCTCCTCGTCCTCGCTCGATCGGGAGTGCGGGAAGAGGCCCTCTTCGAGCCCGGCGATCACGACGAGCGGGAACTCCAGCCCCTTCGCCGCGTGCATGGTCATCATCCACACGTTCGCGTTGCGCGTGCCGGCCTCTTCGTCGACTTCCGACAACAGCGACAGACGGTCGACGAACCCGCCGAGCGACGGCTCCGGATCGCGCGTCTCGTACTCGCGCGCGGCCGACACGAGCTCCATCAGGTTCTCGATCCGCTCGTTGGCCTCTTCGGTGTTCTCGTCGCGCAGATCCTTGAGATACCCGGTCTGGTCGAGCATCTTGCCCATCGCGATCGAGACGGGGTCCTTCCGGCCGACGTCCGCGAGGCCGGCGATCAGGTCGCGGAACACGCGCAGGGACGCCGTCGCCCGGGACGCCAGCTTGCCGTCCTCCACCGCGTAGACGAGCTTCGCCCAGAGCGATCGCGCCGAGGTGATCTCCCGGAGGCCGGCGGCGAGCAGCGGCGGGGCGTCCTCGAAGAGGGCATTCGGATCGATGGCCTGCAGCGAGTCCATCACGCCCTTGCCGATGCCGCGCGCGGGCACGTTGATCACGCGCCGCAGGCTGACGTCGTCGTGCGGGTTCATGATGAGCTTCAGGTAGGCCAGCGCGTCCTTGATCTCCTTCCGCTCGTAGAACCGGACCCCGCCGATGATCTTGTACGGGATCCCCTCGCGCATCAGCGAATCCTCGATCGCCCTCGACTGCGCGTTGGTGCGGTAGAGGATCGCCATCGTGGCGTCCACGTCTTCCGAGCGGAACTGCTTGATCGAGCGGGTGATGAAGTCGGCTTCCTCGAGCTCGTCGTTGCCGCGGAAGGAGATGATCTTCGCTCCGCCCTTGCGGTCCGTCCACAGCCGCTTGTCCTTGCGGTTGCGGTTGCGGCTGATGACGGCGGAGGCCGCATCGAGGATCGTCTGCGTGGAGCGGTAATTCTGCTCGAGGCGGACGATCTTCGCCTCGCCGAAGTCCCGCTCGAAGTCGAGGATGTTGCGCAGGTCGGCGCCGCGCCACTTGTAGATCGACTGATCCGGATCGCCGACGACCGCGATGTTGCGGTGCGCCTCGGCCAGCCGGCGAATCAGGAGGTACTGCGGCCGGTTCGTGTCCTGGTACTCGTCGACCATCACGTACTTGAACTTCTGCGCGTAGAACTCCCGCGTCGGGATCGGAGGTCTCGAAGAGCTCCACCGTCTTGAGCAGGAGATCGTCGAAGTCGAGCGCGTTGGCGTCCTTGAGCGCCGTCAGGTAGCGCTCGTAGATCTTCGCGATCTGCTCGTCGCGGAAGTTCCAGGCGCTGCGCAGCGACTCGGGACCCTCCATCCGGTTCTTGGCCTGGCTGATGCGCGAGAGCGCGACGCGCGGCGGGACGAGCTTGTCGTCGATGTCCAGCTCCCGCTCGGCCTGCTTCACGACCGCGACCTGGTCGGAGGAGTCGTAGATGACGAAGTCGCGGGAGAGGCCGATCTTCGGCGCCTCGCGGCGGAGCAGCCGCGCACAGAGCGAGTGGAACGTCGAGAGCCACACGCCCTCGGCCGCCGACCCGATGAGCGCCTCGACGCGCTCCCGCATTTCCTGCGACGCCTTGTTCGTGAACGTGACCGCCAGGACCTGCCCGGGATCGGCGTGACCATCGCCGATGAGGTGCGCGATCCGGAACGTGATCACACGCGTCTTCCCCGAGCCGGCCCCCGCAAGGATGAGCAGCGGCCCGTCCCGATGGAGCACGGCCTCGCGTTGTTCCGGATTCAGCTTGTCGAGGAAGTTCATGGAGGGGAGTACATTATAGCGGGACTCGGGACTCGGGACTCGGGACTCGGGACTCGGGACTCGGCTGACTCGGGACTCGCAACGGACTCGGCAGACACGAGCGACCAGATGACCCGCATAGAACATCAACGTGCAGGACTCGCCGGGCTCGAGGGATGCGGACTCGGAACGTACTCGCAATTGGGAACTCGCGACCGAGACAAGGACGCAGCCATGTCGTCCTTCTTGGTCGACGTAAGCTCGGGAACCCGTGGAGCTGGCAGTACGCGACACTCGCGGCGCTCACGACCGCCTCGGCCGGACAAAGCGAGTCGCCGGCGAGTTCGAGCTGCGTCTCGAGCTCCGCAAGCGACCCAGGCAATCCTGACGTGGTACGGTAACGGCCCCGGGCCCGCTCGCGTGTCCTTCTGCCACGTTCGACGGAATCGATACTGCTGCTCGACGCATCTGCGCCGCGAGTTCGAATTGCTCTGCACGGCAGTTGCCGACTGAGTGCGTAGGCCGACTCAGATCCATTGCCGCATTCCAGGCGTCCAGGTCTCTGAAGTCGAATCTAGTCTCATCGATCTCACTTTCTGCCTCTCCACCGGCCGCGAAAGATCGCAGAAACTGCAACGATGCCTAAACGATTGGCCGTAGCGAGGGCATCAGGTGCAACGCAAATCTGAGGCCGAGTCCCGAGTCCCGACCGGTCCCGAGTCCCGAGTCCGACCCGACTGCGTACCATCAACCACCCATGTCAGCGACTCTGCTCCAGAAAGTCTGGGACGCGCACACGGTCCGGCGGCTGCCGAACGGGCAGACCCAGCTTTTCGTCGGCCTCCATCTCATCCACGAGGTGACGACGCCGCAGGCGTTCGACATGCTGCGCGCGCGGGGATGGGGGGTGCGCTTTCCGGAGCGCACGATCGGCACGGTCGATCACATCGTTCCCACGCTCGACCAGCGGCGGCCGTTCCTGGACGTCATGGCCGAGGACATGCTGTCGGCGCTGGAGCGCAACTGCCGCACCGCCGGGATCCGGCTGCTCGATCTCTCGAGCGGGGTCCAGGGCATCGTGCACGTCATCGGGCCCGAGCTGGGGCTCACGCAGCCGGGGATGACCATCGCCTGCGGCGACAGCCACACCTCGACGCACGGCGCGTTCGGCGCCGTCGCGTTCGGCATCGGCACGTCGCAGGTGCGCGACGTCCTCGCCTCGCAATGTCTCGCGATGGATCCGTTGAAGGTGCGGCGCATCCGCGTCCGCGGCAGGCTGTCCCGCGGCGTCTACGCGAAGGACGTGATCCTCGGCATCATCAGGCGCCTCGGCGTCAACGGCGGCGTCGGCTACGCCTACGAATACGCCGGCGACACGATCGAGCGGATGACGATGGACGAGCGGATGACGATCTGCAACATGTCCATCGAAGGGGGCGCGCGCGCCGGGTACGTGAACCCCGACCAGGTGACGTTCGACTACATGCGCGGCCGGAAGTTCGCGCCGCAGGGCGACGCCTTCGAGTCCGCGTGCGCATGGTGGAAGCGGATGGCCTCCGATCCGGACGCCGCCTACGACGACGACGTCGAGATCGATGGTGCGTCGATTCGGCCGACGGTGACGTGGGGCATCAATCCGGGGCAGTCCGTCTACGTCGACGAGCCGCTTCCGTCGGCCGGCGCGGGCGGCAGCGATGGGGCGGGCATCGGCGAGGCGCTCGACTTCATGGGATTCAGGGCCGGCCAGCGCATCAGCGGCACCCGCATCGACGTCGCGTTCGTCGGATCGTGCACGAACGCCCGGCTTTCGGATCTCCGCGAAGCCGCGAAGGTGATCCGCGGCCGCCACGTCGCGCCGCACGTGCGCGCGCTGGTCGTGCCGGGGTCGCAGCCCGTGCGGCTGGCGGCCGAGCGCGAGGGGCTCGATCGCGTCTTCATCGACGCGGGGTTCGAGTGGCGCGGCGCCGGCTGCTCGATGTGCCTCGCGATGAATCCCGACAAGCTCGAAGGGCGCGAGATCTGCGCCTCCTCCTCGAACCGCAACTTCAAGGGGCGGCAGGGCAGCCCGACGGGGCGCACGCTGCTGATGAGCCCCGCGATGGTCGCCGCCGCGGCGGTCGCCGGCGAGGTCGTCGACGTGCGGGAGATGACCGATGCCCATTGAGAAAATCCGTCAGGTGGCGGGCCGGGCGCTCCCGCTGCGCGGGGACAACATCGACACGGATCGCATCATCCCGGCGCGTTTCCTGAAGTCGATCACGTTCGAAGGGCTCGAGGAGCACCTCTTCGAGGACGATCGCCAGCAGCTCGAAGCCGGCGGGCGCACGCTCCACCCCGTCTACGATCCCGCGTACGCCGGGGCGTCGCTGCTGCTGGTGAACGCGAACTTCGGGTGCGGCTCGTCGCGCGAGCACGCGCCGCAGGCGATCCGGCGGCGGGGGTTTCGCGGGGTTGTCGGGCAGTCCTTCTCGGAGATTTTCTTCGGCAACAGCGTCGCGCTCGGCATGCCGTGCGTGACCGCCGACGCGTCGACGCTCGCGGCGCTGATGGCCGCGGTCGAGGCGGACCCCGCCATCGAACTGCAGATCGACATCGAGCGCTCGAGCGTCACCCTTCCGGGCCACAGTTTTGCCGTGGCGCTGCCGCCGGCCGCCCGCGAATCGTTTCTCGACGGCACGTGGGACGCGACGGGCCTTCTGCTCGACAGGTTCGAGGAGGTCGAGGCGGTGGCGAAGCGGTTGCCGTACGTGGTGGGGTGGAGTTAGGCCACTGCAGAATCGACAGGACCTTACAAGAGCACGGGAGCACGGGAGGTCTTTCTTGGTTTTTGTTTTCTTATTTGATTTTTCTCCCTTTCTCCCGTTCTCCTGTTTGAATGTTTGTCTTGGATTGGAGTTTCTCCGTTGCCTCCGTCCCCTCCGTGCCTGCTCGGGCCAGTTCCAGGAAGGCGGCCGCGGCGCGCGACAACTCCCCTGACTTCCGGAAGACGAAGCGCACCGAGCGCGGCGAGCTGAGCTCCGGAACCTTCACCGCCACGAGGTGGCCGCGCGCGATCTCGGTGAGCGCGCACCGCCGCGGCAGGACCGCGACCCCCAGCCCCATTTCCACGGCCCGCTTGATGCCGTCGAGGCTGGGCAGCGCAATCTGAATGTTGATCGGCGCGTGGCGGCGCTCGTACAGGCGGAGGACGCGGTCGCGGGCCGGCGAGGGATCGTTGTGCGCGATGACGGTCTCGCGCCCCACTTCCTCGATGCTGACGCGCTTCTTGGACGCGAGCCGGTGCTTCGGGTTCGCGAGCATCACCAGCTCGTCGCTCCCGAGCGTAATCGACTGCAGCCCCTTGTCGGGCGGCTGGAACGTCAGGACGCCGAAGTCGAGGCTGTGCTCGAGCAGCTCCGTCGCAATCTGCCGCGAGGCCACGCGGCGGACCTCCACCCGCGCCTGCGGGTGCAGCCGCGCGAACCGCTCGATGATCGGCAGGATCGCGTGCACCGCCGCCTCGTTGGCCCCCACGACCACACGGCCGCGCCGCACCTGCTGGAGCTCGCGGACCGCGGCCTCCGCTTCCGACGCGAGCCGCAGGAGCCGGGCGGCGTGCTCGCGCAGCAGGACCCCCGCTTCGGTCAGCGCGCCGTTGCGGGACGATCGGTCGAACAGCTTCTCTCCGAGCTCATCCTCGAGACGCCGGATGGCCTGGCTGATCGCCGGCTGGGTGCGGTGCAGCCGCTTGGCGGCCTTCGAGAAGCTGCGGTCCGCGGCGACGGCGACGAAGGCGTTGAGGTCCTGGAGCTGCACGGCCTATCATAAGAATTATTCATACAAAGTCAAAAACTATAAATTGGACGTGGGGCGGCCGGATGGGTACTAATGTCAGCGGAGGACCCATGTCTACCAACCGGCTCACGATCTTCGATACGACCCTGCGCGATGGCGAGCAGGCTCCGGGCTTCTCGATGCGGATCGACGAAAAGCTCAAGCTGGCCCGTCAGCTCGCGGCGCTCGGCGTCGACATCATCGAGGCCGGGTTCCCGATCGCCTCCGAGGCGGACGCCGAAGCGGTGCGCACGATTGCCACGCTCGTCGACGGCCCGACCATTGCCGGGCTCGCACGGTGCAGCCCCGCCGACATCGACCGGGCCGGCGCCGCGCTCGCCCCCGCCCGCCGGCGCCGCATCCACACCTTCATCGCCACCTCCGATCTGCACCTCGAACGCAAGCTCCGCATGACGCGTGAAGCCTGCCTCGACGCCGCCGTCGCCGCCGTGCACCGCGCCCGCAAGTACACCGACGACATCCAGTTCTCCGCCGAGGACGCGACGCGCAGCGACCCGGACTTCCTGTGCCGCGTCATCGAAGAGGTGATCTCGGCCGGCTGCACGACGGTCAACCTGCCGGATACGGTCGGCTACTCGACCCCCGACGAGATCGGCGCCTTCTTCCGGTCCGTGCTCAACCGCGTGCCGAACGCCGGCCACGCGACGTTCAGCGCGCACTGTCACGACGACCTCGGCCTCGCCGTGGCCAACACCCTGGCCGCGGTCGCCGCCGGCGCGCGCCAGGTGGAGTGCACGATCAACGGCATCGGCGAGCGCGCCGGGAACGCGTCGCTCGAGGAAATCGTCATGGCGACGCGGGTCCGGTCCGACCTGCTGCCGTTCACGACCGGCATCGTCTCCCGCGAGATTTTTCCGTCGAGCCAGATGCTCACGGCCATCACCGGCGAAGCGGTCCAGGCCAACAAGGCCATCGTCGGGCGCAACGCCTTCGCGCACGAGGCCGGGATTCACCAGGACGGCATGCTGAAGGATCGCCGGACCTACGAGATCATGCGGCCCGAAGAAGTCGGTGTGCCGCAGGCCACGCTCGTCCTCGGCAAGCACTCCGGCCGCCACGCCGTGCAGCGCCGGTGCGAGCAGCTCGGTCTGACGCTCGAGCGCCACGAGATCGAGAACGTCTACTGGGCGATCATGGCCATCGCGGACCGCGAGAAGACCGTCAGCGACCGCGACCTCGCGGACGTCGTCGCCAAACTTCGCGGCCGCCGCCCGCCCCCGTCCTCCTCGGCGGCATCCCCCGATTTCACGGCCACGCCGGCCGAAGTGGGATACGGACACGGGGTGTAACTGGGAATCCCTAATCCCTCAATCCCTAATCCCGTAATCCGGAATCGCGAATCCCGAGTCCCGAATTCGAGTCCCGAATCCCGAGTTCCGACTTGAAAGCATCCATTCTCCTGCTCCCCGGCGACGGCATCGGTCCCGAAGTCGTCGCGGCTGCGGCCTCAATCCTTCGGGTGGTGGCCGAGCGCTTCCGGCACCAGTTCGATCTCCGCGAGGAGCCCATCGGCGGCGCGGCGCTGCGGCGCGGTCTGTCGCCGCTGCCCGAGGCGACGCTCGCGGCCGCGCGGAACGCGGACGCGATTCTGCTCGGCGCCGTCGGCGATCCGGAGTTCGATCGCGGCGATTCCTCGCGGCGCCCGGAGACGGCGCTCCTGGCGATCCGCCGGGAGCTCCGGCTCTACGCGAACCTGAGGCCGGCGAAGGTGTGGCCCGGCCTCGAAGCGTCCGGTCCTCTCAAGCCCGAGATCCTCGCCGGCACCGACATGCTCGTCGTCCGCGAGCTGACGGGTGGGTTGTATTACGGGGAGCCGCGCGGCATCGCGGCAGACGGCAGCTCGGCGCACAACACGATGCGGTACTCGCGCGAGGAGATCGAGCGCATCGCGCGCCGGGCATTCGACGCGGCGCGATCGCGCCGGAAGCGCGTGACCTCGGTGGACAAGGCGAACGTGCTGGAGACGTCGCGGCTGTGGCGGCAGGTCGTGACGGAGCTGGCGGCGGAGTACGCCGACATCGCGCTCGATCACATGTACGTCGACTCGTGCGCGATGAAAGTGGCGCTGGCCCCGTCCAGCTTCGACGTCATCCTCACCGAGAACCTGTTCGGCGACATCCTCTCCGACGAGGCCGGTGCGGTCGTCGGCTCCCTCGGCCTGCTGCCGTCGGCCAGCCTCGGGGATGGCACCGGGCTCTTCGAGCCGGTCCACGGGTCCGCGCCCGACATCGCGGGAAAGGACGTCGCGAATCCGATCGGGGCGATCGGGTCGGCCGCCATGCTGTTGCGGTACGCGCTGCGGCTCGAGACCGAAGCGCGCGCGGTGGAGCTGGCCATCGAGAAGGCGCTCGCCGGCGGCGCCAGGACCGCCGATCTCGCCCACCCGTCGCAGCGCCCGATCGGCACGCGGGAAATGGCCCTGGCCGTCGAGTCCGCGCTTCTGGCGCAGGCCCCGACGTCCGTCAATTAGTTACTCCACCGTCACGCTCTTGGCGAGGTTCCTGCGGCTGATCGACGTCGCAGCCGCGGCGGACCGCGATGTGATACGCCAGCAGCTGCAGCGGCACCACCATCAGCACGGGCGTCAGCAGCGGGTGGGCCGCGGGCACCTCGATCAGGAAGTCGTTGGCGGGATCGAGCAGCCGGCGAATGCTGGTGTGCCCCTCGGTCGTCAGCGCGATCACCGACCCGCCGCGCGCCTTGGCCTCCTGGATGTTGCCGATCATCTTTTCGAACACGTGATCGTCGGGCGCGATGGTCACGACCGGCATCTGCTCGTCGATGAGCGCGATCGGACCGTGCTTCATCTCGCCGGCCGGGTAGCCCTCGGCGTGGATGTACGAGATCTCCTTGAGCTTCAGCGCGCCCTCGAGCGCAATCGGATAGTTGATGCCGCGCCCGAGATAGAGAAAATCACTGCGCTGGTAGAACCGCTTCGCGATCTCCTCGGTGATCGGCTCGCACTTCAGCGACTGCTCGATGAGGAGCGGAAGCTGCGTGAGCCCGTCGATGTGCGGCCTGGCCAGCGCCGGCGTCAGCGTCCCGCGAATCTGTCCGAGGTACATCGCCAGCAGGTGCAGCGCGACAATCTGCGTCGTGAACGCCTTGGTCGACGCGACCCCGATTTCGGGGCCCGCGTGGGTGTAGACCGTGCCGTCGGTCTCGCGCGTCGCCATGCTGCCGACGACGTTGCAGATGGAGATGCTCCGGGCCCCCTTCTTCTTCGCTTCCCGCAGCGCCGCCAGGGTGTCGGCCGTCTCGCCCGACTGCGTAATCACGATCGCCAGCGTGTTCTTCGCGACGATCGGATCGCGGTAGCGGTATTCCGATCCGTAGTCGACCTCCACGGGCACGCGCGCCAGCGTCTCGAACAGGAACTTGGCCACGAGCGCCGAGTGCCAGGACGTGCCGCACGCCAGGATCACGATCCGCTCGACGTCGCGCAGCACCTGGTCGGGGATCTCGATCTCGTGCAGGAACACCTTGCCGCTCTCCTGCGACGCGCGGCCGAGCACCGTTTCCTTGACCGCCCACGGCTGCTCGAAGATCTCCTTGAGCATGAAGTGCTTGTAGCCGGCCTTCTCGGCCATGACCGGGTCCCACGCCACTCTCGTGCTCTTCTTCGAGACCGCGCGGCCGGAGTAGTCGGTGAACTCGACCCCGGACGGCGTGATGATCGCCATCTCCTCGTCGCCCAGGAACACCACGTCGCGCGTGTGGCTGAGGATCGCCGGAATGTCGGAGGCGACGAAGAACTCCCCGTCGCCCAGCCCGACCACGATCGGCGGGCCGTTGCGGACGGTCACGATCTTGTTCGGATCGTCGGCCGAGATGAGCACGAGCGCGAACAGCCCGCGCATGTACAGCAGCGCGCGCCGCGTCGCGTTCTCCAGCCCGTCGTCTTTCATCTCGCGCTCGACGAGATGGGCGACGATCTCCGTGTCCGTCTCGGTGACGAACGTGTGCCCTTCCTTCTGGAGCTGCTGCTTCAGGTCCAGATAGTTCTCGATGATCCCGTTGTGGACGACGACGATGCGGCCGGTGCAGTCGATGTGCGGGTGCGCGTTCTCCTCCGTCGGCCGGCCGTGGGTCGCCCATCGCGTGTGGCCGATGCCGTAATCCCCTTCAATCGGCGTCGTCGCAATCACTTCCTCGAGACGGGCGAGCTTGCCGGCGCTGCGGCGCAGATCGATGCTCCCGTTCCGGACGACGGCGACGCCCGCCGAGTCGTAGCCGCGGTACTCCAGCCGCCGGAGCCCGTCGATCAGGATCGGGACGACCTTCTGTGAACCGATGTAGCCGATGATGCCGCACATTTTGCTGATCCTTGGAACGGTCGACCGACCCGTTGACTATGTCTTCTTGTTCTTCGAGACCCAGCCGTCCTTGTTGACCTGCGTGCCGCGTCCGATCGCGAGGGCGTCGGGCGGAACGTCCCGGGTGATCGTCGAGCCGGCCGCGACGTACGCGCCGGCGCCGACGCGCACCGGCGCGACGAGCTGCGAGTCGCTGCCGATGAACGCGCCGTCTTCGATGACCGTGCGGTGCTTGGCGGTGCCGTCGTAGTTGCAGGTGATCGTGCCGGCGCCGACGTTCACCTTCCGGCCGATCGTCGCGTCGCCGAGGTACGACAGGTGGTTCGCTTTCGCGCCCTGACCCATCGAGGTGTTCTTGAGCTCGACGAAGTTGCCGACGTGCGCGTCCGCGCCGACGCTCGGACTGCGGCCGGATGTGGGCGAACGGGCCGATGCGCGCGCCGCTCGACACGTGCGATTCGACGATGACGCAGAAGTTGTCGATCAGGACCCCGTCGTCGACGGCGCTGTCGACGATCCGGACGCCGGAGCGGATCTCGCAGCCGGAGCCGATCTGCGTGCGTCCCTCGAGATGGACGCCGGGATGAATGACCGTGTCGGCGCCGACGGTCACGTCCGGCGCGATGTAGGTCGTGGCCGGATCGACGATCGTCACGCCGGACGCCATCAGCGCCTCGTTCTTCTCCGCCCTGAGAATCGCCGCCACTTCGGCCAGCTCCTTCCGGCTGTTCACGCCGAGGATTTCGCGCGAGTCCTCGAGCGTGACCGTCTCGACTGTGAGCCCGCGGTCGCGGTAAATCCGCACCAGATCCGGCAGGTAGTACTCGCCCTGCGCGTTGGATGAGCCAATCTCGCGCAGCGCGGCGAACAGCGGCCTCATGTCGAACGCGTAGACGCCGCTGTTGATCTCGCCGATCTCGCGCTCGGCCGGCGACGCGTCCTTGTGCTCGACGATTCCCGCAATCCGTCCCCCTCCGTCGCGCACGATGCGCCCGTAGCCCGCCGGCGAGGGCACGACGGCGGTGAGCACCGTCGCCGCCGCGCCGCGTTCTTCGTGCGTGCGGACGAGGGCGGCAAGCGACGCCGCGCGCAACAGCGGAACGTCGCCCGAGAGCAACACCACCGTGCCGCTCGCGTCCTTCAGATGGGGCTCCGCCTGCAGCAAGGCATGGCCGGTGCCCAGTTGCGGCTCCTGCACTGCAAAGGAGAGGCCCGTCCGGCTTTGAAGGGCGTCCTTCAGCTGCTCGGCCTGGTGCCCGATGATGATGACGGTCGACCGGGGAGAGAGGGCCGAGGCCGCACGGAGCACGTGGTCGATCAGCGGGAGCCCGGCTGCGCCATGGAGGACTTTAGGCCGCGCGGACTTCATGCGCGTGCCTTTCCCGGCAGCCAGGACCACGACGTGGATGTCTGACATCACAGGAGTGTAGCTTCGGTGAACCCCTCCGGGGCCGCTTTCAGCGTCGCCGGGCGGGCCGGCGGCGGTTGGGGGAGGGAGGCGTGTCGAGCACGGAACGGAAGCTCTCGTGGTCGCGGATCGCCTCGAGATCGGGATCCTGGCGGGCAAGTGCCCGATTCTCCGGGTTCAAACCGATTGCCCGACGGAGGTGATCGAGGGACTCGTCGACGCGCCCGCGCATCCCGAGCGCGACGGCCATGATGTAGTGCGCGTGATCGCTCTCCGGGTCCTCGCCGAGCGCACGCTGCAGGTGATCGAGGGCGCCGGTGTGATCGCCAGAGTTCAGCGCGACGGTGGCGGCGTAGACGCGTTCTGCGGGGGTCTTGGGGATCGACGGCGCACGCGACGTTTCGCGCTCGCACACGCGCAGGTACAGCCGCGCCCGCTCCAGCAGTTCGCGTTCTTCGGGGTACCGCTCGAGCACGGTCCGGAAGAACCCGGCGGCGGCCTGGAAATCATGCCGTTGGAGGGCCTGGACCCCGCGCTCGTAGACCGCGACCGCTTCGTAGAACCCGGGCTTGCGGACGGGGGAGCGGCGGCGGGGGAGCCTCGACAGGCTGCCGTGAAAGGGGAGGGCTCCGCCTGGGACGCGCGGCAGCGGCCTTGGTCGGGGCGGCTTTTTTCCTGGTCTCGGTCCGCTTGACCGGCCTCTTGGTTCGACCGGCCGACTTTGCGGGCCGGCGTTGCTTCGCCAATACGCCTCCTGACGCAGTGCCGCGGGACTGTGACAGTAGCAAAACAGCTTCAGGAGGGTCAAGCCGGGGTGCGCCAATCTGGCACCCGACCCAGACATTGGTCAATTGACAGATTTCTTGGCGCGTTCGAGGAGGGCAAAGACCTCCCTGGCTGAGATGTCGTACCGCGTCGCAAGCGCCCGCAATGCCTCCCGCCGCGACTTCGACCCGTTTTCGGTCAAACTACACGAAATCATCAGGCCACCTTATCGGGTCAAGCGGCTGGTCAGAGACGGCATCGCTTGGTCGTTTGCCAGAAATAATGAGCGTGAACTCGCCGCGCTCTTCAGTGAGCAGCTCCAGTTGTTTTGAAATAGGGCTTACAACCAATTGTTCGTGTGCCTTCGTCATCTCCCGGCCTAACAAGATGACCCGGTCGCCGAGAATGGCTTGAATGTCCTCGAGGGTCTTCCGGATGCGGTGGGGGGCTTCGTAAAGGATGAGCACTCGTGTCTCGTCGGCCAGCCCTGCAAGCCATGTTTTTCTGGCATTCGACCGATTAGGGGGAAAGCCAGCGAAGACGAACTCCCGCTCCAGCAATCCGGAGGCAGAGAGGGCGGCCATGGCCGCGCTTGCACCAGGAATGGGTTCGACCCGGATGCCCGCGGCATGTGCCGCAGCGACCAGGTGCGCGCCGGGATCCGACACCACCGGCGTGCCGGCATCCGAAACGAGCGCAATCGATTCCCCGGCCTGCAGCCGGGCGATGAGCGTCGGGGTTTTCGACCGTTCGTTGTGCTCGTGCAGGCTCGTCGTGCGCGTCGAGATGGAGTAGTGTTGAAGGAGGCGCGCTGTCCGGCGTGTGTCCTCGGCCGCTATCAGGGACACTTCACGCAGGGTGCGAAGAGCCCGCAAGGTGACATCCTCCAGGTTGCCAATGGGTGTAGCGACCACGAAGAGGGTGCCGGGCATGACTGGCGGCCGATTGTACCCAAAATGTATTCAGCCGAACCACTGCCGCACTTCGTCGACGAATATCTCGCGTATCTCTACGAGGTCCATCCCACCAACGCCACGTTCGACGGTGTCCACCTGCACGACGACCTGCTGGAAGACTGGAGCCGGCAGGCCATCGAAGGGCAGATCCGCGACCTCGGCGGGTTCGGCCGGCGGCTCGCCGCGATCGATCCGGCCCGCCTGACCAGCGTCGAGCGGCTCGAGCGGCCGGCGCTCGACTCGAGCATCCGCGCGCGGCTCTTCGACCTGGAGGAGGTGCGTCCGTGGGAGCGCAGCCCCCAGCACTACGCCGACGTCCTGGCCACGAGCCTGGCCGGCCAGGCGCTTTTCGATTACGCCCCGCTGGCCGAGCGGGCGCGTCGCGTGCTGTCGAAGCTCCGGCAGGTGCCTCGCCTCATTCAGTCGGCGCGCGACAACATCAAGGATCCGCCCGGCATCTACGTGAAGGTCGGCCTCGAAAGCATGCGCGGCACGCTGCGGTTCGTCGACGAGGATCTGCCGCGCGCGTTTGGCGATCTGAGCGACCTGCACCTGCTCGGCGATCTGGCGGACGCGTCGACCGAAGCGGCCGCGTCGATTGGCGGCTACATCGACTACCTCGAGCGCGACCTCGCGCCGCGCAGCAAGGGCTCGTTCCGCCTGGGGCGGGAACGGTTCGAGCAGAAGTTCAAGCTGGACGAAGGCATCACGCTCGGGTCCGAGCGTCTGCTGGCCATTGCGAACCGGGAGCTGCGGCAGCACGCAGGAGGAATTCCGCCGCGCCGCCGCGCGCGTCAACGGCGGAGATCCGATGGCGGCCTGGGCGAAGGCGAAACGGCATCATCCCCCCGCCGGTCAGCTCGTGCCGGTCGCGCAGCAGCAGCTCGCGGACCTCGTGGACTTCATCAACCGGCAGCGGATCATCACGATCCCGGAAGGGGCGCCCGTTGAAGTGAAGCCCACGCCCCGCTTCTACCGGTGGACGTTCGCCAGCATGTGGACGCCGGGCCCGTTCGAGGCGCGTCCGCTCCGCGCGTTCTACTACATCACCGACGTCGAGCCGTCGTGGCCCGCCGAGCGGCAGGACGAGCACCTGCGCGACTTCAACTACGGGGCGCTGTGGTCGATCTCCATCCACGAGGTGTTTCCCGGACACTTCCTGCACTATCAGCACCTGCGTCAGGTCGACTCCAAGCTGCGCAAGTCGATCCTGTTTTCGTCGACGGCGTTCGTCGAGGGCTGGGCGCATTACTGCGAGCAGATGATGATCGAGCAGGGCTTCCGGCGCGACGACCACACCGTCCGCCTGGGCCAGCTCGCCGAAGCCCTCATCCGCCTCTGCCGCTTCATCGTCGGGATCCGGCTGCACTGCGAGGACATGTCGGTCGAGCAGGGGGTCCGCTTCTTCCGCGACGAGGCCTTTCTGGAAGAGCCGAGCGCGCGCCGCGAGGCGGAGCGCGGCACGTTCGATCCCGCCTACATCCTGTACACGGCAGGCAAGCTGATGATCCTCAAGCTGCGCGAGGACTACAAGGTGCACGCCGGCGAGAAGTACTCGTTGCGAGGCTTCCACGACGCGCTCCTCGCCAACGGCACCGTGCCGATCTGGCTCCACCGCGCGCTGATGCTCGGCGAGCAGAACGGCGAAATGCTCGAGTAGCCGGATTCGTTCGATTCCGATTCAGGGATTCAAGGATTCAAGGATTAGCGATTAGGGATTCCGTGCATGCCCCTTTACGAATATCAGTGCGAGACCTGCGAGCACCGTTTCGAGAAGATCCAGAAATTTTCGGATCCGCCGCCCGACGCCTGCCCCAAGTGCGGCGGACCGGTCCGCAAGCTGTTCTCGTCGCCGGCGATTCAGTTCAAAGGGTCCGGGTTCTACATCACGGACTACGCGAAGAAGTCCTCCGGAGACGGCGGGAGTCGGGCTCGTCGGAGAAATCGGGTTCTTCGGAGAAACAAGAAAAGAAGGACAAGACGAGCGATTCGGGATCACGAAGACCGATTCCGGATCCGGATCCGGCGGCAAGACCGATTCCGGCAGCTCCTCGTCGGGCGACGCCACCCCGGCGTCCACGACGAAACCCAAAGAGCGCTAGGCCTCGCCCTACCGCGTCGTCTCGACGCGCTCGAGATCGATCGACCGGAGGTAGTCGCGGAACGGTTCCGAGAGGTCCGGGCGTCTCAGCGCGAAGTACACCACCGCCTTCAGGAACCCGAGCTTGTTGCCGGTGTCGTGGCGGACGCCGTCCACGTGGTAGCCGTAGATGGGGCGTGACTTGAGCAGTTGCCGGAGCCCGTTGGTCAGCTGGATCTCGCCGGTCCGGTCGCTGACCGTCGCGGCGAGCGCGGGGAAGATGTCCGGCGTGAGGATGTAGCGGCCGATGATGGCGAGATCGGACGGCGCCTCGTCGCGCGGCGGCTTCTCGACGAGATCCTTGATGCGGTACACGCCCGGCCGGATCTCTTCGGCGTCGATGATGCCGTACTTGTTCACGTCCTCGCGGGGGACACGCTCGACGGCGAGCACCGGCCCGTCCACCTCTTCGAAGACGTCGATCATCTGACGCAGCGCCGGCGGATTGGCGTCGATCACGTCGTCGCCGAGGATGACGGCGAACGGTTCGTCGCCGACCAGCGCGCGGGTGACCAGCACCGCGTGGCCGAGGCCGAGCGGCTCTCCCTGGCGGACGTAGGCGAAGTTGATCAGGTTCGAGATGTTGCGGATCTCGGCGAGCAGGTCCTTCTTCCCGCGCGCTTCGAGGAACGACTCGAGCTCGACCGACACGTCGAAGTGATCCTCGATCGCGTTCTTGCCGCGGCCGGTCACGAGGATGATGTTGTCGACGCCCGAGGCCACGGCTTCTTCCACGCCGTACTGGATGATGGGCTTGTCGACGAGCGGCAGCATCTCCTTCGGCTGCGCTTTGGTGGCCGGCAGGAACCGGGTGCCGAGACCCGCGGCTGGAAAGACCGCTTTGCGAATGACCTTCTTCACCAATCCACTCCCACGGATGCGTGCCCCATCTCCACCCCACCGCGCACAAAACGCGCGGCGGGTACCCCGGCCCCGGTCAGCATCGTACCTCAGGAAAACGGCGTTACGGTATAGGATTTAGCCATCATGCTCGACGCCGCGTACGTGCGGGATCACCTCGAAGAAGCTCGCGCCGGCCTGCGCAACCGCGGCCTCGACCCTGACGCCGACCTGGAGCAGCTGGCGACGCTCGAGTCGCGCCGCAAACGTCTCATCCCCGAGCTCGAAGGACTCAAACGCGAGCAGAACACGTCCGGCGACGAGATCGCGCGCGCCAAGCGCCAGGGTCTCGATGCGTCGGGGATCTTTGCCGCCAACAAGATGCGCAACCAGCAGATCCGTCAGCTCGAGATTCAGCTGGACAACGTCGAGCTTCAGAAGTCGGCGCTGCTCATGACGATCCCGAACCTGCCGCACGCGAGCGTGCCGGTCGGCGCCACCGCCGAAGACAACCAGGAAGTGCGCCGGCACGGCGAGCCGAAGGCGTTCGACTTCGAGCCGCGCCCGCACTGGGAGCTCGGTCCGGCGCTCGGCATCATCGACTTCGAGCGGGCCACGAAGATGTCCGGCTCGCGGTTCGCGGTCCTCCTCGGGGCCGGCGCCCGCCTCGCGCGCGCGCTGATCAACTTCATGCTCGATCTGCACACGCGCGAGCACGGCTACGTCGAGGTCGAGCCGCCGTTTCTCGTGAACGCCGAAGCGCTTCGCGGGACCGGCAATCTGCCCAAGTTCGAGAAGGATTTGTTCAAGATCGCGGGGGAGTGGGATCTGTTCCTCATCCCGACCGCCGAAGTGCCGCTGACGAACCTGCATCGCGGGGAGATCCTCGACGGCCGCCAGCTGCCGCTGCACTACACCGCCTACACGCCGTGCTTCCGCTCCGAAGCGGGGTCGTACGGCGCCGACGTCCGCGGGCTGATTCGGCAGCACCAGTTCGACAAGGTCGAGCTCGTGAAGTTCACCACGCCCGACAAGTCCTACGACGAGCTCGACGCGCTGACGCGCAACGCCGAGGAAGTGCTCAAGCGCCTCGGGCTGCCCTATCGGACGATGGTCCTGTCGACCGGCGATCTGGGGTTTGCGGCGGCGAAGACCTACGACATCGAGGTGTGGCTGCCGAGCCAGAAAACGTACCGCGAGATCTCCTCGTGCAGCAACACCGAGGCGTTCCAGGCGCGGCGCGCGAACATCAAGTTCCGCCCGGAAGGGAGCGGCAGGGCCGAGTTCGTGCACACGCTGAACGGCTCCGGGCTGGCGGTCGGCCGCACGCTCATCGCGATCCTCGAGAACTACCAGCAGGCGGACGGATCGGTGGTGGTGCCGGAACCGCTGCGGGGCTACATGGGAGGCCTGGAGAAGATCGACAAGAAATGACGCGCCGATCGTCCGTGCGGAGAGGTGGCCGAGTGGTCGATGGCGGTGGTCTTGAAAACCACTGAACCGGAAACGGTTCCGGGGGTTCGAATCCCTCCCTCTCCGCCAACTCCTTCGCTCTCGCTTGCAACGATGCGCGTGAGCTTCGGTTGGCAAGCCAGCGAGCTCACTTCGGCATTCGAAGATGACAGGACGCCTGCTCCCGCGCCTTGCCGTCGTGGCGCTGCTGCTCGCGCTCACGATTCCGCGCATGGCCCAGCGCGGCATGTTCAGCGACGGGCTGGTCTACGCAACCATCGCCCGCAACATGGGGATCGGCGTCGGATCGCTGTGGGCGCCACACTACACGCAGACGGCCTGGACCGAATTCTACGAACATCCTCCGCTCGGCCTGGCTCTCCAAGCGGTCGCGTTCCGCGCGCTCGGCGATCATCTCATCGTCGAGCGAGTCTATTCACTGCTGGTGCTCGCGCTGCACGCAGTGGTGATCGCCGGCATCTGGCGCCGCCTGCTCCCGGCGCCCCTCGACTGGTTGGCGGTGCTGTTCTGGTTGACGCCCTCCATCGTCAGTTGGGGAGCGGTCAACAACATGCTCGAGAACACGCAGGCGCTGCTGACGACGACGGCGGTCCTGCTGATGCTCGACGCGACGCGTGCCTCGACGGCCGCGGCAACCGCCATCGGATCCACCGTCGCCGGTGTGACCGTGGTCGCCGCCGTTCTCACGAAAGGTCCGGCTGGACTTTTTCCGCTCGTCGCGCCGCTCGTCTTCGGGTGGCTGCTGCGGCCACCGGCCGCATCGGCGGCTGACCGCCGCCGCCGAGCGCTCGCGGTCCTCACTCCCACACTCGTCGTCTCTGATCGCTGGCGCGATGCTCGCCGCATACGAACCATCGCGACACAACCTGACGATCTACGTGCGCACGCAGCTCGCGCCGTCGCTGCTGGGCCAGCGCGAATTGAGCGATCCGTTGGGCATCGTCCGGCACTTGCTGGTCGGGATCGGCGGACGCATGGCGGCGTTGCTCGGGTTGTGCTGGTGGCTGGCGAGGCCGGCGCGCGGCTCGCCGCCGGCCGCCCCGGCGGGCCGAACAGCGGCCGGTGCGTTCATGCTGCTCGGCGCGTGTGCGGCGGGCCCGTTCGCGTTCAGCCCGAGGCTTTCCGGCCACTACTTGCTGCCGGCGGTGCCGATGTTCGCGCTGGGATTCGCGTTGCTTGCTGCCGCCTTCGTCGATGCGCGCGTGCGTAAGACGTTGATCGGGGTGACCCTGCTGGCGGTAGCCGGTCCTCGCCAGCCGGCGCGAGCGGCGCGACGACGCGCTCATCCGCGACCTCGCCGCGATCGAGCACGCCATGCCGCGCGCCGTCGTCATTGGCGCGTGCCCGCATCCGCGAGCGGCGCGTGATTGGGGGCTGCACACCTACGTGCAGCGGTGGTATCGCGTGTCGCTCGACGCGCGGGCGCAGCCGGTCAACGGCTGGTTCCTGCGGTCCGACCCGGGGTGTGCGGTCCCGGAATCCTGCGCGCCGGCCGCGAGCGGCGAGAGTTTGACGCTGTTCCGCTGCGCCCAGTGACGTG
>CAWGAS010000010.1:0-175464 GCA_963820645.1 uncultured Acidobacteriota bacterium | reverse complement strand
TATTTGGACGCGATCGTGCCCGCGAGCCGTGAGCGCCAGGCGCGTCAACGCGGCGTCGAACATCCGGCGGGCGTCCGTGTCGAGCGCCGTGCGTGCGCGCAGCTCGCGTCCCTGGAGACGCGCGTTGAGGACTCCGTCCCGGCTCATCTGTCGATCGCGCGCCGCGATCACGCGCGCCCTCAAGGCCGCCGACGCCTCGCCGCCCGGAGAGGCGCTGAGCTCGCGCGCCCGCAGCGCGCTGACCGACACCGTCAGGTCGATCCGGTCGCGCAGCGGTCCCGACAGCCGCGACCGCGTAGCGCGCGACCTGCACCGGCGTGCATCGGCAGGGCCGCGACGCGTCGCCGAAGTAGCCGCACGGGCACGGGTTCATCGCGCCGATCAGCATGAACCGCGCCGGGAAGCGACACGGTCCGCGCGGCGCGCGCGATGCGCACCGACCCTTCCTCGAGCGGCTGCCGCAGCACCTCGAGCGCGTGGCGGCTGAACTCCGGCATCTCGTCGAGAAAGAGCACGCCGTGGTGCGCGAGGCTGATCTCGCCGGGCCGCGGGTGCTGCCCGCCGCCGACGAGCGCGACGTCCGAGATGGTGTGGTGCGGCGCGCGAAACGGCCGCTGCCGCGATCAGCCCGTGCCGGCCGGCAGCAGGCCGGCGACGGAGTGGATCGACGTGACCTCGAGCGCCTCGTCGAAGACGAGCGGCGGCAGGATTCCCGCGACCCGTCGCGCCATCATCGTCTTGCCCGATCCCGGGCGGCCCGACCATCAGCGTGTTGTGCCCGCCGGCCGCCGCGATCTCGAGGGCGCGGCGCGCCGAGCGCCTGCCCGTGGACGTCCGCGAAATCGGCGTCCCCGGGCCCGGCTGTGCCGCAGCCGCGGGCGCCGCGGCGTCCGCTCCGGCGGACTCGCGGAACCCGGCCGGATCGTTGAGCGCGGCGACCGCTTCGGCGAGCGAGCGGACCGGATAGAGATGGAGCCCTTCGACCACCGAGGCTTCCGCGCGATTGGGACGCGGCAGCAGCAGGGCGGTGAACCGCTCGCGCCGCGCCGCCGCGGCAATCGGGAGCACGCCGCGCGTCGGATGGATCCCGCCATCGAGCGACAGCTCGCCGAGCAGCAGCACGTCGTCGACGTCACGCCGCGTGACGCAGCCGGTGGCGGCGAGGACGCCGAGAGCAATCGGGAGATCGAACGACGCGCCGGCCTTCCGAATGTCGGCCGGGGCGAGGTTGACGGTGACGCGGTTGTGCGGAAAGTCGAAGCCGGAGTTCCGGATCGCACTCCTCACCCGGTCCCGGCTTTCGCGGACCGACGCGTCGGGCAGGCCCACCATCGTGAAGCCCGGGAGGCCGAACGACACGTCGACCTCGACGTTGACGGTACAGGCGTCGATTCCGAAGACCGCCGCGGTGCGCATGCAGGCGAGCATGCGCCGCTGAGTGCAAGATGGGTGACCGTCGAGATATCAGGGGATCCGTGCGGATGGCCGGGGAAACAGTGACGTTTCTGCGACAGCAGAAAGGGTCGTAGCGCGCAGGTTCTGCAACGCCTGAAAATCTGTGGCTTCCGCCTCAACGGCGGAAGCCACAAGTCGGGGGAGGCTAGCGATCGATCTTCAGCCGGGCGCCGACCGCGATGGCGTTGCCGCGCAGCTTGTTCAGGGCCTTGATCCGCGAGACCGTCGTGTCGAAGAGCCGCGCGATCGACGAGAGCGTGTCCCCGCGCTTGACCTTGTAGACGATCGCGCTCTGCGCCCGGCTCGACGGGGCCGACATGGTGGCCGATCCGGTGAGCGCGCGCGAGGCGACTTCGGCCGGCGCGGCCCGTTCGGTGCGTGCGGCGAGCAGTGTCGCCGGAGCGCGCGGAATGATCAGCTCCTGGCCGCCGCGGACGCGCGACTTGACCGACAGGCTGTTCGCTTCCGCCAGGTCGACGCGGCTGACCCGGAGCTTGCGCGCGATCGTCGCCAGCGACTCGCCGCCGCGGACGGTGTACCACTTCAACGCGCTCAGATCGGCTGGTGAGGCGCCGGCGATGCTCGCCTGAAGCTTGTCGCCGGTCCCGACCGGGACCTTGAGCTCGAACTCCTTGTACCTGACGGGCGTCGTCCACCGCCGGAGCTCCGGGTTCAGCGCCTGGATCTCGGCGATCGACGCGCCGGTCCACTCCGCGACCCGGCGCAGGTCGATGGCGCGCGGCAGCGTGACCTTGTCGTACGCGATCGGATCGTGCGCCACGATGTCGAACCCGTACTGCGCGGGGTTCTTCGCCGACGATGATGGCGGCCAGAATCAGCGGCACGTACTCGCGCGTTTCCTTCGGCAGGAACCTCGAGGATTCGGAGAGCGCCCAGAAATCGTCGTGGCCGGACTTCTTCATCGCCCGCTGCACGCGTCCGAGCCCGCCGTTGTACGCGGCCAGCACCAGGTTCCAGTCGCCCTTGAACAGCTTGTGCAGCGTCTTCAGGTACTTTGCCGCCGCGATGGTCGACTTTTCCGGATCGGACCGCTCGTCCACGTACCAGTCCTGGCGCAGCCCGTTCTCCTTGCCCGTGGGCTTCATGAACTGCCACGGACCCTTCGCGCTGGCCTTCGACACGGCGTTGGTCTTGAACCCGCTCTCGATGATCGGGATGTAGGCCAGATCCAGCGGCAGACCTTCCGCGCGGAAGACGCTCTGGATCATCGGCAGGTACTTCTGGCCGCGGGTCAGGCCGTCCTGAACGAACTCCCGGAGGCGCCCCTGGTACATCAGCTCGACGTACGAGAGGACGCGTGAATTCTGCGGAATCGGAATGTCGTGCGCGGTCGCGGCGAGGTCCTGCTTCACGGCTTCGGTCGTCTGCGGCGCCGCTTCCGGCCTCGGGAACGTCGCGATCTTCAGCACCTCGTCGATCGATGCCGGCTCGTACTTCGTTTCCGCGAAGCCGTCCCCCTGCGCCAGGGCCGTCACCTCGTACGCGTTGATGCGATCGATCAGGCGATCGAAGTGCTCGCGCGTGCGCGCGTCGGTCCGCGCGCCGTACGGAGACTCCAGCATGATGTCGACCGCGCGATCGAACTCAATCCGGGCGCGGTCGAGGTGGCCGAGGGTCAACTCGCGCTCGCCGGCCTCGAAATGCTCGCGCGACGACTGGATGAGCGTGGAGATGGGGTCCGGCGGCAGGGGCACTATGGCCGCGGGCGCGGGCGCCTGAGGCGCCGCCACGGCAACAGACACCACCTGCGGCTTCGGATTCGAGCCGCACGCAACCGTTGTGAGGAGGAGTCCGGCTGCCGCCAAAGCCGGGAAATATGCACGAGTCGTCATTCCTGGGCGCTCCCGCGAGGACAACGCGCACCCACGCCACGGGTAGCCGTGATGTGACCGGGTATCCTGTTGAGGTCGCCCCCCGGCGGGGGGCTCCCGTTTCCGTCCGGCCGGTCCGCCGTGCTGCGGATCGGCCGGCCTTCCCAAAACCACCGCGGCGTCCTCCTTATCGGCTCGGACGGTCGCGGCGTGGCCCCCCAAAGGGCGTCGCAGGAACCCGGGGGCGGAAAGCCGTTCGAATTGCTGGGGCAGCAAGCTTACCACTGTCGGGATAGCCAGGTCAACCTAACCCCAACATACTCAACAGTAAGCGGTTTTTGTCGGGCTGACGCCCCAGTCTCCAAGCCGTTCTCGTGGCTTCCGCCTTCAGGCGGAAGGATGCCAGCGGGCGCCCCGACTTCCGCCTAAAGGCTGGAAGCCACGAAATCGATTTTTCTACCGCGGCCAGCCCGCCTGCACGAAGACCCGATGCTCCTCAGCCATGTCGCGAGCGGCGGGGGTCACGATGGTCCGCTCTCCGACGATGATCTTCCGGCCCTGACGGACCGCCTGACGGACGTCATCCTCACACACGAACTCAGCGGGCTTCTCGATTGGTGGCGGCGCGTCGGTCCTTAGACTCACGCCGTCCGGCTTCGGCCGGGCTTCAGGTGCCGATTGGATTTGGTCCTTCGCCCCAGATCCATCGCCGGGCTTTGGAGCACCGGCGTCCCGGACCGGCGAGGCCGGCGGAGGACTGTATCCACGGGACGCGAGGAACTGGTCGATCCTCCGCGCCAGCGGCTCGGCCGCAATCCCTCCCGGCACTCGGGGCGGGGCAGGAGCCTTCGGCAGCGACGACCCGGCCGCCGGTTCCACGGCGCGCCGGGGTGGGGCGGGGCTCGTCTCGTACGCGAGCCGTTTGATGTTCAACAGGTGTTTCGGGGAGATGTTGTCGGACGTGATGTTCCCGCCGTAGCCGCCGCACCCGAGCGTCATCGAGGGGTCGAGTCCCGTGGTCAGCCCAATCGATCCGAGCGTGGTCGGCGTGTTGACGACGATTCGGAACGCCGGTTTTTTCAAGCCGAACTGCAGGATCACGTCGTCGTTGCGGGAGTGGATGGACATCGTATGGCCCATGCCCCCGTAGCGCAGGATCTGTTTGCACCGCTCGCAGCCGTCGCGCCAGTCCTTGACAATATAAAAGGAGAGCACGGGGCACAGCTTTTCGATCGACAGCGGGTAATCCCGGCCGACCCCGGCAAGCTCCGCGATCAGCACGCGGGTGCCCGGCGGCACGGAGATCCCGGCCTGTTCCGCAATGTAGGTCGCGGGCCGTCCGACCAGCTTCGGATTCGGCAGACGCTGAGGCGTCACCAGCAGGCGCCCGACCGCGTCGATTTCGGCCGCCGACATGAAGTGGCCGCCGTTGGCGGCGAACTGCCGCTTCACCTCCTCGACGATGACCGCGTCGCACACCACCGAGTTCTCGGAAGAGCAGAGGAGCCCGTTGTCGAAGGTCTTGCCGGTGACGATGTCCCGCACCGCTTTGACCACGTCGGCCGTGGATTCGATGTACGCCGGGGCGTTTCCCGGACCGACGCCGTAGGCGGGCTTGCCTGCGCTGTACGCCGCCCGGACGAGTCCCATGCCTCCGGTCGCCAGGATGACGGCCGTTTCGCGGGCCTTCATCAGTTCCTGCGTGCCTTCGAGCGTGACGGTCGTCATCCAGTTGATCGAGCCGTCCGGCGCGCCGGCCCGGCGCGCGGCCTCGTGCATCACCTCCGCGACCCTCGTGATGCAGCGCGCGGCGGACGGGTGCGGGCTGATGACGATCGGGCACCGGGCCTTCATCGCGATCAGGATCTTGTAGATGGCGGTGGAGGTGGGATTGGTCGACGGCACGATTGCCGCGACGACGCCGAACGGCTCGGCGATCTCGATGACCTTGCGATCCTCGAGGCGGGCGACCACGCCGACCGTTTTCATCGGCCGGATGAAGTTGTAGATCTTCTGGGAGGCGAAAAGGTTCTTCTCGACCTTGTCGGCGACGACCCCGTAGCCCGTTTCCTCGTGCGCCAGCCGCGCGAGCGACTCGGCCTGCGGCGTGACAGCGGCCGCCATGGCGTCCACGATCGCGTCGATCTGGGATTGGGACAATTCCGCCAGCGCCGGCGCGGCCTCCTTTGCGCGGCGCGCGAGGGTGCGGGCTTCGCTGATCGAGGTGAGGTCGCGATCGGTCGGGGCCGTGGGCTGGGTGGCCATGCGTGACCGACGGAGGGGTTACGACGCCTTCGCGTCCTTGGGCTTCGGCAGGATCTTTTCGACTTCGGCGTGCGGGCGCGGGATCACGTGCACCGACACCAGCTCGCCGACGCGACGCGCGGCGGCAGCGCCGGCGTCGGTGGCGGCCTTCACCGCCCCGACGTCACCGCGCACCATCACCGTGACGTACCCCGCGCCGATGTATTCTTTGCCGACCAGGACGACGTTGGCGGCCTTGACCATGGCGTCGGCCGCCTCGATCGCGCCGATGAGCCCCTTGGTTTCGACCATTCCGAGCGCTTCGAGCATCTAGTACCCTCGTTGAACGACTGCACGCTAGCATATTGCAGTATCTCGGACAACTGCGGTACCATTCGCGCGCTCAGGACGAGGCGTGACTCCGTAGCGGACAGTCCCCCCATGTCCAGAATGTCCAGAATGCCCAGAATGTCCAGACGTGTTTGTGTTCCGGTCTACGTCGCGGCGGCTGTCGCGGCACTGGCCATCTCGATCTCCTGCAACCGCGAAGCGGCCAACGAACCCGCCGTCGCGACCCCGTCGCTGACCTTCAACCGTGAGAAGGTGCCGATTGGCAGCCCCGTGAGGCTGACGTACAAGTTCACGGTGCTCCCGAACGCGACCTTCGACGCCGACTATTGGGTGTTCGTGCACGTGCTCGATCCGAGCGGCGAGCGGCTGTGGACCGAAGACCACCTGCCAACCCCGCTCACCTCGACGTGGAAGCCGGGTCAGACCATCGAGTACACACGGACCGTGTTCGTGCCGAACTATCCCTACATCGGCGAGGCGTCCGTCCGGCTGGGGCTCTACAACACGGCAACGAACAAGCGCCTGACGCTGAATGCGCAGGAGGTGTCCCGGAAGGAATACCTCGTCGCGAAATTCCAGCTGCTGCCGCAGTCGGAGAACATCTTCCTCATCTACAAGGACGGCTGGCATCCGGCGGAAGTGGCGTCGGACAACGCGACGTCCGAGTGGCAGTGGACGAAGAAGACCGCCAGCCTCTCGTTCAAGAACCCCAAGAAGGACGCGACCTTCTATCTGGAGTACGACGCCAGGACCGACCTGTTCACCCCGCCGCAGCAGGTCAGCCTCCGCCTGGGCGATCAGCCGTTGACGGCCTTCGCGGCCGACAGCCGGGACAAGAAGCTCCTGACGTTCCCCATCACGGCCGCGCAGTTCGGCGCGGGTGACATGGTGGATCTCGTCCTCGACGTCGATAAGACGTTCAACCCCGGCGGCGGTGATCCGCGCGACCTCGGCATCCGGGTGTTCCACACGTTCATCGAGCCGAAGTAGAGCGACTCGAGCCGAAGCTAAAAGCTGGCCGCTGCCGAGTCCGGAGACACTACACCTGAAGGGGGCGTTGGCCGCCTCAAAAAGAAGCTCGACTGTAGTGTTTCTGGACAGACGCCTCGGGAGATGGTAGGATCGCTGCCTCACATGAATTTCAAGGTCCCGGGTTTCTTGTCTGCGGCGGCGCTTGCCTTGCTCGTCACAGCTGGGCCGGCGTCCGCGGAGATTGTGTTTCTGACCTCAGGGCGGACCCTGTCGGTCAAGAGCCACAAGTTCGACGGCGAGTCGATCGTGTTGACGCTCCGCAGCGGCGGGCAGGTCACCTGCGACAAGACCCTGATCTCGAAGATCGAGCCCGACGAAGTGCCCTATCCGGAGCCGCCGGCCCCGGCCGCCGACCCGGTTGTTCCCGCTACCGATCAGGAACAGGAAGAGCAGGACCGGTCGCTTCTGGCCGGCACGCCCTACGGGGAGATCATCGCGTCGGTTTCAGAGGCCCACGGCGTGGATCCGATGCTCGTCCGGGCCCTGATCGAGGTCGAATCCGGATACCGTCCCAGGGCGCGCTCCCGCAAGGGGGCCATGGGGCTGATGCAGCTGATGCCGTCGACCGCGAGGGAATACAAAGTCCGGAACCCGTTCGAGCCGAAAGCCAACATCGAGGCGGGAATCAAGCACCTGAAGTCCCTGATCGACAAGTTCGAGAGGCTGGACCTGAGCCTGGCGGCGTATAACGCCGGGCCAGGGGCGGTGAAGAAGTTCAACGGCATCCCTCCGTATCGCGAGACCCGCAACTACGTCACCCGCATCCTGTCGATCGCCGGCATCAAGTAAGCGCCGGGCTTTTTTCCCCTTCGAATTCTCCAGCCGGCCGCTCTCTTTTCCTGTCTAAGTTCAGGGACCCTCCCGTCAGGACCCGTCTGGGTCCGGCGGGGCTGTTATATAATTTCCTGATGCACCGGCCGATAATGTCCATGCAGACAAGACCTTGCGCCGAAACGACGCTCGGCCGGCGATAACGGCATGGAGTTCCGCTGCAGGCTCGGTACCCCGGGCGGCGACATCGTCGAAGGCGTTTACGCCGCGGAGAGCGAAGCGCGGCTGAGGCACGAGCTCGAGGAAAAGGGGCTGTACGTGCTGGCCATCCAGCGCGCCGGCCACGTGGCCTTCGGCTCCCTGAAGATGCCGAGCCGCGCCCGCATTTCGACGCGGGAGTTCCTGGTCTTCAACCAGGAGCTGGCGACGCTGCTCAAGGCCGGCATGCCGCTGGTGCAGTCGCTGGAGATCCTGCGGCAGCGGGTCACGAACCCGCTGCTCAAGGCCGTCCTGGACGACGTCCACGAGCGGGTGCGGGGGGGCAGCTCCCTCTCCGAGGCGTTCGAAGCGCACGGGACGATGTTTCCCGGGGTCTACACGGCCTCGCTGCTGGCCGGCGAAAAGAGCGGCAGCCTGGAGCAGGTCATCCGCCGGTACGTCGCCTACGTCAAAGTCGTGTCGGGCGTGAAGCGGAAGACGATCTCGGCCCTGGTCTACCCGCTGATCCTGCTCGTGCTGTCGTGCATCGTGGTCGGCATCATCGTGCTGCGGGTGGTCCCGGAGTTTGCCGCCTTCTACAACCAGTTCGGGGAAGAGCTGCCGCTGTCGACCCGGATCATCGTGGCGTTTTCGACGTTTGCCGGGACGTATTTTTTTCTCGTGCTGTTCGGGGTCGTCGCGGTGGGGGTGGCCTTCTGGACCTGGCTGAAGCGCCCGGGCAACCAGCGCCGGTTCGATCGCTGGACGCTGCGGATTCCGCTGCTCGGGGCGATTGCGCAGAAGTTCGCGACGTCGCAGGCGGCGCGGACGCTGGCGACGCTGCTCGGCGGCGGCATCCCGCTCGTGAACGCCATCGACGTGTCGGCGCGGTCGATCGCCAATCAGCACATGGCGCACGAACTGCAGACTGGCGGCGCAGCAGGTGCGGGAAGGGCGCGCGCTGGCGACCGCGTTGAACGAGAGCGGCGCGTTTCCGGACGTCGCCATCAAGATGGTCGAGGTCGGCGAGTCGACCGGCGCGCTGCAGGAAATGCTCAACAGCCTGGCGGACTTCTACGACGAGGAGATCGAGACGAACCTCGGCCGGTTCGTCACGATGGTCGAGCCGGCGCTGCTCGTGGTCATGGGGCTCGTGATCGCCGGGCTGCTGCTCTCGCTCTACATGCCGCTGTTCAACCTGTCGTCCGCGCTGTCGTAGCGCGGACTCTGGTGGCTTCGCGCCTTCGAGGCGGAAGCTGACGCAGGCCAGCTGGAAGCTGGAAGCTGGACAACTGCAATGAACGGGAAATCATCGACACCGACGCGCGCCGCTGCCGGCCGACCCGGCCACCGAAGCGGAGCTCTACGCGGGCGGACTCGAACCGAACGCCGCCGAGCAGGCCGCCGAGCTCGCGCACGCCAAGCGCCTGGCCGAGCGCTACCGGCTCGAATTCGTCGATCTCTCGCAGTTCAGCATCGACCACGAGCTGTTCCGCGCGATTCCGGCCGACCTGATGCTGCGCTACGGCTTCGTGCCGTACCACCGCGAAGGCAACACGCTCGTGATCGTCGTGTCGGATCCGACCGACCTGCCGATGATCGACGAGCTCGGGATGCTGCTGGCGACGCCGATCAAGGTCACCGTCGGGACGCCCTCGGCCATCCAGGCGATCCTGAAGAAGAGCGAAAGCTCGACGCGCGTCCTCGAGGAAGCGACCGAGAGCTTCCAGCTGCAGATCCTGCGCGAGGACGACAACGGCGACGAAGCGCTGACCGTCGACAAGCTGACGGCCGACTCGAGCCCGGTCATCCGGCTCGTCGACACGACGATCTACAGCGCGATCCAGCGCCGCGCGAGCGACATCCACATCGAGACGCAGGACGACGCCGTCCACGTGAAGTACCGGATCGACGGCGTGCTGCAGCCGGCGATGCGGCCGATCGACAAGCGCTTCCACAGCACGATCATCTCGCGCGTCAAGGTCATGGCGGAGCTCGACATCGCCGAGAAGCGCGTGCCGCAGGACGGCCGCTTCAAGCTGCGGATGCCGGGGAAGACGATCGACTTCCGCGTGTCGATCATGCCGAGCGTCCACGGCGAGGACGCCGTCATCCGTATCCTCGACAAGGAATCGATCAGCGAGCAGTTCCACGAGCTGCGGCTCGACATCCTCGGGTTCCCGGAGGACGAGCTGCGCCGCTTCCGCAAGTACATCGCGGAGCCGTACGGGATGGTGCTCGTGACCGGGCCGACCGGCAGCGGCAAGACGACGACGCTGTACGCCGCGCTGTCGGAGATCAAGTCGATCGAAGACAAGATCATCACGATCGAGGATCCGGTCGAGTACCAGCTCCGCGGCATCACGCAGATCCCGATCAACGAGAAGAAGGGGCTGACCTTCGCGCGCGGGCTGCGGTCGATCCTGCGGCACGATCCCGACAAGATCATGGTCGGCGAAATCCGCGACGCCGAGACGGCGCAGATCGCGATCAACTCGGCGCTGACCGGGCACCTCGTGTTCACGACCGTCCACGCCAACAACGTCCTCGACGTGCTCGGCCGCTTCCTGAACATGGGCGTCGAGCCCTACCAGTTCGTGTCGGCGCTCAACTGCGTGCTGGCGCAGCGGCTGGTGCGCAACATCTGCGTCCACTGCAAGCGCCGCGCGACCGTGACCCGCCTGCAGCTCGAGGAGTCGGCGCTCGATCCGGCGCTCGAGCACACCGGCCTGTTCTTCGAAGGCGCCGGGTGCATCGAGTGCGGCGGCACCGGCTATCAAGCGGCCGCACCGCCATCTGCGAGCTGCTCGACCTCACCGACAGCATCCGCGAGATGATCCTGGCGCGGCGCCCGTCGTCGGAGATCAAGAAGGCGGCGCGCGACGAGGGCATGCGCTTCCTGCGCGAGTCGGCGGTCGAGCAGGTGCTCGAAGGGATCACGACGCTGCGCGAAATCAACAAGGTGACGTTCGTCGAATGAGCGCTTCAGTTTCCACGCTGGCTCTGCGAGCCGGCCCCCATCGGCTGCCGTCGAGATCACCGCGCGCCGGGTCACCGTGGCGGTCGTGGCGGAGCAGGGCGGGACGCGCGTCGTCTCGTCGGCACGCGAGCGAGCCGCTGCCGGCGGGCGCGGTCGAGCCCGCGCTGAACGCGACCAACGTCCACGATCCGGCCGCGCTGTCGGCGGCGATCAAGGCCGCGCTCGAGAAGGTCGCGCCGCGGCCGCGGCGCGTCGCGCTCGTGCTGCCGGACTCGGTCGCGAAGCTGTCGCTGGTGCGGTTCGAGAAGATTCCCGCCAAGGCCCAGGATCTCGAGCAGCTGATTCGCTGGCAGATCCGGAAGGCGGCGCCGTTCAAGATCGAGGACGCGCAGATGTCCTGGGTCCCGGGCAGCGCCATCGCGGGCGGCGGCCGCGAGTACGTCGTCACGGTCGCGCGCCGCGACATCGTCGAGAGCTACGAGCGCGCGTGCGATCGCGGCCGGCGCCTACGCGGGCATCGTCGACCTGGCCAGCGTGAACCTGATCAACGCGGTCCTGGCGGGCCAGCCGGGAGGCGCGGACGCGGCCGACTGGCTGCTGGTCCACGTCGCCCCGGACTACAGCACGCTCGCCGTCGTGCGCGGCGGCGATGTGATCTTCTTCCGCACCCGCGCCGCCGAGCGCGACGACGACCTGAGCGACCTCGTCCACCAGACGGCGATGTATCACGAGGATCGCCTGGGCGGCGGCGGGTTCTCGCGGGTCGTGCTGGCCGGCGCCTCGTCGCGGGGTCTCGAGGAGGGCGAGCGCCTGCGCCGCGACCTCGAAGAGCGGGTCGGGACGCGAATCGAGCCGCTCGATTTCCGCGGCGCCGTCACGCTGCGCGATCGGATCGTCGCGGGCCCGGAGCTGCTCGACGCGCTGGCGCCGTCGGTCGGCGTGATCCTGCGGGAGCGGGTGGCCTGATGCTGCGGACCAACCTCTCGACCCGTCCGTTCTACAACGAGCGTGCGGTGCACGTGCTCATCGGGCTCGCGGCGTTCGTCGTGCTCGCGATCACGGTCCTCAACGGCATCCGCATTGTCTCGCTGTCGCGGCACAACACCGAGCTGTCGTCCCGCATCGGCGCGGAGCAGGCGGAAGCGGAGCGGCTGACGGCGGAGGCCGGCGAGGATCCGGCGAACGATCAACAAGGAAGAGCTCGAAGTCGTCGTCGTCGCCGCCGAGGAAGCCAACACGCTGATCGATCAGCGCACGTTTTCGTGGACCGCAGTTCTTCAACCAGATCGAGTCGACGCTGCCCCCCGACGTGATGCTGACGTCGGTGCGGCCGGCCGTGAAGGAGGGCGAGACCCGCGTGACCATGGGCGTCCTGGGGAGGCGCGCCGAGGACATCGACGAGTTCATGGAGAAGCTCGAGGCGACGGGGGCGTTCGACGACATCCTCCCGGCCGCGAAGGATCGCACCGAAGACGGGCTGCACCGCGTCACGCTCGAGAGCATCTACACCGGGGTGACGGACGAAACCGCGGCCGAGGCGGCGCCGGCTCAGGCGCCGCGGCCCGAAGCCGCAGGCTTCGAGGGGGCGCCAGTGACTCCCGCACGCCGCGTGCTCCGCGAGAAGCGGAGGCTGATCTGGCCGATTGCGATCGCGCTCATTCTGAATGCGGCGTTGTACGCCATCGTCGTGTATCCGCTGTCGAAGAAAGTGGCCGGAGGGGAGCAGGCGGCCGAGGCGTCTGCCCTGGCGCTCCAGGCCGCCCGGCGCGACTACGACGCGGCGAAGGCCACCATCGCCGGCAAGGACCAGGCGGACGTCGAGCTGCAGAAGTTCTACGGCGAGGTCCTGCCGCCCGACGTCAGCGGCGCGCGCCGGATCACGTTCCTGCGCATCGAGCAGCTGGCCGCGCAGTGCGATCTGCGCCTGGAGCGCGAGACGTCGAACCCGGACGAGATGCGCGACAGCCAGCTCGTCAAGTTCACCTACACGGCGGCGCTCTCGGGCGAGTACCGCAACATCCGGCGATTCATCCACTCGCTCGAAACCGCGCCGGAGTTCCTCGTGCTCGAGAACGTCGAGCTGTCGCAGGACGAGCAGGACGAACAAGCGCTGAACGTCACGGTGCAGATCGCGACGTATTACCGGGCGGGGGCCAATGGAGCGAATTGAAACGGCCGCCGCGCCGGTGGGCCGCCCGCGCCCGTGGCTGCTCGTCGCTCTCGGGGTCGCCGTGGCGTTGTACGCCGTCACGTGGCTGATGCCAGGAAAGTCAGCCGCGCCAGTGGCGGCGCCGTCTAATCCGAGAATCGCCGCGAAGGCCGGCGCGCAGTCAGCGGCGGTTCCCGACGTCAGGCTCGAGGCGTTGAAGGAGCCGCGGACCGCAGCGGCGGGCAACCAGCGCAACCCGTTCCGGTTCTACGTGCCGCCGCCGCCTCCGCCCCCGCCGACGCCGGTCGTGATCGCGAAGCCGCAGCCGGTTCAGCCGGAACCGCCCGCTGACGCCGCCGGCGCCGATCGGGCCGCCGCCGCCGCCGAAGATCTCGCTGACGTTGAAGTTCATCGGGGTCGTCGAAGCCGTGCCGGGCAAGGGCGTGAAAGGTCGCGGCGTTCAGCGACTGCCGTTCGACGATGCGCGGGAGCGAGGGGGACATCATCGACGGCCGCTACCGCCTCGTCCGGATTCGGCGTCGAGTCGGTCGTCATGGAATACCCTGACGGCCGCGGCCGCGAGACGATTCGCATGTCGGGACAGGATTGCGTCACGAAGTAGGCCCGATCGCGCCGGGGCGTTCAGTTCAGATGGAGTGCCGCTGTTGAAGCACAGGCTGATTGTCGGAATCGTTCTCGCGCTGATGGTGTCCGGGTGCGCCGCCGGCCGCGCGTTCCGCAAGGGGCAGGAAGCGTCCCGGGCCGGCGACTGGGACACGGCGGTCACCGAGTACACCAAGGCCGTCCAGGAGAACCCGGACAAGGCGGAGTACAAGATTACCCTCGAGCGCGCGATGCAGACCGCGTCGCGCGAACACATCACCCGCGCGCGCGAGCTGGAGTCGAAGGATCAGCTCGACGTGGCGCTGCTCGAGTACAAGAAGGCGCTGGAGCTCGACGCGTCCAACCGGCTCGCCCATGCCCGCTCGGTGGAGCTCGAGAAGATCATTCGCGATCGGATCGAGGCGACGCGCCCGAAGCCGCCGATCGAGGCGCTGCGCGATCAGGCGCGCCGGGCAGGCCACGCCGCTGCTCAGCCCGACGTCGCCGCTGCCGGTCGTCAGCTTCGGACCGAACGCCAGCCTGCGCGACATCCTCAACTTCATCGGCACCGCGACCGGCATCAACGTCACCTACGACTCGCAGTATCAGGACAAGGCCTACACCGTCCGCCTCGAGGACGTCACGCTCGAGCAGGCGCTGCAGCAGATCATGACGGCCAATCAGCTCTTCTACAAGGTCCTCAACCCGAAGACGATCATCGTCATCCCCGACAACGCGCAGAAGCACGCGCAGTACGACGACCTCGTCGTCCGCGTGTTCTACATCTCGCACGCCGACGTGTCGGAGCTCGCGCAGGTCATCAACACGATCATGCGCATCCCGACGATGCCGGTGCAGCCGACGCTGCTGCCCAACAAGACCGCCAACACGATCACCGTGCGCGCGCACGGCGCCGGTCGTGGAGGTCATCGAGCGGATCATCCGGGCCAACGACAAGCCGCGGGCCGAGGTCGTCATCGACGTGCAGATCCTCGAGGTCAACCGGAAACGGACGAAGGAGCTCGGGCTGAACCTGAGCAACTACTCGCTCGGCCTGACGTTCTCGCCGGAGGTCGCGCCGCCGAACACGTCCGGGACGATACCGCCGGCCGACGCCGCCGCCGTTCAACCTGAACACGATCTCGCAGGGCGTCAGCACCTCCGATTTCTATCTCACGCGTGCCGACGGCGGTCGTCAAGTTCCTCGAGCAGGACACCCGCACCAAGCTGATTGCGAAGCCGCAGCTGCGCGGCGCCGAGGGGACGAAGCTGACGCTGAACCTCGGCGACCAGATCCCGGTCCTCTCCACCGTCTTCGGCGCCGCGGCGGCCGGCGGCTTCGCGAGCGTGCCCCAGTCGTCGTTCAACTACAAGGATCGTCGGCGTCAACCTCGAGATGACGCCGCGCGTGACCTACGAAGGCGAGATCGTGCTCGACGGTTTCCTCGTGGAGAGCAGCTCGCTCGGCCCCAGCATCAGCGTGGCGGGCCAGGAGGTGCCGTCGTTCAGCTCGCGGAAAGTGGGTACGAAGCTGCGGCTGCGCGAGGGCGAGTCGACGCTGCTCGCCGGCCTGCTGCGCGACGAACAGCGGAAGATTCTCACCGGGTTTCCCGGCATCATCCGCATGCCGATCCTGCGTTCGCTGTTCGGACAGACCAGCGACGAGGTCACCCAGTCCGACATCGTGATGCTGCTGACGCCGCACATCGTGCGCACGCACGAGCTCACGGTCGAGGACCTGTCGGCGATCTTCATCGGCACGCAGCAGAACGTCGGCCTTGGCGGGCCGCCGCCGCTCATCGCGCCGCAGCCGGTCGAAGCGCCGGCCCCGACGCCGGCGCCGGCGCCGGGCGCCGCGCTCACCCCGGCGGAGACCATTCCCGGCGTGCCGCGCACGCTGGCGAACCCGCCGCCGGGCGTGCCGCCGTTGAACCCGCCGAAGCCGGCGGGGACTTCGCCCGTGCCGACGCTCACGCCGCCCGGGGCCGTGCCGCCCACGGGTGCGCCGACCGTTGGACCCGCGCCGGCCGCGCCGCCCACCGCGCCACCGGGCGCCGAGCTGCCAGCGGCCGCCGGCGCAGTCCGGAGACGCCGCCGCGGGATCCGAATGCGCCGCCGGCTCGCCGTGACACCGGCCCGCCAGCGCGACCGCGGCGCAGATCATCATCACGCCGCCCGGCACGGAATTCCGGGTGGCGGGCGGGCCGTATACCGTGCCGGTGTCGATCAACAACGCGTCGCGCGTCTCGACGCTCACGCTGACGGTCACGTTCAACCCGAACGTGCTGCGCGTCCGCACGGTGCAGGACGGGACGTTCATGCGGCAGGGAGGCGTGACGACCAGCTTCACGCCGCGCATCGACGCCGCGGCGGGCCGGGTCGACATCGCGATCACGCGCACGGCGGATCAGGCCGGCGCATCCGGCGCGGGACTTCTCGCCGCGCTGCTGTTCGACGGCGTCGGTCCCGGCAACTCGACGATTCAGGTCAGCGGCGTCGGGAATACGCCTGAAGGGGCGGCCGTGACGCTCCAGTTCAATCCCGTCACCGTGACGGTGCGGTGACGGCGAGGCACTGGAGACATGAAACCATTTACGCGCAATGGCTTCACCTTCATCGAGCTCCTCGTCGTCACCACCATCCTGTTGATCCTGGCGTCGGCGGTGATGCCGCTCGCCAGGGTGACGGTGCAGCGGCAGCGTGAAGCGGAGCTGCGGCGCGCGCTGCGCGAGATGCGCACCGCCATCGACAAGTACAAGGACGCCGTCGACAACGGCCTGATCGGGTCGATCGACGTGAAGGCCGGCAGCGAGGGCTATCCGCCCGATCTCGAGACGCTCGTCGAAGGGGTCGGGGTCGCCAACGACGCGACCGGCCGGAAGCTGAAGTTTCTCCGGCGCGTCCCGATCGATCCCGTCAGCGGGGCATCCGAGTGGGGCATGCGCGCGTACGCCGACAAGCCCGACGCGACGTCGTGGGGCGGCTCGAACGTGTACGACGTCTACTCGAAGTCGGGGGGCACGGCGCTCGACGGGACGAAGTACAAAGACTGGTGAGGTCGTCTCGAGGTCTCAGGTCTCAGGTCTCGAGTAAGAGCAAGACCAAAGACCAACGACACCGAAGACCAGAGACCAGAGACCGACAGGAAGTAGGCTCTATGGTGACTATTCGAATGAGAGAAGATTGTTTCGAGCCGTCCGGACGACCCGCTTCGCGGTTCGCCGGTCATTCACCATGGCCCGGCGTGAGGTCAGAGTCCGGCTTCACCCTGATCGAGCTGCTGATCGTGATCGCGCTCATCACGATTCTCGCGTCCATGGGGATCGTGCAGTACCGGAACTCGATCCAGAGCGCCAAGGAGGCCATCCTCCAGTACGGATCTGTTCCGCATGCGCGATGCGATCGACCAGTACTACGCCGACAAGACGAAGTACCCCGCGTCGCTCGACGCGCTGGTGAGCGACGGGTACATGCGCAAGATTCCGGAAGACCCGATCACCAAGTCGGCCGACTCGTGGCAGACCGTGCCCGCCGAACCCGACCCTGGCAATCCCTCGGCTGAACCCGGGATCTACGACGTCAAGAGCGGCGCGCCCGGAACGGGGCTCGACGGATCCCCGTACTCCGACTGGTAAGAGAGAATCCCTAATCCCTAATCCACGAATCCCTGAATCCCCCGCGGCTTGCCGCGCGTGCCGATATTGCGGCAAGCGACGGCGGGCGAGCCCGGACCATTTCAGGTTCAAGTTTCCCGTCCTCTGCGGTGCGGAGACCGTCTGAAACTGGCAGTGAGAGGACTATTGACGCCCGCGCCCACCCGGGGCCTGAACCCCGCGTCCCGGACCCATTCCGCGGGGCTGCCCTGCGCCTCCCGGGCCGCGGTTGTCCCCGCCGAAGGGACCGGGGGGGCCGACTCCGGGACCACCTGGCCGTCCTGGACCACCGGGTCGTCCTGGACCGCCCGGACGTCCCGCGCCACCGGGACCGCCCGGGCCGCCCGGACGGTTGCTCACGTTCGCGAAGATGAAAGCCCACTCGTTGTAGTGGGTCCCCCCTCCTTTGTAGACGCGGATGGCGGTTTCCTTGCTCTTGCTGCGGACGCCCATGATGCCGGCGGCGTTCTGACCGCCGCTGAACGGGCTGCCGACCTGGCTGGGGGACTGACCTCTCTGCGGCTGGGGTGGCGTCAATCCCGGAGGCCTGGACCGGCCGCCGCCGGGTTGCGGCGGAAGTTGGGGGTTCACGCCGGGCTGCGTTGCGCCACCGACGGGGATGATGTCGAACTCGCCGTCCTCCGTCATCGGGTCCTTGTATTTCTTCCGGAGGAATCGCTGCTGCACCAGGACGTCGATGCTCGGCGGGAAGTTACCGGGGCCCATCTTGCGCTGGTAGTGGTTGACCGCCCGCGCGTATTGCTCGCCCCGGAAAATGAGCTCGGCCTCTTTCTCGCGCTGCGCCTGGTGGCGCCAGACAGGCATCGCCACGGACATCAGCAGCATCATCACGCCGATGCTGACCAGCAACGCCGCCATCGCATACCCGCGCTGGTTGCCTTGACCCCGTAAACACATGAGAGTATTATCCTTAGCTGTCACTTATGGTAGCACAAACACGACACATTCCGACGGTCCTGGGGGCCCTGGTAGCCATCGCAATCCTTTCGTTCGCCGCGGCGTGCGACAAGGTCCCGCTCCTGGCGCCGACCGGCACGATCATCACGATGTTTCCCGCGGCGTCGAGCGTGCCGCTCAACGGGCAGATCGAAATCGTCGTGACCGTCATCGAGAACGGCGTGGCGGCGGCGCCCCCGACAACGCCTGGCACCGGGACACCGGGCACGCCCGACGACACCGACGACGCCTACTTCTACGACGAGCGCCGGGGCCGGAACGCCGGTACAAAACGGCACACTGGTCTCTTTTACGACCACGATCGGGCGGATCGAGCCGAGCGAGGCGAGAACCAACAACGGTCAGGTGCGGGTCCGGTTCATCTCCTCGGGGCAGAGCGGGACCGCGACGATCACCGCGTTCTCCGGAGGGGCATCCGGGAAGCTGGAGAACCTGAAGGTCGGCAGCGCCGCGGCCGAGCGCGTCATCATCAGCGCGTCGCCGCAGACGCTTCCCCCGAACGGCGGCACCACGACGATCTCGGCGCGGGTAGAGGATGTGTCCGGGTCCGGCGTTCCGGGCGTCTCGGTCCAGTTCCTCTCTGACACCGCGACGCTCTCGAGCTCCTCCGCGACGACCGACGAAAGCGGAACCGCGAGGATTACGGCGTTGATCACGCGCACCGCGAAGGTGACGGCCAACGTGGCCGGGAAGACCGTGGAGATCACGCTCAACCTCAACCCGCGGACCGGCCTCACCCTGGCGGGTCCGACGACGCCGGTGTCGGCCGGAGTGCCGGTGACGTTCACCGTGGGGGTCGCCGCCACGTCGAACATCCGGGACGTGACTATCGACTTCGGCGACGACGAATCGCGATCGCTGGGCGCCATCAGCGCGTCGACGACGATTCAACATACGTACGATGAGGCGGGCAGCTACGTGGTGAGAGCCACCGCCACGGAAGCCAGCGGCTTCACCGAAACGGTCTCGACGTCGATCACGATCCTGCCCGGCCAGCCGCCGGCGGTCATGATCACGGCGTCGAACAACAACCCGACTGTCGGCGAAACCGTCATCTTCACCGCCACGGTCACGGGCGCGACCTCGACGATCCTGCGCTACGAGTGGAACTTCGGCGGCGACTCCGTGCCGGCGACGGCGGTGACGACCGGCAATCGCGCGACCGCCAGTTACACGCTCCCAACCGGCACGAGGATCATCACCGTCCGGGTGATCCAGGCGACCGGCCCAGAGGGCGAGGGTCAGACAGCGGTCACCGTGAGAAGCGGCGCTCCGTTGAGATAGACGGCAGGCTTCAGACACAAAACGAGAAGGGGTCGCTCGATTTCGAGCGGCCCCGTTTCGTGTACAGCGCAACGAGTCGCCATACGTGAAGTCCGGCTAAACCGATCACTTCGGGAATCAGCCTGGATCGCTAATCGAGAATCCTTGATCACTGGATTCAACGATTAGGGATTAGTGATTAGGGATTCAACCGCCGCGTCATGAAATCTGGGTCTGATGGTCCTGAGGAGCTGGTTCTCCCGCGTTGGATGGACCCTGTTGGTGAGCAGGACGATGTAGAGATCGCGCTCCCAGTCGATCCACAAGGAGGTACCGGTAAACCCGGTGTGGCCGATCGCGGCCGGTGAGAGGAGCGTCCCGCACGACGAGGTCGGGAGCATCGTGTCCCAGCCGAGCGCGCGGGAGCTGCCGGGGATGGCTGTCCGGCGGATGAATTCGCGGATGGTCGCGGGCTGCGCCAGCACGGGTTCGCCGGCGATCGTCTTGAGGACGGCGCGCGCGAACGTGCCGACGGCCTGCGCCGTCCCGAAGAGACCGGCATGGGCGGCCACGCCGCCGAGCGCCCAGGTGTTTTCGTCGTGGACCTCGCCGGTGAGGAGCCGGCCGCGCCACGCGTCGATTTCGGTCGGCGCGGTCCGCGTCGCGCCAGGGACGCGGCGGGTTGAACGTCAGCGGCTCGGCAGTCATGTACGACGCGATCTTCCGGAACTGCGCGGCCAGCGTCGCCGTGGGATCCAGCATGCCGCTGGCCCTGGACCGGTTGCCGCGCGCGTCCTCGAGGATGAACCCCAGAAGAATGAAACCCAGGTCGCTGTAGGTGGCGAGCGATCGCGGCGGGTACTCGAGCGGCAGGCTGCAGATCGCCGCTTCGAACTCGGCGCGGCCCGTGTGATCGCGGAAGAACGGCAGGTACGCCGGCAGGCCCGAGGTGTGGGCCAGCAGATCGCGAATCGTGACCATCTCGCGATCGGACCCGCGCCACGCCGGCAGCCAGGCGCGGACGCTGTCGTCCAGGTTCAGCGCCCCGGCGTCCACGGCGCGCATCGCGAGCGTCGTCGTGGCGATGACCTTCGTCAGCGACGCGAGATCGAAGATCGTCCCGTCCGTCGTCTCCGGCGCGTAGGGATCGTAGGTCAGCGTCCCGAATGCGCGGCGCCAGACCGGGCCCGCGACGCGTCCGACTTCGACGCTTGCCGCAGGAAAGGCGCGCTGCACCACACCTTCGAGGATGATCTCGGCCGCAGCGTCGAACGCCTCAGCCATCGGTGCGCCGTGGGATGACCGCCGACAACGCGAGCGCGACCCCGCCGGTGATCGTCGCGCCGAGCAGCGCGTACCACGTCCACGCGCAGGCGTCGGTCCACCACGCCCACGAGACGGCGCCGGTCCCCGCCAGCATGCCGATCAGCATCGCGGTGGACCCCACCCGTCTGGTCAAGACCCCGGTGAGAAACGCGCCGAGGACCGGGCCGGCGGCAAACGAGAGCACGAGCAGCCCGGCATCCAGCACGGATCGGTCGATCCACTGCGCGCCGAGGGCGACGGCAATCTGCGCGATGCCCCAGGCGATCGTCGCCAGCCGCGACATCCGCATCAGCGTCGTCTCGTCCGCGTCGGGGCGGACGTACTTGACGTAGAAGTCGTTGACCGTCGTGGCGGCCAGCGCGTTGATCGACGGCGACAGCGCGGCGGCCACGATCGCGGCGACGATGAACCCGGCGACGCCGGGCGGCAGCGCGGAGACGACGAAGAGCGGCAGGATCTCGTCGTTTCTGGCGAGCGCGCGCGGCAGCGATGCGTGCTGGTAGTAGACGAACAGCATGACGCCGATCACCAGGAACAGCGCGAACTGGACGAAGACGATGAAGCCGCTGAGGATCAGGCCGGTCGCGGCGTCGCGCGCGCTGCGTGCGGAGAGCAGGCGCTGGACGAGGAACTGGTCCGTGCCGTGCGTCGCCAGCGTCAGGGCGATGCCCCCGAACAGCCCCGCCCAGAACGTGTAGACCTTGTGCGGATCGGTGCTCAGATCGAACACGCGGAACTTGTCGAGGGCTTCGCCGGCGGTGACGACGGACTGCCAGCCGTCGGGCATGCGCGAGAGCAGGGCGAAGAAGATGACGAGCGCGCCGGCGACGTAGACGAACATCTGCACGACGTCGGTCCAGATGACGGCCGCGACGCCGCCGCGGACGGTGTACACGATCATGGCGGCGCCGAGCAGCACCACCGTCCACGCGACCGGCACCTGCGTCACGACGGAGATGACGAGCGCGGTCGCGAACAGCCGGATGCCGTCGGCGAGGGTCCGCGTCGCCATGAAGATGATCGCCGCGATGTTCTTCACTGACGGCCCGAAGCGCCGGCGCAGCAGCTCGTAGGACGTGAAGAGCTCGCCGCGGAAGTACGCCGGGATGAAGAGCACGCTGACCAGGAAGCGCCCGGCGATGTAGCCCAGGGCGATCTGCAGGAAGGTCATGTTGCCCGCGTACGCGCCGGCGGGCACGCCGATGAAGCTGAGGGTGCTGGTTTCGGTCGCGACGATCGTGAAGCAGATCGCCCACCACGGCACCGAGCGCCCGGTCAGGAAGTAGTCGCGCGTCGTCTTCTGGAATCGCGCGAACCACGATCCGAACGCGGTAATGCCGACCAGGTACCCGGCGATGACGACGTAGTCAAGCCAGGTGAGGGTTCGCATGGGCCGCCCCGTCTCGCGCGAACGCGGAACACACGACTGTCGCACCCGCGTGCTCGGCGCCGCGCCCGCGGCGTGCCGGTCCAAGACTCATAAACGCTCGAATTTACTGCGGGCGGTTGGATGTGTCAACAGCGCCCGCGGCCCGAGCGAGGCGCGAAGCGCCGAGCGAGAGCGACCTGTCTGAGAGACCTTCGACCCTTCGACTACAGATTGGTTTCACAACCGCCATGGTCCGGCTGAAGCCGGACACTACGTTCGGTTTTGAAACCGGAGCACAGCAGCACTAATCATGACAAGATTCACCTCGCATGCATGTGCTGGGTCTGGATGCCGGTGGAACCAAGACCGTCTGCCTGCTGGCCGACGAAGAGGGGCACGTCGTCGCCGAGGCGCGCCGCGGCGGCGCGAACCTGCAGGCGTCGGGCGAGCTGGAAGTCGAGAAGGTGCTGCACGGCGTGATGGCCGATGCGATCGGCGATCGCCGGATCGTCCCGGCGGCGATCTGTCTCGGGATCGCCGGCGTCGATCGGCCCGCCGACTCGGCGGTCGTCCGCGCGATCATGGGACGGATCGGCCATCGGGCGCGCGTGCTGGTCGTCAACGACGCGCTGGTGGCACTCGAGGCCGGCGCGCCCGGGCAGCCTGGCGTCGTGGTGATTTCGGGGACCGGATCGATCGCGTACGGACGCAATGCCGCGGGCGAGGCAGCCCGATCGGGCGGCTGGGGCTACGTGCTCGGCGACGAGGGCAGCGGGTACTGGATCGGCCGGGCGGCCCTGCGGGCGGTCCTGCGCGAATCGGACCGGCGCGGACCGCGAACGGCGCTGTCCGACCTGCTGCTGCGGCACTTCGGCGTGGCGCATCCTCAGGGGCTGATCCACGAGGTCTACAACACGAACCTGAAGCCGGCGGCAATCGGCGCGCTCGCCCAGTGCGTCCAGACGGCTTTCTCCGAGGGGGATCCGGTGTCGATCGGCATCCTGCGCGCCGCGGCCAACGAGCTCGAAGCGGCGGCGCTGTCGGTCGCGCGCCGGCTGGAGTTGATCGGCCAGCCGTTCGCCTTCATCCTCGCGGGCGGCATCTTTCGCGCGGTCCCGTGGGTCGAGCACGAGCTCGAGCGCAGGCTGCCGATCGCCGCTCCCCTCAGCCGCGTGCAGCTGCTCGATCGCGAGCCGGCCACGGGGGCGGTCGCGCTTGCGCTGCAGGAAGCGCGTGGCGGCGCCGAGATTCCTGCTTATAAGCTGGATTGATGGCCGATCAACCTGACGAACCGCTGTTCGGGACGATCCACAGCCCCGGCGTGACCGTCTTCTCGAGCGATCGGGCCGCGGCGCGGGCGCTCGCGCGGCGCATCGCGGCCGCGGTGCAGGCCAAGCCGCGTCTCGTGCTGGGACTCCCCACGGGCAAGACCCCGGTGGCGCTCTACCACGAGCTGGCGTCGCTCCATGCCCACGGCCACGCCGACTTTTCGCAGGTCACGACGTTCAATCTCGACGAGTTCCTCGGGATTCCACCGTCGCACCCGGGGAGCTACCGCAGCTTCATGGAGCGGCACCTGTTCAGCCGCGTCAACATCCCGCCGGAGCACACGAACGTTCTCGACGGCAGTGCCCCGGATCCGGAGGCGGAGTGCGCGCGGTACGAGAAGAAGATTGCCGACGTGGGGTGGATCGATCTCCAGGTGCTCGGCATCGGCACGAACGGGCACATCGGGTTCAACGAGCCGGCGCGCGTGCTGCAGTCGCGCACGCACCGGGTCGTGCTCAGGCCCGAGACGCGGCGCAGCAACGCGTCCCTCTTCGGCGGCGATCCGGCCCAGGTGCCGCCCGAGGCGCTCTCGATGGGGATGGCCACTATCCTGAAGGCCCGCTCGATCGTCCTGCTCGCAACGGGGCGCACGAAGGCGGGGTGCGTCGAAGGTGTCGTGAACGGACCGCTGACCACTGAGCTGCCGGCGTCGTTCCTGCAGCTGCATCACGACCTCAACATCATGCTCGACGAGGCAGCCGCGGAGAGGCTGGGGGACAGGAGATAGAGAAGAGATCAGGAGACGGAGCTCCTGATGCCTCCTGCCTCTCCTGCTCCTCCTGCTCTCCTCTGCCTCCTGTCTGGTCCGCAGCACTTCCTTCAAGCGCGTCCCGGCGTCCTCGCCGATCGCTTCGCTGACCGAGTCGTGCGCCTTTCTCAGCCGCTTCAGCGCCTGCGGCAGCGTGAGGTCCCCGCGCTGCATGACGATCGCGGCCTTCACGTTCCACTTCGCGCGTTTCAGCACGGCGTCGGCCGCGTCGTAGTCGAGCCCGGTCACGAGCCCGAGGATGCGCCGCGCCCGATCCTTCAGCTTCTCCGACCCGGTCTGGACGTCGACCATCAGGTTGCCGTACGTCTTGCCCAGCTTGATCATCGAGATCGTCGTCAGCATGTTGAGCACCATCTTCGTCGCGGTCCCCGCCTTGAGGCGCGTGGATCCGGCGATGATCTCCGGGCCGACGGCCGGCGCAATCTGGAGGTCGACGAAGTTCTGGAGCTCGGATCCCGGCCAGCAGGTGACGAAGATGATCTTCGCGCCCGCCTTGCGCGCCCGCACGAGGCCGCCGCGGACGAAAGGCGTCATCCCGCTCGCCGACACGCCGATGACCACGTCCTTGTTGGTGAGGCGGAGGCGCCCGATGCTCCGCGCGCCTTCCTCGTAGGCGTCCTCGACCCCTTCCTTGGCCCGGAAGACGGCCTCCTGCCCGCCGGCCATGATCGCCTGCACGCTCTTCGGGCTGGTCCCGAAGGTCGGCGGCATCTCCGAGGCTTCGATGATGCCGAGGCGGCCGCTCGTGCCGGCGCCGACGAAGATGATCCGCCCGCCCTTGCGGAGCGCCTGGGTGATGATCTCGACCCCGTGCGCGATGCGCTCTTTTTCCTTCTGGACCGCGGCGACGACCTTGCGATCCTCGTTGACGACCATGTCGATGATGTCGGGAACGGGGGCTTTGTCGACGGCCAGGCTGATGGGATTGATTGCTTCGGTCGGAAGACCTTGCCACTTCGAATGCGTCGGCATGAATGAGTCCGTCTACGATGGTTACAGCGCGTCGGTACCGTTGCGGGGCGACCGCGTACACTACTCCTCGATGGGGGGTGTGTCAAACGCTGCCAGCGCATCGGGATTCGGGATTCGGGATCCTCGGGAACCGACGGTCTGGACGAAGCGTCGATCGAGAGGCGGAATCAGGGACGACGCTCCGATCGAGTCCCGGACCACGGATCCCGGATCCCGGACGTGGTACACTCCCGCCGATGCCCGATCTCAACCGGCACGTGACCGAGCGGCGCAGCGCGGAGCCGCCGGCGCTCGAGCGCGTGGCGGAGGCCGCCACCCGCCTCGAGCGCGAGCTGGCCAAGGTGATCGTCGGCCAGCAACGTGTGATCCGCGAGATCCTCATTGCGTTCCTCGCCGGCGGGCATTGCCTGCTGCGCGGCGTCCCCGGCCTGGCGAAGACGCTCATCATCAAGAAGCTGGCGGCCGCGGTCGATCTCCGCTTCAACCGCATCCAGTTCACGCCGGATCTGATGCCCTCCGACATCCTGGGGGCCGAGGTCATCGAAGAAGATCGCGCGACAGGGAAGCGCGTCATCCGGTTCATCCGCGGGCCGATCTTCGCGAACATCATCCTCGCCGACGAGATCAATCGCACGCCGCCGAAGACCCAGGCGGCGCTGCTCGAGGCGATGCAGGAATACCAGGTCACGGTGAACGGCGTGCGCTTCGATCTGGAGCGGCCGCTGTTCGTGCTCGCGACGCAGAACCCGATCGAACAGGAAGGCACGTATCCGCTGCCCGAGGCGCAGCTCGACCGGTTCATGTTCAACGTCGTGATCGAGTATCCGTCGGCCGACGAGGAGCGCCGCATTCTCGCGCTGACCACGGGCACGGCCGATCCGGTCGTGAACGTGGTCGCGACCGGCGAAGAGATCGAGCAGTTGCACGCCCTGGTGCGGGAGGTGCCCGCGGCGGAGAACGTCATCGATTTTGCCGCGAGGATCGTCCGCGCGACGAGGCCCGCGGGGCCGGCCTCGGACCTGGCGCCGGAGTTCGTGCGCACAGTGGGTCCGATGGGGGGCGGGTCCGCGCGCCGGCCAGGCGCTGCTGCTGGGGGCCAAGGCGCGCGCCCTGCTCGAAGGGCGCACCGTCGCGGCGCCGGACGACGTGGCCGCGGTCGCGCTGCCGGTGCTCCGTCACCGGATCCTGCTGAACTTTCAGGCAGAGGCGGACGGCATCGACACGGACCAGATCGTCACGCGCTTGCTGGAATCTGTGCGCGCGTGAGAGTTAGCGGAGGAGACGGAGTCAACGGAGGTTCTAACACGGAGAAACGGAGCAACGGAGTAACGGAGACAAGACAAAATGTTCTTCGTTTCTCCGTTCCTCCGTTGCTCCGTGTAAATGAAGGCCCCGTTGAGCTCCGTACCCTCCGCTGCCTCGGAGGACCTGTTTCACCACCCATGCTCGATCCCGTCCTGCTCTCCTCGATCGGCGACCTCGAGCTGGTGGCGCGTGTCGTGATCGACGGGACGGTGTCGGGCCTGCACCGGAGCCCGTTTCACGGCTACAGCGCCGAGTTCAGCCAGTACCGGCACTACCGCGCCGGCGACGACCTCAAGTACATCGACTGGAAGCTCTTCGCGCGGACCGACCGCCTCTACACGAAACAGTATCGCGAGACGACCGACATGGTCGCCGAGATCGCGGTTGACGCCAGCGCGTCGATGGGCTTCCGCGGCAGAACCGGCGTCACGAAGATCGAGTACGCGCGTCAGCTCGCGGCCGCGCTCGCGTACTTGATCTCGCGTCAGGGAGACGCGGTCGGCCTGGTCGTGTACGACGACGCGCTGCGGCACTACCTGCCGAGCCGGGCCGGATCGTCGCACCTGCGGCGGGTCCTCGTCGAGCTGACGAAGCTGACGGCGTCGGGCGGGACGTCGTCCGGAGGGGCCGCAGGGGCCGCCGGGTCGCTGGCCCGCGCGATCGATCTGCTGCAGCGCCGTGGCCTCCTCGTGATCGTGTCCGACTTGTACGACGAAGACGAAGCGGTCGAGCGGGAGCTGAAGCGCGCGGCGCGGATCGGACACGAGGTCGCGGTGTTCCACGTGCTCAGCCGCGACGAGATCGAGTTTCCCTACGGAGGAGACGTCGAGCTCGAAGATCTCGAGACCGGCCGCACCGTGCTGGCCAGCCCGGGATCGGTCGGGCCCGCCTATCGGCGGGACGTCGCGGAGTTCCTGGAGCGCTGGCGCGCGCGTGCGGCGGCGTACGGCATCGACTACACGCGCGCGATCACCGACATGCCGCTCGACGCCACGCTGCGCGGCTATCTGTTGAAGCGGCGCAATCGAGGATCGCGATGATCGCGTGGCTGAACCCGGCGGCGTTGGCCGGCCTCGCGCTGCTCGCGGGTCCCGTACTCGTGCACCTGCTCCTGCGCCACCGCGCGGAGCGGGTCCCATTTCCAAGCCTTCGGTTCGTGCGCCCGTCGCGGACGGCGGCGGTGCGCCTGCGGCTGCCGTCAGACCTGGCGCTGCTGCTGCTGAGAATGGCGATCGTCGCCGTGGCGATTGCCGCCGCCGCGCAACCGCTTCTGCTCGTGCCGTCACGGCTGCGCGCGTGGAATGCGCGAATGGCGCGGGTCATTGTCGTCGACGTCAGCGACAGCCCTTCGACTCGCCCGAACGACCGCTCGCTCAGGGCAGGCGTGAGGAACAGCGAGACCGCCGTCTCCGAGGCAGGCGACGTCGTCAGCGCCGAGAGTCAGGGAACGGTCTTCGCCGCGCGGATCGATGCGCCGGAGCTCGGGCCCGGCGTACTGCAGGCGATCCAGGCGCTGGCCGCGGCGCCTCCGGCCCGGCGCGAGATCGTCGTCGTCTCCGGCTTCCAGCGCGGCGCGCTGTCGCGCGCGGATCTCGACGCCGTGCCGCCGGCGATAGGGATTCGGCTCGTTCAGGTCGGCGCCGCGACGCAGGAACGGAGAGTGCGCGGTCTCGAGCTCTTCCACCCCGGCGCGCACAGCACGCCCGCCGGATCCGGTTCCGGCGCCGCCAGCTCGAAGGCGCACGAGATCCTGTTGTCGGGAAACACGACTGCCGTCAGCCTCGTGCCCGGATCGGGGCCGCGCGAAGGACTCCGGCTGATCTCGCGAGATGCCGACGAAGTTGCCCTTCCCGCGCTCGAGCGCACCGTCGCCGCCGCGGGCGCCCCCGCGCCGTCGCCTGACCGGCCGATGTCGATCCGATTTGCCGGAGACCCCAGGGGCGACGCCGCGCGCCCGATCTCCGCGATCTGGATGCTGGAAACGATCCTCCGGATGCGGAACGATCCCGATCTCGTGGCGGCGTGCAGCGACTCGACATCCGGTACCGCTCCGTCCGGAGCCTGCCGGTCGCGGCCAGCGGACTCCGGATCGCGCCGGAACCGCGTGGCACGTGCTCTGTCGCGATCCCGAATCCCGTCCGATCGTTCGCGCGGCGGCCGCAGGATCGCACCTCGTGTTCGACGTCGAGGCGCCCCCGTCCGCGCTGCTGTCGGCCGCGGTCGTTCGCGCCGCGTTGATCGCGCGGCAGGGCAGCGTCGCGCGGCCTGAAGCGGAAATCCAGAGAATGACGGCCGCGGAGCTCGCCGGCTGGTCCCGTCAGGCCGCTCCCGTCGCCGCCGACACGTGGCGCTCGGGCGGCCAGTCCGACAGCCGTTGGTGCTGGGCGCTTGCGCTCGTGCTTCTCGCGGTTGAATCGGTGGTTCGCGGCCGGAAGACCGGGAGCCGGAAGATTGCGGGCGCCCCGACGCGACCCAGGAGGGGCGCGCTGATGCCGCGTAGCCTCGGGAACGCGACCGTTTCGGCGATCGACGACGCCGGGCGTTTGAAAGCGCGCTCGCGCCGGTGACGAGGCGCGTGTGGATCGCGAGTGTGCTGACGGCGGCCGGGATCGGATCCGTCATCACCGCGATCGGCATGGCTTCCGGGTGGAGCTGGCTCGGGCTCGTCCTGGGCCTGGCGGGCGCAGGGGTGATGTTGTGGCGCGGCCGTGGCACGCGGGACACAAGGGAAGCGGCGCGGCTCATCGAGCGGGCACGGCCCGCATGCCGGAATGTCGTCATCACGGCGGAGGAGCTGCTTCGACATCCCGAGCGTGCGGCGCCGTGGGTTCGGGCGCGGGTCCTGGCGGCTGCGCGCACGTTCGTCGAGCCAGACTTGCCGGCGGCGGCCGTTCCGTTAGCGCGCCCGATCGTGCTGTTCGTCGTGCTCGTGTCCGCCGCGGCTCTGATAGCCGGCGGCGCGAGTCGATTGACATCCGATGCCATTCGCGGCGCGGTCGCGCGGTTGTCGCAGGCCGGCGCTGCCACGGCGGCGGCGCCGCTGACAATCGTCGTCACCGTGACGCCTCCCGCCTACACCGGTCTTCCCCCTCGCGAACAGACGAACCCCGATCGCATCGAGGCGATTCAGGGAAGCCGCGTCACGCTGGTCGTAGACGGTCCGGCGGCCGCGTGGACGATCCGGTTCACGACCCGGCCGGTGACGGTCACGCAGCGGGACCGGACCTCGACGGCCGAGATGGTGCTCTCGGAGAGCGGCTACTTCGCAATCGAGCCGGCGGCCGGACCCGCGGGGAGCGGCGATCGACGGCTGCTGCCCGTGGCCGTGACGCCGGATCGCGCGCCGATCGTGCGCATCGACGCGCCCGGCCGTGATCTGGTCCTCCCCGATGTCAGGCCGCCCGTACCGGTTCGTGCGTCCGCCTCGGATGACTTCGGCCTGCAGTCCTTCGAGTTGAGATACACGAAGGTCTCCGGCACCGGCGAGCAGTTCGAGTTCGAGGAAGGATCGCTGCCGATGGCGGTGTCGCGCGACAGCGAGGCCGCGTGGAAGGGGAGCGCGGAGATTGCCGTTGCCGCGCTCGGACTCGCGCCCGGCGATGCGCTGGTCTACCGCGTGGTGGCGCGCGATCGGCGGCCCGGCGAAGCGGGGCTCGCCTCGTCCGACACGTTCTTCATCGAGATTGCCGGACCCGGCCAGGTCGCGCTCGAGGGGTTCGACATGCCGCCGGATCAGGAGCGCTACGCGCTGTCGCAGCAGATGATCGTGCTGAAGATTCAGCGGCTGCGGGCGCGCGAGCGGACGCTCGGACGTGCGGCGCTGGAAGAAGCGACGGCGGCCATCGCGGCCGAGCAGCGCGCCGTCCGCTCGAATTTCATTTTTCTGATGGGCGGGCACGTCGAGGACGAAGAGGAAGAGGCGGAGCGCTCGAGCGAGATCGCCGAAGGGCGCCTGCAGAGCTCGGCGCGCAAGGAGATCAACGCGGCGATCGACTACATGAGCCGCGCGGAGCAGGGCCTGACGGCCGTCAATACCGGCGCCGCGCTGCCGCCCGCGCGCGCGGCGGCCGACGCGCTGCAACGTGCCTTCGGCCGCTCCCGCTACATCCTGCGGAGCGTGCCGGTGCGCAGCCGGATCGATCCCGCGCGCCGGCTGACGGGGGAGTTGTCGGCGGCGGCTGACTGGCGGCGCGAGCTGGAGCCGGCGACGCTCGATCGCGAGACGCGCGAGGCGCGCGCGCTGCTGTCGAAGATGCTCGAGCTCGCCTCCACGCTTCGCGCCGGCACGCGGATCGATCGCGGCGTGTTCACGGCGCTCGCCGAGCAGGCGCTCGCGATCGGTCCCGGCACGCCGCCCTGGCCCGAGGTGGCGCGACAGCTGGTGCTCGCGGGAGATGCCGCTGCAGCCGGGCGTCCGGCGGCGGCGGAGTTGTCGGAAGCGACGGCGCCGGTCGTCGCCCGCGCCCAGCGCGGCGCCCGCCTCCCGGTGGAGCCGGGCACCCGCGCGCCGGACGCGCTCCTGCGCGCGTGGACGCACGAGGCACGGCGACGATGACTCGGGCCCTGCGCGCGCTGGCGGTGCTCCTGGCGATTGCCGCGCTGATCGATCCCGCGTTCGCCGGCCGCCGCTCCCGGCCGGCCACCGTAGAGATCCGGGCCGAGCCCTCACCGGCGGCGGCCGCTCTACGCGCTCGCCTGGCAGAGGATCTGCGGAACGAGATCGCGGTGGACACCGGCGAGCCGCCCGCCGCGGTCGTGGTGATCGGCAACGCGAGCGGCGCCCCGCTGCCCGAGGGCGTGCCGATCTCGCTCGTCTCCGTCGCGCCGCCCGGCGGACCCAACGTGCGCGTCGTGCGCGCGGCGCCGCCCGAGCCGGTGCTGCCGGGACAAGAGGTCGTGCTCGGCGTGCAGTTCGAAGCGATCGGGCTCGCGGGCCGCTCGTCCACGATCGATCTCGAGCAGGACGGCGTTCGCCTGGCGCGCGTGGAACATCCGTGGGACGGCGAGGCGGAGCGCTTCACGGCCACCCTCCGCTACGCGCCGCCGTCCCCCGGCATTCAGAGGGTCACCGTCGTCGCACGGCCGATCGCCGGCGAGATCACGGGCGAGGACAACGCAGCCGACCTGGCGATCGTCGCGACAGCACGAACGCTGCGCGTCGCGGCCTTCGAGCCGCGGCCGTCGTGGGCCGCCGGGTTCGTGCGCCGTGCGCTCGAGGCCGATCCGGTGTTCGACGTGTCGTCGCTGACGCGGCCGTCGCGCGGTGTCGAGGTCCGCGCGGGGACGCCTCCGCATCGGGCTGACGCGTCCCGCCCTGGCGCCGTTCGATGCCGTGCTCGCCGGCGCGCCGGAAGAGTTGAGCGCGGCAGAGGTCGACGCGCTCGACGCGTTCGCGCAGGAGCGCGGCGGGGCCGTCATCCTCTTGCCGGACCGCCGCCCGTCCGGTGCGTACGTCCGGCTGTTTCCGTCCGCGAGGTTCGAGGAAGCCTTGCTGGAAAAACCAATCGTCGTCCAGGCGCAGGGGAGGGCCGCGTTCAGCGCGTCGGAATTTGCGCTGCCACACGACCTCGAGGCGGGCGGCGTCGCGATCGCCTCGGCCGCATGGCGGGGAGGGGAGCGCGCCGTGGTCGCGTCCTGGCCGCGAGGCGCCGGCCGGGTGATCGTCTCCGGGGCGCTCGATGGCTGGCGATATCGCGCCGGCCACGACGACGCCTTTGCGCGATTCTGGACCGGCACCATCGCCGCCGTGGCGGCTGCCGCTCCACCACGGCTGGCGGTGTCGGTCCGGCCGGCGCTCGCCGCGCCGGGTGAGACCGTCACGCTTCGCGCCACGGTTCGTACTACCCCGGGCACGGCCGCGATCCCTCCAATCGACGGATCGCTCGTGGCGGCCGACGGATCGCAGCGGTTCGTGCGGCTCTGGCCGCTGGCTGAGCCCGGCGTCTTCGAAGGGACGATCAGCGCGCCTGAGGCAGGCCGATACGAGGCGAGGGCCTCGCTGGCCGGCGAACCCGCGGCCGGCGCGCCGCTTCTCGTCGGCGAGGGCGTGCGCCGGCCGCCCGAACACGACCGGGAGGCGATGGATCTCGTCGCGGCCGCCACCGGCGGCGTCGTGACGGACGGGTCCAATCTCGCGCCGCTCGAGCGGCACCTGCGCAGCCTGGGCCGCCGCGACGTGCCGGTCGATCGCCATCCAACGCGCTCGGTCTGGTGGGGTGTCGTGTTTGCGGCGGCGCTCTGCGGTGAGTGGGCGCTGCGCCGCCGCGGAGGCGCGCGGTGATCGACGCCTATCTGACCTACCTGCGCGATGTCCGGCGGATGTCGCCGAACACGCTCGAGAGCTACGCGCGCGACCTCGGCCTGCTGGCCGCGTTTGCGGAGAAACGCGAAACGCCGGTCGAGACACTGCAGCGGCAGGATCTCGAAGCGTTCGTGCGCCAGTTGATGTCGTCGGGGCTCGCGCCGCGGTCCGTCGCGCGCGCGGTCGCGTGCGTGCGCGGCTTCTATCGCTTCGTGACGATCGAACACAAACAGGACCAGAGCCCCGCCGACGATCTGCACCCGCCCCGAGCCTGGCCGGCGCTTCCGAGATTCCTGTCGCTCGAAGAGGTGGACCGGCTCCTCGAGCAGCCCGACACCGGCACGCCGCGGGGGCTCCGGGACAAGGCGCTGATCGAAGTGCTGTATGCCACGGGGCTCCGCGTGTCGGAGCTCGTCGCGTTGCGCGCCGGAGATCTGAACCTCGAGGAGGGATACCTCACGTGCATCGGCAAGGGCGACAAACAGCGCATGGTGCCGCTCGGGCACCAGGCTGCCGACTGGGTCCGCCGCTACATCCGGGACGGCCGCGCGGGATTGCTGCGGAAGAAAACGTCGCCGTGGCTCTTCGTCAACGCCCGCGACGGCGGACCGCTGTCGCGCGTCGGCTTCTGGAAGGTTCTCAAGGCCTACGGCGTCAAGGCCGGGCTGTCGCGCGATTTGAGCCCGCACGTGCTCCGGCACTCGTTCGCCACGCACCTGCTCGAGCGCGGCGCCGACCTGCGGATGATCCAGGTCATGCTCGGCCATGCGGACCTGTCCACGACGCAGATCTACACGCACGTCCTCGAGGCCCGGCTGCGGACGGTGTACGACAAGTTTCATCCGAGACGTTGAGGTTGTTCGACCGGCTTGCGGCTTGTCTTTTCAACACGGAGCTCACGGAGTTCACGGAGTCTCTGCAGTTTCACGCCTCCCGCACGCACTCGAGCCGCGCGGAGCGCGGTGCAGGGTCACGCGAGATCGAGGAATGCAAGCAGGGCCGAGGTGTCAGCTGCTTGCCTTCCTCGATCTCGTGTGACCCTGCCAACGCCGGCCTCGTGTGGCAGCAGGCCGGCGCTCGAGTGCGTTTCTGTCCGTGGACATCGGCATCAGTGATCGTGTGGTTCACGCTTGCCTGCGAACGAGCGATCCCGTCGAAAGACGAGCTCCAACCCGATCGCTTCGTTCCAGAGACTCCGTGCCCCCCGTGAGCTCCGTGTTGGAAGGACTCCCCTTGGCTGCTTGCAGCTGTTGGAAGGCACACTCCCCGGAACCCCCGCCTCGCGCTGCCGTCTATATTCTCTATACAGCTCGAAACTGGAGGCTGGCAGCCGGCAGCGGGAAGCCGGCAACTGGAAGCGTGTCTCGTGAATCGGAGGAACCATGGAACGGACGTTCTGGCAGAAGCTCGAGGGGACGACTGAGAACATCCTCAATCAGCTCAAGAAGCTCATCGACGAAGGCAACATCCGCCGGGTCGTCGTGAAGCAGCGCGGGCGGACGGTTGCCGAGTTCCCGCTGACGGCCGGCGTGATCGGCGCGGTCATCGCCCCGGTGGCGGCCGCGATTGGCGCGCTCAGCGCCCTCCTGGCCGAGTGCAGCATCGAAGTGGAGAAGACTGAAGTCGACAGACCCGACGTCGAAAACCCCGACGTGGACGGGCCGCAGCCCGAATCCGCGGCCGTGAACCAATAGGCGGACCCGCCCTCCCGTTTGCCCGGTGTTGCCGAGATCCTCTGAAAGCTGCTACATTTGGTGGTTTGAAAGGCCCCGTCCACTGTGGCGGGGCCTCGCTTCCTCGGAGAACCCGAGGCAAGTCCCACGAATCCGCTGCGCAAAACGCGACACCGGCCTGGTCCGGTTGCGCGCCCGCGCAGCACGAAGGAGCTCGACACGCATGAGCCGTAAAGGCCGCCATCTGTTCACGTCCGAATCGGTGACCGAGGGGCATCCCGACAAGATCGCCGATCAGATTTCCGACTCCGTGCTCGACGCCATCCTCGCGCAGGATCCGATGGGCCGCGTCGCCTGCGAAACCCTGGTGACGACCGGGCTCGCCGATCATCGCCGGCGAGATCACCACGACCTGCTACGTCGACTTTCAGAAGATCGTCCGCAACGCGATCAAGGAAGTCGGCTACACGCGCGCGAAGTACGGCTTCGACTACGAGACCTGCGCCGTGCTGTCGTCGATCCACGAGCAGTCGCCCGACATCGCCATGGGCGTGGACCCCGGCGGCGCCGGCGACCAGGGGCTGATGTTCGGCTACGCCTGCACCGAGACCGACGAGCTGATGCCGCTGCCGATCATGCTCGCGCACAAGCTCGTGAAAGGGCTGTCGTGCGCGCGGCGCGACGGCGTCCTCGACTACCTCCGCCCCGACGGCAAATCCCAGGTCACGGTCGAGTACGACGGCGCCACGCCGGTCCGGGTCGACACCGTCGTCGTCTCCACGCAGCACAGCTCGCTCGTCTCGAACGAGACGCTCCGCGAGGACATCATCGACAAGATCGTCAGCCGCGTGATTCCTCCCGAGATGATGGACAAGGAGACGCGGGTGCTCATCAACCCGACCGGCCGGTTCGTCACCGGCGGGCCCCACGGCGACGCCGGCGTCACCGGCCGCAAGATCATCGTCGACACCTACGGCGGCGCGGCGCCGCACGGCGGCGGCGCGTTCTCCGGCAAGGACCCGACGAAGGTCGACCGCTCCGCGTGCTACATGGCGCGCTACGTCGCCAAGAACGTCGTCGCGTCGGGGATCGCCGAGCGGTGCATGGTGCAGCTCGCCTACGCGATCGGCGTCGCCGAGCCGGTCTCGGTCCTGATCGACACGTTCGAGACCGGCCTCGTGGACGACGACCGGATCAGCGAGATCGTGCGGGCGCACTTCAAGCTGACGCCGCGCGGGATCATCGAGACGCTCGACCTGCGGCGCCCCATCTACAAGAAGACCGCCGCCTTCGGGCACTTCGGCCGGACCGAAGCGGAATTCACCTGGGAGCGCACCGACAAGGCGAAGGCGATTCGAAGCGACGCGGGCGTCTAGGGACGCGGCGGCCACGTGCCAGCGATCCGGAAGGTTCTGATAGCGACGGCGGCCGTCCTGGCCGCCGTCGTTTTTTTTCTGCTCGCGACGCTGCCCGCCGCGCCGGGCGGCGTCGTGTGGACGGGAGATCCGGCCTGCCGGCCCGGACGATCGCCGGCGCGTACCACATTCACACGCTCGCGATCGGACGGATCGGGCGACCGCGCGGCGGTCGCGGCCGCGGCGTCGCGCGCCGGCCTCGCGTTCGTCATCCTGACCGACCACGGTGACGCAACGCGGACGCCGGATCCTCCCGCGTACGTCGACGGGGTCCTCGTGCATCGACGCCGTGGAGATCAGCACGAGCGGCGGCCACTACGTCGCGCTCGGCCTGGGGCCCGCGCCGTACCCGCTGGGCGGGGCGCCTTCCGCCGTCGTCGAAGACGTCGCGCGGCTGGGTGGGTTCGGCTTCGCGGCCCACCCGGATTCGGCGAGGCCCGAGCTGGCCTGGACGGATTGGACGACGCCGATCGACGGCCTCGAGTGGCTGAGCGCCGACAGCGAGTGGCGGGACGAGTCGCGTTCACGGCTCGCGCGCGTCCTGCTCGACTACGCGGTGCGGCCCGGACCTGCGCTCGCCTCGATTCTCGATCGGCCGGTGCCGACCCTGGCGCGCTGGGACGGGCTGACGGCGCGGCGTCCGGTCGTCGCCATTGCCGGCCATGATGCCCACGGCGGGATCGGCAGGCGGGCGGAAGGCGGACACGGAGTTCCGGTGCCCGGCGTCCCCTCGTACGAAGCGAGCTTCCGTACGTTCAGCGTGCGCGCGGTCCTGAGCGCCCCGCCGTCGGGCGACGCGCCGGCGGACGCGCGTGCCCTGCTCGATGCGTTGCGGAACGGCCGGGTCTTCACGGCGGTCGATGCCATCGCCCGGCCCGCGGTGCTCGACTTCCACGCGGCGCGCGGCGGCGAGGTATCACCGATGGGGTCGGTGCTGGAGCCGGGTCCCGCCGTGTTGAGCGTTTGCGGGGGCCCTCGCTCCGGGTGCGCGGACGGTGCTTGTTCCGCGACGGGCGCGAGATCAAGTCGGCCGACGGCGGAGTGCTGGAGCTCGACGAGGCGCGGGCCCAGGGGGCCTACCGCGTCGAGGTCCATGTGCCCGGCGCACCCGGGACGCCGCCGGTGCCGTGGCTGGTGAGCAATCCGATTTATTTCCTTCCGCCGCCTGCGCCTCCTGCCGACTCGGTCATCGACACGATGCTGTTCCCCGACGGCATGCCCTGGCACATGGAAAAGGATCCGGGCTCGACCGGGACCGTGACCGCGACACTCCGTGACGTCGAGCTCGAGTACGCGTTGCGCGGCGGCGACCGCGCGAGCCAATACGTTGCCGTCGTGACCGACCTGGGCGTCCTGCCGGCGTCCGCTCGCTCGTTCCGGACGATCAGATTCACCGGGCAGGCGGCACGCCCCGCACGCGTGTCGGTGCAGTTGCGGTATCCGACCGGCGGGGGAGAACGGTGGGGGCGGTCCGTGCTATCTCGACGCCCAGCCGCGGGAGATCCTGGTCCCGCTCGACCTGATGGCGCCCGCCGACCGTCAGACCGGTCCGGCTCCGGACTCGGCGTCGGCGACCGCGATGCTCTTCGTGGTCGATCTCACGAACGCGCTGCCGGGCACGGCGAACACGATCCGGATTGCGCGCGCTCGGGACGCAGACGGAATCCGCGACCGTCACGCCTTCCGGCCCGGCGCGATCTCCTGCAGCGCGGCGATGAGGTCGCTGGCCAGCAGGCCGTGCCGGAATCCCTCCCGCAGCATCCGCTCCGCGATCTGCCGCGCGACGGCCGCCGGCTGATTTTTGACGGGCGTCTTCGCGCGAGGGGAGACGAACGTTCCAAGCCCCCGCTTCACGTAGACCGCCCCATCCTGCTCGAGCTGGCGGTACGCGTGCTGGACCGTGTTGGCGTTGACCTTCAACGTCTCCGCGAGCCGCCGGACCGCCGGCAGCGGCTCGTCCGGCTTCAGCACCCCGATCGACACGCAGCGGCGAACTTCGTCCGCGATCTGTTGGTACACCGCCCGCGGATCGCCGGGATCCAGGTCGATTAGCATACCAGCACACTAGCACACTAGTTACCTAGTGCGCTAGTGCACTAGCGCGCCAGGAGTCAGGAGTCAGGAGACAGGAGACAGGCGTCGACCGTGAGAACCGTGACGCCGAGCTCTGACTCCTGCCTCCTGTCTCCTTCTTCTCAGGTCTTCGCGGTCAGGAACAGATACCCGGCGACCGCGGCGACGATGACGTTCGGGGTCCAGGCGGCGAGGGCGGGGGGAGGAGGCCGGTCTTGCCGACCGCGACGAAGACGCTCATCATCAGCCAGTACGACAGCGCGATCGCGATCCCGAGGCCGATGCCGTAGAGCGCGCCGCGGCGGCCGGTGGTGACGCCGAAGGGGACGGCCAGCAGCGTCATCACGAGCGTGACGAACGGAAACGCGAGCTTCCGGTGCAGCTCCACCTCCTGCGGCACGAAGTTGAAGCCGCCGGCCCGCGCCTCGCCGACCGCCCTGCGGAGCTGCACGACCGTCATCACGTCGGTGTCGGTTTCCTCGGTCTCGAAGTAGTCAGGCGGCTCGATGGGGAGCGGCGTCTCCGCGAAGCCGCGCCACTTCGCGGGGCCGGCGGCAAACTCCTGGGTCCATCCCTTGTAGCCCGTCCAGCGGCCGCGGTATTCGGCGGTCGAGACGTAGGTCTGCGACGCGAGGCGCCAGGCGCCAGGCACCAGGCGGTAGACGGTGAGGGAGGTCAGCGTGGCGCGCCGGCTGTCGAACGCCCCGTAGTGGTAGATGCCGTCGTTGCCGATGATCCAGCGCCGGTTGAGCGGATTGAACGTCTTCGGCGGCCTCCCGCGGATCTGGTCGTCGAGCGCCCCGGCGCGGCGGTTGGCGCGCGCCAGGATCTCCTGGTCGAGCGCGAACAGGGCGGCGCTGAACACGAGCGACAGCAGCACGACCGGCACGGCGGCGCGGTAGAGGCTGATGCCGCACGCCTTCATCACCGTCAGCTCGCTCGTCCGCGACAGCAGCCCGAAGGTCACGAGCACGCTCAGGAGCGCGGCGATCGGGATGACGAAATACACGAACTGCGGCGTCCGGTAGGCGAGGAGCTGCATCACGGTGCCGGTGCTCGCCGAGCCTTTGAAGATCTTGTCGGACGCGTCGATGAACGTCGAGATGTAGAAGAGACCCAGGAGCGCGACGAAGGAGAGCCCGACGACCCGAAGATAGAGCCGGCTGATGTACCGGTCGAGCAGGCCCGGTCCGGGCATCCGGAAACGGGGCACGCGGAACACGACGACGACCCGCCGCGAGCCGGCCCGTGAAGCGGGAGGAGGCGCCCGCGGCGCCGGCCGCCGGTGACGCGGCTCCTGGACCACCGCGCCGGAAGGTGAGGCATGCCGAGGGACAGGCCGATCGGGAACTGGCGCTCGGAGAAGCGCGACCGCCAGACGAGGGCGGCAATCCCGAAGGCCCCGAGCAGGATGTTCGGCCACCACCGCGTGAGCTGCGCGTTCAGGAAACTGGCCGACTCGAGGAGACGCGCCTCCTCGAGGGCCCGGTAGTGCCCCTTGGTCTGCGCCTCGGCGAGGAACATCACCATGTAGTACGCGAAGATCACCATCACGCCGATGACGAAGCCGCCGAGCTTGCCGTCGCGCGAGACGGTCAGGCCGAGCGCGAGGCCGATGATCGCGAACACGAAGCACGCCGCCGGGATCGAGAACTTCTGCTGGATGGAATAGATTTCCGGGTGCGGCGAGAGCCCGCCCTGCAGCTTGGTCACTCCATCCTTGCGTAGATCGGAGATGGTTTTCTCGTTGATGCCGCGGGGGAGCTCGGCGCGCCTGAACATGTCCTCCGGGTTCAGGGCCATCGTGAGGTCCTTGGTCCAGGTCCCGGTCTGGGTCTCCCCCGGCTTTCCCGTGGAGTACCGGGTGCCGTTCGAGAGGATCAGATCGACCGCGGCGGTCCTCACGGCTCAGCACCAGGCGCCCGCGCTCGGCGAGGTAGAGCTCGGTGCGTGTCCGCCTTGCTGGTGTTGGCGACCAGCACGTCCCTCCAGCCCGCCCCGGTGTTCGGCGCGTCGCGCACGTAGAGGACCCACCCCGGAAAGTCCTCGAAGAACACCCGCGGCCGGATGTCGTTCTCGACCTTCTTGCTCATGACCTCGAACGTGATTTCCCTGAACTTCTGGTTGGCGTCGGGGATCGCCTTGAGCATCACGTACTCGGTCGCCCCGGCGGCGACGAGTGCGAGGAACATCACCGGGCGGAGCAGGCGATAGGGGCTCACGCCGCAGGCCAGGAGGGCGACCACCTCGCGATCCGCCGAGAGGCGCCCGAGGCCGATGAGCAGGCCCGTCAGCAGGGCCATCGGAATCGTGAGGCCGAGCGCCGAGGGGGCGAGGGTCAGGATGATCAGCCCGGCAGTCTGCCAGGGCACGCCCTTGGCGACCAGCGTCTCGAGGTCGCGCATGACCGGCGGGACTTCGAGGAGGAAGGTAAAAATGACGAGCGACAGGAAGAACGGCGGGAGGACCTCGCGGATGACGTAACGGTCGATGGTTCGGAGCATTTTGGACGGCTACGGCCATTATCCCGGGTCGCGGCGGCGAACGCAAAAGGGCGAACAGCCGCTAGGGCAAGAGCCTGCCAAAACGGTCCGCAAACCTTCCACAGGCCCTGTTTTCGAGCAATATGCCTTGGGTCTGATAATGAGTGTTATGTTAACTAAGAGACCGGCTTCGAGCTTCCAGCTTCCAGATCCGAGTCTCCCAGCTCCCAGCTTCCCAGTTCCCAGTCCGCCGGCTTCTCGGATCCTTACGCTGCAGCTTCTCCGGCCGCGCTTCGCAGCGTCGGGTCGCCGGCGTAGAGACTCGAGTGCCGAGCCGTGACCAGAACCTGAGCTGGAAGCTGGCAGCTGGCTACTGGAAGCTGGCTACTGGCTTCTCGAGTTCTTTGATGATTTCCTGCAGCGCCGCGATCACCTCGTCGCGATCGACGCGCGACTTCGTGAACCGGAGCTGCAGCTTGAACGCCTTGGTGGGAGCCTTGTAGCTGAAGACGTAGGCCTTCGGCCGTCCGGGCTTGGGCTTGGCGGTTTCCTTGCGGACGGCCTCGCGGGTCGCGCCGCCGTCGCGGGACATCTTCTCGATGAGCGCGATCATTTTCTGGGGGTCGACTTGCCTAACTATCTGCAATAACAGCGACTTGGAGTGAATGTCGGCCAGCCGACAGAGGTTTTTGACCTCCTCGGGCATGTGGTTCAGGGCCAGCGACTCCGTGATCGCCGTCCGCGACCTCCCCAGCCGCCGCGCCATGTCCTCGTGCGTATACCCGCACCGCTCGGCCAGCGAATGCAGCGCCTCGGACTCCTCGAACGGCGTCAGGTCCTTCCGCTGGATGTTCTCGATGAGCGCGATCTCGATGATCTCGTTGTCGTCCACCTCGCGGATGACGATCGGGATCTCGCGCAGGCCGACCTGCACGGCCGCCTGATACCGGCGCTCGCCGGCGACAATCTGAAACCGGTGGCCGCGCTGCCGCACCACGATCGGCTCGATGATCCCCTTTTCCGCGATCGACGCCATCAGCTCCGACAGATCCCCCATGACCTGCCTGGGCTGGTTCGGGTTCGGGTCGAGCTGATCGATCGGCACCATCCGCCCGATCGGCGCGCCGGCCGAGCTCGCCAGCGCCTCGACGTAGTGCTCGTCGTGCCGCATCCGCACCGTGGCCGGGAGTCCTCGCTTAGGCACGGTCCATGACCTCCTCGCACAGGCGGTAATACTCGGCCGCGCCGCTCGACTCCGGCGCGAAGGCGAAAATCGATTCCTTGTACGCCGGGCTTTCCTCCAGGCGCACGCTCTTCGTGATGACCGTCTTGAACACCTTGCTCCCGAACACCTTGTCGATCTGCGAGCGGATGTCGCGCGCCAGCGCCGTCCGCTTGTCGTGCATCGTAATCACGACGCCGAGGATGCGCCAGCCCCGGATTCGCCCGCGCGCGGACCTTCTCGATGGTCTCGAGCAGATCGTCCGTCCCCTCGAGCGCGAAATACGACGACTGAATCGGAATCAGGAGGTGCGTCGCGGCCACCAGCGCGTTCACCGTGAGGAGCCCCAGCGTCGGCGGGCAGTCGATCACGATGTTCGGGTAGTCGGCGCGGATCGGCTCGAGCCGATCCTTCAGCCGGAAATGCGCGTCCAGCTCCCCGACCAGCTTCGACTCGATCTTCGCCAGCGCGATGCGCGACGGGGCGACCCAGAGGTTCGGCTGCGTCGACGGCACGATGACGTCGCTGAACGCGCAGTTGGGCTCCGCGATCGCGTCGTACACGCTCCGCGTCACCGTGCTCACGTCCACGTACGACATCGTGCTGTTGGCCTGGGGATCGAGATCGACGAGAAGCGTCCGCGTGCCGCGCAGCGACAGCGCCGCCGCCAGGTTGATGGCGGTCGTGGTCTTGCCCACTCCACCCTTTTGATTGGCGATGGCAACGATCATCAGGGACGGGAGTCACGCAGGTGGCGACATTCTAAGCCGCGCGGGAGAGCCGATCAACTCCCAAAAAGACCAACTCCCAATTCCCAAGGAACTTGCCGCGCACGAGCCGGGTGGAAGCCGCGGCGACTTTCACCCCCAGACATTTTGGGAGTTGGGAGTGGGTTTTCTTGGGAGTTGACGGTTTCTTACATCTTGTACTTGCCCATGTCCTCGGGGTCGAGGCTCTCCAGCCACTTCTGGAGCCGCTCCGAGTCCCCCTTCTCGGGCGCGAAGTCCACGGTCTTGGCGTTGTCGATCACCGTGTCTTCCACGAAGATGGGCGCCCGCGCGCGGAGCGCCAGCGCGATGGCGTCGCTCGGACGCGCGTCGATGGCCATCGCTTCCCCGTTCACGGTCAGGTAAATGAGCGCGTAGAACGTGTTTTCCTTCAGGTCCGAGACCACGATTTTCTGGATGTCCGCCTTCAGATCGTGGATGACGTTGCGCAGCAAATCGTGCGTCATCGGCCGCGGCGTCGTCACGTTCTCGATCTGCAGCGCGATGGCGTTCGCCTCGAACACCCCGACCCAGATCGGCAGCACGCGCTGACCCTCCCGATCGCGCAGGATGATGATCGGCATGTTCGTGATGGGGTCCACCATCAGTCCCTTGATTGTCATTTCGATTTGCATGGAGGCAGCGTCAGCTCAGCTTCCGGTTCACGTGCAAAACGTGTACACGCCGTCATCAAACGTACGAGCCGCCTTCGCTTATGTCAAGCATGACGCGTCAGCCGTCGCCTCTCCGCGGAGGCTGTACGGGTTCGCGCCGGTGATCCGCACCGGGATCAGACGGCCGATCCACTCCGCCTTCCCGGAAAAGTTGACCACCGTGTTCCCGCTCGTCCGGCCCGACAATTCCCAGTCGCGGCGGCGGCTCTTCGAGTCCACGAGCACCGGCTCGGTCCGGCCGACCGCCTCGAGGAAGAGCTCCCCCTGAATCTGCTTCTGCAGCGCCTGCAGCGCCACGATCCGGCGGGTCTTCTCCTCTTCCGTCACGTCGTCCGGCAGCCGCTTCAACGCCAGCGTGTTCGGACGCTCGGAATACTTGAACGAGAACATGCTGTGATAGCGGACCGCGGCGGTCAGCGAGAGCGTCTCCTCGAAGTCGGCGGCCGTCTCGCCGGGAAACCCGACGATCATATCGGTCGACAGCGCGATGTCCGGCATGGCCTCACGCAGACGGCCGACGAGATCGAGGTAATGCTCGCGGGTGTGCCGCCGGCGCATCGCCGCGAGGACGCGCGAAGAGCCCGACTGCACCGGCAGGTGCAGGTGCCGGCAGACCGCCGGCAAATCGCGCATCGCGGCAATCATCCGCGGCGTGACGTGGCGCGGATGCGGGCTCGCAAAACGGATCCGCTCGAGGCCGGCGATGCCGTTCAGCCGCTCGAGCAGCGCCGCGAAGTCGCACGCCGGCTCGTCGGGCGCCTGGTAGTGGTTGACGATCTGACCGAGGAGCTGGATTTCCTTCGCGCCGGTGTCCACCGCGTGCCGGGCGTCCGCGACGATGTCGGCCGCGGGGCGCATGCGCTCGTGGCCGCGCGTGTACGGCACGACGCAGAACGCGCAGAACTCGTTGCAGCCCTCGATGATGGTGACGTAGGCCTTCAGCGGATCGCCGCGCCGGGCGAGCCCGAGCGGAAACGACACGTCCTCGACCGGGTCGATCGCAATCGCCGGGCGCGCCGGCGCGCTGCGCGTCACCGGACGCGCCGCCGCCTCGGCGACGAGCATGGGGAGCCGTTTCAAGTTCTGCGTCCCCACGATCACGTCCACCGCCTTCGACCGCTGGAGGATCTTCTCGCCTTCCTGCTGCGCGACGCAGCCGGCAACCGCCACGATGGGCCGGAGACCCTCGTCCGCGCCCATCTGACGAATCTCTCCCAGCCGCGTGAAGAGCTTCTCTTCGGCGCGCTCGCGGACGCTGCACGTGTTGATGACAATCACGTCGGCGTCACGGTCGTCTTCCGTCGCCTCGAACCCGGCCTGCTCGAGCAAGCCGGCCATCCGCTCCGAGTCGTGGAAGTTCATCTGGCAGCCGAACGTTTCGATCAGGTATTTCATCGCAGGTCCCGAGATCTTCGCTTTCGCCTTTCGCGTTATATTCGCCTTTCGCTTGTCGTGCCAGTACCCGCTGCCAGCTCCCAGCTCGACTTCCAGCGCTCGGAAGCTGGAAGCTGACTTCTCAGCTCCGCTTGCGCCGCTCTGTCTGAGGCGCATCCTCCCTCGGTCCAGTCCTCGACGCCAGCATCTCGCGGGCGCTGGCGCGGACCGTCGCCGACACCTCCGCGCCCCCGATCATCCGCGCGAGCTCCTCTTCCCGGTCGGTCCCGCTCACCTTCGCGACCTCTGTCAGAGTACGCCCGCCGCGGACGTTCTTGACAATGTGATAGTGCGTCGATCCGTAGGCGGCGATCTGCGGGAGGTGCGTGATGCAGAGCACCTGGAACCGCCGGCCCAGGCGCTGAAGGCGTCCGCCGACGACGTCGGCGACGGCCCCGCCGATGCCCGCATCCACTTCGTCGAAGATCAGCGTCTTCCCCGGCGCGTCGGTCGAGGCGAGCGTTTTCAGCGCCAGCATGATCCGCGACAGCTCCCCGCCCGATGCGATCCGCGCGAGCGGCTTCACGTCTTCTCCGGGATTGGGAGAGATATAGAACTCCCCCTCTTCGGTGCCCCGTTCGGACCATTGAGCTTCCCCGTCGGCGTCGCGGAAGCGGACCTCGCAGCGCGTCCGGTTCATCGCCAGCTCGACGAGCGATTTCTCGAGCGCGCGGCTGAAACGCACGGCCGCCGAGCGCCGCTTCGCCGACAGCGCGGAAGCGGCCTGCAGGTAGTCGTCGCGCGTCCTGCCGAGCGCCGCGTCGAGCTCGGCGGCGCGTTCGGTCGCGTGCTCGATGTCGTGCAGCTCGCGCCTGAGCGCCTCCCCTTTCCGTCTCACATCATCGAGCGACGGCCCGTGCTTCTTCTTCAGGCGCTCGAGAAGCGCGAGCCGATCCTCGACGTCCTGCAGCCGCGCCGGCGAGGCGTCGATCGAGGACGCATACGAGCGCAGGAAGAACGCGAGATCCTCGAGCTGCGATTTCACGGAAGTCCGCGCGTCGAGGTACGGGCCGAAGCGCCCGTCGAGCGCGGCAAGATCCCCGAGCTTCCTCCAGACGTTGCCGAGCGCCGGCAGCGCCGCCTGGTCTCCTTCGTACAGCGAGTCGTACGCCTCGGCGCACAGGCGCTGGAGCTTGTCGGCATTGGCGAGCACCTGGCGCGTGGCCGTCAGCTCCTCGTCCTCCCCGGGCTTGGCCGCGGCGCGATCGATTTCGGCGAGCTGGAACGACAGGAACTCCGCCCGCGACGCCTTCTCGCGCTCGCCGCTCAACAGCCGCTCGCGTTCGGCGCGCACCTGCTGCCAGCGCGTGAAGGCGGACGCCACCTGCTCGCGCTCGGCCGCCGCGCCGGCGAACTCGTCGACGAGATCGAGGTGCGTCGCCGGATCGAGCAGCACCTGGTGCTCGTGCTGACCGTGGAGATCCACGAGGCCGCCGCACAGCTCGCGAAGAGACGTGCTCGTCGCGAGCGCGCCGTCGACCAGCGCGCGGCTGCGTCCCTGCGCGGACACTTCGCGGCGGACGATGATTTCCTTGCCGTCAGGGGTCTCGAAGATCGCCTCGACCGCCGCGGTGTCCTCTCCGGTGCGGACGAGATCGGCCGAGGCGCGGCCGCCCACGAGCAGCCCGACGGCGCCGACGACGATCGACTTCCCCGCCCCGGTTTCCCCGGTCAAAACGTTCAGGCCCGGCTCGAACTCGAGCTCGAGGCGGTCGATGACGGCAAGGTGGCGAATGGACAGGAAGCGCAGCACGTGTGAGGCCCCGAAACCGGAAGTTCCATCTTATCAGATGTTTGACAGTGCATAGGTCGCGTGTTAATCTTGCAGGAACCTGCGCTGTCCCAGCGGCGCGCCATCGACGTAGCGGAGGGCTTGTTTGCGCACGCCTGGATCCTACGCCCTAGCGCTGTACGCGCAGGGCGAACCGCCGGCAACTGGGGCCGGCGCGGCCGACACCGACATCATCCGCCTCGTCACTCAAGGCAGCCCGGTCGTCCAGATCGTGCTGGTCATCCTGCTGGCGTTCTCGGCGATTTCCTGGGCCGTGATTCTCTACAAGCTCTGGCAGTTCAACCGATCGCAGCGGCAGTCGTCCACCTTTCTCGACATCTTCCGCAAGAGCAGCAAGTTCTCGGAGGTGCAGGCGGTCTGCCGCACGCTCGTCGGCGAGCCCGCTCGTGGGGCTGTTCCAGGCCGGCTACACGGAGCTCAATTCCCAGCTTCGCTCGGGCGAGAAAGCCGATCCCGGAAAGCCAGCGGCAGCCGCCGGACGTCCAACCCTCAAGAGCCTCGACGCGGTGGACCGCGCGCTGCTCCGCTCGACCACGGTGGAGATGACCAAGCTCGAACGGCGCGTGCCGTTCCTGGCGACGACGGCGAGCATCACGCCGTTCATCGGACTCTTCGGCACCGTGTGGGGCATCATGACGTCGTTTCAGGCCATCGGGGTCGCCGGTTCCTCGAGCCTCACCGTCGTCGCTCCCGGGATTGCCCACGCGCTCGTCGCGACCGCGGCGGGCCTCTTCGCGGCGATTCCGGCGGTGTACTTCTACAACTACTTCACGCAGCGCGTGAAGCAGTCCGCGGCCGAGATGGATGACTTCTCGCTCGAGTTCCTGAACATCTCCGAGAGGAACTTCACGTAGCGCCACATGCCGCAAAGTTCACGAGACCAGTTCCGGCAGGAGGCGGACGGCGCCGCGGGCGCGGGAACGCACGTGTCCACCTCGCTCTCCGAGATCAACGTCGTCCCGCTCGTCGACGTCATGCTGGTGCTGCTGATCATCTTCATGGTCACCGCGCCGATGATGCAGCAGGGGCTGGTGGTGAACCTGCCGAAGGCGGGAAGGGCCACGCCGGTCAGCGCGCAGCCCATCTACGTCAGCGTCCCGGCGGACTTCAAGAGCAAACGCACCGTCCAGCTCGACAAGGACGACATACGGATTGATTTCCTGCACGAGCGGGTGCGGCAGGCGATGCTGACGCGCGACGACAAGTCGGTGTTCATCCGTGCGGACGGCGCCGCCAGCATCCAGGACCTCGCGACGGTGATGGACAAGCTGAAGCAAGGCGGCGTGGACAAAGTCGGCTTGATGACGCAGCCGGTAGCAGAGCGGTAGGACCGTGCACGAAGCCGTCAGCGACATTCTCATGGAGCGCGCGCGCGAGGCGGACGGCCTCGGCCAGATGGTGCTCGTCTCGCTGTTCGGGCATGCGTCGCTGATCGCCGTGCTCGTTGTCCTGCCGCCGAGCTGGCGTTCGGGCGCCGTCGCACCCGATGTGACGCCGATGATGATCACGCTTTCAGGAGGGACCGGGCCGGATGCCGGCGGGATGACGCCTATTTCGACACGCCCGGTGCAGACCGAGGCGCCAGCGGTCACGACGCCGCCTGCGCCCAAGGCGCCTGAGATGGTGGAGCCGTCGCCGATCGCCAAGCCGGTTCCGAAGACGCCGCCGAAGCCGATCGAGAAGCCGGTCGACAAGTCGTCCACGCGGAAGCCCACGAGCGGCGCCGGAAGTGAAGGCCGGCGATGCGCGTGTCGAGACCGGCGGAGCGCCCGTTCAGTTTGGCGGGTTGACGATGCCTTCCGGCGGAGGGGCCGCCGGCAGCGGCGTGAAGACGGACTACGCGAATTTCTGCTGTCCCGAGTACCTGAACCAGATGACCGACTTGATCAAGCGCAACTGGAACCAGAACCAGGGATCGTCGGGACAGGTCAAGGTGAAGTTCACCATCCGGCGCGACGGGACCCTGGCCGGCGTTCCGGAAATCGAATCGAGCAGCAACCAGGCCTTCCTGGACCTCGAGTCCCAGCGCGCCATTACGAAGGTCGGGCGGTTTCCCCCTCTCCCCCGCGAGTTCACCGAGAACACGCTGATCCTCCACCTGATTTTCGAGTATCAACGCTGATGACCCATATGCGATTGCTGACCACCGCCGCCGCCGTCGCCGCCTGCGCCACGCTCGCGCTGAGCGCTCAGGATCCGGCCCAGCCTCCGCCGCGGCAACAGAATGAGATCGTGGTGACGATCAACGGCGCACCGGGGCTGCCGCCGAAGTACGCCGTGCCCGATTTCATTGCGCTGTCGAGCGACGCCGAGACCGTCGCCGCCGCGAAGACCGTGGGGCAGGTGCTGTGGGAGGACCTGAACTTCGAGCGGGAGTTCTACCTGATACCACGCGACACGTACAAGACCATTCCCCCGGCGACCTCGGTCGACGACCTGCCGCTCGATCAATGGAAGCAGCTCGGCGCCGACGGCGTGGTCATCGGCACCGTCCGGCGGACGGCGGCCGGCGTGGCCGTTCAGGTGCGGCTCATCGACGTCGCGACGGGGCGCACCGCGCTGGCCAAGGAGTACAGCGGGAGCCTCAAGAGCCTCGGCAACCCTCGCCTCTACGCGCACACGGCGTCCGACGACATCCACCAGCAGCAGCGATCGCTGCGCGGCGTGGCGCGGACGAAGCTGGCGTTCTCGTCGGATCGGGACGGCGAGCGCGTGAAGGGGCCGGTCGGCGATCGCGCCATCTCGAACATCTACATCTCGGACTACGACGGCGCCAACCAGCAGCGGATTACCGTCACGCAGGGCGCTCGACATCGCGCCGGCCTGGTCGCCCGACGTCAAGTCGATCGCGTACACGACCGTACCGCACCGATTTTCCGGACATCATCGTCCAGTACATCTACGAGGCGCGCGCGTACACGAAGCCGGCCGCCGGCACGTCGGGCAAGCAGAACTTCCTCCCGGCGTGGTCGCCGGACGGCACGAAGCTGGCGTTCATGTCGCAGCGCGACGGGAATCCCGAGATCTACGTCGTCAACAAGGACGGCAGCGGCCTGCGCCGGCTCACGAACCACCCGGAGAACGACGTGACGCCGACGTGGTCGCCGACCGGGAACCAGATCGCGTTCACGTCGAACCGGACCGGCACGCCGCAGATCTGGATCATGAACGCCGACGGATCGGAGCCGCGCAAGATCACCAGCGAGTCCTGGTGCGATCGGCCGACGTGGTCGCCGTCGCCGTTCAACGAGATCGCCTACGCGTCGCGGACGGGCCCGGGGTTCGACATCAAGATCTTCGATTTCCAGAACCGCGGCACGAAGACCGTCACCGACGGCATCGGGAGCAACGAGAGCCCGGCGTTCTCGCCGAACGGCCGCCACCTCGCGTTCACGTCGACGCGGACGGGAAAGGAGCAGGTGTTCCTGATCGACCGCGACGGGAAGAACCTTCGCCAGATCACGCGGACCGGCATGAACCGCTATCCGAACTGGTCACAATAGCGGAGCCGACGAGATCGCGAGACCGAGATCGGGACGCAGCGAACGATTCGAGAGAGAATTGAGACGATGATGCAGAGACGCCTTGTGTTGGTCATTGTGGCGATTGCGCTGGCGGGTGCGGGCGCCTGCGCCAAGAAGAAGGCCCCGGTCGCGAAGCCGACGACTCCGCCGTCCGCGGTGGGCTCCCCCACCGGCGGAAACCGGCCGCCCACTCCCCCGGAGCCGGTGCGGGAGCCGGAGCCGATCCCGGCCGAACCGATTGCCTCGGATCCGCTGTCCTCGACGGACATCGACAGCATCAACCGCAACTCCCCCTTCCAGCCCGTGTTCTACACGTTACGATCAGGCGGAGATCGACACGGCCGGCCAGCAGGCGTTGAACGCGAACGCGGGGCTGATGAAGAAATACGCGACGTGGATCGTGACGATCGAGGGGCATTCCGACGAGCGCGGCACGGCGGAATACAACCTCGCGCTCGGCGAGCGGCGCGCGGTGGCCGCGCGGAACTACCTGGTGGCGCTCGGCATTCCGGCCGAGCGGCTGCGCACGGTGACCTACGGCAAGGAATTCCCCTTCGAGCCCGGGCACGACGAGGGCTCCTGGTCGAAGAACCGCCGCGCGCACTTCGTGGTCACGAGCAAGTAAAGTTCTAAAGTTCTAAAGTTCTAAAGTCCAAAGTTCCAAAGACGCAGAGGAACGACGATGAAGCGAATGGCATGGCTGGGGGCGGCATCGATGGCGGTGCTGATGTCTGCGGCGCCGGCGACGGCGGCCGACAAGGCGCATCAGCAGCTGATGGCGGAGATTCGCATGCTGCAGGAACAACAGCAGCAGCTGCATCAGCTGGTCGGCGGGCTGGCCGACACGCTGAAGACGATGACGGCCAAGATCGACGAGCAGACCGGCGCGAACCGGAAGGCGTTCGCCGATCAGAAGCTCCTCGTCGACAACGTCGCGGAAGGCGTCCGCGTCCTGCGCGAGAAGGCGGACGACACCAACGTGCGCCTCTCGTCGATGACGCAGGAGCTCGAAGCGGTCCGCCAGGCGATTGCGTCGGCGCCGGCGCCCGCTCCGCGCCGACGACGGACCCGTCGGCGGGCGGCATCGATCCGGCTACCGGTGCGCCCGCGCCCGGCGCCGGCCAACCCGCGGCTCCCCCTCGCCCCGGCGCGCCGCTCATCTCGCCGCAGCGGATGTTCGAGAACGCGTACGGCGACTACGTCGGCGGCCAGTACGACATCGCCATCCTCGGCTTCAACACCTACATCAACACCTTCCCGCAGTCGGACAAGGCCGACGATGCGCAGCTGAATATCGGGCAGGCGCTGCACGCGACCGGCAAGTTCCGCGAGGCGGCTGAAGCGTTCCAGAAGGTGATCACGAACTACCCGCAGTCCGACAGCGTGCCGGTCGCCTACTACAAGCTGGGGCTGACCTACGAGGCGCAGAAGCAGGTCGACCTGGCGCGAAAGACGTTCGAGACCGTGATCCAGAAATACCCCAACACCATCGAGGCGACCCTCGCCAGACAGCGGCTGGATAGTTAGAAGGGGAAAGACTGAACTGAACGGGTGTCGTTCTTGGTTCTTGGTTCTTAGTTCTTGACGTTCTTCGTTCTTCGATCTTGCGCAGAACGCGAACGACGAACGATCAACCAAGAACCAAGAACCGAGAACCAAGAACGTTTAGAGACCGTTCTAAAAAGGAATATCGTCGTCCGTCAGTTCCGAGACCGGCTCGCCCATCGGTTCTTCCGCGCCAGGGGCCGCCGCGCCGCGGGTCTGCTGCCGGCCTCCGCCGCCGCCACCACCGCCGAGGAGCACGATCCGGTCGCCGCGGATCTCGGTCGTGTACCGCTTGTTGCCGTCCTTGTCGTCCCACTGCCTCGTCTGCAGACGCCCTTCCACGTAGATCTGCTTGCCCTTCGTCAGGTACTCGTTGAGGCTCTCCGCCGTCTTGCCCCAGAGCACGACGCGGTGCCACTCGGTTTTCTCCTGCCGCTGGCCGGCCTTGTCGTTCCAGACCTCGGTCGTTGCCAGGTTCAGGGTCGCGACGGGCGACCCCCCCGGCGTATACCGCAGCTCCGCATCACGCCCGAGGTTGCCGACCAGGATCACCTTGTTCACACTGCCCATTCCACGGTCCTTTCGCTGTATCGCGCTCGCGATACAAAAACTGAGCCATTCTGCGGCGCGCGCGTTTCAAGGTCAATTGCGATCTTCGGGGACCCGTGTGCGCACTTCCTGCAATGCTGGCTGGCTTCAGTGCTGGCAGTATTCACCAACGTGGTGACAGGGTAGGTCAAAAGATCTCCGCGAGTCCCGTCCGAGTCCCGACGGTCCAACTCGTTACGTCGTCCGGCCGTACCGATCCTCGAGCCTGACCACGTCGTGCAGCTCCGGCGTCGAGACTTCGTAGACGTCGCAGTCGGTGATCGCCGTCATGCGATGGACCGTCGTCGGCGTGACGTGGACGGCTTCGCCGGGCTTCATCTCGCGCGCGACGAGCGTCTCCCCTTCCTTGATCTCGAACAGCATCCGTCCGGACGCCAGGAAGATCGTCTCGTCCTTGAGATTGTGGTACTGCAGGCTGAGCGCATGCCCCGCGTCGATGTGAATGAGCTTGCCGACGTAGCGCTCCGTCTTCGCCCAGTGCAGCTCGTACCCCCACGGCTTGTCGACCCGCGTCACTTGTTCCGCCACGATTGCTCCTTGATCGACTGATTAGAACTGAACTCTAGAACTTTACGAACTTTGAACTTCAGATCCCCTTGATCTCCTGCGGCGCCAGGAAGTCGAGCAGCGCCTTCTCGATCTCCGCCGCGGTCCCGGCGCGCAGCGTCCGGGCCGCCATCGTCGCGGCGTTTCCCGCGTGAAGGCCGCGCAGCACCTGCTTGGCGAGCGGGATGGCGGTCGGCGCCATGCTGAACTCCCTGAGCCCGAGGCCGACGAGCAGTGTCAGCAGCACGGGGTCCGCCGCCATCTCGCCGCACACGGAAACCGGAATGCCCCGCCGCCGCGCGGCGCGCGTGACCAGCCGGATCATCCGGATGATCGCCGGGTGGAGCGGCTCGTACAACCGGGAGACCCGGTCGTCGGTCCGATCGACGGCGAGGCAGTACTGGATGAGATCGTTGGTCCCGATGCTGAAGAAGTCCGCGTGCTCGGCGAGCAGGTCAGCCGTCAGCGCCGCCGAGGGCACTTCGATCATGACCCCGATCGGCACGTGCGGCACGGCTTCCCCGCCGGCTCGCAGCCCCGCGGCGGCGCGCTCGACGGCCGCCCGCGCGGCGCGCAGCTCCTCGACTCCCGAAACGAAGGGAAACATGATTCGCAGCGGACCGTGCGCGGCGGCGCGCAGCAGCGCGCGAAGCTGCGTCTGGAACACGTCGTCGTTCGCGAGGCTGAGCCGCACGCCACGGAGTCCGAGCCGCGCCCGGGCCGCGTCCGGCCCCGGGTGCTCCATCCGGAGTTGGCCCTCGCTGACGTCGAAGGTGCGAATCGTCACCCGGGCCGGAGCCATGCTGTCGATCAGGCGGGTGTAGGCGCTGTACTGCGCCGCTTCCGTCAGCGCCGAGTGTCCGCCGGCCGCCAGCAGGAACTCGGATCGGAAGAGACCGACGCCGTCCGCGCCCCGCTCCCGCGCGCGCACGGCGTCGTCGGGCGATTCGACGTTGGCTTCCAGCCGGATCTGCACGCCGTCTTCGGTGACCGGAGGCAGCCGGCGGTAGCCGTCGAGCGTCTGCTCGTACGCCGCGCGCCGCTGCTGCCGTCCGAGGACGTGGTCCAGGGCGGCCTCGTCGGGATCGACGAACACATCGCCGGTCGCGCCGTCCACCGCGAGCAGCGCCCCGGGCTGGATGATCGAGCTGGCGTTGTGCAGCCCCGCCACGGCGGGCACGTGGATCGAGCGCGCCAGGATCGCCGTGTGATACGTCCAGCTCCCCGCGTCCGTGACGATGGCGGCGAGGCGTTGCCAGTCGAGTTGGGCGATCACCGACGGCGTCAGCTCGTCGGCCACGAGCACGAGAGGGCCCTCGAGGTCGTTGAACAGGGCCTTGAAGAGCTCGACCGGATCGCCGCCGCCGCGCAGGTTCATGCACAGGCGCCCGACGACGTCGCCGACGTCGCCTTTGCGCTCGCGCAGGTACGCGTCTTCGGCCCGATCGAACAGCGTGGAGATTTCGCCGAGCGCGCGTTCGAGCGCCGACGCGGCGTTCGAGCTGCTCGGTGCGGATGATCTCCGCGGCGCGATCGATCAGCATCGCGTCGTCGAGCATGAGGAGCTGCGCGTCGAACAGGTAGGCGTGCTCGGCGCCGACGGATTCCGCGATCCGGGACCGGATCTGCTGAAGCTGGGCGCGCGATCGCTCGCGCGCTTCGCAGAGCCGCTCGAGCTCCCGGGCGACCTGCGCGGCGGGCACGCGGAACTGGAGATTGCGCGTGCCGCGCTTGAGCACGAGCGCCTTGCCGATGCCGATGCCGGCCGACACGCCCAGTCCGATCAGGCGCATGGCGCCTCGTCGAAGCCGCGCTCGATCAGCGCGCACAGCGCGGCCGTCGCGGCTTCCTCATCGGGCCCGTCCGCGTGGATCGTCACCATGCTGCCCTGGGCCGCCGCCAGCAGCAGCAGGCCCATGATGCTCTTGCCGTCCACCTCGCGTCCGCCGCGCCCGACCCGGATGCGGCACACGAAGCCGCCGGCCGCGTGCACGAACCGGGCGGCCGCGCGGGCGTGCAGGCCGAGCGGATTCAGGATGGTGACGGAGCAGGTGGTCATACCTTCTCTCCGCGGAGCAGATCGGACGCCACCCAGATGGCGGTCCGGCCGTGGTCGCGCATCTCCCGCGCGAGCGTCGGCAGGTCCGCCGACTTCTGCGGCCGCGCGAGCTTGATGAGCATCGGCAGGTTGACGCCGGTGATCACTTCGACGTGGTCGCTGACGAACGTGACGCCCAGGTTGGCCGGCGTGCCGCCGAACATGTCGGTGAGGACCAGCACGTCCGCCGGCTCCGTCTCGGTGCCCCCGGCTGACGCACTGACGCGCGCAATCGCCAGCCCGATGTCCTCGCGCGCCCGCTCGACGTCGTCGTGCCAGCCAATCGACACGGCGGCAAACTGCGGGAGATCGCCGACGATCATCTCCGCGGAGTTGACCAGCTCGGCCGCGAGCTGCCCGTGCGTCACCACAACCACTCCAGCTTCATTACTTCGACGTTCTTGGTTCTTGGTCTGGCCAGTGCGTTCGTTACTCGTTCGAAATGTCCCTGTGCCGCACGCGCAGCCGAACGCCTGGTATTCCGGACAGCCCTTTCTTGAGCGCCTCCGAAATCGCGACCGAGCGGTGGCGGCCGCCGGTGCAGCCGATGCCTATGGTCAGATACGTTTTTCCCTCGTGGACGTACTGCGGAATCAGGAACTTGAGCAGGTTGAGCGTGTGGACGAGGAACTCGTGCGTGGCGGCCGAGCGATCCAGGTAGCGCACGACTTCGGGATCCCGCCCCGTGTGCGGGCGCAGCGCCGGGACGAAGTGCGGGTTCGGCAGGAACCGCACGTCGAACAGCAGGTCGGAATCCACGGGGATCCCGTGCTTGAACCCGAAGCTCAGGATCGTGACGACGAGCTGCGAGCCGGGAGACGCGCCGGCCGCGACGCCGGTGAAGGCGTGCCGCAGCTCGTGGACCGTCATCTCCGAGGTGTCCACGACGTGGTCGGCCAGCTTCCGGATCGCGCGCATGGCGGCGCGCTCCTCGCGGATCCCCTCGATCGCCGAACGGTCCGGAGAGAGGGGATGCGGCCGCCGCGTTTCGCTGAACCGGCGGACGAGCGCCGGCTCCGCCGCCTCCAGGAAAATCAGCTTGGGGTCCAGGTTCTTCCGGCTCTTGAGCCGCCGGTACACCCGGGGAAACTCCTCGAGCATCTTGCCTTCGCGGACGTCGACGACGACCGCGGCGCGCGAGATCTCGGTGCCGGCCCGGAGCGTCAGATCGGCGAGCATCGGGAGCAGCGTGACGGGCAGGTTGTCCACGCAGAAGTACCCGAGATCCTCGAGCGCGCGAATCGCCTGGGACTTTCCCGACCCGGACAGGCCGGTGAGCACGACGAAGCGGGACGTGATGGCCGTCCGTGCCGCGCGCCGCGCCGCGTGCCGCTTCTCGCGCATCAGAGGTCTTCTCCGGCGTCCGCGTCGGCGTCCGCCGGGGTGAGCTGCTGGTTCAGGCGGTCGACCAGGCGCCGCGCGGCGTGATGGCCGCGCGCGCGCAGCAGCTGGTTCCGGGCGGCGACCTCGACGAGCATGGCGACGTTGCGCCCGGGGGCGACTGGCATCCGTATCATGGGAATCCGGGCGCCGACACACTCATAGAACTCCTCGTCCAGGCCCAGCCGATCATACTCTCGCCCGTGTTCCCAGCGCTCGAGCTGCACCACCATCTCCACGCGCTTCGACGAGCGGGTCGACGCGACGCCGAACAGATCCTGCACGTTGATCAGGCCGAGACCGCGGATCTCCATGTGGTGCCGCGTCAGCTCCGGGCAGGTCCCAATCACGTACGACTCCGCGCGACAGCGCAGCTCGACCACGTCGTCGGCGACGAGGCGGTGGCCGCGGACGACCAGATCGAGGGCGCACTCGCTCTTGCCGATGCCGCTCTCCCCCACCATCAGCACGCCGAGCCCGAGGATGTCCATGAGGACGCCGTGCACGACGCCGCGCGCCCCCAGGTACGTGTCGAGCGCGGCCGAGAGGCGCGACATCGCTTCCGCTGTGCCGGCCCGGGTCGTGAGCAGCGGAACACCGGCCCGGTCCGCTTCGGCGAGGGTCTCCGGCGGCGGCACGAACCCGCCGGTGACGAGCAGGCACGGGATCCCGTGGCTGAACACGCGCTGCAGGACGGCCGTGCGGTCGTCCGCCGCCAGCGTCTCGAGATACCGCACCTCGCTCTCGCCGAACACGAGCACGCGGCCGCCGCGCAGGTACGCGTCGAACCCCGACAGGGCCAGCCCGGTTTTCTGCGTGTGGGGAATCGTGATGCGGCGTTCGAGGCCGGACGCGCCGGCGAGCAGCTCGAGATCGAGGACGCGTGAATCGGCGAGATCCCGCAAGACCGTGGCGACGGTGACACCCCGCGGCTCGGCGGACCCGGTCATCGCGGGCCTATGTGATGCATCGGCGATCGAAAGACTCGCGATTTGCGATTCACGATTCGGGATTCGGTGATTCAGAACGATCCGGTGACTCGGCGGATTCAACGATTGTCATCACTCCGGGTCGATCAACCCGAGGTGGCCGTCCTTGCGGCGGTACAGGATGTTGACGGCATCCGTCTCGGCGTTGCGGAAGACGACGAACGTCTCCGATCCTCCTTCGAGGCGGAGCGCCGCGTCTTCGAGCGACATCGGCTTGACCGCGTAGCGGGTCGCCCGGATGATACGGCGCTCGGGCGGCGCTGGCGACCGGCGCGGGACTCAGCGCGCGAGTGCCGGACGCCTTGCGCCGGCGCCCGTCCCACTTGCCCTTGAGCTTCTGCGCCTGCTGCTCGACTTTCTCGGTCGCCTGGCGGACCGAAATCGGCCACGCGGTGCCCTCGCCGTTTCCGCGCAGCACGTGATCCCCGCGCGTGTGCACGACCAGTTCGGTGCGCAGCCGGTATTTTTCCTTGGTGAGCGTGATGACCGCCGACAGGGCGGCGTCGTTCAGCACCCGATCGAGACGAGCCAGGCGCTTGTCGATCAGCTGACGGATGGGACCCGTAATCGCGACGTTCCGGCCGGTGATGTCGAGTCGCATGCGAAGCTTCCAGCTCCCAGCTTCCAGCTCCCAGCGCCAGGACTCGCAGCGGAAAGCTGGAAGCCGGCAGCTGGAAGCTGACTGCGTCAGCTCTAGAACAGCACCTTCCTCTGGTTCGAGGTCGGGATCTTCAGCTCCTCGCGGTACTTGGCGATCGTCCGGCGCGCGAGCATCAGCCCTTCCTTCTGGAGGATGCTGACGATCTTCGAATCGCTCAGCGGCTTGCGGGGGTCTTCGTTCTCGATGATCTTCCGGATGCGCTGCTTGATGGTGACCGACGACACGCTCTCGCCGTACGAGCTGCTGATCCCGCTGTGGAAAAAGTATTTCAGCTCGAAGACGCCCTGCGGCGTGTGCATGTATTTGTTGTTGACCACACGGCTGACGGTGGACTCGTGCATCCCGATGTCGTTGGCCACGTCGCGCAGGACGAGCGGCCGGAGGTATTCGATCCCGTGATCGAGGAACTCCCGCTGGAAATTGATGATGCTCGTGGCGACTTTGTGGATCGTCTTCTGCCGCTGATCGACCGACTTGATCAACCAGAGGGCGGAACGGAACTTGTCCTTCACGTAGGCGCGGGTCTCGTCGTTCTGCTCGCCGGCCCCGCCGCCCGCGCCCCCGCCGCCGGCCGCCGGCGCCGTCTTGTCGAGGAGCCGCTTGTAGACCGGGCTGATGCGGAGCTGCGGCAGCCCCTCTTCGTTCAGCGCGGCCACGTACTGGTCCTCCACCTTCACCACGTACACGTCCGGGATCACGTACTGCGACTGGGACGGGTTGTACCGGCTGCCGGGCTTCGGATCGAGGTTGCGGATGATCTCGACGTGCTCCTTGAGATCCTCGATCGTCATCCCCAGCTTGCGCGCGATCTCGGGGACCTGATGGTTCTGGAGCAGCCGCAGGTGCTCGGTGACGATCTTCTCCGTGGGCGTGCCTTCGAGCCGAGCTGACGGATCTGCAGCCACAGGCATTCCTGCAGGTCGCGCGCGGCGACGCCGATCGGATCGAACGTCTGCACGTGCTGGAGCGCGCTCTCGACGTCGGCGACCGGCCATTCCCCCATCGCGGCGATCTCCTCGACCGACGCCACCAGGTACCCGTCGTCGTCGAGATTGCCGATGATGGCGCCGCCGATTTCCCGGAGCCGTCCGTCGTCGGTCTGGAGGGAGAGCTGCCAGAGGAGGTGATCCGACAGGGAGGCGGCCGTCGAGAGCGTGTTCTCGATCGGCGGCAGCTCCTTGACCTCCGACGGCGTCCGCGACCGGTAGCCGTCGTCCAGGTAGTCGCCGAAGAAGTATTCGTAGTCCGCGTCGTCCCACGCGTCCCCCTTTTCGGCCGTGGGCGTCTCGACGGGCTTTTCCTGCTGCTGCTGTTGCTCGGCCGGCTGGAGCTCCTCGGTCGGGACCTCTTCGAGGAGCGGGTTCTCGACCATTTCCTGATTCAGCAGGTCCGCCAGCTCGAGGGTAGACATCGGCAGCAGCTTGATCGCCTGCTGCAGCGACGGGGTCAGGATGAGCTTTTGAACGAGTTTGGTATGGAGTTTCTGCTGAATCGCCATGAGGTCGGTGGCCGTCTCTGCCCCTCTAATCTTAGTCCAATCGGAAGTCCGCGCCGAGGTAAATCCGCTTCACCTCCTCGTCGGCGGCGAGGCTGTCGGGGGTGCCGCTCCGGAAAATCGCCCCATCGTGGACGATATAGGCGCGATCCGTAATCCGCAATGTTTCGCGCACGTTATGGTCGGTGACGAGCACGCCGATGCCCCGGTCCTTGAGGTGGAAAATGATCTTCTGGATGTCCGTGACCGCGATGGGGTCGATGCCCGCGAACGGCTCGTCGAGCAGGATGAACTTCGGCGAGACGACGAGCGCGCGCGTGATTTCGACCCGCCGCCGCTCCCCGCCCGAGAGCGTGTAGGCGGGGGCCTTGGCGAGCGGGGTCAGGCCGAGCTCGGCCAGCAGCTCCCGCCGCCGCGCGGCGCGCCCGGCGCCGTCCAGCGGGAGCGTTTCGAGGATGGCGGTAATGTTCTGCTCGACCGTCAGGCCCCGGAAGATGGACGGTTCCTGCGGCAGGTAGCCGATGCCTTTCCGCGCCCGGACATACATCGGGTTGTCCGTCACGTCCGCGCCGTCGAGGAGGACCCGCCCCGAATCGGGCGGCGTCAGCCCGACCACCATGGAAAACGTCGTGGTCTTGCCCGCCCCGTTGGGCCCGAGCAGGCCGACGATTTCTCCCGACGCGATGTCGAGGTTCACGCCTCTGACGACGGTGCGGCCGCTGAAGGATTTGGTGAGGTCGCGCGTGTTGAGCGTGGCCATTCGGATTATCGGGTCTCCGCCGGGCACGCGATCTGGGCCTGGGTTGCGCGAATGACGCCGTTGCCCGACATCGACACCGTGTCGACCGCTCGCACGAACGTCACCACCGCTCCGATGTTTTCGGTGCAATCGGGCGGCTTCGTGTCGACGACCTTCACCGGCGTTCCCGTCATGAGGAAGTTCTCGCCCTTCGCGGTGTAGGTCAGCCGTGCGCCCGTGACCGTCCGGAAGGGCTCCCTGGCGATCACCGTGCCGTTGGCGCCATAGCCTTCCGCGCGCTCGAGCTCGTTGGCCGACGGCTTCAGAAACAGCTCGAGCTTCTCGGCCGACACGTCTCCGTTGGGGCCGACGATGTGCGCCTTGTCGGTGTAGGTCGCCAGGCGCTTGGCGTCGTCGTAGACGAACAGCTCGGCGCTCCCCTTTGTCGGCCTCGGTGTGCGGACGCCCGTCTTCTCGTCCACCTGATCCAGGGTCATCTCTGTCTGCACGGCCCCCGTCGCCTCGAGATTGCCCGTCTTGTCATCCACCGTGATGCCGTCGCCCCGGATCGTGGTGTCTCCCTGCCAGAGCCGCGCGTTGCCGCTGTACACCGCGCGTCCGGCGAGGCCATCGTAGTCGAGCCGGTTGGACGTGACGGTGACGGACTCGTCCTGCTTGAGGAGCGACGGCAGGCGGCCCTGCTCGGGGCTTCCCGCCGGCGGCGCGGCCGCGGCCGTCGCCGGTGCGCCGGTCCCCTTTTTCTTGGACGGCAGCATGGAGCTTCGCACCTTCGTGTCGGCCTTCAGCTTGCGCGTACCCAGGACGAACTCGATCGTGCGGGCTTCCACCGTGACGCGGCCATCGCTGACCCGCGGGGTCGGCGGTCCGGGCTCTCCCGACGTCGACAGGTCGATCTGGTCCTTTTCGACGTGATACAGCGCGCGCTGAGCGTCGGCGGCGACCTGAGGGCCGTCGGTGAAATGGACGTTGCCGTGGAAGTCCGCCTGCTCGACGGCGCCGAAGCCCGGCTTCGTCTTCACGGCCAGCGTCAGCGACCGCGCGACGCGTTCGATGGCGGCCGCGTTCGGCCGCGCCGCGCCCGCCTCGCGATACTCGACGTTGCCGCCGAAGGTCGCGTTCTGCAGGCCGGTGCCGGGCGCCCCTATCCCGGTGAGCGTGGCGGATCGGATGCGCTTGGCGGGGGCCGCTCCGTCCGCCGGCAGATCCACCTGGACGTTTTCGGTCGCGTTGAGGTTGGTGAGCGTGCGGCCGTCCGGGCCCATGGCCATGTCGATCGTCCTGGCGGCGATCCGGCTGCCGGCGCTCCCGCCGCTGCCTGGAAGCTGCACGGCGCTGTCTTCCACGAGCAACGCGTGCTGCAGCGTGCGCCCGTCGTCGGCGTACGTCAGATCGACGTCGCGCGCCGACATGGACTGCGACGCGGCGTCTCCCCTGATGCGGCTGCTGCCGCGCAGCTCCAGCTTCTGCACGAGCTCGTTGTCCTCGGTCAGGCGAATGACGATCTCGTCGGCGTCGATGACCCGCCCTTCGGCCTCGATGTGCGCGGGTTTCGTGAGCCGCATGTAGTGCTCGGCCTGCGCCATCCCCGCCGCGGTGGCGGTCGCCTCGAGCGCCCCCTGGCCTTTCGAGTCCGCCGGCGAGGTGATGTGCGCCTGATCGAGCAGCCAGATGACTTCGCGGTTGCGATCGTAGGTCGCGCCGACGCCGCTGCCGGTCATGCGCCCGCGCTTGAACGCGACGGCACCCGGGATCTTCACGATCCCCTCCGCCTCGTCGTAGGTGGCCTCTTCGGCGGTGACCTCGACGCCCGCGCTCGTGAGCTTCACCGCCCCGGTGAAGTGCGCGGTCTTCAGATCCGGGCCGTTCTGAACGATGACCGCTTCGCGGCTCGTGACCGTGAACTTGCGTCCGTTGCGGTCGGAGGTCAGCTCGACGCCGTTCCCGAACTTGGTGCGGCCGTCAGGGTAGATGAACTGCGAGCCGTATTTGATGGCAAAGACGATCTTGCCTTCCTTCGCCCACGAGAAATCTCCTCCCGTGGGGTTCTCCACGATAGCCATCGGGTCTTTGCGCTCGGGGATCGCGCCGTCCTGGGGCACGGTCTTCCGCGTCCGGAGCGCCACGATGACAATCGCGACGAACACGATGACGAACACGCCGATCGCCAGCCGCGCTTTTTTCTGCCAGGTCATAGAGAGCTTCCAGCTACCAGCTTCCAGCTGCCAGCTGGAGAGAAAGCTGGAATCCAGAACCTGAAGCGTGTCGCTCTATTGTACAGAAGCTGGACACTGACCGGAACTGGAAGCGGGAAACTGGAAGCGGGAAGCTGGAAGCTGGAAGCTGGAAGCTGGAAGCTGGAAGCGCAGCCTACTCCCCGTCCAGGCCTTTCACATCCGCGACGTTGAGCTCGAGGTAGGTCTCGCCCTGGAACTCGTTTCGCTCGAGCGAAAAGGCGAGGTTGACGCCCGCGCGGTTGCGGGTCAGGAAATCGGCCCGCTCGGCGGCGCGCCAGGCGATCGCACGGAAGCGGCGGCCTTCCTGGCTGAACGTCATCTTGAGGTGCCGTTCCTTCAGGGTGCGGGGACCATCCACGATCTCCACGCCCGACGCGTGAAACACCGGCCTCGGGTTGGCCATGCCGAACGGCTCCATGGCATCGAGGTCGCGCATGAGATCGTGGGTGATCGATCGGAGCGTGAGCGGCCCGTCGATGCGCAGGCGCGGGCGGAGCTGGTCAGGCTCCAGGACCTCGTCGGCGTGCGCGTTGATCCGCGCGCGGAACTCGGGCACACGCGCGGCTTCCATGGTCAGCCCCGCCGCCTGCCGGTGCCCGCCGAAGCGCACGAAGACGTCGGCGCACTGTTCAAGGGCGGCGAGCATGTCGAAGTCGGGAATGCTCCGGCAGGATCCGTGCGCCACGTCCCCCTCCACCGAGAGCACGATCGCCGGCTTGTGATAGGTGTCAACGAGCTTCGACGCCGCGATGCCGATCACGCCGCGGTGCCAGCCCTCGCCGCCGACGACGAGGACGTTGTGCGCGCCGACGGCGGGGTCGGTCTCGATGGCCTTCCGCGCCTGCGCGACCAGGTCCGCCTCCTCCTCCTGGCGCCTGAGGTTCTCGTCGTTGAGCTGCTGCGCCAGCGCGCGCGCCTCGTCGCCCATCGCGTCGCCCGTGGCGAGCAGCAGCCGCGTGGCGATGTCGGGCGTGCTCATGCGCCCCGCCGCGTTGACGCGCGGCGCGAGGATGAACGCCACGTGGTAGCTGTCGATGGTCTTGCCGCTCAGCCCCGAGGCGTCGAGGAGCGAGCGCAGGCCGATGGTGTGGGGACCCGCGCTGAGCGACGCGAGGCCGAGCCTCGCAATCACGCGGTTCTCGCCGACGAGCGGGACCACGTCGGCGAGCGTGCCGATCGCCGCAATCTTGACGAAGGCCGGCAGCCAGCGGTCCTTGCCGGCGCGCGCGCACAGCGCCTGCACGAGCTTGAGCGCCACGCCGACCCCGGCCAGGTGCTTGTCGGGATACGTGCAGTCGCGGCGCTTGGGATTGATCACCGCCAGAGCGTCCGGCAGGGTCCCTTCCGGCTCGTGATGATCCGTGACGATCAGGTCGAGCCCCAGCTCGCGCGCCCGCGCCGCCGCCTCGCTGCTGCGGATCCCGCAGTCCACCGACACGACGAGCGACACGCCTTCGCCGTGCAGGCGGTCGATGGCCGCCGGCTGCAGGCCGTAGCCGTCCCGCAGGCGCTCCGGGATGAAGTGCACGACGTCGCCGCCGAGCAGCTCGAGGGCGCGGCGCAGGATCACCGTCGAGGTGATGCCGTCGACGTCGTAGTCGCCGTGGATGGCGATCCGCTCGCGCCCGGCGACGGCCCGCTCCAGCCGCTCGACCGCCCGATCCATGTCCGCGAGCCTGAAGGGATCGTGCAGGTGCGCGAGGTCGGGGTGCAGAAAGCGCCGGGCCTGGTCGGGGTCCGCCAGGCCGCGCAGGCACAACAGCCGCGCGATGACGGGGTGGACGCCGAGCTCCGCCGACAGGGCGGTCGCCTGCTCGTCGTTGCACGGCAGGTGGTGCCACAACAGGGACTTCGTCATGGCACGATCACTTGCGATTCAGTCACGCTCGTCGCGCACAAGACAAGCGAGATCAGGAGCTTTTTGGTTTTGAAACGAAGTCTCCTGTTCTCTTGAAGCTCCTGTTCATCATTTTGGCGAGTTGGGAGTGGCAGTTGGGGGTTTTTCGGTATCGATGAAGGACGTCCCTTCCTCCCCCATCTTGCGGAACTTGTCGTACCGGGCGTTCAGCCGCGCCTCGACGGTCAGCGCCGACACGTCCGCGAGCGCCGCCGAGAGCGCCTGGTCCACGAGCGCGGTGGCCGCATCCGGATCGGTGTGCGCCCCGCCGGTCGGCTCCGGCACGACGGCGTCGATGAGGCCGAGCGCGAGCATGTCGGGCGCGGTGATCTTCAGCGCCGCGGCCGCCTCGACCTTGCGGTTCGCGTCCCGCCAGAGAATCGCCGCGCAGCCTTCGGGCGGGATCACGCTGTAGACCGAGAACTCCTGCATCAGCACGCGATCGCCGATCGCGATGCCGAGCGCTCCGCCGCTGCCCCCTTCCCCGCAGACAATCACGACGATCGGGACCTCGAGCATCATCATCTCGCGGAGGTTGAGCGCGATGGCCTCGGCGACGCCCCGCTCCTCGGACTCGACGCCCGGATAGGCGGCCGGCGTGTCGACGAAGACGACGATCGGCCGGCTGAACTTCTGCGCGAGCAGCATGACGCGCAGCGCCTTGCGGTAGCCCTCGGGCCGGGCGTAGCCGAAGTTCCGGAAGATCTTCTGCTTGGTGTCGCCCCCCTTCTGGTGCCCGACGATGGCGACGGGCTCCCCGCGGTATTCGGCGAAGCCGCAGACGATCGCATGATCGTCCGCGAAGCGGCGATCGCCGTGCAGCTCGTCCCACTTGGTGAACAGGCGCTGCACGTAGTCGAGCGTGTTCGGGCGGTTCGGGTGGCGCGCGACGAGCACGCGCTGCCACGGCGTGAGCGTCTGGTAGATCTCGCCGCGGATCTGGTCGGCGCGCCGCCGCAGGGTCTCGATGGCCCGCTCGCGCTCCGGCGTCCTCGGCATCATGCCGATCGCTTCGATTTCTTTCAGCAGGACGCCGATGGGCTCTTCGAACTCGAGAAGATCAGCCATAAGACGAGTCTCAGCGAAGCTCTACCGAACCGGCGCCGCAGATCCGCTCGACCTCGGCCTTCAGCGTCTCCGACGGGCGGACACGCTGCGAGACGTCGACCTTCACGCGCAGCGCGCCGCTCGATCCCTTCACGCCGAGCAGTTCCAGGAAGACGCGGCGGTCGCCGCGATGCCGCGACAACAGCTCGGCCAGGGCCTCGAACGTCTGGCGCCCCTGCGACGCGCAGGAGAGATGGATCACGACCTCGCGGGTCGTGCGCTCGGCCAGCGCCGAGACGGGCAGCAGCTCGGTCGCGACAATGCGCGCCGACTCGTCGTCTTTTTCGAGCTTGCCGCGGACGAGCAGCATCGCGTCGGCCTCGATGAGGCTGCCGTGCTTCCCGAACGTTTCGGGGAACACCACGACCTCGACGGTCCCGGCCACGTCGTCGAGCATGAAGACCGCCATGCGGTCCCCCTTCTTCGTCTTCAGCGGGCGCAGGCCCGACACGATGCCCCCGACCCACACGTCCGCCTCGGATGCGGTGAGATCGGCCACGCGCCGCGCGCCGAAGACTTTCAATTCGTCGGCGAAGCGGTCCAGCGGATGGCCGCTCATGTAGAGGCCGAGCGCTTCCTTCTCACCGGCGAGCTGCTGCGCCTCGGTCCAGGCCGGCGCGGCCGGCAGGGCGGCGTCCGCGGCCGAGGGCTCGTCGCCGCTGCTGCCGAACAGCTGCGACTGCCCCTTGTCGCGGTCGCGCTGATGGCGGCCGCCGTGCTCGAGCGCCTTGTCGACGGCGGCAAAGAGGCGGGCCCGGCGCGACGCCACGCTCCCCGCCGACGCCGCCAGCAGCGAGTCCATCGCCCCCGCCTTGACCAGGCTCTCGAGGACGCGCTTGTTGACGAGGCGCAGGTCGGCGTGCTCGCACAGCGTGTAGAGCGAGTCGATCCGCCCGAGCGCCTGCCGCACGGCGAGCATCGACTGGATGGCGCCTTCGCCGACGTTCTTGACGGCGCACAACCCGAACCGCACGGCGCCGTTGACGACCGTGAACGCGAGCCCGCTCGAATTGATGTCGGGCGCGAGGATGGCGACGCCGAGGTCGCGGCACTCGCCGAGATACATCGCGAGCTTGTCGGTGTTCGCCGCCTCGATCGTCAGCAGCGCGGCCATGAAGTGCGCGGGATAGTTCGCCTTGAGGTAGCCGGTCTGATAGGCCAGCAGCGCGTACGTCGTCGAGTGCGACTTGTTGAACCCGTAGCCGGCGAAGTACTCCATCAGGTCGAAAATCTTGGTGGCCTTCTTCTCGCTGATCCCCTTCGCCTTGGCCCCTTCCGTGAACGCTTCGCGCTGCTTGGCCATGACCACGGGGTCCTTCTTGCCCATGGCCTTGCGGAGCATGTCGGACTGGCCCATCGTGAAGCCGGCCAGCACCGCGGCGATGCGCATGACCTGCTCCTGGTAGGCGATGACGCCGTAGGTGCTGCTGAGGATTGGCGCGAGCGCCGCCAGCTCGTACTTGACCTCCGTCTTCCCCTGTTTGCGCGCGATGTAGTCGTCCACCATCCCGCTCTTCAGCGGGCCCGGCCGGTAGAGCGCGTTCAGGGCGATGAGGTCGTCGAGGCGCTCCGGCTTCGCCTTGCGCAGCAGCTCGCGCATGCCCGAGCTCTCGAACTGGAACACGCCGTAGGTCTGCCCGTCGCCGAACAGCTTGTAGGTCTTCGCGTCGTCCAGGGTGACGGTGTCGATGTCGAGGTCGATGCCTTCGGTGCGCTTGATCTCCTCGAGCGCGTCGCGGATCAGCGTCAGCGTGCTCAGCCCCAGGAAGTCCATCTTCAGGAGGCCGACGCGCTCGACTTCCTTCATCGCCCACTGGGTGACGATTTCGTCCTTCTGGCTCTTGTAGAGCGGCACGAACTCGGTGAGCGGCCGCGGCGCGATGACGACCCCGGCCGCGTGGACGGAGGCATGGCGGGTCATCCCTTCGAGCCGCCGCGCGACGGCGAGCAGCTCCTTGATCCGCTCGTCCTTCTGCTCCATCTCCTTGAGCGCGGGGTTCTCGTCGAGCGCCTTCGCGAGCGTCATGTCGAGCGCGGGCGGGATGGCCTTGGCGACGCGGTCGGCGTCGGCGTAGGGGATGTCCATGACGCGCGCCACGTCGCGCACCACGGCGCGGGCTTTCATCGTGCCGAACGTGATGATCTGCGCGACGTTGGCCCGCCCGTACTTGTTCGTGACGTACTCGATGACCTCCCCGCGCCGGCGCTCGCAGAAGTCGATGTCGATGTCGGGCAGCGAGACGCGCTCGGGGTTCAGGAACCGCTCGAAGATGAGGTCGTACTCGATCGGATCGACGTCGGTGATCCGGAGGCAGTAGGCGACGAAGCTCCCCGCCGCCGAGCCGCGTCCCGGACCGACCGGAATGCCCTTCTCGCGCGCGTGGCGGATGAAATCCCACGTGATCAGGAAATACCCCGGGTACTTCATCTGCTTGATCATGTCGATTTCGTAGCTGAGGCGGCGCTCGTACTCGTCGAGGGTGTGCGTCAGCACCCCTCGAGCCGCCAGATCTTTCAGCCGCGGCAGCCGCTGCGTGAACCCCTCGCGCACGACGTGCTCGAAGTAGTCGTCGAGCGTGAACCCCGGAGGCACGTCGAAGTTCGGCAGGTGGTTGACGGTGCCCGACAGGTCCACCTGGCAGCGCTCCGCGATGCGCAGGGTGTTCTGCAGCGCCTCGGGAAAGTCCGTGAAGACCGCCGCCATCTCCTCGCCGGTCTTCAGGTAGAACTGGTCGCCGTGATAGCGGAGCCGCTCGGTGTCGTTCACCGACTTGCCCGTCCCGATGCACAGCAGGACGTCGTGCGGCTTGAAGTCCGTGTTCTGCAGGTAGTGGACGTCGTTGGTGGCGACGAGCGGGAGCCCGAGGTCCCTGGCGATCGGCTGCAGCCCCACGTTGACCGTTTTCTGTTCCTCGATCCCCTGGAACTGCATCTCGAGGAAAAAATTGTTCGGCCCGAGAATGTCGCGATACGCGGCGGCGGCGTTGAGCGCCTTCTGCGTCTGTTCGGTCCGGATGCCGGTCGCGACTTCCCCTTTCAGGCAGCTGCTGAGCCCGATGAGCCCGGCCGCGTGCTCGGCGAGCAGCGCTTTGTCGATGCGCGGCTTGTAGTAGAAGCCTTCCGTGTAGCCCGCCGACACCAGCTTGATGAGGTTGTGGTACCCCTCTTTGGTCTCGGCGAGGAGCACCAGGTGGTTGGCCGTTTCGCCGGGAGTCCCGCTTTTCGTCCGCCGGTCCCCGGGCGCCACGTAGACCTCGCACCCCAGAATCGGCGTGATCCCGCGCTTGCGCGCCTGGTCGTGGAAGATGATCGACGAGAACATGTTGCCATGCTCGGTGATGGCCACCGCCGGCATGCGGAGCTCCACCGCGCGGTCGAGCATCTCCTCGATGCGGCACGCGCCATCGAGCAGCGAGTACTCCGAGTGCAGGTGGAGGTGGACGAAGTCGGTCATGTAACCATTACCGTTCGTCTGTGGAAGCAGTCATTCTCGACTTCCTGAGGACTCACGGCTGTCAATTCCCAAAAAAGCCGACTCCCAACTCCCAAACTGACCGGGGGTGAAAGTCGCAGCGACTTTCACCCCAATGGTACGAGCCAATTGGCTTGAAGTTGGCAGTTGCGAGTCCAGTTGGAGAGTTGGGAGTTGGCATTTCTTATTCCCACTCAATCGTCGACGGCGGCTTGGAGCTGATGTCGTACACGACGCGGTTGATGCCCTTGACCTCGTTGACGATCCGGGAGGAGATCGTCGCGAGGAGCTCGTGCGGCAGCCGCGCCCAGTCGGCCGTCATGCCGTCGCGGCTCTCGACCGCGCGAATCGCGATCGTGTACTCGTAGGTCCGCGCGTCGCCCATGACGCCGACGCTCTGCACCGGCAGCAGCACCGCGAACGACTGCCACAGCGTCCGGTACAACCCCGCCCGCTTCACCTCTTCGGCGACGATGTGATCGGCGCGGCGCACGAGGTTCAGGCGCGACGGGGTGACCTCGCCGAGAATGCGCACGGCCAGCCCCGGCCCCGGAAACGGCTGGCGCCAGACGAGCTCGTCGTCCAGGCCCAGTTCCTTGCCGACCCGCCGCACCTCGTCCTTGAAGAGGAGACGGAGCGGCTCGACGAGCTTGAAGCGCATGCGGTCCGGCAGCCCGCCGACGTTGTGGTGACTCTTGATCACGTGCGACGGCCCGGTGACCGACACGCTCTCGATCACGTCCGGGTACAGCGTGCCCTGGCCCAGGAAGTCGAAGGACCCGAGCTTCAGCGCCTCCGCCTCGAAGACGTCGATGAACGCGGCGCCGATGATCTTCCGCTTCTGCTCCGGATCCGTGATGCCCGCCAGCCGATCGAGGAACATCGACGACGCGTCCGCGAAGACGAGCGGCAGGCCCAGCCGCGCGAAGCGCTTCTGGATCTGGTCCGCCTCGTCCTGCCGCATCACGCCGTTGTCGACGAAGATGCACGTGAGCCGATCGCCGATGGCGCGGTGAATGAGCGCCGCCGCGACGCTCGAGTCGACGCCGCCGCTCAAGCCGCAGACGACCCGTCCGTCGCCGACCTGCGCGCGGATGCGCTCGGTGGCCTCCCGCACGAACGACGACATCGTCCAGTCGCCGGTGCACCCGCAGACGTCGTACGCGAAGTTGCGGAGGATGTCGAGGCCGTGATCCGTGTGCGCGACTTCCGGATGGAAGAGCAGCGCGTAGAGCCGCCGGTCCTCGGCGACCATCGCCGCGACGGGCGCGTTCGCGCTCGTGGCCGTGACCTGGAAGCCGGGCGGCGCCGTCTTGACGAAGTCGCCGTGGCTCGCCCAGACCCGCAGGTCCGACGGGATCGACGCAAAGAGCGGCGCGCTCGGCTCGACGTGAATCGTCGCGAGCCCGAACTCGCGGTGTGGCGCGGGCGCGACCTCGCCGCCGAGCGCGTAGGTCATCAGCTGCATGCCGTAGCAGATGCCGAGCACCGGCACGCCCGCGTCGTAGACGCCCGGCACGCAGTGCGGCGCACCGGCGTCGGAGACGCTCTTCGGGCCGCCCGACAGCACGATGCCGGCGGGATGGCGCCGTTCGATCTCAGCCATGGGCGTGTCGAACGGCAGAATCTCCGAGTAGACCGACAGCTCACGCAGCCGGCGCGCAATCAACTGCGTGAATTGCGAGCCGAAATCGAGGACGACAAGAGTCTGATGATTCACTTGGAGAGGGCTGTGTCTGATGCGCCGCCGTGCGTCCGCCGACACCGCATGCACCAATGCACGGTCAGGCACCTTATTATAGGACGTGCCAACGGCCTGCACCAGACTTCTTCTTGCGTTCGCCACCGCCGCCGTCATCGCGATTGGGGCCATCACGTCGATCGCGGCGGCTCGTCCACGCGGCGAGCAGACTCCGGCCGCTCCGATGGCTGTCCCTGCCGGCAAACCTCAGGCGCCGCCTGCGCTCACGGCGGCGGCTGCTGCCAGTACGCAGCCTTTGCCGACTGCGGTCCGCTGGTCTGTTGCAATTTCTGCGCGCCCTGCCGCAGCTCCCGTCTTCGACGGCTCGCGCGTCTTCCTCGTGCTGCAGTCCGGCATCGTCGCGGCGCATCGCCTGTTGGATGGCGGCGAGGCCTGGCGTGTCGAGCTGCGGACGGACCGGCCCGTCGCGGCGGACGGCGATCGCGTGTTCATCGCGTCCGGGGAAGCCATTCACGCGCTCAATGCGGCAACGTCGGAAGTCTTGTGGCGCGCGCCCATCGGCGCCATCACGGCGCCGCTCGTCGCGCACGAAGGATGGGTCATCGCGGCCACGGACGCGACGGTCACCGCCTTCCGCGCCGCCGACGGATCGAAGGTGTGGAGCCGATCCACCGGCGCACAACGTGAGCGCGCGACGATCGACGGAGACAACCTGTACCTGCCGCTCGACGACGGCCACCTGCTCGCCCTGGATCTGCAGACGGGCGCCGAGCGATGGTCTCGCGACTTCACGGGGCCGTTGTCGGAAGTGCTGGCGATTGGCGATCGCATCTACGTGGGCTCGGCGGACAAGCATTTCTATAGTCTGAACGCCGACAACGGCCAATGGGCCCTGGAGGGCGGCTGGCGGCAGTGGATAGGGGCTGAGCTTCGGGGACGGCCCGCTGCCGACCAGTCCCGCGTGTTCGTGGCGTCGATGGACAACGCGGTGCGCGCGTTCGATCGCGGCCACGGAGCGCTGCGGTGGCACAAGAGCCTGCCGTTCAGGCCCAGCGGACCAGCCGTCATCGGATCCACGGTCGTCGTGTCCGGCACGGCGGCAGAGGTCCGGGCTTTCGAGGCAGCGACGGGGCGTCCGGCAGGTCAGATTACGCTCGGTGCGGCCCCGGTCGTGCCTCTCGCGTTCGCGGCGTCGGGTTCGGAGACGCTCGTGGCCGCCGTGACCGGCAGCCTGGGGGGTGAGTTCATGCTGGTGCTGACCGAGCCTCCCCTGCCCGCGATCGCGGTCGTGCCGCTGACGGCGCTGCCGGGGATCACCGTGCCGGTTGAGCCGCCGGAGCCGAAGCGGTGAGCTCCGCGATCTCTTCTCGCACCGCGGCCGCCAGCCGCGAGACGCCTTCGCGAATGCGATCGTGCGACGGCGCCGAGAAGCACAGCCGCATCAGGCTGTGTCCGTCCCTCGACGAGCTCGGGACGCCCTGAGCCTCTGCATCGTCCGGTCGAAGGGCATCGCCGTTCACGAAGAACGCCTCCCCCGCCACGTAAACGACACCGTGCCGTACGGCGCGATCGATCAGGCGATTGGCGTCGAGCGGGGCGGGTAACTTCGCCCACAGAAAGAACCCGCCGCGCGGCGCCGGCCAGCTGACCGAGCTGCCGAGCTCGTTGCGCAGCGCTTCCACCATGACGTCGCGCCGTTCCTGATAGTGGGCGCGGAGCAACGGAAGCTGCCGATCGAGGATGCCTCTGCGCGCTGCCTCGTAGACGAGCCGTTGATCGAACCCGCCCGTGCACAGGTCCGCGGCCTGCTTGGCAATCTCGAGCTTGGCCGCGATCGGCGCCGGCGCGTCGATCCAGGCGACGCGGAATCCGGGCGCCAGGGTCTTCGAAAAGCTGCTGAGGTAGACGACGCGTCCCTCCGAATCGTCCGCCTTCATCGGCCGGACGTCCGCTTCCGTCGCGGAATCCTCGAAGTACAGCTCGCGGTACGGATCGTCTTCCACGATGAGGACGTTCCTGCGCGCGGCCCACTCGAGGAGCTGTCGCCGTTTGTCCAGGCCGATGAGCAAGCCGGTCGGATTCTGGAAGTTCGGCACGACGTAGAGCACGCGCACCCGGCGGCCCTCTTTGATCAGCCGGGCATGGACCGCTTCGAGAGCCGCAAGGTCGATCCCGTCGCCCTCCTGCGGCACGCCTTCCATGCGCGCCTGCACGTTCCTGAACGCCGTGATGGCGCCCGTGTAGGTCGGGAGCTCGACGAGAATCACGTCGCCGGGGTCGAGCAGCACGCGCGCGACCAGATCCAGCGCCTGTTGCGATCCGGTCGTCACGAGCAGCCGATCGAGCGACGAGGCGACCCCGCGGTGCTCCATGATGCCGGCGATCAGTTCGAGCAGCGGCCGGTACCCGCGGGTGGGCCCGTACTGGAGCACGCTTCCGTCCGAGCCGGACAAGAGCTCGTGCGCGATCGCCTGGAAGTCGGACCACGGGAAGGTTTCCACGGCCGGGTAGCCGGGGGCGAACGAGATGACGTCCCGATTCTGCGCGAGGATCTTGCCCATGCGGCGGATGGCGGACTCCTGCATCTCGCTCGCCGCGCGTGAGAGAAACGTGTCGTAGGCCGTCATGCGAGGCGTTGTCCCGAAATCTCCGAAGCGGTCTCGTGCGCGCGCACGGCCGCGAGGCTGTGGAGGTAGTACCGATACTGCGTCAGGTACGCGCCGAGGGCAGTCAGCGCCAGGTACTCGAAGACGAAGCCCCGGACCAGCCACGCCGCAGCCTGGAGCGGCACGATCGCGAGACCGACCAGCGGGACGAACGCGATGAGGCCCAGGCCTGCCGTCGCCAGAATCGACGCGATCGTCGCGACGGCAACCAGGAGGAGCACGACACCGAAGATGCCGACGACCTCGCGGGTGCTGGCGCGGACGAACTCCGCCACGCGGACCATGGCCTCACGAACGCCGAGATCTTCAACCGCGATCGCCATCTGCGTCAGCAGGTAGAAGGAATTGACGACCAGCAGCCACACGACGAGCGCGCCCAATGCCAGCACCGTCGCGAAAGAGAACCCGAGGAGCGCGCCCAGGTTTCCGACGAGCGCAAACCCCCGGACGAAGAGCCCCAGAAAGACGATCGCCGTCGCCGCGTACACCAGGAGCAGGCACAAGCCGAGCTTCACGTATCGGCGCCAGAAGGTTCGGCAACCGTCGAGAAACGGCTCGATCCCGACGAGGTTCGCTCGCCTCAGCGCCGCGAGGCGCAAGGGCGGGCGTTCGATGGGTCCGGCCTGTGCCTCCGCAGCGGCGAGGATCGCGACCGTCCCACCCTTGACGGCGAACGTGAGCAGCGATCCGCCGAGCATGACGAGGCCGAACGCGGCGCCGAACGCGATCAACGCCGCCGGCTTGGCCCGAAGCGCCCCGAACACCGACGCGACGATCTGGCGGGTGTCGCCGGCCATGATCTCGTCGACGTCGGCGCCGAGCAGCAGCACGACGAGGACGATGCCGCCGACGACGGGAACGGCCAGCAGCAGTTTCAGCGTGCCCTCCGCGATGAACTGCACGGCGACGAGGGGCCAGTTCGCGGCGGCCACGAACGCCCCGCGTTTCAGGGAGGCCTTCAGATCGGGCGGTTGAGGCATCGACCGTTCGATTGTACCCTTTGCGGTATTCTGCTGCTTCAGTGTCTCCTCCCGATTCCACGTGGCTGCGCGACCGGCGCGTGAGCGCGCGGCGGCTGCTGGCGGCCGGTCTCCTCCTCACGGCGATGACCGCGGCGGCCGGAGCGCTGTTCGAGCTCTGGAGATTCGGCGCCACCGCCGCGGCCGCGGCCTCGCGCGTCGAGGCGTACGTGCGCCGCGACTTCGAGCGGATGATTGGCGTCCTCTCGCGAGTGGCCTCGGCGATCGCGAACGATCCGGCAGCCGCCCAGGGCCTCGCGGCGGGACCGGATGCCGCGCGCGATCTGTTCGACCTCATTGACCGGCGGCTGCCGGAGGCGGCAGTGGCGGCGGAGGCCGTCGCCGTCACGATCTCCGAGGTTCCCGGCGGGGCTGCCCGGGCATGGGTCGGGCGGCCGTCGGACATCGGTCTCGACCGGCTGTCGGGTCCTTCCGCATTCTTCGTCACCCCGTCGCCCCTCGGGCTGCGCCTGGTGCACGTCCTGCCGATTGGCGGCCCGGACGGGCGTCGCCTCGGTTCGGTTGCGGTCGAGCACGGGCTCTCCCCGGCGCCCGTCTCGGCGGCGATCGCGCCGAGCGACTTCGAGCTGCCGACGCCGTTCGGTCCGGCGAAGCTGCGAACCCGATACGAGGGGGCCGGGGACACGCCCCTCGCGAATGCGTTTCTCCTGCGCGCCCCTGGCGGCGAGCCGCTGGTGGAAGTGTCGATCTCGCCGGACGAAATCGATCGGGCGCGGCGTGCGTGGCGGCGGCAGGTCGGGGCGGTCGTGCTCTCGGTGCTCGGGATCACGATCCTGCTGCTGATCGGTCCGGCCCTCGATCGCCGGTCCACAGCGAAAGCGCCGCGCGAGTTCGTGCGGTCCACGGCCGTCGCGCTCGCGCTGCTCGCCGCCGGCAGCGTCGCCTTCGGCGGCGCGCTCGCGCTGGCCGCCGGGCAGCGCCCGTCTGCCGCGGCGCTGCTGCTGCTTGGCGGCGTCACGGGCGCAGCCGCGATTGGCCTGCTCGCCGGGCCGGCTGTCAGGCTGCGCGTGGCGGCCCGGGCCACGCGCCAGGAGCCTGCCCGCGCCTACGTCCGCTTCCTGCTGGTCCAGCTCCTCGCCGGCGTGACGATCGCGGCCGTGCTCGTCCTGTTCGAGCGCCTGCTGCAGCGCGCCGTCGATCCGGCCACGGTCGATCTCCGGCACTTTTCATTGCACCCGTGGGTCGCCGGCCGGCTGGCGCTCCTCATCGGTGTCCTGGCCTGTCACATCGCGGCGCTCTGGACGTGCACGCTGATCCTGAGCGCGGCGCTGGCGCGCTGGCGGCTGGCCGCTTCCGCGACGACGCTCCGGGTGCAAATCGCCCTGCTGTGGATCGCTCCGTCTGCCGCGATCGCGGTGCTGGTCCGGTGGCGGGAGTGGACGCTGCCGGGGCGCGGGCTCGTCCTGTCAGCCTTGGCGTGCGCCCTCGCCGCTCTCGCCGCGCGGCGCGTCGTCGTGTGGTACCGCCACACCACCGTGGCGGCGCGCATCCTGGCGCTGTTCGTGGCGTTTCTGATTCCCGCCCTCCTGCTCTACCCGTCGGTCGACTACTTCGCGGAGACGGCGATGCGTTCGCTCATCGCGACGCGGTACGCCGTCCAGGCGCAGAGGCATTCAGAGACGCTCCAGGAACGGCTGACCGAGGCGCGCCGGGAAATCGATGCGCTCACGGTGCTGCCCCTGCTCGTGGCCGACGGCTCGGCCGCGGACGGCGGGGCTCAGCAGACGTCGGCGGGAACGGAACGCGCGTTCTTCGTCTGGAACGAAACGGCGCTCGCGCGCGCGCGGCTGACGTCCGCGGTGGAGCTGTACGATCGCAAAGGCACGCTCATCAGCCGCTTCGCCCTCAATTTTCCGGAGTACTCGGGGACCGCTCCGGCGCCGCAGGCCGACTCGGCGTGCCAGTGGGACGTGTTCGGGGAGGCGGCCCCCTTCGGGTCCGAAGAGCGGCAGATGCTCCACGCGGAACGCAAGATCTGCGCGAGCCTCGATGGCGGTCCCCCCGAGCCGGTCGGCACCATCGTCATCCACGTACTGCTGTTCGACTACCGGACCCTGCCGTTCATCACCTCGCAGAACCCCTATTTCGAGGTCTTCCGTCCTGCCGAAGGGGGCGCGCCGCGCGAGGGAACGACCGGCAGCGATGTGGAAGTCGTGATCTACGGCTGGGCGCTCGGTCCGATCTACACGTCGGGGCCGGCCGCGTGGCCGATCACCGATGCCCTGTTTGCCGGGCTCTACGACCCGGCGCGGCGGCCGTTCTGGACCACCGCGCAGAGCGGGAACGTCCGGTGGCGCGTGTACTTCTCGAACGACCGCGTGTTCATCTACGCCATCGGCTACCCGATGCTGACGCTGTTCGATCACCTCGTGCACCTGGCGGAGCTGACGACGCTGTCGGGTGCGGTCTACGTCCTCGTGCTCCTGGGCACGGCGCTGTTCACGCGCGTCGCGCGCGGGCGGCCGCGTCTCGGGCGCGCGCTGCTGCGCGAGATTCGCGCGAGCTTCTACCGGAAGCTGTTTCTGGCCTTCGTTCTGGCGTCCATCATCCCGGTCCTGGCGCTGGCGCTGTGGATTCGCACGTACTTCGCGAACCTGCTCACGGCCGACGTCGCGCGCGAGGCCGCGCGGACCGCCGCGGTCGCCCAGCGGGTGATCGAGCAGTCGAATGCGCTCCTGCAGCGCACCGACGGCCTGGCGCCGGCGAGCGACGACGTGATGGTCTGGATCCGGCAGGTCATCGATCAGGACGTCAACATCTTCAAGGACGCGAAGCTCGTCGCGACGAGCGAGCGCGACCTGTTCGAGTCCGGCGTCCTCGCGCAGCGCACGCCGGACGCCGTCTACCGCGCGATCGTCCTGGAAGACCTGCCGAGCTTCGTCGGCGAGGATCGGATCGGCAACATCCCCTACACGATCGCGGCGACCCCCGTGCGCGCGGGCGAGCAGAAGATGATCCTCACCGTCCCGCTCGCCAACCGTCAGCGCGACATCGATCGCGAGATCGACGATCTCGATCGCGGCGTCCACCTCGCGGCGCTCGTGTTCGTGCTGCTCGGCGCGGCGATGGGCCTGTATATGGCGGAACGCATCGCGGATCCCGTCCGCCGCCTGACGCGCGCGACGCGGCGGATCGCGCGCGGGGACTTCGACGCCCAGATCGCGGTCAAGTCCGCCGACGAGCTCCAGCGCCTCGTGGACGCGTTCAACAGCATGGCCGCGGAGCTCAAGGCGCAGCGCGCCCAGCTCGAGCGCACCCATCGCCTCGAGGCGTGGGCCGAGATGGCGCGTCAGGTCGCGCACGAGATCAAGAACCCGCTGACCCCGATTCAACTGTCGGCCGAGCATCTCCGGCGCGTGCACGCCGACCGCGGGGAGCCCTTGGGGGACGTGGTCGAGAGCTGCGTCACCTCGATCCTCGGACAGGTCCGGCTCCTCCGGCGGATCTCGGCGGAGTTCTCGAGCTTCGCGTCCTCCCCGACGGCGAAGCCGGCGCCGGTGGACGTCCCGGAGCTCGTCGCGTCGGTGATCGATCCGTACCGCACGGGCCTGGCCGGCCGCATCGAGATCGTCAACCACGTCGTGCCGCCGCTCCCGCGCGTCTTCGTCGACCGCACGCTCATCGCCCGCGGCCTCGCCAACATCGTCGAAAACGCGCTCTACGCGATGCCCGGCCAGGGTGTGCTCGCCCTCGACGCGACCGCCGACGCGCAGTTCGTCACGCTGCGCGTGCGCGACACCGGTGTGGGCATGGACGCCGACGCGCTGGCGCGCGTGTTCGAGCCGTATTTCTCGACCAAGACGACCGGCACCGGCCTGGGGCTTCCCATCGCGCGCCGCAACGTCGAGCTCAACGGCGGCGCGATCGAGGTCGAAAGCGTCAAGGGCGAGGGCACCGTCGTGGTGCTGCGGTTGCCGATCGGTGAGTCGAGCTAACGGAGCGGACGGAGGTAACGGAGACATCAGCACAGGAGCACGGAGAAACGGAAAACACGGAGCGACCGGAGAACACAGGAGGACACGGAGAGACACGGAGAGCGACACGATTCTGGAGTTCTGATCGCAGAAAACTCACGCCGTCGAGACCTTGCCGACAGCGCGAATATCTGCCGCACTCCTGCAGATGCATCCTGCGACTGTACCTAGGCTATGCTGACACGGCTCGGCTATTGCACGTTCGGCCGCCATGCTCGCCAGAGATCCGGATGGCCTCAATCCGCTAACCGAGACGATCATCGGCTGCGCGCGTGACCGTCCATCGGAGTTCGGCGCCGGGCTCCTCGAGTCTGATCTACGCGCGGTGCTTCATTCTCGAGCTGCGCGCGCAAGGCTTGCAGGTCGAGACAGAGAAGCGGCCATTCCGGTCGTGTATCGCGGCGTTCGTGTCGCACTCGCGGTTTCCGCTCGATCTCATTGTGGAAGACCTCGTGGTCGTGGAGGTCAAGGCCGTGGCGAGCTCGCGCCGGTTCATCACGGCGCAGGTGATCACCTATCTGAAGTTGACCGGATGTCCCGTGGGTCTGTCTGATGAACTTCAACGTGCCGCTGTTGACCGAAGCGGCGTGCGACGTCGTCGTTCGATCCCGACCTGTACAGGAACTAGAAGTCTCCGTTGCTCCGTTGCTCCGTGTTCCGTGTCGTCGGTGAAACTGCGGTTCCGTCGGCCCGGTTGCTGGCGGTCGCTCCGTGCCGCTCCGGACCGCGTCCGTAGCTTCGACACGACCCAGAACAGCAGCGCCCCCGTCACGTACCCATACGACAACACCACGAGCGCGAGGCGCGGGTGCGAGGCGATGAGCGCCAGCGCGACGGCGCCGAGGAACAGCGCCACGTAGGATCGGCGGTGGCCGACGTCGATCACCTTGACGCTGCGGAAGCGGATCGTGCTGACCATCAGGAACGCGGGGACGAGCACCATGGCGAGCGCCGGCAGCGCCGCCTGGCGGTCGTAGAGCCCGTACGGATACATGTAGACCGTCGAGGCGATCACCGACGCGGCCGCGGGGCTCGGCATCCCGACGAAATAGCGCTTGTCGGTCGACGCGGTGGTCGTGGTGGTCTGGACGTTGAAGCGCGCCAGGCGCATCGCGGCGGCGGTGACGTAGAGGAAGCCGGCCGCCCACCCGAGCCGCTGCAGCGGCGCCAGGCCCCACGTAAACGCCAGGATCGCGGGGGCCAGGCCGAACGAGACGACGTCGGCCAGCGAATCGAGCTCGACCCCGAACGCCGACGACGAGTTGGTCAGGCGCGCGAAGAAGCCGTCGAGCGTGTCGAGGACCATCGCGATCCCGATGAGCAGCGCGGCCGTGTCGAAGTCGGACCGCGTCGAGTAGACCACGCACGCGTACCCGCAGAACAGGTTCGCCACCGTGAACAGCGACGGCAAGAGGAACACGCCGCGCCGGAACCGGTGCGGACGATCGCTCTGCCGGCGCCTGCGCGGCACGCTATCGAGCACCGGCGCTCCCGAAGACAGCGAGGATGGTCTCGCCGCCGACGACGTGGTCCCCGACCGAGACGCAGAGCTCCGCGTCGGTCGGCACGAACACGTCCATCCGCGATCCGAATTTCATCAGACCCACGCGCTGCCCGCGCTCGAGCACGTCCCCTTCGCGCACGCGGCAGACGATGCGGCGCGCGAGCATCCCGACCACCTGCCTGAAGACCACCGTCCGCGCCCCGTACTCGACCCACACTTCGTTCAGCTCGTTGTCGTTCGAGCCCTCGTTGTAGGCCGGAAGAAACTTCCCGGGTCGATAGTCGACGCGGAGGACGCGGCCGCCGACCGGCGTCCGGTTGATGTGGACGTCCATCGGCGACAGGAAGATCGTGACCTGCTTCCACTCGCCCGGCGGCGCCCAGCGCGGGTCCGCGGGACCGGCTGACATCACGCGGCCGTCGGCCGGCGACACGACGGCGTCGGTATCCTGCGGCACCTGGCGTTCCGGATCGCGGAAGAAGAAGGCGAAGAACCCGCCGAGCACCGCGAGGGAGGCGGCCGCCCCCCGGCGGCGCGCGACCGCGAGCGCCACGGCCGGCACGAGTGCGGCCGCGATGAACGGAAACCCGGCGCGATCGATTTTCATGGAGAAAGGGTGCTCGGATATCGCGTGAACGTCACGAGGGCCAGGGCGGACCGTCCGGCCGCTGGCCCTCTGTGGCCGAAGCTGAGGTGAGCCGTCAGTGACGCGCCGCGTGCGGCGCCTGGCCGTCTGTCGTGTGCCGGCGGAGAATGTTCTCCATCTGATCTTTCAGGTGAAGCTTGCGCTTCTTCAACCGGACTTCTTCGAGCTGTTCGGGTTCCGAGAGGTAGTGGCGAGCCGTCAGGGAGTGAACCTTTTCGTCGAGGTCGTGATGCTGGGTGGCAAGCTGGCGGTACTCCTCGTCGGTCTGCAGCAGTTCTCGCTTCAGCTCTTCGAAGTCTTTCGGCATTTCCGCCTCCTGGATAAGAGGGTCTTACGCGTGCTGGGCATTCATATAGGCACCGTACCACAAGACCGTAACTGCATCAAGGATGCGCACCAGAGGGGGCACCGGGGAGATCGTCGCGCCACAGGATCAGCCCGTCCTCATCGGGCTGGCTGTAATACCCGGTCCGGACGGCTTTGACCGTGAACCCCAGCCGTTCGTAGAGCCGGAGCGCGGGTTCGTTGGATCGGCGCACTTCCAGGGTTGCCCGGCGCGCCCCCGCGGCGGCGGCGTCGGCGAACACGAAGCCGAGGAGCCGCGTCGCCAGTCCTTCCCGGCGTCGATCGGCCGTGACGGCGAGCGTGTTGATGTGGAGCTCGTCGAACACCACCCAGCAGGCGCAGAACGCGAGCAGCCGCTGGTCCGGTCCCCGCAGCACGTAGACGCGCGCCACGTCCGAGTGGCTCAGCTCGCGCGCGAGCATCTCGCGGGTCCACGGGTTGGTGAACGAGGCCGCCTCGAGCGCCACGACGTCGTCGAGGTCCTCGTCGCGCGTGAGGCGCGCGATCGCATACGGTCCGGCGTCGCTCATGTGTTCCGTCGGGCCCGCGCCAGCTCAGCGTCCGATGCGCGGATATAGATGGGGACGACGGCGTGCGGGAGCACGGCGCGGCTGGGATCCGCGGCCGCAATCGCCCCGATGAAACGCGCCAGCGGCGGCGGAGCTGTCACGAGCGCCCGGCCGGCGCGCCCCTCGACGATCTCGCGATATCGCACCGCGCCGTCGCCGATGAAGATGGCCGTCGTGGTGTCCGTCGCCTCGCTCCATCGGTCCAGGACGGAGGCGGGCGATGACGACTGCGGGGCGATGAGGAGGTCACGCCCGTCCGGGGCATACAGCGCCGCCGACACTTCCCCGCGCTGCGCGTCCATCCAGGCGGCGATGCGCCGATCGGCGTTCGTCCCGGCCCGGGCCGCGTTCGCTGCGGCCCACGCGAGCGCGTCGAGTGTCGAGACCGGGACCACGCGCCGGCTGCGCGCCATCGCCAGCCCCTGCACCGTCGCGATGCCGACGCGCAGCCCGGTGAACGAACCGGGACCGGCCGCCACGGCGAACAGATCCACGTCCTCGATGCGCACGCCGGCCTCGTCCAGCACGCGCATCAACTCGCCCGGCAGGCGCTGCCCGTGCGTGAGCGCCGGATCGCCGGACAGCTCGGCCAGCACGGCATCGTCCCGAAGAACGGCCGTGCTTCCGGCTCGCGTCGTGGTGTCGAGGGCGAGGGTTATCACTGTCTAGAGTTCTAAAGTTCTAAACTTCCGAACGTTCGAACGTTAGAACTTTAGAACTTTAGACAGCGATTCGCCATCTGTCTCACCGAATCGCAATGTTATACTCGCGGCAACAGCTCCCCTGATGGCGTTCCCTCCTGTGTTTCTTGAACCCGCCGGCGCGACCCCGGCCATGCGGCAGTATTTCGAAGCGAAGCGGCAGCACCGCGACGCGATCGTCTTTTTCCGCATGGGGGATTTCTACGAGATGTTCTACGAGGACGCGCTCACGGCGGCGCGCGCGCTCGAGCTGACGCTCACCTCCCGATCCAAGGATTCCACGGGCGGCGCCATCCCGATGTGCGGGGTTCCCTATCACGCCGGCGAGGGCTACATCGCGCGGCTCGTCAAGAAAGGCTTCCGGGTCGCGGTCTGCGAGCAGATGGAGGACCCGAAGAAGGCCAAGGGACTCGTCCGCCGCGAAGTCGTCCGGGTCGTCTCGCCCGGCACGTTGACCGATGCCGGCTACCTCGACGCGCGAGAGCCGGCATTCCTCATGGGCATCTCGCCCGCGCACCCGGGCCCCGGCTATGGCGTGGCGCTGCTCGATCTGTCCACCGGGGAGTTCACGGCGGCGGAGTACGCCGGGCCGGACGGACGTCAGGCGCTCGCCGACGAGCTCTCGGTCCTCCGGCCGCGCGAAATCCTGATCCCCGCGGGGTTCGACGACATCCCCGCGCTGGTCGAACAGTTGCGGCTCGAGACGCGGGTGACCCCGGCCGACGGATGGACGTTCGAGTTCGAGTCGGCGCGACGCACGCTGCTGGCGCAGATGCGGGCCCAGACGCTGCACGGGTTCGGGCTGAGCGATCGCCCGGCCGCCACCTGCGCCGCCGGCGCGCTGGTGCAGTACCTGCGCGACACGCAGAAGGCGGATCTCGCGCACGTCCGCGAGATCGCGTTCCGCAGCGGCGCCGACTGCATGGTCATCGATCCGACCACGCTCAGAACGCTCGAGGTGATCGAAGCTGCCGACGGCGGGCGCACCGGATCGCTGCTGCACGAGATCGATCGGACGTGCACGCCCATGGGCGGCCGTTTGATCCGCGCGTGGCTGCTCCGGCCGCTGGTGGCGCTCGAGCGCATCCAGGATCGCCTCGACGGCGTGGAGGACTTCGCGTTCCGCGGCACCGAGCGCGCGAAAGTGCGCGAGACGCTGAAGACGGTGCACGACATCGAGCGGATCGTCGCCCGCGCCGCGCTCGGCACGGCCGGGCCGCGCGACCTGGTTGCGCTCCGCCAGTCGCTCGCCGCCGTGCCGCGTCTCCGCATGCTCCTCGAGCCGTTCCAGGCCCCGCTCCTGCGCAGCCTCGCGGCGGAGCTCGACGACCTGGCGGACCTGCGCGACGAGCTGGATCGGACGCTGCTCGACGAGCCGCCGGCGATGGCGCGCGACGGCGGCGTCGTGCGCGACGGCGTGGATCCCGAGCTCGACGATCTGCGCGGCATCAGCCGTTCCGGCAAGCAGCGGATCGCCGAGATGGAAGAAGCGGAGCGCGCGCGCACCGGCATCAACTCCCTCAAGATCCGCTACAACCGCGTGTTCGGCTACTACATCGAGATTTCGAAGTCGAACCTCGCGAGCGTGCCCGCCGACTACCACCGCAAACAGACGATTGCCGGCGGCGAGCGCTTCATCACGCCCGCCCTCAAGGAGTACGAAGAGAAAGTCCTCGGCGCCGACGAGCGCATCGTCGAGCGCGAGGTCGAGATTTTCGACGCGCTGCGCCGCCGCGTCGCGGCCGGAGGCGCCGCGCATTCAGGACACGGCCCGCGGGCTCGCCTCGCTCGACGTGCTCGGCGCGCTGGCCGAGACCGCCGCGCTGCAGAACTACACGAAGCCGCTCATGCACGCCGGGGACGAGCTCGTCGCCACCGATGCCCGCCATGCCGTCGTCGAGCGCTACGCGGCCGACGCGTTCGTGCCGAACGACGTCACGCTCGACGCCGCCGAGCATCAGCTCGTGATCCTGACCGGCCCGAACATGGGCGGCAAGTCGACGTACCTGCGGCAGACGGCCCTGCTCTGCCTGATGGCGCAGGCCGGGTCGTTCGTGCCGGCCCGGACGGCGAAGCTGCCGGTCGTCGATCGCCTGTTCGCCCGCGTCGGCGCGTCGGACAACATCGCCCGCGGGCAGTCCACCTTCATGGTCGAGATGCAGGAGACGGCGAACATCCTGCACTGCGCCACGTCCCGGAGCCTGGTCATCCTCGACGAGATCGGCCGCGGCACCTCGACGTTCGACGGCCTCAGCATCGCCTGGGCGGTCGCCGAGCACCTGGCGTCGAACTCCCGCGCGCGCCCCAAGACCATCTTCGCGACGCACTACCACGAGCTGACGGATCTCGCGGACGCGCTGCCCGCGCGTCGCCAACTTTCACGTCGTCGTCCGCGAGTGGAACGACGACATCGTCTTCCTCCGCAAGGTCGTCCCCGGGCGCTCGGACCGGAGCTACGGCATCCAGGTCGCCCGGCTGGCGGGCCTGCCGCCGGGCGTCGTCCTGCGCGCGCGCGAAATCCTGAACGGGCTCGAGCGCGACGAGCTGTCCCGCGGCGGACGGCCGTCGCTCAGCGGCAGCGGTTCCGATCGGCAGCCGCAACTGGGACTCTTCGAGACGGCGGCGCCCGACGACGACGCGATCCATCGCCGCCTGCGCGCGCTCGACATCAACGGCATCACGCCGCTGCAGGCGCTGTCGATCCTGGCGAACCTGAAGGACGAGGCGGGTGAATGACGCGGCACGTGGCGCGGAACCTGACCGCGCTCGCCGTGCTGGCCGCCCTCTCCGCCGGCTGTTCTCAGAAGCGCCCCGAAGGTAACGCCCTCATCGTCGGGATGGCGCTCCCGGTCATCAACCTCGACCCGCGCGTCGGCACGGACGAGGCGTCGCAGAAAGCCCATCAGCTCCTCTTCAACACGCTGCTTCGAATCGACAACCAGCTGCGTCCGGTTCCCGACCTGGCAGAGTCGCTGGAGCAGCCGGATCCGGTCACCTACATCGCGCGGCTGCGGCAGGGGGTCCTGTTTCACAACGGCCGCGAGCTGACCGCCGACGATGTCGTGTACACGTTCCGAAGCTTCCTGGATCCCGCCTTCCGCGGGAGGACGGCCGCGTATCGGATGCTGGCCGCCGTCAACCGGCTCGATCGCTACAGCGTCGAGTTCAAACTGAAAACCGCGGTCGCCTCCTTCCCCATCAACCTGGTCATGGGCATCGTGCAGGACGGCTCCGGCGGCGCCAACGCGCGCCAGCCGATCGGAACGGGACCGTATCGCCTCGCGCAGTTCGTCGCCGACGACCGGCTCGTGCTGACGCCCTTCGAGCAGCACTACGCCGGCCGTCCGCGCAACGACGGGCTGGTGCTCAAGGTGATCCCCGACGACACGATGCGGGGGCTCGAGCTCCGCAACGGCTCGGTCGATCTCGTCGTCAACGACCTGTCGCCGGATCTCGTGTGGGAGCTGCGGCAGGAGGGGCGCATGCAGGTCGCGACCGCCGCGGGCACCGACTACGCCTACCTCGGCCTCAACCTGCGCGATCCAATCCTCAGCCGCCTGGAAGTGCGCAAAGCCATCGGGTACGCCATCGATCGCGACGCCATCGTGAAATACCTGCGGCGCGGCTTTGCCACGACGGCCGTCGGCATCCTGCCGCCGATGTCGTGGGCGTTCGAGCGCAACGTCTTCGACTTCACGCACGATCCGGCCGAAGCGGCGCGCCTGCTCGACGGGGCCGGCTACCGCGATCCCGACGGCGACGGGCCGCAGCCGCGGTTCCGGCTGTCGCTGAAAACGTCGACCTCGGAGGTGTACCGGCTGCAGGCGGCCGCCATCCAGCACGACCTCGCGCGCGTCGGCATCGCGGTGCAGATCCGGTCCTCGGAATTCCAGACGTTGTCGGCGGACGTGCTGCGGGGAAACTTCCAGCTCTACTCGCTCCAGTTCGTCGGCGTGACCGACCCCGACATGCTGCGGCTCGTGTATCACTCGCAGCTCGTGCCGCCCGCCGGCCTCAACCGCGTGTACTTCCGGAACGCGGACGTCGATCGGCTGATCGGCGAAGCCGGGGCCGCGGCCGACGAAGGTGAGCGGCGCCGGGCCTATACCGAGGCCCAGCAGATCATCGCGCAGGGCGTGCCCTACATCAGTCTTTGGTACAAGACGAACGTCGCGATCTTTCAGCCCGGCGTGCACGGCGTCACGCTCTCCCCGATCGCCGATTTCACGTTCCTGAAGGATGTGTATCGGGATGCGCCTCGGGCGACGCCGCGCTGAACCTGGATCCGAGAGCTAGAAGCTGGGAACGAGCTGGACGGCTGCGCAAGCTGGGAGCTGCGTGCTGGAAGCTGGGAGCTGGGAGCTGGAAGCTGACAGCGTTGTCCGTCCTGCTGGCGCTGCTGTCCAGCCCGCTCGACGCCGCGAACCGGTACGATCCCCGCTTCCGCTTCCGGACGATCTCGACGCCGCGCTTCAATATCTACTTCCACCAGGGTGAGGAAGCGCTCGCGCGCCGCCTGGCGCGCATTGCCGAGGAGGTTGCCGGCCAGCTCCGCGCGGAGCTCGGCGCGCCGGGCGGCCGCGTGCACGTCATCCTCGTGGATCAGACCGACCTCTCGAACGGCTGGGCGACGCCGGCGCCGTACAACCTGATCGAGATCACGGCTGCCGCGCCGTCGGGCGACAGCTCGATTGGGAACACCGATGACTGGCTCCGCCTGGTGTTCGCGCACGAGTACACGCACATCGTGCACCTCGACAAGGCCCGCGGGTGGATCGGCGGCCTTCGCGGCGTGTTCGGCCGGGCCCCGGTGCTCTTTCCGAATCTGTTTCTCCCGCTCTGGCAGATTGAAGGCATCGCGACGTACAACGAGAGCGCGCTGACGGGTGAAGGACGCGTGCCGGCCGGCGACTTCCGCATGATCGTCGATCGCGCGGCCGCGGCCGGACGGTTCGATCCGATCGATCGTGCGAACGGCGGCCTGATCGACTGGCCCGGCGGGGCGGCGCAGTACGCCTACGGCGCCTACTTCCATCAGTACCTCGCCGATCGGTTCGGTCCCGAGTCTCTCGTCCGGCTCTCGCGACGAAACGGCGCGGCGGGTCCCCTACTTCGGCGCGCCGGCGTTTCGAAAAGTGTTCGGGCGATCGCTCGGCACGCTGTGGGACGACTTCCACGCCGCCACGCGGCAGCAGGCGCAACCGGACGAGACGATCGCGACACGGCGGACCCGTCATGGGTTCTCGGTGAGCGCGCCCAGGTTCAGCGATGCCGGACGGCTCTTCTACGCGATCGCGAACCCGCACGGGTTCCCGGCTCTGATGGAGCTGCCGCGCGACGGCTCGGCGCCGCGGCAGGTGACGACGAAATACCTGGGCGGGCAGATCGCGGCGGCCGGCGGGCGGCTCGTCTTCGATCAAGTGGAGCTCGTTGCGAACGTCGGCCTGCAGGCCGATCTGTATTCCGTCCGCCAGGACGGCGGCCGCGCACGACGCCTCACCCGCGGCGCGCGCGCAGCCGATCCCGACATCTCTCCGGACGGGCGCACCGTCGTCTGCACCGTGCAGTCAGCGGATCGCCGCGCGCTGGCGACGCTTGCGCTCGACCACGCCGGAGGGACGACGCAGCCGGCGCCTCTCATCTCGGAGGTCTCGACGAACTTCTCGTCGCCGCGGTGGTCGCCGGACGGCCGCTCGATTGCCGCCGAACGCCGAGTGGTCGGCGGTCCGTCCGAGATCGTCGTCGTCGACAGCGCGACCGGCCGGGCGCGCGCCGTCGCGGCGTCTCCGGACGGACGCAACGTGAGCCCGTTCTGGCTTTCGGACGGCAAGACGATCCTCTTCGCCTCGGATCGGGGAGGGAAACCGTTCGCCATCTACTCGGTCGAGGTGGAAACGGGCCGGACGCGGCGCCTCAACGGCGCCGGCAACAGCGCGCAATCGCCAACCGTGTCGCCCGACGGGCGCGAGCTCGTCTTCGTCGGCTACAGCGTCGAAGGATTCGATCTGTTTTCGATGCCGATGGATGCGGCCACGTGGACCGACGTCGCACCGGTAGCACGCGCATCCGCGCCGCCGTCCGCGGCCACGCCGTCCGCGGCCACGCCATTGGCCGGCGGCGGTGAGCCGGATCCGCCGTCGACACCGTACCGTCCATGGCGAACGCTTGCGCCGCGGTACTGGACGCCGATCGTCGAGTCGGACAACGGGGAAATCGCAGCCGGAGCCGGAACATCGGGGATGGACGCGCTCGGCCGCCATTCGTACGACGCCGGCCTCACCTGGTCTTCGTCACGGCTGCGGCCCGACTGGTCGTTCGGGTACGCGTACGATCGCTGGTGGCCGACGATCTTTGCCACCGTCTCCGACGACACCGATCCGTGGCGCGACGGCGAGGTGCGGACGCGTGAGATGAACGCCGGCGCGGTGTTCCCTGTTCGCCGGGTGCGGTGGGCACAGGCCGCGCTCGCGGCTTTCAGCGGATCCAGCGATGCGTTCGACTGTCCGTCGTGCGAACCGGCATTCGACACGGTGGCGAGGCGCCGCTCGCTTCGCTTCGGCTGGAGCTTCGACAACGCGAAATCGTACGGCTACTCGATCAGCGGCGAAACCGGGACGTCGCTTCGGGTCACGTCGGAGATCACGCGCCGCGGCCTGGGGGCGGACGGGAATGCCTCGGCGCTGGCCGTGGACGCGCGGATCTACCAGCGCGCGTTCCCGCGGCACGGTGTCGTCGCGTCGCGCGCGGCCGGCGCCACCTCATCAGGGGATCGGCCGGTGCGCCGGATCTTCAGCGCCGCCGGCGCCGGACCGCCGCCCGCGGGCTTCACCATCGGCACCGACGCCGTGGGTCTGCTCAGGGGATTCGATGCGGACGCGATCGCCGGCGACCACGTTGTCGTGGCAAACCTTGACTACCGGGTGCCGCTCGCCAGCATCCAGCGCGGCCTCGGCACCCTGCCGTTTTTTCTGCGGACCGCGCACGCGGCGGTCTTCGCGGATGCCGGGCACGCCTGGAGGGACGATTTTCGGTGGTCCGATTTCCGCACCGCCTTCGGCGTCGAGCTCTCACTCGATGCCACCGTCGGCTACTTTCTGCCGCTGACCTTCACGGCAGGCGGCGCCTGGAGGCACGATCCGGTGACGGGACACGGCGGGTTCGCGGCGTTCGGACGAGTAGGCCGGGCGTTCTGACGGGCTGTCGGTCTCTGGTCTCTGGTCTCAGGTCTCGGAGTCTTGGCGAGTCCTCGAGACCCGAGACCCAAGACGACCTGAGACCTGAGACCTGAGACCTCCTGACTTAGAATGACCCATGGCCAACAAGTCCCGCTTTCTCCGCGTGCCGGTTGAGCCGTTTGTCGTTGCGCCGGACCTCGCGGCCGACGACATCCTCTCGCGCATGGAACGCGTGTCGTTCCAGGGACGCAATCTCGGAACCGCGCGGCGCATCTGGGAGCGCATGCTCGGGAGCGACTGCACGATCTTTTTCGGGCTGGCGGGCGCGCTCAGCGCGGGCGGGATGCGCCTGCTCGTGGCGCATCTGCTCGAGCACCGCTATGTCGACTGCCTCGTCTCGACGGGCGCCAACCTCTATCACGATCTGCACGAGACCCGCGGCCGCCATCATTACATCGGCAGCGCGCGCGGAAACGACGCCGAGCTGCAGGCCGATCGGATCGACCGCGTCTACGACACCTACGCGAGCGAGTCGGAGTTCGTCGAGAACGACGAGTGGATCGCCGAGTTCGCGCTGACGCTGGAACGGCGCCCGTATTCGTCGCGCGAGCTCCTCTACCGGCTCGGCGGCCACTTGTGGCAGGAAACCGGCAGCCAGGGCATCCTGACGGCGGCGTACCGCGCCAGCGTGCCGATCTTCTGCCCGGCGATTGCGGACTCCTCGATCGGCATGGGACTGTCGCAGGCCCGCCACCAGGATCCGGCGGCCGGGCACGTCGACGTCGTCGCCGACATCATCGAGTCGACCAACATCGTCATCCGGCATCCGCGCACCGCCTCGGTCGTCATCGGCGGCGGGACGCCCAAGAATTTCATCAACCAGGCGAGCGTGCAGGCGGAATTCTACGACGCCCGTGTCGGCGGGCACCGCTTTGCGCTGCAGATCGTGACGGACGTGCCGCATTTCGGCGGCGCCTCGGGCTCGAGCCTCGAAGAGGCGCAGAGCTGGGGCAAGGTGGCCACCGACGCCGAGCAGGTCAGCGTCCAGGCCGACGCCACGATCGCGCTTCCGCTCCTCGTCAGCGCGCTGGCGTCCAGCGCGCGCGAGCCGCTCGCTGCCCGGAAGCCGCTGCGCTTCGATCTTTCGGGTCCGGTCATGGCGGTCGACGGACGGCCGCTGCCGCAGGCGCGATTCGAGGCCAAGGAATGAGCTTTCCGTTCGACTACGACCACGGCGTCCCGCTCGCCTTCGGCGGCGCGGTGCCGTACCCCCGATCGTTCGAGGACTCGCGCGTGGTCGTCCTGCCCGTGCCGGTGGACCGCACGACCTCGTACGTCTCGGGCACGCGCAACGGGCCGCGCGAGATTCTTCAGGCCTCGTCGCACATGGAGCTCTGGGACGAGGAGGTCGGCGCCGACGTGCACGGCGTCGGCATCTTCACGCTCCCCGAGATGGAATTGCCGTTCGGCGAGATGGCGCCGCTCATCGAGGAGATTCGCCGCGTCGCGTCGGAGATCCTGTCGCGCGACAAGTTCCTGGTGACGATCGGCGGCGAGCACTCGATTACACCGCCGCTCGTCGCGGCGGCGGCCTCGCGGTACAAGGGACTCTACGTCCTGCAGATCGACGCGCACGCGGATCTGCGCGACTGCTACATGGGCACGGAGCACAACCATGCGTGTGCCATGCGCCGGAGCCTCGACTACGCGCGGATGACGCAGGTCGGCATCCGCAGCATGTCCACGGAAGAAGCGCAGGCCGCCCCGGGGCTCGCGACGACGATTTTCTACGACGCCACGATGCGGCGCGACCCGGCCTGGATCGATCGGGTCGTCGAGACGCTGGGGGATCCGGTCTACATCACCATCGACGTCGACGGACTGGACCCCGCGATCATGCCGGCGACCGGCACCCCGGAACCCGGCGGACTGTCGTGGTACGAAATCCTCGCACTCCTGCGCGCCACCATCGCCCGACGGACGGTCGTCGCCTGCGACCTCGTCGAGCTGAGCCCGCTTCCCGGCATCATGGCGCCCAACTTTCTGTGCGCCAAGCTCATCTACAAGATCCTGACCTACCGGTTTGCCGGCAGCCCTCGGTTGAAACCGCTGGAACTTCCTGAACCCGAGAACTTTCCGCACGTTGGAACGTTAGAGCTTTAGAACTTTGATCTGCGACTTCCTGTATCCACCCAGGTGTATACCTGCTATACTTCGCCACCGTGCCGAACCCAGATCTCTACGGCCAGGCCGTGCAGTCGCTCGAGCACGGGTACGGCGCGGAGGCTGCCTCCTTCCTCGTTCGCGCGCTGAAACAACCCGGCCGCAATCGCGACGAACAATTCCAGATCCGCTGTGCGTTGGCCGAGGCCTGGCTGCTCCAGGACGACGTCCGGCAGGCGACCGAGTCGCTGGGCGATCCGCCTGAAGGGCGGGAGCGCCTCGACCCGGCCCGGTTGTCGGACTTGTGGCGCATGCACGGCCGGCTGGCCGTGGCGCGCGGCGAGCCGTCCCGTGGCATCGCGTTCCTGACCAAAGCGCTGAAGCAGGCCGAGCGCGCGCACGATTCGCGCGCCATCGGGCTCGCCCACTACGAGCTGGGGCTGTGCTACCGGCAGGTCGGCGAGATGGCCATCGTCCGCGAGCACATCACCAGCGCGGCCTCCGCGCTGCACGCCGCGGGCGACCGGCGTCACCTCGCCATGGTGCACTCGCTCTCCGGCGTGACGCTCGCGCAGGAAGGACGGCTCGACGAGGCGATCGCGGCGCTGCGTCAAGCCGAGCGGCTCGCCGTCATCGTCGAGGCGGGCGACGTGCTGGCGACGGTCTGCGGCAACCAGGCCAACGTGGCGCTGATGCAGCACCGGCACGATCAGGCGCTGGCGCTCGCCGAGCGCAGCGTCGCGCTGCAGGAGCAGGCGGGCACGCCGCACGGGCTCGGCGTCGCCCTGGCGTCGCTCGGACAAATCTGCGTGCGTGTCGGCAATCTGAAGCGCGCGGAAGAAGTGCTCAATCGGGCGCTCGACGTCCGGAGCCCGCTGCACTTCATGCGCGAGACGACGGGCGCCGTGTTCGATACCCTCGCGCAGATTCACCTGATCCGCGGAGAGCACGACCAGGCGAGCCGGAGCCTGCAGAAGGCCCGCGAAGCGTATGGCGAGACGCTCGCGAGCCGCTGGTATCAGTGGTCGGTCCGGGCGCTCGAGGCGCGCCTCGCGCTGCGCAGAGGCGATGCTGCCGCGGGCCTGGCCGTCGCGGCGGAAGTCGCCGGGTCCGGCGATGCGCCCGGCGTCTACGCCCTGCAGGCGGAGCTCATCGCCATCGAGGCGCTGCTCGCGCTCGGCCGCACCGACGTCGCGCAGCGGCGGCTCGAGGGCATCTCCGACCGCGTGCAGCCCGGGGCGATGAGCGGGACGTGGGGCGAGTATCTGCGGCTTCGCGGGCGGCTCCACGCCGCGGCCGGCCGCGCGACCGAGGCGTATCACGATTTCGGCCAGAGCGTCAGCGTGTTCGATCTGCTCGGAGAGGGATATCAGGCCGGCCTCAGCCACCTCGAGCTGGGCAGGCTTGCCGCGGCCGCCGGCGCACGATCGCGCGCGACGCGCTACCTCACCGACGCGACGGTGATCTTCGAGTCGCTGGGCGCGGCGCCCGACCTGGCCGACGCCCGCGACGCGCTGACGCACGTGCCCGCGTCAGGCACGGGCGGATACGTCGGCATCCAGATGGACGGCGACGACGCGCTGGTGCGGCGGATCGTGGACGCGTCCGTCATGCCGGCGCTGCTCGCGCGCGAGGGGGCGACGGCGCTGCTGGAGGCGTGCGACGCGCAGGCCGCCGTGCTCTTCATCCAGACTCACGGCGGGCAGATTCAGCTGCTGTCGTCCGCGGGCTGCGACGCGGACGCCGCGCGCGCGCTGGCGCTGGCCGCGGTTCGCACCGCGGGCGGTCCGCCGCTGGTCGTCAGCGAGCCCATCGGCCGGGCCCCGGAAGGCGCGCGCTTTGCGGTGCTGTCGACCTCGCGGCCGCTCGCCATTCCCACGCAGCAGCGTTTCCGCACGTTGTGCGCGGTGCTCCGGCAGGGATTCGATCTGTGCCAGGCGCGCGAGCGGCCCTCGGAGGCAGCTCCAGGCGCCCTCGAGCGCCCGCTCGAGCCGCTGCTCCCGGGATTCGTCTGCGCCAGCGCCGCGATGCAGCGCGTCGCCGACCAGATTCAGCGCATGCAGGGGAACGACCTCACTGTGCTGATCACCGGCGAGAGCGGCACCGGCAAGGACCTGGTCGCCCGCGCGATTCACGCCGGATCGCCGCGCCGCGCCAACATGTTCCTGCCCTACAACTGCACGAGCGCGACCCGCGAGCTGGCCGACAGCCAGTTGTTCGGACACCGCCGCGGCAGCTTCACCGGAGCGATCGCCGATCAGGCGGGAGTGCTCCGGACGGCAGTCGGCGGGACGCTCTTTCTCGACGAGGTCGGCGACCTGCCGCTCGACGTCCAGCCGAAGCTCCTCCGGTTTCTCGAACAGGGAGAGGTGCTGCCTGTCGGCGACACGAGACCTCAGCGCGTGGACGTTCGTGTCGTCGCGGCGACCAACGCGGACCTCGAACAGCGCGTCGCCGACGGCAAGTTCCGCGAAGACCTGTTCTACCGGCTGAGCGTCATCCGCCTCCACGTGCCGCCCCTCCGGCAGCGGCGTGAGGAGATCCCGCATCTCAGCACGTTTTTTCTGCGGGACGCCTGCGAGCGGCTCGGAAAGCCCGGAGTCCGTCTGGGTGCGGAGACCCTCGATATCTTCGACACGTTCCCGTGGCCCGGCAACGTCCGGCAGTTGCGCAACGAGGTCCAGCGGGCCGTGGCGATGGCGTCTCCCGGCGGGCTGATCACGCCCGATTTGCTGTCACCCGTCTTCGGCACGAACGGGCTTCCGACCGACGGGGCCGCCCGCCCGAGGCTGCGCCGGACGACGCTCGCGGCAGCCGTCGAGAAAATCGAGCGCGAGATGATCCAGGCGGCGCTCGAACGATCCGCAGGCAACGTCTCCGAAACCGCGCGTCTCCTCGGCCTGACCCGGCGCGGGCTGTATCTGAAGATGGACCGGCTGGGTGTCGGGCCGCGGATGCAGGCTTAGCAGGACACAGGCCTGCTCGCGCGCTCAGGCGTAAACCTGGCAAACGACGGGGCTTCTTTTCGGCCAAACGACCTCTGCGCCTCCGATTGGGAGTCACGAATTCCCTCCCCTCCTGCTGTGGTGTGATACTTGGTATCCAGTTGCAGGCTCATATGGATACTCCGTAACCATCTCAAGCCCGAGCCACGGCGGACGCGTATTTTGGTTAAGTCTAAATTTTATAAGTATTTACTGTCTATCAGCCGAGCGGGTCGGCCCATGGTACTTTCGGGCGCGCGACTTGATATAGGGGGAGACAGAATTTGTTTCGGGGGGTAGGACACATGGAACAGCGACTTCGACTCGTCCAAGGCGGCAACCGTTACGAGAAACGCCACGAGGATCGGCATCCCATCGCAGTGCCGGGCCAGATCCTGTGGAAGGACGCCCGTGGAGCGACCCGGATGGCGGCTGTGGTGACGCGCGACGTGAGCGCTCACGGTGTCAGCGTGGATTGCCTCGGTGGCGTCCCCATTCCGCTCCATCGCCTTGTCTACTTCCAGGTGGACAAGGCGGCGCGGAACCGCACGGACCTCCCCGCGCCGCTGCGCAGGTCGAGCGTGCTCTCGGCGATTTTCCGTGTCGGTCCCATCAGCGAAGCCACCGGCGCTCCGGCCGAGTACGGGCTGCGTCTCCTCGTCGAGCCGGAACGTCAGACAGGCACCGGCGAAGCCGCCTGGCAGGCCGAAGCGGGGGCCACGAGAACCGCATGACGCCGGCTGCGGCGCGCGCGCCCAAGAACCACGGCGGAACGCTGGGGCGGTCGAGGACCGGGATGATGATGCTGCGGATCGAACGGTGGGATGTTCGCCGTGACGGTCCGCTGAACGAAGCGGCCCTCCGGCAGAAGCTCGGCGCGCTCGGCTACGAGGCCGCGCCGAGGCCGTCCCCTGTCGGCGCGCCGGTGACCGCACGAGGCGACGGGGCCGAACGCATCGAGGCGGTCGTCTCCGGTCTGGTGAAGGTCACGATCGACGGAGAGTCCGCCATCCTGACGGCCGGCGATGTCGTCTTCGTTCCGCGCGGCTCCGCCCGCCGCGTCGAAGTTGTCGGGACCTCGCCGGCGTCCAGCCTGCAGGGAGTGTATCGGGCGCAACCGCTCTGACCTCTGCCCCGGGGACGGCTCGGTTCGTCCCGGATGGGCTTCCATTCACGCCAAATCCTCACCCGGCGCGCCGGCACCTGCGGTAGGCTGTCCGGCATGATTGATCGCCGACGCTTCGTCCAGTCGATGATCGCGCTCGGTGCCGCCGCCGGCGTTCGCCCGGCGACGATGGTGTTCGGATCCCCCGCCGCCGGGGAGCTGCGCGACCTCGCCGACGCCGGCCTCTCGTCGGCGAAGACCGCCGGCGCCTCGTACGCCGACATCCGCATCAACCGCTATCGCAACCAGTTCATCTTCACGCGCGACCGGCGCGTCCAGAACATCGTCAACACCGAGGACTACGGCTTCGGCATCCGCGTGATCGTCGACGGGACCTGGGGCTTCGCGAGCAGCAGCGTCGTCACGAAAGACGAAATCGCCCGCGTCGCCGCGCAGGCGGTCGCGATCGCCCGGGCCAACCGGAAGGTGAATGCCGAGCCGGTCAGGCTGTCGCCGGTCGAGTCGTACGACACCAGCTGGAACACGCCGGTCAAGAAGAACCCCTTCGACATGCCGCTGCAGCCCAAGCTCGATCTCCTGCTGCAGATCAACGACGAAGCGCTGAAGGTCAACGGGGCGAGCTTCGTCTCCGCGTTCATGCAGTTCGTGAACGAGAAGAAGTACTTCGCGTCGACCGAAGGGCTCTCACATCGAGCAGTCGCTCATCCGCTCCTATCCGACGTTCTCGATCACGGCGGTCGATCGGGCGACCGGAAAGTTCTACCCCCGGAACGCGCTGACCGCGCCGATGGGCATGGGCTACGAGTACGTCGAGTCCTACCCGCTCCTCGAAGAGGTGCGCGTCGCGGCCGAAGAAGCGGTCGCGATGCACAAGGCGAAGCCGGCCGTCGCCGGGCAGAAGACGCTCATCCTGCACCCGTCGAACCTGTGGCTCACGATCCACGAGTCGGTCGGCCATCCGACCGAGCTCGATCGCGCGCTCGGCTACGAGGCGAACTACGCCGGCACGAGCTTCCTGACCACCGACAAGCTCGGCAAGTTCGAGTTCGGCTCGAAGATGGTCAACATCCTCGCCGACAAGACGCAGCCGGGCGGCATGGCGACGTGCGGCTACGACGACGACGGGGTCAAGACGACCGAGTTCGCCCTCATCAAGGACGGCGTCTTCGTCGACTACCAGACGACGCGCGACCAGGCGCACCTGATCGGCCAGAAGGCGTCGCACGGCTGCAGCTACGCCGACAACTGGTCCTCGATTCCCTTCCAGCGGATGCCGAACGTGTCGCTCCAGCCGGGCAGCCGCGAGGTGAGCGAGAAGGACATCATCGGCGCCACCGACGACGGTGTGCTGATCAAGGGAGACGGTAGCTACAGCATCGATCACCAGCGCTACAACTTCCAGTTCAGCGGGCAGACGTTCTGGGAAGTGAAGAACGGCAGGATCACCACGCAGCTGCGCGACGTCGCCTACCAGTCGAACACGCCGGAGTTCTGGAAGTCGTGCGACATGCTCGGCGGCCGGTCCACCTACACGCTCGGCGGCGCGTTCTACGACGGCAAGGGCCAGCCGGGACAGAGCAACGCCGTCAGCCACGGCTGCCCCGTCGCGCGTTTCGCGCGGGTCAACATCCTCAATACGGGACGCTGACAGCTCTCGGTTTCGACCTGCATCATGATTTGGACAAAAGAACAGGCCAAGGCGCTGACCGATCGCGCGCTCTCGTTCAGCAAGGCGGAGGAGACGCTCGTCACGGTGAACGGCGGCGAGCGCGCCAACCTGCGCTTCGCTCGAAACACCGCGACGACGTCGGGCGCATCGTCCGGCTACAACCTGGCGATCACGGCGGCCTTCGGGAAAGCACGGGCACCGTGACCACGGCGGAGTTCGACGACGCGAGCCTGCAGCGGGCGGCGCGCAACGCGGAAGAGATCGCGAAGCTCTCGCCGGAGAACCCCGAGGCGATGCCGGTCCTGGGCCCGCAGACGTTCGAGCAGGTCCGCGCGTTTTTCGACGACGCCGCCGGCGCCTCGCCTGAATGGCGCGCCTCCTCGGTGGCCACGGCGATTGAGTTGAGCAAGCAGAAGGAGGTCGTGTCGGCCGGGTACGTCGAGACCTCCGCCACGATCCAGACGGTGGCGAATTCGAAGGGGCTGTTCGGCTACGACCGGTTCACCGCGGCCGACTACAACCTGACCGCCAGGACGCCCGACGGATCGGGATCCGGCTGGGCCTCGAGGTCGTTCAACGAGCTGCGTCTGCTCGATCCGGCGCGGCTGGCGGCCGCGGCGATCGAGAAGGCGGCGATGTCGAAGAACCCCGCCGCCATCGAGCCGGGCAAGTACACGGTGGTGCTCGAGCCCGCGGCGTTCGCCGATCTCCTCGTGAACCTGATCTTCGCCGCCGATGCCCGGCAGGCCGACGAGGGGCGCAGCTTCTTTTCGAAGAAGGGCGGCGGCAACCGCGTCGGCGAGCAGATTGTCGGCGAGAAGGTGCGGATCTACTCCGATCCGGCGCACCCGCTCGCGCCGTCGGTCGCGTTCGACGGCGAGGGACTCCCGATTCGCCGGAACGTCTGGGTCGAGAACGGCGTGCTGAAGGACCTGTTCTACTCGCGCTACTGGGCGCAGAAGCAGGGGAAGGCGCCGACGGCCGGTCCGTCGAACCTGATCATGGAGGGCGGCGCCGCCACCCTCGCCGATCTCATCGCGGGAACGGATCGCGGGATCCTCGTGACCCGCTTCTGGTACATCCGGGGGGTCGATCCGCAGACGATCCTCGTGACCGGGCTCACCCGCGACGGCCTGTTCCTGATCGAAAAGGGGAAGGTCACGAGGCCGATCAAGAACCTGCGGTGGAACGAGAGCCCGGTCGTCGCGTTCAACAACATCGACGCGATGACGCCGTCCGAGCGCGTGGTCAGCGGCGAAGGGGTGGGCGGGGCCGGGCTGGCGCTCGTGTGTCCGGCGGCCCGGATCCGCGAGTTCACGTTCTCGAGCGCGTCCGACGCGGTCTAGCTCTCTCTTCGCTTCTTCCATTTCCTTGCGCGCGTCGGCGACGTAGAGCGACTGCGGGAACTCTTCGACGACGCGGCTGAAGGCGTGCGCCGCTTCGTTCTTCTTTCCGGCCTTCATGTAGGCGCGCCCGAGCACCATCAGCACGGCGTCGACCGGGATCTCTGATTTCGAGTCCGTGCTCAGCTCCTGGAGAATCTTGGTCGCGCTGTCGTATTTGGCTTGGGCAACCTGCACTTCCGCCAGACCGAGCCGCGCCGTGCGGCCGTAGATGCGGCTCCCCGCCTTGTCGATCACTTCCTGATACCGCTGCTCCGCTTCCGGATGGCGCTCGAGCGAGGCGAGGACGCCCGCGGCGCGGTAGCGCGCGGTGATCCCGGCGGCGGCACTCGGGTACTTGTCCGCCACCTCGAGGAATTTCGGCAGCGCCGCCTCGAGCTTGGCCCGTTCGGTCTGAAACGTGCCCGGCTGCTGGACGGGGATGGGGCTTCCCGGGGCGGGCGGCGTCGGCGCCACCACCGGGGCCTCGGCCACCGCGAGCGCGGCGGCGAGCATCGTGTTCGCCTTCGCGTTGCGCGCCTGCCGCCACCAGCCGTACCCGCCGGCGAGCAGGATCGCGGCGACGAGGACGAGGACGATCGCCGTCATGTCGCGGCGGCGGGTCTCGAGCAGATCGCGCGCCCGCCCGACCGTCCGCGCGAATTCGTTTTCCTTCAACCGGTGGCGTTCAGTGCTCTTCATAAAGGATCCATCGATTGTCAGTCATTCCCCGGCCGGAAGCAAGCGACGAGCGAGCTTCCGGCCGGCTCCGTGTTTGTCCGCCGTCCGGTTCAGTCATATCATTGTGCGCCCAACCCGGCACCCAGGAGGTTCACGTGAAATCCAGGCGCATCTCGCGGCGCGAAATGCTCGAGAACTGCATCGTGAAAGGGACGCTGCTGGCCGGCGCCGTGACGATGTCGGAAAGCAGTCTCCTGGCATGGTGGCAACACGGTGAACTGTCGGCACAGGCGCCGACTCCTGCCGAGGTGCTCGGCCCGTTTTTCAAGAAGGGCGCTCCCAACGTGCGGGTGCTTCGTCAGGCAGGCGACGCCGGGTTTCCTCTGCGCGTGACCGGCCGGGTCCGGAACACTCGCGGTCAGGCGATCCCGAACGCGGCGGTGAACGTCTGGCAGACGGACTTCTACGGCAACTATGATTTGAAGGGGTACAAGTACCGCGCAAAGATCCGGCCCGATCAGGACGGTTCGTACTCGGTTGAGACGATCCTGCCGGGTCACTACGCCGACAGGCCGGCGCAGCATATCCATTACATGATCGAAGCGCCCGGGCATCGAACGCTGGTCACGCAGGCCTACTTTGCGACCGATCCGTACTTCGAAGGCGACTCCACGAAGAACTACGCCAAGGGCGGACTGGTTCAGAACCTCGAAACCATCAGGCCCGTGACGTTGTTCGAAGGTGACGGCGGAGGTCTTGCGGCGATTACTTTCGACATCGTCCTCGAGGTGGCGTGACATGCGACGTTATGCCGCGCTGTCTCTAGTGTTGTCAGGGGTAATCACATTCGTAGAGGCACAAAGCGCCGAGCGTGCGCTCGAGACGGACGCGTTGATCGGACAGGTGTCGTTCTCGGGCGACTCGAGCAAGATCATCGGCATTGGTCAGGACAGGGCCGCTCGCATCTGGGACGTTCAGTCCGGCAATCTGCTTCGCACGGTGTCGTGGGACAAGCAGTACCGATTTGGCGTGACGGTTTCACTGCAAGGCGACCTCCTTGCGGCCGGAGGCCCCGACAAGTCAGTCAAGCTGTGGAACTTGAATACAGGAGAGCTGGCACAGCAGTTGGCGGTCCAGCCTCAGGAGGTGCGCGGTGCGGCGAAGTTTTCAGCGGACGGCAGACTCCTGGCAACAGGTCATCTGCGCGAACAGATTCGCGTCTGGGAACTTCCTTCAGGGAAGCTGCGATTTACCGCGCCGAGCGGGGTCGGCGATCTCTCGTCGCTGGCGTTTTCTCCGGACGGCACGATTCTCGTCGGGGCGGCCAACGATACCAATATCCACGTGTGGCGCGCACAGGATGGTCAGCTCATACGGGTCATCGACGAACTGCAGCTCCTGACGCAGATCGGTCCGATTCACACCAGACGGCGCGTTCCTGATTTCCGCGGGCGTGGACCAGCACGTGTATGTCTGGAGCACGCAAACCTGGAAGCGCGTCCGTGAGTTCGACGAGCTGCACCCGGAATCCATCGCCTCGATGGACCTCTCCGCCGATGGCCGGTTGCTCGTCACCGGCGGGCTGGACGTGACGGATGACGACAACGCCGCACACCTTGTGTTGTGGAACGTCGACTCCGGAAAAGTGTTGAAGCGGACCCGTCTGCCTCACGCGGTGACGAGCGTCGCGTTCTCTCCAGACGGGCGCTGGATTGCCGCGACGAACCGGCAGAAGCGCGTGCTGTTGTGGCGTGTCTCGGAGCTGATGGACGAACGAAAAAAGGGTTCCTAACCCGATGCGAGTTGTACGGCTTTACGGGGCGCGGCAGACAAAGCTTGCGGCCTCGTCCGGGCTTCCACTGCCCTTGTAGGCCGCGACTTGCGGGTATGGGCACAGGGGCCGCGTCCGATCGACCCGGCCATTGGTCGAGTGGGAGGCCACAATCCGATCCGGCGCCTTCCCGTGCTCGACCCATTGTTCGATGGCGCCGATCATGTCGAACGTGTTCGGTCCTTCCCCGCCGCCGCAGTGCGCCATGCCGGGCGCCATGAACAGCCGATACGACCCGTGCGTCTTGCCGGCGCCGCCGACCGCCTCGAGCACGCGGCTGTAGTACTGCGTGCTGTTGCCCGGCGAGATCTGCGGGTCGCTCCACCCGTGATACTGAATCAGCTTGCCGCCGCGGTCGATGAACGGCTTCAGGTTCGGGTCGAGCGCGTTGATGGTGTCGGCGTCGATGTCCTCCGCGCGCGCGATGTCGGACCCGAAGTTGAACCTCGCCACGTCCCAGGCCGGATCTTTGAAGACGAGAAAACGGAAGTGATCGAGTCCCGTCGCGCGAGCTGACGAGGTCCAGCCGAGGTCGGTCCATCCCAGTTCGCTGCCCCGCGCGAGACCGGTGATCTCTCGCCTGGTCTTCGGGTTCAACTCGCCCGCATAGATGAACCGTGCCGTCTCGACCTGCGCGGGCGTCAGACACGCCGCTCCGTCGGAGCCGTTGCATTGCAGGATTGCCGGATCGAACGTGCAGCGCTGGGGACTCTCGATCAGGCCATCCTTGACACCGTCGCCGGCGTCGCACGCCTCGACGACGGCCGCGTGCAGGAGTTGACGTTTCGCCGCAGGCAGGCGGGCGGCGTCGGCCTTCTCCAGCTTTTGCGCGACCCGCAGCGCCTGTCCCGCGCGCGCCGTCCAATCGAGCGCCGGCGCGCCGGCGATGATGCCGTCGAAGTCCGCCGGGAAGCGCTGCGCTTCCTTCATCCCCTGACGGCCGCCGGCAGAACAGGCGTTCCAGTACGAGAATCGCGGACCCTCGTCGTAATAGCGGGCGATGATTTGCTTCGACGTCGCAGACATCTCGTGGACCGCGCGCCAGCCGAAATCGATCACCTTCTCCGGATGCCCCAGTGCCCAGCTCGCGCCGCCGCCGGCATGCCCGGTGTCGGTCCCGGCGGTCGCGTAGCCGCGCCGGAGCGCGGCCGCCATCGCGGAGTAGGGAATCGAACCGCTGAACCCGCCGTTGCCGACCGCCTGAAACTTTCCGTTCCAGTTCGTTGCCGGCAACCAGACTTCGATCCTGATGTCGGAGTCGCTGGACGGCTTCAGCGTGGCGGCGACGCGGCAGAACGGCGGCAGGGCTGCGAGCGCTTGCGCTGCGCCTGGCGGAGTGAACGCGCCGGCATCGACCGTGCGGGCGAGCGTGATCGTCACGCCGGGCAGCGTCAACGACGCCAACCCTTCGCACGACGCGGCCGGCCTCGGAGATTGACGCTGTGGCGTCTGTCCGGTCGATGATGATTGCCCGGACACGGGCCGATCGAGCCGGCGATGAGGAGAACCAAGAATCTGCGTGTCCTCATTTCATCTCTTTACGAGCGGCCTCCGACAATCGACAAACGATGGTTGCGCCGTCTATCGGGTCGGCAAACGGCAAGCCTCCAGCACTAGGCCGCGACACACACGCGCGCGTTCTCCCACAGAACGGATTGCTGCTCGAACGTCTTGCGATACGCCTCGATGACGGCCAGGACCGATTGCCGCGCCGCCGCCGTATCGGGATGGACCAGGAGCAGGACCTTCACCTTCTCGTGATCGATGGTGCCGGCGGGCGTCCGCCACTGGCCCTCCGCCTCCCATACGGTCAGCCCGTCGGGAAACCGCCTGGTCACTTCGTCGCGCAAGAACAACTGCCACTCGAGCTCGGTCACGGACCCCTTCGGCCGCGCGAGCCCGAAATAGAGCGTCGTGCGGAGCTGCGGGGCCGACGACGCGCCGCAGTCCATGACGACAGTGAGTCCCTGCGCCCCGACCGGGGGCTCCAGGCGGGTGCCGGCGACGAAGCCGGCGGCGAAGATCAACGTGCCCGCAGTGATCATCAGCGCTCGCATGAGACCATCCTCCTCGCGTCAGCTGTTGGCGCACATTGTTCTTCCTGGTCAGCGCGAGTCGGCACAGCCCGGTCGGGCTACTATCCCGCCGTGCGCTTGGCCAGCAACTCGCGAACAGCGGGAACCAGATCAACCGGGACTGCCATGAACCTGTGCGTCGTGGACTCGTAGGCCGCCTCGTCCTCGGCGACCGCTTCATCGTCGGACTGCTGTTCATAACTGCGCAAGCACTCGCTTCACGCGCGCTTCGTCCCACCCGACCGGATACTGTGGCTGTTTCATGAGTTCTTCCTTCTGCGCCGCAAGGCCTTCAACGCCTTCGACCCAAGGTCGTCTGCAGTGATAACGAACACCGACCTCCGGGCGGGATCCGACGTAAATGACTCTCAGATCCCGACCTCCCTCGGTCTGTCCCAAGGCGACGCTCGAGCCCTCAGAGCCGGTCGGTGTTCGATCTGTACACCAGTCGCATTCGCCGAATCAACCTAACCGCGCCGCCTCAGCGCGGTGGCTCGTGAGTGCTCGAGCTGCCGTCGGCGGCACGTCGTTACGAGAACCTCCGTTACGTCCAGATCTCGTCAAGAGTAGCGCGAAACAGCAGGTTGAGTTCGTCAAGAGGTGGAGCGTTCTCCCGGCGATTCATCTCCCGGGCTTCGAGTCTCGCCATCTCACGATCGACGAACTCGCTGATGACCGGGATGCGGGGGCCATCGTCCAGCTCATTTCCAGCCCGCTTCGCCACAATCAACTCTTCTATGGCGCGCCGGAGTTCCGCGTCTTCGTCTGATTCCTTCAGCGTGTGCGCCGTTGAGCCGGCTGGCTCGTCGGACTGCTGTTCATAGTCGCGGATCGATCCCTGCGCATGGCAGAAGCGATCGCCGCGCTGTCGGCGTACCCCACAGCCCCACCGGCCCGGCAAGAAGATAACGAGGAAGAATTTGGCCTACCGCTGTGCAGCTTAGCGAATGACGGCCGCGAGCCTGACACGGCGAAGCGGACCTTCAACGCTGTCCCCGTCCCGCAGGGTGATTCCTGTCCCACGATCGTACACTGCAAGCTTCTCCAACACGCCGGAGTCGCGCATGTCTTCCCATTCGATATCGCCCAGTGCAATCGCAATGCCGCCCGAGCCGGTCCCTCCATGACCTCGCGCGCCGTCTTCGAGAACGGGCGCCAGGCCCGGGTGATGGACCTTGGAGGGACATCATCTCAGTCTGGCGGCCGGGAACGTAGCCCGCAGTCGGTGAATTGGGCCGGGTATTCCAGCGGGCCTTGTCCGACGGAATCAGATGCCCCCCCTCGCTCCGGAGGTCACAACGCGGCAGGGCGATCCGTGAAAATCACCTGCACGTTCCGATACTGCTGGCCGGCCTTGAACGTCACGGCGCGATCGATCACATCCGCGCCGTCGGAAAGGACGGCCTTCAGCATCCAGGAACCGAAGCCGGGCCACGCCATGTTGCTGCAGGTGCCGGCCAACCCTTCGATTTTGAATGACCAGTCGGAGGCGACCTCGGCCGGCCTCCAGGCGCATCTCCCGCCGTTCGTCGAAACGAGTGGGACGCTGACCCTACTGACGTGTTGTGGTAACGGGCTGGCGCCGTCGAAGACGATGCGGCCCGTAGCGGTCGCGCCCTTTCCCAGGGTGATCAGCAGCGTTTCGATGCTGCCGCTCGTGGCAGTCACCGACTCTGTGCCGATTAGATCGTGTTCGTTACTGCCTGAGCCTGCGCTGGCTGGCGGACTGAGGCTCGCCTCGACGAAGTAATCGCCCGGCGCCACGCGCGCCCGGAACGTGCCATCCGGCCGCAGCGATGTGCTGGTGCCACCAGTACTGCCGGAGCCGTCTTTAGCGACGCTGACGATCGAAATCCTGGCGTTGCCGCTGGCGGGCTGTCCATTCTGATCGATGACGGTTCCCATGATGACCGCCATCAGCGCCTCGCTCATGATGATGTCGATACCGGAGACGGTCTGACCGAGCTGCACCGCGATCACCTGCGCCTGCTCCATGGCGACGACGTCTGGGTAATACGTGGGGGCGGGCTGTGGCGCGGTTTTCCGTCGGGTCCTGTTTCGTCGGCAGCAGCAGAGTGCTGCGGCGTCGCCATGACCTGAACGAGCCGACTCCAGCCGCGCTAGCCAACGGAGTTCCCCGGCACCGGTCGGCCTCCGCTTCGCGGACCCGCCGGGACCTTGAATGCGCGAACCGCAACAGACTCCAGCGGTTCACCGTTCGCATCGACGACGCGTCCGGTGATGACACCGCCCCGGAACAGACGCACGTTGATGCCATCCAGCATCTGACCCTCCTGCACAATCAGCGGTTTCGAGGTCGATCGCATGCCGCGTCCGCGCTCCGGATGCGACGCTGACTGATAGCCGGCCTTGTCAACTGACACGGTGTACGGGCCTGCCGGCAGCCTGGCAAACGAGAAGGCACCAGAGGCATCGGTCATCACCGGTGGTCGAAGTCCAATTCGGACCCGGGCCCGGACGACGGGCGCCCCCGTGACTCCGTCCTCGACGCGGCCTTTTAGACTGCTGCTACCACCCCGGAGTGGCGGAAGCCGGTCGCGAGGAGGACCGGGCGGAGAGAACACGACCTGGCCGCCATCGGCGTAGGCTACCGAGAACAAAGATCCGACGACGATCAGGACGCCAGCCACCGATACGGAGCCAAGAGCTGGGAGTGTTCCGGGCGCTCCAGTCCGTAAGACGGCCGATCATACTGAGCGAGGCCGGTCGATTCCGGCCTTGACCCGAACGCGAAGGGCGCTCCATGCGCGGAGTCTTGCATTAACGGCATTATCGACGGGGGGGTCCGTAGAGAATTGAGGATGGCTTGCCAACCGTAGCTCGCCCGTGATCGTACGAGCGAGCGAAGGTTGCCCTTCGACTCGCACGAAACCTGAGCTCGCTCAGGGCATTCGGTGTCGCTTGGCCTGCCATGAGCGAGCCTGCGGCTCGCCGACCGGCAGGCAGCCGTGAGTACGCGAGCGAAGGTTGGTGCGCCCGGCAGGACTCGAACCTGCGACCCCCGGTTTAGGAAACCGATGCTCTATCCTGCTGAGCTACGGGCGCGGGAAATAGAATTTTAGCGCGTCTGATGCGTCAACGCGTCATCACGCAAGCGACGCTTAGTACCTGAAGCACTGCCGTGACGTGCTCTTCGGGGAGCTTCGCACGGCCGTTCAGCGCGATGAGCTCGATCAGCACCGCGACGCCCTCGACGATCCCGCCGAGCTGCTTCACGAGATCCACCGTCGCGCGCGCGGTGCCTCCCGTCGCCAGCAGGTCGTCGACGATCAGCACGCGCTGCCCGGGCTCGATCGCGTCGCGGTGCATCTCCAGGCTGTCGCTGCCGTACTCGAGACTGTAGCTGGCCCGCACGCTCGCGGACGGGAGCTTGCCCGGCTTCCTGACGGGCACGAACCCGGCGCCGATCCGATCCGCCACGGCCGCGCCGAGGATGAACCCGCGGCTCTCGATGCCGACGACGAGCTCGATGCCGCGATCGCGATGCGGGACCGACATGCTGTCGATCGCCAGCCGGAACCCCTCCGGATCGCGCAACAGCGTCGTGACGTCGTAAAACAGAATCCCGGCTTTCGGAAAGTCCGGGACGTGGCGGATTCTGGATTTGAGTTGTTCCATTGGTAAAGTTCTAAAGTTCTAACGTTCGCGAACGTTCCAGAGTCAGAGACGCTCACCGCGTCGAGAACCCCGTGGCGCGCAGCGTGGGCGCCAGAATCTCGACGATGAACGACTTCACCTCCGCGCCGGGCGGTCCGCGCCTGAGCGCCAGCTCGACGCGGTCCACCGCTTCGTCATCCCCCTCGACCAGCGCTTCGACCCGTCCATCCGGCAGGTTCTGCACGTAACCGTGCACGCCTTCGGCCGCGGCGCGCGCTCCGGCGAACATCCGGAAGCCGACCCCTTGCACACGTCCGCCGATCAGGAACCGCCGCGCGACAATCATGAGAGCAGGTGATTATAACCGGACGTGTCGCTCAGACCTGAGACCAAAGACGCGGAACTTATGACTGGTCAAAGACCGAAGCCAGAGACCTGAACCCAGATACCTGAGACGGTCCCGAAAGCGTCCAGAGACCCGCGACCGCTGAACTCATGGTACATTCCACGCCATGCCCCGAATCGGCTCGAGCAGTCACGGCGAATCACGGCTGCGGATGCTCCGCATCATGCGCCGCGGCGACCGTCACGATCCGAAGGAGCTGACGGTGTCGTTCCGGTTCGAGGGGGACTTCTCGGCGGCGTTCCGGGACGGGCGCCCGGACGGCTTGCTGCCCGGCGAGACGTTGAAGAACCTCGTCCACCGGACCGCCCGCGAGCACGGCAGCGGCGAAATCGAGGAGTTCGGCCTCGCGCTCTGCGACCGCGTGCTGGCCGCGCATTCCTCGGTGACGAAGGCGCGCGTGGAGATCACCGAGCAATCGTGGACGCGGCTCGACGCCGGCGGCAGGGTGCAAGGCCAGACGTTCATGGCCGGGACGCCCGAGCTGAAGACGGCCGCGATCACGAGCAACGGAAAACAGGTGGCCGTCGTGTCGGGCATCGACGGGCTGTCCGTGATGCGGACCGCCGGGTTCGCGCCGCCCGACACCGAGGCGACCGACGACGGGACGACTGACGGGCTGCAGCGGCTGCTCGTCGGCGGCCTGACCGCGCGGTGGACCTACAGCAGCTCGGACGTGACGTTCCGGCCGTACCGCCAGGGCGTCCGCGCCGCGATCATCGAGACGTTCGCCTGGCACGCCAGCCGCTCCGTCCAGCACACGTTGTACGGCATCGCCGACGTCGTGCTCGCGACCTATCAGGAGATCGCCGAGATCACGCTCACCCTGCACGAACGCCCGTACCGGCCTGCCGATCTCTTCCGCGCCGGCATCGAAAACCCCGACGATCTGTTCGTCGCGCTCGAAGAGCCGCTCGGCATCGTCGAAGTCACCGTCGAGCGGGACGGCGCGTAAGCGTCTCAGGTCTCGGATCTCAGGTGTCTCAGGTCCTGGGATCTCACGTCTTCGGGCTTCGACGACTCCGTCCGCGGAGGAACTCCGTCCTTGATCGGCGGCAGCTTCTTCCCGGCGAGCATCTTGTTGAACGCGGGAATCTCGCGTTCCGCGAGCGCCTCGAGGTCGGCGAGATACCTGGACAGCCGCGCCGAAAGATCCTTGAACACGGCATACGCCTGGTCCGTGGGCCTGTAGTCGCCGCTCTCCACGATGCCCTGCAGCGCGGCCAGCTTGTTGTTCAACCGGATGGGATAGTTCAGCGGATCCTGGCTGCTGCGATTGCGGTGCTGGTAGATCTCCCCTTCGATCGCCGTCAGCCGGTCGGCGAGCGCCTGGCCGGTGGTCTTGATCGCGGCGTCGGGCGTCTTGCCCAGCCGGTCGGCGATCTGATCCTTCACGCTGCGGATTCGCAGCACCCCTTCGTTCGCCAGGGTGACCTTGTCGTTGATCTGCCTGGCGAGCGTGAACTGCGCCTGCAGGTCCGCGTCGGTGACAGTCTTCACTGCTTCGTTGCGTCTGATCTGAAAATCCTGGGTCTTCGTGACACCGTTGGCGGTCAGCCGGACGGCGTACCGCCCGGGCGGCGCCTGGGGTCCACGCGTGCTGGCGGCCCACATGATGAGCCCTGGAAAATCACGCGCGCCCGTATGACGCATGTCCCACGTGAACCGGTTCATGCCCTGCGCGAGCCCGACCCGCGGGGCGGCCGCCGCGCGCGGGCCGTCGTCCTCCCCCTCGGCCGCCGGCGCCGCGGGTTTGTCCGGCGCGGCGCGAGGCATTCCCGGTGAACGTCCTGATCGCGGACCCCTGCGAATCGAGCACCTCGATGGTGACGCTGTCCGCCGCGCTCTTGAGGAAGTAGTCGAACGCGACCCCGCGCGATGCCGTCCGTGTCGCATCCGCCGGGATCGAACAGCACGACGGCGTCGTTCGTCGTCTCGCGTCCGATCTGCCGCAGCACCGAGATGTTGTCCAGGACGTAGAAGGATCGCCCGTGCGTGCCGATCACCAGGTCGTCCCCTTTGACGACGAGGCCGTGTACGGGTGTGACCGGCAGATCGAGGCGCAGCGACTGCCAGGCGGCGCCGTCGTCGAACGAGACATGAATGCCGAGCTCGGTTCCCAGGAACAGCAGCCCCCTGCGCCTGGCGTCCTCGCGGATCGTGCGGGGGAAATCGTCGGCCGGCAGGCCCGTGACGATCTTCGTCCAGGTCTTGCCGTAGTCGTTCGTCTTGTAGACATACGGCGCCCGATCCGCGCGCTGATACCGGTTGCCGGCCAGGTACGCGGTGCCGGCGTCGTGCGGCGACGCTTCGATCAGGCTGATCCGCGTGAAGGCCGGCAGATCCGGAGGCGTCACCTTCTCCCAGTTCGTGCCGCCGTTCCGCGTCACGTGCACGAAGCCGTCGTCGGATCCCGCCCAGATGACCTGGCCGTCCACCGCGCTCGGCGCCAGCGTGAAGACGACCGCATAGGTCTCGACGCCGGTCTGGTCGAGCGTAATCGGGCCTCCGGACGGACCGAGGGTTGACGGATCGTGACGGGTCAGGTCGGGGCTGATGCGCGCCCACGTCTGGCCTTCGTTGGTGGACTTCCAGACGTACTGAGAGGTGACGTACAGAGTGTTGGGATCGGTCGGCGCGATCACGATCGGAAACGTCCACTGGAAGCGTTCCGTGAGATCGCCGGCCGAAAAACCCATGGGGTTGTCGGGCCAGACGTTGATGGCGCGCTGCTCGCCGGTCCGCCGGTTGATCCGCGTGAGCAGGCCGCCGTAGCTGCCGGCATAGAACACGTCCGTGTCTTCCGGATCGGGCGCGATGTAGCCGCTCTCGCCGCCGCCGACGCTGTACAGGTTGCCGTCGCCCGTGCTGGACACGCACGCCGTGCTGTTGTCCTGCTGCGCGCCGCACACGTGATACGGGACGTGGGCGGTCGTGAAGACGTTGTAGAACTGGGCCGTCGGGAAATCCTGATCGGTCCAGCTCTCGCCGGCATTGACGGACACGTTGCCGCCGCCGTCGTTGCTGTTGATCATCCGTGCCGGATCGTTGGGGGCGATCCAGAGATCGTGATTGTCGCCGTGCGGGACGCGGATCGCCCTGATGGACTTGCCGGCGTCGGTCGAGCGGTAGATGCCGGTATTCAGGATGTAGACGGTGTCCTTGACCTGCGGGTCGGCGTAGATGCGGGTGTAGTAGAAGGCGCGCTGCCGCAGACGGCGATCGTCGTTGACCATCTTCCACGTCGCTCCGGCATCATCGGACAGGAAGACCCCGCCCTCGGCTGCCTCGACGATCGCGTACACGCGGGACGGATCGGCGCCCGAGACCGAGACGCCGACTTTCCCCCAGATCGGTTTGGGAAGCCCCGCGTTCTTCGTCAGCTCCGTCCAATGCGCGCCCCCGTCGGTCGTCTTGAAGAGCCCGCTTCCGGGTCCGCCGCTCGAGAGCGAATGCGGCGTTCGGAAGACTTCCCAGAGACCGGCGTAGAGCACGTCCGGGTTCTTCGGATCCATCGAGAGATCCGCCGCGCCGGTCCTCTCGTCGCGGAAGAGCGACGCGCGCCACGTCTTGCCTCCGTCGGTGGAGGTGAACACGCCGCGCTCCGGATTCGGCCCGTACGGATTGCCAAGCGCCGCGACGTAGACGATGTCGGGGTTGGACGGGTGGATTCGGATCCGCGCGATCGCCTGGGTCTTTTCGAGTCCGAGGTGCGTGAAGGTCTTGCCGCCGTCGACGGACTTGTAGACGCCGTCACCCTGGATGACGTTGCCGCGCAGCTGCGTCTCGCCCATGCCGACGTAGACGATGTCGGGGTTCGACTCGGCGACCGCGATTGCGCCGACCGAGGAGGACTTGAAGAAGCGATCGGAGACCGCGCGCCATGTCACACCGCCGTCGGTGGTCTTCCACAGGCCGCCGCCCGTCGCGCCGAAGTAATACTCCAACGGACGGCTGGTGCTGCCGGCGACCGCCTGCGATCGTCCGCCGCGCGACGGTCCGACGGATCGCCATCGCAGCCCGCCGAACAGGATTGGATCAAAGGCCGGCACACTCGACGCGGCCGCGCTCTGGTTCGTCGCCTGTGCGAACACGGAACGCCGGTCTGCTCGCGCGTCGAGCACGGCCAACGCCAGGCCGAGCCCGAGCGCCTGCAACGTCCGGGCGGAGATTCTGGACATGGGGTATCTCCTGAGGTCGCCGACCGGCCCATGCTAGTCGATGGCAGTTGGGCCGGACAAGCCATCACCCAATCGGGCCGCACCTCAGCCGCCGGCCCACCCAAATGGAGAAGCGTTCGACGTACTCCGGCTGTGCCGTGCCGCTAAACTGTTGATTTCCGATGGCTGAGGCAGGCCGCGTTCCGGCACGTCTTGTGCTCGACAGGCAGCAGGAGGGGAAGATGCTTTTTACGATTGCGGTGATTCTGCTGGTGCTGTGGCTCCTCGGGCTCGTCAGCGGCTATACGCTGGGTAACTTCATCTACGTGCTGCTGGTGATCGCGCTGGTGCTGTTCGTGGTCGGGCTCGTCAGCGGTCGCCGGACGGTCTGACGGCGGCGTCGCCCGGAACCATGTAAGAAATGGCGGGCGGCTAACTGGTTGGCCTGTGGTCAATCGATTGGCCGTCCGCTCAGCCCCGTAAAACCCCAAAAACGCTGGATTTATTAGGAATTCCTCGGGCCCCCGCGCGAGCTCCGTGGGCATGGCTGTTGCTTTTTGTCATGACGGAGCCGACATGCCTAGAACACATCACGAGCAGGCGCCAGCTGCACCGACGGATCTCGGGATCACATCCGCCGCCGCGTTGCAGTCGGGCTACCAGATGCGCAGCCCGCACCTGAACTGCTCGCATTGCGAATATCCGCTCGAGTGCGTCGAACAGAACCGCCGCTCGGGAACCTGGCTGGGCTCCTTCATCTGCCCGAACTGCCGTAGCGAGTATTTCTACGCGTATCGGTGGGGACGGTTGATGCGCAAGTCGTAGACCTCAACGTGCGTCGCGACAGATAGTAGACAGCAGGCGCCAGGCGTGCAGCTCCGGTCTCCTCCGGGCCGGGGCGGCCCTCTTCAGCTTGCAGCGCTGGCCTGGTGGAAATCCTCCGTCCTGCTGTCTACTGGCTGTCGCGACCTCTCTCGGTCACGCGACAACCAGCCCGGCGCCTTCCTCTTTTTTCATTGCTCGCGGGGCCCCACCCCCACTCGCGGCGGCTCGACTCGCTCCGCTCGCTCGCCGCGGCCGCAGGCGCTTACTTCTCCAGGTCTTCCTTTTCATCATCATCGTCGATGAGGTCCGCGTCGTCCCAGGGACTCGGCTGCGGCCCGGGAATGATCCCGGCGATGTCCGGGTCCTCGTCGCTGCTGCCGGCGAGCTGAGGCTCGTTGGCCTTGCGGGTTTTGGCCTCTTCGCGGCGGCGGGTCTTCTCCTGCATGCGTTCCTGCTTGGCGCGCTCGCGCGCGCGCTTCTGTTGTGTCACTTTCGTGCGGTTCGCCATGGCAGTCTCCCTATGTCCAGCCGCGAGGCGCGGGGTACAGCAAAAAGGCCGGTCAGCGACCGGCCCCGGGCTTAATCGTGGGCTGTGCAGGCTGATCCCGACTCGGTCATCAACAAAGATTCTAGCTGATCCGGCTGCGCCCGTGTCCGAATATTCGCGGATCCGGGCGCGATCCGGCTCGGCCGCGGTGCGCCAACGGACCTCGCCGCGGCCCGTTCAACTCTTGAAGTACTTCGAGAGGAACTCCAGAAACGCCGCCCAGTCCGCCGGCGTCGCCGTGTGGCCGCCGGTGTGGTAGTGCCAGCCGAGATCGCCGCCAGTCAAAGGCGTGTCGAGCGGCGGCAGGGCGGTCACCCCAAGGTCTTTCCTGCCGAGCAGACGGTAGACCGGTCCGGCGGCGACGGTCGCGAGAAACTCCCCCACCGGATCGGCCCACTGATCCGTCGTGCCACCGGTGATGAACGCGGGCCGCGGCGCGCTGAGCGCGATGAGCATGTGCGCGTCCACCGGCATGTCGTTCCAGCGGCCGGACCACTTCTGAAAGTTGCCGGCGAACTGCCAGCCGAAGTTCTGCGCCATGTCGTCGACCGTCTCGCCCCAGTCGCGCCGCGCGAGCGCCGCGCCCATCTCGCCCGAGCAGCTGGAAAACACGGCGGCGATGCGCTCGTCTTTCGCGGCCGCCCAGAGCACGGTCTTCCCCAGGCGCGAGTGCCCCTGGATGGCGATCTGCTTCGCGTTCACGGACGCGTCGGTTTCGAAGTAATCGACGATCCGGCTGATGCCCCACCCCCACGCGCTGATGGTGCCCCACTCGTCGGGGCCCGGCTGCGTCTGGCCTGGCTGCAGCGTGAGCCCGATGACTCCCTGGTTCCACGAGTTGGCGCGATCGGGCTGAATGTCGTTGTAGCCGACGGTGGCGTATCCCCATCCGCGCGCCAGGATCTCCGCCGCGACCGGCGGCTCGCCGCTGCCGGGACCTCCGCGCCCGCGACCTGGAGCGGGCTGCGCGGCGCCCGCGGCAGGTTGCGCGGCCGCTGCAGCAGGCTGCGCGGCGCCTCGCGCGCCGGCCCCGCCGCCGAAGTTGACGAGCAGGATGAGCGGCACCGGCCCCGTTGCTTTCGCCGGCGTGTACATCGTGAGGTTCACGCGCGGACCGTCCGGCGCGTCGCCGATTCGGCCGACCACTCGCTTCATCACGGCGACGCCGTCGCGCGCCGTGCGATCGGTCTCGGTCACTTCCCACGTCACCTTTGGCGCGTTCGCGGGAACGCGGCCGTAGATCTCGGTCTCGTACAGTTTCAGGATCTCCGGACGCCGCCGCGTGGACCACGCACGCGCATCCGTGACGCGCCGGCCGTCGGCAGAGACCAGCGGATCGGGCAGCGTATACGGAGCGACCTTGGCCTCGTCGTAGTTCGACACGTGGCCGGTCTTCAGAGCGCGCCGCAGCGGATTGCCGTTGGCGTCCGATCCCAGGTTCGTGACCGGCGTGGTGACCGCGGGTGCGGCGGCCGGCTGTCCCGCGCCTGCGGCCGGGGGCGCCGGCTGCTGCGCCTGCACGAGAAACCCCACACAGAGGACCGAGAGAGCGGAGACAGTCAGGAACCTGGTCAAGAGCCGGCCTCCTTCGTTAGTGAAATCGCGCCAGTATCGCACTAACGGCCCGGCGGAGCAACACCAGCGCTGACGTCGAGCAGCTGTTCGGCGCTGGTCGACGTCGCAAGGGGACACGACAGCCGCGGCGACTTCGGCACCGTTCGGCGCTACGAGACCGGCGCTCGCTGAGCGTGAGCTGAGGCCGCGCCGGCCCACGCCCTGACGAGGCCCGGAATGCCGCTGAGCGCGAAGCTGCGGAGGGCGGCAGACGGCACGAGGAGGGCGAGCGCGAACGCCGCGGCGGTCAGCTCGGGCGCGCGAGAACGTCGAACGCGTGGCGGGTGGGCCATTGCGATTGCGGCAAGCCTAGGATACGCCCAGACCGGGCGGCGTCACCGCACGGGATATTCCGAGTCCAGCTATATCATAATATGGTATAGTTGCGGCATGTCACCGCGCCGGCCGGATTCCGCTGTCCCCGCTCCCGAGTCGTTTCTTCCGCTGCCGAAGGACACGTTTCAGATCCTCGTGTCGCTCGCCGACCGCGAGCGCCACGGGTACTCCGTCATGCAGGACGTGGCGGAACGGACCGACGGCGCGCTGCGCCTCAGCCCGAGCAGCTTGTATGCCTCGATCAAGCGTCTGCTCGGGCAGGGACTGATCGAGGAGCTGGCGGAGCGGCCCGATCCGAAGCACGACGACGAGCGGCGCCGCTACTATCGCCTCAGCCGTCTGGGCCGGCAGGTGGCGATGGCCGAAGCGCGGCGCCTCGCCCGTCTGCTGTCCGACGCCCGTGCCACCGGGCTCCTTCCCCGCCAGGGATAACCGTTGGCCAGAGACGCCCGCCCCACGCCGTGGAGCATCCGAGCCTTCAGAGCGCTGCTCTCGTTGTACCCGGGCGAGTTCCGCGACGAATACGGCCGCGAGATGGCGATGGTGTTCGCCGATCGCTACCGCGACGCGCCCAACGCGTTCGAACGCGCGCTCGTCTGGCTGGAAGCGCTGTCCGGCGTGCTGAGGGAAGCCCCCAAGGAGCACTTCTTCATGATTCTGCAGGACCTTCGATTTGCCGCGCGCATCCTCCGCAGGAGCCCGGCGCTGACGTTGACCGCCGTGCTGACGCTCGCGCTCGGCATCGGCGCGAACACGGCGGTCTTTCAGTTGATCAACGCCGTGAACATGCGGAGCCTGCCGGTGAAGGATCCCGGCGAGCTCGCCGAGGTGCGAATCGCCGGCGGCAACAAGGGGTTCGGCATCACCAACGGCCCGTACGCGCAGCTGACCCGCCCGGTCTGGGAGGAGCTGGACGTCCACCAGGAAGCGTTCTCGGGCGCGTTCGCGTGGGCGAACAACGAACGGCGCGTCGGAGAAGGGTCCGACCTTCGCCGCGTGAGGGGCATGACGGTCAGCGGGGAGTTCTTCCGCGTCCTCGGCGTCCAGGCGTTCCGCGGGCGCCTCTTCGAGCGCGCAGACGAGGCGTCGAGCTGCCCGAGCCGGCAGGTGGTGATCAGCCACGCGTACTGGCAGCGCGAGCTGGGCGGACGAGAGCTCGGCCGCGACGCGCGGATCACCGTCGATCTCGAGCCGCAGGAAATCATCGGCGTGACGCCTCCAGGGTTCTTCGGCATGGCCGTCGGCGAGAGCTTCGACATCGCGCAGCCGTTCTGCCGCCCGAAGACGCTGCGCCGTGAAGTGTTCGACATCGCGGTGGTGGGCCGGCTGCGTCCGGGCTGGACGCTCGAGCGCGCGTCGGCGCACCTCGACGCGCTGAGCCCCGGGATCTTCGAGGCGACCGCCCCGGTCGGCTACGGCGCCACGTCGATCGAGCAGTTCAAGCGCTTCCGCCTCGCGGCGTATCCAGGGGCCGCCGGCGTCAGCTGGCTCCGCACGCAGTACGACGTGCCGCTGCAGTTGCTGCTCGCGATGACCGGCCTCGTGCTCCTGATCGCGTGCGCGAACCTCGCCAACCTGATGCTGGCCCGCGCGACCGCGCGCCAGCACGAAGTCGCCGTGCGCCTGGCGCTCGGCGCGTCGCGCGTGACGCTGGTTCGTCAGTTCCTGGCGGAGAGTGGCCTGCTGGCGGCAAGCGGTGCGGTGCTTGGCATCGGCCTCGCTCAGATTCTCAGCCGCGTGCTCGTCCGGGCGCTCTCCACCGCCGACGCCTCCCCGACCCTGACACTCGCCACCGACTGGCGCGTGCTGCTCTTCACGGCCGGCATTGCCATGGCGACCTGCCTCGTCTTCGGGATCGCGCCCGCGCTCCGCGCCTCGCGGATCCTGCCCGCGTCGGCGATGAAGGCTGGAGGCCGCTCGATGACGGCCGGGCGCGAGCGGTTCTCGACGCAGCGCCTGATGGTCGTCACGCAGATCGCCGTCTCGCTCGTGCTGCTCGTCGCGGCGCTCCTGTTCGTCCGCAGCTTCCGCAACCTGATCACGTTCGATCCCGGATTCCGCCAGGAGGGGATCATCGGTCGGGTTCTTCTCGTTTCACCGCTCCGGGCTCGCGCCAGAGCGGCATCAACGACTTTCAGCGCGCGTTCCTCGCGGAAATCAAGGCGGTCCCCGGGATTGTCAACGCCGGAACGACGACCAACATTCCGCTGATCGGGGGAAGCTGGACCCACGGCGTGCAGGTCGGGGCCAACCAGGGAGACTCGAAGTTCACGTGGGTGAGCCCGGGCTACTTCGAGACGATGAACCTCCCGATCCTGCAGGGCCGCGATTTCACGCTGCACGATACGCGGACCTCGCCGCGTGTCGCCGTCGTGAACCAGACATTCGTCCGGCAGTTCGTGGGCGGCGCCAATCCGATCGGCCGGACGCTGCGGACCGCGCCGGAGCCCGACTACCCGTCCACCGTCTACGAGATCGTCGGCGTCGTGCCCGACACCAAGTACAACGACCTTCGCGGCCAGATCCCGGCCATGGCGTTCGCACCCGACTCGCAGTACCCCACCATCGGGCCCGTGGTCGGTGATGATGATTCAGTCGAGCGTCGACCCGGCGGCCGCGATCGCGGGCATCAAGCACCGGCTGGCCGAGTCACATCCCGAAGTCATCGCGGAGTTCAACGTGTTCCAATCGCGCATTCGCGACGGCCTGCTGCGCGAGCGCCTGCTCGCGATGCTGGCCGGGTTCTTCGGCGCGCTCGCGGCGGTGCTCGCGGTGGTCGGCCTCTACGGCATGATCTCGTTCGCCGTCGCGCAGCGCCGGCAGGAGATCGGGATCCGCGTCGCGCTCGGCGCGCAGCGTCCGCAGGTCATCGGGATGATGATGCGGGAGGCCGGCTGGCTGCTCGCGATCGGGCTCGCGGTTGGCGCGGGGCTGTCCTTGCTCGCGGGCCGGAGCGCGTCGACGCTGCTCTTCGGGCTGAAACCCAACGACCCGCTCACGCTCGTGGCGGCGTGTGTGCTACTGGCCGGCGTGGCCGCGGTGGCCAGCTTCGTACCCGCCCGGCAGGCGTCCAGGCTGGATCCGCTGGTCGCGCTGCGTCACGAGTAACCGGATCTTCCGCCTGAAGGCGGAAGCCACGCGAGGAACGGCTCCGCCTGAAGGCGGCACGGATCAGCGCGGCACCTGGACAGGCTGGACCCACGCCATTCGGCCGTTGCTCTCGATCACCTTGGCGCGGACGTAGCCCTCGTCGCCTTTGAACGCGTAACGGGCCGACGGCTCCGCCGCTTCGCTCAGAATCCGCCCTCCGGCGCCGATGAACTGAATCCGGTACTTCGACGTGCCCTCGGGCTTGACCTTCACGGTCAGGTCCGCGGCGCGCGGCGACGATGTCCTCGAGCACGACGCCGGTGGACGCGTAGAAGTCTCCCGCGCTCGAGCGACTCGAGCAGCGCCCGCGGCTCGAGGCGCGCCGCGCGGACCATCACCCAGCCGCGGCCCGGCCCGGCGACCATCGGGTTGCCCGGCTGCTTGAAATTGTGCGCATCGTCAACCGCGACGCCGTACAGCAGGCGTGCCGTTCGACAGCAGCCGGTCCCACACTTCCTCGAGCCCGGGCACGTCGCCGCCGCCCACGTTGTTGACCGTGCGGATGGCCGTTGAAGATCTCGAACAGCTTGTTGTTCCTGACCTGCTGGAGCTGCGCCGTCGTGAACGCCCACTGGAAGTTCGGATGGTTGATGTGCGGAACGCCGGACACGCCGCGAATCGCATCGACGTTGCGCTGCAGGACGTCGACGATCGATCCGCCCGTCTGCGCGCCCGACCCGGCGTGCGCCGTCGAGACCGTTGACGTGCACGGGCTTGCCCTCGGCGGTCGAGGTGACTTCCTCGCCTTTGACGACGAGGAACCGCTCGTCGGCGCCGTGCAGCGCGTTCAGCCCGTCGACCGAGGTCAGGAAGTTGTGATCGGTCAGGACCAGGAACTGGTATCCGTGCTCGCGATACCAGCGCACGACGTCGTCCGGCGTGCTGTCGCCGTCGCTGTTGAGCGTGTGGGTGTGCGTGTTGCCCTTGTACCAGCGCAGCGGGGACCCTGTGGCAGTCGGGCCCTGCGGCGCCTGCTTCGAGTCGATCGTCGCCGCGGCAAGGCAGACACCGAGGGCGACGGCAAGGAGCGCTCGGACCGTGAAGGGCCGCATCTGCCCGGGCTCAGCGTCCGTGGGTCGCGAAGACCTTGGTCGCTCCCTGCTTGTCGAAGGTCAGGACATCATACGGCTGGGGGTTCGGGCCTTCCATGCCGGGGGACCCCATCGGCATGCCGGGGACGGCGATCCCGAGGACGGCCGGACGCTGCTTCAACAACCGCTGGATGTCGGCGATAGGGGTGTGCCCCTCGACGACGTAGCCGCCCACAATCGCGGTGTGGCACGAGTGCAGCGCGGTCGGCACCTTGTGCTTCTCCTTCACCGCGGTGACGTCTGCTTGCGGAAGGTCCGCCACTTTCGGCGCGAACCCGCTCTGGCGCAGCATCTCCACCCATTTGGTGCAGCAGCCGCAGGTCGGCGTCTTGAAGACCTCTATCGTGACCGGGGCCGTGGCCTTCTGCGCGCCGGCGCCGGTGGCCGCCGCCGTCAGCAGCACGGCCAGGATGATGATTCGCGATCGGTTCGTCATGTCTCCATCATACCGTGGGAGGTTTGCAATCGTATGACGGACGGCGGGGAATCCTCGGATTGCCGGGCCGACGCCGGTCTGTCGGACCCGGCAGCCCGAGGATCTTCAAGACTGCGCCTGGCTCTCGAGTCTGCCAGCGCCTTCACGAAATCCGCGTCAGTCGTGATCTCCCACCAGTCGTGGTCGTCGTCGACCCGGATCTGTCCGCGGATCTCCCCGCCGGGTTTCGCGCGTGGTGTGGACGTTGGCATACGTCACCCACGGCGCATCGCGCGGAGCAATTCCTCGAATTCTTGTGGCGCGACGCCTTGTCCCGCGGGGCCAAGGACCTGGGCTGCGGTCACCCTTCCCGTCACGGTCCCCCGTCCGGGCCGGGCGGGCAGATCGGCACCGGGCCATCCGCGTTTGGCTGCCGGCGCGGTATTCGTCGCCGTCTGGCAGAGCCAGATGGCGATCCCGCCATTGACACTCAGCTGGCCGACGTGGATATGGCCCTGCGTCACCGTCCCCTCGAGGTCCTGATAGCTCAATTTGTACTCGAACGATTCTTCATCACGGCTGATTCTCACTTCGAGCTCGCCGCGACCCGTGGTGAGCACGGCCGGCGGTTCTTCAAACCCGGTCAGGGATGCCTTCAGCGAACGGTTTCTGTCTCGATCTCTGTCGTGATCCCGGCCGCCAGCGGGCTCTGGGAGCTCAGCATCGCCAGAGCAACTACCGCGGTCAACCCCACCAATCGTCTCATCGCGTCCTCCTAACTGTTTGCGCCCGGACGCCATCCTCGTACGGAGTAGTTCGCCGAGGGATGGCCGCGTTCGGGCGCCTGCGCGCACGGCAAAGACGATGCCCTCAGCGCCGGCGCGCTGAGGGCGGAAACGTGCGTGATTTGAACGGTTCAGGTGCGACAGGAGGGCAGCGAGCCGCAGCAGGATTTCGGCGCGAGTAAACGTGTTACGCAGGCAGTAAGAGCGGAGATCAGGAGATCAGGAGTCACTCCTGACCTCCTGATCACTTCTCCACGGCGAAGTTGACGGTCACCGTCATGCCGACGTCGACCGGGACGCAGTTGAGCAGCGTCGAATCGAACTCCCACTGCCAGACAGCGTCCATGGCGGCCTTGGCGAGGTCTGGGCTGAGCGGGTCGTAGAACCTTCACGTCGCGGACGAGTCCGTCCGGTCCTATCCGGGCGTCCATGATGACAATTCCTGCGACCGGGCCCGACGCCAGCAGATGGCGCGGGTATCCGGGTGAACGTCTTTGAGCTTGACGGGAGGCACGATGTTGCCGCCGGTCGACGCAGCCTTGCACGCTGCGAGGCTCCGTTTAGGGAGCGCCTCACGGGCCGGCTTGGAGCCGGCTGAGGGGGTCAGCGGGTCCGATGCCGAAACAGACACCGAAATCGACTCACTCACCGATCCGATCTGCAGCGCGAGGTTGCGCTGGACGTCCTGCGCGCCGACGGTCACGCTCGCTCCTGAACGCCTTGAACCCTGGAAACTGTGCCTCCAGAGCGTACTCGCCTGCCGGCAACCCCACGAACTCGAAACGGCCGTTCTCGTCGCTGGATACCTCGTGCTTCGCCTGCGTCCGGGCCGATCGTCAGGGTCAGCGTGACCCCGGAGATGACGCTGTTCATCGGATCGACGACGGATCCCGACAGCGTGGCAAAGCTCTGGGCCGCGGCTCCGAACCCGGCGATGAGCATCGTGAGACCGAGCAGCCCTGCCATCGTGGCGAGACGGACCGGCCGCGTGGCCGGATGACGATTGAGACGCGTGTTCAGCATGGAACTGATTCTCCTCTCGAGGCTGGACGGACGCAGCATGGCCGGCGCCGGAACGTCTGGAAACAGGCTTCGCCGGTGGCTCCTGGCGGCTCGCGCCAGATCGAGCAAATGCCGGGCGTATTCGGGACCATCGATACCCAGGTTCAACACCTCGTCGTCGCACGCCTGTTCGCTCTCGCGGCGCAGGCGCCGGCTCGCGATCCAGATGAGCGGGTTGAACCAGTACAACGAACGCAGCAGCTCCGCCGTCATCTGCGCGGCCCAGTCTCCGCGCCGGATGTGCGCCAGCTCGTGACAAAGCACGACGCGCACGCGATCCCGCGTCCAGTCGCGCGCGCCCGCGGGCAGAATCACCTTCGGCCGCAGCCATCCCCACGTGACCAGCATGGTGGGATGATCGCTCTGCAGGAGGACGACGGGCCTGCGAAGGCCGTAGCTGGCGGGCAATGTCTTGCGCAAGATCGATCCAGGGGCCGTGGCGGAGCCGCTCGGAACGTGACGCGAGCCACGTCAGCCTGCCGAACCCGACCAGTAACATGAAGAGGCCGATCCCGGCGCCCGTCATCCAGATCGGCCAAAGCGCCCAGGCGGCGTCGGACGGGGTGATGCGAACGGTGCGGCGGTGACGGCCGCCCTTCCTGCCGAGCCGCGGGCTCCAGCGACAGTCTGCGGAGCCGGGACCACGGCCGCCGGCCGCTGAACTTGCAGCGCGGTCGAAGGGCCGAGGGGTCGAAAGTTCCAGCCCGGCACGAACGGTTCGACCGCCGGGACGACCCCGGCGCACGCGATCGCGGCCCACAGCACCCAATGCCGCAAGGCGGCCGATTGCGACCGCAGGAGCTTGACCACCGTCAGGCCGGCCAGCACCAGGAGCGAGACCTTGATCATGATCGGCCGTCCTTTCTCGCTTTGGCGAGCAGATCCGCGATGCGGTCCAGTTCTTCTTCCGAGAGCCGTGCGCCCTCGCCGCCGAGCACCGCGGCGACCACCTTCTCCGCTGAGCCGTCGAAGAACGTGTTGACGAGATGCCGCAGCGCCGACTTTCGCGCGGCATGGCGGGGCACCTCGGGCACGTAGACGTACCGCAGCCCGTGCTCCTCGTGCCGCACGTGCCCCTTTTCCTCCAGCACGCGCAGCTGGGTGCGCACCGTCGACGAGCTGGGACTGCCGGGCAGCGCCTTCATCACGTCGCCGGCCGTCGCGCGTCCGAGGCGGTAGAGGATGTCCATGATCTGCCGCTCCCGGCGGGTCAGCGCGGCATGAAGTGTCTTGGCCATGTGTGTTATTTTTCTCGCACAGATGTTATAAACATAACATCTCGGTGTCAACCGGCCACGATTCGGGGCCGCGGCAGGCGGAGGGGAGGCTCTATGAGGCACGCGCTCGGGGCGCGGGGAATCGGGTTCCTGGCCGGCGCAGCGGAGAGCTGCGCCCAGGACGTACGCTACGCCGGCCGTAGCCTGCGCCGATCGCCTGGGTTCGCGCTCGTCGCGGTGCTCACGCTCTCGCTGGGGATCGGCGCCAACACGGCGATCGTCGCGGTGGTCAACGCGGTCCTCCTGCGGCCGCTGCCCTACTCACGATGCCGCCCGCCTGGTCCGGCTGGCCGAAGTCGTGCCGGCGGCCGAGAGCGCGGACGGCCGTCCGCGCCGGTCCGGCGCGATCAGCGTCGCCGAGCTGCTCGAGCTCCGGCGCCACACGACCGCCCTGTCGCACGTCGCGTTCAGCGGCGGGCCCGCGATCATGACGATCAGCGGGCGCGGCGAGGCGTCGCGTCTTCAAGGCATGCGGGTCGGGCCGGGCATGTTCGAGACGCTCGGCGTGCCGCCGCTCCTCGGGCGCGGCTTCGACGCGACCGAAGAAGCACCGGGGCGAGACGCCGTCATCGTGCTCAGCTATCCCGCGTGGCAGCGCCACTTCGGGGGCGACCCCGGGATCGTCGGACAGACCGTCACCCTCGCGAACAGCCTCTCGTCCAACCCGTCGCCGACGGCCTATACGGTCGTCGGCGTGATGCCTCGCGGTTTCGAGTTCGCCGACGCACAAATGCAGTTCTGGATCCCCGTCAGCTGGGCGCCATCGGCCCGCGGTTCCATGATGGGACGGCTCGCACCTGGAGTGTCGATCCAGGCCGCCGCGGCCGAGGTTGGCGCGTCTCTTCGAGAAATGCGGCGCGCGAAGCCATCCACGACCTACGAGCTCGTTCCCGCGCGGGACGGCGTCGTGGAATCCGTCGAACCGGCGCTCCTCATGCTGACCTTCGCGTCCGCGTTCGTCCTGCTCATCGCCTGTGTCAACGTCGGCAATCTCCTGTTCGCGCGATCCGTCACGAGGCGGCGCGAGATCGCCGTTCGCGCCGCGCTCGGGGCCGGACGCGGACGCCTGATCAGGCTCCTGCTGACCGAGAGCGTGATCCTGGGCCTTCTCGGAGGTCTCGGCGGGACTCTTCTTGCCGTGGGCGGCGTTCGACTCCTCAAGTCGCTCGCGACGACGCTCGCGCGCATGGATCTGGGAGTCCAGCTGCTGTTTCCGCGCCTGGGAGAGATCGGGGTGGACGCCTCCGTCGTGGCATACGTGGCCGCCACCTCTTTGATCACGGGCGTGTTGTTCGGGTTGGCGCCAGCCGTACGCCACTCACGACCCGGCCTCGCGATCGACGCGCTCCGGGAAAGCGCGGCGACCGCGTATTCCGGCTTCAGCCTTCTGCGGCGCGGCCGCACGCGAGCGCTGCTCGTGTGCGTCGAGATTGCGCTGGCGATGATGGTGCTCGCGGGCGGCGCGCTGCTGATTCACAGTTTCCTGAAGCTGTCGGGCGTGGACCCCGGGTACCAGCCGAAAAACGTGCTGACGTTCCAGGTCGCGCTGCCCGCCGGGCGGTATCCGCTCGCCGGGTTGAAGGTGTTTGCGGACGATCTGGTCGCCCGAGTCCGAACGGTACCGGGAGTGCTGGCCGCCGCGCACGGGCAGTTACCGATGGTCGGCCTCCGCGAGACGGCGTGGCTCAGGAAAACGCCGGCGGTCCCGCAGAAGCCGGACGGACCCGAAATCCGCCTGGTCAGCCGCGACTACCTGGACGTGATGGGCATCAAGGTGCTCGCCGGACGCGGGTTCCGCGAGACCGATCGCGCCGGGCAGCCGCGGGTGCTGCTCGTCAACCAGGTGCTCGCGCGGCGCAACTTCCCCGGCGAGAGCGTCGTCGGCCGGCAGGTGTTCGCCGGGCCCGACTCGGTTCCGTGGGAGATCGTGGGGGTCGTCGCCGACGTTCGGCAATCGGGACTCGATCTCGACCCCGAGCCGCAGGTCTTTGCGCAGGTGAGCCAGTGGCCGGGGACCGCGGTGTTCCCGCTGGGGCCCTATTTCTCGGCGCGGACGGAATCGAACCCGGCGGCGATCGTTCCGCACGTGCGTGAGATCGCACGGCAGCTCGACGCCGAGGCGGGTCTCTTCAACGTCGCCACGATGGAGCAAGTGGTGGCCAATCGGATTTCGCGGCTGCGCCTCTACGCGGTGCTGCTCGGCGTCTTCGCCGGAGTGGCCGGCGCCCTCGCGGCGATCGGCATCTACGGCGTGATGGCGTACTCGGTGGCGCAGCGGACGCGCGAAATCGGCATCCGCATGGCGCTCGGCGCCAGGCCGTCCGCGGTGATGGTCCTCGTGCTCGGTCAGAGCACGCTCGTCACGCTCGTCGGGATCACGGCCGGGCTGGCCGGGGCGGCCGCGGTGACCCGGTATCTCCAGGGGATGCTCTTTGGTCTCACGCCGCTCGACCCGGCCACGTTCGTCGCCGTCTCGATCGCGTTCGCCGCCGTCGCGATGCTCGCCGCGTACCTGCCGGCACGCGGCGCCACGAAAGTGGATCCGATGATCGCGCTCCGAAGCGAGTAGCGTGAACTCCCACGATCGTTGAACAGGAGATCAGGAGATCAGGAGTTTCTTGGTTTTTTTGAGAATGAATCTCCTGACCTCCTGAACTCCTGTTAGGGTTTTGTGGACGTCAGTACGTTCCCGGTGATTTTCTGCGCCTTGCCCCTGACGTAGCCGTAATTGAAGCCAAGCCCGTTGAAGTGCGCCGCCTTGGCGGCAAACGTCGCGGCGCGCTGGGCGTTGCCGGCCTCGCGCCAGGCGATCGCCGTCAGGTAGAGGATCTTCGGATCCTGTTGGTTCGCCTGCGCGAATTCCTGGGCGGCTGCGGCGGCACGCTTCTCTTCGAGCGCGATCAACCCGGCAAGCTCGTGCTGCTGCCGCAGCTCGAACGGCACTTTCTTCACCGCGACCTGCCGCGCATATTCCGCGGCCTTCGTTTTCGCGGCCGGGACGTCGTGCCTGGCGGCGGCGAGACGGCCCAGCTCGAACACGTGGTTCCTGCGCGTCGCCTCTTTCACTTCCTCCGGCAGCTTGGACGTGTCGCTCACCGTCAGGGCCTTTTCGTACTTCGCCTGCGCGTCGTCGAGGCGTCCGGCTTCGCGCAGCACGTCTCCCATCTGGTTGAGATCGCCGGACATGGATCCGGCGTCACCGGCGGCTTCGGCGAGCGCGTATCCCGCCTGCAGCTCCTCGATCGCCTTCGCGGTCGCCTCCTCGTGCACGTATGACGCCGCCATCCAGAAATGCGCGAGACGCCGCTCGCCGGTCGTGCGCGCGACCGCTGCGATCTTGGCGAACGCCGTGCGCGCGTCAGCCGGGCGGCCCATCGCCAGGTAGTCGTTGCCGATCCCCACGTACGACGCGACGAAATTCGGATCGAGCGACAGCGCCTTCTGATACTGCTTGATCGATTCGTCGAAGCGCCCCATCTTCATCAGCAGCTCGGCGTAGGAATCGTACGGATTGGGGTCGTCCGGAATCAGCTGCGTGTACTTCTTGAACGCGTCCTCCGCCTCGGGGAACTTCTCCAGGAAGCGATACGCGTAGCCAAGCTGATTGTAGGGAGCCGAGAACGTGGGGTTGATGGCGGTTGCCTTGACCAGGTGCTTGACCGCGGTATCGTAGTCCTGACGGCCGAAGTACGTGTTCCCGAGCAGCGTGTGTGCCCGTTCGTCGTTGGGAAAGAGCTTCACGAGCTCGGTGTAGTGCGACAGCACGCTCGCCGGATTTCCCTTCATCGCGGCTTCGATCCCCAGGACCATGTGCCGCTCGCCTTCGCTGACCTGGCCGGCCAGCGCCGCCGCCCGGGTCGCCGCGTCGACGAACTCCTTGGTCGTGCCTGACGTGTTCGCCAGACCCACATAGCCGAGGGCGAAGCTGTTGTCCTTGGCGACGGCCTGCTCGTAGAACTGGCGTCCGTCGGTCGCCTTCAGCTTCTCGGCCAGGTCACGCCCCTTGAGGTACAGCTTCCGGGCTTCGTCGGACGACGTGGTGATCGGGATCTTGCCGGACGGTGGCGGGGTCTGGGCGGGCACCGGCTGTGCCCCGGCCGACAACGCAACGACAACGGCGCACGTGACCGTCCGCCCGATTCGTGTAACGTCCATCGAATACCTCCTGCAAATTGCGCGTTCCGCCGGAGGGTACGCCGCGGCCGCCGCGGCATCCAGCGGGATGTTGCCAACGCCGCCCCTGCAGGGTCCGGTAGCGGCCCGAGTGGTGCGAATGAACGCCCCGGGATTGACCCGATTCCTCCAACAGTTAACCAAACCCGCTGGGATGCGTAGTCGTATTAGACGCGTGGCTCAGTCGGTTCATGCTGCGCGCTGGGCGCGAGCCAGGCGGCGCGGGCAGCCAGCAGACAGAGACAGGAGGATGGCATGGTGTTGATGATGGCCCTGATGCTCGCAGCGGTGACCGCTGCGCCGGCGGACGTCAAGGGCAAGTGGGACGGCACGGTGACGGCGCAACGAGACGATGGCAGCGCGTCGGAGGATACCGTGCTGCTGATCCTGGATCAGAAGGACGCGACGGTGACCGGCACGATCGGCGGCAGCGAGTCCGACCAGCATCCGATCACGAGCGGCACGATCGAAGGCAGCAAGGTGACGATTCTCGCAAAGCACACGACCAACGAACGCGAGTTCCGCCTGGAGCTGACGCTGAGCGACGAGGAGCTCAAGGGGATGGTCTTCAGCGGGACCCGCAAGGCGCAGATCGTGGCGAAAAAGCGCAAAGAGTGACGCGCCCGTCGCGTCACCAGGTCCAGCTGCCGGCAGGCGGCGGCCAGCGCGCCATCAGTTGCCGCAGAAGAATGACCTGACCGAGATGATGGGAGTTGTGCTGCGCGATGTGGACGAGCGCGTCCCGACGCGTGTAGCGGGCGAGCGGCGGGAACTCGATGGCGGGCGCGATCGGCTCGTTGCCGCGATCGTCGAGCGCGGCGGCGCGTTCGAGACCGGCCGCAAACCGCGCCTGCACGTCGGGCCACGATCCCGGGCTGACCTCCGGCCAGCCCCGCGCCGCCGGGACCGCCATCGGCTCGGCCACGCCGTCGCCGCGGCGGCAGAACCAGTCCTGCCAGAACGACATGTGCGCAACGATCTCCGCGATCGAGTGTCCCGCTCCCGGCAGCTGGCGCTCCGCGTCGGCCGGGCTCAGCTGTTCAAGCGCGTGCTGGGGAGGGATGTGCGGGAGGGTCTGGATCAGCAATTCACGAGCGAACATTCGGCAAACTTTAGCATGATCCCGATCAATGGGAATCATCGCGACGCCGCGCAGTGCCGACGCTACTCGTGGCGGAGCGCCACCGTCGGGATCGAGCCGTGCGGCCCGCCGGCTCGGGAGGTACGCGGCCGCGAGTGCCGTCACGACGAGCACGACGGCCACGCTCGCTATCGTCAGCGGATCGGTCGGGGTCAACCCGAACAGCAGGCGTGCGAGGCTGCGGGAGACCAGAAGCAGCCACGGCCGTGCCGGCCACGATGCCCCCGGCGGTCAGGGTGAGGGCCTCGCGCAGCACCATGCGCGCAATCAGCGAGGGCTTCGCGCCGAGCGCCATGCGGATGCCGATCTCGCTCGTCCTGCGGGCGACCATGTAGGCCATGACGCCGTAGAGCCCGACAGCGGCCAGGAGCAGGCCGAGTCCGGCGAAGAATCCGGACAACACGCCGAGCATGCGCTCGCGCACGATGGAGGCGTCGACCTGCTCGGCGAGGCTCCGCACCTTCGTGACGGCGATCGACGGTGCGACGGCGCGCACGATCTCCCGCGCGGGCGACTCAATCGCGAGGGGCCGGCCTTCCGTGCGGATGACGAACTGGCCCGAGGCGCGGTCCTGCTGGAACGCGCTGAAGTACAGCGTCGGGGGCACGGTATCGCGCAGCTCGAGGTACTTCGCGTCGCCGACGACACCGACGATCTCGTACGTGGCCTCGTCCAGCGTGACTCGCCGGCCGACGGCGCGCTCGTTCCCGAAGTATCGGCGCGCCATGGTCTGGTTGACGAGGGCGGTCTTCGGGCTGGTCACCGTGTCCTGCCACGTGAAGTCGCGGCCGACCTGGATCGGCGTCCTCATCGTGGTGAAGTACCCGGGACTCACCCAGTTCAGGTGCACATCTCGCGCCTCTCGCACAACCCCGTCATCGTCTGGGATCTGCAGCGTGCGCATCGACCCGCCGCCTTCGATTGGCGTGACCCAGCTGAGGCTGGCTTCGAACCACGCCGGGAATCGCGCCGAGCCGGGCGATCACTTCGCGGAACGCCGCGCGCTGCGCGGCCGGCGTGAGCCCGCTGCGCGACGCATCGGTCGTGACGATCAGGACCCCGTGCCGGTCGAATCCTGTCTCAATCGAGCGGACGTTGTGCAGGGAGCGCAGGAAGAGCCCGGCGCAGACCAGCATGATCGTCGAGAGCGCGACCTGGCGCGCCGATGAGCATCCGGCTCAGCACGCGTCGATCGCGGCTCCCCCGCACGCGGCCCGCCCCCACGAGCGACGTGCTTTGGGCCTGCCGCGTCGTCCGCCACGCGGGCGCGAGGCCGAACAGGAGGCCGGTCGCGAGCGCGAGCGTCGCGGTGAACGCGAGCACCCGCAGATCGGGTCCGACTTCGAGCTTCACGGGCGCACGGCTCGTGCGCGAAGAACGCGAGCAGATACTGGCATCCGGCGTAGGCCAGGGCGATGCCGAGCGCCGCGCCCGCCGACGCCAGCAGGAGGCTCTCGGTCAACAGCTGCCGCACGACCCTCGATCGTGCGGCGCCCAGCGACAGGCGAACGGCGATTTCCTGGCGGCGGACGCCCGCGCGCGCCAGCAGCAGGTTCGCGACGTTCACGCACGCGATGACGAGCACGAGCCCGCTGACCGCCAGGAGCACGAAGAGCGGCTCGGAGAGCTGGCGGCGCCCCGCAGAGAGCCCGGCCCAGGCTGGTTCGACCAGCAGACGCCATCGTCTCGCGGGATGATCGGGTCGGGCACTTGTTCGAGAGCGCGAGCTCCGCCTCGATGACGCCCGTGCGGAACATCGTCTGAAGCTCCGCTCGTCGCCTGCTCGTCAGTAGTGCCGGTCTTCACGCGGCCGAGCAGCTGAAGCCACTTGTATCCGGCAGAGCTCATCCAGCTTGGTGTTCGCAGCAGCGGTTCAACGGCCAGCGGAATCCAGACGTCCACGTTCCTGCCGATCGTCGTTCCCCGGAACTGCGGCGCGGCGACGCCGACGATCGTGAAGACATGGCCGTCGAGCGTGAGGCGGCGGCCGAGGACGAGCGGATCGGCGCCGAAGCGGCGCTGCCAGTACGCGTGGCTGAGCACCGCCACCGATGCGGACTCCGGGCGATCGTCAGCCGGCTGGACGGTGCGTCCGAGGAGCGCCGGCACGCCAAGCACCAGGAAGAAATTGCCGGTGACGTACTGGCCCTCGCCGAGCTCGGGCGGCGCGTTGTCGATGACCACGAACAGCCGGGAGGAATGGCTGGCGATCACGCCTTCCAGCGTTGTCGCGTGATCGCGGAAATGCACGAGCGCCGGATAGGAGAAGGCGTTGAACGGCTGACCGCTCCCGCGGTCCGTGAGCAGCTCGATCAGGCGTTCCGGTTCCCTCACCGGCAAGGACCTCAGCATCACCGCGTCGATGAGGCTGAAGATCGCGGTGTTGGCGCCGATGCCAAGAGCCAGCGACGCGACCGCCGCCACCGTGAATCCCGGGCTCTTCCGGAGGACGCGGGAGGCGTACCGCATATCCTGGAGAAGGTCTTCGATCAGGCGCGTTCCGCGAACGTCGCGGCACTGTTCCTTGACCTGGTCCAGCCCGCCGAACTCGACGCGCGTGCGCCGGCGCGCCTCCGGCTCGGTCATGCCTGCCCGCACGTAGTCGGCGACCTGGCGTTCGACATGATCGCGAAGCTCGTCGTCGAGCTGCGCTTCCACGCGGCGCCGCCGGATCAGTCTCCCCCACCAGCTCACGGCGCCTCTCCTTCGGCCGACTTCAGGATGAAGCCGATCGCTTCGGTCAGCCGGCGCCAGCTTTCGGCTTCGCTCGCCATGTGCGCGCGGCCCTTCCGGGTCAGCTTGTAGAACTTGGCCGACCGGCCGGTGTCCGACATCTTCCACTCGGCGCTCAGATGACCGCGGTTCTCCAGCCGATGAAGGGCCGGATAGAGCGTGCCCTGCTGAACCTGGACGACCTCGCGCGAGACCTGCTGCAGGCGCTGCGCGATGGCGTAGCCGTGCAGCGGACCGAGCGCGACGACTTTCAGGATGAGCAGGTCCAGCGTGCCCTGGGGCAGGTCGGATTTCGGCGCGGTCACAATACCTCCGGCATCGACATATACCCGATCACGTGTCGAAGGTCAAGGCATGGGACCCCTCATCGGTGGCGTCCGGCTTTAGCCGGACCAGGAGAGGAAGTAAGATGTGGGCCGACCCCTCAACGCGAAAGGACTCACGCATGGCTGCGATGCACGAAATCGAATACAAGATTTTCGGCGACGACATGCAGTTCGTCGAAATCGAGCTCGACCCGAACGAAGCGACCGTCGCCGAAGCCGGCGGCATGATGTACATGGACGACGGCGTCGAGATGGAAACCATCTTCGGCGACGGCTCGCAGAAGCAGGACGGGTTTCTCGGGGCCCTCATGGGCGCCGGCAAGCGGCTGCTGACCGGGGAGTCTCTCTTCATGACGGTGTTCCTCAATCGCAGCGGTCAGAAGAGAAAGGTGGCGTTCGGCGCCCCGTATCCGGGGAAGATCATCGCCATCCACCTGGCCGAGATCGGCGGCGAGCTGGTCGCGCAGAAGGACTCGTTCCTCGCCGCAGCCAAGGGGGTCGCGATCGGCATCGCGTTTCAGCGCAAGCTCGGAGTCGGCCTGTTCGGCGGCGAAGGATTCATCATGCAGCGCCTTCAGGGCGACGGATGGGCGTTCGTCCACGCCGGCGGCACCCTGCACGAACGGACGCTGGCGCCCGGCGAGTTGATTCGCGTGGATACCGGGTGCATTGTCGCGTTTCAACCGTCGGTCAACTACGAGATTCAGTATGTCGGCAAGATCAAGTCGGCCCTTTTCGGCGGCGAAGGATTGTTCTTTGCCACGCTGAAGGGGCCCGGCCGCGTCTGGCTGCAGTCGCTCCCGTTGAGCCGCCTTGCCAACCGCATTATCGCCGCCGTGCCGGGCCTGGGCCGGGGCGGGCGCGAAGAGGGATCGGTCCTCGGCAAGTTGGGCGGTCTGCTGGACGGCGACAATTAGATCCCTAATCCCTAATCCCTAATCCCTGATCCCTGATCGCGAATCGCTCATCGCAAATCTCATGTGAGGAGAGACATGCGGTGTCCAGTCCGTGCGGGATGGTTCTGGCGGATAGCCATCGGTGCCGGCATCCTGGGACTCGCGTCCGGCGCCGTCTCGACGCAGTCGCGGTGGTGGCTCGACGAGCCGGTGCGGTTCGTCCAGACCAACCTGAGCGAGACGAATTCAACGGTCGATCCGAAGGCGCTTGTCGCCGCGGTCGCCGAGTTCCCCGCCAACACCTTTCTCGTCAACATGGGCGGCATCGTCGCGCAGTACCCGACGCGCGTCCCGTTCCACTACGCGAGCGAGTTCCTGCCGCCGGGCCGCGACTTGTTCGGCGACGTCATGCGAGCGGCCAGGGCCCGGGGCATTCGGGTTGTCGGGCGCTTCGATTTGAGCAAGACGCAGAAGCCGGTCTTCGACGCGCACCCGGAATGGTTCTTCAAACGCACGAACGGTGAGCCGGCCATCTACAACGGCCTGTATTCGACGTGCATCAACGGGAACTACTACCGCGAGCACGCGATGACGATCCTGACCGAGGCGCTCGATCGCTACGAGGTCGATGGCCTGTTCTTCAACATGTTCGGCAATCCCGCGGCCGACTACAGCGGCAATCCGATGGGACCCTGCCAGTGCGACGCGTGCCAGGTGCGATATCGCGCCCGCTACGGGCGTGCGCTGCCGGCGGTTGCGGATGCCGACTACCGGTCGTTCATGGCGGACGGCTCGCGCGAGGTCGCCGCGGCCATCGCGGAGCTCATCCACCGCAAGCGTCCGCGCGCGGCGTTCCTGACCTACATCAAGGATCACACCGACGGCATCATGTCGGAGTCCAACACCGCCGTCGGCCGCGCGTTGCCGCTCTGGCAGTACTCGGCGAGCGACAACGTCAACCGCGCGCTGAACTCCGAACCGGGCAAGATGGCGTTCAACCTGTCGATGAGCTTCGTCGACTATCCCTGGCGCTATGCGCACGTGCCGCAGGCGGAGACGCAGCTGCGCCTGTATCAGAACATGGCGCACGGCGGACCGCCGGCCTACGCGATGGTCGGGACGATGGATCAGGAGGATCGGCAGGGGCTCATTGCCGCCAAGCCGGTCTTTCAGTGGCACCGGAATCACGAGGATCTGTACGTCGGCCAGAAGAGCGCGGCCCGCGTCCTGCTGCTCGCCGGCGGCGACACGGCCTCCTATCGCGGGTTCTTCCGGCTGCTCAGCGAGCAGCACATACCCTTCGCCGTGTCCGAGAATCTGCGGTGGATCGACGACCCGTCGCGGCCGTTCGAACTCGTCATCGCGCCGGGCCGCGCCCCCGAGGAGCTCGATCGCTACGTGCGCGGCGGAGGACGGGTTCTCGTCGCCGGCACGACACCCCCCGCTTTGCCGATCGGCCGCGTCGTCGGCCGGCGGACCGCGACGCAAGGTTACTGGCGCGTGCACGACCACACGCTGTTTCCCTCGCTCAAGGACACGAACCTGCTCTTTCTCGACGGCGAGTACGTGGAGCTGGCCCGTCCCGATCGCCCCGCGCTCACGCTGATCCCGACGGCGATGTTCGGACCGCCGGAAAAAGTCTGGGGCGACAAGGTGGAAACCGCGATACCGGGGATCGTGTTCGCCGACCACGAGAAAGGCCGCCTCGCGTACATCCCGTGGGACGTCGGGGGACTCTACTATCGCCACAGCTCGCAGGCGCATGCCGGCCTGATGGTTGACGCGATCGATCGCCTGCTGCCCACCGGCCGGCAGCTCAAGACGGACGCCCATCCCCTCGTCGAGATGACGGTCATGGATCAACCGGGGCGCCGGCGGACGCTCGTCCACCTCGTGAACGGGTCCGGACACTCCGGCACGGCCTACTTCGCGCCGCTCGAGATGCGCGACATCCGCATCGAGATGACAGGGACGTTCGAACGGGCGACGGCCGTGGGCCTCAACAGAAGTCTTCCGGTCACGGCCAACGGACGCTACCGGGCGTTCACGTTGCCGCGTTTGAATGCCTACGAGGTCGTCATCGTCGAGTAGCCACCCGCCAGATGACGCGACGATATCGAGTCTTCACTCGGCCCGTTACGTGGCGGTCACACTTCTGTCAGTGCGACTCTGCATGCTTGAGCGCTAGACCAAAGTCTCATTGGCCCCCGGCGCGCCGCCGTTAAAAATAGTCACAGGGCAAACGCGGCAACGGACTCCAACAATCGGGACCGTACATCCGCCAGAAACACAATCGGGGAACATGAACGATTCTCGCCGACGACTGATTCGACTCTCCGCGCTGGCACCGTTTTTCGCCTCGACCCTGATGTCCCAGGACGACACGGCCTCGTCCGACGGCAGTCCTTCCTGCCGCTCGTGCGGGTCCAGCGATCTTTCGCGTTCACGCACGCGCTGGTTCGAGCAGTGGCTCAAGCCTTTGAGGGCCGCGCGGCCGTACCGGTGCCGCGTGTGCGAGTGGCGCGGCTGGCTCTGACGGAAGTAGCCAGGGAGATTCCTTTCTGGCAACTGGTTACTGGCAACCGGCAACTCTGGCTCAGCCCAGGTCGACCGCCATCATGTTTCGGCGATCGCGGATGTACAAGCGGGTCCCCACCAGCACGGGTGGCGTCCACGACAGATTCGTCAGCAACGGCGCCTTCGCCGCGATCTTGAATCCCTGCGGCGTCGGGTGCGCAATCATGAGGTTACCGTCTTGATCCAGCGTAATCAGCTTCTGATCGGCCCAGACGAACGTGGCTTTCTCGATGCTGCGTTCCTGCCAGTGAATCGTGCCGGTGCGGGCGTCAACCGCGCTGAGAATCGCCTGGCTGCCCTTGCCCCCGCTCGAGAAGTAGATCGCGCCGCCGATGCGAATGGCGTTGCCGTGATGGAGCCGCAGCCGGTTGGAGCTCCACAGTTCCGTCGCCGTCGTCTGTAGGCCGTTGCGGCGGAGCTCGATCACCTTCGCGCCTCCGCCGTATTCGGAAGAAATGAAGATGAGGTTGTCCGGGCCCCACACCGGCGTCGCGACTGCGATCGAATAGTCGGCCTTGAACGGCACCTGCCACTGCAGGTCCCCATTGTGCGGGTTGACGGCGATCATCGCGCCGTCCATCAGCACCGCGAGCTGTTCAAGTCCTTCGACGTTGATGAGGATCGGCGACGAGTAGACGCTGCCGAAATCGTTCCGGCTCCAGGCCACCTTGCCGTCGGCTTGCTGGAACGCCATGAGCGCCTTGCCGGCGCCGCCGACCGGCACGATCAGCGTGTCTCGAAAGGCAATCGGGCTCGACGCGTAACCGTACATCAGGCGCGAGCCCTTGTGGTCATCCCAGAGCTGCTGGGTCCACAGGAGCTTGCCGGTCTTCTTGTCCAGGCACTGGAGACGGCCGGCCACGCCGGCCGTGAACACACGCTCCCCCACGACGAGAGGCGTCGCGTACGGGCCGTTGCCCATCTCGGCGTAATCGCTCTGAAACGTCATCGGCGTCGTGTATTCCCACAACGTCTTCCCCGTCTCGGCATCCGCCGCCAGGACGACCTCCTCGCGCGGCTTCCCGTACATCGTGTAGAGGACTCCGTTCTCGACCGCCGTCGATGAGAAGCCCTCGCCGAGCGGCCGCTTCCACACGACGCGCGGCCCGGCGGCGGGCCACGTCTCTTTGATGCCTGCGGCCTCGGTATGAAAATTGCGATGAGGACCGCCCCATTGGGTCCACGGGACGCCGGGTGCCTTGGCGCGCGTCACCGGCTTGGCGGCCTGACCGAAAACGGGCGCAGCCACGGCGATGGTGAGGAACGTTCGTCTATCCATATGGGTCGATCCTTTCCGCGGCCGGAGAGCCGGATTGAGACAGCCGATAATAGATAAGGTTACCGGCTCTTGAAAAGGACAGGGGGCTGTCGATCCCGTTCCTCTCCGTTCGACTACTACGTAGACACCGGGTTAGACGGCTGAGGTCCTGCGGAAGTCGTCTCGACAAAAGAATCCTGAAAGGAGTCACGACGTGCGATTCATGGTCATCATCAAAGCCGACAAGAACACGGAATCGGGCGCTCTCCCTGATGAGAAGATCCTGACCGAAATGGGCAAGTTCAACGAGGAGCTGGTAAAAGCCGGCGTGATGCTCGCCGGCGAAGGGCTCCACCCGAGCTCGAAGGGCGCGCGGGTCAGGTTTTCCGGCGACAAGCGCACGGTCGTCGACGGGCCGTTTGCGGAGACGAAGGAGCTCATCGCCGGGTACTGGCTGTGGCAGGTGAAGTCGAAGGAAGAGGCGATCGAATGGGTCAAGCGCTGCCCCAACCCGACCGGCGCCGAGTCGGAGATCGAAATCCGCCAGGTGTTCGAGGCGGAGGATTTCGGCGCCGAGTTCACGCCCGAGCTCCGGGCGCAGGAGGAGCGGCTGCGCGCGCAGATCGCGGACAGGCAGTAGCCGGTCGCCAGCGCCAGTTGCCAGTCTCCAGTTGCCGGACTGGTGACTGGCCGCTGGCCGCTTTCTGGTCATGACGCTCACATCTTGACAATCAAGACGCACCGGATGACCCGGTTCCAGCCTGTGCTTCAAGCTGGCTCCTGCCCTGCTCCCGAACTCGCCGGCCCAAAGCCGGACATACATGTCATACTAGTCGGGACCGCTTTCCTGAGCCTGCCGCCGCCTTAGCGCGAGTTCGGCCAAGCCCCAGACTCATTGCCCCGTGGTCTGGAGCTGGTTCATGCCGAAACGTGTGCCCGGAATACGTCCGCCCCCTGCTGACGGCAGGCCGCATAACAAACTGCTCGCACGTCTTCCGCAGGAGGACTTCGACCGAGTCAAGCCTCACCTCAAGACGATCACGACCAAAGTCAAGCAGGTCCTTCACCGGCGGAACGAGCCCGTTCGCGAGGTGTTCTTCCCGAACGGCGGCGTCGCCTCCATTACGACCGTCATGAAAGACGGTTCGATGGTCGAGATCGCGACGGTCGGCGACGAAGGCCTGGTCGGCATCGGCGCGTTTTTCGGCGGCCACGAGCTGGTCAGCGAAACGATGATCCAGGTGCCCGACACGGACGCCGAAGTGATGTCGGCCGAGGCGTTCAAGGCTGAAATGGATCGACACGGGCCCTTCTACGAGAGCTGTGCTTCGGTACTGGCAGGGCCTGCTCGCGCTGATCATGCAGTCAACGGCGTGCATGGCGCTTCACCCGGTGCAGGACCGCTGCTGCCGGTGGCTGCTGATGGCGCACGACCGCGTGCGCCGGGACGACTTCGAGCTCAGTCACGAGTTCCTGGCCATGATGCTCGGCGCGACGCGGCCGACGGTGACGGTCGTCGCCGGCACGCTCCAGAAAGCCGGGTTCATCCGCTATAAGCACGGCCGGATCACGATCCTCGATCGGAAAGGCCTGGAAGGTTCGTCGTGCGAGTGCTACACGACCGTCAAGGCGCAGTTCGATCGCCTCGGTCTGTAGCTGGCCTGCCGACGTCGGGCTCCCCCAGCGCATCATCGATCCCTCCCGGACTGACCGGCTGATTCCCTAGCGGGACGTCCAGCGCAGCTGCAGGCTGACGCTGCGCGGGACTTGCGTGGCCAGGAGCAGCGTGTCCGGCGCCGCCGAACTCGGCGTGCGCGGCGTCGAACAGGTTCTGGCCGATCACCACGGCCGACAGCCCGCGGCTGAACCGCCATTCCGCCCTGACGTCGGCGCGCGTGTAGGCGGCCACCTGAGCTGCTCGAGCGGACCGACGTGGAAGAGTCGCGACGCCGAAGCGTCGCGCGGCTGCCCGGCGAACAGCACCGAGCGCAGCTGCCACTGCGCGTCGGCGGCGCTGCCGTCCTCCGACCGGCCAACGGATCCTGGCTTCCGCGGCCGCGAGCTGCGGCGCTCACGATCGAAGGTCGTGTAGCTGCCGTCGAGGCGCCAGAGCCGACCGGCGCCCATTGGCCCGCGACTTCGAGCCCCCGGTCGTGGCCTCGAGCCGTTGCCGAACTGCGTCGTACGAGGATCCGCGGTGACGGGACGAACTGGACGACGGGCGCCGCCGGTTCCTGCGTGCGCAGGTGGTCGTAGCGGCCCACGAACCCCGTGACGTCAATCGACGCCGCCGTCCCGATTTCGACACGATACCCGGCTTCCGCATCGACCAGGGTTTCGGTCTCCGCCGACGGGTTCCCCTGCAGGGTGACGATCAGCGGCAACCCGCTGTCGGTCGGAACCGGCGGGTAGACCAGGCGAATCCCCTGGTCGGTCAGCGACGGCGTCCGCAGCGCGCGAGACGTGGCCGCCCAGAGGCGCTGGCCGGAACGCGGCTTCCACATCACGCGCGCGGTCGGCTGCACGCCCGCGCCCGAGTCCGAGTCGTACTGGACCTGGCTGCCGAGCGTGACCGCCAGCCGGTTCTCGAAGAACTCGATCTCGTCCTGCACGAAGCGCGCTCAATAGCGACGACCGGCCTTCAGCCGGCGTCAGCGAGAAGCCGACGCGTCCGGCGAAGCGCTCGGCGATGAACCGGTAGCCGGCGCCGGCCACCAGATCGTGCCGCGCCCCGAGGGTCGTGTGGTATTGCGTATCGACGTCGAACGCGCCTGCCGATGGTAGTCCACCACCGGCTCCTGCCGGCCGCGATGTCGGCGAACGACTGTATCTGCAGCGACGCGCCGCTGGCGCGCTTGTGCGTCCACCGGCCCAGGAGATGGCCGCCCTGCGCGTCCGACGATCGTTCACGATCGGGTCGCGAGCGGCCGTCTGCGGGTCCAGGTTGGGCCATAGCGCTCGTGCCCGGCCGGCGGTGAGACCGCCTTCCAGCGTCAACGCGTCGGGCCCGGTGACCCAGTCGGTGCGGAACCCCGTCCTGATGCTCTGGGACGCATCGTCGGCGCCCGTGCCCGGCGCGATGCAGCGATTCGTCCCGGCCGGTCCACTGCGCGAACACCCGGTACGGCGTCGAGCCGGCGGTCCCCCCGTAGCGGACGGCGCCCTGTTGACCGGAGCTCCCGGCATCGACGCGGACGAGTCGTGCCCTGCGTCTCGTCCGAGGCCCTGGTGATGATGTTGATCACGCCGTTCACGGCGTTCGCGCCCCACAGGGCTGCGCCGGGACCACGAATCGACTTCGATCCGTTCGATGTCGTCGAGCATCAGGTCTTCGGCGTCCCAGAGCACGCCGGAGAAGAGGCGGTTGTAGACGCTGCGCCCGTCGACGAGCACGAGCAGCTTGTTGGCGAACAGGTCGTTGAAACCGCGCACCGACACGGCCCATTTGTTCGCGTTGATCTGGGCGACCTGGACGCCGGGCGCCAGCCGGAGCAGATCGGGGATCGTCGTCATGCCGGAGCGGCGGATGTCGTCGCGGGTAATCACGAAGATCGCCGCGGCGACGTCTCCGGCGGGCTGTTCCTTCCGCGAGGCCGATGTGACCTCGATGTCCATCAGATCTTCGATCGACACCTGGGTGAGGTCCCGCGGGCGGCCCTGCGCGAGGCCGGGCGACGGGTCGATCACGAGCACGCACACGACGAGGAGCAGAAGCCAGCCTGGTGGCTTCCTGTGCGTTGCGGGCAGGCTGTTCAGTCGGCCGCCAGACCAGGCTGACTGATGCGTTTCGAGGAATGAGCGTCGGGGTCACGATCGCGCCCGCACCCGCGTACTCCGCGTGCATGTCATCGAACAGGTTCTGACCCGCGACCGCAACGGACAGGCGCCGCGTCAAGGGCACCTCGAGACGCGCGTCCGCACGCGTGTAGGCGGCGACCTCGAGGTTGGACAGCTCGCCGGCGTGGAACACCATGGCGTTCAGCTCGACGCCGCGCCGGAGGAAGAACGTCGATCGCGCCTGCCACTGCGCGGCGGGCGCATTGCCGTCGAACGATGCCGCCGCGACGTCGCGGCTCGCCGGCGACACATGGGGCGTGAGGTGGAACGTCGAGTAGCCGCCTTCCAGCTGCCACCAGCTCGCCGGGTTCCATCGCGCGGTGATTTCGACGCCTCTGGTCGTCGCTTCGAGCAGGTTGTCGAACTGGACCGGAACGAACAAGTGCGGCGGCCCCGGCGTGAGCTCCATGCGCGGCGCCAGCGGTTCACTGGTCTTCAGTTTCTCGTAGCTGGCGACAAAGGCGGTGACGTCGACGCTCGCCCGCGCGCCGAGCTCGAGCCGGTAGCCCGCCTCCCCGTTGACGACTTCTTCGGTTTCGTAGGCGGCGTTGCCGAGAGCGCCCACGACGACCGGGAGCCCACCCTGGCCGACGAACGACGTGAAGTTGTACCGGCCCGACACGTCTCCGAGATTCGGCGTGCGCAGGGCCCGCGAGACGGCTGCCCACGCGCCATGACGCTTCGGCACGATCGACCACATGACCCGCGCAGTGGGTTGAACTCCCCAGCCGGCGTAGGTGTCGCGTTCGACCTTGGCGCCGAGCGTCAGGTGGACCTGTGTCCCGAGCGCGATCTCGTCCTGAGCGAACGCGTTGACGACGCCTTCGTTCGCATTGTTCGGGACGATCGAGAAGTTGAAGCTGCCGTCGGTCTTTTCATCGAGAAACCGATAGCCTCCGCCGATGACCACGTCGTGACGCCCGCCGACTTTGGTGTGATAGCGCGCGTCGATGTCCGCCAGGAGCTGGCGCGGGTTCACGGAATCGAGGTTCTGCCGGAAGTTGACGAACGATTGCACCTCCAGCGACGACCGGTCGTTGCGCCGGTGCGTCCAGCTCCCGAGCACGTGGTATTCGTGCGTGTCGGTCTCGTCTGGGAACGGCGGCTTCACGGCCGGAACGGGGCCCGACGGCCCATGAAACAGACCGCGCAGGGTGGCCAACGTCACGCCCGCCTGGGCCATCAGGGTGTCGGCCGTCCGGTTCCAGTCCAGACGCACGCCGTGGGTCTGGCTGCGCCAGATGTCGTCTGCCGGCGTGTTCGCGTCGATCTGCGACTCGCCACGGCCCGACCACTGCGAATCCAGTCGATAGGCCACACTTCCCAGTTTGCCGCCGTACCGCGCGGCCGCGTGCGTGCCCTCGAACGTGCCGGCCCGGACGGTGGCCGACGCGCCCGCGGTGGCGTCGGCCGACTTCGTGATGATGTTGATCACGCCGTTGACCGCGTTGGCGCCCCACGTCGCGCCGCCCGGCCCGCGGATCACTTCGATGCGATCGATGAGCTCCAGCGGAACGTCCAGCGATTCCCAGAACACGCCGGAATTGAGCCGGTCGTACATGGTTCGGCCGTCGATGAGCACCAGTACCTTGCCGGCGAACAGGTTGTTGAAGCCGCGCAGCGCCACTGCCCACTTGTTCGAGTTGATCTGAGCCACCTGCACACCCGGCACCAGCCGAAGCAGCTCGGGCACCGTCGTCATCCCGGACCGCCGGATGTCCTCCTGCGTGATGACGTAGACGGCGGCGGCCACGTCGCCCGCCCGCTGCTCTTTGTGCGCCACCGAAGTGATCTCGATGTTCATGAGATCCTCGATCGACGCGTGGATGAGATCCGCTGTCTTCAATTGGGCGAAGCCGGTCCCGGGGAAGGCAATCGCCCACAGCAGGATTCCCGCGAGGCGTGTTGTGCTGCGACCCCTCTGAGCCCGCACGATGGTGTTGTTCATGAGTGGCTTTGTTCCGCGTCGGCCGGGACGCCCAGGCCGGCGAGCGGCGGTTTTGTCCCGCCGTGGACATATTCAGCTCAGACCTGCAAGAGCAAGACAGCGACCATGCCCGTTTCGCGCTGTTTGCCGGGGATTTGCGTGTGCGGGGTGTGCGATGTGTGCGGGACCGCCCGGGTGAGCGGTGCTGAAAGTTGCGGCACAGCTGGGCGATGTCGGACCGGCGAGTCTCCTTGGCAGGCGGGGTGTGGTGCTGTTAGAACTACGGCATGGAGAATCGGGTCAGTCTGACCGAGCTCATTCATCGTGCCGGGAAGGGCGATGCCGAGGCGGCCGACGGCTTGTTTGCGGCCACGTATCCGGAACTGCGGAAGCTGGCGCGAGGCCGGCTGCGGTCAGGCGGCCGTCATACGTTCCTCGATACGTCATCGCTGGTGCACGAGTCGTATCTCCGCTTTGTCGGGGCCGGGTGCCTGCGACTGGAAGACCGCGTCCACTTCATGCGATGGGCCGGGCGAGTCATGCGCTCGGTCATCGTCGATTTCGCCCGTCGCCGAAATGCGGCGCGGCGCGGCGGCCGGGCGGCCCACCTCACGCTGACGACGCAGATCGGTGCGCAGATCCCGAGCGGCGAGCAGGAGATCCTGCGCGTGCACGACGCCCTGGAGGAGCTCGCCTCGCTCGACGCGCGCCTGGCCCAGGTCGTGGAGATGCGCTACTTTGGCGGCATGACGGAACAGGAAATCGCCGAAGCCCTTGGGGTCACGGACCGCACCGTGCGGCGTGATTGGGACAAGGCCCGGTTGCTGCTTCGCGAGGCGCTGAAATAGCCGGTCTCACGCCACTGAGATGAACGCCGAAAGCTGGGTCCGGCTCAGCCGCCTCCTCGATGAGGCGCTCGATCTCCCGTCGTCCGAGCGCGTGCCGTGGCTCGCCGCGCTGGGCCCGGAAGACGAGGCCCTCAAGCCGCGCCTGCTCGCGCTGCTGGCGCACGCGCCGTCCGTGCAGGCCGCCGATTTTCTCGGCACGCTCCCGAACGTGGATGTCGGCGCGATCGGTCTTCCCGAGGAATCCGCCGACCATGGCGGAACGTCAGTCGGTCCGTACACGCTGTTGCGCGAGCTGGGCGAAGGCGGCATGGGCACGGTGTGGCTCGCCCACCGGACGGACGGCATGGTCCAGCGCGACGTGGCGTTGAAGCTTCCGCGAGGCGCCTGGCCGCGGGTTGAGCTGGTCGAGCGAATGGCACGCGAGCGCGACATCCTCGCGGCACTCAGTCACCCGCACATCGCCCGCTTGTACGACGCGGGGGTCACCACCGGCGGACGGCCATATCTGGCGCTCGAGTACGTCGAAGGCCTCCCCATCGATCGGTACTGCGACGACCACCGCCTCGACGTGCCCGCGCGGCTTCGCGCGTTCCTGCAGGTGGCCGAGGCGGTCGCGTATGCGCACGGCAAGCTGGTCGTGCATCGCGACGTGAAGCCGTCCAACATCCTGGTGACCGGCGAGGGCGAGGTGCGGCTGCTGGACTTCGGCATCGCCAAGCTGCTCGACGAGGGCCTGGCCCAGCAGACCGTGCTCAGCGAGATGGCCGGCCGCCCGCTCACGCCGGAGTACGCGTCGCCCGAGCAGATCGCAGGCGAGCCGCTCGGCGTGGCGTCCGATGTGTATTCGCTGGGAGTCGTGTTGTACGAGCTGCTCGCCGGGGGCCGGCCCCACAGGCGGCAGGGTGGTTCGCGGAGAGCGCTGGAAGACGCCATCGTTCATACCGATCCGTCTCCGCCCAGCGCGTCGACGACAGAGGCAGCACGGCGGCGGCTCCTGCGGGGCGATCTCGACACCATCATCCTGAAGGCGCTGAAGAAGCGACCCGAGGAGCGCTACGCGACGGTCAACGCATTCGCGGACGACCTCCAGCGCTATCTCGATGGCCGGCCCGTGCTGGCGCGGCCCGACAGCACGTCCTATCGCGTGTCCAAGTTCGTCCGGCGCAACCGGATCGCGGTGGGCGCGGCGGCGGCGGTCGTCGTGAGCATCGCGGCGTTCGGCGGCGTGTCGGCGTGGCAGGCGCGTGTGCTGGCCGAGCAGCGCCGGGTTGCGCAGATCGAGCGCGACACCTCCGAACAGGTGGTCAAGGTGCTGATCGATCTCTTCCAGGCCACCGATCCGTCCGTGCGGCCGGACGGCGACCGCATGCCGATCGGCGAGTTCCTCGCTGATGCGGAGACCCGCTCGCTCGAGCAGCTGCGCGGAGTCCCCGCGGTGCGGGCGAAGCTGCAACAGGTCTTCGGTCTCATCCACAATTCACGAGGCAAGTACGCCGCGGCGCGTGCGGCGCTCGAGGAGGCGCTCGCCGAACAGCGCCGGCTCGGGGGGCCGGATCACCCCGCGGCGCTCGAATCGCTGCAGGCGCTGGCTGAGCTCGCCACGGCTCGCGGGCGAAGACGATCGAGCGCGTTCGCTCCTCGACGAATCGCTCGAACGCCATCAACGGGTCTACGGCGACCGGCACGAGCGGACGGCGCGGGTGCTGTTCGCGATGGCGTCGGTCGTCGGCGACCGCGACATCGACGAAGCGGGCAGGCTGCTCCTGCGTGCGCTCGACATCAGGCGAGCCACGCTCGGGCCAAATCACCCGGATGTCGGCGAGAGCCTCGGGACGCTCGGCGGGTACTACACCCGTCGCAAGGACTACGAACGCGCGAGGGATTACTACCGTCAGGCGCTCGCCGTGTTCCCGAGGCCACAGGACCGGAGGAATCCGATCGCGATTACGCTCCTCAATGACTTTGCCAACTTGCACGGCACTTTGAACGAGCGGGAAGAGGCCGAGGCGCTGCAGCGCGAAGCCATCGAGATGGGCCGTCAGGTCCTTGGGCCCGAGACGATGACGGTCGCGAATCTCGTCAACAATCTCGGGACGACCCAGGCGATCATGGGCAGGCACGCCGACGCCGAACGGTCGTTTCGCGCGGCTTTCGAGACGCATCGCGCGCTGCTCGGGGAGCGCCATTGGCGCACGGTCAACGTCGCGCGCAATGTCGGCCGCGTCCTGGCGATGCAGCAGCGCTACGCCGAGGCGTTGCCCTGGATGGATCGTGCAGTCACCGCGTCGGCAGGCCCCGATGCGTCGAAGAGCGCCGGACGCTGGGGCATGCTGGCCCAGCGCGCCCAGGTGCTGTTTCGCCTCGGCCGGCGGGAAGAAGCGTTGTCGGAGACGGCGGCCGCCGTCGAGTCGCTGGAACGGCTCCCGGCAAACGACCGAGGGTGGCCGCTTGGGCTTGCCCGCGTTCTGCTCGGACGCATGCTGATCGAGACCGGACGCCCTCGCGAGGCCGAAGCGCCACTGGTCGCTGCGCTCACGGAGTTCGAGTCCCTGGGCGAGACGCATCCACAGCGCGCGGAGGCCTCGTGCGAGCTGGGGCGCGCTCGCCTGCTGCAAGGGAACCGCGCCGAGGGCTGGCAGCGATTGGACCAGTGCCTGCCCATCTACCGGACGTGGGGCCTCGCCGAACGCGAAGTCGTGGCAGCGCTCGACCGGCTGGTGGCGGCGCGGTCCTCGAGTGCGCGCTGAACAGCCGGTGATCGTTCGCGCCTAGCCGTCTTGACCGCCGAAACACTCAGGCTCTTGAATCAAGTTTTCGGCGGGCAAGCGGCGAAACAGTAAACAATGCCACCTAGCGAGGCGGAGCCTGGTCGGTCTGAGGCGCAGCCTCGCTAGAGCCTGACGATCGTCACGCCAGGATTGCGTGGATCCAGTCCGAACCCACGGATCGACGCCGTCCCTTTCAGTCGCGCGTGGACAGCGGCCTTGAGTCTCCCCCCGCTCCGGCCGTGAACAATCCGCACCTCCGCGTCGCCGGCGAGAAGCGCAGAATTCAGGAACGCGTTGAGGGCGTCGAGACCTTGATCGATCGTCATGCCGTGCAGATCGATCGAAGGCGAAGCCCTCGCGGCCGGTCCGGCAATTCCCGACGGCTGCGTATCGGCGACCGAAGGCTTCGCAGGGCGTGGCGTCCGAACCGGCTTGGCGGGGGCGAGCTGATTGCCGTCGACGACGATAGTGCGTCCCTTGATCTCGACCAGATACCGGCCGGCGTTGCGCGCTTCGCGGACGATCCCCTTGCCGAGCGCTGCCACGTGGACCGGGTCGCCGGGCTCGAACGTCATGCCGTACGTATCATGCGCCTTTTGGCCGACAGCGCATGCGACTCCCGGGCCGAAGGACCGCATGGCGGAATCTGCGTACTTCCAGGTCGAGCCACAGCGCAGATCGGTCAACACCGAGCCGCATGGATCAGCGACCGGGCCATACGGCTCCGTCACTTGCGTGGATGTCAGTCGACGGTACGTCGCATGCTGCAAGTGCGTTCAGGACGATGGTAGACTCGCGGGGAGATTGAACGATGGCAGAGACACTGGACACGCTGGCAGCGAAGATCGACGCGTTGGGCGAGCGCATCGACAAGCGGTTCGAGCAGGTTGACAAGCGGTTCGAGCAGGTCGACAAGCGGTTCGAGCAGGTTGACAAGCGGTTCGAGCAGGGCGACGATCGGTTCGATGACCTAAAGGCGCATCTCTCGATCAAGATCGAGGCAGTCGATGCCAAGGTTAGCCTGGCTCTCGAACATATCGACGATCACCTGAAGAAGGACCTCGCCAATTCGGCCGCGCACGCGCGCATTGACACTCGAATCGATGCCCACGAGCTTCGGATCACGGCGCTCGAGCGCGGCGATCGGCGCAAGCGCTGACGACTTCGGTTTCGGAGCCAGGCTAGCTGTGGGGTTGGCTCACGGGAGTGGTCGGGAACAGCGCCGGCTCCGCATCATCAGTGCTCGACCTGCTCGAGAAACGTGTCGACCAGATCGGCGCGGCGCCAGCCGCGCGCCACTTCGCGCCGGAGCTCGTCGGCGGCCCACGCGATCGGCTGCGCCACTTTGTACGGCCTCTTCGTGGTCAGCGCGTCGAAGACATCGACGATGGCCATGATCTGCGCGAGCAGCGGTGTCGTATCCCCGCGCAGTCCGTCCGGGTAGCCGCTGCCGTCCAGGCGCTCGTGGTGATGGCGGACGATCGGGCGCACTTTTCGCAGGGAGCGCAACTCACCGCACAGCCGATCGCCGATGACCGTGTGCTGCTTGATCAGCTCGTATTCATCGTGCGCCAGCGGCCCGCATTTCAGCAGCACCGCATCCGGGATGCCGATCTTTCCGACATCGTGCAGGAAGCCGCCGCGCACGAGCGCCGACAGGTCCTCCTCGTCGAGCCCGAGCCTCCGGCCCAGCGCAGAGGCGTAGAGGGCGAGGCGCTGGCAATGGCCGGCGGTCGTGCTGTCGCGCGCTTCGATCGTCAGCGCGAGACTCGCAATCACCGCTTCGCCGCTGTCGAGGTCGTCGGTGTACCGCTTGATGCGGAGAAGCGAGGACAGACGCGCACGAAGTTCCGGGGCATTGAGAGGCTTGATGACGAACACGTCGGCGCCCGCTTCGATCCCGCGGATGCGGCTCGCGGCGTCGTCGAGCGACGTGACGAGGACGACGGGAATCAACCGTGTGGCCGGGTCCTGCTTCATCGCCCGGCACGCCTCGAGCCCGTCGGCGTTTGGCATCGTCACGTCCATCAGGACGAGATCGGGCGGCTCGGCTCGAACGAGTCGCAACGCTTCGGCGCCGTCACCAGCCGTCGTGACGTCGTGGCCGTCGGACGCGAGCAGTGCTTCGAGCAGCCGCGCATTCCCCGCGATGTGATCGACGACGAGCACGGACCCCATGGGTTCAGCCTCTTTATTACGAGGACGGCGGCACTTCCAACCTGTCCGACGGCCCGGCACGTCGGCTGGTTGCCAAATGGTGACGGTATAGCAACGAACTTGACGGTGATGTTCTCTTTTGGACAGCCCGCGCCTTTCACGGATGGTTCCCCGCCAGCTCGACCGGTGCGATGGCATTGCCGATGTTCGTGGAGAGTCGGCGGCTGGCGTTCGGCTGGACGCCGAACGCTGACAGGGCGCCAAGCTCAGCCGCCGCGCCTCCGGATCGGATTTCCAGCGCGTCGCCGATCACGTCCAGAAGTCGACGTGGACGCCGGCCGGAAACACGGCGATCCCGGCGCGGGTGACGCGCGCCGAGGCGTCCACCGCGACCTTCTTGAGCCGCGGCAGCCGGGCGAGGTGCACGAGCCCGGCATCGCTGATGCCGGCGCACGCCGACAACTCGACCTCCTCCAGCGACGGCATGCCGCCCAGAATCTCCAGGCTCCGGTCCGTGATCCGCGTCTGGCCCGCGTAGTAGTGCTTCAGCCGCGAGAGCCCGGCGATGTGCTCCGTCGCGGCATCGCCCGTGTCGCGGCAGTACATGCACGTGAGCTTCTCGAGCTGCGCGCACCGGCCCACGTGCCGGAACCCTTCGTCGGGCACGTCCATCGGCAGGAGCCACGTGAGGGCGGGGAACCTCGGCAGCGCCGCGAGCGACAGCGTCGTCCACGAACTTGCAGCTCACCGCGAGTCCCCTGAGCGCCGGCATGTCCGCGAGCGCCGCGAAGCCGCGTCCCTGGAGGTTCGGGCACTCGCGGCCCCAGATGTACTCGATGGTCCGCGACCGGCTGAGGGCCGCGAAGCCGTCGTCGGTCGCCACCGTGCCCTGCGCCATGAGCATCCGCAGCCGCGGGATCGCCGCGATGTGCCGCATGGCGGTATCGTTGCAGAGCTTTCCGTCGCACCCGAGGGCGCCGAGGTTGGGCATCTCCGCCAGCGGTCTCAAGCCATCGGGTGTCAGTCCTGAGACATGCCAGAAGAAGCCGAGACCGAAGACGCCGTCGAGGCCGGCAAGGGCGCCGAGACCCGCATCGCTGAACGGGCCGTCCAGCATGAGGAAGTTCGGATCGGCGTCGCCGAATGACATCAGGTCGTAGCGCGGCTCGCCGCCCTGCCACGTCTTGAACACCGGGAAGTCGTGCAGCAGCGGCAACCCGGCATCGGTGACGAGCCGGCCGGTCTTGAAGTGCCGCAGGTGCCGCTTGCCGCGCAGCGCGTTGATGGCGCCATCGCCGGTCGGCGAACCCAGGAGATCGACTCGCTCGAGCCGATCGCAGAACGCCAGGTTGGCGACGCCCGCGTCGGTGATGCCGCTCTGCCAGCACATTTGAAACCGGCGCAGCGCGGGCAGGTGACGCAGCACCTGGAGGCCGCGGTCGGTGAGGCGGCCGCCGGGATACTCGCTCAGGTCGAGCTCGACGAGCTGCGGCATGCGGCCCAGATGGAGGAGGCCGTCGTCGGTGAGCCGCTTGGAGCCGCCAAGGTGCAGACTCGTGATCTGATCGAGATGCGACAGGCGCTCCAGCACCGCGTCGGTCATCTGCTCGCGGGCGTTGAGGCTCGTGAGGCCGTGCTCGCGCATCACGTCCAGGATCGTGTCCCAGTCCTTCTCCGCCAGCGGCTGGCGCGGCTCGATCCGCTTCGCGTTCCAGTCGATGCTGTAGAAACGGCGGCCGCGTGCTCAGGCCGTGAGGGGCGGTGCGCGGGTCGGTCGCCGGCGCCGCGACTCTCGCGGCCAGGCTGTCCCAGCTCTCGAAGCCCAGGGTCCTGGCCACCATGAGCCGGGCGTCCGGCAGCGTGAACTCCGCGTCGCGTCCGTCTCCCCCGCCCATCTGCCGCGGCGCTCCTGGACCATCAGCCGCAGCTGCTCCAGGTTCTTCGTGCCGGGCAAGCGCTCGTTGAGGCGCGCGAGGGCGTCGGCATCACCGGCGTACGCGGCGACGAGGTCGCGGGCGAGGCCGTCGAAGTGATCCAGATCGGAGGGGTTGGCGGCATTCGACGTGGTGCACGAGCCTGGGCCAGCTCTCGAACCCGTACTCCCGGGCCAGCGCGAACTGCGCGTCGGCGAGCGACGGATCGGTCGCCTGTGGCTTGTGGCGGCGCACGCGTTCCAGCGCGGCGCCGTCGCCATCGCGACAGGCCCGCAACAGTTCCTTGGCTTGTTTCCGGAGTTGCTCCAGCGACGGACGCGCCGGGAGCCGCGGCGAGGCGGATTCGGACATGACGATCTCCTTTCGATGATCGCTCGCGTCCGCACGACGAGCTGAAAGAAGATCGGGATTTGTGCTGCGTGAGACTCAGGTGGGCTCGGCCCTGCCCGCGGACGGGGTGCGCCCTGACGCGCAGGCCCTCATGCTAGCGCGCCCGCTCGCACGGGTCAATGGCGTCCGCGGACGGCTGGCCGCGGACGACCTTCGGCGGAAGTGCAGGAACGCACCTGCGCTCGAAGACGAATGAGAGCCGCGGAGGCTGAAAGGCCAGCCCCGATCGCAGGCGGCGACCGAGGCTGGCGTCCCGTTTCGCGGGTCCGGGCTGAATCAACGGTCGTCGTTCTTCACCACGCCGGTGCCCTGGATGTTCACCCCCCAGCTCTGAGGAATGAGCACGCCCGAAGCGCCCGACAGGTTCACGTAGAACACTTCCTGGTATTCGGACGTCCGGTCGCCCCTGACTGCCACACGTGATCGTCTTGCTGGTCTGGCCCGCGGCGAAGCTGAGCGTTCCGGATGTCGCGGTGTAGTCCTCAGGGGATTTCGCGGAGCCGTTCGCCGTGGCGAAGTTCAGGCTGACCGGTGCGCTGGGCGCAGGCGAGAGGCTCACCGTGAAGACGAACGGCGTCGTCCCGGAGTTGCCTTCGCTCTTCGTCACGGAGTTGATGCTGACCCGCGGCTCGTCGTCGACGATCGTGCCCACGCCCTGGGCTGTCGCCGAGCACCGCGTTCCCCGCTGCCACGCCAATGTTGACCGTGAACGTCTCGTTCAGCTCGCCGGCGCGGTCGCCGTTCACCAGCACGGAGATCGTCTTGGTCGTCTGGCCGGCGTCAAACGTCACGGTCCCCGAGGCGGACTGGTAGTCGCTCCGCCGCGGCGGTGCCGTTGGCCGTGCTATAGGAAACCGTCAGCGGCTGACTCGAGGCCCGCGACAGCGTGACCGTGAGGTTGGCGGCCCGCGTTCCGGCATGGCCTTCGGTCACCGACGCGTCGCCGATGCTGACGACGGGCGTGCCGGGCGCTACCGGCGTCAGCAGGAACGCGTGGTAGGAAGCACGTGAGTCGTAGGCCGCACCCACGATCTGGCCGGCGTTGTTGATTCCATTCGCATAGAGAAGGTGGAGGCCGGATCCGGGGGGAATCAGGCTGTTCAGGTTCGTGACGACACCGTCGGCGTAGATGTAGGCGTGCCAGTGGGACATGCCGCCGCCGGCCCTCATCGTGCCGACCACAACGCCCGAATCATTGATGTCCACCGCGTAGCTCTCGCTGCTGGGCACGGGCAGGACGGTCATGGTGCCGTTCTCGTAAATGAACGATTGCGACGTCGTTGCGTAGGTCTCGAGATCGGTGTGGGCCGACGTGCCGACGATCTGCCCGAGGTTGTTGATGGCGGCTGCCCAACTCTCATCGGCGCCGCCCGGGAGCACACCCAAGTCGGTCATGACGCCGTTCTGCCACAGAAAGGCATGCGCCATGGGCCCAAGCTCCGTGACGTGGGTGGAGTGCGACCAGCCGACCACTTGCCCGGCATTGTTGATGTCAGACCCCGAGCTGCTCCCGCCGCCGAGCTGTCCCAGGTTGGTGATGGCGCCGTTGCGCCAGAGGAAGCCGGTCCAGTCGCTGAAAACGCCGACCACTTCGCCCAGGTCGTTGATCCCGCCGGCCGATCCTCCGGGGGCGCCGGGAGAGAGGTCCGTCATCGCACCGTTCTCCCATCGCACGGGGCGGCCCGTCGAGGTGGTGCTGACCCTGGAAACCGCCGACGATCTGGCCTGCGTTGTTGATGTCAGAGGCTGAACCCCTCGTCGCCGCAACGGTGTTCAGGTCGGTCATCAGGCCGTTCTGCCAGAGGAACGCATGCCCGGCCGCGGCGCCGACGACCTGGCCGGCATCGTTGATCGCATGGGCCTGAGCGCTTTGAACCGTCCCCAGGGTGCCGAGGTCCGTTACCGCGTAGGGTCCGGGCGGAGCGGCAGCGCGAGTCCGGTTCGTCGTGAATGTGGGAATGAGGATAACGGCGAGCGCGGTGATTGCGGCGGCTCCAGCCGCGGACCAGGAACGGGATACCTTCATGTTGAGTCCTTCCTGCTGCTGAAGTTGAAGTGAGGACGCCAGTGCGCACGCGTGTGAGGCAAACGTCGTGCCCGCGCGGCGCTCTGCGCGAGCCACGACAGTCCATCGCTTCCCGCCTGGTCGAAGGAAAAGGCCTTACCGTCTTTGTAGAGGCTTACGGGCGCTGTAAATCCTGCGGGCGGCAGAATCGGAATCGGGGCGGGCTAGCGGTTGTTCTCCATCTTCTCGAAGTCGGCGTAGACGAGCGTCTTCGAATCGTCCTGCGATCGTGCCGCTGTGGCCAGGGCGGCGAGACAGAACGCGCCAACCAACGCGGAGACGACGAAACGCGTCACGGGCATGCCTCCATCATGAATGACAAGCAAGAGCCGGTCTCAATGGGGTCGATCGACGCCGGGTCCGGCGCTTGGGATCCCTCCGACCGACTGCTGCCCCTGACGCATCGCGCGCACGATCTGATCGAGCCGGGTGAACTCGGCGCGCTCGCGCTCCGCGTCCGCCTCGCGCCCCGCACGCGCGTACGCCCGCGCCAGCATGAAGTGGGCCTGCGGGCTGCCCGGTGCGAGGGTCGTGGCCTTCTCCAGTTCCGGGATCGCGCCTGGAATGTCCTGCATCTCCAGCCGGACCTGCCCGAGCGCCAGACAGGCGGCGAAGTGATCGGGCGCCAGCCTGGCGGCTTCGATGGCGACGGGCAAGGCTCGCGGCGCTTCGCTGCGCTTGAGGTACTCGAAGGCGATCTGCAACCGCGCCGGCACGTGCGAGGGCGAGATCTCCAACTCCCGCTTGAACTCGTCGATCGCGCGCGCGGCGTCCTCGGTGAGGAAGAACACGCCGCGCACGTAGTGCACGTGGGGGGTCTTCGGATTGCGCGCGACGAGCTCGTCGAGCGCGGCGCGGGCGGCGTCCACGTGACGCGCCGCCATGGCGTACCCCGCCCGGCCGGCCAGCAGCACCCGTTCGCGCGCGGCCGCCGGGAACTCGGACGGCAGCATCGGCATCCGCAGCACATTGAGGCCGAAGGCTTCGATCACCTGCGGCGTGTCGGCGGCATCGGCGGCGAACTCGGTCAGCATCTCGTTGGCGACCTCGAACTCGCCGACACGCGTCAGCAGAATGGCGGCGTGGTAACGCACGACGGTGGCGATGCCCGGCGATCGCGACACGCCCAGCTTTCGCGCGCGCAGGAGGTCGGTGAGCGCGGCGTCGTACTGCCGCAGCTGGAACTCGCACAAGCCCTTCAGCCCGAGCGCACCCGCGTGGGCGGGCTCACGGCGCAGCACATCGGCGAAGGTCTCCTTCGCCTCGGCGTATCGATCGAGCTCGTACAAGAGCGTCGCCGCGTACCAGCGTCCTTCGTCCCAGTCCGGCCGCGCCGCAACCGCCTTGCGATAAAGATCCACGGCTTCTGCGAGCCGGCCGGCGTGGCGGGCCGTAGCGGCGCGGGCCGCGAGATCGTCGAACGGCGCCGCTGGCGGCGGGGGCTGGCTGTCCTGAACCGCGTGCACCGACACTGCCAACCAGCCGCCCAGGATCAGGATCGAGCCTGCGGCCGTCGCCGTCTGCGTGACCGTGGACAGAACGAGTCGTTTCATGACCGAAGTTCGTGGCTTCCTAGAAAGGCCACTGGGCTCCTGCGAGAGCGAACGGCTCGCGGACCGTCACGGTCTCCCCTCTGGTTTCGTCGGTGACGCTGACGACGAGCTCGTACTCGCCTGCCGGCATCCCGGCGAGCGAGATCCCCGCAAAACGGCTCATGCCTCGGGATGCGGATGCCAGCGCCGTGGGCTTCATCTCTTTGACGACGGTGCCGTCGGCGCGGCGAACGACGTGGCCGGCCGTGACCCGCGTCTCACCGGTGGACGTGCGGCCGGCATCGAAAACCGAGAACTGATAGTACAGCGTCGCACCGGCCGTGAGCAGCCGCCGCACGATCAGGACGGGTTTGGGCGGGCCCTCCGAACCTTGCGCCGGCGTCTCGATGGTGTCGGTCACGATCAGCGACGACAGGCTCATCCCCTTCCGCTCGGGCACGTCGAAGTCGTGCGTCACCGATCCCACGCGTCCGCTGTTTCGATCCCGCACCGCGAGACGGGCCTGGTACCGGCCGGGAGCGAGCTCGAATGGCTGCGACAGGGGATACCACGCCGACGTTTCCTGTCTCGGCACATTGGCCTGCAGGTTCATCTCGACCGTGCGTTCGTACCGCTTCGTCTCGCCGGTCGCCGGGTCCGTCACGAGCAGGCGCAATTCGAGGACGTCCGTCAGCGCTCCGGCGTTCGCCTTCAGCTGGAAGGCTCGAAGATCGGCCTCGCCCGCGAGCAGCACCGAGGAGTCGGTCGCGTTCACGTTTCCAAACACATACGCGGCGGCGCGCACCGGCAGGGCGTCGAGATCGTAGGGCGACTGCAGCGCCGTCTCGAGGGCATCGGCCGCCTCCTGGGCGTCGGCAGACTTGACCGGGACGCCGCCCGCGAAGTACCCCTTTCGGGCGCGCACCTCCACGTCGGGCCGTGCGACGCGGACGGTAATACGCCGGAACTTGCCATCGGCGCGGACTTCGGAAGGCATGTACCCCAGCAGGTAGTAGACACGCGATTCCCGCCCGATGCGTCGAAGCCCGGCCGTCAGATCGTTGTTGTTCTGGACCGCGAAGCCGCCGCTCGATTCGGCGAGCGCCACCGCCCCCTCCGCGTCGAGGGTCGAAACCGCGTTGGCCGCGCCCACATCGCGTGTGTCGAGCGCCGGTCCGAACTCGGCCGATCCAAACACGGACTGCGCCTCGAGGCCGCGCGCATCGACCAGGTACATGGCGATGTTGGCCCGGCGTGCGGCGTCCTCCACCTTCCGGAACAGCACGAGCTCCTGGTCGAGGATGAATCCGGGAGACATCAGGATGACGGACTTGCGGCCGCGGACGGACGCCATGGACTCGATGATCGAGGTGAGCGCGCCGAGAGTCGCGCGATTGCGTACGGCAGAGCGGGTGTACGCTTCGGCGGCGCGGATCTGCACGAGCGGTTCGATCAACCCGGCGGTGCCCCCCTTCCTTTCGGGCCTCGGGCCTTCGTCGCGCTGGGTGTTCACCTGCTCGCGGCCGAAGACGTGGTAGTTGCTGAACCGGCGGGCGACGCGCTCCGCCATCTGCTCGTCCTGCATCACGTGAATGCGGTATGCCTCGTAGTCGCTGATGCGCTCCTGCGCGACCTCCGGCGGAACACTGCCGTGCAGCGTGGCGAGCACCTTGACGAGTTCCGCGCGGCCGTCGGGCAGGCGCGCGTGCCAGCGCAGGCCCCGGGCGGGCGCGACGAGAGACACCAGATCGCCGGCTTCCGTCTCCTGTTCGAGGAACCGCCCGATGGCCGTCTTGCCGCGCTCACCCTGTTCGTGCGTCAGGTGCACATCGTCGAAGAAGATCACGAACGAGCGCTCCGGACGCGCCTGCGCGCCGACGTTCGTCGAGTAGCCGTAGCGGCGCTCGACCGACTGCCCTGCTCGTAGCGGCGTCCCGGTCGTCACCACCGGCTGGAAGAACTGCACGGTCTGTGGACGTCCTTCCTCGGAGATCGCGAAGTCCGACGCGGCCAGGTCGCGCACCGGCTCGCCGTGCTTGTCCACGACCACGACGTCGACGGTCACCAGCTCGGATTCGGATCGAAACGGCGGCGTCCTGCTGGCCGCCTTCGCTGCGTGATCCGCGAGCAGCTTCGGCGAGCCAGGCTGGAGCTCGCGATTCATTCACCGCGAGCGAAGGTGGGGTTTGTGGCCGGACGCCACTGGGAGTCTCGGTCCGGCTAAAGCCGGACGCCACCGTAACGTCTCGCGAGTCGCTCACCGCGAGCGAAGGCGGAGCTTGCAGCAGCGACGACGAAGACGCCGATCGGTGCGAGGCGCGCGATCATGGAATCAGCACGAAACGGGTCTGCGAGCTGGCGCTGGCGGCGCCCTGCGTGGCGACGGCGCGCAGGCCGTACTCGCCCGGCGCGAAGATCGTCCGTCGGAAACGACGCGACGTACTTGATTCGGCCCGCTTCGTCCGGCTCGGGGAGCTGGGCTGCCGACCGCCCGATCACTTTGCCGTCGAGGATGAACTCGAATGTCAACGCGGGGGCGCCAGCGGCCGCGCCGGGATAAACCGTGACGTAGGCGGAGATCTGCGTATTTGCCGCCTTCGAGACGGGCAGCTCGAGGTTGGGCGCGACGCGCATGGCGCCCGTCCGAAACGGATCCTCCACCGTGTCGGCCGCGTCGCCCGCCGGATCGACGCTGCGAATCACGGACAGCTCGCTGATGCCGAATGCCGGCCGATGGTTCCGGCACGTCGAGCGGCAACGACTTGACGCTGGATCGCTCGGTCGCCTGATCGCGCGCGATCGTCCACAGCGTGTAGCGGCCCGGAGGGATCCAGAACTGACGCTTGAAGCGGATCCGGCCCCGCTTGAGCACGGTGCACGCGGTCGATCGGGCCTTCGAGCGGATAGGACTTCGCTGAAGCGCTGCACCACCCGGCCCGTCTGATCCTTGATGAGGGCCATCGCGGTGAACCGCAGCGCGTAGGTGCGGGTCTGGCGGTTCTCCTGGAACGTGACGTGTTCCATCGGCACCTCGATCATGAGCGTGTGCTGAACGCCCTTCGCCGAGTGGTCGAACCGGAACGCCGCCACCGAATAGTCGAACGGATGCGGCGGCGGATCGGCGGCGGCTGCGGCCAGCATCGGCAGCTCGTACGGCATCAGGGGGCGGCGTCCGTATCGGGCAGCGCGAAATATCCGCTGCGCGAATGGACGGTGAGCCCTTTGCGGGCCAGCTTCACCGCGATCGCTCGAAAGTGGCCATCGGGCGCTCGCCGGCGTGGGCGTATAGCCGATTTCGTAGTAGCTGTCGAGATCGGCGGTCACCCGATCCACCAGCCCGGGACCGAGGTCGTTCGTGTTGGCGATGAGCGTGCCGCTGGTCTCTTCCGCAAGCGTCCGCAGCGCGTTCTGCGTATCCGCCCGCAGCGCGCCTTCCGCCGTTTCCGAGTTCATCACGTCGTCCATCGTCACCGGGCGCTGACTCGCCCCGTACGCCTGTTGCGCCTGGCTGTTGCGGCCCGAGCGGTCGAGCATCTGACGGGATTGCTCCAGTGAACGGCCGGTATCCAGCCCCCGTGCATCCACGGCGTAGATGCTGACGTTGGCCCGATTCGCCTCGCTGATCGCCGAACGGTAGGCTTCCTCGAGGTTCGGCGGGATCGGCAGCCCTTCCGAAAAGAACAGAAGCGCTTTGCGGCCGGCGAGGGTGCCCTGCGCCTTCATCAGCGCCATCAGCGGAAACAAGGTCGACTGGCCGCGCTGTTGACTGTCGGCCGTCTCCACCATTCGCTCCATGCGCGCGGTGACCTCCATCACCTGCGCTTCGGATACGGCCGCGCCGATGTTCGCGGCGCCGGCACTCGACCCCGCCGTGGTGACCGCAGCCACGGCTGCGTCGGCCGATCGCTGTGCCTGATCCCGATCGCCGTGTCCTGTTGCGAGCCGATCGCGGCCTTCAGCCACTCCGGCGGTGGCGCGCTCGATCGCGCTTTTCAGGGCGCTCCGGTCGCGCGTGAACGGGTGCGCCAGCCGGAGCCGCTGTTCGAGCGCGTAGACCGCCACCCACTGGTTGACCGGCATCTCGCGCGCGACGAACTGCAATGCGGCCCGCCGCGCGAGCGTCCGCGAGTTCTGCGTCAGGTGATCGAACACGAGCGTGACGAGGGTCGGATATCGCAGCGCGTCCGGCAGTCGTCGCCGCCGGGCTTCGGCAGCGACGGAGGGCAATCCGGGACCCGAAGGCGCCGCTGTTCGTTCGACGAGCCGGAACGAACGGATCTCGCGCGCGGCGCCATCCTCGAGGACGGTGAGCTCTCCCTGCTGAACATCCCGGACCGGCCGGCCCTGCTTGTCGCGAATCACCACGTCGAGCACGACCGCGCTGCGCGCCGGCGCGGAACGCCTGCGGCGCTGCGATGCCGGCTCCTGCGCCTGCCCGGCGGCGCGGCCTCGCCGACAGCGACCCCAGCGCCAGGACGATCGCGAAGAGCGCTCAGATTCCGAGCCGGGGCACGAACACGACCCGATGGTTTTCGCAACATAACGTCATGCGCGTCAGCGGTGGCCACTTCGGCGGAGGTTTTCGCGCGCTCCTTGGCTTCCTTCTCCTGGGTCAGGCGCTCGACAATGGCTCGCTCGCGATCGCCGTCGTCCTTGCGCTGGACCCGGTAGTACGCCGTCGCGAGCGCGACATGCGCTTCGATGAACGAGGGCGCTTCCTTGACGATGGCCTCGAGCATGCCGGTCGCGGCCGCCGTGTCCCGCTGGGCGAGCGCCACACTGGCGATCTGATAGCGCGTGGGCAGATCTCCCGGCCTGACGCCGAGCGCACGGTTCAGGTGCCGCAAGGCGGCGTCGTAGTCCTGTTCCGCTTTGAGCAGGACGCCCAGGTTGAGATGGGCGTCGAAGTCGAGCGGGTTGCGCGACAACTCGGCCTCGAACTCGGGACGGGCCAGATCCGGATTGCCTGATTCCAGCAACGCCAGCGCATACAGGCCGTGCACGCCGGGCAGATCGGGATCGAGGCCAACGGCCCGCTTCAGGTCCTCGGCCGCGCCCTTCAGATCTCCGGCGCCGCGCTTCGCGACGCCCATCATGACCCTGGCCTGCGCCGAGTCGCCATGACGCAGGATGCGATCGATCAGCAACTGCCCCTTCTCGATCTCCTTGGCGCTCAGATACGCCATCCCGAGCAGGTAGGACAGGGTCGGGTCGTCGGCGCGCGACGCCTCGACGGGCGTCAGCAGGGAGATCGCCTCGGACGGACGGCCGAGACGGAGCTGACAGTCGGCCGCGAGATATCGGGCCTGAAGGTTGTCCGGCTGCGCGGCGAGCACCCGCTTGAAGGTCTGGACGGCGTCGGCCAGCTGGTCGGATTTGTAGTACGCGAGGCCGAGATTCAACCGGACCGTCGGGTTCCAGGAGTCGATCGAGAGCGCGGTCTGGTACGCGGCGATGGCCTCCTCGTACCGGCCAAGCCGCATGAGCACGACGCCGAGATTCGATCGGGCCTCGACGTTGGCCGGATGCGCGTCGAGGAAGCGGCGGTAGGCCGGCGGCCGCCTCCTCGAAGTTCCCTGATTTCTGCAGCGCCGCGGCGCTGTCGAAGGAGGGTTCCTGCGCACCCGCCGGCCGCGTCCCGGCGAGCGTTGCCGCGACCAGCGCCAGCGGGAGGAACCACCGGGTCAACATGACGCCGACAATGATAGCCGACCGCGCCCGGGCCGAGCAGCCACGGGCGCTGGGACCCGGACCTCAGAAGTAGAACTTGAACGCGAGCTGAACGATGCGCCGGCCGTACTTCCGGTTTTGCGGGAGCACACCGAAATTGGCGTTCGTCATGACGCCGTTCGTGAAGTCGAGCTTCAGGTTGGCGTTGTCGTCGAGGAACCGCTGCGGGTGGTTGAAGACGTTCGTGAACGACGCCCTGAACTGGAACTTCCGGGTGTCGTTGAACACGAAATTCTTGAACAAGCCGAAGTCGTGGTTCATGTATGCCGGTCCCCGCAAATCCGGCATGATGTAGCTGCCGTTCTGGCCTCGGGACGGGAGCGCGAAGCAGCTCGCGTTGAACACGTAGTCTCCACTGACGCCGCTCAGCGGATCGCACGTGATGACCGGCATCGCGGCAATCGACGGCGAGCCCGTGATGACGGCGTTGCTGATCGGTGTGCCGTCCGCCAGCGTTCCGCTCAGCCCGAAGTTGACGCCGGTACCCGCCAGCGGCTGGAGCGGCGCGCCGCTGATCCAGGTCGACACGCCGGTGAGCTGCCAGCCGCCGGCGAGGGCGTTCAAGAGCGGGTTCCCTTCCACGTCCGGCAGCAGCCAGCTGTAACCGACGTTCAGCACGTGCCGGCGATCGTAGCCGAGGACGCCGTACGCGGCATCGCGAATGTCCCCGGGCGGCTGCGTGGTCGAGCCCTGCCCGCCGCCGCGGATGCCCAGCGCCTTGGACCACGTGTACGCCGTGGTGAAACTGAATCGCGTTCCCTGTCGGCTGAGCAGCGTCTGCAGCGCGTTGTAATTCTGGTAATGCGTGTGCTGCGTGACCGGCAGGTCGCCGTACCTCGTCAGGGGACGGTAGCGGTTCGGATCACCATTCGGATCGTTCAGCATCGCGCCGAACGGGACGCTGTTCAGGTTGTTGATGCCGTCGTTCAGCAGACGGTCGCTCTTGCTGCCGACGTACGCGGCCTCGACCATCATGCGCCATGGGAGGCGCTGCTGGAACGTCAAGCTGTAGCTCTTCGTCAGCGGCTGCTTGTTGTCGCCGGCGAGAATGGCGCCGGTCAACCCGGGCTGCGTGCTGGGATCGACAGTCCCCACCTGCGACAACGGCACGTTGGCGGTGTTGGTGAACGTCACGCCGTACGGGAGATCGATGAACTGCGAGTACGGTCCCTGCGGGTCGTGGAAGTTGAACACGCCGAAGCCCCCGCGCAGGAGCGTCTTGCCCGTGCCGAACAGGTCGTAGGCGGCGCCGACGCGCGGCGCCCAGAAGAGCGACTGCACGTCGACGCCGGAGCGTGGCACGCTGCTGTCGAGCGCGGTCCACGTCACGCCCGGAAACGCGCCTGGCGCCGTGGCGCTGTACAGGGCCGGATCGAACACGGCCATGCCCTCCCCGTTTCGTTCCGTCCAGCCTCCCAGGTGCGACAGACGCACGCCATACTCCAGCGTCAGCCGGTCTTTGGCCTTCCAGCTGTCCTGCGCGTAGACCTCGAAGATGTTGTAGGCCATGTCGCGGACGATGTTGGGCGACTGCTCGCCGTATTCAGCCAGCGTCCCGGTCAGCAGGTCCGAGAAGTAGTTGCCGCTCGATCCGGTCGCCCAGTTCCCCATGATCAGCCGCCCGTTCGAGTCGCCGTTCCCGGGCTGGCTGTTGTTCACCCATTCGTAGAACGCGCCCGCTTTCATCGTGTGCGCGCCGGCGACCTTGGTGACGTTCTGCGCGCCCGAGATCAGCCACTTCTTGGCAAACAGCACCGGATCGAACCCGCCCGGGTTGTAGAGCGTGGGTCCACTTCCCCATGCCATCATCGAGGGGATCTGATCCAGACCGCTCTCGTAAATCCCCGCGTTCGTGTAGCCGAGCGCGGACCGGGACACCTTGCTGGGATCGCGCATCTGATTGGGAAAATCGATGAAGGTCGTCGCAAACGTCGATTCGGTGGTCAGCGTGTTGCCGAAGATCTTCGTGAGGCTCAGCGTTCCCGAGTGCGAGCGATTCGGGGCGGTGACCTCGGTGGGATACGGCACCTGGGCCGCATTGCGCCACCAGAGGCCGACGGGGAAATTCTGTTCCTCGGCCTGGAAGTTGTACCGGGCGAACAACCGGGTGTTGTTGCTGACGTTGATGTCGACCCGCGTCAACCACTGATGCATGTTCTGGTCGATCGGGATGTTCTGCACGTAGTTGTAGCCGTCGGTGCGGGCGGGATCCGCGTTCGGCAGCGGGAAGAGATTGATGAGCCGCCGGCCGTTTGGATCGATCAGATTCGCCGGCACGCGGCCGTTCACGAGATTGGTCGGCATCGTATTGACATAGCCGTTGCCGAGGTTCGCGAACGACGCCGTGTTGCTGAAGTCCCCGTCCCGCATGGCCTGCGTCGGCACCCAGGACTGCAGCGTTCCCGTATCGAGCTTCTGGCGATAGAACTCGTATCCGGTGAAGAAGAACACGCGATCCCGGCCCTTGTTGAAGTCGGTGCCGGGAATCAGCAGGGGCCCGCCGATGTTGAAGCCGGGGTACGTGAACTGGTTCTTCGGCTTGTTCTCGGGACCCGGCTCGGTGCTGAACCTGTTGAGCAGCCACTCGTTCGAGTTCAGCCGGTAGTCGCGCATGTAGACGTACGCCATGCCGTGAAAATTCCGCCCGCCCGCCTTGCTGACCGCGTCGATGGTAATCGGGCCCTTGGCGTGCTCGGCCCCGTAGTTCGACTGCAGCACCTTGAATTCGCCCACCATGTCCGGGTTCGGATTCACCGACGTGGCGCAGTTGCAGCCCGGATCGGAGGCGTGGGCGCCGTCGATGACGATGTCGAGCGCGTCGGCGCGCGTCCCGTTGCCGGAGAAGTTGCCGACCGCGCTCTGCTTGCCGCCGTCGCCGTTGCCGTTGATCCCGATGATCTCGCCGTTGAATCCCGGGACTGTTGCTCGTCCCGCCGGAAATGGGCGTCATGCCGGGAAGGAGTTTGAGCAACTCGGCAGTGGACCGTCCGACCATCGGAACGTTCTGAATCTGCTCCGACGTGAGGCGTGCGCTCTTTTCGCCGGAATCGATCGGGGCAATATCGGGCCGGGCCGTCACCGACACCGTCTCCGTGAGCGAGCCGATCTTCAGCTTGACGGTGCTGAGGGAGCGGCGCTCGCCCAGGCGCATCGCGATGTCGGTCGCCTCCCAGGAGTTGAAGCTCTGCAGTTCGATTTTGACGCTGTAGGTTCCGGCCGGCACCGCCGCGAAGACGAACACGCCTTCCGCGTTCGAGGTCGTCCGCTGAACCGCCTGAGATGTCTGGTTCGTGAGCGTGACGTCCGCTCCAGGGAGCGCGCCGCCCTGCTCGTCGAGAACCGTGCCGGAGAGAGTTCCAAAGAGGCTCTGGGCCGAAGGGAGGGCTCCCGCAAGAGTCAGCAGGACGCCCAGCGCCAGAACGGTGCGGGTCACGCAACCGCGCCGCGTGAGAGGAAAACATGGATGCTCCTTTTGACGACTGCGACGGTAGGAGTCCTGGCGCAGCCGATAGCACGACATCGGGGTGCAGAACGTAATCTGAATATCTGCCTCGGAGCGGACAAACGAAAGGTATCTAACAGTTCTTTTCGGGTCCTGAAACGCATTACTCCGGGGATTCCTCACCTGTGATACGCTTCCCGCCGCGGAAGTCATGTCCCATCCCGCACTGCGCGTCGCCAGCGAGGTCGTCGGTCATGAGCCTCCGTCCGCGCCATTCCCTCCTGCTGAGATTCAAGCTCAGCTGAAGAGCATCGCTCGAAAGTCCATTTTTCCGGACGAGCAAGCGCTGCCGGCTGTTTCTCGAGCAGGTCGTCGAGCACTCGTTGAGCGAGTCTCCTGAGCCACTGAAGGAGCGGACCCTTGGTGTCCGGGTCTTCTCACGGGAGCCTTCGTACGATACCGCCGCCGATCCCATCGTCCGCGTGACAGCCGGTGAAGTCCGGCGCCGCCTCGGGCAGTACTACGGCGAGGAAGCCCACCACTCGGAGTTGCGCATCGATCTGCCGGCCGGCAGTTATGCCCCGGCGTACTCGCGCCAGCATGGCGTCCCGGCCATGCCGGCGGCGCCTGGAACACCGGAGTTGCCGCCAGCCACCCGGGGTCGGGCACGGGTGTGGGCGGCCGGCGCGGCTCTCGCGGCAGTGGTGACGATCGGCATCGCGACCCTGCTGGTGACAACGCAGCAGCCCGACGCCGGTGGCCACGACGTTCGACCGCTTCTGGGCTCCCCTGTTGAGTGCGCCTGCCCCGGTTCTGCTGTGTCCCGGCGGTCTCGACATGTACGAACTGCCGGCGAACGTGAAGCAGGCGGCGAACGCCGCGGCCGCGGCCGAAGACGGATCCTCCTCTTCTATCGCTGTCGCCGCGTCAGGTGCAGCGCGTGGGCGCCCGCTACGTCGCCATCGCCGATGCCGTCGCGATCGCGCGGATCGCGGCGCTGTTCCAGCAGCGCGGCCATCCGTACCAGATCCGTGAGCACAACCTCACGTCGTTCGCCGACCTTCGCGCCTCTCCCGCGGTGTTGATTGGGATGTTCTCGAACGCCTGGACCCTGCAGCTCGGCTCCGGGTTCCGCTTCGTGCCGACCATCGAGGGGGACGGGCATCACGTCGGCATCATCGACCGCCAGGATCCCGAACGCTCGTGGCGGCTGCCCCGGCCGTGGCCGTCACTGAACGTGTCGCGCGACTACGCGCTGGTGTCGAGGGTCCTCGATCCGGCCACGGGAACTCTCGTGGTCACGGCCGGCGGCATTACTCCGTACGGGACCGCGGCAGCCGGCGAGTTCCTGACCACCCCGGACCACCTCGAGCGCGCGCTGGGGCACGTGGCCGACTGGTCGAACCGCAGCGTGCAGATCGTCCTCGAGACGCAGGTGATCGGCGGGGCCGCCGGCGCCCCGCGCGTGGTCGCGACTCACGTCTGGTAGACGGCCATCGGCGGATCCGCGGCAACGATCCTCCGGAGAACTGGCACGCCCGCATGCAGATCGGTGCAAGGACGGTTTTTACCACAGAGCTAGCGGAGCAAACGGAGCACGGTGCGTCACCGGCCTCGCACTCGAGCCGCGCGCAGCGCGGGGCAGGTCGGGTGAGACGTAAGAACGCAAGCAATGGATCGCTGCAGACGGCTTGCGTTCGCACTCTCGCCCGACCTGCAAGCCGGCCTCGTCGCATCCGGCCGGTGCTCGAGTGCGAGACCCGTGACGGGTACCGTGTCTTCAGCCGACCGTGTTCAGTCTTGCGGTTGTTCGGGGTATCCGCGTCAATCCGCGTAATCCGTGGCTTATTCTTCTCCGTTACCTCCGTTAACTCGTGGCGCACACTCTTTCTGCGGTCACAACCGGCTCTCGGCCATCCCGAGCAGCGCGCCGTACGTCCGGCCATCCTTGGGGAAGATCGCCCCGCCCGAGCTGATGGTCAGCTTCAGCCGCTTACCGGGCGCCGTCTCGAAATAGAGGTCGTCGATGCTCTTCTTCATCTCGAGCCGGCGTTGCTCCAGCTCGGTCGACCCGCACCCGGACAGCACCACGATGAACTCGCGCCCCTTGTAGCGGACGGCGACATCGTAGGGGCGGATCGCCGTGCGCAGCACGCGCGCGACTTCGCACAGCGCGCGATCGCCCGCGTAGTGGCCGTGCGTCCTGTTGATGCCGATGAGATCGTCCAGGTGGACGACGAGCAATCCCAGCTCGGACTTCAGGCGCTCCGCCCGCGCGAGCTCCCTCGTGAGATACATGAAGAGGAAGCCCGTGTTCGGCAGGCCCGTCAACGGATCCGCCAGCGAGTCCTCCTGCGTCTGCTCGAACCGCACCGAGTTGTTGATGACGGCGGCCGCCTGCGCCGAGATGTGGTCCAGCAGCCGGCGGTGATCGTCGCTGTAGAACGCCGGCTGGGTGTGGTACACCGACAGTGTGCCGATGAGCCGATCGTCGAAGAGCAGCGGAGAGGCGAGCGCGGACTGCAGGGTCGTGCGCAGGTCCGCAAGGCCCGCCGCGTCGAGATCGGCGCCCGGCCGCGCGTTCACCAGCGCGCGGCGGTTGTGCGCGACCCAGCCGGTCAGTCCCTCGCCGGTGTGCACCGAAACCTGCTGGACGATCTCTCGCATCCGTGCCCGATCGCGAACCGGCAGCGGAGCGTGGCGGTCTCCTCGTCGTGCAGGAACAGCGCGACGCAGGCGAACGGCACGAGGTCGTTGAGCTTCGGGGCGATGGCGGTCATGGTGTCCGGCACGCCGAGGCTGGTGCCCATCGTCTGCGCGATGGCGTAGAGCCCCGAGCTCTCGCGGTGGGCGCGGCCGATGTCGTCGAAGACGCCGCGGCTCGACCGCGCCAGCGGCGCCCCGTCAATCGCCCGGACGTCTCGCCTGAAGCGAGGGCCACACGTTGACGAAGGCCTCGACCACCGCCGGGTCGAACGCCTTCCCCGCTTCCTGCTCCAGCAGGTCGATCGCGGTCTCGGCGCTCATCGCCGTCGCGTACGGGCCCTCCACCATCAGCGTGTCGAAGTAATCGACCACCGACAGGATTCGTGCGCCGAGCGGGATCGCCTCGGCCTCGAGCCCGGCGGGATAGCCCTGCCCGTCCCAGCGCTCGTGATGGCCCAGGATCAGCGGCGCCACCCCGGACGGGAACGGCACGGCGCTGATGATGTCGGCGCCGAGCTTCGGGTGCGTGCGCGTTTTCTGCGTTTCCTCCGGCGTGAGCGGACTCGATTTCGACAGGATCTGCGCGGGGACGGCAAGGGTGCCGATATCGTGGAGCATCGCCGCGACGTCAATGGCCTCGACGTCGCTCTCGGCGAGGCCGAGCGCACGGGCGACAGCGGTGGCATACAACCGCACCCGCGGAATATGTCCCGCAGAGCCTGTCTTGGCATCGATCGCGGCCGCGAGCGCTTCGAGCGCACTGAGGAGATACGGAGTGCCCAAGAACCCTCGCTTTGTGAGTGGCGCGCAACGAACCAGGGACGGGTTGACGTGACTTTCGCGGTCCTACCCGTGACTCAGCCGGCTCCCGGCATGCTGGCGCCGGGTTCAGGCTTTGGAGTGGCTAAGCGTTCTGTCCCGTGGTTCGCGACATAATTCCGGCGGGACCGCCTCGCGGCGTGCCTCGCTCACATACGCCTTACCCTTGCGATCCCCCCCGGACTTCGCCACGATCCAGGGGCCTAGGATCGTGCAGCGCTTCGGTCTCTGTCAACGCGCGAGGTGTGCAATACGGGACTGCCGTCGTTTCGAGAGCTGGTACGGCTGAATGACGGCCTACTCTGCCATCGGCCCCTGTACATCTCGCGTCGCGCTCAGCCGCCGAATTTGATCGCCATCGATCTGGATAGAGAGTGCAGCCGGCAGGACTCGCACGTCCGCGACCGTGCGGCTGCAACGAACGAACCGGATTTGGAAAAACAAAGACTATGGATGCCTCCGCCCCGTCGCCCTGCTGAAAACGGGCGCCCTGCAGAGCGCGATCTTCAACAGCGCCAACTTCTCGAGCATCGCCACCGACGCCAAGGGCGTCATCCAGATCTTCAACGTCGGCGCCGAGCGGATGCTGGGCTACACGGCCGCCGAGGTGATGAACAAGATCACGCCGGCCGACATCTCCGATCCGCAGGAAGTGATCGCGCGCGCCAAGGCGCTCAGCGTCGAGCTCGGCACGCCGATCACGCCCGGCTTCGAGGCGCTGGTGTTCAAGGCCTCGCGCGGGATCGAGGACATCTACGAGCTGACCTACATCCGCAAGGACGGCAGCCGCTTCCCGGCGGTGGTGTCGGTCACGGCGCTGCGCGACGCGCAGGACGCCATCATCGGCTACCTGCTGATCGGCACCGACAACACCGCGCGCAAGCAGGCCGAAGAGGCGCTGCTCAAGGCCGGGCGCGCTGCAGAGCGCGATCTTCAACAGCGCCAACTTCTCGAGCATCGCCACCGACGCGAAGGGCGTCATCCAGATCTTCAACGTCGGCGCCGAGCGGATGCTGGGCTACACGGCCGCCGAGGTGATGAACAAGATCACGCCGGCCGACATCTCCGATCCGCAGGAAGTGATCGCGCGCGCCAAGGCGCTCAGCGTCGAGCTCGGCACGCCGATCACGCCGGGCTTCGAGGCGCTGGTCTTCAAGGCCTCGCGCGGCATCGAGGACATCTACGAGCTGACCTACATCCGCAAGGACGGCAGCCGCTTCCCGGCGGTGGTGTCGGTCACGGCGCTGCGCGACGCGCAGGACGCCATCATCGGCTACCTGCTGATCGGCACCGACAACACCGCGCGCAAGCAGGCGGAAGAGGCGCTGCTCAAGGCGGGCGCGCTGCAGAGCGCGATCTTCAACAGCGCCAACTTCTCGAGCATCGCCACCGACGCGAAGGGCGTCATCCAGATCTTCAACGTCGGCGCCGAGCGGATGCTCGGCTACACGGCCGCCGAGGTGATGAACAAGATCACGCCGGCCGACATCTCCGATCCGCAGGAAGTGATCGCGCGCGCCAAGGCGCTCAGCGTCGAGCTCGGCACGCCGATCACGCCGGGCTTCGAGGCGCTGGTCTTCAAGGCCTCGCGCGGCATCGAGGACATCTACGAGCTGACCTACATCCGCAAGGACGGCAGCCGCTTCCCGGCGGTCGTCTCGGTCACGGCGCTGCGCGACGCGCAGGACGCCATCATCGGCTACCTGCTGATCGGCACCGACAACACCGCGCGCAAGCAGGCGGAAGAGGCGCTGCTCAAGGCGGGCGCGCTGCAGAGCGCGATCTTCAACAGCGCCAACTTCTCGAGCATCGCCACCGACGCGAAGGGCGTCATCCAGATCTTCAACGTCGGCGCCGAGCGGATGCTCGGCTACACCGCCGCCGAGGTGATGAACAAGATCACGCCGGCCGACATCTCCGATCCGCAGGAAGTGATCGCGCGCGCCAAGGCGCTCAGCGTCGAGCTCGGCACGCCGATCACGCCGGGCTTCGAGGCGCTGGTCTTCAAGGCCTCGCGCGGGATCGAGGACATCTACGAGCTGACCTACATCCGCAAGGATGGCAGCCGCTTCCCGGCGGTCGTGTCGGTCACGGCGCTGCGCGACGCGCAGGACGCCATCATCGGCTACCTGCTGATCGGCACCGACAACACCGCGCGCAAGCAGGTCGAAGAGGAGCGGAAGAAGCTCGACCAGCGGCTGCGCGACCAGCACTTCTACACGCGCTCGCTGATCGAATCGAACATCGACGCGCTGATGACCACCGATCCGCGCGGCATCATCACCGACGTCAACAAGCAGACGGAGGCGCTGACCGGCTGCACGCGCGACGAGCTGATCGGCGCGCCGTTCAAGAACTACTTCACCGATCCGGCCCGGGCCGAGGCGGGCATCAACCGCGTGCTGAGCGAAGGCAAGGTCACCAACTACGAGCTCACCGCGCGCGCCCGCGACGGCACGCTCACCGTGGTGTCCTACAACGCGACCACCTTCCACGACCGCGACCGGCAGCCTGCAGGGCGTGTTCGCCGCGGCGCGCGACGTGACCGAGCTGAAGCGCTTCGAGCAGACGCTGCAGCAGAAGAACGTCGAGCTCGAAGACGCGAGCCGGATGAAGTCCGAGTTCCTCGCCAACATGTCGCACGAGCTGCGGACGCCGCTCAACGCCATCATCGGCTTCTCCGAGGTGCTCCGGGACGGCCTGATGGGCGAGATGACCGACCAGCAGCGCGGGTTCATCGGCGACATCTTCAGCAGCGGCAAGCATCTGCTCTCGCTGATCAACGACATCCTCGACCTGTCGAAGGTCGAAGCCGGCAAGATGACGCTCGACCTGGAGCCGGTGCAGGTGTCGTCGCTGTTCGCGAACAGCCTGTCGATCATCCGGGAGAAGGCCGCGACGCCGCCGCATCCGCCTCGAGCATGGATGCCGCCGAGGACCTGGGCTCGATCCAGGCGGACGCGCGCAAGGTCAAGCAGATCGTCTACAACCTGCTCTCGAACGCGGTCAAGTTCACCGCCGAGGGCGGCCAGGTGACGCTGCGCGCCAGCCGCGTCCCGCGCGCCGAGGTCGGCCAGCTGTCCGGCGCCTGGACGGGCCGGAGCTTCCCGCTGGCCGACAGCGAGTTCGCGGAGTTTCTCGAGATCAGCGTCACCGACAGCGGCATCGGCATCTCGCCGGAGGGGCTGGAGCAGCTGTTCAAGCCGTTCAGTCAGATCGACAGCGGCCTGGCGCGCAAGTTCGAGGGCACGGGGCTCGGCCTGGCGATGGTCAAGCTGCTCGCCGAGCTGCACGGCGGCGCGGTGGCGGTGGAGAGCGCCGTGGGCGAGGGCTCCTGCTTCACGGTCTGGCTGCCGCTCCGGGCGACGGAGGAAGGCGCGCTCGACGTCGGCCGACGGCGCCGGCCGTCGCCGCAGTCGAGGCGCCGCCGGGCGCGCGCACCGCGCTGGTGGTGGAAGACGACTTCAAGTCCGCCGAGCTGATCCGCGTGCAGCTCGAGGCGGAGGGCTTCACGGTGCTGCACGCCGCCTCCGCCGAGGCCGCGCTGGTGCTCGCGGTGCAGCAGCCGCTGTCGCTGATCACGCTCGACATCATGCTGCCGAACATGGACGGCTGGGAATTCCTCGGCCGCATCAAGCAGATGCCGGCGCTCGCGGCGCATCCCGGTCGTGATCATCTCGATCGTGGCGGATCGCAACAAGGGCTTCGCGCTCGGCGCCGCGGCGGTCATGCAGAAGCCGATCTCCCGGCAGGAGCTGTACGAGTCGCTCGTCGAGCTGGGCCTGTTTCCCGCTCGCGCGAGGGCCGGACGCTCAAGGTCCTCGTCGTCGACGACGATCCGAAGGCGGTGGAGCTGATCGCCGTCCGCATCCTGGGCCTGGCCAGCACCGTGCTGCGCGCCTACGGCGGCCGCGAGGCGATCGACGACCGCGCGGCGGGAGCTGCCGGACCTGATCGTGCTCGATCTGATGATGCCGGAGGTGAACGGCTTCGACGTCGTCGAGGCGCTCAGCGAGCAGCCCGAGACGGCGCGCATTCCGATCCTGGTCGTCACCGCCAAGCAGATCACCGCCGAGGACCGCGCCAAGCTGAACGGCTACGTGGCGGCGATCATGGAGAAGGCCGAGTTCGACCGCGACCGCTTCGCCGGCGGAGGTCCGGCGGGCGATGTCCGGCGCGCACGGTGGTCGCCTGACATGGCCAAGAGTCCTGGTCGTCGAAGACAACCCCGCCAACATGACGCTGGCGATCTTCCTGCTGGAGTCGGCGGGCCATACCGTGCTCAGCGCGACGGACGCGGAGGCCGGGCTGACGCTGGCGCGCGCCGAGCAGCCCGACCTGATCCTGATGGACATCCAGCTGCCCGGCATGGACGGCCTCGAGGCGACCGCGCTGCTCAAGCAGGACGACGCGACGCGCGCCATTCCGGTGATCGCGCTCACCGCGCTGGCGATGAAGGGCGACGAGGAGCGCATCCGCGCCGCGGGCTGCGACGGCTACATCGCCAAGCCGCTGGCCTACAAGGACTTCCTGGCCGTCATCGCGGCCCAGCTCGTGAGCCCGTTACGCTGAGTCGATGATGGAGGCGCCAGGCCGCCATCGACGCACGCGTGTTGAATCTTGCCCATCCGGCGCGTATGATCCGCGCCATATGCCGCTGGGCCCCGGCAAGGTCGCGATCTCGGTCGGCATGGCTGGGCTGGCGACCGCCGGCTTCGTCTTTACGCTGGAAGCACAGCAACCCCTTCCCGCCCGACCTTGGCCGCGGCCCGCCCGTCGCGCTCGTCGACGAGTACTGCCTCTCCTGTCACGACGAGGACGAGAAGAAGGGCGAGCTCGCGCTCGACACGATCGCGGCGCAGGACGTGACGCGGCATCCGGACGTGTGGGAGAAGGTCGTCCGGAAGCTGCGCGCGCGTCAGATGCCGCCGGTCGGAAAGCCGCGGCCGGACGAGGCGCACCTACGACGCGGTGGTCGCGTCGCTGGAGACGTCGCTCGACCGCGCGGCCGCGGCGCAGTCCGAATCCCGGCCGGACGGCGACGATCCGCCGGCTCGACGCGAACCGAATACCAGAACGCCATCCGCGATCTGCTCGCGCTCGACGTCGACGTCGCCGCGCTGCTGCCCGCCGACGAGTCCAGCTACGGCTTCGACAACGTGACGGTCGGCGATCTCTCGCCGACGCTGCTGGATCGCTACGTCTCGGCGGCGCGAGAAGATCAGCCGCCTGGCGGTCGGGCGCCCGAGCCGCTCGCCGGGCGGCGACACGATCCGGATTCGCGCCGGACCTCACGCAGGAGGAGCACGTCGACGGCCTGCCGGTCGGCACGCGCGGCGGCGCCGTCGTCCGCTACACGTTCCCGCTGGACGGCGAGTACGAGATCCAGATTCGCCTGACGCGCGATCGCGACGAGCAGGTCGAGGGCCTGAGCGAGCCGCACGAGCTCGAGCTGCTGCTCGATCGGGAGCGGGTGCAGCTGTTCACGGTGAAGCCGCCCAGCGCGAGGCGGCCGAGGACAGCCGATCACGACCGGTCGATCGAGCACCTGAAGATCCGCGTGCCGGTGAGCGCCGGGCCGCACGACGCTCGGCGTCACCTTCCTGAAGAAGCCGTCGGCGCTGCTCGAGACGCCGCGTCAGCCGTACCAGGCGCACTTCAATTCGCTACCGGCATCCGCGGATTCAGCCGGCGATCTACTCCGGTCTCGATCGTCGGGCCCGTATCGACGGCGAAGGGCCCGGGCGACACGCCCAGCCGCCGGCGGATCTTCGTGTCGCGTCCGGCGAAGCCGGGCGAGGAGGACGCGCTGCGCGAAGCAGATCCTCGCGACGCTGATGCGCCGGGCCTACCGGCGGCCGGTCACGGACGCCGATCTTCGAGGGCCCGCTCGCGCTCTACCGGAAGGCGCGCGGCCGAGGCAGGCTTCGACGCGGGCATCGAGATGGCGCTGTCGCGCGGTGCTCGTCAGTCCGGAGTTCCTGTTCCGCGTCGAACAGGATCCGGCCGGCGTCGCGCCGAACACGCCCTATCGCATCAGCGATCTCGAACTCGCGTCGCGGCTGTCGTTCTTCCTCTGGAGCAGCATTCCGGACGACGAGCTGCTCGACGCTGGCGATCGCGGGAAAGCTGCACGAGCCGGCGGTGCTCGAGCGGCAGGTGCGGCGGATGCTCGCCGACGCGCGCTCGCGGGCGCTCGTGACCAACTTCGCCGCGCAGTGGCTGCACCTGCGCAACCTCGACGTCGATCACGCCGGACATGCGGCTGTTTCCGGACTTCGACGACAACCTGCGCCAGGCGTTCCGCCGGGAGACGGAGCTCTTCTTCGACAGCATCCTGCGCGAGGATCGCAGCGTGCTCGATCTGCTGAGCGCGAACTACACGTTCGTCAACGAGCGGCTCGCGAAGCACTACGGCATTCCGCACGTCTACGGCAGCCGCTTCCGGCGCGTCACGCTCGACCGAAGACAGCTGGCGCGGCGGACTGCTCCGCCAGGGCAGCATCCTGACGGTCACGTCGTATGCGACGCGGACCTCGCCGGTCATTCGCGGCAAGTGGGTCCTCGACAACCTGCTCGGCGCGCCGCCGCCGCCGCCGCCTGCCCGACGTGCCGGCGCTGAAGGACAACACGGTGGACGGCAGCTCTGTCCGGTGCGCGAGCGGCTGGCCGAGCATCGCGAGCAATCCCGACCTGCGCCGAGCTGTCACAACCTGATGGATCCGGTCGGGTCTGTCGCTCGAGAACTTCGACGCGGTCGGCCGCTGGCGGACGCGCCGAAGACGGCGACGCCGATCGACGCGTCCGGGCGGCCTTCCCGACGGCAGCGAGTTCGCCGGCGTCGCCGGACTCGAAGCGGCGTTGCTCGCGCCGGCCGGAGCTCTTCGTCGGCACGCTTCACCGAGAAACTGCTGACCTACGCGCTGGGGCGCGGCGTCGAGTACTACGATGCGCCCGCGATCCGCGCGATCGTGCGCGACGCGCGGCCGCAGGACTACCGCTTGTCGTCGATCATCCTGGGGATCGTGAACAGCACGCCGTTTCAGATGAGGACGTCGCGATGATCATCACCAAGAAGGCGCTGCCGCGCCGGACGTTCCTGCGCGGCATGGGCGCGACCGTGGCGCTGCCGCTGCTCGACGCGATGGTGCCGTCGATGACGGCCCTCGCCAAGACCGCGGCCACGCCCGGTGCGCCGCCTGGGCTTCGTCTACATGCCGATGGGATGCGACATCGCCGCGTGGACGCCGCCGGGCGAGGGCAACGCTCGCCGAGCTGTCGCCCACGCTGCAGTCGCTGGCGCCGGTGCGCGATCAGCTCACGGTGATCACCAACCTGGAGCTGAAGAACGCGTATCCCGGGCACGCATGCGACCTCCAACGCCGCGTTCCTCAGCGCGGCGAAGGCGAAGTGGACCGAGAGCACCGACTACTACCTGGGGACGACGGTCGATCAGATCGCGGCGCAGCAGATCGGCCACCAGACGCTGCTGCCGTCGCTCGAGCTGTCGATGGATCTGCTCCAGACGGTCGGCCAGTGCGACAACGGCTACGCGTGCGTCTATCAGAACAATCTCTCGTGGTCGTCGCCGACGACGCCGCTGCCGGCGGAGGCGCATCCGCGCATCGTCTTCGAGCGGCTGTTCGGCGAAGGCGGCAGCGCGGCCGATCGTCGCGCGGCGCTGCGCAGACGCGCCAGCCTGCTCGATTCGGTGAGCGACGACATCACGCGCCTGCAGAAGACGCTCGGACCGGAGGATCGCACGAGGGTCGAGCCAGTATCTCGAGACCGTCCGCGAAGTCGAGCGCCGCATTCAGAAGGCCGAGGCGCAGACGGCGGACGCCCGCTGCCGGATCTCGATCGGCCGGTCGGCGTGCCGGCGTCCTACGCCGATCACGCGCGGCTGATGTTCGACCTGCAGGTGCTGGCGATGCAGGGCGACGTCACGCGCGTCATCACGTTCCAGCTCGCGCGCGAGACGAGCAACCGGACCTACCCGAGATCGGCGTGTCCGATCCGCATCACCCGCTGACGCACCACGGGAACGATCCGGAGAAGATCGCGCGGATGGCGAAGATCAACGCGTTCCACGTGTCGCTGTTCGCCTACTACCTCGAGAAGCTGAAATCGACGCCGGAAGGCGACGGGTCGCTGCTGGATCACTCGCTCTATCCTGTACGGCAGCGGCATGGGCAATCCCGAACGTCCACGACCACGTGAACCTGCCGATTCTCGTCGCCGGCGGGGCGCGGGCCGGATCAAGGGCGGGCGTCACATCAGGTACGCGGAGCCGACGCCGCTCGCCAATCTTCACCTGACGCTGCTCGACCGCGTGGGCGTGCGCCTCGACGCCTTTGCCGACAGCCAGGGCAAGGTCGACGAGCTGCTTTCGTCTAATTGATGACGACGGATAGCCAGCCTGTCGCGCCGTAGTCGCGCACGCGCTCTCGGGCGGCGGCGGCGGTTCGGCATCTGCGCGATTGCGTGCTGCTGTCTACCGGCAGCCTGCGCGGTCTATCGTCTCTGGCTCGTCTCGAGCAGCCGGGTCGCCGTTCGCAGCCGCGGACGCGCCGCTGGCGAACGCCGCGGAGAAGACGGACTGGGCGAAGGTCCGCGCGCTCCTGAAACAGCGCGTCGACGTGAACGCGCCGCAGGTCGATGGCATGACGGCGCTGCACTGGGCGGCGTATCACGACGATCAGGAGATCGTGGACCTGCTGGTCGGCGCCGGCGCGAACGTGAAGGCGGCGAACCGCTACGGCGTGACGCCGCTGTCGCTGGCGTGCACGAACGGAAACGGCGCGATGGTCGAGCGGCTCCTGAAGGCCGGCGCCGATCCGAATGCCAGCCTGCCCGGTGGCGAAACGCCGCTCATGACGGCCGCGCGCACCGGCGCGCGCGGCGCGGTGAAGGCGCTGCTGTCCGCGCGGCGCGAACGTCAACAGCAAGGACGAACGTCGCGGACAGACCGCCCTCGATGTGGGCCGCGGCCGAGGGTCACGCCGATGTCGTGCAGGTGCTCATCGACGCCGGCGCGGATTTCCGCGCGCGCGTGCCGTCCGGGCTTTTCGCCGCTGCTGTTCGCGGTGCGCGAAGGCCGCCTCGACGTCGTTCGCGTCCTGCTCAAGGCCGGGGCGGACGTGAACGAGACCGATGCCCGGCGACGCGCCGCCAGGCGCGGCTATGGCGGCGGGCTGCCGCCGGCCGGCGCCACGCGCTGCTCCTGGCGGTGAAGAACGCGCACTTCGAGCTGGCGGCGGCTCTGCTGGACGCCGGCGCCAATCCGAACGCCGACGCGCCGGGCTACACCGTGCTTCACGTGATCACCGCGGTCCGCAAGCCCGGCATCGGCGACAACGATCCCGCGCCGGAAGGGTCGGGCGACATGACGCAGCCTCGAGCTCGTGAAGAAGCTCGTGGCCCACGGCGCGAACGTCAACGCGAAGATGACGAAGCGCCGAACCTGAACAACACGCGCGCGAACGAGCTCGGCGCGACGCCGTTCTTCCTGGCCGCGCTGACCGCGGACGCCGAGCTGATGAAGACGCTGTCGGCGTTCGGCGCCGATCCGTCCCTCACCAACGCGGAGAACAGCACGCCGCTGATGGTGGCGGCCGGACTCGCGTCGCGATCTCCGGGCGAGGATGCCGGGACCGAGAGCGAGGTGCTCGAGGCGCTGCAGGTCCTGCTCGATCTCGGCGCCGACGTCAACGCGGTCGACAAGAACGGCGAGACCGCGATGCACGGCGCCGCGTACAAGAACCTGCCGAAGGTCGTGAAGTTCCTCGCCGCGAAGGGCGCGAAGATCGAGGTCTGGAACCAGCCCGACAAGTTCGGGTGGACGCCGCTCGCGATCGCCGTCGGCTACCGGTTCGGGAACTTCAAGCCGTCGCCCGAAACCGAGGCCGCCATCCGCGAAGTGATGATCGCGGCCGGCGTCACGCCGCCAAAAACCATCG
>CAWGAS010000009.1:0-80048 GCA_963820645.1 uncultured Acidobacteriota bacterium | reverse complement strand
GTGGTGGTTCGTGAGGACGTGGCCCTCCGGGGTGATGATGGTGCCGCTGCCCGACGACCAGCGGCTCGACTCGCGGCCGTCGGAGTACATGAACGCAACAACGTGGATCCGGACGAGGCTCGGCGAGACCTTGGCGAGCGCGGCGTCGATGGCGGCGCCGGGTCCGGCGGTCGTGTCCCGCGACCCCTGACCGCTGGCGGGGAGCGCCGTCGTCGAGCGCTGCGAAGACTGCCGGCAGAACCGCGTGCCATCTGAACCTGCGGATCAAAGAACCTCCGTGAAATGAGCGCGGCGACGCACCAGATGTAGCGCCGACCTTCAGGTCGGCACCAGCGGGCTGGCCTGAAGGCCAGCTCTACGCACGAAGCCGCCATCACCGGCCGCGAAGCGTCTCCATCAAGAACTGTATCAGGAGATTCTCCGCCACGCGCAGCCGATAGCGCGCGGTCGAGCGGACGTCGTCGATTCGGGGCGATGTCGCGGGCCAGCGCCTGCCGGGCCGCGGCGGCCACGTCGTCTGCAAGCGTCCGGCCACGGAGCGCCGCTTCGGCGTGCACGCAGCGCACGACCGTGGGCGCGACGCTGCCGAGCGCGACGCGGGCATCGCGCACGACATCGCCGTCGAGAGTCGCGGCGGCGGCAAAGCAGATTTTCGAGATCGCCTGCGCCTTGCGCGTGCCGACCTTGCGGTAGGACTCGATCCAGCCCCGCCGCCCTCGCGAAATCGTGATGGCGCGAATGAGCTCGTCGGCCGCGAGGTCCATCTTCTTGTAGCCGGTGTGGAAGCGGTCGTACGGCACGCACCAGGCGCGATCCGCGGACCGAGATTCAGCTCGAGCTCCGCGTCGTAGACCAGCAGCGCGGGCGGAGAGTCCGCGGCCGGGGAGCCGTTCGCGATGTTGCCGCCGAGCGTGCCGCGGTTCTGCGTCGCGACGCCGCCGGTCTCGGCCGCCGCCCGCGTCAGCAAGGGAAACTCCGCAGCGAGGACCGGGTGCGCGAGCACCTCCGAGTAGGTCGTGACCGCCGAGCGTCACCGCGCCGTCGGTCACTTCGACGCCGCGCAGCTCCGGCAGTCCCCAGAGGCTCACGTGCCGCCGCCGGGCAGCGTGCCGGCTTCGAGGAGCACCATCAAATCGGTGCCTCCGGCAAACGGCCGGCAGCCCGGGTTGTCGGCAATCATCTGGAGGACGGCCGTCAGATTTCCCGGCGCCTGGAGATCGTAGGCGGGCAGATAGGCCCTCATCTATTACTCACTCGTGCGGGCCCCACCCCCACTCGCTCGCGCTGCGGCGCTCGAAGACTCGCTCTCCTCGCGCGGGCCGCAGGCGCTCTTACTGCTTGTGGGGCCGGACGCGTTGCTGCCGGCAGTGCGTCGGCATGTCTCGAGCACCGCCTCGAAGATGCGCATGTATCCGGTGCACCGGCAGAGATTCCCGGCGAGCGCTTCTCGCACTGCCTGCTCGTCCGGATTGGGCGTCCGTTCGAGCAGCGTCACCGCCGCGAGGATCATGCCGGGGGTGCAGATGCCGCACTGCGCCCCGCCGGTACGCGATGAAGGCCTCCTGGACGGCGTGCAGCCGATCCCCGTCCGCGACCCCCTCGATCGTGACGATGACCGATCCGTCGGCCTGCAGGAGCGGCACGAGGCAGCTGTTCACGAGCCGGCCGTCGAGTGAGATCGAGCACGCGCCGCATTCCCCCTCGCCGCATCCTTCTTTTGTTCCCGTCAGGTGCAGCCCGGTGCGCAGGGCGTCGAGCAGCCGCGTCATCGGATGCCGTCCAGGGTCGCGTCGGTCCCGTTGACGCGGCATCGAATCGAAATCGCCGCGTCAGCCACCGCCAGCCTCCATGAGCGCCATCAGTTTCTCGGGCGTGATGGGAATGCTCCTGATGTCGACGCCCGCCGCGTGCGACACGGCGTTGGCAATCGCCGGCGCGGCGCCGTCCATCGGCAGCTCGCCGATGCCCTTCGCGCCGCCGGGGCCGTGCGTGTACGGCACCTCCTCGAAGAACACCCGGATGGTCGGAAGGTCCATCGACGTGGGCATGATGTAGTTGGTCATCTGCGCGTTGACCATCCGCCCCTCGCGCCACGCGACCTGCTCGAAGAGCGCCCAGCCAATCCCCTGTGCGACGCCGCCTTCGATTTGCCCGGCGGCAAGCACCGGGTTGATGACCTTCCCGACTTCCTGCAGCGCGACGAAGTCGTCGAGCCGCACTTCGAAGGTCGTGGTGTCCACCGTCACTTCCGCCACGTACACCGCCCACGCATACGTGCCATAGGCGTCGCCCTCGTAGCGCTCGTCGTCCCATCGGGCGCCGCCGTCCGCGCGATACTGCGATGAGGCGCGCAGCGGCCCGAACTGCGCCATGTACTCGCGGCAGGCGGCGGAGAAATCCTCGACGCTCCCGAGTTTCCGCTCGAGGGCCGCGCGCAGCTCGAGCGCCGCCGATTCGACGAGCTTGCCGACCACCATGCAGGTCCGCGACGCCACCGTCGGGCCGCTGTTCGGCACGACCGCGGTGTCGGGCTGCACGACCTCGATCGCGCCGACGTCGAGCCCGAGCGCGTCGGCGGCGATCTGCGAGAAGATCGTGTTGGTCCCCTGGCCGATCTCCGTGCTGGCGGTCAGCACGCGGACCCGGCCGTCCGCGGCCGCCTCGACAGTGACGATCGACGCGAGGTGATCCTCGCCCGAGCCGGTGAACCCCGCGCCGTGCATGAACGCGGCAAAGCCGATGCCCTTCTTCAGTGTGCCCCGCGCGTTCGCGGCGTCGAACCGTGCGCGCCTGGCGTGATAGTCCGAACAGCGCCAGCGCGCGATCGAGCAGGCCCGCCATGTCGACAGGTTCGCGCATCACCTGCCCCACGGCGCTCGTCTGGCCGGTCTGGATGAAATTGCGCCGGCGGAACTCATCGGGGGAAAGCCCGGCGGCGGCCGCGACCCGGTCCATGTGGCGCTCGAGCGCGAAGAGGCTCTGCGGCGCACCGAACCCGCGAAACGCGCCATGTGGAGGTGCGTTTGTCGCCACCGCGGCCCGTGTACGCGAACGTTCGGACAATGTACGGTCCCGGCGCGTGGATCGTGCCGCGTGACAGCACGACCGACGTGAGCGTCGCGTATGCACCGCCATCGATCGTGAAGTCGATGTCCATTCCGAGAAGCTCCTTCCTTCGTGACGGCGGTCCGATGGCGTGTCTTGACGGGTGACGTTTGGTCGTCGCGACCATGTCTTCAGCGCGGTCGTAAACCATCTTCACTGGCCGCTCCGACTTCCACGCGAGCACCGCCGCATGGCCGGCGATCATTGACGGATATTCTTCCTTGCCGCCGAAGCCGCCACCGGTCTCCACCTGAATAACCCGGATCTTCCTTCGCCAGGGAAGGCTGAAGGCGCAACGACGCCTTGTGAACATAGTACGGACACTGCATAGAACCCCACACCGTGACGCCGTCGACGTCGCCGCCCACGTGGGCCACGGCCAGCATCCCGTTCGGCTCGATGTAGAGCTGCTCCTGCGCGCCGGTGTCGTATTCCCCCTCGACGATGGTGTCGGCCGCAGCCAGCGCCGCGTCCACGTCTCCGCGCGACACGAGGTAGGACTTGAAGAGGTTGTCGGCGCCCCAGATGAATCTCTCTCCCCGACAACGCCTCGTCCATCGTGAACACCGGCGGCAGCGAGTCGATCTCGATGGTGACGCTCCGCCGCGCTTCCTGGAGCAGCACCGGGTCGGCGTGGGCGAGCAGCAGCACCGGCTCTTCCGGGTGGTTCACGCGCCCGGCGGCGAGATACGGTTGATCGTCGGTGATGAGCGCCACGACGTTGGCGCCGGGAATGTCGCGGGCGGTGACAATCGTGATCGCGTCCCAGGGAATGCCGGGGCCGTAGCGGATATCGCGAATCACGCCCCGCGGCAACGGGCTGCGCACCGTGACGCCGTGGAGCATGCCGGCAGCCGCAGATCGTCGACGTAGCGCGCCTGGCCGGTGACCTTCGCGCGCCCTTCCTTGCGTGGGATCGATTGCCCGATGGCTGGCATGTAGGATTCTAACGTGTGCGGGAGGCGCGGCCCAACCCGGGGCTCGGGACTCGGGACTCGGGACTCGAGTCTCGGGTCTGGTGGTCTCTGGTCTCTCGTCGTTCGTCCTTGACCCTTGACAGCCGGAGCTTACGGAGGCAACGGATTACAAACACGGAGGCACGGAGAAACGGAGAAAAAGAGATTTGTTTGTTTGTTGTCTCCGTTACTCCGTTTCTCCGTTCCTCCGTGTAAAGACCTCCGGTGTCTCCGTCCTCTTCGTTATCTTTTCGGATCGGGAAACGCGTACGGTGTTGCCAGCATGTGCACCCAGCCGCACATCGCCGGGGTGACGACGACTTTCTTCATCGTCGTCGCTTCCGCCACGAAATTCCGGGGAAGGACGGCCCGCACGCTGTACTGCTGGCTGGCAATCCCCAGACGCGGAACCAGCCCTCGTCGTCGGTCGTTGCTTCCCACTTCTTGCCACCGCCCTCGACGACCACGCGAACACCCTTCATCATTCCCAGCGTCGGCGTCGCGTTGGTCTTCGGATCGCGGCCAATTTCGAGGATGGTACTCTCGAGGCCGGCGCCGCGGCCCGGATCGCCGCGCTTGCGCAGGAAATCCACATCAGCGGCCGCTTCGCTCAGGAGTCTCGTGCGCGTGCAGATGCTCGTGTACAGCCGCCCGGTTTGCGGGAGCTCGCCGGCGTAGACCAGGTAACGCTCGCCGGTGCGAAAGTGAAAACCGCAATCACCGCCACCCTCACCGGTCGTGACTTCGATGGACGTCCGCGGCTGGCCGCGAAAGTTCTCTTCCACGTCAAATCGCACCAGCTGGTAACGATAGACATAGTCGTTCTTTCCTGTCTTGTCGGGGATGGACAACTCGCTGATCCGGGTCACGCGGCCGGCGAAGAGCACGGGGGTCTTCGGAAACGCGATACAAGGCGGCCCGGTGGCACCGCAGTCGCAGGCCTCCGCTGCCGGCGCCAGCAGCGCGCCGGTCAGTGCGACAAGTAGCGCCGTACAAACACGACGAGTCATTCTCACGCGCCTCCCCACCCCAGGTAGAACGGCTCGTCGTCGCTTCCTCGCTCTCCGCGGCTCATGGTGTCACGCTCCGTCGATCCTGCCGGTCCGTACGCCTCGACGCGGATGCCACGCGCTCTTCCGAAGGGGCCCTACCGTGGGCCGAATCCCTCTTTGTATCCGAGGCGGAACCCGGCGCGATAACCGGCCTGATACTGGTCGCGCGGGCCGAAGCGCGTGTCGTACCCCGAATCGGCCTGTTCCAGCTCCCGCTGCCCTTCGAGATCCCAGCGGCCGCCGTTCACGTTGCGGTCGTCCTTGCCGGCCTGACGTCCCTCGGACAGTCCCCTGTCGTGACCGGCCTTGTATGCGGGAGACTCCGCGTTACGCGGCCCGAATCCCTCCGTGTACCCGAGGCGGAACCCGGCGCGATAGCCGGCCTGATACTCTTCCCGCGAGCCGAAGCGCGATTCGTAGCCCGAATCGGCGTGTTCGAGCTCGCCCTGCCCTTCGAGATCCCAGCGGCCGTTGATACTCGCGCCGCGGTCTCCCTTCCCCTCGCTGCGTCCCTCGGCCATGCCCCGGTCGTACCCTGACTGGTACGCAGCCGTCGGCCGCCGCTGGCCCGATGTGGGCGCGGTACGATCGCTCTCCGCGGTGGCAAACTCGGTGCGGGTGACGAGCCCATCGCCATTCGTATCCATCCTGGAGAAGGCGCGCGCGTTGCCCGTCCACTCGTCGCGGGCAATCCGGCCGTCGCGGTTGCGATCCGCGTTGTTGAAACGGGTTATCGCGTCGCGGCGCCGCGCCTCGTCGGTGGTCGTCGCCGGCTCGAGCAGCTCGCGCGCTTCCCGGCCCGACAGGACCCCGTCGCGGTTCCAATCGTGCTCATTGAAGGCCTGGACGTCGCCCCGCCACTCGGCGCGCGTGATCACGCCGTCTCCGTCCACATCCTGGAACGCGACCGTGCGCACCTCGTTCCCGGAGAGCACGCCGTCGTGATTCGCGTCCTGCTGCCGGAATGCCCCGATGTCGTCGCGCCACTCGGCACGCGTGATGACACCGTCCTTGTCGGCATCCATGCTGAGGATGCGAGCGGTCGTGGCCGCGGCCTGTTGCCGCCGCGACTCCTCGTCGGCGCCGGGCGCCGGCTGCGGAGTGACGCCTCGTATCTCGGCGCCGGAGAGCACGCCGTCGCGGTTCGTGTCCTGCTGCCGGAAAGACTGGTCGCTGCCGCGCCACTCGGCGCGCGTGATGACCCCGTCCTTGTCGGTATCCATGCCGCGAAAACGTGTTTGCGCCTGGCTGCCTTGCTGGGCAGCCTGACCCGCGAGTACGTGAGAGGACGACGCGGTGCCGACGACAACGACCAGAGCGAGCGCTTGGTACATCTTCATCTGAACATCCTTGTCATGCCGGGTGAACGCGTCGCAGGTCTTCGTCCGTGTCATCTGCCTCCGTGGTAATCCGTGTTCATCCGTGGTGCGTGGCTATCCGTGTTCCGGATTACTGGAACGTCTCGCACGCCTCCGGATCGCCGCGCTCGAAGCCGCGACGGAACCAGGTCACGCGCTGTTCCGACGTGCCGTGGGTGAACTTGTCCGGGAACACGCGGCCGGTCTGCATCCGCTGGATGCGATCGTCGCCAATCGCGGCCGCGGCGCGAAGCCCTTCCTCGATGTCGCCGCTCTCGAGCTCGACCCTGCCGTCCGACGAGCGGCCGGGCTTGTTGGTGGCGTGCCCCCAGACGCCGGCGAAGCAGTCGGCCATGAGCTCGAGCCTCACCGAGAGCTCGTTCCGCTGCGATGGATTGCGCGACGCCATCTCGCGCATCCGGCTTTCGATGCCGGTCAGCGCCTGCACGTGATGTCCGACCTCGTGAGCGAGGACGTACGCCTGGGCGAAATCACCGGCGGCGCCGAAGCGCTGCTGCAGCTCGTCGAAGAAGCCCAGATCGAGGTAGACGCGCTGATCGCCCGGGCAATAGAACGGGCCGCTCGCCGCTTGCGCGAACCCGCAGCCCGAGGTGTCGACGGCATCGCGGAACAGGCGCACGCGCGTCGGCTGATACCGGTTTCCGAGCTTCTGTTGCCACATCTCCTGGACGTCCTCGATGACGGCATCCACGAAATCGACGCGCTTTTCTTCCGCAGGTGTCGTGGCGACGGGCCCGCTGCCGGTCGTGCCCACGGACGCCGAGGGCGAAGGGCCGCCGCCGCCGGCGAGCGACATGAAGTCCACACCCGTCGCCCAGCTGAGTAGGAGCAATACGACTACGCCGCCGATTCCCATCGGCACGGCGCGCATCCCGCCCGACCGTCCACGCAAATCCTCGACGTTTCCGCGATCCCCGGTCGTCCACCTCATCGGTTCGCCCTCCTCCCGGGGATCATCTGCAAGAACTGGGTCGTGATCGCCTCAGGGAACCATCGGGCAAGGCCTTCATTCCACCTTGATATGGCGCCACTTACCCTGTTGGAATCGGGCGACCGACAGCAGGCACCGCGTGGAATGGCCGAGGAGGATCGCCGTCCAGACACCCGACGGCTGGAGCGTCCCCATCTGCTGCAGGACGAAACAGAGGCCCAGGGGCAGCGCAACCTGTGAAACCAGGGTGATGTAGAGAGGACTGCGCGTGTCACCCGTGCCCTGGAGGCCGCCGGTGTAGGTCAGGGCGACGGTAATAAAGAGTCCCGAGATGCTCAGGTAGCGCAGCAGCTGCCGCCCCAGTTCCACGACGATCGGCTCGTTCAGGCCGAAGATACCCAGCAGCTGTTCGGGGATGAGCAGGAACAGCGACCCGATCGTGGCGGCGACGACCAGGCCAAGACGGGCCGCGATGTGGACCGCGTGCGCCGCGCGGTCCGGCTGTCCCGCGCCGAGGTTCTGCCCCGCGACCGCGGCCGCGGCCCCCATCAACCCGACCGAGGTCCACGTGATGAGCGAGAACAGCTCCGCGTATCCGACCGCGTACGCCGCCTGCGCCTCGGCGCTGTGCTCGAGCGATCCGATGAAGCGCAGCAGCATCACGCCCGCGACGTTCATCGCGACGCCCTGGATGCCTGCCGGCAGGCCGAATCGGAACAGCGATCGGATGATCGTGAAGTCGGGCCGCAGCGGCATCGTCTTCTCGAAGTGGACCACGAGCTTTCCGGCAAACAGCAGCCACAGCGCAACCGACGACACGGTCAGGCTCGCGATGACCGTGCCGATCGCCGCGCCTCGCGTGCCGAACGCCGGGATCGGCCCCAGGCCGCGGATGAAGACGACGTTCAGGCAGAAGTTCAGCACCGTCATCGCGATGCCGAGACGAAGCGGCGTCCGCGCGTCGCCGGCCGAGCGCAGCGCGCCGCCGAGCATGAAGAACATCAGCAGCCCGATGCTGAACAGGAACATGGTCCGCAGGAACGGCAGCGCTTCGGCGCGGACGGCCGGCGTCGCGTTGACGAGATCGAGGAGGCTCGGCGCGAGCACGTAGCCGAGCGGGGCGAGGATGCCGAGCGAGATCACGAGCGCCGTCAGGAACGCCTGGTAGACCGTCCGGTTGACCTTGTCGTGGTCGTTGGCCCCCGCGGCGCGCGCCACCAGCACGCCCATGCCGGTGAACAGCGACGCGATGAAGACGATCACGACGAGGAAGATCTGCCAGCTCACGCCGATGGCGGCGTTGCCCGTGAAGCCCACGAAGTGGCCGACCAGCGCGTGATCGACGATCCCCTGGAGTCCGCCGATCGCGTTCTGCAACACCGTCGGCCACGCGATCTTCCACACCGCGGGCACGATCGGCCCTTCGACGATGGAGCGATCGAATGAGGGACGCCGGCGTCCACCCGACGGCTGGGGATGGCCGGCCGCAGGTGGGATCTCAGCGGCCACAGTCGCGCGCGATCATAGCCTTATCCGTGTAATCCGTGTGAATCCGCGTCACCGCATGGCCTTGATCGCGCGCCGGACCTCGGCGTGCGCGAGGACCACGGCGGGCTGCCGCTGGAGCGCGTCGTAGTAGCGGCGCTGAAAGCCCTCGCCCGTTTCCGACGCGGTCAGCAGGTGCTCCACCTGCTCGATGAGCGTCGCCGCGTCCGCATCGGTGGCCGGCGAGTCCGGCTCGGCGGTCTGATCGATTCGGACGATCAGCTCCGAAAGCGAGTGGAGCCACGCGAACCACGGATCGCCGATCACGAGCTGCAGGAGCGTCGCGCTCGAGGCGACACGTCCGCGGTCCATCTCATACGACACTCTCGCATCGTCGAGCAGGACCTTGTGGAGCTGCAGCAGCTTGCCGCGCAGATCGCGGAGCCGCGCGCGGTTCGCTTCGGTCATGAGCGTGTACGGCGAGTGCGCGTCCGCGCCGGCAACCGCCGGCGTCTCGGCGGCCGCGGCGAGGAGCCCGGCCAGATCGAGCGGCTCGGTGGACATCTTCAATGTGCCATCGGCGTGCCTCGGCCACTCGGCGCGGGGACGATCCCAATAGAGCTCGAGCCCGTTCCCGTCCGGATCGTGCAGGTAGAGCGCTTCGCTCACCCCGTGATCGCTCACCCCGTCGAGCGGGATGCCCGCGGCGCGCAGGCGGCGGAGCGCGTCTCCGAGCGACGCGCGATCGGCGTAGCGGACGGCGAAGTGGTACAACCCGGTCGTGCCGGGGGCGGGCGGTCCGCCATGCTGACTCTCCCACGTGTTCAGCCCGATGTGATGGTGGTACCCGCCGGCGCTGAGAAAGGCGGCCGACTGACCCATGCGTTGCGTCAGCTCGAAACCGAGCACGCCCGAATAGAACGCCAGCGCGCGGTCGAGATCGGAAACCTTCAGGTGCACGTGCCCGATCTCGGTGCGCGGATCGATGGGCTTCGCCATGGCCACATAATGGCGCAGCTGCGGGGGGGCAAATCAAGCGCCCTTCGACTCGCCTGAGAGTCATTCGCTCGCTCAGGGCAGGCCGCGACAGCTCATCAGAACGGATGTGGCGGCAGATTTGCACGCAGCGGGGCTGGAGGCGTTCACCTGTGGCTGAAGTATTCGTCGAGTTCACGGAACCCGTGTCAACGAAGGACGGCATCACCTACATCGCCCGCGCGTGCGGCGCCGAGAACGAGCACGGGCACTGGCAGGGATGGGTCGAGTTCGAGCCGGTGGCCGGTGGAGCGATCGTCCGATCCGGTCGCGAGACGACGCAGCCGAACCGGACGGATACCGAGTACTGGGCCACGGGGCTGACGCCGGTGTTCCTCGAGGGGTCGCTGGCCCGCGCGTTGAACCCGCTCGTCCGCGCCGAACGGCCGTCCGTCCCACTCCCCGCACACGACGGCCCCGCGCCGGACTTCCTCCCCTCGCGGCCGGCCTCGAGCATCCTCAACCCGTTCTCGGTGTACCGCAAAGGCGAGGCGCTGTTGAGAAGCCAGCTCCACGCCTTCTCCGCCTGGCACCTGGTCAACATCATCAAGGCGTACGACCTGAGCCCCGTCGATCCGGCGGTCCTGACGCTGATGGCACCCGCGACGCTCGTGGAAACAATCGTCACAGCTGTTCGCACCCGGGAGGAAACAACGGCCTGAGAGGGCGGGTCCCCGCCGCTATAATCGGGGGCATGAAGAGCTCAGCCCGCCCTCTGCTGTTGATCCCGTTCGCCCTGGCTGCCGGACTGCTGACCCCCCTCGCGGCGCAGCAGAAGGAACGCAGTGCCGTCCCCGACAAGTACAAGTGGGACCTGACCAGGATTTATCCTGACGACAAGGTGTGGCGGGCCGCGAAGGAGAAGCTCTCCGAAGAGCTGTCCGCGATCAAGGCGTTCAAGGGCACCCTTTCGTCCTCGCCGCAGAGGCTCGCCGACGCGCTCGAGTTGACGACGCGGCTGTCCAAGGACTTCACGCGCATCTACGTCTACGCGAGCATGATGTCCGACGAGGACACGCGCGTCAGCACCTACCAGGGGATGCAGCAGGAGATGGCGCAGCTCGGCGCGGGGTTCGGCGCCGAGACGTCCTTCGTCGAGCCGGAGATCCTGAAGATCGATCGCGCGACGATCGACAAGTTCGTGGCGGGCGAGCCGCGCCTGCGGGTCTACAAGTTCTACCTGGAGGACATCCTGCGCCGGCGGGAACACACGCTGACCGACGCTGAAGAGCGGCTGCTGGCGGGCTCCTCGGTCATCGCCAGCGCGCCGTCCGACGTCTACGGGATTCTCTCGAACGCGGATTTCCCGTTCCCCTCGGTCACGCTCGCGGACGGGAAGAGCGTCAAGCTCGACAGCTCCGCCTTCGGCCTCTATCGCGCCGTCCCGAACCGCACGGATCGCGAGAAGGTCATGAGCGCCTTCTTCGGATCGCTTGGCGCGTTCCGGGGCACGTTCGGCTCGACCATGAACGGCCAGGTGCAGTCGGACGTGTTCTACGCGAAGTCGCGGAAGTACAACAGCGCGCTCGAGGCGTCGCTCGACAGCGCGAACATCCCGGCCTCGGTCTACACGCGGCTCGTGGACGGCGTGAACCGCAATCTCCCGACGTTCCACCGGTATCTCAACCTGCGCAAGCGCATGATGGGGCTCTCGGAGCTCCACTACTACGATCTGTATGCGCCGCTCGTCTCGTCGGTCGATCTCAGCTACACCGTCGAGGAGGCGCAGAAGCACGTGCTCGCCGCGCTCGCCCCGCTCGGCGCCGAGTACGCCGCGGCCGCGACGCGCGCGTTCAACGAGCGCTGGATCGACATGTATCCGACGCCCGGGAAGCGCTCGGGCGCCTATTCGAACGGCGGCGCCTACGACGTCCATCCCTACATGCTGCTCAATTACAACGGCAAGTACAACGACGTCAGCACGCTCGGCCACGAGCTCGGCCACGCGATGCACTCGCACTTCTCGAACAAGACGCAGCCGTTCGCGCTGGCCGGCTATCCCATCTTCGTCGCCGAAGTCGCCTCGACGTTCAACGAGGCGCTCCTCAACGAGCACATGCTGAAGACGATCTCGGACGACTCGGTGAAGCTGTCGCTGCTGGGGAACTACCTCGAGGGCATCAAGGCGACCGTGTTCCGGCAGACGCAGTTCGCCGAGTTCGAGCTGCGGACGCACCAGATGGCGGAGAGAGGCGAGCCGCTGACCGGCGACGCGCTGTCGAAGCTCTACGCCGAGCTCACGAAGAAATACTACGGCCACGACAAGGGCGTCTGCATCGTGGACGACTACATCCAGCACGAGTGGGCGTTCATCCCGCACTTCTACCGGAACTTCTACGTGTTCCAGTACGCGACGTCCTTCACGGCGTCGGCGGCGCTGTCGGAGAAGGTGATGGCGGGGGACCCGGCGGCGACGAAGCGGTACCTGACGTTCCTCTCGTCGGGCGGGTCGAAGTATCCGATCGATCTGCTCAAGGAAGCGGGCATCGACATGACGACCGACGAGCCGCTCGAGCTGACGATGAAGAAGATGAACCGCGTGATGGACGAGATGGAGAAGCTGCTGGCCAAGAAGAAATAAGAGGTCCGGCTGAAGCCGGACCCTACCGTAACCGAAGATGAAAGGTCCGGCCTGCAGCCGGACCCTTGACGTTACTGCGGGAACAGCCGCACGGTCGGGACCACGGCTTTGGGAATCGAGGCGTGGCTCCACAGCAGCCGCGCGGTGGCGTTGCCGCCGTTCTCGTAGAAGTCGACCCGGATGGTGTACCGCTGCCCGGCGGTCAGCGAGATCGTCGCGCGGTTTTCGGTCGCTCCGTGGTCGGTCCAGTTGCTGATGATCCGCTGGCCGTTGACCCACAGGCGGATGCCGTCATCGCTGACCGTGTAGAACGTATAGGTCCCGGTGACGGGCGCTTCGATCGACCCCGTCCAGCGCGCGCTGAACGTGTTGGCGGCAATCGCCGGCGCCGGCGAGCCCGCGCCCCACACGAAGTCCACCGTCGGATCCACGCGCGCGACCGTGCTCCCGGTGAAGTTGATGTTGTTGAAGTATGTCGCCGTCAGCCCATGCGCCGTTCCCCCGGTGGCTCGGAACGTGGCCGTGTAGGTCGTGGCCGCCGCCGGTGTGGACACGTCGTGGCGGGCGGCGCCGCCATCCGACCACGAGACGAACTCATACGTCGTCCCGCCGGACACGTGCGTCGTCGCTTCGAGGTTGCGCACGATGCCGACGACACCGTCGAACGAGAGCGGTGTGGTCACGGGCTGGCCGTCCAGGTTGACCTGGAGCCCGGCGGGGTTCGTGGCGAGCGTCAATCGCACGATGCGCGGCAGCACGTCGCGCTGCGGTCGTGTGCGTGAGCCCGCCGGAATCCTGCACCGTCAGGTAGATCCGATACCAGACGTTGGCCTCGGTGTGTCCTGTCGTCGGAATCGTGAACGACCCGCTGGCCGCGCCGGTCGTCGGCGCGATGAACGGGTGCACGTGGTCGGCGTGGTGGAAATCCACGCGCCACGTGAATGCGGATGCCGGCAGCGTGCCGTCCTGGGGATCGGTGGCCGTGCCCGCGTAGGCGATGACGCTGCCGCCGCTGTACAGGGCGCCGGCGGACGGTTGCGTGATCGTCGCGGTCGGCGCGCCGTTGGTGCTGACCGTCAGCACCGCCTCGTTGCTGAGCACGTTGCCGAAGTCGTTCGTGACCCTGGCGCGGAACCGCGCACCGTTGTCCGACGCGGTCACGGAGGCGATGGTCAGATCCTGCGCCGTGGCGCCGGCGATGTCGGCGCCGTTACGCTGCCACTGGTAGCGGAGCGGCGCCGGCCCCGACGCGCGGACGCTGAACGTCACCGAGGCGCCGGGTTGGACGGTGCGGCTGGAGGGGTGCATCGTGATGCTGGGCGCCGACGCGCCGAACGTCACTCGAAAGACGACCCCGCCCCCGGATCCCGATCCACGCGCGAGATAGTAGAGGCTCCCATCGTCGGCGACCTTCAGATCGACGGGAAACGAGATCCCCGTCGCGAAGGGCGTGACGGTGTTGCCTGACAGCGGATCGAGCCTGCGGATGAACCCGGCGCAGTAGTCGGCGAAGAAGTAATCGCCGACGTATGCGGCGGGAAACTGCGCGGCGGGCGGCGAATAGAACGCGCCGCCGGTGATCGCGCACGATCCGCTGTCGCTGTGGTTGTAGGCGTGTCTCGGTCCGACGAACCGGGGATCCGTTGTCGGCCCTTCGGTCGTCGGCCACCCGTAGTTGGCGCCCGCTCGCCCGTCGTTGATCTCTTCCCACGTGTTCTGACCGACGTCGTTGATGAACAGCTCAGGTCGTCCCGGATTGAACGCGAAGGTAAACGGGTTGCGAAGCCCGAGCGCCCAGATCGCGCGATTCTGGCCGGCCGCCGACGTGAAGAAGGGATTGTCGGAGGGAATCGTACCGTCAGGATTGATACGGAGCATCTTGCCGAGCAGGTTGTTCATCGACTGCGCGTTCGCGCTGTTCGCGTTCTCGCCGACCGCGGCGTACAGCTTGCCGTCCGGACCGAACGCCAGCGCCCCGCCGTTGTGATTGGTCGCGCTGCTCAGGTTGTTGAGCTCGAGGATCACCACTTCGCTCCCCGGCACGACGGTGTCTCCGTTGGCCGTGAAGCGACTGATGCGATTGTGTACGGCGGGACTCGTCGCCGTGTAATAAAGGTAGATGAACTGATTGCTCGAGAAGGCCGGATCGAAGGCCACGCCGAGCAGCCCGCGTTCGCCGGATGAGCTGACGGTCAGCGTCAGAAACGGAGTCGGGAGCAGCGCGCCGTTCTTGATCACCCGCAGCCGGCCGCCTTGTTCGCAGACAAACAGCCGTCCGTCCGGAGCAAATTGCATCGCCGTCGGACTCTGCAGGCCGCTGGCGACAAGAGATTCAGAGAATCCGGTTGGAAGCGTGGCCGCGCGTGCAGGCGCTGCAGCGAGCGCAACGACGGCCACGACGAAGTAGATCAGACGCGTGGTGCGCGCGAAGGGATAGGTGATCATCCTACGCGCCAATGGAAAGTTCGTACCGCCGTCGGTCGCTACGCCGGGTCGGTACTACCCGTTGAACAGGAGATCAGGAGGCGAGAGCGCTCCTTCGCTGTCTTGAAACAGGAGAGCAGGAGATCAGGAGAAAGACAAACAACTTTTGAAATCAAAATACTCCTGAACTCCTGAACTCCTGTTCAGGCTGTTTGCAGGAAGCTCTCGCTCCTGATCTCTTGTTTACGACGCGAGCTGAAGGCCGGGCTTGGGCGCCGCGTTGCGCGTCTCGGCTTTGCCCTCGAACATCGCGCCGTCCTTGACCTGGAACGCGGGCGCGGTGAGCTCCCCCTCGACGTTCGCGGTCGGCCCGAGCTCGATGCGCTCGTCGGCCGACAGCGTCCCGAACACCTGACCCGACACGACGATGGCGCGTGCGTTGATGTCAGCGACCAGCTCGGCGCCGGCAGTCACCGTGACGGAGTAGCCGGACGCGGCAATCGAGCCTTCGACGCGGCCGCTCACGATGATGTCTTCGTGCGCCGTGATCTCTCCCTTGACGACAAGCGACGCGCCGATTTCCGTAGGCCGTTCCATATTCTCCTCCACCGACGAGTTCGAGATACGGCGTCGGTGGCAATTCCCGTTCCGCGGGCGGACATCGGCGGATCAATGTGTTACGAGGTGTGGCCGCGCATCGCGGCCACGGATTACGACGCGCGATTACAATCTGGACTTTCGCGGTCGGGATCGCCGGCGCTGTTCCGCCTCGAGCGCCTCGCGCACACGCTCGAGCTCGCGGCGCTTGCCGGCATCGATCTTGGGGAGCTGCAGGTTCAGGCTCTCGAGCGCGTCCACGATGGCGGACGCCACGACACAGCGCGCATACCACTTCCTGTCGGCCGGGACGACGATCCACGGCGCGTGCGGGGCGCTCGTGTGGCGGATCATGTCCTCGTAGGCGCGCATGTAGTCGCCCCAGCGCTTGCGCTCCTCCACGTCCGCGATCATGAACTTCCAGCGCTTGTCGGGCTCCTCCAGCCGGCTCAGGAATCGCCGGCGCTGCTCTTCCTTGGAGATGTGGAGGAAGAACTTGCGGATCAGGTAGCCGTTGCGCGCCATGTGAAGCTCGAACGCGTTGATGTCCTCGAATCGCTCACGCCAGATCCGCGGCGTGACGGCGGCGGGGGGCAGCTTCTGGAAGCCGAGCAGCTTCGGGTGGACGCGGACGATCAACACCTCTTCGTAGTACGAGCGGTTGAAGACGCCGATCCGTCCCCGCTCCGGGAAGGCGCCGCGTCGTCCTCCACAGGAAATCGTGATCCAGCTCTTCGGACGAAGGAGCCTTGAACGACGAGACCTCGCAGCCGTGGGGATCGAGGCCGGACAGCACGTGCTTGATGACGCCGTCCTTTCCTCCGGCGTCCATCGCCTGGATGATCAACAGGACGCCCCACCGGTTCTCGGCGTAGAGCCTGGCCTGGAGCGTGGCACAGCCGTGCGACGGTTTCGCGCAGCAGCGCGACGGCCTTCTCCTTGGGGAGCGAGGACCTGCCCGCGCCCTTTGGGTCGACGTTCCGCAACCGGAAACGGCTGCCGTCCGTGATCACGTAGGGAGGGATGATGCGAGCCGGCGTCTTCGATGCCATCAGAACCTGGAGCCTCCCGCCGATCGATCCTCGTACGGCCGCAAATGCCATTCGAAGAACGTCCACACGCGGTTCCACGAATCGCGCTGCTCGGGCGAGTCGTTCCGCTCGAGGGTCTTCGGATTCGTGCGCCGGTTGAAGGTGTGCCCGGCGCTCGCCGGGCCCGGGCGGCGGATCGACGTAGACGCGGGTCTCCGCGAGATCCGGCTTGCGGGACCGCAGCGCGTCGATGATCTGCTGGTCTTCCACGAAGTTCACGTCGGTGTCGTTGGTCGCGACGTGCACGAGCAGCGGCGTCTTGAGCTTGTCCACGTGATAGAGCGGCGAGCGCTCGATATAGAGGTCACGCTTCTCGAACGGCAGCCCCTGGATTCTCGCCTGCGTGGAGAAGCCGCGCTGGTAGCCGGGCCCTTTGTAGGACAGGCGGAACACCAGGTTGGTGACCGGGACCATCGAGGCCGCCGCCTTGAACGGCGTCTCGTCGCGGAAGACCGAGAACAGCGTGATGTAGCCGCCGTGGCTCCAGCCCATGATCCCGAGCCGGGCCTGATCGACGTGCGGCAGCGTTTTCAGAAATCCCACCGCGCTCATCACGTCGTCGACCTCGTAGCCGCCGTAGTCGATGGCGTTGTGGTGCTTCTCGCCGTAGCCCGTGCTGCCGCGATACTCCGGGCAGATCACGACGTAGCCGCGCTCGACCGCCTCCCGCACGAAGGGGAACATGCTGATGCCCCAGTCGCCGTGGACGCCGCCGTGCACCCAGACCATCGCGGCGTGCCCGCCGGCGCCGCGCTTCTTGAGTGGCTGGAAGAGATAGGCGGGAATGTCCATGTCGCCGACGCTGCTGCGATAGCTGATTTTCTGAAAATCCAGCACGCCGCGGCTGGCCTCCGCGTGGCGCCTGTCGGTGGCCGCCTTCTCGTCCATGTCCTGCTTGAAGTCGTAGCCGGGGGCATGATCCTCGGGCTTCGTGCTGACGTAGAGCTGCCGCGCCCGATCCGGATCCATTGCCGTGTCGGGACGCGGCCGCGCGCCGCGCTGGCCCGCCGGCGCCTGCGCCGCCGGCGGATTCTGGGCCGGCGTCTGTTGCGGTGGCCTGCCGGGCTCTGCCGAGCCGACGGTCAGCACGGTGGTGAACAACAGCACGGAGACCGAGACGCCCGTGCGGGTGAACGCGATCATGAGGACCTCCTGCGCCGGTCAACCGTCTAACCGCGCGGGGCCATAATCGCATCAGCGGCCGCCGGCTGCAAACGCGGGCAACCTCGGTGGTGTCCGACTCGAGGCAGACCTGCTCGTTGGTCGGGTTGAACAATTCGGTGGTGTCCGCCTTCAGGCGGACCTGCTACTTAGTCCGGCCAAAGCCGGATGCCACGAAGATCTTGGTCCGGCTAAAGCCGGACACCACGCGAGATCTGGTCCGGCTAAAGCCGGACGCCACGCGAGATCTTGGTCCGGCTAAGCCGGACGCCACGCGAGATCTTGGTCCGGCTAACAGCCGCGCACGCGCACGCGAAACATCACCGCACCCGCCACCGGAGGCGGGCGGAGCCGACGATCCGATACGAGTATTCGTAGTGCGTCTCGACGCGGTGGAATCGTACCGACGCGCCCAGCGACGACGCCCGGCGCGGGATGGAACGTTCGCATGAGGCCTGCTTCCGCGTAGTCGCGAATCCCGCCGTAATACCGGCCGTCGCGGCGGAGCGAGAGGTAGTTGGGGTCTCCCTCGTCTTTGATGAAATCGTCGCCGCGCCAGAAGAGGACGTGCCCGACCCATCCCGCGCGTCCAACTGACGCGCGCCCGAGCCACGCGCGGCCGTCGCGGGTGCGTCGCGGATCTTCCCGATCCGGCACGAATCGCGAGACGAGGCCGTACATCTCGACCGAGGACCGTCGGCCGCATCGGGCGCGCCGCCGATTCTCACGCCCAGAGCCCCTGCGATGCTGTCGGCCACCGGGCCCGCGGAGAACTGCTGCCCGCCCTCGTGGACGATGTGAAACTGCAGCGGAAGCGCCACGAGACGCGACAACGCGATCGCGCTGTTGACGCCCGCATCGAGCCGTTCGCGGTGCTCGGGCGTGTTGAGCCTCTGCCAGGCGAGCCAGGCTTCGTGCGTCAGCCGCGGCGCCTTGTGTGTCCATTGGAGCCCGGCTTCGTACGGGCCGCTCGAAGGCGAGCGTGTCCCGCTGGAGCGGCGGCAGCAGACCGTGAAGGCCGCGGCCTCCGGCCGGCGCGTCCATCGAGCGATCCTGCGACGGCAGCGTCCCGAAGAAGAACGACGATCCTCCGCCCCTGACCGACGAGCGTCGCCACCGGTCTGACACGCTCGAATGCGTCGCTCGATCCGAAGCGCAGGTTGCCGAACACGCCGAGCGAGACCGTGCACACGATCGTTCACGTCCACCGCGGCGCTCAGCCAGCCGGCCGTGCCGAAGATCGTCTCCCCTTCGCGAAACGGGTTGCGGAACTCCGTGTTGTCGCCGTAAAAGAGGAGATCCGCCCCGAGCGTGATGCGATCCTGGGCGTCAGCCTGCGAAGCCGGAACCGCCACAGCCATGACCGAGAACCCGATCGACGCCAGCAGCCGGACTCGCCTGATGCCGCACGCTCCCTACCTTAACAGCTTACGATTGGCGATCCTGACGGCCACCCGGCGTGTCGTCGCGGCGGGCACCTCGCGGCTTGCTGGCATCTGCCGGCAGCGCCGCCGCCCAGCCGGCCGATCCGGCGATCGCCGATCCGTTTGCCCGCCGCGGCTGGCATCTCGAGCTGACCGCGCACGCCGCAATCGAGACGTGGAACTACAACGTCTCCCATGAAACGCTGATCGGCGTCTCGCCGGGCGTCACCTACGGTCGTGCGCGACGGCCTCGTCCTCACGGCCGCCGGACCGCTCTACTACGTCGATCAGCGCGGCGTCGACGCGTATCTGCTCGGCGCGACATTCGGGGTTCGCGGGCGGTGTACCGCGCGCGGCGGGTGTCGGTGTTCCTGGAATTCGACGTCGGCGTGTCGAAGGCGGACTCGATCACGCCGCCGAGAGGCACGCAGTTCAACTACCTGGCGGCCGGCGGCCGGCGGCGCGACCGTGCGCCTGCGGCCCGGCCTGCACCTGCTCGTCGGCCTGCGGTGGATCCACGTGTCGAACAACGGGCTCGCCGGCTCGTCGCGCAATCCGGACATCGAGGCGATCGGCCCGCAGGTGGGGTTCTCGATCGCCTTCTAAAGTTCGTCGAAGTTCGAACGGTCTTGAGTCTTAGGTCTGCAGTCTCGAGACCTGAGACCTGAGACCTGGGACCTGAGACGTGAACCCTCGCAATCCACTACAATCCCTCGATGCCCCGCTCGTACCCCGAAATGACGCTCGTCGCCGAGCACAAGCTCACCGACTTCCTCACACCACCGAAGGGAAGCGGCGTGCTCGAAGCCAGCGGCGTCGTCGCCAAGGGCGCGCACTACTACGTCATCTTCGACAACATCCGGCGGATCGCACGGATTCATCGCGGGCTGACGCCGGGCTCGAAGGCCCACGGCTGGTTCGGCCGCGCCAGGGAGGGTGAAGGCTACGAAGACATCGCCTTCAGTCCCCGCACGCGGCGGTTCTACCTGCTCATCGAGGCCGAGAAGCATCCGGACGGGACGTACAAGGCGTTGATCGACGAATGCGACGAGAAGGCGCAGTTCAAGAAGCGCCGATGGGTCGACTTCCCGTTCCAGAAGCGCAACACCGGGTTCGAGGGCCTCGCCGTCGTGCGGTCGGGTGGGCAGGATTATCTGCTCGCGCTCTGTGAGGGAAATCGCTGCCGCGCCGGACGCAAGGGACGCAAGCGCGGAGGCGGGCGCATCCAGGTGCTGCAGCGAAAGGGGACGCTGTGGCAGCCGGTGGCGCGCGTCAAGCTGCCGAAGTCGGTGAAGTTCGACGACTACTCCGCCGTCGCGCTCCGCGGCACCCGCATTGCCGTCATCTCGCAAATGAGCGCGCGGTTGTGGATCGGGACGCTTCGGTTCCGCGACTGGACGATCGCGGGGCGCGGCCGGACGTATGACTTTCCGAGAAAGAAGCGCGGACAGCCGAGGTACTGCACGCTCGAAGGCATGTGCTGGCTGTCGGATCGCTCGTTCGTGATGGTCTCCGACTTGTCAAAGGCCCACTATCCCGGCATCTGCCACAAGTCCGACCAGTCGATTTTCCTCTTCAATCTTCCAGGCCGCCGGAAGAAGCCGTCGGCCTGAGGCCGGACCCGGCCTCGCCTTTCGTCTCAGCGCCCTGCGCGAGCAAGAGCCGGATCAATACTGCCGGAAGGTCAGATTCAAACGCCCTTCGAACGGCAATCCCGGGGGCGCCGTCCCGGGCAGGATGCGGGTGACGCCGTGGTATCGCAGGCGCGCGGGACCGCCGAACACGAACGTATCGCCCGATTCGAGGAGGATTTTCTCAACCGGCTCGCGGCGTCGAAGCCCGCCGAACAGAAAACGGCCGCTGTCGCCGATCGAGAACGACACGACCGGCGCGCCCTGCGCAATCGACTCGGGACTTTCGTCCTTGTCCTGGTGCAGTCCCATCCGGCTGCTCGCGGTGTACCAGTTCACGATGCACAAGTCCGGGGAGAACGTGAACCCCGCGTCGCGTCCGGCGCGCTCGGCCAGGCGGGCCAGCTCCTCCGGGAGTGCCGGCGCAGGACGGCCGTCGATGTCGGTCCGGCAGTCCTCGTACGTATAGGTCCGCGCGTTCCAGTGTCGCCCCAGACACAGCATCCGCACGCTCATCGGATGGCCGCCACGCACGATCGGCGTGTAGAAACCGGCGTCGCCGGCGCCGATCTCCAGGCAGCGGACGGCGATGGCTCGCTGTTCGTCGCTCGACAGGTACTGCTTCAGATGAACCGCGCCAGGTGCGATCTCGAAAGTCTCGACCGGCAGGTTCGGCATGCACTGAGTCTTCCACGATCCGTCGTCTCCGATCAATAATCCCCGAACCAGCAAAACCAACCATCGCGAATCTCTGTGGGGTCCGCGTGCGTCGGCCGGACACCACCGGAAGGCGTTCCCATGAAAACCTCTCCGCCCAGGACCGCCGGGAAGAAGAGCGCCATGCGCCCGATGGCCGTGACGGGCAACTTCAAGGACTACGTGCTCGGGCAGTTCGACGAGCTCGGGGACGTCGCGGCGCGCGCGATGTTCGGCGGGATCGGCCTCTACAAAGGCGACCTCTTCTTCGGCATCGTCGCGGGCGCCTACCTCTATCTCAAGGTCGACGACCAGAACCGCGAGGCATTCGAAAAAGCCGGTATGCCTCCGTTCAAGCCGTTCGAGGATCGGTCGGGGACGATGCAGTACTACCGCGTGCCGGTGGAGGTGCTCGAGAGCGCCTCGGAGCTGGCGCGGTGGGCGAAAGCCTCGGTGGCGGTCGCCGAACGCGCGGCCAGCCGCCGCGGCGTGGCTGCGCTGAAGGCCGCGCGCGCGCGGCGGAAATAACATTCCCGAGTCGAGCTCCGAGTCCCGAGTCCGCCGAGCGAGCGATCTCGGTCACTCCGATTGGACGCTGTGGAACTCCGGGATGTCGGGCTCGGTCGATCGGCAGGTCCGTGAGAATCCGCGCGCACGTGTTCCACCGGAGGATCGCTTCGTCGTTGCCCGCCGGCCGGATCGCTTCCGCCTGCTCGTAACAGGACATCGCTTCGCGGAGCCACTCGTGCACCGCGCGATGTGAGCCGGGACGATCGGTGTGCAGCTCGGCCTTTCCACGCCGCTCGCGAATGATGCCGGAATAGTACAGGCGCTTGTAGTCGTCGCGGAGCGTCACGACCGCGCGCTCCGCCGCCGCCATCGCCCTCGCCACCGGCCCGTCCGGGAACTGGTCGGTCAGCGCGAGCACCAGGGTCACCAGCGCGTCCTGATGCGCCGGGTCCACGCGCAGCACGTCGAGGCAGATGCTCTCCGCTTCGACGGGCTCGTTGAGCAGCCGATAGCGCTCCGCCTGCGCCAGCGCCGCCGGAATCGCGTTCGTCGAGAGCCGCTTCAGCTCGAACATCAGTGTCCTCCGAGCATCCTGAACAGCTTCAGTACCGGATCGTAGAAGCGATCGACGACGCGCTCCTTGAGCGGGATGATCGCGTTCTCGGTGATCGTGATGTGCTCGGGACACACCTTCGTGCAGCAGCGCGTGATGTTGCAGTAGCCGATGCCGTGCTGATCTTTCAGCGGCTCCAGCCGGTCCTCGGCGTCGAGCGGGTGCATCTCCAGCGCCGCGGCGTAGACGAGAAAGCGCGGCCCGATGAACTTGGCGTGCAGCGCGTGATCGCGCAGGACGTGGCAGACGTCCTGGCACAGGAAGCACTCGATGCACTTGCGGAACTCCTGCACGCGATCGACGTCGGCCTGCGCCATGCGCCACGTGCCGTCCGGCGCGTCCGGCGGCCTCGGCTTGAACGGCTTGATCGACTTCTTGACCGCGTAGTTCCACGACACGTCCGTGACGAGATCCCGCAGCAGCGGGAACGCCTTCATCGGCTCGAGCGTGACCGGCTGATCGAGCGGGAGCTCGTTGAGACGCGTCATGCACATCAGCCGCGGGTTCCCGTTCACTTCCGCCGAGCACGACCCGCACTTGCCGGCCTTGCAGTTCCAGCGGACGGCCAGATCGTTGGCCTGCGAAGCCTGCACGGCGTGGACCGCGTCGAGGACCACCATCCCGGGGACCACGTCGGTCGTGTAGTCCCGGAACTGCGCCCCCGGTCGCGTCGCCGCGCCAGATTCTGAATGTCGCCTGCGCCATTTCGGTGCCTGACCGTCTCGGACGCAGTTCTGCACGTGGGAACCAACGACTGGCCTGACGCTACCTCGGTCTGACGCCCTGCGATCGCTATTTGTTCTCGTCGATGACCTGCTTCAGCTCGGCTGGCATCGGCGGGAGCGGCACGCGGCGGACCTCCATCGAGCCGTCAGCCGTCTGCCGGACGACGATGTTGAGCGAGCCGAACTCCGGCGACTTCTCCGGGTAGTCGTCCCGGAAATGGCCGCCCCGGCTCTCCTTGCGTTCGATCGCGCACCGCGTGACGGCCTCCGACACGGTCAGCAGGTTCCCCAGATCGAGGGCCGTGTGCCAGCCCGGGTTGTATTCGCGATGTCCGGAGACCGCCGCCCGCGCGGCGCGTGCCTTCAGCCGCCCCAGTTCCGCCAGCGCCTGCTGCATCTCCGTCCTCGATCCGGACGATCCCGACGAGCTTCTGCATCGTCTCCTGCAGATCGTGCTGGATGCTGTACGGGTTTTCGGTGCGTCCCGGCTCGAACGGCTCGAGCGACCGCTTGGCCGCCTCGTCCACCTGCGCCCGATCGATCCGGCCGCGTGGGTTCCCCTTCGCGAACGTCGCCGCATACTCCCCCGCGCGCTTGCCGAAGACGAGCAAGTCGGACAGCGAGTTCCCGCCGAGCCGGTTGGCGCCGTTGATCCCGGCGGCGCACTCCCCGGCAGCGAACAGCCCCGGGACGTTCGACATCTGCGAGTCGGCGTCGACCCGCACGCCGCCCATCACGTAGTGCGTCGTGGGGCCGATCTCCATCGGCTCCTTCGTGATGTCGATGTCGGCGAGCTGCTTGAACTGATGGTACATGCTCGGCAGCTTCCGCTTGATGTGATCCGCCGCGTTCGGCAGGCGCTTCTGGATCCACGCGATGTCGAGGAACACGCCGCCGTGGGGGCTGCCGCGCCCTTCCTTGACCTCGCGGACGATCGCGCGGGCGACGTGATCGCGCGTCAGCAGCTCCGGCGGCCGTCTCGCGGACTTGTCCCCCTGCGTGTAGCGCCAGCCTTCGTCCTCGTTGTCGGCGGTCTGGTTCTTGTACGCGTCCGGGATGTCGTCGAACATGAAGCGCCGTCCTGCCGTGTTCAGCAGGATCCCGCCCTCGCCGCGGACCCCCTCGGTCACGAGGATGCCCTGCACGCTCGGCGGCCAGATCATGCCGGTCGGATGGAACTGCACGAACTCCATGTCGATGAGCTCGGCCCCGGCGCGGTACGCCAGCGAGTGGCCGTCGCCGGTGTACTCCCAGCTGTTGCTCGTGACCTTGTAGGCGCGGCCGATCCCGCCGGTCGCGAGCACGACCGCGGCGGCGCGGAAGACCTTGAAGCGTCCGCGCTCGCGCTCGTAGCCCAGGACCCCGGCGACCCGATCGCCGTCCTTGAGCAGCGTCACGATGGTGAACTCCATGTGCACGTCGATGCCGCGATGGACGCCGTGATCCTGGAGCGTGCGGATCATCTCGAGACCGGTGCGGTCGCCGACATGCGCGAGGCGCGGATAGCGATGGCCGCCGAAGTTGCGCTGCAGGATGCGGCCGTCGTCGGTGCGATCGAAAACAGCCCCCCACGCCTCGAGCTCGCGGACGCGGTCCGGCGCTTCCCGCGCGTGCAGCTCCGCCATCCGCCAGTTGTTCACGTATTGGCCGCCCCGCATCGTGTCGGCGAAGTGGACCTTCCAGCTGTCGCGGTCGTCCACGTTGGCCAGCGCCGCCGCGATGCCCCCTTCCGCCATGACGGTGTGCGCCTTGCCGAGCAGCGACTTGCACAGCAGGCCGACCGTGACGCCTCCGGCCGACGCTTCGATCGCGGCGCGAAGACCCGCGCCGCCGGCGCCGATCACGAGAACGTCGTATTCGAGTGTGTCGTAGTCCATGTCGGAAACGGGCTGAACGGATCCAGGGAGGGATTGCGGCCGGGCTCAGAGGATTCTGATGTCGCGCCAGATCCCCATCGAGCAGAGGCGCACGTAGACGTCGGCAGAAACCGACGGAGAACAGGCTCATCCAGGCAAACAGCATGTGCCGCCGATTCAGCGCGCTCGTGCACTTGTAGCTCGCGGCGCAGAGCGAAGACTTGGAGATCTCGTCGCGGACGCCGCCGGCGAGGTGGCGCAGCGAGTGGCAGCCGAACGTGTAGCTGCCAAGGAGGACGACGTTGGCCGCCAGGACGAGCGTACCGAGACCAATGCCGAAGCTGACGGCCCCGGTCGCCGGATCGGTGAACCACAACGCCAGCCACACGTCATAGGTGAGGATGACGATGAAGAGCAGCGCCAGATAGAGAAAGTACCGGTGGACGTTCTGGAGGATCAACGGGAACGAGCGCTCGCCGAGATACGACTTGCGCGGCTCGCCGACGGTGCACGACGGCGGATCGGCCCAGAACGCCTTGTAGTACGCCCCGCGGTAGTAATAGCAGGTGAAGCGGAAGCCGCCGGGCGCCCACAGGATCAGCAGCGCGGCCGAAAACGGCAGGGCGCCAGGCCACCAGCCGGGCTTCGGTCCGAACCACGCGTGAGGCCCCTCGCCGAAGAGCAGCGGCGAGTAGAACGGCGACAAGTACGGCCCGGACTCGTAGTGAGTGCCCTGAAAGGCGGCCCACGTCGAATACACGACGAACGCGGACAGACCGAGGAACGTGAGCACCGGCTGGACCCACCAGGCGTCGCGCCTGGCGGTCTCCCCGAACCCGCGATGTGTTTCTCTCAAGGGCCACGCGGCCTGAGCCATCAAGTCTCTCCCCGACAAAGGTACCGGCTGGTTCGCTGACACCTTAATGGGGGGCGCGCCGGATTGCAAGGCCAGCTGACAGCTGCCCCCGCCCTCGCGCGTCCAGAACTCAGCGCGCTTCGGCGGGGCCCGCCATAGCTTGTCGCCTGTGCTCGTCCTGCGACAAGCGACGGCGGGCGCTTCCAGCTCCCCGCTTCCCTGGTTCCCGCTCCCTTGAAGCCACTTCCGCGCGGGCATCGTGAAGCTTCGCTTGACAAAACCGGCCCCAAAGCCGACTCTTCCACTGGCTCAGGGTCCCGGTTTCGAGGAGGTGTGACGTGCGCGCGCCGCTGCTCACCACAGTCGTCTCGGTCGCGTTTGCCGCCACGCTCCTCGCGCAGGCGGCGCCTCCAGTCCCGCAGGCCGCGCCTCCAGTCCCGCAAGCCGCCCCGCAGCTCGCGCCGGCGGCGGCGCTCACCGACGCGCAGATCGAAGCGTTCCTCCTCAAGGCCGACGTCATCAAAACGAAGACCTCGAGCAAGGGGGTCACCGGCACGATCCGCGCCACGATGACCGACGGCACGATGACCCACGACGCGCAGATCCAGACCATCGACGAGCGCAAGTCGCAGTTCGTCGGCAACAAAGGGACCGAGTTCAACTTCCGCGACTGCTGGGCGTTCAACGTCGCCGGCTACAAGATCGACCGGCTGATCGGCATGAACATGGTGCCGGTATCCGTGGCGCGCCGCTGGCGTTCGCAGGAGGCCGCCTACACCTGGTGGATCGACGACGTGATGATGGAGGAGGGGGACCGGCTCAAGAACAAGACCCAGCCGCCGAACTCCGCGGCGTGGAACCAGCAGATGCAGATCGTCCGGTTGTTCGATCAGCTGATCGCGAACGTCGACCGCAACATGGGCAACCTGGTCATCACGCGCGACTGGCGGGTCTGGCCGATCGATCACACGCGGGCCTTTCGGACGAACAACACGCTGGCAACGCCGACCAACGTCACGCGAGCCGATCGCGTGGTCGTCGAACGGCTGAAGGCGCTCGACCGCGACACGCTCAAGGCCGCGACGGAGAAATACTTGTCGAGCTTCGAGATCGACGCCCTGCTGAAGCGTCGCGACGCCATCGTCAAACGGCTCGAGATGTTCGGCCCGGTGGCGTTGTTCGATCGTATCGTGTGGGCGGTGCCCCCGCCGTCCTGACATTCAGGAGACCGCCTTCCTCCTTCCTCCTTGACGCTTGCGCCCGCCCCCCGCGGTGCGGCAGGATCACCGCCGGAGGTCACGCGTTGCGTCTGTCGATCCTGTTGGGCCTGGCGATCCTTGTCGGTCCCGGCCTTGATTCCATTCCACAGGCGCCCGCGTCCGCGGCCCAGGCGTCCGCGCCCAAGGGTGCGGCCGTCGCGCCGGCGACCTACGTCGAGCAGATTCCAACCACGAACGTGTCGTTCGAGATGGTCTTCGTCCCGGGCGGGACGTTCGAGATGGGCAGCCCGGCAGACGAGCCCGGCCGCGAACCCGACGAGGGACCGCGCCACGCCGTCACGGTCGGCGGCTTCTGGATCGGCCGGCACGAGGTCACCTGGGACGAGTACGAACGGTTCGCGTTCGGCGCGAACATCGAGCCGCCGCCGGGCAGTCCTCTGGCCCGGGAAATCGTGACGCGGCCGACGCCCCCGTACGGCGATGCGGCGTTTGGATTCGGCAAGGGCCGGCAGCCGGTCATCAACATCACACACCACGCCGCGATGGAATACACGCGGTGGCTGTCGCAGGCGACCGGTCAAGTCCTACCGGCTGGCGACCGAAGCGGAATGGGAGTACGCCGCTCGAGGAGGAACCAGCACGCCCTACAGCTTCGGCGCCGACGCGAAGGAGCTCGACGCCTACGCGTGGCACGCGGCGAACGCCGGCGACCGGCCCCACCCGATCGGCCAGAAGAAGCCCAACGCGTTCGGCCTGCACGACATGCACGGCAACGTGGCCGAATGGTGCCTCGATCAGTACGCGCCTGATTTTTACGCGCGGAGCCCCCCGAAGGCCCCGGTTCTGCTACCCTCTGATCGCCGGTACCCCGATGTCGCCCGCGGCGGGTCCTGGGCGGACGATCCGAAGCAGCTGCGAAGCGCCGCCCGGCGCGGATCGACGGAGGCCTGGAGCCGCCGCGACCCTCAAAGTCCGCAAAGCATCTGGTGGCACACCGACGCGATGATCGTCGGGTTCCGCATCGCGCGCGCAGTCGAAGAAGAGCCCGCGCTGCGCGGCGTGCGGTCGAAGGTGACGCGCGCGAGCGAAAATCGGTGACTATCAGTGGCCAGTACCAGTTGCCAGTTTCCAGTAAGAACTCTGGTTACTGGCAACCGGTTACTGGTTACTGGTTACTGGCAACTGGCAACTGGCAACTGACAAGGGGCAGCCATGAGCGACAACCACGATCTTGACACGGCAACAAGCGCGTCACGGCGCGACTTCATCAGGACCGCCGCCGCCGCGGCGATCGGGACGACGCTGGCGGGGCGCGAGATCCACGGAGCGTTTGCGCAGGGGAGCGACGCCATCCGCATCGGGCTCATCGGGTGCGGCGGACGCGGCACCGGGGCGGTGGCCGACGCTCTCGCCGGCTCACCAGGCGTCACGCTCGTCGCGATGGGCGACGCCTTCAAGGATCGGCTGGACGAGAGCCGCGCCCAGCTGCGCAAGCAGCACGCCGCGAAGATCGCCGTGACCGACGACAAGGCGTTCGTCGGCTTCGATGCCTACCAGAAGGTCCTCGCGACCGACGCGAACTACATCATCCTCGCGACGCCGCCCGGCTTCCGCCCGCAGCACCTCAAGGCGGCGGTGGCGGCCGGCAAGCACATCTTCACCGAGAAGCCCGTGGCGGTCGACGGCCCGGGGATCCGGACCGTGCTCGGCGTCTACGAAGAGGCCAAGGCCAAGAACCTCGGGATCGGCGCGGGCACGCAGCGGCGGCACCAGACGGGATATCTCGAAACGCTGAAGCGCATCCACGAAGGGGCCATCGGCGACATCGTCGCGGCGCGCTGCTACTGGAATCAGGGGGCCCTGTGGCACAAGCCCCGCGAGGCGGGCTGGAGCGACATGGAGTGGCAGCTGCGCAACTGGCTGTACTTCACCTGGCTGTCAGGCGATCACATCGTCGAGCAGCACGTCCACAATCTCGATGTCGTCAACTGGGCCATGCAGGGACATCCCGTCCGCGCGGTCGGCATGGGCGGACGGCAGGTCCGGACCGGCCCCGAGTTCGGCCACATCTTCGATCACTTCGCGATCGACTACGAGTACGGCAACGGCGCGCACCTGATGAGCATGGCCCGCCAGATCAACGGGTGCGAGGACAGCGTGTCCGAAGCGCTGCAGGGCACGAGGGGCAAGTGCCAGGTCAACGACTACAAGATCGAAGGACCTCGAGCGTGGAAGTTCGGTCAGCCCGACAGCAAACCGTACGAGCAGGAGCACACGGATCTGATCGCCAGCATCCGCGCCGGCAAGCCGTACAACGAGCTGAAGAACGTCGCCGAGAGCACGCTGACCGCCATCATGGGACGCATGTCGGCGTACACCGGCAAGGCCGTCACGTGGGAACAGGCGCTGGAATCGAAGGAAACCTGGGCGCCGAAGCAGATGACGTTTGGCACGGTCCCGGTGCCGCCGGTGCCGATGCCGGGCGTGTCACCGCTGACGTAGGAGACAGAAGTCAGGAGACAGGAGACAGAGCGATCGTGACACGGATCGAGCTGTCTCCTGTCTCCTGAATTCTTCGCGTGTCAGCGATCTCATCCTGTCTCCTGACTTCTGTCTCCTGACTCCTTTGAAGGCTTCCGCCCTCCTTCTCGCCTGTGCGGTGCTCTCGCGCCCTCCCGCCGGCGGGCTCACCCGATTCGAGTTTCAGCAGCCGCACATGGGCACGACGGTCCGCGTCGTGCTGTTCGCCGCTGATGCGCCCGCCGCCGACGCGCTCGCGGCGGCAGCATTCTCGCGGATTGCCGCGCTCGAGGATCGCCTGAGCGACTACCGCGAATCGAGCGAGCTGATGGCGCTCTGCCGGGCGGCCGGGGGCGCGCCAATCGCCGTGAGCGAAGATCTCTTCACCGTGCTCACCGCCGCGCACGCGTTCGCGTCCCGGACCGCTGGCGCATTTGACGTCACCGTTGGACCCGTGTCCAGGGTGTGGCGGCACGCCCGCGCGACCGGCGAGCTGCCGGATTCGTCCCGCCTGGCGGAGGCGCAGCGGCTCGTCGGCTTTGCGAAGATGCAACTCTCACCCGGGCGCCGGACCGTGCGCCTCGCGGAGCGTGGCATGCTGCTGGATCTCGGCGGCATCGCGAAGGGGTTCGCGGCAGACGAGGCTCTGGCGGTGCTCGCCGGCCGCGGCGCGCGGCAGGCGATCGTCGCCATTGGCGGGGACGTCGCCGCCGGCGACGCGCCGCCGGGAACGGCCGGCTGGGAGATCGGGGTCGCGCCGCTCGGTCCGGATCGCAGCGGTGCGCTGCCGCCGGTGACGCTGCGGCGCGCGGCCATCTCCTCGTCCGGCGACGCCGAGCAGTATCTCGATGCCGGCGATCGGCACTTCTCCCACATCGTCAATCCGATCACCGGGAGCGCCGCGACGGGCAGGCGTGGCGTGACGGTGATCGCGCCGAACGGGATGACCGCCGATGCGCTGGCGACCGCCGTCAAGGTTCTCGGCGCGGCGCGCGGCCTGCCGGTCGTCGACGACACCGAAGGGGCCGCCGCACTGGTGGTCGAAGACACGCCGGAAGGATCGCGGGTGTCCCGGTCGAAGCGCTGGCCCCGCTTGTAGCGCTGGCCTTCAGGCCAGCCGGGGCCGACCTGAAGGTCGGCGCTACAGCGAGCGCTTGCGCGGAGCAGGCTTCTTCCGGGCGATGTTCTGCCACGCGAGGGTCATCGCCTCGCCGAGCGTCTCCTCATCGACCGCGCTCAACAACACCCTCGTGCAGCCCTGACGCCCCCACGCGCCGTTCTCGGGCTCGAACGCGTCCGGATGCTCGCTCAGGAACGTCTGCTGCTGATCCGGAGTGAGCTTGACCATTCCGTGCACGTCGCCCGGGTGGAGGGTCGCGAAGATCCTGTTGTCGAACCGGAAGTCAGGATGCCCCATGTGGGCGCCCTCGGACGCGCCCGTCATCCCCAGCGCGATGCGGCGGAAAGTTTTCGGGCTCATGTCATCGCTATTATGAACTGTGAGCCCACCGGGTCGGGAACAGGAGATCAGGAGATCAGGAGGTTGTTTGTATTTCTACCTTCCGGCCGCTCGTTAGCTTGAAACAAAAAAGAAAACCAAAGAAAGACAAGTTCTCCTGATCTCTTGACCTCCTGTTCAAGACGCTAAACACAGGCGTTGGGAGTTGGCAGTTGGACGTTGTCGTGGCCCCGCAGCAAGGCACCTGGGGCCAAAGCGGCCACGTCGTCTCGAAGCTGTGCGGAGATGGCTGCCACCGCCTCGGGTTCGCCAGGCGAGACGTCCGGGAACACACGAGGCTGCCCGATGCGGAGCCGGAGACGGCGCGGAAACGGCAGGAGCTGTCCCTTCGGCCACGCGTCAAACGCGCCCGAAAGATGACACGGCACGACAGGCGTGCTCGTCCCGGCCACGAGGCGCGCGACACCAGATCTGAACCGGCCGAGCGCACCGGAGCTGCTTCGCGTGCCTTCCGGAAACATGATCAGGACGTTGTCCGCACCGGCCAGCAGCTGACGGCACACGTCGAGGCTGGCTCCGCCGTGGTGGTCGCGATCGAACGGCAGCCCGTTGACGGCGATGACGGAGAGAAGGCTCCGGAGCGGACTGGAAAAAAAATAGTCGGCCGCGGCAGCCGGAAAGGCGCGGTGCACGCGCCGCAGCGGCAGGCTCGCAAGCAGGCAGAGCGCGTCGAAGTGGCTCGAGTGATTGCACACCATGACGAACGAGCCGCCGGCCGGCAGGTTCTCCCGCCCCACGACCTCGAACTGGTTGTAGGCGCGCAGGAACACTCGGAAGGCAACCTGAATCGTGCCGCGGAGCGCGCACACAGCCATGCCGGGATCACGAGGAAAGCGCCGCATGCCCCCGGCAGCGGACAACTCGAGGTCGGCGGCAGGCTCATACTCCCAGGCGTCCATGTTCGGAGTCCTTCCTTGTTGCTCGCGGGAGCGCACGTGCTTCAGTACACATCGTAGAACCAGCGCACCATGTGGAAGAACAGCGGCCCGGCGAAGATCAGGCTGTCGATGCGATCCAGCAGCCCGCCGTGGCCGGGGATGAGCGATCCCATGTCCTTCACGCCGATGTCCCGCTTGATCATGCTGATCGTCAGGTCGCCCAGCTGACCGCCGATCCCGACGATCAAACCGGTCAGGACGAGCTGCAGCGGTCCGAAATGTGGAAAGCTGAACCACAGGAGCCAGGGCAACGCCATCGACACGGCAAGCGCGCCCAACGCGCCGCCCCGGGTTTTGTTCGGGCTGATCTGCTCGCGCAGCTTGTGCCGCCCGAAAAGGTTCCCCGAGATGAAGGCCGCCACGTCGCTCCCCTCGACGGCGAGGAGCAGAAACAGCAAGTACCCGTAGGCGTGCGGCGAGTTCGCGAGGAAACCCACGTGGCTGAACATCCAGCCGAGATAAATGAAGCCCAGGATCGCGAGCGCAGAACTCTGAAGCTGACCCTTGGCCCGATTCCTGGCGATGGGAATGACCAGGATGAGGCTCACGATGAACACGGGGAGGGCCATGAAGAGCCCGTACCAGCCAGGGACGTGGAGCCACGGATCCTGAACCAGAGAAGTGACGCCGACCGCGACGATGCCCAGGTAAACGGCACCCGTCATCCACCAGTCGCGATGGAGACCCGTCGCGCGGGCGAATTCCCTGAAGCCGCAAATCGCCAGCACCGCCACGCTGACGATCGTGGCCGCGCGGCCGGCGAGCACGACGGCCAGGATGAGGGGCACCATGACGAGCCAGCCGTAGTACTTGCGCCAGACACTTCCAAGCTGCCGCTCGAGGCCGTAGGTCAGAAACAGCAGCACGGCGCCGCTCCCCGACAGCAGCGCCCCCGCGAGGACGATGTAGGTCAGGACCGTGTCGCTGGCGAACGCGGCAGCCGGAGACATCACGGGCTCACTCTCAGTTGCGCCGCAATGCGGTGCAAGACGTCGAATGGCGGTAAGCACGCCGCCCGCAACGACGATCGCGAGCGCGAGGTCGACGGCCGTCAACGCGCCGCTCGCGAGCCCGCCGAACCACGCGGCCGGCACGCAGGCGCAGTAGAGGCACGCCGCCGTGATCGTGGCCATGCGCTGAGGCTTGGCCATCGGGCCCGTGAACAGCGCGTGCACACCGACCGAGCCGCCGAGCGCTCGTACGTAGGCGACGAAGATGGCGACGATCGCCGCGAGGTATCCGAGCGCCGGCGTGCCTCCGGCGGCAAAGCCCGCCCCGATCAGGATGAGCGCATCGGCGACGCGATCCGGCACTTCGTTGTAGAGCTCCCCTTCGGCGACGCCTGTCCCGAGCCCACCGCGACCATGCCGTCGAGGAGATTCGCCAGCAGGCGTGCCTGGACGAAGAGAGCCGCCAGAACGAACAACAGCCGGACACTGCCGCCATCCGTCCAGGCCGTCCCCACGAGACAGAGCGACGCCACCGCGGCAAAGACGATGCTGCAGAGAGACACGGCGTTGGCCGGGACGCCGCGGGCGATCAGCCAGGCCGCGGCCCGCTGAAAGATCTGCAGGTCGCGGCTCGCCAGAGGCCGCCGTTCCGCCGGTTGGTAGACAGCGTCGATCATGTTCGTGCTCATGCGTGGCCTCCGGCCCGACCTCGATCATCTGCACTCGGTGGCAGCCGGCTTCAGCCGGACCTGAACTCCGGTGGCGTCCGGCTTCAGCCGGACCTGAACTCCGGTGGTGTCCGGCTTCAGCCGGACCTGAACTCCGGTGGTGTCCGGCTTCAGCCGGACCTGAACTCCGGTGGTGTCCGGCTTCAGCCGGACCTGAACTCCGGTGGCGTCCGGCTTCAGCCGGACCTGAACTCCGGTGGTGTCCGGCTTCAGCCGGACCTCGAACGCCCGCAGTGCCACCCAGGCCTCCGGGCGGACGACGAGAGTGGGGCGCGCGGCGCGCAGCAAGCGCGACCGCCTCTTCCGGCGTGGCGGCGAGGCCGGCGTCGAGCAGCCAGGCTCCGGCCGACGCGGCGGTGCGCGAGTAGCCGATCTTGCAGTGAACGTAGACCGTGCCCGTTTCGCGATGCGTGCTGATGAAATCGGCGGCGGCGCGGAGCTGCTGTGGTGTCGGCGCGGTCAGATCGAGGACCTGGAGATTGAGATACTCCAGCGAGAGAAACGGTCCGGCCTCGGAACATTCGCCGGTGAGATCGAGCACCGCGGTCACGCCCTGCCTCACCGCCTTCGCAGCTTCGCGATCGTTCAGCCGGCGGCCGATCCAGACGTTTGGCACAACCTCATTCCATGGACGGCAGTGCCTGCGGTAGTAGATCAGCGACAGATGTTGGCCGGCCAGCCACGGCGCCAGAATGACTCCGGCGGCGAGCGGCAACCGGCCGTCCTTCTTGCGCGCGATGCCGGCGTACAGCCCGAAGTACGCCCCCGCCACGATGGCCAGCGAGACCGCGGGCCAGAGGAGCGGCCAGCCCCACGGCGGGAGCCATGCGCCGAGCCCCGCGAGCAGCGCCGCAGCGGCGGCGTAGGCAACCCCGACGCGGGGATTGGTGGTGACCGGCTGCCGCGCGCTGTGTTCCGGAATCACGTAGTCGCACAGCAGCGCAAGGACCACTCCCCCGGCCACGTCGATCACGTGGTGCTGATACGTCAGCACGGTGGACAACGCGATCAGACCGAACCAGCCGTGCGTCAGCACCCTGACGCCGCCGCGGGTGTGGCGATCGTAGGTGCCGGCGAGAATCATCCAGATCGCGATGTGCAGCGACGGAAACATGTTGTACGGACGATCGAAGCCGTGGAGCGCGCGCGAAGACAGGCGCGGTCCACCCGGCCGGTTCCGGGCGGGGAAAGGCGAACTGCAGCGGCATGACCAGGAACATCGCGCCGGCCACGAGGATCGCCGCGGTCATGCGGCGGCGGAACGCCCGCAGCTCCACGGCGTCCGCGCACAGGAAGGGCGCGGCGACGAAGAACAGATCGAGCGACATGTACGGCACGATCAGCCACGGGACCAGCGGAAGGCTCCGTTCCCACTCGAAGGCCCACGTCCCGACATCGCCGCGCAGCGACGTGATCCAGGCCGTCGCCCCGTAGACGGCGACGAACAGGACCGACAGCGCGAGCGACGTCGCCGCGCTCAGGACACGCGGCGCGCGAGCGACACCGTGAACATGCCCCATTGATCGATCTCCATTCGCGTTTTCTCGAAGCCCGCCGCGCGTACGAGATCGTCCATCTCGGCCTGCGTGCGGCGGCGCATCACCCACGGCTTGCCGTCCCAGTCGGTCAACCCTCGCGCGATGAGCTCGAGCTGCGGGTGCCAGGGCTGGTTGGTGTAGATCAGCGAGCTGCCCTCGGGCATCACCTGGGCCAGTCTTTCGAGAGAGCCGAGGACTCGCGTGTTGTCCGGAAACAGCTCGTAGAGGCCCGACACCACCGCGATGTCCGGCTGCGCGGCCAGACGGTCGGGCGGGCCCGGATCGAAGGCATCCCCGCGGACGAAGCTCACGTTCTCGAGCCCGAGCGAGCGGGCAATCGCCTTCCCCTCCTCGAGATTCCTGGGTTCGAAGTCCCGCAACTCGGCTGTGACCCGCATCGGTTCACAGCGCTTGAGGGTCTCCAGCATGTAGCGGCCCGCGCCCGCGGCGATGTCCACGACGTGCACGGATCGTTTCCTCGCGTGCATCTCCTCGATGGCCCGCTGCACGACCCGTTCGAGCAGCCGCCGGCGGGCCCGGACGCCGCGCCACCCGATGCCGTCGAGGTAGTTCCGATCGATGATCCGTCCCAGCACGGTGAAGCCGCCGGCACGGTTGCGATAGACGTAGTCGAGCGTCCGGCCGGAGTTGAACCCGCTCTCCCACCCCAGCCGGATGCCATCGCTCCAGCGGCCGAGCGTGCGCAGAAACAAGCCGAAGACCTTGTAGAAGATCCACTTGGGCGAGAGCGGTGTCAGCGGGCGCGCCAGCGCGCGGTACTCCTCGAAGGTATAGCCCCGCTTGTGGGCATCGAGCAGCGGCGCAACGTCTGCGGGCCGCGCGAACTCTCCCTCGATGAAGGCGCGCGTCACCTGCAGCGGCCGCGCGGCGTCCGCCTCGTGATAGACGTCGTGGTAGTAGCCGGGCAGCATCTCGAGGTGTTTGACGGACGAGCCGAGCCGCTCGAAGAACTGCATCTGCGCGGCGCGCTCGACGACCCAGTCGGAGCCGGCGACGAGCACGAGCGTGGGCACGCGGATCGCCGCGGCGTCCCGAACCAGCCGCGTGGCGGTGTCGTGGAGATCGAGCAGCACCCTGGTGGAGATGGCGTGGCTGATGAGGCCGTCCTGCTCGTGTCGAACGCGCTGCGCCGGATCGTGCGTCAGCACGTGGGCCTTCACGTAGCTCGGGACGTATTTCATGATCCGCAGCTTCTGCGCCAGCCGGAGCGCCTGGATCGCCAGCGGCAGATAGAGCCGGATGCGGAAGGCGGGCGTCGCCAGCACCGCCACGCGCAGCCGCGGGGCGTAGTCGTGGATCCACGCGGCGACGATGGCGGCGCCGACGCTGTGACCGATGACGGCGATCCGATCCATCGGCACGCCTTCGATCTCGGACAAATGGCGGACGAACAGCTCGGCGTCCCGTGCGTAACAGCCGAAATTCTCCGCATCGTCGCGAGGGCCCTCCGAGAGGCCGTTGCCGCGTGCGTCCCAGGCGAACACCGTGAAGCCCTCCGGCGCGAGCGCGTCGACCACGTCCGCCCAGCGGCCCGAGTGCTCGTGGCCGCGGTGGAACAGGACCAGGATCTTGCCGGCCGGCGCCGACGGCCGCCACGCTCGATAGAACAGGGCCGTGCCGTCGCCGCTCGTGAACCAGTGCTCGGAGGTGATGAATCGCGGCGTCGGCGCCTGGTGCTGCGGGATTGCCGGCCGGCGGTCGAGGAGAGTTGTGGCCATGAAAGAGGATAGCCAGCCGGCTGATGAGAAGTCCTGCCCGGACGCTGAAATACCCTGAATCGTCGTGAAGCACGGGAGCGGACACAGTTGATCGCCACCGAGTGGCCCATGGAGTGCGTTCACCCCGGTGAATGGTCAGCTGGAGTAAACGGAGCTGTTACGCCCGTGGTGCCGTGCCAACATTCGGGTCAAGGCGTTGAACGGAGTTCGGGGTCAGGTCGTGAACGTGACTGAATCGTCGTGAGCGAGCACAGAGCGAAACGGAGATGTTCCGGCTGAAGCCGGAAGCCACGGCGCCTGTATACTCTGGCCGGTTGGGCCTGTCCCGAGCGAGCGCGAAAACAGGCGAGTCGAGGGGACCGGAATCGCATCGCAGGAGGAGTCAGTGATGAAACTGCCGATCGTCGTGGCCGCCGGGCTCGCGCTGTACGGCGTCGCACTTGCCCAGGAAGGGCCCGCGCTTACACCGATCACGTTGCAGACCGCGCTCGCGGCCAAGCCTGAAGGGGCGGAAGCCGAGCGGCTGGCCGAACGCATCCGGACGTATTTCGGCGGCAGCGAGGCCCTCGTGAAAGGCGCGCCGGCGAAGATCGACGAGTTGACCGTCGCCTGGGCGCTCGAAGCGCCGCAGCTCGCCGCGAACGCTCCGGTCCCGAGAGTCGCGTGGGATCCCGGCAACTACAACCTGCCGCTCACGAAAGTCGGCACGAGCGGGCTCTACGCCGGGACCGCCACGCTGGCGCACGGCACGGCGTTCAACTGGCACTACGAGGCGGGCGACCGGCGGTTCGGCGGCGGACAGGTGGAAGCCTACGAAACCCACCCGGACAGCCGCGAGCAGCCCGGCGTTCCCAAGGGGACCGTCAAGCAGATGCCGTCGTGGGAGAGCAAGATCTTCAGCGGCACCAGGCGCGACTGGTGGGTCTACGTTCCCGCTCAGTACAAACCGGAAACGCCGGCGGCGGTCATGGTGTTTCAGGACGGCGCCGGCCCGAAAGACTACGTTCCGACCGTGTTCGACAACCTGATTGCGAAAGGGGACATGCCCGTCACCGTCGGCATCTTCATCCAGCCGGGCGTGTTCGCCGCCGACGGCCGAGCCAACCGCAGCTTCGAGTACGACACGCTGTCCGATCAGTACGCGCGGTTCCTGCTCGAGGAGATTCTGCCGGAAGTGGAAAAGACCGTGAAGCTTCGCCACGACGCCGCGAGCCGCGCCATCTCCGGCGCCAGCAGCGGCGGCATCTGTGCGTTCACCGTCGCCTGGGAGCGGCCCGACCAGTTCAGCAAGGTGCTCTCCTGGATCGGGAGCTTCACGAACATCGCCAGCGGCAAGACGGTCCGGGAGGGTGGACACAACTACGAAGCGATGGTCCGGAAGACGATGCCGAGAAAGCCGATCCGGGTCTTTCTCCAGGACGGCGCGAACGACCTGGACAATGCGAACGGCAACTGGCCGCTCGCGAACCAGACGCTCGCCAAGTCGCTCGCCTTTGCGAGGTACGACTACAGGTTCGAGTACGGGCAGGGCTTCCACAGCAACCGGCACGGCCGCGCGATCCTGCCGGATTCGCTGCGCTGGCTGTGGCGCGGGTACAAGCCGTAGAGCATGCGAAATTCAGAACAGGAGCTCAGGAGCAGTTTCGATTTTGGCTATTACTCCTGTTGGCTCTTGGTTCTGATGCAGTTCTGCAGTAACCCCTGCTGGAACTTTAGAATGATGCCCGCTTTCCTGATACCGCTGCTCGTCGCGCTGCTGCAGACGCAGCCGGCGCCGCTCGCACGCCCCGCCGAAGGGGACTACGTCATCAGGAACTTCAGGTTCACCTCCGGCGAAACGCTGCCGGAGCTGCGGATGCACTATCGCACCTACGGGACACCCGCCCGCAACGCGCAGGGCGTGGTGACCAACGCGGTGCTGATCATGCACGGCACGGGCGGGACCGGCGCCCAGTTCGTGGGACGCGGGTTTGCCGGCGAGCTGTTCGGTCAGGGGCAACCGCTCGACGCATCGCGCTACTACATCATCCTGCCCGACGACATCGGCCACGGGCAGTCGAGCAAGCCGAGCGACGGACTGCGCGCGCGTTTCCCGCGGTACGGCTACATCGACATGGTCGAAGCGGAGTATCGCCTCGTCACCGAGGGGCTTGGCGTCAATCACCTCAGGCTCGTGATGGGGACGTCGATGGGCGGGATGCACACGTGGTTGTGGGGAGAGCGCTACCCCGACGCCATGGATGCGCTGATGCCGCTCGCCAGCCTGCCGACACAGATCGCCGGCCGCAACCGGGTCTGGCGGCGGACCGTCATCGACGCCATCCGTCAGGATCCGGAATGGAAGAACGGCGAGTACACCACGCAGCCGCGGAGCCTGCGTACGGCGGCCCAGCTGCTGTGGCTCGTCGGCAGCAACCCGATCCTGCGGCAGACGAGCGCGCCGACGCTTGCCGATGCGGATCGCGTCATCGACCAGTACGTGGCGAGCTACATCAAGACCGGCGACGCCAACGACATCCTCTACGCGCTCGAGGCCTCGCGCGACTACGATCCTGGTCCGGGACTCGAGAAGATCAAGGCGCCACTCGTCGCCATCAACTCGGCGGACGACTTGATCAACCCGCCGGAGCTGCAGATCCTGGAGCGGGAAATCAAGCGGGTGCCGAACGGCAAGGCCATCGTGCTGCCGCTCAGCGACCGGACCGCCGGCCACGGGACGCACACGCTGGCGGCGGTGTGGAAGGCGCACCTGCTTTCGCTGCTGCGCGACACCGAACGCCGATGACGCAGGCTACCAGTCGATGAGCGCCGTCTGCCGGCCGTTCGTGCGCAGCTCCATCGCGATGCGCCATTCCCCATCGACCTGCCGGCTGTAAATCACCACGTAGGCGCCGGTGACGGCCGTCGAGCCCGCGCTGTCGGTCCGCGAGGTCTCCACGGTCGTGCCCGTTTCGCTGCGGACCTCGCCGGAGGAGTCGAAGCGGGCCGGGGTCAGGGTCAGGGTTCCGGCGGAGCGCGACGCCGACGTGCGCTCGAAATGCGCGCCGATTTCGCCGGTGCCGTGCAGCATGCGGCCGTCGCTCAGCACGACGATGGCGTCCGGCGCGTAGAGCGCGGCGAGCCGTGTCGCATCGCGGTTGTTGAGCGCATCGACGAACGCGGCACGCACCGCGTTGAGCTCGACCGAGGCCGGGCGCACGCGCTCCTCGAGCCGCGCGACGACCTGCGCGTATGTCAGGCTGGTGGGGAGCACCAGGGCGCCGACGAGCAGAGCCAAAGTGCGTTTCATGGCGATTTCCCCCAAATTGGCCGTTTGTACGCCTGACAGCGGTGCAAGGAGTGTGCTGGGCTCGAATCGGCTTTCTGAAGGGGTTTCCGCGGACGCCCGTCCGAGGCTGTAAGCGGGATGACAGGATCGTCAGCGCCACGCGGGCAAAGCAAGCCGCCTCAGCAATTCATGATGTTTTGATGGCACACCCGCCGGGATCGAAGCGACTCCGCCGGCCGCGGCGTATTAGCAGAAACCGTCTGCGATTGAGGTTTGAAGGAGCACGGAGGTGCAAATGTTTTCGACGCGACGCTGGATGACTGGAGTGTTGGTGGCCGTGGGAGTCTCGATCGGCCCCTGCCCGGCGCCGTTGGGCGCCCAGCAGGCCGGGCAGGTTCGTTTCGAGCTGGCGCCGGCCGGCAACGAGGCGCGTTACCGCGTAAAGGAACAGCTTGCCGGGGTGAATCTCCCGGGCGAGGCGGTCGGCACGACCTCCGCGATCACCGGCGTCGTCGTGCTGACCGGCACCGGAGCGGTCGTGCCCGGCACCTCGAGCTTCGTGGTCGATATTACGGGGCTCAAGAGCGACTCAGGCGCGGCGGGACGGGTACATCCAGCGGAACACGCTGCAGACAGCGCAGTTTCCGAAGGTCGAGCTCGCGATCAAGGAGCTGCGGGGACTGAAGTATCCGCTGCCCGCGTCGGGGGAGCTGAAGTTCGAGCTGGTCGGCGATCTGACCGTCCACGGCGTGACGAAGCCTTCGACCTGGCAGGTGACGGGGACGCCGAAGGACGGCGGCGTGGCGGGCACCGCGACGACGTCGTTCACGTTCGACGAGTTCGGGTTGACGAAACCGAAGGTGATGTCGGTCCTGAGCGTGGACGACACGATCAAGCTGGAGTACACGTTCCATCTGGTGCCGAAGAAGTAGCGGGAGTGATTGGAATTGGGTTTCAAAACCCGTCGCGGGTGGCCGCGAACGGGACCGCGTGCCTGCCCGGACTACACCCGGCTCAGGCGCGCGCGAATCCCTTGACTGTCATAGCTGTCACATACGCCATGGCGCCGGCAAACAGCACCTTGATGTGCACCGGACCGATGACCAGAATAAGTCCGAAGATGCCGTAGAAGAGCAGGATCGCGCCGGCCGCAATGACGAACAGGCGGCGCCACTGCGCGTCGCGCCGCCATTCGCCGGTGCGCCAGGCGTCCTTGATTCCGGCGAACGACGCCTCGCCTGACGCCTGCTGTCCCGCGGCGGCGCCGAACACCCGATGGGCCGAGGCGCGCCAAACGGACGGCTGCCCGGCGAACCGGCGTTCGACCGATCGCGGCTTCGACCTCGTCGTGGGTCATCGCATCCCCGCTCGCCATCAACATGCTCAGGATGCCGCCCATGAACACGGTGAAGCCGAACGCGGCGAGACCGATTGCTGCCGGCAAACAGTAGCGCTCTGTGGCCGTCGATCATCTGCCCCACCTGTTGTATCCCAGGCACCTCCGACAGCGCGATAGCCAACACCACGAGCGCCGCGGGACCGAGCCAGCCGGAAATGCGCTTCATGGGTCCGCTCTTCCTAGCCAGATCGCACGGTCCGGACGATCGGGATCGAACAGCACCTCCCCCGCGTCCCCGGGCTTCCAGAGGCTGGCTTCGTCCGCGTCGAGATACATCGAACGCTGGTGCGCGCGGTTGAAAAAGTCGTGATAGTCGTATTTCAGTCGCCACTGGGTGCGGCCGTTGACACGAAGGTTCATGTCCTTGACTTCAGCGACGGTAGCCGGCGCCCGCACACCGGCGGTCAGCAGTCTGCGTCTGCGTCCGCGCGCTGCTTCGCGCGACTGTCACAATCGTTCCCCCCGCGATCGAGAGGAGACCGCCGACGAACGAGAAGATGAGGAGCAGCGTCAGCTTGCTCGATGCCGACGACGTGGTTTACAGCAGGACGATTCGGTAGATAGGCGATCCTCACAGGGCCTCGCTCCGTCACTGAGTTCCAGATGGACTCTCCCACCTCGCTCCTGCCTTCGATCGTTTGACCATCGGCGCTCGTGAATCGGTACGTGACAGATCGGTTCACGTTGTCGCCCGATCCACCGATGTCCTTGGTCAGGACCATGGCCTCGACGACGCGCCCCGTCGTCGCGAGCTGGCGTTCCTGGACGAGGAAGTACCCGGCGAGCAGCACGAACGGAAGGCCGACCAGCAGCCAGATCGAGCCGAACAACACCCAGAAGGGGCTCTGCACGGCTCCGGCGAGCGATCGACCCTTGTCGCGATTCATAGTGCGGTAGCAGGTCCCAGCCAGAGAAAAACAGCGCCCATCTTGAGCACCGCACGCCCGGGCAGGAGCCAAGGCTGGTTTGCGGCACACCTGCCAATGAGCACCGTATTTGCGGGGTCGCGCATGTTATTTCCCAATCGCCTCTGTTTTTAGATTGACTCGAACCTGCCGCTATACTGATCCTGTGCCCTCGGCTAGGGCGGCAGCCTGGAATCCCGGCAGCTGGCAGCGTGGGTTGACGCACGTATGGTCTCAGCGCTGAGTGCTCGAGGGGACTCCGCTGGAAACACAACGCGGTGGGTAATGCCCCGGCCGGGCTTCTCGACGAACGCGAGGCCATTCTTCCTGAGCCACAGGATTACATCGACGCTCAAAATGTGGCCACTTGAACAGGTCAGGCGTCAATTGTTACTGTATAGTCGGCAATGCAATGTTGATCGCGCTGGATCTAAAGCCACTTCTTCTAGAGCGACGACGTTGCCCACTGACTGGAACATCGAATGCCTTGGGCTACCCGGTCACCAAGGCCGCGAATGCCGCTCGACATATCACAAATAATGCACTGCGCACATTTCGGGGCGGTACCGCAATTTTATTCTTGCGATTCTCGGTAGTTACGGGCCGCTGGTTCCGTCTGTAGTGGTTAGTGAGACCCAATACTCGCTTCGCTACGTTATTCTGTAAACTCGCTTCCACACATTTCGTCGGCGTTAATGGAGTGCAACTGACGTTTACTTGCACAAACAGCGTCGTCGTTCTTACTCTTTTCTTCCGAACATAAGGCTATCCTTCTGACCTGAAATCACACTTAGTTAGAAGCTGCCCGACAGCCGCGTCCGAGGACGCGCCCGCCGTAATAGCCTTCATGTCGATAGACGTTGTTTTCCTCATCGTTCTCGACAACGGAGTTCCCGGCGTCGACGAAGAGCTCCAACTTGTACCGGCAGTCTCGAGGGACGGTTCCGAGACTGTGTCAGTGATAGACGATACGAGCCGCCAGAGCACGCGACTCCTCACCAGCCCTCAGCGAGGGAATGTCCCGGTGGATGTTGGCGTTCGTGAAGACGAATCACCCGCCGACGACCGGGCCACGCGGCAATACTGCACCTAGGATGCAGACGCCGAGGACGTTTCGTTCGTCCGTCACTATCGCCCGCGGCGCCACGCGACGGTTCGGCCGTTCGGCCAACGCCACCGCAGATCGCCGCCTTTATTACTGCAAAGATCGCTGCGAAAATTGCCCACTTGAGAAGCGCCCAGTCGAAGACAGCGACATAAGCGGCATCCATGAGTAGCGCATTGAGGGCATAGCTGATTCCGCCTGACGCCAAAAACACGAGTACCCCGAAAAGTGCGCCAAAAAAGATGTTGCAGAGCACATTGGTTACACATTGCGAGGTCGACAGATTTCGTGATGCGCAGCCCCAGAAGCCCCCAAGCGCACCTAGGATCCCCCCGACGCCCGCCGCGATCAGGGCGCCTTTCTCGACGGAAGCCTGGCCACCTCCCCCCTCCGAGATGCCCAGCGAGTTCCCGGCCCGATCGATGCGAATCCACGCCGTTCGCGGGCGCTGCTGGACCACAACCGGTTGTTCCGGAAGGATCACATGCCCTCCGGCACGCAAAACAGTATCGATTCGATCACGGTCCTGTTCGGCGAGTCGCAACAGGCTCAGTTTGCCCGCATCCTTCGGGCCAAGTACCTGCAGCGTGATATCAGTCCTCCGGGCCTCATGAATGACGTTGAGTGCGCCAAATGCCGACGTCGCATCCGGATGCAATCCGAGCTCAAGGGCGCTGACGAAGATCCCGCGGCGCAATCGCATCTCGAAACACCACGCGTCCGACCGACCGCTCCGCGGGATGACCTCGATCCCGTCATGGATAACGTCGAATCCCTCCTCGAGGATGTATGACCTTCCCCGGCGCTCCAGTGCCCGTCTCTTGTACGTCGCGACATTTGGTCGAGCAATGTAGAATCGATACTGTCTAGATTGGTCCAGGCTATCGAGATGCGAAAAGGCGCTCAGATGGGCAAGAAGGAGAAGGTGCAGGGGATCCTCCCGAAACTCCTCGAGCGCTGCTACAAGCTTTTCTGGAGGTGGGGCGGGGCGCAGGCCGGCGGCGATTTCGAGCAAAGGTTGGTTGACAGCCATGTTGCGGGACAGCCGCTCGAACACATACGAAGCAGGTGTTAGTCCGGCTGAGACTTGGATATTGTACGAACCGAGTAGTCGGATCTTCTCATTCGACGCCTCTGTCGCCGATCGACCTTCAAACGCTCGTTGGTACAGCGACCGATCCTCGAGTTTCTCGGCCCCTGTCGGGCTCACGAGTATGTACTGCGCAATAATGCTTTCGAGGACTTTGGGGTCTGGAGCCACTCGTTCATCGCCAATACCACGTCCGGCCAGAATGCCTCCGATGCGGGACCCAAGCCTCTGCGCAGGGTTCGTCACTTCGGCTCCGACGTCCCCGCTCAAGTCGAATAGTTGCCCCACCTGAATCTCTTCGTTGACTCTGATTATCGGGACAAACCGTTCGGAACCGTCAAGGTCCTCCGACGTGAAAAGTCGCCCCTCGGTGTTGGCAGCGGGAACAAGGAGTAGCTGGAGCTTCGAGGTGAGTACGTCACTAATGGGCCATGACCATTGCGCCAAGGTTTTGTGCCTGCGGTCAGCCCCTTGACGCTGAATCGCGCGAACCTCAAGTCGGAATCGCCACGATTTGGGCGCAGGCAATGCGTCTCCGACGACGGCGCCATCTGCGTGCCTTTCGCCGACCTGGCTGGCTCGAAATGAAGAATCCAAATCGATCCACGCGCCGTGGCGTTCCAACTGAAGCCATGCGTGGTCCTTCATGGTCGAACGGATGTCGAACTGCGCATCGGCGGCGATGTACGGAGCCATCAGCCGACGCGTCGCCGTCAACGATTCTTTGACGAGATCTCGAAACTGCTCGCCCCATTTGTCATTTCCAAGGGATCTCACCGCCCGTTGTGCATCGTTCGCCGAAAGGCCCGCCGCGGCGGCCATCGCCTCTTCCGACGGCGCCGCACCGAAAGGCCGACTGCCTTCGAACATCTGTCCCACGAGCACCCCGACGCGTTCGTCCGAGATGTGACCGCTCGTGAACCTGACGCGGAAACCCTTGCGTCTCAAAAGGGCGGCCAGGAGCAGACTCTTGTCGTAGGAATTGCCGGCGCGCGACAGGAGCGTGCCTTCGGCACCACGCAGTACACCGTCGTACGCTTCATAAGAAATGAAGTCCCGCACGAAGCCGAATACCTGGTCGACAGACGTAGGAAGACTATCCGCCAGTGCATCGACATCGAACTCGCGGCGATCGAGCTGCTGCGCCAGCGCCTGCAATCGACCGAGAACGGCCGGTAGATCGCTCGGCGCCACTCGCAGCGGTGCCTTGCCAACACTGAAGAACCTTTCCGCTAGTTCGGCCGTCGCGGTCGGCGTCTCACGAGCTCCACGTGGAATGCCGAGTGCTCCCGTAGACGCAATGCCTGACCAGGTCAGTACGAGACAGAGAGTCAGCGCCACGAATTGCCTTGCCAACGATGCGCGATTCGCAGGCAGCACGACTCGGTCGACCAGACGTCCCGCCGTGGCGATGGTCGCCGCGAAGACGACGGCAACACCCGCGAACGAACCCTGCAGCCATACCGGTAACCGCCTCCACAGGCTACTCCCGTCGAACAGACTCGCGTACGGCGCAGCCTGGATGGCTGCAGCGATAAAGGCGGCTACGCCATAGGCAGCAAGCAGGCCGACTGCGAAGCGGCCCCACAATGGCACAGTCCTCATGCGTATGAGCATGAGCCCTGCGAAAGCAACTGCAACCGCGCTGACGCTTGAAACCACTACGGACGTCGATAACCGAAGCATCATCAGGCCGCGTGTCAGTCCTTCTGGCATCCAAGCGGTTGCCGCGATCAGGCCCAGCAGAACAAAAACCGCCGCCGTGGGTCGTCCGGACCAGGCTAGTAGTCGCCGGCCCCCATCCCCTCCGCGAACGTGTAACACCCGGAGTGCGACGTACCCGGCCACAACGCCCACGGCCCACCACCGCACCGGTGCGCCGCTGAGGAACGTCTCGACGGCCGCATCAATCAGCAGCAGCGAGAACAGCACGGTGAGCACGGCTGCACCAAGTTCGCTGAGCTTACTCGTCGGAGCCGCGGCCGTCGTTGCGGCTGAGCTCGCAGCTGGAGGTGATTGAGGTTGCACGTCTCTCTGGTCACTCATCGGGTCACCGCACAATGCTCGTGATTTCCAGCCGATGAACACTTACGAAGGCGCGGCATCAGTCTGATCCTCATGGCACTAATAGCTTTTCAATAATGGGAGTACTTTCAATACCTCCATGGCACGGGCCTCAGCGTTCTTCTCCATCGGCATCTGGTCGTGCAGCACCGTGTAGTAGTTGGGATTGTTCAAGTTCGACGTGAGCGCTGAGATCGCGAAGTCCCTGAACCAGCGTTCAGCGTAGAAGTCACGCCCGCCCATCTCATTGCATTGCTCCGTGTGGCGGAGCTCGTGGCACAGAAGACCCAGCAACGTGGCGTTGCTCCCCAAGCTGGCATTTCTGAGTTGATCCAGGAATTCTCTGCGACCGGAGTATAGCATTGTGGCAGTCGGTCGTGGTGTTGCCAGCTGGCTGCCGGCTGCTGTAGCCGAACCTCACCGTCTTCAGGTCGATCTTCGGGAAGTAGTCCTTCAACTGCGCAGCGTAGGCGTCAGGCAAGTTCGCTAGCCTGACTCCGGCCCCCAGTTGGTCCATGTACCGGCGGTAAAGCGTCACCTTGGATTCACAGAGTGTGTCCATGGCCCCCTCTATCGCAGCCGTGACAGGATCCATGAAGATCGACGAGGCAACGTTTAGCGAATCCTCGATCATCTCCTTGGCGACCTCATCGAGATTGTTCTGCAGTGGCTTGAGGTTGAGCCCGCCGATATGCCATCTCACATGAACCGGCCCAAGCGTCGCGACTCGGCACTGGTTGACGTCGAGCGTCGGACCGCCGAGTCGAAGCTCCAAGCGCACGTTTGACGCCGAGCCGCCGACCCCAAAGGCTTTACTGAAGTGGCACACATAGGGAGGAGAACTCGGACGCACGCGGACTCTCAAGCCGTTGAGCGAGATCCGTTCGATGGCCGCCTGTACTTTTATCGCGAGCCCTTCAAACTCCACCGTGGGGTTGGCAAGCCTCAGGGTGAACTCGCCGGCGCTGGCCTTGATACCCAGGCAATCGTTGATCATGTATTTGTGCCCACCGAGCAGCGCGATATTGATTTCCCGCTGACTGAGGGTCTGGGTGATCGCAGTGAGCATCTGCTGAGCGTGAGGATGGTCTTTCACCGATACGGTTTGAGTGCCGGCGCTGATGCCTCCGCGCTTTAGTCTCGGACCGGCGGGAAGCCGGGGCTGAGAGTCTGACTGGCCATCTTCATTCTCGCTGGCCGGCGAAGGCCGGCCACGTATGGCTATCGTGGTGGTTCCATCCGAAGCTGTGGGTATGGCAGCCGAGGATGCCGTTCCCGGCCTGGTCCCCGTGGCACCGCCTGTGGAACCTCCAGTTGGCTTTGTGCCGCGAGAAGCAGACTGTCCCGACGCCGCTGTCGCATCTGGGCCAGGCGAGCCCATACTCACCAACTTGCAACAGTTGGACAGGCCTTCAAGGGAAACTGCCTGCGTGGGAGCATCCAGCCACACTTTCTGACCGACTTTTGTCTGTGCCAGGAGATCCTGCGGCGCACGAAACTGGAACGTTTTGCCGTTCGGCATTTCACGGGCAGCGACCAGACCGTTCCGCCCGTCGATGGCTGTCACGACGCAACATGGCGGCGGAACTGGCGCTGGGCTTTGCCTGCGCCTGGCGGGCTCGTCGGTGCTGGGACGTTCCTGAGCGGCGTGGCCGATGAGGGCGACGGCAAGCCGAATCGCACCGAGGGCTGCACCTAACCTAGGAGCCCAACTCGTGCTGTTATTAGAAAGGGTCGTTTTCATGAATTCGCCACTGAGAATTTCAGGTTCACTCCGCTCGCCCTGGAGATCGGACCGGCGGCGGTACCGCACTCAGAATCACGACCCGCGCTTCGTCAGATACTCTGCGTACTTCGCAAAGACCGTCGCCTCGATCCCACGTCAATCGAATCAACGATTTTCTTGAGTACCTCTCCCGTCGCGCGAAACAAAGAACGTCGCCCAGCCCTTGTTGCTCCCGCTCCACGTACCCTGGGCGATGTGTATTTCCCTGCTCCCTCCGAACGATCCGACGAGCGAGACGGCCTAATCCCTGAGCCGTGAGGCCAGGTCCGGTCGAAACGCGACCAGCCCGGCTCCCGGCAGCACAACGAGGAGGAGGGCTGGTACCCGGCTTTCGCATCGCATCACCTCTGACTTGGCTTCACGGAGTAAGTCCGTACTGTCCCGCACTGACGTTCGATCACGACTTTGCAAAGCGTCGCCGGCGGCCTATCTCCGTTCTACGTCAGCTCGCTTTCACGACCCCGCCATGCTGGATGAACGCCTTGACGAGTCCCGTCACGTCGAAGCACTTCGACTTGAGCTGCGGGTCCAGCACCCGCTCCTTCACCCACCCGTCGTCCAGCCAGTTCGGCACGTTCTTCAGGTCCAGGCCGAGCACGTCGATATTCGTCAGACAGGCGCGCGCGTCCTGCACCTGATCGGACGAGATGGAGGTGCCTGAGCCGATGGAGAACAGGTGCCGGAGGCGGACTTCGAGCGGCGAACTGAAACGCATGCTGCCGCTCGCGGATGCCTGGGGAAAGCCGCGGGTCCGCTGATACCGGATGTTCGTCCGAACGATGATGCGGGCGGCTGGGCAGACTACTTCCGTGACGATGGGGTCCGAGATGGTGACGGTTTCGCCGTCCTTGCTCCATTTGCGCGGAAAGTACGTGCCAGGCCGACGCTCAGAACAGTTTTCAGTTCGGCGGCGGACGCCACATCGCACGGATCGATCACAGAGATCCGCGCTCCAATCCTCTCGCCGGCATCCGGCTTGATCTGCGGGACGCCCGCGACGACAGCGGACAGCAGAATGGCCGCGGCGGTCATTTCTTTGGGCATGGCACGTACTTCCAGCTGTTCGACCCCGTCATTTCGATGCACCGTTCCTTGGTGTTGGCATCGCGCGTGACGTTGGACCCGCAACTGGTCGTACCGCTGCGCGCGCTGCTTGCGGCCTGGCTGGTCTTCTCCGAGGTGGGCCCGCTGAGCGGCGCCAGGCCTTTGATATCGATGTCAAACGAGCCGCCAACGCGCAGGCCCTTGAGATCTTTCGCGTCGTTGATTTTGACCTCGTAGGTGCACCCGGTGGCTTTCTCCGTCAAGGTCACCATCCTTGTCGACGCGTCGATCTTCTTGATGGAACAACACGGATCAACCGCGTGTGCCGGTTCTGACAGGGCCGCAGCCAGAACGGCGCCACAGACGGCTACACAGAGAGCGACGGAATGCCTGAGCTTCATGACTCCTCCTTCAATCCACACGGTGTTCATTTGAGGGCGACGAGTTCTGCCGTCACGCCGGCGCCAGCCTGACGCAACCTGACCGTGACGTCGCCGAGCGGACCTATCGTCACGTTCTGCGCGAGCTTCGACGAGCTGAGGTCGAAGCGGACCTGGTATGTGCCGATCGGCAACATCAGGCGCTCGCCGTTGACCTCACCCTGGCCTGCCTGCCTGCTTTGCGCATCGACGACGGTGTAGCCGAGCCGCAGGACGCTCCGCTCGAGCGCCGCCTGCAGCTCGGCGCCATCCTGCGCGTTGAAATAGGCGCCCCCAGTCATTTCCGCGAGCTTCTGGAGTTGTTCGGTAATCGTCTGTTCTTTGATGTCGAAGCTGATGACGATGACCCTGATCGACAGCTCCTTCGCCTGCTCCGCGGCATCAGCCATCGAGCCGGCGCAGCTCTCTCCGCCGTCGGTCACCAGCACGGCGACCCGTTCGACCGCCGGGAATTTCGCGAGCGCCGCGAACGATTCAAGGAGGGAGGCCACAATCGGCGTCCCGCCGGCCGGTTCAATTTTGTCAACCGCCGCGGTAAATGCAGGCTTGTCCACCTTCGCAATTGGCAGCAGCGCGGTGATGCTGTCGCAACCCCTGAATACCCGCAGGCCGAGCGGAGTCTCATCGGGGAGAGCCCTGACCAGGCTCTTCACGGCGCTCTTGGCCACGCCGATGCGCGTATTGTCCAGAAGCGCGTCGTTCATGCTGCCCGATGCGTCGAGCACCAGCTCGACATGGCGGCGCGGGCCGACGCCCGGTCCTGCGACGACTGTGAGCCATCCGCCGCCCGCGTTGATGAACGTGCTCTCGGCACGGCCGACGTTGCCGAGGCGGTCCGCCACCGTGACCATGATCCGGTTCTCGCCCAGCGGCAGGGGATGCGAGCGCGCAATCTTCGCGGTGGCGCCCTGACTGTGATGCTCGAAGTCGGCCGAATAGTCGCGGTCATTCACCATCGCCCGGAACGTCACCACCGACACGCCGCTTCCCTCATCGCCGTACACCACGTCGATGGACGGCGTGAAGTTCTCGACCCGCTCGGCGTTCGCAGGCGCGACGATGCGGACGACAGGCGCCGCCTTGTCGTCGGCGCGCCGGACCCGCTGCGCGCCGGCCGGATTCGGCACGAGTGTCACGGCAAGCGCGGCGACGGTTGCCGTAAACAGAAGACACCCGGACCGGCGCGACTTATGATCACCAATGGACACGTTATTCTCCGCCTGCGGTGGCGGCAGAGAGCGGATCGGCACGCTCTCTGACACGGCCGCGGAATGCTGCTACGCCCCGATGAGGGTTCCCAACTCGATGATCGTCTGGACTTTGTCCTTGTTGGCGTTGATCCAGTCGAGCAGCTTCACAGCGTCGTCGAGCGTCTTGAAAATCGTACTGGTTGGGTGCTCGGCGTGAATGATCACGCAGCTGGCGGCCTGGTCCAGATCCGCAGCCGGAATCTGTTCCGTCCACGACCGTGTGACGCTGCTTCCAGAGCCCGGAATCGCAGTGCCGTTGACGCCATAGGTGTGCTCCCGACTCCGCCAGAGGCGATTGCCGTTGGCATCGGTGAGCAGCACGACGACCGCGCCGTGGAACCCTCTCGCCGCCTCCGCAGTCCACGTCCGGGTCTTCGCATCGAGTGAGCCGCTCTTGGAGATGACGACTTCCGTTTCCATCTTTCGGCTGCTGGGGCCGATGTTGTCGCGCGCTTGCTTGCGGATGGGGAATCCGGCCAGCGCCACTTCGCCGTTCAGGTTCCGGAACACCGACTGGCCGATGCGATGATCCTTGGACGCGCTCAGCTGATGGGTCGCGCCTGATGTCATGTCCTGGACGGTGATCAGCTGGCCGGCGATACCTTTCGTCCCCGCTCTGGCCGCCGACGCTTCCACTTTCGTCACCTCGGCGGACGGCTTGAACTTCTTGGCGTCAATGACGACGTCCGCTGCGCCGCGTGGCGGCTTCACCTGGGCGACTCCCGCTGGCGTCCTCGCCACCGTCATCACCGAGAAGACTGCACCGAGCACGACCGCAACTAACCACTTGTTTCGCATGTCGTTTCTCTCCTTTCCAACGGTTGTCCAACTCGGGAGTGTGACCAGTGTCTCGTGGCCTCAGCGCGAGAACCGCTTCAGTTCGGCAACGATGGTTTCGATCTGCTTCGTACCTTCGGCCTTCGGATCGAGCGCCAGGTAGTGCTCGAGGCTGGTGATGGCCGCCGCGCGGTCGCCCTTCCGGTACTGGGCGAGACCCAGTTCGCGGTAGGCGGGCGCGTAGCTGGCGTCCGCCTTGATTGCGTCCGCGAGATGCTGGAGGGCACGATCGACGCCGTCGCCGGCCCCGGTCTCGAGCGCGATCTTGCCAAGGTAGTAGTGCGGCACCGGGTCGTCCTGCCAGGACGCGCACCGCCTTTTCGAACATGGCCTGCGCGGTGTGGAAGCGCTGCTGCTCGTAGTCGAGGCGTCCTACCGCGATCACAACCGAGCGAGTCACCCGCTTGAACTCTTCGGTGTTGACGACGAGCCGCTTTTCCTTGACGTCACGGCCGTATCTGTCTTTCGCGAGCGCCGACAGGGTCTCGAACCGTCCGACATTGCTCGGATGGCTGCCGTAGAAGAAGTTCACCAGTCGGGGCTGGTCGCCGTGTTCCTTCAGCAGAAGCTCGAACGTAATCGGTCCTTCCCGCGGGTCGTAGCCCGACTTGACCATGTACTCCATGCCGATATTGTCGGCCTCGCGTTCCTGATCGCGGCCATGCCCGTTGATCGCGGCGTCCATCGTCGTCTTGTACGCCACGGTAAGAGCCTCCCCAGTCGGCAGGCCCGCGGCGGCGCCTGCCACGACCGCGGTGCTGCCAATGAGTTGGGTCGTGTACGCCCGTTCGATACCCTTGATGCCATGCCGTTCGGTGACATGGGCGATTTCATGGCCGAGCACCATCGCAAGCTGGGCTTCGTTTTCCATCCGTGCGACGAGACCTGCATGGATGTACAGGATGCCGCCGCCGAAGGTGAACGCGTTCAAGCTCGCATCGTTCACGACGCGAATTCGATACGGAAACGGGCGAGGACGTGCGACGGCCACGAGCTTCTGCACCATGCCGGTGATGTAGCATCTCCAGCAGGAGATCCGGCCACAGCTTGTGCTCGGCGTCGAACTTCTGCGCCTGCGCCTGCGCCATTCGCCCTTCATCCTCGTCCGTGAACTTCGGGCGAGTGGCGACGGCGGTCCCGGTTTTGATCACGTCGCGCCACTGCGCCCCAACGTCGGCGCTGAGGCCGGCGACGAGCCCGAGAACGCTGGCTAGAACGACTTGCGACAAACGGCGGTTCACCATGAAAACTGTCTCCTCAATCCTGCTAATCTCTCTTGGCAGCGCCAAGTGTCAGGCCCGCAACCTGGCGCGTGTGGCAGACACGACCAGCGCAGCGCCGAACGCACTGGCGAAGCCTCCGGCGGCTGCCAGGGCAGCGAACGGCATCACGGATGGCGCCGGTAACAGCCGCACCGAATCGGGCGCATTCGGCAGATACCGTGCCCGCAACGGTTTGCCGACGGTCGCCTGATCCCACAGGACGACGTCAACCGGCTCGCTGCGCTCGCCTGCCGGCAGTCCGTCAATCGCCACGTGATAGGTAATCCGGTGCACGGTGCTCGTGTTCGACGTGGCGTGACTGAGCTGCTTGACCAGCACCATCGCATCCACCTCACGGCCATGCGCCTGATAACGCCGCTCGCGGGCGAGTGCGGGAAGAGCGATGAAGACGAACATCAGGCCGACGACCAGGAAGACGAGGCCTCCGAGCAGGTGAGGAGAAGCGGCCGCGACTCCGGACGTGGCGGTCACCGCTCGGTCCGTTCGAGCACGAACCGGCCGTCTTTCAGCAGGACGGTGAAGGAAATCTGCTTGTCCGCAGTGATGGTCAGGTCCTCGACCAGCTTCTGATCGGCCGCCTGCACGACGAGCTGATAGGTCCCGGGTGGCAACTCGTCGGGCGTGGCCCCCGACTCGCCTTGCGTGACCACACGGCGGGCGGCGTCCGTGACGGTGTACGGGAAGCGATCTGTCGCGGCGATCAGGATCGCGCGTGTCAGCTCTTCTCCGCTTTGCGCCCCGTCAGTACCTGCCACCGGTCGCTTCGGCAAACGATGACAGCTGCTCCTGCACTCGCTTTCCGGCAAGCGTGAAGCCGACGATGTTCATCGTGACGTTGACGCCGGCGGCCTTGAGCGCATCGGCGGCGGTAGCAGGATTGCCGCCGCAGCTCTCCTCGCCGTCCGTAATGAGGATGACGGTGCCCCCACCCAGGGCCTGCAAATCTCCTGACGTCTGCAGCGCCGAATACACGAGCGGGGTTTCTCCTCGTGGCTTCAGCGCGGTCACGACCGACAGCAGACGCGCGCGATCCAGCTTGCCGACCGGGACGACCAGTTCCGTGTCCTGACATGTCTCCTTCGACTTCGCAGGATGACGGTGCCCGTACACCCTCAGACCGACATTCAGGTCTTCCGGCAGCTTCGCGACGACCTGGTTGAACACCTTCAGCGCGGTCGCCCACCGTGTACGTGCCCTGGAGCGCCAGCTTCATCGAGCCGGAGGCGTCGAGGACGATCTGCAGATTCCTGCTGCGCTCGGAGCGTTGGATGGAACTGGTGACCTCGAAGGGAGCCGAGCGGCTCTTCCGAGTACGCGCCGGCGAGGCCGATGATGGCCCACATGCTCGGAGCGAACTCGGAGGGGTTGGACGACCAGGTGTTCATCACAGGCCAGGCGCCCGTTTCCTTCTGCGTTCCGATCAGGAATCGCACCCCCCTGGCGAACTCACGCGACGGACCGGAACGCCGGCCTGCTTGAACGCGTAGAGCACTTGACCGGTGGCAAATGCGTTGGACCCCCTGCCGCGCGGAGGTACCTCCAGCCGGAACTCCTCCCACCCGCCGTCCGGTTTCTGTTCCTTCTTCAGTCGCTCGACCAGTTGCGTGACGACGGCCTGCTGCTCGGGCCGTCCGTAGCGCGACAGCGCGAGGAGCTTGAACACCTCGTCCTGGGTGCTCTCGAGCGGCGCGGATGCAATCCATCCCAGGCCTCGTTCCGCAGCCTCTTTGTAGCGGCTCTCGCCGGTGTCCTTGTGCGCCTTCATCATTGCGATCACGGTATTGGTCGTCGTCATCAGCCCGCCCTGAGTGATCGGCTGGTGTCCGTGATCCTCGGGAATCTTCCCGTCCGGTTTCTGTTTCTTTGCGAGAAGGTAATCGAGCGCCCGGATAAAGGTCCGGTCTCCTTTGGCTTGCTCGAGGTCGTCGAAATGGGCGAACCCCATCACGGCAAACTGCGTCGCGCTCGATCCTCCGCCGGTTAGCGTTTCTTTCTGGCCCGTGCAGCAACCCGAATCCGCCACCCCAGTAGCTTCCGTCCATGTGAAGCGGAGCGTCGCGGGTGAAATCCACGAGCTCCTGGACCGCCTCATGGCTGACGAGGTACTTGTAGCCGCGAGCCACTGAAAGTCCCATGATTGCCTGCGTCTGCACATGGCAGCCGTAGCACCGGCTCTTTCTCTGCCAGTTCACGGCGGCGGGCTGCAGCCATTCAATCCCGAGCTGCGCCGCCTGGCGCGGACTGCGCATGTACCGTGAGATTCGAGGATTGCGAGCGAGGAGAGATGTGTAGCCGGGGCGCTGCGGCTCCGATCACCTGCACCTCGCCTATCTCGAGAGCATCGGCAGTCGCGCTCGATTTCACGATCAGCTTCACGTAGCGCGCCTCGACGGGCTCGATGGGAATCACGTGTTCGGCGGTCGCGGGAGGCAGCGTCTGCGACGCCGCTTTGACGAACCCGGCCGTGGCGCTCTCGCTGGAGGTCCAGATCTCGATGTCGGCAGCGGCGGAGAATCCCTTCGCCGGAACCGAGACGACAACCGAGGACACCAGTGCGGGCTCGCGCTCGTAGAACGAGAAGACGATCTCCTGCGGAAACTTCACGGGAGCCTCGAGCTTCCACGTCGATGCCTCGCTCCCGTCGATCAGACGGCGCCCGAAGTACCCCGGTCCGAACTCGCCGGTCATCCGCGCGATATGTCCGCCGAAGGTGGAGGCCGCGATGTTTGTGAAGGGGCCCGACACGGCGGAGGCTTCCGCCGGAAGGGCAGCGGCCACGGCGTCGCTCGCTGCCGGGGCGCCTGCTTCTGAGCCCGGCACCGGGGCGCGAGACGGGGTCTGACTCGCAGGAATCGCCGGCGCGCCCGGCGTTGGCTGAGGCGAGGTGACCGTTCTCGGTGTCCAGCGGTCGAGGAAGCCTTGGCGGTAGGCGTACACGGCACCTCCCGTCAGTACCGAAGAGCGTCAAGAGGACGACGAGAGCCTTCTTCATTTGATGGTTACTTATTCATCTACGGATCGATCGCCGGCGAGAGTAGTGCTGAGGCGTTCGGAAAGTCCTCAATTGCGGCTCAATACGCGCCTCAAAGTTCTCAATTGAAGGGAAGCGGGGAAAGGGAGAGACTCTATGGGCCCGCATGCTCCATAGGCTTCGGCGGGATCGGCCGGGCTAGAATCGCCCCTCCGATTCGGTTCCTCGAACGTCCCCATGCCAGAAACCGGCACAGATTTCTATGAGTTCGGCCCGTTTCGCCTGGACATTCGCGCACGCCGGATCTCGCGAAACGGTGAGCCCCTGCCTCTAACTCCGAAGGACTTCGAAACACTCCTGCTGCTGGTAATCAACCGGAACCGGGTCGTCACCAAAGACGAGTTGATGAAGACCTTGTGGCCCGAGAGCTTCGTCGACGAGGCAAACCTGACCCAGCATGTCTTCACGTTGAGGAAGGCGCTCGGAGACCAGCCGGACGGAAAGCCGTATATCGACAACATCCCGCGGCGCGGCTACCGGTTCACCGCACCCGTGCGTGAGTCCGTTGACGAACCTGCCGACCCTCTACCTGCGTTCTGGCGCCGGCGCCGAATGGCCGTCTACGCGACCCTGGCGGCAGGAGCTCTGGCGGCCGCTCTGTATGTCGGCTGGCGCAGTCTTCCCGCGCCAGTGGAGCCTCCCGGTTCGCCATCCTATCGTTCCATCGCGGTCCTGCCTTTCAAGGCACTCTCACCGGACAGCTCGGAGCAGGATCTGCTCGGCGTCGGCCTCGCGGACGCGCTCATCATGAAGCTCGCGAGCGTTCGAACACTGACCGTTCGTCCGACAAGTGCCGTCCGGCGGTACGTAGGTGCGCACGATTCCATCAAGGCGGGACGAGCGCTGCAGGTCGATGCCGTCCTGGACGGCACCATCCAGCGCGACGGCAACAAGCTTCGTGTGACAACTCAGCTCATCAGCGTCCGCAATGGAGGGCCGATCTGGACGGCAACCTTCGATACGGTGTGGACGAACATCTTCGCCGTACAGGACGCCATTTCCCAGCAGCTCGCCGACGCGCTCTCCTTGCAGCTCACGGCCGACGAGAAACGCGGACTGACGAAGCGCCACACCAATGACGCCGTCGGCTACGAAGCCTATCTGAAGAGCCGCTACTTCTGGAACAAGCGGACGCCGGAGGGATACGTCAAAGGAATCCAGTACGCCAAGGACGCAATCGCGCGGGACCCGGGGTACGCGCTCGCGTACACCGCGCTCGCCGATTCGTATGCCCTGATGGGATCGCTGACGACGGAGTCGCTTTCCCGGGATCAAGCCATGACGCTGGCCAGGGCCGCGGCGACCCACGCGATCTCGCTCGATGAGACACTCGCCGAAGCCCACACCTCCCTGGCGTTTGTGAAAATGCACTACGACTGGGACTGGGACGGAGCCGAGAAGGCCTTTCGCCGCGCGATCGAGCTGAACCCCAGCTATCCAACGGCATACCATTGGTACGCTTACTGCCTGACGGCGACACGCAGGCACGAGGAAGCCATCGCCGCGATCACGCGCGCGCACGAGCTCGATCCCCTCTCCCTGATCATCAGCACGATGTCGCGGAAGATACGCTATTACGCGCGGCAATACGATCGCGCCATCGAGCAGGCGCGGCGCACGCTCGACATGGATCCGGCATTTCTGTTAGCGCGGCGGGTACTGGCCTGGGCCCTTCAGGAGCAGGGGCAGTATGAGGCCGCCCTGGTCGAGATGCGGCGGATTCACCCCGAACAGGGCCCCGGGTTTCTGGGTCACCTGTATGCGACAGCCGGGCAACCGGCTCAGGCCCGACGAATTCTGGCGGAGATTCGCGACCGATCACCTAAATACCGGGTGGACGTACGAAGTGGCATTGGTCTACGCAGGATTGGGCGACACCGAGCGCGCGCTGACGTACTGGAACGGGGCCACCAGGAACGCCTGGGACTCATCCTTCTCGGGTGGATCCACATTTCGATGGTTTGCGGACGCATCCGAGGTTCGCCGCCCTTCTGCGCCAGATGCGCCTGCCAGTTGGCATCGCTGCTGGGCGACCCCGGCTCCGAGTCCCATGCGCTGCAGCAGGTCCATCGAAGCGCGCATCGTCGCGCAGCGAGTCGAAGCTGGGCTCGACCTTGAGGAAGACGAGTTGACCCGACCGCTCTACGTATGCCTTCTCGAGTATCTCGAACGCGCGATCCTTCTCTCCGAGAGCGATGCAGGGGTAGAGCACGTGAAGCGTGTCGATTCTGCCTTCGGCCACGAGGCCTTCCAGCTCGGCGAGCATGCGCCGCGCCTCGGCGGTGTCACCGGCCAGCGCGTGGATGTGGCTGAGAAACTCCAGCGTCAATGGGCGGCGCCCGGCTCGGGTCATGGCTCGCTGAATCTCGGCCAAGGCCTCGGAGAACATCGACCGCTGGATGTAGATGAGAGCCAGGTTGAAGCGCGCCTCCGCGAAATCCGGTTCCAGCTCCAGCGTCTTCAGGTGCTGCTCGAGCGCGCGTTCGTGGCGGCGTGCGAAGTGAAATGCTCGGCCCAGCGCAGTGCTGATGATGAGCGAGAGCGGATTCGAGCTGCTGCGCCAGCTCCAGCATCTCGATCGCCTCGTCGGCCCGGCCCATCGCGGACAGAAAAAGTCCGTAGTAATGATGAGCGGGAGCGTAGCCCGGGTTCAGCTCGATGGCGCGTTCGAAACTCCGTCTCCGCCCCGGTCCAGTCCCAGTCCAGCCGGAACTTCACGAGCGCCAGCGAGACGTGCGCTTCGGCCAGCTCCGGATCGATGTCGAGCGCCTTCCTCGCCGCCGTGCGGGCCCTGCCGAGCGCCTCGCGCGGCGCCAGAAGGCTGTAGCCGGCCGAGCCCAGGAGCGTATAGCAGTCGGCGAGACCTGCGTGGGCGAGCGCGTATTCGGGATCGCGCGCGATCGCCCGCTCGAATTCGTGTAGGGCCTTCCTGAGACCGTCTTCGGTCCGTGCGTTCCAGTGGTGACGGCCCCTGAGATAGGCGTCGTAGGCCTCATGGTCGTCGGTGTATCGCTTCCGGATACGCGCCTTTTCCTCTGCCGTAAGGCTCGTAACGAGGGCAGCGGCCAGCCGGGTCGAGATCGAGTCCTCGACCGCGAAGATATCGGTGCGCGGTTCGTCGAAGCACCGACCCCAGATCGGCGCCGCGGCCTCCACGCTGACGAGCTGCACGGTGACACGGATACGGTCGCCCGCCTGACGGATCGAGCCCTCCAGAACCATGTCCACTCCCAGGCTGCGGCCTGCCGACACGGGGTCGGGCGTCTGGCCGACGTAGGGCCTGACCGCGCTCGTCGGCCGCACGACGATCTGACGGATGTTGCCGAGTCGCGTGATGAGCGCGTCCGCCATGCCCAGGCCGAGGTAATCATCGACGTCTTCGCCGCCCAGGGTGGTGAACGGAAGCACCGCCAGTGATCGCGGGGAGTCCCGCCGCGAGCCGGCGCCGGCAGGGCTTCGACGGTCTCGCGCACCTCCGCCACGAACTGGTAACCCCGCCGTGGCACGGTCGCGATGTAGCGCCGCTCGTGCGCCACTTCGCCGAGCGCCTTGCGCAACATGAAGACGTTCTGGCGTGAGGTTGCCTTCCTCGACGAACACGCCGGGCCAGACCCGCCGCATCAGCTCGTCCTTCTCGACCACGCGACCCCGGTTCTCGACCAGGGCCAGGAGCGTGTCGAAGGCCCTGGGCGTGAGCGGAACCGCCTGTCCCTCGCGCTGGAGCACCCTCTTCGCAGCGTCCAGCCGGAAGGGGCCGAAGTGGTAGACCGGCCGCAGGAGAGCGGCTTTGAGAGTTCTTGAGGTTTTTTGAGCGCCGCCCTGAGGACTCGGCGACGATCCCGATACTTATGTTCTTCCTGCGCAGTCATTGGGTCCCGAGTGGTGGCTCATTCTAGCGCCGTTCCGGCGCAACCCGGGTTGCAGGAGGAAGACATGGGGATTGGCGTCCAGACATCCGGCGTGCATCACGTAGCCCTGCGTTCGACCGATCTCGCACGGGCTCGCGGCTTCTATGCCGAGACTCTCGGCTTTCCAGTCGTGCTGGAACTACCGACGTTCTTCATCTTCATGGCCGGTTCGACTGCCATCGCCATCGAGGCGCCCAGCGCGACGCGTTGCCGGAACACGATCGCTTCAACCCGTTCCGCGTCGGTCTCGATCATCTCGCTCTCTCGTGCGCCGAGCGAGGCGGAACTGGAGCGCGTAGCCTCTGCTCTCGCGGCCGCCGGACGTACCGAACACCGGCGTGAAGACGGACGAGGTCCTGGACAAGCGCTACGTCGCCTTCAAGGATCCTGACGGAATCGCTTGGGAGTTCTACATGACGGGGAACCCGGCCGTGCAGGCGGTGGAAAGCTACCTCGACGGGCTCCGGCGCAAGGACTTGAGCGAGGTTCCGTTCGCCCCCAGCGTCAGCCTCGAGAGCCCGCTCTCGCCGCGGATTGTCGGCATCAAGGCCGTGAGCGAATTCCTCACGGGAATGTTCCCTACCATCCGGGACGTCCGGACGAAGCAGCACATCGTCGAGAACGACTACGTGGCCACGCGCTTCGACCTCGACACGGCCTCCGGTGTGATCCCCGTCTTCGGCTGCTTTCGTGTCGCGAACGGGCTCATCCAGGAGATGCGGCCGTTCTACGACCCGCGGCCGATCGCGGAGGCCCGAGTGTGAAGAGCGTCCGCGGTTGATCCATCCCGGAGAAGTCTCGGGCCCGGATGTTCGGCGGGCTCAAGGGTTCATTGCGAATGAGTTCAACTCCTCGACCGACACTCCCGTGATCGGCGTCGTGTTCGTCATCGCGACATCTTCATCGACGACGCCCGGGTCGGCCGCGGGCGGGGTGGCCTCACCCTCAAGACGGCTGCCGGTTTTCGGACGACCGGCGAGAACGACTTGGTCGACATCCAGTCCATCATTGGCGGTACGCGTGACTTCGCTGGCGCCACGGGCACCATCCGGATCCGCGGAACGTTCCCTGCGGGCGGGGGCGCACCTCCACCCACGTAGGCAGCGTCTGCGTTCCCCGGCCTGCGCATCGGTGAAGTGACGCGCGTACAAAGCAAAGGCCGCTATCTCTCGATAGCGGCCTTGTAGAAATAATCCCGGCAGTGACCTGCTCGCCCACACAGTCTCGTGCCCAAGAAGTAGGCGCGTCAAGCGGGGAACTACTCAGCGGTCCAGACGCTGTCGGCCGGCCGCTGAGGATCGAAGCGGGCCATCCCTTTGTCTCCCGCATGCCATTCCAGCGCCTGCGACGCGGGCATCGGGGCGGATGTGCCCTGCTGCGTGTGCCCCAGATGATCCTGGAACTCGGTACGCGACGGCCCACTGGATGCGGCGGTTGATGGCGACGTTCGTCTCGTGGACGGAGGTGACGGTTGCTTCCACGGGCTGGCCGTGCCGGTACAACCGCATCCGGCTGGCGACCAGACGCGCGCCACGGGAGAACAGCCACAGCCCGAGCAAGGCAAGGGTCGCGGTCAGCGCTGCGGCCGCGCCGAGCAGACCGTCCCAGTTTCGACGCGCGAGCCGAAGCGAACCTGGATCGCCAGGCACATACTGAACACGGAGCGTGCCGCCTTCCTCCACACGCTCCCAGGCCGCCACGTCGACGGCGTCCGTTCCCTGCCACTCGGCGCCGCCCGATGCGCTCGCTCTGTAGGTCAGCTCGTACGCCGTGCTCGAGTCGGACGTCGCCGGCCGCATGTGCTTCCGGATCACGACCGCGTCCGTGTTCACTCCATGACGGTATGCGCGTTCCTGGAGGAACGCCTGACCCGTGACGGAGAAGAGCACGCCGCCGATCGCCAGCAGAAGGATGCCCGCGAACAGCTCGATCGACGACAGCGCCTGGCGGAACAACGATGGACCGCCGCTCATCCTCGCGCGAACCCCCGGGTCGTCATCACGGTGGCGTAGAGCAGGGCGCCGGCAACGAGCACTTTGATCGGACCGGGGCCGATCACGAGGAAGAGTCCGAAGAGACCGTACGACAGCAACGCCGCGCCGGACGCGACCAGGAACAGGCGCCGCCAGTGCGGGTCGCGGCGCCATTCGCCCGAGCGCCACGCGTCTTTCATTCCCGCGAAGGTTGTCTCGTTGGCGGCCTGCCGTCCCGCGGCAGGGCCGAACACGCGATGCGCCGAGGCACGCCACACGGCCGGCTCACTCGCGCCGCGCCGCTGAGCGATCGCGGCCTCGATTTCCTCGTGGGTCATCGGCTCCCCCGACGCCATCAGCAAGCTCAGGATCCCGCCCATGAACACAGCGAAGCCGAGCGCCGCCACACCGATGGCCACGCCGAGCAGCGGATCGCGCAGCCGATCGATGGCCTGGCAGGCCTGCTTGATCCCCGGCATCTCCGACAGAACCGCGGCGGCCAGCACGAGACCGAACATCCGTGCGTAGCCCAGGAGTTGTTTCATACGACGTTGGTCCCGCCGAGCCAGACGGCCTGCCCGGGCCGGTCCGGATCGAACAACACATCACCCCTATCGCCTGGTTTCCATCGGCTGGCCTCGTCCGCGTCGAGATACAAGGACCGGCGGTACGACCGGCCCTGCGAGTCAGGATACTCGTATTCCAACTTCCACTGGGTGCGTCCGTTGACGCGGAGGTTCATCGCCTTGACTTCGGCGACGGTCGCACGCGCGCGAACGCCCGTCGTCAGCAGCCTCGTGCGCAGCCGCGCCTTGCGGACGGCGACCGTGACGATTGTCCCGCCGGCGATCGAGAGCAGGCCGCCCACGAACGAAAAAATCAGGAGCATCGTGAGCTGGCTCGATCCGACGACGCGGTTCACGGACGGACGATTCGGCAGATAGGCAACACGCACCGGGCCGCGCTCGCTCAGCGAGCTCCAGATGGACTCTCCCACTTCGCTCTTGCCTTCGATCGTCCTGCCGTCTGCGGTCGTGAACCGGTACCTGAGCGAACGGTGCACGCTGTCGCCCGACCGGCTGGTGTCCTTGGTCAGGACGATGGCGTCCACGACGCGCCCGGTCGTGGCGAGCCGGCGTTCCTGAAAGATGAAGTACCCGGCCAACAGCACGAACGGCAGGCCGACCAGGAGCCAGATCGATCCGAAGAACACCCAGAAATTGTTCTGAATGGCGGATGTGAGCGGGCGCTTGCCGTCGGGTTTGGCGTTCATCTCGCGCACCTGCCGTCGACATCGGGCATTTGAAGCAAACCTGGATATACCACAAGAGCCTCGGCGCAGGCGTCGTGCCTTACATCTGGCATCGGCTTCCTTCTCTCATGACGGCCCCTACCGGCCGCGCGGCGCCCCTCGCCATGGGGGTCGCTTGGGCAGGCGCGGATCGCCTGGCCGGCTGTCGTTCCTCGGCCTCGGCCAGCGGGGAGGTTTCCACTTTCCGCCTTTCGGCCCCGTGGAGGCCGGCGGCGGAAGCCCACCGCTGGAACATCCTCGCAACAGGCGGCCGGCCGCTTCGCCAGCGTCGTCCATGTTCTCGATGATCGAGGGGATGTCACCTTCCCTTGCGTCAACCACTGCTTCGCCGAGTTGGAGCAACGCCGCCGCGACGCGAGCGAGGCAGTTGATGCCCCGGCGCACTTTGGGCCAGAACCCTGCGCGCGCGGCCGCGGTCTTCGAACGGCTCTGCCCCGTGACGGCGGTGTGTTCGCCGCTCGACTGGTGGCCGCCCGTGTCCATTTCATCGAGGTACGAGCCATTCTCAGGGTCGAAGAGCCACCACCCGAGAACCTCGCGCCCCTGCAGGGTGACCGGACGCTCAGGGACGACAACCACGCGGTTGTCCGAGAGATGGCCGCGCAAGCGCGCCCTCACGTCCGCCGGCGCTCGAATCTGCTCGAGCCGCGCGTCGCCCCCCTTCAAGACACGAATCGGCACGTTCTGAGCTTTCGCCTGTGCGAAGACACCGGCCACGTCGATGAACGCTCGATCCCCGCCATCGCGATTCCCGTGATCGGCGATGGACCCGAGAATCAACGTTCGTTCGGCGTGGAGTGTCGCCTGTGCCCAGATGCGCTGCAGCTCCGGCGCTGAGGTCTTCGAGGCGTCGCCGGAAGCCGGCCGGGCTTGCGACTGCAGGACATCAATGAGAAGCGTGCCGGCGTCTGAGCCGCGAGAGCCGACGCGCCACGACAGCAGGCTGAGGTCGGGGGCTCGAACGTGAAGCGGCGAACGCGGCGTCTTCGTGGCCGCCGCATAGAGCACGCGGCGAAGGCCGAAATAGGATCGGTGGAACAGCGCGAACTGTTCCCGCATTTCTTCCGGCGTCTCGGGCTCGAGCGCAAGCCGGATGGCGGGGTTGAGAGACCGGGCGAGGGCCCGCTCCCCTGTCCAGATCGCGATGCTCCACGCCGTAATCAACGGCGCGTACCTCTTCGTAAGACACCGTCAAGGGCGCGAGGGGTGAATCGACCGGCGGCGCGTCGGTGCCCGTCACGCGGCGATCGAAGATCGTTCGTCTGGTTCGACGCGAGGTCCCGTCTGGAGCAACCAGTACGAAGTCGAGCGAGAGGCTGACCACGTCATCCGGTGCCGCGATCCCGGTGTCCGCAGGTCGCTGTTGACCGGATCCTCCCCCGAGCATCCCGCCGAGGCCCCGCGCGAGACCCTCGACGCCGGGGAGCGCACTGCCAGCGTCCGCAGGCGGTTCCGGGAGGATGAACGGCTCGCCGAAGAGCTCCTCTCCATCGAGGATCAGCGTCGGTGTGTAGGCTCGCCGCCCGGCGGTCACCGGTGGACGCGCTGGCGGCTCGAGCCCGGCCGGCTCCGCATGCGTGAACACCAGCGAAGAGCCCACGAGATCCGAGATCCTCCAGTGCGCGGTCAGGAGCTCGCGCTCGACCGTCGCTCGCGCCTGCCGCTGCTCGGCCCGAACCTCCACTCGCAGCGTGTGGAACAACTCCCCGGGTAAATCTGAAGCAGTCACCTCCGCGTCGCACAGCCGCTTGCCGATCCCTCCTCCGGCGGAAGGGTCCAGGTCCACCCAGCTCTCGCCATCCCGGAGTTGGAGCCATACGTGGCGCCGCGTATCGTCAACGGCGCGCTGATGGTCAAACGCGGGGACGGTGGCCTGGACGCCGGCCGCTTCCAGAAGCTGCCGCAGTTCCTCGGCATCCCGGCGCACGGTCTCGCCCGCCCGGTGCCATTGCTCCAGCATTTGGCCATCGGAGGGCTCGGCGGGGAGTGGCGCGTTGTCCGTGGCCGGGCCCGCGGCGCCGTCTGCGGGCAATCGGGTCTGAGACAACGTTTCGGCTGCCTGCTCGGCAGTCAACGTTCCGAGCGCAAATCTCAGGTCGATATCCGGCTTCGCGGTCTGAATCAAGTCGCGAAGCAAGAGGGCGCGGTCAATGGCATTCCCGGACGCCGCCAGCAGTGTCCCGCGCGGGCCCCGCAGTGCGCCTTCATATGGCTCGTAGCGGATTCGCTGCGATACAAAGGACAGCAGCTGCGGAACGTCGGGTCCGAGCGCCTTGACGACCGCCGTAACTTCCGGGTACACGAGGTTGCGTGCCGGCAGCTCGACGAAGACCGCACCTTGGTCCTGTACTCGCCGCTCCGCCCGCGGGCGCAGGCTGAACCTCCGTGCCGGAGAGAGCAACGTCCTTACTCCCCTGCAGCCGCAGGACCGAGACGGCGACGAGAGTCAGCAGGACGATCCCACCAACTCCGATTAGCGCTCGTTTCATGGAAGTACCACTTCAATGGTGTTCGTTGCGCCACATGAATTTGTCCATCAACCCCATCGCGATCGCCTTCGAGCGGTCAGCCTGTTGTGACGGCTCCCACCGGTTCTGATGAACACCAGCACAGCTGCACGCTGTGCTGGCATCGGGTTGCATCCACTACTACTTGCATGGCTCCTCGACCGCCTTGCCGTTGACGATCTTGTAGCACTTGCCCACGGGCTTCGTGTTGGCGTTGCGCGGCACGTTGGAACCGCACGGCGCCGTCCCCGTGCCGCTCGCTGCCTGGCCGGTCGCTCCGGTCTGACCCGGCGTCGGCACGAGGCCTGTCAGATCGATCGCGATCGCCGCCCCGGTTTTCAGCATGCTCACGTCTTTGGGGTCGTTGAGTTGAACCTCGTAGGTGCAGCTCGTCTTCTTCTCCGTCAACGTCACCATCCTGGTGCGCGCGTTGATGCTCTTGATGTTGCAGCACGGCTCACCGGGCTCCTGCTGTGCCGACAGCGGCGCCGTCAGGCCGATCGCCAGGACCGTGGAGCAGGATGCGACGACGAGCGCGACGATGAATCTGGATCTCATGAACGTCTCCTTTACGAATTGACCACCGCTATTGGCCCGATAGCTCCGCCGTGACGCCGGCGCCCGCCTGACGCAGCCGCACCGTGACCTCGCCGAGCGGCCCGATCGTGACGTCCTGCGCGACTCTCGACGAGCTGACGTCGAAGCGGACCTGGTATGTGCCGATCGGCAGCATGACGCGCGCGCCGTTGACTTCGCCCTGGCCCACCTGCTTGCCCCGCGCGTCGAACACGGCGTAGCCGAGCCGCAGCACGCTTCGCTCGAGCGCCGCCTGCAGCTCGGCGCCGTCCTGCGCGTTGAAGTAGGCGCCGCCGGTCAGCTCCGCGAGCTTCCGGAGCTGGTCGTCGATCGTCTGTTCCTTGATGTCGAAGCTGATGACGATCACCCGGATCGACCGCTCCTTCGCCTGTTCCGCGGCGTCCTTGATGGCCCCGTTGCAGCTCTCGCCGCCGTCGGTCACCAGCACCGACAGCCGCTCGACGTCCTGCAGCTTCGCGAGCGCCTCGAACGACTGCAGCAGCGAGGCCACGATCGGCGTGCCGCCGTTGGGCTCGATGGCCTCGACCGTCGCGACGTAGGCCGGCTTGTCCACCTTCGCGATCGGAATGAGCGACGCGATGTTGTCGCACCCCTTGAACACCCGCAGGCCGAGGGGCGTGTCGGCGGGCAGCGCCGTGATCAGGCTCTTGACGGCCCCCTTGGCGACGGCCATGCGCGTGTTGTCGAGCAGCTTGTCGTTCATGCTGCCGGACGCGTCGAGCACGAGCTCCACGTGCCGGCGAGGGCCGACGCCCGGATCGGCCACCGCCGTCAGCCAGCCGCCGCCGGCATTGATGAACGTGCTTTCGGCCCGGCCGATGTTGCCGGCGCGATCGGCCAGCTCGATGGTGAGCTTGTTCTCGCCGAGCGGCAGCGGGTTGGACGGCGCGATCTTGCCGCTCGCCCCCTGGCTGTGATGCTCGAAGGCCGCGGAGTGATCGCGGCCGTTGATCATCGCGCGGAACGACACCACCTGGACACCCGTGCCCTCGTCGTCGTAGACCAGCTCGATGGCCGGCGTGAACGTCTCGATCCGGGCCCCTGGCGCGGGCTGCATGATGCGGATGGCAGGCGGCGTCGAATCCGGCGCGCGCCGAATCCGCTGAGCGCCGGCGTCCGGCGGCGCGAGCAGCACCGCCGCCAGACACACGCCACGTGCGATCGCTGGTCGTGGACAGGTTCATCGAAGGCTCCGCCGTCAGCGGGAGAACCGCTTCAGCTCCGCGACGGTGGCCTCGATCTGCTTGGTGTCGTCGGCCTTCGGATCGAGCGCGAGGTAGCGCTCGAAGCTGCCGATCGCGTTCGGCCGATCGCCCTTGCGGTAGTAGGCCAGGCCCAGCTCGCGGTGCGCGGGCGCATACGACGCGTCGGCCTTGATCGAGTCCGCGAGATGCGCGAGGGCGCGCTCGACGCCGTCGCCGGCGCCGGTCTCGAGCGCGATCTTCCCGAGGTAGTAGTGGGGCACGGGATCGTCCTGCCACGATCGAACCGCCTTCTCGAACATGGCCTGGGCCGTGTTGAACCGCTGCTGTTCGTAGTCGAGGCGCCCGGTGGCGATCACGACGGACCGCGTCACGCGCTTGAATTCTTCGGTGTTGACGACGAGCCGCTTGTCTTTGACGTCACGCGCGTACTTGTCCTTCACGAGCGCGCTCAGGGTCTCGTAGCGGTCGACGTTGTTCGGATGGCTGCCGTAGAAGAAGTTCACGAGCCGTGACTGATCCCCGTGCTCCTTGAGCAGCAGCTCGAAGGTGATCGGCCCCTCGCGCGGGTCGTATCCGGCCTTGACCATGTAGTCCATGCCGACCTTGTCGGCCTCGCGCTCCTGGCCGCGGCCATGCCCGTTCACGGCCGCGTTCATCGTCGCGTCGTAGGCGACCTTCAAGGCGTCGCCGGTCGGCAGGATGCCGGTCGAGCGCCCCGGCGACGACCGCGCTGTTGCCGATGAGTTGAGTGGTATAGGCCTGCTCGATTCCTTTGGTCACGTGCTTCTCCGTCACGTGAGCGATCTCGTGCCCGAGGACCATGGCGAGCTGGGCCTCGTTTTCCATCCTGGCGATCAGGCCGGCGTGGACGTAGAGCAGACCGCCGCCGAACGTGAACGCGTTCAGGGTCGGATCGCTGACCACGCGCACGCGGTACGGAAACGGCCGGGGCTTCGCCACCGCGACCAGCTTCTGGACCATGCCGGTCAGGTAGGTTTCCAGCAGCGGTTCGGGCCACATCTTGTTGCTCGGCGTCGAACTTCTGGGCCTGGGCCTGCGCCATGCGCCCCTCGTCCTCGTCCGTGAACTTCGGACGTGTCGCGACGCTCTTGCCGATTTTGATTGCGTCCTGCCACTGTGCCTCGACCGGCGCTGCGCGACCGGCCGCGAGCACGAGAACACCCGCCAGAACGAATCGTGAGAGACGGCTGTGCGCCATGGTGCGTTTCTCCTCCAGGTCGACGGTTTGACAGTCGGCGCCCGATCTCGTTTCACGGGCTGCAACACGCGAAGGGAGAAGGGGTTAGGAGGGGGCTGGCTGGAGGACTGCCGGACGCTGCGGGACGCTCCGAACCGCGACGCTACGGGGACTCGGTTCGGCCGAACTTGTAGACGCTGCCGCCGTGGACCACGATGACGCGCTCACCCAGGTCTGCGAACGGGCGCAGCGCAGGCAGTCTCTCGAGAAGGACCGCCCGCTCGGCCGGCGTTGTCACCGCGACGACGGGACGTGGGTCCATGGGATCGTAGGCCGCATCGATCCATTCGCCCGCGACCAGCCGGAACCGCTTGTCGCCGACTCGCCGCTCGGCCCCTCGCACTCGCATGGTCCGCTCGTCTACGGGAGGGGACGGGACGTGGAGGCACGAGGCGCGTCCGCTGTGGACGGAGGCGTCGTGCTCACGGCCTGGCGGCACACCCGAGGATGGGTCTGGCACTGCCGACGGCGTCTCCACGACCGGGGGCGCCGGGGGAACCTGATCGGCGCGCCGCTGCGCGCGCTGCAGCACGCCCGCCACGGTTACCAGGACGATCGTGGCCGCGATCGGCATCCACACCCGTGGTCTGACGGCTGCAGTCCAGGCGCGACGCGGGCCCTTCCCGGTTTCACCGTCTTCAGTCGTGACCTTGACGTACGCCGCCAGCGCGGCTCTGCAGGCTCCACATCCTGCGAGATGCGCCACGACGATAGAACGCTCGTCTTGATCCAGCGTCCCGTCGATGTAGGCGGCGAGCACGTTGGGATCGTGCAAATCGGCGGTCATCCAATTCTTAGACACTGTCCCGGCCACCTCCTTCCACCGGCGCCAGGAGCAGGGACAAATCCAGCTCGACGCGATCGAGCGACAGCCGATTGCGGATCGACTCGGCAGACGCGCCGTACGCGCCGGCCGCCAGCCCGTCCAGCTCCCGCTTGAGCGACTCGCGCGTGCGCTTCAGCCGCCGGCTCAGCGTGGCTTTCGACGCGCGCATGACCGGTTCCATCTGCTCCAGGGTAAGGCCCTGCTCGTAGTGCAACTGCAGCAGCAGCTTGTCCTCGGCGGGCAACGTCGCGACCGCACGCGACACCAGGTCGGACAACAGGCGCGCGGCATCCTCGTCTTCGGGCGCATCCCTCGCCGCCGATTGCGCGTCGTGCCGCTGCCCGGTCTCGCGCAGTTGGACGGGATCGAGCGCGATCACCGGATGAGGGGCTTTCTTCACGTTGATGGCCGCGTGGGCGACAACGGCGCCGATCCAGGTCCGCAGCGAGCTGCGCGCCGCGAAGTTGGCGATCTTCCGGCGCTGCCAGAGATCGGCGATGGTCTGATCGGCCAGGTCTCGCGCCGCGGCGTCCGGGAGAAAGCGATGAGCGAAGCGCCGGATGAAGCCGAAGTGCAGGCGCTCGCACTCCGCCCATGCGTCGCCGTCGCCCTCGGCGCAGGCGGTCGCGAGATACAGATCGTCGAGCGCGAGGCGCCGCGCGTGATCGAGGACACCCGCGCCCGCCGCCTTGGCAAGTTCCGCGATGCGTTCGCCAAACTGCTCCGCCGTCACGCTGAACCGCACGGAGACCCGGCTCCTGATGAGCGCGTCGAGCGGCTGGACGTCGCCGCCGCGGCCGGGACGGCGCGCGCCCGGGGGAGGAGCCTCACCGGGGCTCCCCGGCCAGAACGAACGCCGCCCACAGCGCGGGATGCGAAAACTGACGGCGCGTGGCGCGCTGCGCCGCGGCCAGGGCGTGCGCCTTGGAGGCGCCGCGCGCAAGCTGAGCGTAGAAACGGTCCATGAGCACCGCGGTGGCGTCATCGCTGACGTCCCAGTTGCTGACCACGACCGAAGGCGTGCCCGCGTAGATGAAGGCGCGGGTCAGCCCGAAGATGCCGTCGCCCGTGAGCCGCCCGAGGCCGGTCGAGCAGCCGCTCAAGACGACGAGATCGGCATCCAGCTCCAACCCGAAGATCTCGTCGACCCGCAGGTAGCCGTCCTCGCCGTTCCCTTCCCCGAGGACGAGCGACGATGCGACGGGACGAACGGGGGAGACCAGGCCGTGCGTCGCGAAGTGGAGGATGCGGCGCCCGCCGACCGCGCCTTTCACGGCCGACTCCGACGCGGCGGCGCCCGTGAGCACCAGCGATCGACCGCCGATCCGGCGCGCGACCAGACGGCCTTCCTGCAGCGTGCCGGGCAGGCGTTCCAGTTGCGAGGCGGCGGGAGGCACCGGGTCCGCGACGATCAAGGCGTCGTCTACGGCGCGGAGCTCCTGCCGCTTGGCCGGCGTGTACCGGAAAATCGAAATCGAGGGTGCGACGGCGATCGTGTAGCGCTCCACGAGCGGCACGCCCCGGGCGTTCTCGAGCGCCGCGAACGGCACCAGCGCGGTTGCGCCGTGGGGAATGACGACGACGGTGCTGGCGGGCGCGGCCGGGGGCAGCCAGCTGGGATCGGAGACACCAGGAGCTCGTGCAGCGCGCGCAACTGCGGGGCGAGGACGCGCGGGTTTTTCAGGTCCGCCAGCGTCGGCGACTCCAGCCCGCGGCGAAGCGTCGTGACCAGCCCCTCGATTCTTAGAGCGGTCGTGCTGGTCCGGACATGATCGACGCGGCCGGACGGAGAAACGACCCAGATGAGCAGCGCGTCCTGGGTCACGAGGTACTCGACGAGCGTGGCGTCGAGCCGCTTCGCGATCGCCTTGATCTCGTCCGCCTTGGGGCTCTCGACGGCCACGAGGCTGGCGAGCTCGCGGTTCTGCAGTTGCAGTCGTTGCAGCGCCTCGCCGACCCGGTCGCTGCCTGTCCGGAGCGCCGGGCGATGCGGCGGATTGGCCGCCGCGCCGGCACAGACGACGGTCGCTCGACAGCGCCGTCCGCAGATCGCGCAGCGGCGCCTGGTCCGTTCGACGCCCGCGGATCTGGCGCTGATTCAACAGATCGGCGAACGCGCGGGCGCGCCCGGCTTCGGCCGCTTCGAGCGCTTCGTCGGCGCGTCCCGCTTCGCCGAGCGCGATCGCGAGGTCGTGAAACACGGACTGGCGCGTGTCGATGTAGGCGATCTTCGACAGGTCGCTGCTGACGTTGGCGCGCAGGTCGTTGACGATCGCGGCGCTCGCCCGAAGGTCGGCGATGGACGCCTCGAACCGGCCCATGCGCCGTGCCGCGACGCCGCGATTGGCGAGCACCTGATACTGGAGATCCAGGAACTGCAGGTCGGAGGCGATCTTCAGCGCGGCGTCGAACCGCTCCATCGCCGACGGCAGGTTGCCGGCGAGCGTATCGAGGCTGGCCAGCTCGTAGAGGACCGTGCCCTCCGCCTCTCGATCCTCGTTCGTCACCGCCGCGGCGAGCGCTTCGAGGAGCGTCGCGCGTCCGCGGTCCGGATCCTTCAGCACGAAACCCTGCAGCGTGCCGATGCTCACGAGGGTGTAGGGGATCTGCGCCCGGCGGTCGATCTTGCGGAAGGTCGCGAGCGCCGACTGATAGAACGCCAACGCTTCTTCCGGCCTGGGTATGCGCGACAGGGCCGCGGCCAGGTTCTGCTGCGCGAACGCGACCTGCGCGGTGTAAGCGATTTCTTCCGCCAGCTTCAACGACTGGCGGTTCAGGTCGATGGCCCGATCGTATTGCCCGAGGATCGAGGTAGACGTTGGCGGTGTTGCCGAGCACCTGCGACTCGCCGCGCCGATCTTTCGTGTCGCGCCGTGCGGCGAGCGCCTCGCCGTAGAAGTACCAGAGCCCGGTCGAACTCGCCGAGCGCGCGGTTGACGATGCCGAGAAAGGTGAGGACCTGCGCCATCGCCGGACGGATCGCCCGAGCCGCGCGCGATGGCGAGCGCGCGTTCGAGCACCTCGGCCGCCTCCGCGTAGCGCCCTTGCGAGCGGTACGTCGACCCGATGTTCGACAGGATCAGTCCTTCTTCAACCGGCGCGTTCGCGAGGCGGCTCGCCTCGAGCGCGAGGCGGTATATGTTCCAGGGCCTCGTCGTAGCGCCCCAGGCCGTAGTAGGTCTCGCCGAGACCGCGGAGGGTCAGCGCCTGGCCGCGCGGCGTCGCCGCGCTTCTTGAAGATCTCGAGCGCGCGACGTCGGGTCTGGAGCGCGGCCTCGTACTGGCCGGTGGCCCACTGCCCCCAGCCAAGGCCGGAGCAGGGCGGAACCGAGGAGGCCCTCGTCGCCGAGCTGTTCGGCGAGAGGCACGCGCTTCCTGAAAACGGCTCAGGGCGAGCTTCGGGTCCCCCGCCTTCGTCGCCGCCCGCCGTCGGCCGCCAGCTTTTCGAGCGCCGGCAATCGAGGCCCTGCGGAAGGACGCCCGGTTGCTGGCGAGCGGGCCCGCAGTGCCGGGCCCGATTCCGGGATAGCATGCAGCGCGAGTCGAGCAGCAGGCCACGAGGTGCCGCCGCGGCGCGCCCGCGTGACGCCCGCGCGGATCGGCGACAGGACAGTAGCCATGGTTGCAGGGGCCGGGCCGCCCGGGAGCAGAGGGCCGCTCTACGACGGGACTCGTAGCCGACTCGGGGCGCGCGGCGCAAGGGAGGGAGTACAGAGTCGCCGTACAAGAAAGAAGGGCCTCGCTGAATTGCGAGCGGCCCTTGAAGAAATAATCCCGGCAGTGACCTACTCTCCCACAGCGCCTGCGGCCGTCGTCGAGCGCGGCCGCGCGAGCGGGGGCCGCGCGAGATGACTGTAAGAAAAGCCACCCAGGGTAACTGTGTGGCAGCAACAGGCTGCCGTACCAAGAAAGAAGGGCCGCTGACTGCAGCGGCCCTTGAGAAATAATCCCGGCAGTGACCTACTCTCCCACACAGTTACCCATGCAGTACCATCGGCGGTAGAGAGCTTAACTTCCGTGTTCGGAATGGGAACGGGTGTGACCCCTCTCCTATGACCACCGGGAAACGCGCCTGCGGGGTGCGCAGGCTGAAATTGGTTGCCTGGGGTTCGGTGACGTGACGCGCCTAATATTTGCGCGGGCCATCGACCGATCGTCCCAGACTATGTCAAAGAACCGCCTCCAGCTGCCAGTGAATCTCGGCGCCGCTTGCGCAGCGAGCTTCCAATCTTTCCGTTTCCTCAGCTGGAAGCTGGGAGCTGGAAACTGGAAGCTTTCCAATTGAATATCCTGCAAACGGTAGTTTCTTCGTTCCACGACACATCACAATGTGAGCATTGTAAAAGAAGAAATGGTCAAGCCTCACGGCTGATTAGTATCGGTTAGCTTCAGCCATCACTGGCCTTCCACACCCGACCTATCACCTGGTCATCTTCCAGGAGCCTTTAGAGGCCTTACGACCTGGGAGATCTCATCTTGTGGAGGGTTTCACGCTTAGATGCCTTCAGCGTTTCTCCCTTCCGCACGTAGCTACCGAGCGCTGCCGTTGGCACGACAACTCGTACACTAGAGGTGCGTCCATCCCGGTCCTCTCGTACTAAGGACAGCCCCACTCAAATCTCCTGCGCCCATGACAGATAGAGACCGAACTGTCTCGCGACGTTCTAAACCCAGCTCACGTACCGCTTTAACCGGCGAACAGCCGGACCCTTGGAACCTGCTACAGCTCCAGGATGCGATGAGCCGACATCGAGGTGCCAAACCTAGCGTCGATGTGAACTCTTGGCTCAGATCAGCCTGTTATCCCCGGCGTACCTTTTATCCGTTGAGCGATGGCCCTTCCATGCGGAACCACCGGATCACTAAAGCCTGGTTTCCCACCTGCTCCACTTGTAGGTGTCGCAGTCAAGCTCGCTTATGCTTTTGCACTCTACGGCTGATTTCCAAACAGCCTGAGCGAACCTTCGCGCGCCTCCGTTACAGTTTAGGAGGCGACCGCCCCAGTCAAACTACCCACCTAGCAGTGTCCCTGACCTGGATGACAGATCGAGGTTAGAACGCCGGAGTGTTAAGGGTGGTATCTCACCGTTGACTCCCCCAAGCCCGAGAGCCTGGGTTCATAGTCTCCCACCTATCCTGCGCATAACACGCCAGCATTCACTACTAAGATGTAGTAAAGGTGCACGGGGTCTTTTCGTCTAGTCACGGGCAACCGGCGTCTTCACCGGTACCACAAATTCGCAGTGCCCCTCGTTGAGACAGCGCCCAAATCATTACGCCATTCGTGCAGGTCGGAACTTACCCGACAAGGAATTTCGCTACCTTAGGACCGTTATAGTTACGGCCGCCGTTTACCGGGGCTTCAGCTCGAAGCTTCGCCTTGCGGCTAACCTCTCCCTTTAACCTTCCGGCACCGGGCAGGCGTCAGGCCATATACGTCGTGTTCGACTTAGCATAGCCCTGTGTTTTTAGTAAACAGTTGCTTGGGCCTCTTTATTGCAACTCGTTCGCGCACACGACCGCAAGGATCGTGCACGGTAATCGAGCACCCCTTATTCCGAAGTTACGGGGCCAGTTTGCCGAGTTCCTAAACGAGGGATCACACTCGCGCCTGAGGATATTCTCCTCGCCTACCTGTGTCGGTTTGCGGTACGGGTACCCTTCCCACTCCTTAGAGGCTTTTCTCGGCAGCATGGCGTGACCGGCTTTGCGGGGCAGAGCCCCTCGACATGGCACCTCAGGGAATGTGACTCTCCGGATTTGCCTGGAGAATCCCCCTACATGCCTGAACCCACACGTCCAATCGTGGGCCCGGTTAGCCTCCTGCGTCCCCCCATCGTGATAACGTGGTAAAGGTAGTTCCGGAATGTTGACCGGATATCCATCCGCTACGCCTTTCGGCCTCGCGTTAGGACCCGACTGACCCTGAGCGGACGAACCTTCCTCAGGAAACCTTAGGCTTACGGCGGGGAAGATTCTCACTTCCCTTATCGCTACTTATGCCGGCAGGGTCACTTCTCGCCGCTCCACCAGTCCTCACGGTCTGACTTCGCTGCGACGAGAACGCTCCTCTACCAATATGAGACCCCGCAGGGTCTCGTCTATTCTACGGCTTCGGTCCTGTACTTGAGCCCCGTTGTATTGTCGGCCCAGAGCCGCTTGACCAGTGAGCTATTACGCTTTCTTTAAAGGATGGCTGCTTCTAAGCCAACCTCCTGGTTGTCTGAGCGTCTCCAGATCCTTTCCCACTTGGTCCAGAGTTAGGGACCTTAGCCGGTAGTCTGGGCTGTTTCCCTCTCGACAATGAAGCTTAGCCCCCACTGTCTGACTCCCGAGATACGTGTCGCTGGCATTCGCAGTTTGATTGGATTCAGTAAGCTGGTAAGCCCCCTAGTCCATTCAGTTCTCTACCACCAGCGCCGACCTCTCGAGGCTATCCCTAAAGATATTTCGAGGAGAACGGGCAATCACGAGGTTTGATTAGCCTTTCACCCCTACCCTCAGCTCATCCAAGCTGTTTTCAACCAACACTGGTTCGGGCCTCCATACGGTGTTACCCGTACCTCACCCTGGCCAAGGGTAGATCACCTCGCTTCGCGTCTAATCCCAGCGACTCGTCGCCCATTTCGGACTCGCTTTCGCTGCGGCTCGCTTTCGCTTAACCTTGCCACTGAGATTAACTAGCCGGCTCATTATGCAAAAGGCACGCGGTCAGGCATTCCTCGGCCGAAGCCAAGGCATAGCCCTCCCACTGCTTGTAGGCATACGGTTTCAGGTACTATTTCACTCCCCTCGCAGGGGTTCTTTTCACCTTTCCCTCACGGTACTGGTTCACTATCGGTCGCCAGGAAGTATTTAGCCTTACGGCATGGTCGCCGTAGATTCACACGGGATTTCTCGTGTCCCGCGCTACTCAGGTGCCTGTCCAACGAGCCAGCATGTTGTCGCCTACGGGGCTGTCACCCTCTGTGGCCGATCGTTCCAGATCGTTCGACTAACGTGCTGGTTGGTAACTCGCCGGCCTTAAGGCCAGACAGGTCCTACAACCCCACCGTGCAAGCACGATGGTTTGGGCTCTTCCGCGTTCGCTCGCCGCTACTAGCGGAATCACTATTGTTTTCTTTTCCTCCGGGTACTGAGATGGTTCACTTCCCCGGGTTGTCTTCGCCAGGCCTATGTATTCAGCCTGGGATACTCAGGTATTAGCCTGAGTGGGTTTCCCCATTCGGATATCCTCGGGTCAAAGCCTGTTTGCGGCTCACCGAAGCTTTTCGCAGCTTACCACGTCCTTCATCGACTCCTGGCGCCAAGGCATTCACCGTACGCCCTTAGTAGCTTGACCATATTCATCTAGAACTCGAAGCTACGTACGCTGCCAGCTCCCAGCCCAGCTCCGCCGACGCTCTTCTGGAAGCCGGAAGCTGACTGAAGCTGCCGATAGCTCCTTGCACACTGCGTGTGTGTGGTCGGAAAAAACTACCGTTTGCAGGATATTCAATTGTCAAAGAGCGGTGAAGCTTCCGGAATCTGCCAGCTGACCGAGCCTCGCCCCGCCGTCTGAGCGCCGCTTGCGCGGCGAGCCTCTCTCGAGTCCTGCTCGCCGTCTCCGTCCACGCTGGAAGCTGGCTGCCAGCCGGAACACTGGAGACGATCGAAAGTGGAGAATACCGGGCTCGAACCGGTGACCTCCTGGTTGCAAACCAGGCGCTCTCCCAGCTGAGCTAATTCCCCGAAACCGTGTGTGCGTCTGCTTGAGTGCGTGCGAGGTGGGAAGAAAGCGGCCGTCCGACTAACCGTCTCACTTCGCGCTAAGCCTTACGCAATACTACTCCTTGAAGGTTGGTGGGCCTGACTAGATTCGAACTAGTGACCCCACGCTTATCAAGCGTGTGCTCTAACCAGCTGAGCTACAGGCCCCAAGCTCTCAAGCCCAGTTTCAAAGAGCCGCCGCCCCAGGATGTCCCTGGAACCCGGTTCTCTCAAAACTAGATAGAACGTGCGTCGCACTAACCTGTCGTGTACCAGATCGATCAATTTTCAAGTTCGTAAACACCCGCATCTGAAAGACACGGGCTACGAGACTCTAGAAAGGAGGTGATCCAGCCACAGGTTCTCCTACAGCTACCTTGTTACGACTTCACCCCAATCACTAACCATACCTTAGGCGCTTACCTCCCTTGCGGGTTAGCGCGGCGACTTCTAGTACAGCCAGCTTTCGTGATGTGACGGGCGGTGTGTACAAGGCCCGGGAACGTATTCACCGCGGCGTGCTGATCCGCGATTACTAGCGATTCCAACTTCATGCAGGCGAGTTGCAGCCTGCAATCCGAACTGAGACCGACTTTGTCCGATTAGCTCCACCTTGCGGCATCGCGACGGTTTGTATCGGCCATTGTAGCACGTGTGTAGCCCCAGACATAAAGGCCATGCTGACTTGACGTCATCCCCACCTTCCTCCGGTTTATCACCGGCAGTCTCCTCAGAGTGCCCAGCATAACCTGATGGCAACAGAGGACAAGGGTTGCGCTCGTTGCGGGACTTAACCCAACATCTCACGACACGAGCTGACGACAGCCATGCAGCACCTCTACGAGTGTCCTTGCGGAAGCCGGCTTTCGCCGAATGTCACTCGCTGTTCAAGCCTGGGTAAGGTTCTTCGCGTTGCGTCGAATTGAACCACATGCTCCACCGCTTGTGCGGGCCCCCGTCAATTCCTTTGAGTTTCAGCCTTGCGACCGTACTCCCCAGGCGGAATGCTTAATGCGTTAGCTTCGGCACGGCAGGGATCGATACCCGCCACACCAAGCATTCATCGTTTAGGGCTAGGACTACCGGGGTATCTAATCCCGTTTGCTCCCCTAGCTTTCGCTCCTCAGCGTCAATGTCGGTCCAGGATGCCGCCTTCGCCACCGGTATTCCTCCAGATATCTACGCATTTCACCGCTACACCTGGAATTCTGCATCCCTCTCCCGAATTCAAGCCATCCAGTATCAGACGCAGTTCCCAGGTTAAGCCTGGGGATTTCACGTCTGACTTAGTTGGCCGCCTACGAGCCCTTTACGCCCAGTAATTCCGAACAACGCTTGCCCCCCCCGTATTACCGCGGCTGCTGGCACGGAGTTAGCCGGGGCTTCCTTTAGCGGTACCGTCAATTTCGCGGAGTATTCACCCGCGAAGCATTCTTCCCGCTCGACAGGAGTTTACGACCCGAAGATCTTCGTCCTCCACGCGGCGTTGCGTCGTCAGGCTTGCGCCCATTGCGAACAATTCCCCACTGCTGCCTCCCGTAGGAGTCTGGGCCGTGTCTCAGTCCCAGTGTGTCCGTCCGCCCTCTCAGGCCGGATACTGATCGTCGCCTTGGTAGGCCGTTACCCTACCAACTAGCTAATCAGGCGCGGGCCCCTCTTCAAGCGCCAGGTCTTGCGATCCCCGGCTTTGATCTCCGCCTTTCCAAAGGCAGGATGTCATGCGGTATTAGCGTCCCTTTCGGGACGTTATCCCCCACTCGAAGGTAGGTCACCCACGTGTTACTCACCCGTTTGCCACTCTACTCACGGCTTGCGGGCCTTTCGCGTTCGACTTGCATGTGTTAGGCACGCCGCCAGCGTTGATTCTGAGCCAGGATCAAACTCTCAAGTTAAAGTGGTCGGCCTCCCTTTCGGGAAGCACAACTCTCTAACGCGAGCGCCTGTTGATGAC
>CAWGAS010000008.1:0-276726 GCA_963820645.1 uncultured Acidobacteriota bacterium | reverse complement strand
CGTACGCACATCTCGGCGATCTTCCCGATCGACCGGGACACGCCGGGATGGATGGTGACGAGATACTGCGCGCCGAGGAAAAAATCGATGTCCTTGGTGGTGAAGCGGTGCTCGGGGGCGCTGAAGTCGATGCCGTGCAGGATGAGGTAGAGGTAGTCCGCCGTACGATTCGACCTTGGGGTGGTGGTATTCCCTCAGCGCGTCTTCGATGGCCACCTCGTGAAAGTGGAACACGTCGCTCAGAATGCGCGCGTCCTCCGGTGTGGGCCGATCGAGATCGACCCACACCCAGACGCCACTCCCCGGCTTGAGCCAGTCGGGGTCCAGCCGATCGACGCACTCGGTGGATCGGCCCGTGCTCCTGTAGACGCTGATCAATCCTCTACCTTGACCTGCAGCGCCGCCTGCGCCGCGGCGAGGCGCGCGACGGGCACGCGGTACGGCGAGCAGCTCACGTAGTCGAGGCCGACCTTCTCGAAGAACTGCGATCGACGCCGGATCGCCGCCGTGCTCGCCGCAGATGCCGAGCTTGATGCTCGGGCGCGTGCTCGCGGCCCTTCGTCACGGCGATCTTCGACGAGCTGGCCGACGCCGGTCTGCGTCGATCGTCGCGAACGGGTTCTTCTTGACGATCTCCAGTTCCTGCGTAGTGCGGCAGGAACGAGCCCGAGTCGTCGCGCGACATGCCGAGGCCGGTCTGCGTGAGGTCGTTGGTGCCGAAGCTGAAGAACTCGGCCGACTGCGCGATCTCGTCGGCGGTCAGCGCACCGCGCGGGATCTCGATCATCGTGCCGACCAGGTAGTTGAGCTTGACCTTCTTCTCGGCCTGCACCTCGCGGGCGACCTGGTGCACGACCTCGATCTGCAGGTCGAGCTCCTTCTTGAAGCCGACGAGCGGGATCATGATCTCGGGCTGGACCTTGATGCCTTCCTTCTGCACGATCGCCGCGGCCTCGAAGACGGCGCGCGCCTGCATCGCGGAGATCTCGGGATAGCCGATGCCGAGGCGGCAGCCGCGGAAGCCGAGCATCGGGTTGAACTCGTGCAGCTGCTCGACGCGCTGCTGGATGCGCGCCGCCGGCACGCCGATCTTCTTGCGCCAGCTCCTCCTGCTGCTCCTTCGTGTGCGGCAGGAACTCGTGCAGCGGCGGATCGAGGAAGCGGATCGTCGCCGGGTAGCCCTTCAGCGCCCGGAAGATGCCGGCGAAGTCCTCGCGCTGGTACGGCAGGAGCTTGGCGAGCGCGGCCTTCCGCGTCCTCGAGCGTCTCGGCGAGGATCATCTCGCGCATCGCGTCGATGCGGTCGCCCTCGAAGAACATGTGCTCGGTGCGGCGTCAGGCCGATGCCGACGGCGCCGAACGCGACGGCGTTGGCGCGTCTGCTCCGGCGTGTCGGCGTTGGTGCGCACGCTCATGCGGCGTCGCCTCCGAGCACCACTTCATCAGCTGCTGGAAGTTCTTGAACTTCTCGGTCTCCTTGCGCGGCCTTGTCGCCGTTGATCAGGCCGGCGACGATCTCGGACGGCGCGGTCTTGACCTGGCCGGCGTAGACCTTGCCGGTCGTGCCGTCGATCGACATGCCAGTCGCCTTCCTTGAAGGTCTGGCCGTCGACCGTGACGGTGCGCGCCTGGTAGTCGACTTCGACCGCCGCCGCGCCGCAGACGCAGACCTTGCCCATCTGCCGGGCGACGAGCGCCGCGTGCGACGACACGCCGCCGCGCGCGGTGAGGATGCCTTCGGCCGCGATCATGCCGCGCAGATCTTCCGGGCGACGTCTCGACGCGGACGAGCAGCACCTTCTCGCCCTTCTCGGCGGCCGCCACGGCGCGGTCGGCGTTCAGGTAGATCTGGCCGGACGCCGCGCCGGGACCGGCGGGCAGGCCGGTCGCGATCACCTTCGCCTTGGCGACTTCCGCCGCGTCGAACACCGGCGCGAGCAGCTGCTCGAGCTGGTCGGCCGGATTGCGCATCACCGCCGTCTTCCAGTCGATCAGCTTCTCCTTCGACCATGTCGATCGAGAACTTCAGCGCCGCCATCGCGGTGCGCTTGCCGTTGCGCGTCTGCAGCATGTAGACGACGCCGTCCTCGATCGTGAACTCGAAGTCCTGCACGTCCTTGAAGTGCTTCTCGAGCGTCTGGCGGATGCGCTCGAGCTCGGCGTAGGCCTTCGGCATCTGCTTCTTCAGCTCGGCGACCGGCTCCGGCGTGCGCACGCCGGCGACGACGTCCTCGCCCTGCGCGTTGATCAGGAACTCGCCGTAGAACTCCTTGACGCCGTTGGCCGGGTTGCGCGTGAACGCGACGCCCGAGCCGGAGGTGTCGCCGGTGTTGCCGTAGACCATCGCCTGCACGTTGACGGCGGTGCCCCACTCGGTCGGGATGTTGTACTTGCGGCGATAGACGATCGCGCGGTCGTTCATCCAGGAGCCGAACACGGCGCCGATGGCGCCCGAGCAGCTGGTCCCACGGCGAGTTCGGGAACTGCTTGCCGGTGCGCTCCTTGACCAGCGCCTTGAAGCGGACGACCAGCTCCTTGCAGGTCGTCGACGGTCAGCTTGGTGTCCTCGATGTCCTCGTGATAGCGCTCGTGCTTGAGGCCGTGGATCACCGTCTCGAACGGATCGTGATCCTCGTCCGGCGCGCTTCTGCACGCCGAGCACGACGTCGCCGTACATCTGGACGAAGCGGCGGTAGCAGTCCCAGGCGAAGCGCGCGTTGCCGGTCTTGGTCGCGAGCGCCTCGACGGTCTGGTCGTTGAGGCCGAGGTTGAGGATCGTGTCCATCATGCCCGGCATCGAGTCGCGGGCGCCGGAGCGGACCGAGACGAGCAGCGGGTTCTTCAGGTCGCCGAACTTCTTGCCGGTCTGCTTCTCGAGCGCGGCGACGCCCGCCTCCATCTCGCCGCGCAGCGCCGGCGGATACGTCCGCTTGTTGGCGTAGTAGTAGGTGCAGACCTCGGTCGTGATCGTGAAGCCGGGCGGCACCGGCAGGCCGATGCGGCACATCTCGGCGAGGTTGGCGCCCTTGCCGCCGAGCAGCGGCTTCATCGTGCCGTTGCCGTCGGTCTTGCGGCCGAAGAGGTAGACGTACTTGCCAGCCGACCTTCGCCGGCGCCGACTTCGGCTTCGGGCGCTTGCTTCGGCGCGACTTCTTGCGCGCGAGCTTCTTGCCATGTGCGTGTGTCTTCGCTTGACGTGCGGCTTCGCGCCAGCTTCGGCTGTCTCGTTGCCATCGTCTTAGACTCCGTTGCGACGATCTCCGAAATATCGCCGAGCTGCAGGATCAGATCGCGCAGATCGCTTCATCAGCGCAGCCGCGCCTGCCGCAGCGCGGGTCGTCGGCCATGACGAACACGTCGGTGAAGAACCGGGCGACGACCGGCTCGCAGGCCGCGATGCTCGGCGAAGGCTTCGCGGTAGTCGCTGCCCGGCGACCGCGGCCGTCGATCGCGCGGCCGCGCGCGATCGAGCTCGGCGAGCAGCGCCTGTTCGGCCGGCTCGACGAGCAGCGTCGCGATCGAGCCCGGCGTCGTCGGTCGTGACGCTCCCGCGGCGATGTTCCGCACGCGCTTGAAGAGCGTCGGCCAGCGCCTGGAAGTCCTCCGACGCCGCGCATGCCCTGGAGCGCTTCGGCCACGTCGGCGGGCGCGGCAGCGGGCGCAGCGTCTCCGGCGCGCGTCGGCGCACGCGCGGACGTTCTCGCCGGCGAATCCGCGCGTGCTCGAGCGCGTAGCGCACGCGCTCGACGCAAAGGCTCAGCAGCGGCCTGGGCGGCCTCGTCGGTCCACGGCCGGGCACGTCCGCCGCGACGTGGCCGCGCGCGCGAGCGACGAGCGCCGAGCGCAGACGCTCGCGATCGACGCCGGTCAGCTCCGGAAGGTCCATCAGGATGCGGACCGCGCCGTGCGCCTGCCGGCGCAGCCCGAACGGATCGCGCGATCCGGTCGGCCGCTCGCCCGCGAGGAACAGCCACACGAGCGTGTCGAGCTTGTCGGCCAGCGACACCGCCGCCCACGTCGACCGCCGCGGCGCCGAGCTGCGCGCGCGTCGGCGGCGCGTCCGCTTCGACGCCGATCGGCAGGTAGTGGTAGTAGATCGCCTTCCAGACCTGCTCGGGCTCGCCGGCCTCGCGCGCGTAGATGCCGCCCATCGTGCCCTGCAGCTCGGTGAACTCGCGCACCATGTCGGTCGTCAGATCCGCCTTCGCGAGCCGCGCCGCCGCGCGCGGCGTTCGCGGCCTCGGCGGGCTGCCCGAACACGTCGGCGGCGATCCACTCGCGCCAGCCGCTCGATGCGCTCCGCCTTCTCGCGGTAGGTGCCGAGCTGCTTGTGGAACAGCACCGTGTGGAGCCGGTCGAGCCGCGCCTCGAGCGTGGTCTTGCGATCGGCGTCCCAGAAGAACCGCGCGTCGCGCAGGCGCGCGGTCACGACGCGCTCGGCGTTGGTCGCGATCACGCGCTCGTCGGGCGGCTGCGTGTTGACGACCGCGAGAAACGCCGCCATCAGCTCGCCGCCGTCGCGTCACCACCGGGAAGAAGTGCTGGTGGTGAATCAGCGTCGTCGTCAGCACTTCCTGCGGCAGCGTCGAGGAACTCGCGCGTCGAAGAAGCCCGGCGACGACGCCGGGAAACTCGACGAGGTCGGCGACCTCCTCGAGCAGCGCTCGGCCTGCGCCTTGCAGGTGCACCCGTGCCGCCCAGCCGTGCGGGCCTGCGCCTCGAGGTCGCGCACGATGCGATCGCGCCGCTCGGCGTGACGAGCACGACGAAGTGCTCGGTGAGCCTGCGCGCGGTACTCGTCGAAGCTCCGCACCTTGATCGCGCGGCCGGCGCGGCCGCTCGTCGCGAGGAAGCGATGGCCGTAGGTGACGGCGCCCGACGTCGACGTCCTGCACGCGCGGGCCGGCGGCGCCGGCGCGTGCGGCCGATCGTGAACGGCACGACGCGGCCGCCGTAGAGGAACAGCAGCCAGCGGATCGGCCGGCCGAAGCAGCAGCTCGCCCTTGCCGTCCTCGAGCTGCGCGTCCCAGTGCATCTGCTTGGGGAACGCCAGGTCGCGCAGCACCGCCCAGCACTCCGGCAGCGCGTCGACCGTGCTCTTGCCGCGGTGCCGCTTGTGGTACGCGAGGTACTTGCCCTTCGGCGTCGTCGACGCGCGCGAGCGCGTCGAAGTCGACGCCCTGCTTCTGCGCGAAGCCCAGCGCCGGCCGGCGTCGGGTGTGCCGTCGGCGTCGAACGCCGCCGAGACCGGCGGGCCGGTCACCGTCTCGTCGCGATCCTCCTGGCGATCGGCAAGCTTCGCGACGCACGCCGTCAGACGGCGCGGCGTGGCTGAAGCTCTCGATCGGCGCGCCGGGCGCGATCCGGAACTCCTTCAAGCGCGCGCCGAGCACGCTCGGCCAGCTGCCGCGTCAGCGCCGGCAGCCACGACGCCGGCAGCTCCTCGACGCCGATCTCGAGCAGCAGCTCACGATCCATCAGCGCCTGTTACCTTCACGTCTGTCTGGCCAGCCCAGCGCTTCGCGATCGCGACGGCGAGCTGGCGCACGCGCAGGATGTAGGCCGTGCGTTCGGTCACGCCGATGCTGCCGCTCGCGTCGAGCAGGTTGAACATGTGCGAGCACTTCAGGCAGTAGTCGAGCGCCGGCAGCACCAGGCCGGTCTCGAGCAGCGACCTGCGAAGCCCGTAGTACTGATCGAACAGGTCGCGGTGGAACGCGGCGAACTCGCCCGCCGGCATGTCGACCTGGCCGAACGCGTACTTCGACTGCTCGACCTCGTCGCGGTGCCGGACGTCGCGATACGTCACGCCCGGCGCCCACTGCAGGTCGTACACGTTGTCCACGTCCTGCAGCGCCATCGCGAACCGCTCGAGGCCGTAGGTCAGCTCGACGGAGATCGGCGAGAGGTCCAGGCCGCCGGCCTGCTGGAAGTAGGTGAACTGCGTGATCTCCTGGCCGTCGTAGAGCACCTGCCAGCCGATGCCCCACGCGCCGAGCGTCGGCGACTCCCAGTTGTCTTCCTCGAAGCGCACGTCGTGCGCGCGCAGGTCGATGCCGCACGCCTCGAGGCTCTGCAGATACAGCTCCTGCACGTCGTCGGGCGCCGGCTTGAGGATCACCTGGAACTGGTGGTGCTTGAACAGCCGATTCGGGTTCTCGCCGAAGCGGCCGTCGGCCGGCCGGCGCGACGGCTGCACGTAGGCCACGTTCCAGTGCGTCGGGGCCGAGCACCCGCAGGAACGTCTCGGGGTGCATCGTGCCGGCGCCCATCTCGATGTCGAGCGGCTGCTGGAGCAGGCAGCCCTGCGAGGCCCAGAAGTCCGACAGCTTGAAGATCAGATCCTGCAGTGTCACCAGTCGAGGTCTCGCAGCCATCCTCTCGCGAGCACGCGAGCCGATTGCAGTTCCTTCTCGAGGTGCAGGTTCAGCAGGCGCCGGTGCACGGCTTCGAGCTCCCGGGCCGCGCGCGTGTGCAGCGCCAGCGTCCTCGAGCCGATCGGGCGCGGTCGCGCCCGCGCCTTGCAGGAATCGCAGCGCGTCCACGCTGAGGCCGATGCCGCCCGCCGGGGCGCAGCTCGCGGCAGACGAACAGATCGTCGCGCGGCGGCATCACGGCGCCGCCGCGTCGAGCGGCTCGCCGCACCCGGGGCACGACGTCAGCGACGGATACACGCCCTGGAGCCGCAGGAGCCAGTACTCGAAGTAGCGCGCCAGCGGCTCGATCGCCGCGCCGCCCGCGATGGCGTCGGTCACCGCCGACCCCAGCCGGTACAGCCGCTCGTCGGCATGCGCGTCGGGCGCCCACTCGTCGATCAGCTCCGCGAAGTACCCGACGTGCCCCAGGGCCTCCCCGCTCGACGGCGACAGCGGCGACCTCGTGCGGCTCGACGTAGTTGATCCGGACCAGGTCGCGCTGCTCGCGCTCGTAATAGGCCACGCCCGCCCGCGTCATCGGCTCGAGCGCGCCGATGAACCGCGATCGCACCCGCCGCGCCCCGTTCGCCACGCCGCGCTTCTTCCCGCGATCCCGCGTCAGGAACACCACGATCCGATCCGCCTCGCCCAGCTTGTAGGTGCGCAGGATCAGCGCTTCGGAGGTGTACACGGGCATGCCGAAGGCCATTCTACCCCGCCGGGTGGTGCAGAAACCTGAGGAACACCGTCGCCAGCCCGAGGAACGAAAAGAAGCCGAACATGTCGGTCAGCGTCGTGATGAAGACGACGGACGCCAGCGCCGGATCGACCTTCATCGCCCGCAGGGCCAGGGGAATCAGCGTGCCGGCCGTCGCCGCGACGAACATGTTGATGATCATCGCCATCCCCAGGATCAGGCGCGAGCGCCTTGTCGCCGTGGAACAGCCACACGACGATGCCGCCCGACGAGCCCGCAGGCCACCCCGTTCCCGAGCCCGACCGCCGCTTCCTTGAACAGCGCCTTTCGCGAGTTGCCCCAGGTCAGCTCGCCGAGCGCGATGCCGCGGACGATCACGGTCAGCGTCTGCGTGGCCGCGTTGCCGCCCATGCCGGCGACGACGGGCATGAACACGGCGAGCGCGACGACCGCGTCGATCGTCCTGGTGAACAGGGCGACCACCGAGGCGGCGAGAAAGGCCGTCGCGAGGTTGACGAGCAGCCACGGCAGGCGCTTGCGCAGCGACTCGGACGGCGGTGAAGACGCGGTCGTCCCCCTGCACGCCGGCGAGGCGATAGACGTCCTCGGTCGCCTCGTCCTTGATGACGTCGATGACGTCGTCGACGGTGATGACGCCGACCAGCTTGTTCTCTTCGTCGACGACCGGGATGGCGAGCAGGTTGTACGACGCGACCTGGCGCGCGACCTCCTCCTGATCCATGTCCGCGCGCACGCTGATCAAGTCGGTCGTCATGATCCGCTTGAGCGGCGTGTCGGGCGAGACCAGCAGCAGCCGGCGCAGCGAGACGACGCCGACGAGGTGGCGGCGCGCGTCGACCACGTAGAGATAGAAGACCATCTCGACGTCGCGCGAGCGCTGCAGCGCCGTGATCGATTCGCCCGCGGTCATGTCCTCGGCGAGGGCAAAGACCTTCGGGTTCATGATGCGGCCGGCGGTCTGCTCTTCGTACTCGAGCAGCTCGCCGACGTCCCCGCCCGCGGGCGCTTCTGCATCATCTCGAGGACCGTCGCCGACAGGTCCTCCGGCAGGTAGTCGATCAGCGCCGCCGCGTCGTCCGACGGCAGCTCCTGCAGGAGCCGGACGATCTCTTCGGCGGGGCGATCGGCGAGGAGCTTGGCGCCCGCCTCGGGACCGAGCTCGCTCAGGCCTTCCATCGCGAGCTTGCTGTTGCGCTCGGCGAGCAGGTTGAACGCCGAGTGGCGTTCCTTGTCGGGAAGCTCGGAGAAGAGCTGCGCGAGATCGGCCGGGTGCTGCTTCTGGAGCAGGTTCACCAGGTTGGCGGTCGCCCCCATGCGCAGCAGGCGCTTCACGGAGTCGAGCACGACATCGAGCTTGCGCTGGGGCATAGGGCAGTCCAACGACTTGAGCGAGAACCACTTAATGTAGCACGAGGTCTCGGGTTCCCGGCCGCTTTGCGAAGGTATTTCGGCCGTCAGAAAGTCCTTGCAGGTTCCAGTTCCGTTCGGGTACGGTGACCACCGCCGAGGGTTGATCGTGACTGTTCGTGCCGCGCTCGCCGCACTTTCCGGGCCCCGCTCATCCTTCCTCGAAGGGCCCCTCGACTCGCCGCGCAGATTCGGGCTCGCTCGGGACAGGCCCGCAACCAACTCCGTACGCCACGGTGAAATCTCCGATCTGATGAGGAGTCAGGCTCATGGTTCAGGCATCGCACTCCCGGATTCTCGTCCTTTGCATCGGCATGTCGTGTGCTGTGCCCGGCCATTGGTCGGGGCCAGGTCACCACGGCGACGGTGTACGGCAACGTGACGGACGCGTCGGGCGCTCAGATCCCGGGCGCCCCGGTCGTGATCGTCAATGAAGAGACCGGCTCGGCACAGACCGCCACCACGAGCAGGACCGGAGAATTCACCTTCAACTTCCTGCCGGTCGGACGCTACAGCCTGACGATCACCGCCAGCGGCTTCAAGGAACAGACGGAGTCCGGCATCGAGCTGACCGCCGGCCGGAGCGTGCGCCGCACGTATGCCCTCGAAATCGGCTCGCTCAACGAAAAGGTCACCGTGACGGCCGACAAGCCGCTGGTCAACACGGTCAACGCCGAGCAGTTGATCTCGCACGGGACCATCGAAGTCCGGGAAATGCCGCTGGCCCGCCGCGATTGGACCAACCTCTTGAGCGTCGGCACGGGAGTCGAGGTCAGGGGCTCCGGCGGCGGCACCGGAATTTCGATGAACGGCCTGCCGCCGGGCGGCTTCAGCCTGACGGTGGACGGCACGCAAGCGTCGGCGAGCTCCGAGGAGACGTCGCTCACTTCTTTCGGCAGCTTCAATCTCATCAAAGTCGTCAGCCTCGAGGCCATCTCCGAGGTCAACGTCAACAAGGGGATCGTGCAAGCCGAGTACGCCAACACCCTGTCGGGCAACGTCGGCCTGATTACCAAGAGCGGGACCAACAGCTACCACGGCAGCTTCTTCGAGAACTACCAGAACGGCGACCTCAACGCCCGTAACCAGTTCCTGACGACGAAGCCCGACAGCTCGCTTCATCAGTTCGGCGGTTCGTTCGGGGGACCGATCGCCAGGAACAAGCTCTTCGTCTTCGGCGTGTACGAAGGCTACCGGCAGAGCAGCTTCGTTGCCATCAACAGCGACGTCGCCACGGCCGAGTACCGCGCGCTGGCGATTGCGGCCGTGCCCGCCTACGGGCAGTTCTTCGACACGCTGCCACTGCCGACCCAGTCGTACGCCGCGGGCGCGCGGACCGGCGCCTACATCGGCTCGGGATCGTCCGAGGGGAACGACGACCACATTGTCGTGAGGGGTGACTACAACGTCGACAACCACAACCGGATCAGCAGCCGGTACACGCGCGGCCGGCCCGATTCGCTGACCCCCAGGGTCTCGCCGGTCAATTCTCAGACCTTCACGGGCCTCGACGATGCGTTCACCGGCAGCTATTTCCGCATCGGATCGAGTTTCAGCGCCGAGACGAGGTTCGGCTTCAGCCGGAACGACGTCACGCGTCTCGATGGCATCTATACCCTGGGCACGGCGGGAATCGCCGGCCTGACCTTCCCGTCGAACGGCGGAGAGATCCTGGCCACACGAGGGAAGAACTGGAGCATCGAGGAAACGGTCGCCCTGAACAAGGGACGCCACTCGATCAAGTTCGGCGGCCTGTTCCAGGTGCAGGATCAAACGCGCCAGAACGCAGAGACTCCGCAGGTGACGTATGGCAACGATGCCGAGTTGCTGGCCAACAATCCCTCCCGCATGCAGCTGACCTTCGGTCTGAGCCCGTATGTCATCAACTACTGGACGACCGGCTACTTCATCCAGGACGACTTCAAGATCCGTCCGAATCTCGTCGTCAACCTCGGCCTCCGCTACGATTATTTTTCGGTTCCCACCGAGCAGGACGACCGGCTCTTCAACCGCGAGGGACCTTCCGGTCTCGGGCCGCTGATTCCGGCATCAGAGGGAATCTACGAGGCCGATACGAACAACTTCGCCCCTCGCATCGGGTTTGCGTGGACGACAGGTCAAGCCGGCCGAACCGTGGTGCGCGGTGGATTCGGCATGTACTACACCCGCTCGCCGTTGCGGAACATTCTGGAGGTCGTCAGGAATTCCATCGAGGAGCCCTTCCGCGTCATCTACAGCCGCGCGGAAGCTCAGGCGCTGGGGTTGAAGTATCCGGTGACGAACGAAGGTGTGCTGCCTCTGGCCAGAAGCCCCAACGCGCCATGGACCGGGACCACGATCAATCCCGATTTTCCGACGCCCTACAGCACGCAGTGGCTCGTGAGCTTTGCGAGGCAGTTGACCGACACGATCTCGGTTGACACCTCGTACACCGGCACGCACGGCGTGAATCTGCTTTTCAACCGGCAGATCAACACGGTGGACCGGCAGACGGGTTTGCGCCCCTACGCGCCGGGGTTTGGAGAATTCCGCTACTTCGACACGTCGGAGTTGACCAGATATCACGGCTGGCTGACGAACGTCCAGAAGCGGTTCTCCGATGGGTTCCTCGTGAACGCCAATTACACTCTGGCGGAGAGCACCTCATACGGCGCGGCCAACCTGTCGACTCTCGACGCGCCGCAGGATCCGAACGACCTCGAGGCCGAGCGAGGCCCTTCGCCTTTCGACATCAGGCACCGGTTCACGGCTGATTTCCTGTACGAGCTGCCATTTGCGCGCTGGTGGGAGGCCGACGGGTTCGGAAAGAGGCTTCTCCTGGACGGGTGGCAGGTGGGCGGTGTCTTCAGGGCCCAGAGCGGCGCGCCCTTCTCCATCTCGACGCCCAGCTCGATCATCGGGCAGAGGGTGGACTATGTCGGGGGATCCATCTATCTCGATTCCCCCGATCCGGTCGCCTATCTGGACAGGGCGGCATTCGCTCAGGTTCCCGTCATCGCCGCCAGCGGCGCGTCAGCCCGGCCCGGCACCCTGGAACGAAACGCCTTACGGATGCCCGGGTTCTGGAATCTCGATCTCGCCCTGTCCAAGAACATCGCGATCAAAGACGAGGTCCGGCTGCAAGTGCGCGGCGACTTGTTCAACGCCTTCAACGTCACGAGTTTTTCGACGCTCAATACGACCATCACCAGCACCAACTTCGGCCGCTTTACCGGGACCCGTGGCGCTCGCGTCGTGCAGCTCAACGCGCGGTTGATCTGGTGAAGCACTGGTGAGTAAAACCGTGTCAAATCCCAACTCCGCAACTCCCAACTCCCAAACTGAATCTCTTCGAAGAGATTCTCTTGGGACTCCCACATGACCTCTTCCGCTTCGCCACGGAACCAGCCGCCGGCAGTCGGCCTGATCGGACTGGGTTTGATCGGCAGCGCGCTCGCGGAGCGGCTGCTCGGAGCGGGCCAGCGGGTCGTGGGCTGGGACATCGATCCCGCGCGCGTCGCGGCCCTGCGCCAGGGTGGCGGCGAGAACGCGGCGAGCGCGGACGAGGTGTTCTCCACCTGTCCTCGCGTGTTGTTGAGCCTGCCCAGCCATCGCGAAGTCGCCGACGTGATCGAGGCGGCCGGCAGCTCCCTGAGCCGCGGCCTCACGATCATCGACACGACCACCGGCGATCCCGCCAGCACCCGGGAGCTCGCGAGGATGCTCGGCGATCGCGGGATCACCTACATGGACGCGACCATCTCCGGGAGCAGCGCGCAGGTCCGAGCCGGCACGGTGACGCTGATGGTCGGCGGCGACGCGGAGTCGTTCGCGGCGGCATCCGATATCTTCGAGTCGATCGGGCAGCGGACGTTCCACACCGGACCGGCCGGAACCGGCGCGACGATGAAGCTGGTGACCAATCTGGTGCTCGGCCTGAATCGGGCCGCGTTGGCGGAAGGTCTCGCCTTCGCGGAGTCGTTGGGTCTCGATCTCGCGTTGTCGCTCGCGGTGATGCGCGGCAGCGCCGCGTATTCGAGAATCATGGACACGAAGGGCGAGCGCATGATTCGATGGCGACTTCACCCCGGATGCGCGGCTCTCGCAGCACCTCAAGGACGTCCGCTTGATCGTGGACATCGGGCGCGAGGCTCGGGCTGCCGATGCCCTTGAGCGGCACCCATCGCGCGCTGCTCGAGGACGCCGAGGCCGCGGGGTATGGCGAGCTCGACAACAGTTCGATCATCAACGTCATGGTTGCGCCCGGGCGCAGTCGAACTCCCTCATGAGCCGCTGCCGTTCCTCCGGCGGAACCGGTCCATTCACCGGCGATCCGGCGGCGGTGCGATCGATCCGCTTCGGCGCGGAGCGCGGATGGCCGTCCTCTGCGCGGCCTTCGCCGGGCTGTTGTTCGACGGCTTCGAGCTCGGCTTGATGCCGCTGGCGTCGCTGTCGGTCTCCCAGGATTTGCTCGGCGGCCGCTACACCCCGACGCTCGGCGGCGACTGGTTCGCGCGGTTCACGGCGGCCCTGATGCTCGGGGCCGCGATTGGAGGCATTCTTCTCGGCAGCCTGGGCGACCGGATCGGACGCGCGCGCGCGATGGGCGTCAGCATCCTGTTCTATTCCGTCTTCGCCGGACTGGGCGCGTGGGTCCAGACCCAGGAGCAGATGCTCGTCCTGCGTTTCATGGTGGGTCTGGGAGTGGGCGGCGTCTGGCCCAACGCGGTCGCGCTCGTGGCGGAATGCTGGCCTGACAAAGCCCGGCCCACGGTGGCCGGATTGATGGGTGTCGCGATCAACGCCGGCATCCTGATGCTTTCGCAGATCGCCCAGGTCTGGTCGCTCACCGCGGACTCCTGGCGATGGCTCTTCACGCTGGCCGCGGCGCCCGCTGCCCTGGGCCTGCTCGTGTTGTTCGTCCTGCCGGAATCGCCGGCCTGGCTTGCCTCGCGGGGACGAAAGACCGGAGAAGTCAGGCGCGACGCCCGTGCGTGAGTTGTTCCGGCCGCCGCTGCTGAAGATTACGCTGACCGGCATCATGCTCGGCTCGATTCCGCTGGTCGGTGCGTGGGCCGCGAGCAAGTGGATGATCCCGTGGGCCGACCAGATCGGCGGTGTCGTCGAGCCGGACTACAAGGCGATGACGCAAGGATGGTGGGCGTCTGGCGCCATCCTGGGCAGTTTCGCGGGCGGTCAGATTGCCGGTCTCCTCGGACGCCGGCGGTCGTACTTCCTGATCAGCCTCGGGTCGGTGGTGCTGACGATCGCGATGTTTCAGCTCACGGCGCCGCTGCGCCCCTCGTTCTTCCCGATCGTGTTCGCGCAGGGCTTTGTCGCGACGCTGTTCTTCGGCTGGCTGCCGCTGTATCTGCCGGAGCTCTTCCCCACCCACGTGCGCGCCACCGGCAGCGGGATTTCTTACAATGTCGGACGGTTCGCGACGGCAGGGGGAGTTCTGGCGGCGGGCGCGGTGTTCACCGCCTTCGGCGGCAGCTATCCCGCCGTAGGGACCGCCGCGGCGCTCATCTATGGCCTGGGCATGGTCGCGATCTGGTGGGCGCCGGACACGGCTCGCAAGTCACTGGTTTCGTAATGCAAATTACTCATCACTAATCGTTGAATCACGGAATCAGAGTCGCGATTCAACGATTCAAGGATTCGAGGATGAGTGATTAGTGATTCGTTTTCCATGAGGCACACCATGAAGCGCTCCATCACTGTCGCGATTAGCCGGGCTGCTTCTCCTGGCCGCGCTTGCGGCGGCCGTCGTTCTCGCGCAGCCCGCCGCCAACCTCGCGCTCCCCAAGGTCCCGTCAGAGCTGAAGGTGGAGCTGTTCGCCCGCGAGCCCCTGGTGCGCAATCCCAGCGCGATGGCGTTCGACGCCCGCGGCCGCCTCTTCGTCGGGCAGGGACCGCAGTATCGGAATCCCACGCCCGATACGCCCGGCGACACGGTCGTCATCCTGATCGATTCCAATCGCGACGGCGTCGCTGATGCCGCGAAGACGTTCGCGTCCGGCCTGAATTCGATCCAGGGGCTCGCGTGGCACGGCCGCGACCTCTGGATCGGCAACTCGCCCGATCTGACGATCGTGCGCGACCTCGATCGCGACGATGTGGCGGACGAATACGTCAAGGTGTATACCGATCTCGGGAATCTCGAGCATGCGAACCACGGACACAACTGGGCGCCCGACGGAAAGCTCTATTTCTCGCAAGGCACGTCGAAGGGGCTGACGCAGCCCGGGCGCGTCGCGCCCAAGCCCTTCCGCGACCTCTGGGATGTCCGCGCGCCCGCCGGCACGCCGGATTTCCCCCCGCCCCAGGTGTTCACGCGCGCCACCTACAAGGCGACGTACCAGGATCCCCGCGACGACTGGGGACGCGAGGGGGGCGTGCTGCGCAGCGACGACATGGGCGCCAATCTCGAGATCGTGTCCCGTGGATTTCGCAACCCGTGGGACATCGCCTTCGACAGCGGGTTCAACTGGCTCGGCACCGACAACGACCAGAGCGACGGCGATCGCGTGTTCATGCCGTTCTTCGGCGCGCACTTCGGCTGGGGGCACGTCTGGAGCAACCACTGGACGGGGAGAGATCACGCGCCGACGGCCCCCGTCAGCGGGCCGGTGTTCGACGGCTCGGGCACGGGGATCATCTACTACGACGCGCCGCAGATGCCTCCGGCGTACCGAGGCGTCTGGTTCTTCAACGACTGGCTGCGAAAGACGACCTTCGTGTATCGGCCTCGCTGGGACGGCGCGTTGATCCAGCCGGAAGGCGGCCGCTGGCAGCCGTTCGTCAGCGGCGGCGGAGCCGGTTGGGCCGTCGCCAACTACGGCGGCGGACGCGAAAGCGGAGTGCCGCGTCTCCCGAGCCCGCTCTTTCAGCCGGTGGACATCGTCGCCGGCCCCGACGGGGCGCTCTACATCAGCGGTTGGGGAGAAGAGTACGGCGTGGTCTGGAAAGACGGCCAGCAGGTCAACGAGGGGCGCATCTTCCGGATTTCGTGGCCCGGTGCGCCGGCGGCCAACTGGGACACGCCGAAGCGCGGCAAGCCGCTCGCGCAGTGGACGTTCGAAGAGCTGGTCGAGGATCTCGGCACGCTGCTGCCGGTCTGGTCCATCGACGCCCAGGACGAGCTCGTGCGACGCGGCGCGGCGATCAAAGATCAGCTCACGTCGCTGCTGCGCCGGGGCGGGCTGCCGCAGGCGCGGGAAACGTGGGCCCTCTGGGCGCTGGGCCGGATCGCGCCGAAGGACGCCGGCATCGACGCGTGGTTTGCCGAAACCGGGCGGACGCTGTCGTTGAACGCCAGCATTCAGGCCATCCGGATCGCGGCTCACCGCGTTCGCGAACACCGCCCGGCCGATCAGCTGCCGTCGTATGTCGCTGCCGCGCTGAAGGACCCGGAACCGCGCCGGCGTTTCGCCGCCGTACAGGCCATCGCCCAGGCGCGCCAGCGTCAGCTCGTCCCGCAGATTAGCGAGCTGGCGGCGAGAGAGACCGATCGCGTGACGCTTTATGCGGCCTGGCAGGCGCTGCGCGCGATTGCGACGCCCGATGCGCTGCGCGGGCTGCTGAAGGATGAACGTGGCGCCGTCCGGCGCGCCGCGCTGCTGGCGCTCCTGGAGAGTCGGGCGCTCGAACCCGCCGCGGTGAAGCCGCTCGTGCAGGACCGCGACCCGGGCACATCGGAAATCGCGGCCAACTGGCTCGCCCAATCGGAGGGCAACCCGCTCATCGACGTCTCTCCGAAGCCCGGCGATTTCATCGACTCCGTCATCGTGAAGATCACGCCTGGAATCAAGCCGGCGACCGTGCGTTTCACGCTCGACGGCTCTGAACCGACGCCGAAATCCCGTTCCGGCAGCCCCGGCGCACTGACCGCCACCACCACCCTCAAAGCCACGCTGTTCGTCGGCGAGCAGAGGATCGGCAACACGCTGACCGGCACGTATCGCAAACGGGAGTCGAACGTCACGGTGACCACGCTGAAGGCGGTGGACTCCCCGACGACCGTCGCGCAGGTGCTGCCGCTTCTCGCCGCGGCCGACGCGAAGCGCGGACCGGGACTCTTCAAGGCCGCGGGATGCGTCGCGTGCCACCGGGCCGGCGATGACGGGCGCGCCATCGGACCGGACCTCCGCACCATCGGCGACCGCGACGACGCGGACTCGGTGATCCGGTCGATCCTGAATCCCAACCAGATCATCGTCGAAGGCTACGGATTGCTGACCGTGTCCACGCGCGACGGAAAAGGGTTTGCCGGCATCTTCGAGTCGGAGACCGACCGCGCGCTGCACCTCGTGCAGCTGAACGGGGAAGCGGTCGCGATCGACAAGAGCACCATCAGCAGCCGCCGCAACATCCATCAATCGCCGATGCCCGCGTACGACCGCGCGCTGAGCCCGCCGGACCTGGCGGATCTCGTGGCGTGGCTCATGGCACAGCGCGCGGTTCCGGCGGCCGCGACGCAGGCGGCGGGGAGCTCGCCGCCCGCGCCTGCCGGCCAGGGCTTCGCCTGGGAGCGCAAGCCCGACCGGCTGTCGATCGTCCTCGCCGGGCGTCCGGTCGCCGACTATGTCTTCAGCGATCCCAAGGTGCTCCGGCCGCATTTCCAGAACCTTCACGCACCGAGCGGCGTGCAGGTGACCCGCACGCATCCGCCCGCCGCGGGCGACGCCACCGATCACGACACGATGCACCCCGGCCTCTGGCTGGCGTTCGGCGACATCAGCGGCGAGGACTTCTGGCGCAACGCGGCGCGCATCGATCATGTCGCGTTCACCGCGGATCCGGCCGTCGCGGAGGGCCGGCTCACCTTTGCGACCCGGAACCGGCTCGTCGCCAAAGACGGCTCGCACATCGGCACCCAGATCTCGCGTTTCGCGATCGCCCGTCACGGGGATCACGCGTTCCTGCTGACGTGGGACGCAGAGATTCGAGGCGAGGGACGGGAGCTCGTGTTCGGCGACCAGGAGGAGATGGGGCTCGGCGTGCGCATGGCCACCGCCTTGACCGAGAAGGCCGGAGGCCTCGTGGTGAACAGCGACGGTCTGACCGGCGCGAAGACCGTGTGGGGCAAGCCGGCCGCCTGGGCGGCGTATTCCCGTGCGGCCGACGGGCGCATCCAGGGCGTGGCGATCTTCCCTGGCGCCTCGAATCCGAATCCGACCTGGTGGCACAGCCGCGACTACGGCGCGATCGTCGCCAACGGGTTCGGCGCGCGCGTCCTGCCCGCATCGGCGAACGGAAAATTCGTCGTGAAGAAAGACGAGGCGCTGAAGCTGCGGTATGACGTGCTGCTCTTCGATGCGCCGGCCGCGGCGCCGATCGATTTCGCGGCGGCCTATCGGCAGCTCCAGCTGCAGCCGCGGCCGGACTGAGGGCGCTCGGACGGCACGTGGCCGTCCAGCGGGCCTGCGGCCTGCCCTGAGCGAGCGCCGGATTACGCGAGTCGAAGGGCCTACTTCAATGCCGGCTGGCGGATACCGGAGCCCTTGATGGTGTAGTCCGGCGGCACCGTGAACAGCGATCGATCCGGCTCGGCGCGCACGATGTTCACGAGACGGTAGGTCGTCTCCCCCGACCGCGGATCGCTGTGCTTCGTCAGCACGAGCACCTGCAGATCGTTCGAGAACCACTGCTCCGAGACCACCTTGATCGGCTGGAGATTCCCGATGGCCCCCGCGGCAATCGTCGTCGTCGTCCGGGTGCCGGTGGCAGCGACGCCTTCGACCGTCTGCGTGCCGAGCTCTTCCCGAACCGTCTCTCCGGCCGCGGCTCTGGCCATGCCCCCGCGTCCCCCCCCGCGCATCCCGGCCGCCGGAGCGGGCGACCGCGGCAAGGCCACTTGCTGCTCCCGCTGTTTCTCCAGCTCGACATGGGCGCGCTCCGCCTTGGCGCGGTCTATCGCTTCGGCCGGTTCGGTCATCGGCGATCCCTGCGCCTCGATGTTCATGCGCCGTCCCTGCTCGTCGATCATCCTCATGGACACCGTTGAGACCCCGCCCTGATACGCGGTGCGGGTATCCGGCTGCAGCACGAAGCTGGTGCGAGCGACCGGATCGACGATCGAGATGCTCTCCACCACTCCGCTGTCGTTGATCTGCTCGCGGCGCGTGCGTCCTTCGCCGTCGCGATACGTGCGCGTCGAGCTCTTCCGGATGATGCGGTTGCCGTCGGCGAGAACCTGGGTCGATTCGGTGACCGCTTCGGCCGAGTAGGGCTTGCCCGGCGTGACGCGCGCTTCGACCGCCACCCTCTCGCGCACCTCGCCGAGCATCTGCTTTCTCTCCACCATAGACGCCGCCATCCGCTCGATCTCCTGCTTGACCTCGTCCGGCGGCGCGCCGCGGCCGCCCGTCTGCGCCGCGGCCGGCACGGCAAGCCCGATGGCCACGATCGTGATCCATATGCGCTTTTTCATTACTGACTCCTCAATGCGCGAGCGTTGCCGCTCGAAACGAGCCGGATGGCGCGCGGCTGACCGTCCTGCCCGACCAGAACATCCGCCTCGACCGGACGGTCGGTCCCCGCGCGTGTGATGTCGACGCCGTACGACGGAAGCGAGGCGAGCGACAACTCCAGACGCACGATGGTTCCGCTCTCGAACTCCGGCAATCCGGCGGTGCCCGGCAGCGCGACGAACGCTGCAGGCCGGACGACCCGGCGAGCCGGGCGGGCCCGCGGCGCGCGCTTCGGCGGAACCGCCGCGGGTCGGGTGTCGCGATCGTCGCGACGTGCGCAACCGGAGGAAGCGCCGGAGCCGGGACCGCCTGACGTGCCTCCGGTACGGGTGCCGTCCGGCGAAGCGCCCGCCATCCCGCCGTTCCTCCCACGAGGAGGACGAACACTGCCGCGGCCGCACCCCAGCGCCGCCACGCGTGGCTGCCGGAAGTTCCTGGTGCGTTCAGGCCGCACATCATTTGTTCCAGCCGTCACACGCGTCGAATGATGATCGGTGAACGCCTGCAGCAGCCGGCGCTCGAGCGCCGCGACGGTTTCGGCATCCATCCCGTCGGTGCGGCCCAACTCGGCAATCGCGTCCTCGTAGTTCTGCTCGGTCATGCGAGACACCTCGAAATCGGCCGCGGAGCCGGTTCTTCCACTCGCATCTTCGTCCCGAGCAGCGCCCGTCCCCGGTGCAGGCGGGAGCGCACCGTGCCGACCGCGCAATCGAGCGCCGCGGCCGCTTCGACGTAGGTGAGCTCCTGCAGATCGCACAGCACCACCGCTTCGCGATAGGCCACCGGCAAGGTCAGGATGGCCCTTCGCAGCGCCTCGATCCGTTCGGTCCTGGCGAGCGCGTCCAGCGGATCCGATTCGACGAGCGGCTCGGGCTCCCCATTTTCTTCATCGAGCTGGACGACGCCACGCTCGCGCTCCAGCCGGCGCCGGGCGTGGTTTCGCGCGATGCCGGCGAGCCACGCCTTCACCGTCGCGCGTCCTGCCTCGTACCGGCCCGCGTCGCGAATCAGCGCCAGAAACACGTCCTGCGTCACGTCTTCGGCCGCCGCCGGGAGACCCGTCATGTGCAGCGCGAAGCGGTAGACGTCCGACTGGCGCCGCCGGAAGAGCGCCGTAAAGGCCGCCGCGTCCCCCGCCGCGGTCCGCCGCAGCAGATCCTCGTCGGGAACGGACTCGAGGAGAGGATCGTGACTCATGCGACGGATTCGACGCCCACATCATCTATTCAGTCTGGCGGCGGGGAAGGTTCCCGGAAAACAGGAGATCAGGAGGTCGATGAGCCGTCAGAGGCTTCCACCGTCCGGCCAGTGCGCCAATGCGTGTTCGGCGTCGGTGCTGGGTCGATAGGCTGTGAGATCGCCAGAGAAGAGTACCTCTGCGAGCTGCAGCAAGGGTTCGCGCTGACTTGGACGCTCGTGAATCCGCAAGATCTCGGATGCGCCCATTCACCGAGCTGGAGGATGTCGGTCAGTTCTTCAGGAACGCTGACTCGGCGCTCGTCTTCGGTCGCCAGGACGCGCTCAGGATACTTCGCAGCGAGAAGGCGACATAGCTCAAATACCTGGATTCGAGGAGCTTCTGCGAGCGCGATCTCGAACTGCCGGAACTGATCCGCAGGCGGAATTCTGACATGTTCGTCGCGCAGGAGAAGCCCCTCCGCGTGCGCCGAAACGAACTCGCTGGAGTCAGGGCTCTGCCAGTCGCCCTCGGCAATGGGGTAGAAGAAGCGCGAATCATCATTGGGATGCTGGGACAGGTAGTTCTCGTAGGCCTCACGCGAAACATAGGATTCCGGTGGATTGCGATTGCGAAGCCGACTGCCGAAGGTACACACGCAGAGATGGGGCAGACCGGCACGAGGCGAGAAGCCGAACACCTCGAACACGAGCGCCCAATCGACTTCTGATCGATACAGGGACATGCGCGTCGCGGCGAGATACAGATAGCCGTTGTCGAGCATCGGAAAGATCGAACCATCTGCGCCCCGATCGAGCTCCTCGAAGGACGTCGTCCACCTTCGTCATCGGCTGCCGCCTGCTCAACGAACACGAGGCCGAACCAACGCGATATCGGCAACGCGATGTCCTACCGAGCTGTTCGTGCCGATTCTGCGCCATCTGGCATCGCCGGATGGTTCGACTGCAGATCTTCCTCGACGGGCTCGAGGCGGGCGGGTCGGCGGCCACGCGATGCCGCTCTGCCTGCAGAACGCGCCAGGTCGCGGCGACTTCCGTCCTGCGATCCGCGTCGCCCAACGTACGCCCGGCGCATCGTGCGCTGCGATGTCGTCCACACATCCCTGTCGCCGCAGGACACACGTCTGAGCCGGGAGGATTTCCCGCGTGCGACCGGCGGCGCTACATGCTCGCCCTGCCGCTGCTGAGCGACCCGGCCGCCGATCCGCCTGTCAGCCGCGCCCCTCGGCGTGCGGCGGCATGTCGTAGCGCACGGCGCGCCGGATCGCTCCGGAGTCGCGGTGCTCCGTCAGCCCGTAGAGTGTCCGGAGCCGCCCGCCGATGGTTCGCTCCTCGATGGAGACTCACCCGGAACCATTGCTCGCCCGTATCCACGACCGTCCCGACGTCCCAGAGCGGCTTGCGCCGCGCGCAGACTATGACGAGCTCGGCGCCGGCGACGCCGATGTGCGGCCCGCGGACGACGCGGTCGGCGACCGCCGGCCCCTCGAGCATCTCGCGCCGGGTGCGGGCAACATCGGAACCGATTCGGCGCATGCCGCCCCGCACCAGGGCGTCGAGTCCGGTCAGGATCGGATCGCCGAACGGGTCGTCGACCGCTGCCGCGATGCCGCGCCACGTGCCGGAGATCCCGAGGTAAGTGGAGGCCCATCCGGCCGGGGTCAGGAAGATGAAGGTGAAGACGGACAGGCCGGAGGCGGCCACGAACATGCGCCCCCAATCTCTCTCGCTGACGGTTTCCTCCGAAGCCGGACGGGACGCCTGATCCTCGGCCGCCGCCAGGATCGCCCGATTGTTGAGCGAGACCTGCTCGGTCACGTGGCCGATGAACCCGGGCACGCCGATAACGCCGGCGAGCAGGATTGTCAGAATCGCGGAGATCGCCGCCGAATCCGTGGCCGGAACGTACGGGTCGAGCACCGGCCACCAACGCTTCGGCAGCGTGGCGCCTGCGACGCCCGCGATCCACCTGACCACGCCCAGCAGCTCGCCCGCAAACGCCTTGACGCCGTCCCACATCGCTCCGGGTTGTGCCACCTCTGATGCTCCGGGCCATCCCTCAGGTTTTCGGTCTCCTCGAACGGCGCGACCCCTTCGACGGTTTGGTCTCCGTCCTCGGCACGCCGATGTCGTCGAGGACGCGGTCGTTGTCGCGCCAGTCGGCGTTCACCTTCACGCGCAGATCGAGGTAGACCTTGGTGCCGAAGAACGTCTCGAGCTCCTGGCGCGCCTCGGTGCCGATCTGCTTGATCATGTCGCCGGCGCGGCCGATCACGATCGGCTTCTGCGACTCGGTCTCGACGTAGATGGTGCAGTAGAGACGGAGAATCCGCCGCGCTCCGTCTCGTCGAACTGATCGACGACGACCGCGGTCGAGAACGGCAGCTCCTCGCGCGTGTGGTGCAGGACCTTCTCGCGCACGGTCTCCGCCACCAGCGCCCGCTCCGGCTGATCGGTCAGGTAGTCGTCCGGAAACCCCGGCTCCCCCTCCGGCATCTGCTCGAGCAGCACGCGCTCGAGCTGCTCGACGCCGTCACCGGTCGCGGCCGACACCGGGACGATGGCGGCGAACTCGCGCCACTTCTGCACCTGCTCGATCAGCGGCAGCAGCCGGGTCTTCGCGACCAGGTCGATCTTGTTCAGCACGAGCACGACCGGCGTCGTGACGTCCTTCAGCAGGTTCGAGACGTACTCATCGCCGTGCCCCGGCTGCGTCGACGCGTCGAACACGAGCGTGACGACGTCCACCTCGCGCAGCGTCTCGACGGCCGCGTCGACCATCCGCACGTTCAGCCGGTGCAGCGGCCGGTGGATGCCGGGCGTGTCGACGAACACGATCTGCCCGCCCTCGTAGTTCTTCACCGCCGAGGATCCGCGTCCGCGTCGTCTGCGGCTTGTCGGAGACGATGGCGACTTTCGTCCCGATGATCCGGTTGAGCAGCGTCGACTTGCCGGCGTTCGGACGGCCGATGAGGGAGGCGTAGCCGGACCTGGGCATGGGTCAGCGATCGAAGTGCAGGGAGCCGCGCTCCGGCACGGGGCTGGGCGCGAGGCGGACCCGCACCTTGTGGATGCGGCGCCGCTCGGCCTCGAGCACTTCGACGAACAGGCCGTCGAGCTCGAAGGTCTCGCCGACGGCGGGCACGCGGCCGACGCGGGTCAGCACGTAGCCGCCGACGGTCTCGAACCCTTCGGGCTCGATCTCGACGTCGAGCCGCTCGCGCACCTCGTCGAAGTTGACCTTGGCGCTGAACACGTACGAGCCGTCGCCTTCGTCGACGATCGGCTCCGTCTCGACGTCGTACTCGTCGCGGATCTCGCCGACGATCTCCTCGAGCAGATCCTCGATCGTCACGAGGCCGGCGGTGCCGCCGTACTCGTCGACGACGATCGCCATCTGGACCTGCTTGCGCTGGAACTCCTTGAGCAGCTCCGGCACGCGCTTGGTCTCGGGCACGAACGTCGTCGGCCGGATGAGCCGTCCCAGATCCTGCTGCAGCCGCATGTTCCCGGACTCGTCGTCGTCAGCGGATCAGGTCCTTGACGAAGACGATGCCGAGGATGTTGTCGAGGTTCTCCTTGTAGACCGGGAAGCGCGAGTACTCCTGCTCGCGGAAGAGCGCGCGCAGCTCGTCGAGCGTCGTGTCGGCCCGGATCGCGACGATGTCGGGCCGCGGCGTCATCACCTCGCGCACGAGCGTGTCGCCGAAGTCGACGATCGACTGCAGCAGCCGCCGCTCGTCCCCCTCGATCAGCCCCTGCTCCTCGCCGGCCTCGAGGTAGGCGTGCGCGACTCGCCGCCCTGGTTCCGCCGGCGCCCCGTTGACGCTGCGTGGCCTCGGCGCGCTCGGGACGGCCGCTCGGCGACAATCAGCCGGACGAGGCCGCCGGTCAGCGGGTGGACATCGCGCCGCGACAGTCGAACGGCGGCAGCAGCGATCGCGAGCACGCGCTCCGGGTTGCGCCGCACGATGAGCATCGGCAGCACGTGCTCGCAGACGACGATGTAGACGGCGACGAACAGCAGGAGCATCCCGATCGACTGGAGCCCGGCGCCGCCGGTCAGGATCGCGATGAACGGTCGCGAGCGAGAAGATCAGGCCGAGCAGCAGCCGCGCCGGGACGAACAGCTGGATCGGATCGTCGAGGTAGAAGCCGAGCCGATCGTCGCGGCCGCCGCGCTCGGCCATCAGGCGCAGCGAGAGCCTCATCAGCGCGCTGAACGCCGTCTCGATGGTGCCGACGTAGACGGCCGCCATCGCGAGCAGGAAGAGGAGCAGCGGGATCATGACCGTGCGATCAGGCCCCGGCGCAGGCCGCCCTTCCGGCCGAGCCGCGCTTCGGCGCGCGCCATCCGGCCGCGGTCCGCGGGGTCGTGGTGATCGTAACCGAGCAGGTGCAGCAGGCCGTGCAGCGCGAGGACGTTCAGCTCGGTGGCGTAGGAATGCCCGGCCTCCCGCGCCTGCCGGCGCGCGACGCCCTTGGCGATCACGATGTCGCCGAACTCGCGGTCCGCCGTGCTCGCCTCGTCATCCGCCGCGAACGACAGGACGTCGGTCGGCGTGTCGGTGCGCCGGTACTGCCGGTTGAGCTCGCGGATGCGCGCGTCGGAGACGAGGGCGATGGCCACCTCGCCGCGGGCGCGCGCGGGGCGCGATCGCGGCGAGCCAGCGGGCCAGCCCGGCAGCGCGTACCGTGCGGCCGCGGCCGTCCGTTACGGACACGCGCAGCCGCCTACTGTCGGGATCCACCGAACGCTTCGTACGCCTTCACGATCTGCTGGACGAGCGGGTGGCGCACGACGTCCTTGTCGTCGAAGTGCACGAACGAGATGCCCTCGACGTTGCCGACGACCTTCATCGCTTCGACGAGGCCCGAGGTGCGCGCCGACGGCAGATCGATCTGCGTGACGTCGCCGGTGATGACCGCCTTCGAGCCGAAGCCGAGGCGGGTCAGGAACATCTTCATCTGCTCGGAGGTCGTGTTCTGCGCTTCGTCCAGGATGACGAACGCGTCGTTCAGCGTGCGGCCGCGCATGAACGCGATCGGCGCGACCTCGATGGTGCCGCGCTCGAGCAGGCGGTCGGCGCGCTCGATCTCGATCATGTCGTAGAGCGCGTCGTAGAGCGGACGCAGGTACGGGTTGACCTTTTCCTGGAGGTCGCCGGGCAGGAAGCCGAGCTTCTCCCCCGCTTCGACCGCCGGGCGCGCCAGGATGATGCGGCTGACGCGCTTGGCGAGCAGGAACGACACCGCCTGCGCCATCGCGAGATACGTCTTGCCGGTGCCCGCCGGGCCGATGCCGAACACGATGTCGTGCTTCTCGATCGCGTCGAGGTAGCGGCGCTGGTTGACGCTCTTCGGCATCACCTGCCGCTTGCCGGAGGTCCGCGACGCGCCCTTCAGGAAGTAGTCGGCCAGCTCGACGGTCTCGTCCTGGACGACGAGCTGCGACGCGGTCTTCACGTCGCCCTTGCCGAGCCTGTAGCCGCCGCGCATCAGCGCCGCCAGCTGGTCGAGCACCTTCTCGGCGCGGCCGACGTCGGCCGGCTCCCCCTCGACGATCAGCTCCTGGCCGTTCGTGCGGATGCGGACGCCGAACTGCGCTTCGAGCTGCTTGAGGTTCTCGTCGTAGGTGCCGAACAGCGATTCGGCCCCTTCGTCGGGATCTGAATCTTGCGCATCACGGTGGCAGGCGGGATGGGGCAACTCCTTGAAACACGGGAGGTGATGTCAGCGATTCTAGCATGGCTCGCGAACGGCCAAGCCCGGCCGCGAGCCGCGCCGGCCGCTACTTCAGCTTGAGCTCCCGCAGCTGCTTCTCGTTGACCGGCGACGGCGCACCTGCCATCAGGTCGACGGCCTGCGCGGTTTTCGGAAACGCGATGACCTCGCGAATCGACTGCTCCCCGCACAGGATCGCGACGATACGGTCGAGGCCGAGCGCGATGCCGCCGTGCGGCGGCGTGCCGTACTCGAGCGCGTCCACGAAGAAGCCGAACCGCAGCTTCGCCTCCTCGTCCGAGATCCCGAGCAGCTTGAAGATGAGGCGTTGCAGCGCCTGGTCGTGAATCCGGATGCTGCCGCCGCCGATCTCGCTGCCGTTGAGCACGAGATCGTAGGCGCGCGCGCGGGCGCGGCCCGGATCCGACTCGAGCAGGTGGCGGTCGCTTTCGAGCGGCGCGGTGAACGGATGGTGCATGAACTCCCAGCGCTTCTCGTCTTCGAGCCAGTCGAACATCGGAAAGTCGACGACCCACAGAAACTCGAACGTGTTCGGGTCGAGCAGGTTCTGCTTTTTCGCGATGTGCAGGCGCAGCTGGCCGAGCGCCTTCGACGTCGCCTCGTGCGGGCCGGCGGCCATGAGCAGCAGATCGGCCGGGCCGGCGCCCGCCAGCTCGAGCGCGCCGCGGATCGCCGCCTCGCCGGCCGCCTTGAGCGCCGAGCTCTGGACGACCCCGTCCGCCGGCCGCGCCCAGACGAGCCCGCCGCCGCCGAGCTGCTTCGTCTGTTCGACCAGCTCGTCGAGCTCGCGGCGCGAGTACTTCGCCGCGCCGGGGACGACGAACCCGCGCACCTCGCCGCCGGCCGCGATCGCGTCGCGGAAGACCGTGAACTCCGACCCGGCGAACGCGGCGGAGAGATCCGCGATCTCCATGCCGCAGCGCAGGTCCGGCTTGTCCGATCCGTACTTGCGCGATCGCCTCCGCGTACGGCATCCGCTGGAACGGCCGCGGCGCGTCCCTGCCGATGAGCGCCATCAGCCGTTCCATCAGCGGCTCGAGCGTCGCGAAGACGAGGTCCTCGGTCGCGAACGAGATCTCGAGGTCGACCTGCGTGAACTCGGGCTGGCGATCGGCGCGCAGATCCTCGTCGCGGAAGCACTTGACGATCTGGAAGTACCGGTCCATCCCGGCGATCATCAGGATCTGCTTGAAGATCTGCGGCGACTGCGGCAGCGCGAAGAACTCGCCGGGGTGGACGCGGCTCGGCACGAGGTAGTCGCGCGCCCCTTCCGGCGTGGACTTGGTCAGCATCGGCGTTTCGATCTCGAGGAACCCGTGCTCGTCGAAGTACTGCCGGATCGCGATCGTCGCGCGATGCCGCAGGATCAGGTTGCGCTGCATGCGCGGCCGGCGCAGGTCGAGGTAGCGGTACCTGAGCCGCATCTCTTCGGAGATCTCGATCTCGTCGGCGATCGGGAACGGCGGCGTCTTCGCGTCGTTCAGCAGCCGGATCTCGGACGCGCTGACCTCGATCTCCCCGGTCGTGATCTTCGCGTTGACGGTTTCCGGCGTGCGGTGCTCGACGCGGCCGCGGACGGCGACGACGAACTCCGATCGCAGCCGCTTGGCGCCGGCGAGGAGCGCGTCATCGTCTCGCGCCACGACCTGCGTGACGCCGTAGCGGTCGCGGAGGTCGAAGAAGACGAGCGACCCCAGATCGCGGACGCGGTGCACCCATCCGAGCAGCACGACGTCCTGACCGACGTCCTGCGCCCTCAGTGCGCCGCAGGTGTGCGTGCGCGCCAGCGTTCCGAGTGGTTCAATCTGCATGAATCAGCTACCGGCTCCAGCTTCCAGCTTCCAGCTTCCAGCTTCCCGCCAGTTCCCGCTTCCCCGCCTCTGGCGCGTCCGAGACCCAGCGCGCTCCGGCGGGGCCCGCCATAGCTCGTCGCTCGTCCGCCTCGCGCGACAAGCGACGGTGGGCGCTACTGCCTGCTGGTCGCTTTCCTCAACATCGCCGCCACGTCCGATCGGGGCACCGACTGCTGCTCGCTCGTCTCCAGGTTCTTGATCGTAACCTCGCCGCGGGCGATCTCGTCGCCGCCGAGGACCGCGGCGAACGGAATCCCCTTCGCGTCCGCGTATTTCATCTGCTTGCCCAGCTTGTCGGGCTCCGGGTAGAGCTCGACGCGGACCCCCTCGCGGCGCAATTCAGCCGCGAGCCGCAGCGCCTCCGGGACCATCGCGGCATCGAACAGCGTCACCATGACGTCCGCGGACGGCTGCTGCACGGACGCGGGGAACATGTTGCGCTCCCCCATCACGACGAGAATCCGCTCGAGGCCGAGAGAGAACCCGCACGCGGGCACTTCCTCGCCCAGGAACATGCCGATCAGGCCGTCGTAGCGTCCGCCGCCGCCGAGACTGCCGGCCAGATCGGGGACCGCGACTTCCATGATCGCACCCGTGTAGTACGAGAGACCGCGGGCGAGCGTGAGATCCAGCCGCAGGTGCGGACCGGCGCTCGTGGCCGCCGACCACGCCAGAATCTGCGCCAGCTCCGACACGCCGCGCAGCCGGCCTCGTGGCCGCGAAAGCGCTCGGTCAGGATCTCCAGCTTCCGCTCGTTGGTCTCGTCCCGCGGCTGAAACATGGACACGAGCTCGACGGCGGCCCCGAAGGAATCTGTCTCGCCTCGAGCTCCAGCGCAAACCCGCGATGCCGATCTTGTCGAGCTTGTCGATCGCGACGAGGGCATCTCCATGACGCTCGGCCGGCACGCCGGCCGTCTCCAGCATTCCGGTCAGCACGCTCCGATGATTGAGCCGAAGGGCAAAGTCCTGAAAGCCGAGCGCCTCGAGGACGTCGCTGACCGCCGCGCACAGTTCCGTCTCGACCGCCACCGAGCGCGATCCGATCGCGTCCACGTCGCACTGGTAGAACTCGCGGAAGCGGCCGCGCGCCGGCCGGTCGGCGCGCCACACGGGCTGGATCTGGTAGCGCTTGAAGAACTTCGGCAGCTTCCCGCGATGCTCGGCGACGACGCGCGCGAGCGGGACCGTCAGATCGTAGCGCAGCGCCAGATCGGTCTCGCCCGACGCTCGTGCTCGCCGCGGCGGAGCACCTTGAAGATCAGCTGGTTGCCTTCTTCGCCGTACTTGCCGGTCAGCGTCTCGATGTTCTCGAGCGCCGGCGTTTCCAGCGGCTCGAAGCCGTAGCGCCGGTACACGCCGGCAATGACGCCGATGACGTAGTCGCGCCGGCGGACGTCCTCCGGCAGGAAATCGCGCATCCCCCGCGCGGGGCGGGTCTGCTGCGACGCCATCAGCGCGCCGGGACGGAGCCGCCGCCGTCCATGTAGTCGAGCCGGTAGCCCACGTAGCGCTCCGCGTAGTCCCGAATCGTCGCGACGTCGTCGTCGGTCAGCGCGCGGCGCACCTTGCCGGGACTGCCCATCACCAGCGATCGCGGCGGAATCTGCGTCCCCTCCGGGAGCAGCGTGCCGGCCGCGACGATCGAGTCCTCTCCCACGTCCACGCCGTTCAGCAGGATCGCGCCCATGCCCACGAGGATGCGATCGTGCAGCGTGCACCCGTGCACGATCGCGCCGTGCCCGATCGTCACGTCGTCGCCGATCGTCGTCGCGTGCGTGCCGCGCATCACGTGCACGATCGTGCCGTCCTGCACGTTGCTCCGGCGCCCGATGCGAATCCGGTGCACGTCGCCGCGAATCACGACGTTCATCCAGACGCTGCTGGCCTCGCCGATCTCGACGTCGCCGATGACCTGGGCGCTGGCGTCGACGTAGGCCGTGGGGTGGACCCGTGGATGGGTGCCTTTGTACGGGCGGAGCATCAATAGATGATACACGGAGGACAAAGTCCAATTGGAGTTGGGAGATTGTGGTTAGCGCCCTGAACAGGAGGTCAAGAGCTCAAGAGACTTGTCTTTCTTGGTTCCAGGCTAACCGGCGGTAAGAAGTCAGAACAGCAACAGACACTCCTGATCATCCTGATCTCCTGTTCCAGCCCTTGGGAGTTGCCGACCGTCAGTCCTTCTTGACCGTCGGATACTGGATGCCCAGCTGCTCCAGATACGTCTTGTACTTCGACGGATCGTAGTAGTACTTGCGCATCTCCGGGCGGTACTTGTCCATCGTCGCCTTGTTCATGTCGATGGCGGGCTTGTCCTGCGGCCTGATGAGCGGCTCGTACTTGATGTCCTTCGTCTGCACGTTCCGGAAGTAGTCCCACGCGGCCTGGACCAGAGCGGGCCTGGTCAACAGGTCGATCATCGTCATCGCCTGCACCTTCGCGCCGGCGGTGACGCCTTTGTGCGCGATCGGCGTCGCCATGGCGATCGCGTTCGCCCAGTTGTGGCCCGGCAGTCCGGGGATGTTCGACGGGTAGCGCAGCGTGATCGTCGGCACGTTCCACGACACGTCGCCGATGTCGTCGGAGCCGCCGCCGCGGTTCTCGGTCGCCGGCCCCTGCAGGCTGGTCGCGAGTTTCGCGGTGAGGCCTCCGGCCTCGCGCGAGCCGAGCTCCTTCTGCAGCGCCTTGGCGAGCGTCTGGTCGTCGTCGCTCCACGTCGGCAGGCCGACGCGCTGAATGTTGGCGTACACCGCCTCGGCGACCGCCTTGTTGAAGTGCTGCGGCCACGCCGATCCGAGGACCCTGGTCGGCTGCAGCTCCGTGGCGGTCATCATCGCGGCCCCCTTCGCGATGGAGTCGCCGATCTCCCACAGCTCCTTGATCTTCGGATACGTCGTCTGCCGGAAGTAGTACCAGACCGAGGCGGTCCGCGGCACGACGTTGGGCTGATCGCCGCCGTTGACGATGACGTAGTGCGAGCGGTGCTCGGGCGGGAGGTGTTCCCGCCGGTAGTTCCAGCCGATGTTCATCAGCTCGACCGCGTCGAGCGCGCTGCGGCCGCGCCACGGCGAGCCGGCGGCGTGGGCGGTTTGCCCCACGAACGAGTACTCCACCGAGACCAGCCCGGTGCTGTTTCCCGGCTCACCCCACGAGACCGCCATGTTGTCGGAGACGTGCGTGAAGATCGTGACGTCGACGTCCTTGAACAGCCCCGCGCGCACGAAGTACGCCTTCGTGCCGACCAGCTCCTCCGCGGTTCCCGTCCAGATGCGAATCGTGCCGGGCAGCTTCTCCCGCTCCATGATCTTCTTCACCGCGATGGCCGCGGTGATGTTGAGCGGTTCGCCGGAGTTGTGGCCCTCGCCGTGGCCCGGCGCGCCCTCGACCAGCGGAGCATGGTACGCGACGCCCGGCTTCTGCGACGCCTGCGGGATGCCGTCGATATCGGAGCCCAGCGCGATCACGGGCTTCCCCGATCCCCAGGAGGCGACAAACGCCGTCGGAATCCCGGCGACCCCTTCCTCGACCGAGAAGCCGTTCTTCTTCAGGATGCCGATCAGATAGCGGTTGGTCTCGATTTCCTGGAAGCCGAGCTCGCCGAAGCTGAACACGGAATCCACCATCTGCTGGGTGAAGTCCTTCATCGCGTCCACGTCCGCGGCGGCATCTTTCTTCATCTGCGCCACGCGAGGCTCGTCCTGGTGCGCCGGCGCTGGCCGCGGACGGCGTGGCCGCGGACGGCGCCTGGCCGGCGCCGCTCCCTTGTGCGAGCGCGGCCGCGGACGGCGGCGTCGCGACGATCGCCGCGGCGAGCGCGAGGGTCAGCATTCTGCGATTCATCGATCCAAGTTCCATGTTGTCCCTTCCGAGCGCGAAGCGCGAGGCCCTTACGGCGACGTAGTGAGCGCCGCAGCAGCGTCGCGAGCCGCCCTACCGAGGCGCGTAGCGCCGAGGCCCCTACCGGCGAGCGCAGCGAGCCGCCCTTCCGAGCGCGAAGCGCGAGGCCCCTACGGCGAGCGAAGCCAGCGCGGCCCCTACCGAGGCGCGCTAGCGCCGAGGCCGCTCAGATTATACTTAGGTGATCCATGCCTCTGCTCGATCGCTTCGCGCGCCCGCTGCGCAGCCTCCGGGTCTCGGTCACGGACCGCTGCAACCTCCGGTGTCATTACTGTATGCCGGAGCCCGACTACGTGTGGCTGCCGCGCGAGAACCTGCTGACGTTCGAGGAAATCGGCGCCCTCGTGGACGTCTTTACGCCGCTCGGCGTCGATCGCGTGCGGATTACCGGCGGCGAGCCGCTGCTGCGGCGCGATCTGCCGATCCTCATCGAAAACCTCGCGGCCCGGCGCACGATCGCCGATCTGGCGCTGACCACCAACGGCGTCCTGCTGGGCGCCCAGGCGGCGGCGCTGCGCGGGGCCGGGCTCCACCGCATTACCGTCAGCCTGGACACGCTCGACCGCGAACGCTTCCGCGCGCTGACCCGGATGGACGAGCTCGGCGCGGTGCTCCGGGGCATCGACGCGGCCGCCGCCGCGGGCTTCGACTCGCTCAAGCTCGACACCGTCGTGATCCGCGGCGTCAACGACGACGAGATCGTGCCGCTCATCGAGTACGCCAGGGGCGTCGGCGCGGAGGTGCGGTTCATCGAGTACATGGACGTCGGCGGCGCGACGCGCTGGACGCCGGATGCGGTCGTCTCCCGCCGCGAGATGCTGGCGCGGATCGAGGCGCAGTACGGAACGGTCCTGCCGCTCGAGCCGTCGTCGGCGCCGGCCGATCGGTTCCTCCTGCCGGATGGCGCCACGTTCGGCATCATCTCGTCGACGACCGAGCCGTTCTGCGCGGCCTGCGACCGGAGCCGCCTGACGGCCGACGGCGTCTGGCTGCTCTGCTTGTACGCCGCGACCGGCACCGATCTTCGACGGCCCCTGCGCGCCGGCGCGACGCGCGAGGATCTGGAGCGGCTCGTCGCGGCCGTGTGGTCCGTCCGCGCCGATCGCGGCGCGGAGGAACGTATGGGCGTGGATCGCCAGACGACCCTGATTCCGCTTCGCCATCTGAAGAAGGATGCGCACCTGGAAATGCACACGCGCGGAGGATAGTCGTGGGTCTCAGGTCTCGAGTCTCGGGTCTCGGATCCCGGGTCTCGGTCTTCGGTCTCTGGTCCCGAGCATTCACCTGACTTCTACTGTCACCACTGTCCGCACCGAGTTCGCGATATAGCACTCGTGGTGCGCTCGATCGTGGACTTCCTTCAGCTGATCCGCGGTCGGCACGGGCTCGCCTGAAAACCTGACCGCCGGCCGCAGGATGACCCTCGTCATCGCCATCCGCCCGGCATCGTTCTTCTCCAGATGGCCCACCGCGTTGTCCTCGTACGACTCGACGACAAAGCCCCGCTTCGCGGCGATCGACAGGAACCAGAGCATGTGACAGCTCGAGAGCGCGGCAACGAAGGCTTCCTCGGGATCGACGCCGCGCGGGTCCGACAGCGGCACCGGAACCGAGTGCGGAGAGGACGACGCCGGAACCACCGTGCCGCCGTCGAACTTCCATTCGTGGGCCCGGCTGTAGCGGTTGTCGACGAACCGCGCGTCCCCGCGCTGCCAGCTGACCGTCGCCGTGTACTCGGACATGGGCAATCCCTAATCCCTAATCCCCAATCGCGATCCCGAATCCCGAGTCCCGATAGTAACCACAGCCTGTCACAAACCCCTCTCTGCAGCGTTGTATAAGTGATGCGGACAACGGGGCTCGTGGCGATGTTTCCTTCCTCCCGCTCACCTGTCGTCGAGGTGGCAGCCCGGCGCCCTGCCGAAGGGATCGTCGCCGAGCTGTTCGACCGGCATGCGGCGGGCTTGTATCGGCTCGCGCGCGCGATGCTCCGCGAGCCGGATCAGGCGCAGGACGTCGTCCAGGACACCTTCCTCCGCCTCATCACGCACGTCGAGGCCGGCGGCTCGCTTCCGAACGCGCGCGGCTGGCTCTACACGGTCGCCGCACATGCGTGCCGCGACCGGCAGCGGGGTCTTCGGCGCTGGCTGCCCTGGGTCGCCGCCCTCGATCGACGCGTGGCGCCGGACTCCGCCGATGCGGCCGCCGGACTCGACGCGGTGCTGCAGGGCGTTCGCGCGCTCGCGACTCGCGACCGCCTCCTCGTCGCCCTTCGCGCGCAGGGGCTTTCGTATCAGGAGATCGCGCAAGCCGCCGGGATCCGGCCGGCCTCGGTCGGCCGCCTGCTCGCCCGGGCGCTCGATCGTCTGGAGAAAGAGTTGGACCGGTAGCGTCCGGCTTTAGCCGGACGTCAGGTCCGCCTGAAGGCGAAACTGAACAGGAGATCTGCCATGTCACGCTGCCTATCGGACGACGAACTGCAGGCGATCGCGGACGGTGAACGGCGCACCGGCGGCGACCCTCACACCACCGAGTGCCCGCGCTGCGCAGGCCGGCTCGAGGCCCGCCGCCGGATGACCGCGCGCCTCGTCGAAGCGGCCGGCACCGGCGCCATGCCCGACGCGGTGCGCGGTGCGATCCGCGCGCGGCTCGACGGCGGCGCGGGGGACGCGCCGCGCGGCGCGACGACGCTGCGCCCGGTGCGGCGCGTGCCCGGATGGGTGTGGACCGCCGGCGCGGCAGCCGCCGCGGCGCTCCTGTTCTTCGTCATCGTCGTCCCCGGCGTCGATCGGCAAACGACCGTGTCGGCCGCGGAGATCCTCGGCCGCTCGCGGACCGCGCTCGGCGCCGACGTCACCGGGATCGAGGTGCTGACCTACGACCTCGCGCTCGAGGGCCTGCTCGGCGACCTGATTCCGCAGGATCACGCCGGGCGGTTCACGGTCGAGGAGACGATCGATCACGATCGCGAAGGGCGCTACCGCATCGTCAAGCTGGCGGCCGACGGCCAGGTCGTCGAGGGCGCGGCCGACGATGCGCTGCGGCAGACGCGGGTGCGGTATCTGCGGGCCAACGGGACCGGGTTCCTGTTTCGCTTCACGGCCGCCGAGCCCACGGCGTTGTCGGCGCCGGCGATGAAACGCGCCGTGCTCCAGACCCTGATCACGCTCATGCAGATGAGCAGCGGTCAGACGCTGCGCGAGCTGCAGCGGGACGGCGAGGCCTGTTATCAGGTCGAGATCCGCGAGAGTGTTCTCCCGGCCGGCGTGCCGTTCGCGCTGGCGCGGGCCCGTGCCGTCGTGACGGCCGCCGACTCGCGGCTGGTCGAGTTCTCCGCGGCCGGCACCGTCGCGGATCGCCCCTTCACGATCGAGTTCGCGCTGCGCACGCGCGAGATGCGTCCCGCCGCGAGCGCGACAGACAGCGATTTCGACATCGCGCCCCAGCCGGGCGACGCCGTGCTCGAAGGGAACGTCGCGATCGCGACGGGCAACCCGCTGTGGGACGTGGTGTCGAGTGCGCTCGGCGCCATCCCGCCGGCGCCGGGCCGGCAGCGCGGCCGTTGATGGCGGCCGAGGCGATTCGCGCCGAGTCGCTGACGAAGTACTTCGGCGCCGTCGTCGCGGTCGAGAACCTGGATCTCGCGGTCATGCCGGGCGAGGTCTACGGGTTCCTCGGTCCGAACGGGGCCGGCAAGACCACGACGATCAGGATTCTTCTCGACCTCGTGCGCCCGACCCGCGGCCGCATCATGGTCCACGGCCTCGACTGTCGCGCATCGAGCGTGGCCGTCCGCTCGCGCATCGGGTACCTGCCCGCCGAGATGCCCCTCTACCGGGAGCTGACCGGCGGTGGCTACCTCGACTTCCTCGGGGCCCTGGAGCAGAAACCCGTCGACGCGCAGTGGCGGCGCCGGCTGCTCGCGCGCTTCGACGTGAGCGAGACCGATCTCCGGCGGCGTCTCGGCGAGCTGTCGCACGGCATGAAACGGAAGTTCGGAATCGTTCAGGCCCTGATGGGACGCGCGCCCGTGGTCGTGCTCGATGAGCCCACGTCGGGCCTCGATCCCCTGATGATCGAAGCGTTCGCCGAGACGGTCCACGAGCTGAAGGCCGACGGGTCCACCACCATCTTTCTCTCGTCGCACGTGCTGTCGGAGGTGGAGCGGCTCTGCGACCGGGTGGGGATCATCCGGCGGGGGACGCTGGTGCGGCAGACGTCGATCGCGGACCTGCGGCAGGAGACGCCGCGCCGCGTGCGGGTGTTCTTCGACGGTCCCGCGCCGGAACCTCCGCCGCCGCTCGCCGCCGCGTTGACCCGCCGCGGCCCACGCCGGTGGGACCTCGAGTGGCGCGGCCCGCTCGGAGATGCGCTCGAGGCGTTGCGCGGGCTGGGCGTGTCGGACATCGAGATCGAGCCGTTCAGGCTCGAGGAGTACGTGCTCGGGATCTACGCCGACGGGAGCGGCCCGCGCACATGAGGATGCTCGTCGCGCTCGTCGGCCGGTCGCTGCGGCGGCACATCGGCCTGATCGCCGGGCTCGCGACGGTGCTGCCGGCGTTCCAGGTCCTGCTCGTCGTCGATCGCGCGGAACCTCCAGCGCGAGGGGCTCTTCTCGCAGTTCTCGGCGCTCGTGCCGCCGGTACTCCTGGAGGCCTTCGGCGGATCCGTCATCGCGTCGTTCAGCGGTCTCTCGGCCTTCGGCTTCTTCCATCCCGTCGTCATGCTCACGCTGTGTTGCGGGGCGATTTACCTGGCGAGCGAGCTCGCGGGCGACGTGGAGGAAGGACTGGTGGACCTCATCGCGGTGCGGCCCGTGCCCCGATATCTGATCGTCACGAGATCGGCGGTGGTCTCGGGCGGCGTCACCGCGCTGATCGTCGCGCTGATGTTCGTCGCGAACCGCGCGGCGCTCGCCTGGCTCGCGCCGTCAGGCAGTCCCCCGGCCCAGACGTCCGCGATGCTGTGGGTGGCGGCCAACCTGGTCGCCGTGGTGTGGTGTTTCGGGACCGCGGGGCTCGCCCTGGCCGCGCACGTCCGGCGGCGCGCGACCGCCGTCGGCGCGATCGGGCTGGGCGCGGTCGTCCTGTATCTCCTGCACTTCGTCGCGGCCTCGTGGGCGCCGGCGCGACCCTACGCGCTCGCGTCGCCGTTCCACTACTACGAAGGCATGCGCACGGTGATCGCGATGCACGATCCGCGGGCGGACATCGTCGCGCTGCTGGCCGCCAGCCTGGCGCTGCTGGGATGTGCGTATGCGCTGTACTGGCCGGCGGGATCTCGATCCCTAATCCCATCCCTGATCCCGATCCTCGAATCCTTGAATCCCTAACCGATTCAGGGATTCGGGATTCAAGGATGAGGGATTAGGATTCTCTACCTTTCCGCCCTGAACGCGAGATACATCAGCGTGCTTCCCCGTTCGACGAGGAGGACCGCTGCGGCGCCGGGCTGGAGCGCGGCGGCGGCCTTCTTCAAGTCCTCGACCCCCGCGATCACCGTGCCGTTGAGCGCGTGGACGACGTCGCCCATTTGCAGCCGGCCCTGTTGGGAAAACGGCGTCTCCGCGGTGACGCGCGCGACGACGGCGCCTTTGTTGTGCCGCAGCGGCGGCAGCAGGGCGGCAATCCGCGCGGTCAGATCGAGGGCGAACACCCCGAGCCCGCGGATCACTTGTTGGGTTCCGATGAGCACCTCGAGCTGCCCGACATCGCTCGCGCGCTCGACGACCGGGACACGAACGGTCAGCGTCCGGCTGCCCCGCTGGACTTCGACCGCGACCTGCTCGCCGACGCCGCGCGTGTAGACGTTGATGCGGAACTGCCGTCCGTTCTCCATGCGCTTGCCGTCGAGCGACAGCACGAGGTCCCCCGGCGCCAGGCCCGCTTTCTCCGCCGGGCTGCCGGGGAGCACATCCGACAGCACGACCCCCGCGTCGACCGTGAGCGCGAGCGCTTCGGCCATCAGCGGCGTGATGGTCTGAGGGTTGACGCCGATCTCTCCGCGCCGCACCCGCCCGGTCTTCCGGATCTGATTGAAGATGTTGCGGACGATGTTGCTCGGCGCCGCGAAGCCGATCCCTTCGCTGCCGCCCGACTGCGAGAGGATGAGCGTGTTGATGCCGACCAGACGTCCATCGGTGTCCACCAGCGCGCCGCCGCTGTTGCCGGGATTGATGGTCGCATCCGTCTGGATGTAGATCATCGGATCTTCCGGCGCGAGCTGGCGCGCCACGGCGCTGACCACGCCCATGGACACCGACGACTCGAGGCCGAGCGGGCTGCCGAACGCCAGCACCAACTGGCCGGCCCGAAGCGTATCGGAGTCGCCGAAGGCGAGCGCCGGCAGGCTGCGCGCCTCGACTTTGACCACGGCCAGGTCCGTCTCGCGATCGATCGAGACAATCTGCGCCCCGACCACGCGCCCGCGCCGCTTCAGGATCGAGCGCCCCGGCGCGCCGCCGGTCGTCTCGAACGGCAGCTCGACTTCAATCCGCGTCGCGTTCTCGACGACGTGGGCGTTGGTGACGATGTAGCCGTCGGCGTCCACGATCACGCCGGAGCCGTTGCTCCGTTCGAGGTGCGGCTCACCGGTCGCTCCCTGGTCCTCCTCGTCGGGCGTCGCGTAGCCCGTGACGAAGATCTGCACGACGCTCGGGCTGACCTTCGCGGCGAGGTCCTGAAGCGATCGGGACAGATCGGACAGGGGCGGCATCCGCGCCGCGGCGTTCTGTGCAGATGCGGGGGCCGGGAGGAGGAAGAGAAGGAGAACAAGACGGGCGGCCTTCATTGCCGGGGATCGTAACACGCGGTGAGATGGCTCGGCAGTCGCTTTGAACAGGAGTTCAGGAGGCCGGAGGATCTTCTCACGAAGTACGCCTAAGCTCGACTCCACTCCTGTAAAACAACTGCCGATCGAATCACTAGCGTGTACCTCGCGACGCCGTCCCGGCCCGCGACCTGTTCCAGCACGCCGACCACCGCCACCTTCTTCCCGAGGTAATCCGACAGCATCGGCGGGCGGCTCTTGGACCCGGGAGGACGCGCAACGTCCATCGCCATCCCGGGCCACTGAACCGGCACCGAGTCGGTGCCCTCGAGCTGACGCAGGACCAGCCGGCGGTCGGTGAAGAAGTTCTTCCCGGCATTCTCGAGCGTGCCGTCGACCTTCAGCGTCTTCCCCGCGTAGGCGGCAGGACTCGTCTGCAATTCGGCAACGGTCACCTCGACGGCCTGGTTACCGGCCGGCGGCGTGTCCGGCTCGCGGCCGCGCTCCGGGGGACGCGCGGCGGGAGCGGCCTGCGCCGATGCGGCCGGCGTCCCTCCAGCAGCCGGCTGGCATCGGCCGGTCATCGGCATGCGGGCGGTCATCGTGCCCCCGGGGGCCCCGGGCGCGCTGATCTCGCAGAGCGCGAGCGTGCCCGTCGACGCCGGCTTCGTCGTGTTGTCGAACGCCTTCACGCTGCGGCTGCCGGGGAACGGATCGCCGTCATCTCCCCGGTTCGCCGCCGAGTCCAGATCGGTGCGGCCATCGGCCTCGACGAGCTCGACGCCCTGATTGCTCTCGTTCGCGTTCACTTGATTGGTCGGCAGCCCCGCGGTGACGGCGGTGTCGTTGATCTTCCACACCAGGAGACCGCCGATCGGCAGCTTGTCGTCGAACCGGGTCTTCTGCCGGTTCTCGATCAGGTAGTACTGCGTCGTCGAAATCGGGACCTTGATGGCAGCGGGGTTCGTCTCCACGTCCTTGATCGAAGCCGACGGAAGAGGGCCCGTCTGAAGCGACGGGAGCACCCATCCAAGAAACGTCTTCGCCCACACCGACATGTGCGCGGGCCGCTGCGGGCTGTTGCCGTCCCCGCCCCACGAGCCGGCCGCCATCAGGCACCAGTTGCCCGCGCCTTCCGACACGCCGTTGTCGTCGTCGGTGTCGTAGAGGTCCGGCAATCCGAAGGCATGGCCGAACTCGTGCGCGAAGACGCCGATCTGGATCATCGTCTTTCCGTCGCAGGCCTTCGAGGGCATGATGACGTAGTCGTCCACCATGATCGTGCCGCCGCCGCTTTTGGCGGACTTCGTGACGAACGGCTTGACGTTCCATCCGCTGAGGCTGAACCGGTGCGACCAGATGTGAGGATTCGCGCCGCATTCGCCCCCGATGTTCGGCTGCACGAAGGCGACGAAGTCGACGAACCCGTCGTCGTCTCCTGAGTTCGGCTTCCCGTCCGGCCCGTCGTTGTCGAAGCGTCCCCAGTCGAGACCGGCGTTGAGCGTGAGCGTCTCCTTCAACATGTCCGGGACCCGTGCCTGCTGGCACAGGCCGTTGCACGTGCTCGTATAGAAGCTCCGCCTGTTCTTCAGCGTCTTGAACGGCAGGACCTGGCCGTTCACTTCGAATCTGCCGTAGGAGATCTCCTTGTAGAAGTCCGTCATCGTGCCGGTCGGCCACGGGCCGTCGAACAGCTCCTTCTGCAGCTGCCCGACGTCGATCGGATCGGCCCCGGTGTCGCGGTACTTGAGGGACAGAACTGGAATGCTTTGTGTGCCCTCGACAGCCACGCCAGGCGCGGGAGCGGCCGCCGCCCCCGCGGAATACACCTTGAGGCGCGCCTGCCGGACACGCTGCGCCAGCGGCTGGAGCGCCCGGCGATACGTGAACGCCCGGGGATCCCTCCTCAACCGTTCCCGATAGGCGTCGGGGAATCTCGCGCCGCGCGCCGGGGGGACCGTCGCCTCGGCCGGAGGCGCCACGCCGCTCAGCACGACCGCGAGCGCCGCGAGAACACAGCGGCTGACATACCGTTTCGACGACATGCGCACCTCCGTCGCAGAGACTCAGCAGTGTCAATTCTGCACCATCTCCGGGCGAGCGCAGCGAGCCCTTACCGCACGAGCGAAGCGAGTGCGGCCCTTACCGCGAGCGAAGCGAGCGGCCCCTACCGCGGGTGCGAAGCGAGCCGCGGCCCCTACCGCGGGAGCGAAAGCCAGCCGCGGCCCTGGGGATACCACCTTCGGTTTTGAAACCACCGACCCTGAGATAATGAAACCCGCATGCGGCTGGCGATCGTCGCCCTCTTTCTTCTTCCAACGTACGCCACCGCGAGTGCGCAGGAGCCGGCGGCGCGCGCGAAGGACGCGTACGCGCGGGCGATCGAGCTGGAGGCGCGCGGGAATTTCCCGGGCGCCCTCGCGCTGCTGTGGGAGGCGGCCGGGCTCGCGCCGCGTGATGCCGACGTTCAGAACCGGCTCGGGGAAGCGCTCGATCGCATGGGGGCGCTCGACGCCGCGATCGACGCGTACCGCCGGGCGGTGTCCGAGCGCCCGGACTTTCGGAAGGCCGATCAACAACCTGATTCTCACCCTCGTCAAGGCGGGCAAGGGACCCGAAGCGGTGGAGCGCGCTCGCGCGTTCGTCGCTCAGGCGCCCGGCGATCCGAATCGCCATTTCACGCTGGGGCTGGCGCAGTCGGAACAGAACGTGACCGAAGCCATCAGCACCTTCCGGCGCGTGCTGGAGCTCGACCCTCGCCACACGCTTGCGCTCTACAATCTCGCGCTCGTCCTCAAGCGCGCGGACCAGGCGCCCGAGGCGATCGCGACGTTGCAGCGCGCGCTCGAGATCGAGCCGCGCGCCGAGGCGCACTACACGCTGGGGGTCATCTACTTGCAGCAGGGTGACCTGGATCGTGCGGCGCGCGCGCTCGGCGCCGCGGTCGCGGCCGAGCCGCGGTACGCCGACGCGCACCACACGCTCGGCGCGGTCCTTGCGGCGCGGCGCGACTGGGCGAAGGCGGCCGAGTCGCTGCGCCGCGCCATCGAGCTGCGGCCGGATCTGGCCGGCGCGCACGACACGCTCGCGCGGGTGCTGCAGCGGTCCGGCGACGAGGCGGGCGGCCGCGCGCACTTCGCGGAAGCGGACCGCCTGCGCCGGCGGACCCAGCTCGAGCAGGAGGCCAGCGTGTGGACGGCCGTCGGGACCCGGCAAGCTCGAGGCCGGGGATCTGACCGGCGCCCTCGATCAGTTCCGGCGCGCCACGGCGACATTCGACGCCTACGCGCCCGCGCACTACCAGATGGGCCGGGTGCTCCTGCAGCTCGGCCAGCTCGACGCGTCGCGCGCGGCATTCGCCAGAGCGGCGGAACTCAACCCCAGCCTCGTATCGCCCCGCGATACGCGGAGTCCGAAGTAGCGTTCAGCCTTGTCTCCGGCGCACGTCGGCTGTATAACCATAGGGTCGCAAACTCATAGAGAGGTGGCCAAACCGGGGGACCTTCCTCGGCGCGGCCTGGGGTAACCGCTCCCGTGTAAGCGCTCCCACTCGGTTTGTGTTGCAAGCCGCACTCGGAGGAAATCAATTAATGATGAGAATCCAGTCGTACCGCGGCCTGTTGTGCCGCGGCCCTGCTGCTGGCCATGGCCGGCAGCGTGGGTGCCCAGGAATTCCGGGCCACCGTCAGAGGACAGGTCGTCGATTCGAGTCAGGCCGCGCTGCCCGGTGCCACGGTCACCGTCCGCAACCAGGAAACCAACGAAGTGGCGACCGCCACGACGAACAACGAAGGCGAGCTACACCATCCCGTTCCTCCGCCCCGGTCTCTACAGCGTGACCGTGGAGATGAGCGGCTTCCAGAAGCACACGCGCACCGACATGCGCCTCTCAGGTGGGCGAGACCGCGACGATCAACGTCGCAGCTCGGCGTCGGCGGCTGACCGAGAACGTCACGTCGTGTCGGCCGAATCGCCGCTGCTCGAAACCAGCAACGCCAACCGCGGCACGGTCATCGACAGCGCCCGCATCGCCGAGCTGCCGCTGCAGTCGCGCAGCCCGATGGCGCTCGTCGTCCTCGTCGCCGGCGTCAACTACAACGCCGCAGGCGATCTACCTCCGTCCGTTCGACAACGGCGCGCTCGCCGCCTGGTCGATGAACGGCGGCGCGAACAGCAACAACGAGTTCCTGCTCGACGGCGCGCCGAACAACGCCAACCAGGGCGGCAACAACATCGCCTACGTGCCGCCGGCGGCAGCCGTCCAGGAAATGAAAATCTCCACGAACTCGTACGACGCGCAGTACGGCCGCACCGCCGGCGGCGTCGTCAACATGTCGCTGAAGTCGGGCACCAACAGCTTCCACGGCGAAGTCTACGACTTCATGCGGCGCAAGGCGCTGGCCGCCAACTCGTTCCTCCTCAACTCGCGGAACAGCGCCGAAGACCGATCAGTACATCGATCAGTACGGGTTCAGCGTCGACGGCCCGATCTGGAAGAACAAGACGTTCTTCCTGTTCACCGGCGAGAAGTACCGGGAAGGCACGCCCGCCCCGCTGTTCAGCACGGTGCCGACGCCGGCGATGAAGAACGGCGACTTCAGCGGTCTCGTGGATGCGTCGGGCAACCTGATCCGGATCTACGATCCGGCGACCGGCCGCGACGTCAACGGCGTCTGGACGCGCGATCCGTTCCCGGGCAACATCATCCCGGCGGACCGCATCAATCCGACGGCCCGGGCGATCATGAAGTACTGCCCGGATCCCAACGGCACGACGGCCGGCGTGGCGCCGTGGCAGCAGAACCTGCACTGGGCCGAGCACTTCAACAAGGACATGTTCTGGAACTGGGTCGGGAAGGTCGACCACAACTTCGGCGCGAACGACCGGGCCTTCTTCCGCTGGGGCGAGAACGAGCGGAACGAGATCGGCAACCGGGGGCAACGCCATCCGCAGCGGTCCCGGCCAGGCCGGCCAGCTGCCGCTCTGGCGCGCCAACCGCGCGCTGGTCGGCGACTGGGTGCACATCTTCGGCGCCGGGCACGGTCTTCAACCTGCGCGGCAGCTACACCTATTTCCTGGAGTGGAGCTATTCCGAATTACGCGCTCGGTTTCGATTCGACGGAGTTCTGGCCCGCGAGCCTCGTCAACCAGATGCCCAGCCAGGAGATCGGCGGCATCTTCCCGCGTGATCGAGGTCGATCAGTTCGCGACCCTGTCGCGCGGCTCGCCCCGAACCGGAACCGCAACTACTCGCTTCAGCCGAACGTGTCGCTGACCCGCGGCACGCACAACATCCGCAGCGGTCTCGACCTGCGGTGGACCAACGTCTTCAACGAGAACTACAACAACTCGGGCGGCATCGTCGCAGTTCAACCGCGACTTCACGCGCAGCACGCTGAACAGCACGAGCGCGCTCGAGGGCAACGCCTTCGCCTCCTTCCTGCTCGGCGCGCCGAGCAGCGGCAACGTCGACGTCAACCCGAAGCCGCACTACCAGTGGTTCTTCGTGGCGCCCTGGATCCAGGACGACTGGCGCGTCAACAACAAGCTGACGCTGAACCTCGGCTTCCGCTGGGACATCAACGGGTCCGTGACGGAAGAGAACAACATGCTGAACTACGCGTTCGACCCGACGATCGTCAATCCGGTGTCGGCGCGCGTCGGTCAGCAGGTGATGGGCGGCATCAGGTTCGCCGGCGTGGACGGCGCCCCGGATCGGCCGTGGAAGCTCGACAAGAACAACTAGCAGTTCCGCGTCGGCATGGCGTATTCGATCAACGAGAAGACCGTGCTCCGCGCCGGTTACGGCAAGTACTTCCTCAACCCGACGGGTCAGGGCAACAACGCCGGGTTCAGCCAGAGCACGAACGTGATCACGTCGACTGACGGCGACCGTACGCCGACCTACGCTGCTGTCGAACCCCTGGCCCAACGGGATCCAGACGCCGCCCGGAAGCTCGCTGGGCCCGCAGACCTTCCTCGGCCGCGGTCCGAACTTCTCGAACCCCGACTTCGTCGTGCCGAACGTGCACCAGTTCTCCGTGGGCATCCAGCGCGAGCTGCCGTGGCGCATCGTCTCTCGAGGTCACCTACGCGGGAAGCCGCAGCTACGACCTGGAGGCGGGCTTCGGCGCCTACAACGAGCCGTCGGCGGAGTTCCAGCGCAGTGCGACGTCACCCTGGGCGGCAGCCGCACGTTCTGCGACCAGCTGCTCCCGAACCCGTTCTTCGGCGTCGCCGGGCTTCGAGGGCACGACCCGGTTCACGAACCCGACGCTCTCGCGGTTCGAGCTGAATCGCCCGTTCCCGGCGTTCGGCGGCATCAACCAGAACCAGAACAACATCGGCAAGCTGATCTACGACTCGGCGCAGTTCGTGGCGAACAAGCGCTGGGCGAAGGGCGTCACCATCAACGCCAGCTACACCTGGGTGCCGCGGTGGACCGAGATCGGCGGCTACGTGGACGCGGTCTCGGGGCTCCTGAACGAGGGGCCCTACTTCTCGCAGCGCAAGCACCGCGTCACCGCGTCTGGCGTGTGGGAACTGCCCTGGTTCCGCGACGAGCGCAGCATCGCGGGGTATCTCCTCGGCGGCTGGTCGATGGCGCCGATGCTCGTCTACCAGAGCGGCCAGCCGTGGGACATGCCCGGCAACGTCGATCTGGCGCCGGGCGTCAACCTCGACGACGATCGCGCTGCCAGGCAAGAAGGACGGGCAGTTCATCTACGGCGTGAAGCCGTGCATCGGCCAGCGCAACGCGACGACGGGCAACTACGACCTGCTGTCCGTCTCGACGGCGTACGGCTGCACCGAGCCCTACTTCCTGATCCGCGAGAACTTCCAGCGCCGCACCGCGATGAACCGCTACGACGAGTTCCGCCGGCCCGGCGCTGTTCAGGCTCGACGTGAACTTCGCGAAGACGACGCCGATCACCGATCGCGTTCGCCTCCAGGTGCGTCTCGAGGCGTTCAATCTCCTCAACAGCCCGCAGTACGACGAGCGTCAGTACAACACGGACACCGACAGCGCCGACTTCGGCCGCATCAATCGCAACTCCACCGGGCAGTCGGGCTTCCAGCGCTTCGTGCAGATGGGATTCCGACTGATCTTCTAGCACGCACTCACCATGGGCCCGGCCTTCGGAGGCCGGGCCCATCGCTTCCCCACGCGACACATCAACTTCCGGCGCGATAGCGGCGTGCGCGTCGCAGATCCTCGCGACTGCGGGCCTCTGTGTACTGACGGCTGTGCATCGGCGACACGTCAGCCTGCTCGTAGCAACGACCCGTCCGCGTCCGGCTGAAGCCGGATGCCACGTTCGGTTTGCAGCACAGATCGCGCCACGTGCGAGGCGAATCGTCTGGGCCGACACCGCGCCGCTGCACGGCGGCTCGAGGCGCAGGGTCTCACCGGGACAGCGTTTCCGGCCTACGTGGAGCGCGTCCGCCGAGACAACGCCAGGCGCGTGCGCGAAGGGGACCTCGACCACCTCGTCTTCTACCTGCTGCAATCGACCCACTTCACGACGCTTCCGCCGATCGAGCCGGCGCTCAGTGCCAAGGCGCTCGTCGAGAGCCTCGATCCGCCGAGCGGGACGGGTTCCTCCGGCGTACGGCCGCCCGCGAGCCGTCCGTTCCGGCGCCTGTCCGTGCCCGGATCGCGGCGTTCGTCGATGCGCTGGATTCGTCGTCGCGCGATCCGCGCCTCGACTCCGCTCGGCGGCTCGCGTATTTCCGCGCGCTGGTGCAGGCGACGTTTCCCGACCGCCGCCGAGCGCGAAGCCGCGCTGCTCCGCGAGTACCTGCGCGCGATGCGGTTCGTCTACCAGAAGGAGTTCGTCGCGCAGCGCCGCCGGCGCCGGCGCGCCGTCGCCGAGCTCTATCGCACGCGCGGCCTCAGCACCGACACGGCCGTCGAGGCGGGCTATCGTCGTCTACACTCGGCCTCGGCGTCGTCGAGTGCGCTCCAGCCGGACCGGCGCATCCGCCGGGTGCTGATCGTCGGCCCGGGCCTCGACCTCGCGCCGCGGACCGGATTGCGTCGAAGCCGGTCCGCCCGAAAGCTATCAGCCGTGGGCCGTGATCGACGCGCTGCTCTCGCTCGGTCTTCGCGCGCCGGCGATCTCGAGGTCGTCGGCGCCGACATCAACCCGCGCGTCGTCGCACCATCTCGCCGCATCGCGCGACGATGCCGCCGGTGCTGACGCTGGTCAGCGAAATTCGCGGAGAGCGACGACCGTCACGCTCTCCGGCGACTACCGCGACTACTTCGCACGGCTCGGCGACGAGCGATCGCGGACGGATCCGGCGCCGAGGTGCGCCGCCGACGACGCGCGCGGGGCATCTGCGCAAGACCGTCCGTGTCGGCAGGCCGGCGGCGCGGGCGCTCGCGCGCCGAGCCACGCTCGACATCGTCACCGAGCGTCTCGACGGGCCGGCGTTCGATCTGGTCGTCGCCACGAACATCCTGCCGTACTTCGACGACGTGCGAGCTGATGCTGGCGATGAGCAACGTCGCCGGCATGCTCGCGCCCGGCGGCGTGTTCCTGCACAACGAGGCGCGCCCGGTGCTCGGCGAGCTCACCGACGCGCTGGGCCTGCCGTTCGAGCAGTCGCGGCACGTCGTCATCGCGACCGTGCGCGGCGCGCCGGCGCCGCTCTTCGACAGCGTGTGGCTGCACAGGAAATCCCTCATCCCTAATCCCTGATCGCGAATCCCTGATCCCGAGTCCCTGATCCCGAATCCCGCGCGCGAAGGCGGAGCCTGCCGCGCCGAAGCGCGATCCCGATCCCCGCGCGAAGGCGGAGCCTGCCGCGCCGAAGCGCGACCGCGATCCACGCGCGAAGCGGGTGACGCTTTCGCTACTTCGATCTCAGATCCGGCTGACCGCACTCACCTCTGCCGTGTGCGCGAGCCTCCAGTGGCGCGCGAGATGCCGCGGTATCTGGGGCTGGCGCGCTTCTTGTGATGCGCCGTCCAAATGATCGTACGGACAACGGCAACGCTAGCTCTCGTGTGCGCACTCCTTCTGCCTGAGTCGGCACTGGCGCAGACGAGCGTGGTCACCTACCACAACGACGCGGCACGGACCGGCGCCAACCTGGCCGAGGTGGTGCTCACGACGACCAACGTCAACGTCAGCCAGTTCGGCAAGCTCTTCGAGCGCGCCGTGGACGACGAGATCTACGGCCAGCCGTTGTATGTGGCGGGCGTCAACGTTCCGGGTGTCGGCGTCCGCAACGTCGTCTACGTCACCACGAACAACGACAGCGTCTACGCCTTCGACGCCGACGATCCGGCGGCGTCGGCGCCGCTGTGGAGCGTCAACTACACGAACCCCGCGGCCGGGATCGTGACCGTGTCCCGTACCGACGTCGGCCAGGCCTGCGGCACCTACCTGGACTTCGCCGGCAAGATCGGGATCGGCGGGACACCGGTCATCGACCTGCCGTCGCAGACGATGTACTTCGTCGTCCGCACGAAGGAGAACGGGACGTTCGTCCAGCGCCTGCACGCGATCGATCTGAGCACCGGCAGCGCGCGCCCGGGCAGCCCCCTCCTCATCCAGGCCAGCGTGTCCGGCACGGGCGACGGGCGCGACGCGCAGAACAACATCGCGTTCAACGCGCGCACGCACAATCAGCGCGCGGGGCTCCTCCTCGATCACGGCACCGTCTACATCGCGTGGGCCTCGTACTGCGATCAGGGCCCGTATCACGGCTGGATCCTCGGCTACGACGCGGCGAGCCTGCAGCAGGTCATGGTCTACAACACGTCGCCCGACGGCGGCCTGGCGGGAATCTGGCACTCGGGCGGAGGACTCACGGCCGATTCGCTTGGCAACCTGTACGCGCTGACCGGCAACGGATCGTTCAACGGAAGCACGGGCGGAAGAAACTTCGGCAACAGCTTCATCAAGGTCAGCCCGACGGGCGCGCTTCTCGACTGGTTCACGCCGTTCAACTGGTCTTTTCTGAACGGGATTGACGCGGACCTCGGCATCCAGAACGCGATGCTCATCCCGAACACGAACCTGCTCGTCGGCGGCGGCAAGGAAGGCGTCATGTACTTGCTCGACCGCGACAACATGGGCCACTTCCGCTCCGGGAACAACGGTCAGATCGTCCAGAGTTTTCAGGCGTCGTCTGCCGCGCGCATGAACGGTGCGCCGGTGTATTGGAACAGCCCGACATACGGGCCCGCGATCTACGTCTGGCCGGCCGGCGATCCGCTCAAAGTCTTCCGGCTTGTCGGGGGTCTGTTCACGACGCCGGCCAGCGCGCAGAGCAGCGCGCTCGCCGCACCGCGGCATGCCCGGCGGGATGCTGTCGTTGTCGGCCAACGGCAGCACGGCCGGCACCGGCATCCTGTGGGCCACGATGTCGCGCGCCGGGGACGCCAATCACGCGCCGCAGCCGGGCATCCTGCGCGCGTACGACGCCAGCAACGTCACGCGGGAGCTCTGGACCAGTCAGCAGAACGCCGTGCGAGACACGCCTCGGGAACTTCGCGAAGTTCACGCCCCCGACCGTGGCCAACGGGAAGGTCTACGTGGCCAGCCTGTCGAACAAGCTGGTCGTCTACGGATTGATCGGTCCCGCCGCCGGCAACGTGGCGCCGATCGTCGCCGCAGGCGCTGACCAGAACCTCACGTCGCCCACGTCGCCGTCCACGACCACTCTGATCGGAACGGCCACCGACGACGGCAACCCCGCGCCGCCCGGGCAGCTGACGACGACGTGGAGCCTGGCGAGCGGGCCCGCCGCTGTCACGTTCAGTTCGCCGAACGCGCTTTCGACGGACGCGACGTTCACGTTCCCGGGCACGTACACGATTCGCCTCAGCGCGTTCGACGGCCAGGCGACCGCCAGCGACGACCTGTCCGTCACCGTCGAGGCGCCGGCGGGCTCGGGCACCGGTCTCCTCGCGCAGTATTTCAACGATGCCGGCAGCGGCGTCTACTTCACTGCGCTGGTGCTAACACGCACCGATGCCACGGTCGATTTCGACTGGGCCAGCGGCGCACCGGATCCTGCCGTGCAGGCCGACAACTTCTCGGTGCGCTGGAGCGGTGAGGTCAAGGCGCCGGTGACGGGCACCTACACCTTCACGACGACCTCGGACGACGGCGTCCGTCTCTACGTGAACGGGCAGCTGCTCGTCAACAACTGGACGGACCACGCCGTGGTGCAGAACAGCGGCACGATCGCGCTCGTCGCCGATCAGAAATACGCGATCCGGATGGAATACTACGACAGCGCGATGCTGGCGACGGCCAGGCTGTCGTGGATGTACCCGGGCCAGAATCTTCAAGTCATTCCGCAGTGGGCGCTGTACCCCGCGCCCGCCGTGAATCAGCCTCCCACCGTCGATGCGGGTGGGGACAAGACGGTCACGCTGCCCGCCGCCGCCTCGCTCGCCGGCGTCGCGCTCGACGATGGTCTGCCGGGCCCGGGCCTGACGACGACGTGGAGCAAGATCAGCGGGCGCGAGGATTCGGACGGCGGGACCGTGACGTTCGGCAATGCGAACGCGCCTGTCACCACGGCGACGTTCGGCGGCGACGGCATCTACGTGCTGCGGCTCACGGTGAGTGACGGCGCGGTCACGGTCAGCGACGACGTGACGATTACCGTCAACCCCATACCGCCCAACACCGCGCCGGTGGTGAACGCGGGCGCCGACAGGACGATCACGCTGCCCGCGTCCACGACGCTGGCGGCGACGGCGACCGACGATGGGCTCCCGTCTCCGCCGGCGCAGCTCACGAGGACCTGGACCAAAGTGAGCGGTCCGGGCACCGTCACGTTCTCGAGCTCGACGACGCTCACTCCGACAGTGACGTTCTCGGCCGCGGGCGCCTACGTGCTCCGCCTCACCGTGTCCGACAGCGTCCTGACGACGTCCGACGACATCACCGTCACGGTCAACGCGGCGACGGCGACTGGCCTGACCGCGCGGTACTACAGGGATCCCGGGACCGGGGCGCACTTCGCCACGCTCACCGTCACGCGCGTGGATTCGACCGTGAACTTCAACTGGGGGTCGGCGGCGCCCGTGTCCGGCGTGACCGCCGACAACTTCTCGGTGCGCTGGACCGGAAAGGTCCAGGCGCCGGTCACCGGCACGTATCGTTTCTCGACGGTGTCGGACGACGGGATCCGGCTCTGGATCAACGGCCAGCAGGTCATCAACAACTGGACCGATCACGCGTCCACGACGAACACGAGCGCCGCGATCTCCCTCACCGCCGGCGTCAAGTACACCCTCACGCTCGAGTACTACGAGAAGGGCGGCAGCGCGGTCGCGAGGCTGCAGTGGTCCTATACCGGCCAGTCGCTACAGGTGATCCCGGCGTCGCGATTGTTCCAGTGACCGGCAGCACTTGGCGACTCGGGATCGGTCGGAGATCCTCGGGACTCGGCTGAGCTCCGGGACGCCGGAGTCGAAGAGGAAGCATAGGCACATGACGAGACACGGACTTGCAATCCTGGCCACGCTCGCGTTGGCGTGCGGCTACGGGCCCGGCGCCCTGGCCGAGGACGAAGCTGCTGACGACGTCGCGGCCATCACGGCGAAAGTGCACGGCACGTTTCTCGACAAGACGGGCGGGCTCGGCGTGTTGAACGGCAACATGACCGTCGTCCGGTTCGAGGTTCGCGCCGGTACGGTCACCGCGATCGGCCGGATCGTCGGCATGCTGGCCGACAGCGCCGGCAACCTGCTCGGGCGGGTCGATCAGGAGCTGGCGCTCCACGTCAGCAACGTCGCCTCGACGTGCAATCAGCTGCGCATGGACCTTGCCGCCACGGAAGCGTACATCCTGCAGACCGAGGTGCACTTCGACGGCGAAGTGGCCGGGTTCGATTCGCGCGACGGGACGAACCCGAAGGCGCTTCGCGTGCTGTGCGCCGCCGGCGAGCTGCTGCGGAACAAACCGGAGCCCGAGCCGCTGGCCGCCGCGCTGGACGCGATCGCGGTCGCCATCAGGTCGCGCCCGGCGAAGTGACGCGTCGGACCTTCAACAGGAGATCAGGAGATCAGAAGATCAGGAGTTTTTGTTGTACAGAAACGAAATCTCCTGACCTCCTGACCTCACTGTTCAAGAATTCTGATTGACCTCCGCAATTCCGTTACCTCGGCGGCATCGCCTTGAACGTGGCCTCGATGTTCTCCAGCACCGCGAGCGTCGAGCGCACGCCAGCCTCGAGGTAGCGCTCGCCCGCTTCCGGGGTGGACTGGCGCGCATCCCCCCACGTGCCGGACTTCGTGGCCCAGAACACCGACCCCGGCGCCGTGAAGAAAAACGCGGTGTGCACCGGCCCCGTGTTGATGGTGTAGTTGGGGAACGGCGGGAACTCCGCGTTCGCCCGGTCCATGTCCACCAGGTCGGGATTGATCCTCAGCACCGCCGACGTCTCGGCCAGGTTGGCGTGCAGCCCGTTCTTCAAGCCCGAGAACTCCGCGATCTCCTCCGCGGTCAGCGCGTCCCAGTAGTTGACCGGAAACGCCTTGACGTCCTTCGTCATCTTGTCGGCGGCCGTGGCGCAGCCGTAGGCGATCGCGTAGGTGTTGTCGTAGTGCCCGTTCAGGAAAATGATGCGCTTGAAGCCGGACGTCGCAAACGAGACGCAGAGATCGTCGATGAGCGCCATGAACGTGGGAATGCGGATCTGCACGAGCCCGGTGAACCCGGTGTGCGGGTACGAGAGCGCGTAGTTGATCGGCGGCGCGACGACGGCGCCGATGCGCGGCGCGATGCGGCGGGCGATCTCCTGCGGGATCAGCACGTCGGTCAGCAGCGGGCCGTGCGGGCCGTGCTGTTCCGTTGCGCCGGTCGGAACGATCACCGTATGATGCTTTTTCAGAAACGCTTCGACTTCGGGGTTCGTCATTTCGCCGAGAAACACGGTCGGTGGCTTCATCACTGCTCCAATGAAAGAACCAGCTTCCAGCTTCCAGCTCCCGCTTCCGCAGCCGCCAGCTGGAAACTGGGAGCTGGCAGCTGGAGCTGGCAGCTGGTTACCTAGGATAATCCGATCATGAGCACACACGATCGCCCGGAGGATACCAAAGCGTCCGGCATGTCCCGGCGGCAGTTTGTCACGACCGTGGCGGGCGGGGTTCATCATCGTGCCGCGGCACGTGCTCGGCCGCGGCTTCCAGGCGCCGAGCGACCTCGTCAACGTCGCCGTCGTCGGGATCCACGGCATGGGGGCGGAAAACGCCCGCGCCGTGATGAGCCAGAACATCGTCGCGATCTGCGACTGCGACCTCGGCCTGCTCGACGGCAAGCTCGCGCAGTGGACGCGTCAGGCGCAGGCGCCGCCGACGCGCCGCCAGCGCTCGCCGCGCGGCCGCCGCCAAGCGCTCCGCCGCCAAGCCCGTTCAAGATCTGGGGACCGTCGAAGGCGCAGCTCGCCGCCAACGCGAAGTGGCCGGCGCAGGACGACGCCGCCAACCTGCGCAGCTTCGTCGAGAGGCAGATTCCGCGCCTGACGAAGTACCGCGACTACCGCGAGATGCTCGAGAAGCAGAAGGACCTCGACGCGATCATCGTCGCGACGCCGGATCACATGCACGCCGTGATTGCCTCGAACGCGATGGATGCCGGCAAGCACGTCTACGTCCAGAAGCCGCTCTGCTGGTCGGTTCACGAAGCGCGGCACCTGCAGAAGAAAGCGGCCGAGAAGAAGAGCATCGTGACGCAGATGGGCAACCAGCGTCACTCGAGCGACGGGGAGCGCCGCGCCGTCGAGTACATCATGGGGGGCGCCATCGGCGAGGTCCGCGAAGTGCACGTGTGGACGAACCGGCCGTTCGGGTTCTGGCCGCAGGGAGTGCCGCGGCCGGCGGCGCTGACGGGGGATCCGGCTCGCGTCGGCTGGGACAACCGTGGCCTCACGCAGCGCATCGCGGCGTCGATGGACGGGTCGTACCCCGTGCCCCAGGGCCTGTCGTGGGACCTGTTTCTCGGCGTCGCGCCCGAGGTGCCGTACCACCCGATTTACCATCCGTTCAACTGGCGCGGCTGGGTGGACTGGGGCCAGGGCGCGCTCGGCGACATGGGCGCGCACCTGATCGACTTCCCGATGTGGGCGTTGAAGCTCGGGCTGCCCACCGTGATCGAGACCGAGGCCACGCCCTTCAACGGCGCGACGTATCCGAGCGCGACGACCACCTACTACGAGTTCCCGAAGCGGGACGGGATGCCGGAGGTCAAGCTGATGTGGTACGACGGCGGGCTCATGCCGCCGGATCCACCGGAGCTCGAAGGGGGGAAGCTGAGTCCCGGCGGCGGAATCCTGTACGTGGGCAAGAAGGGAAAACTGCTCCAGGAAAACGACCCGTGGCTCCTGCCGGCCTCCCGGCACAACTCGCATGGCGCGCCGAAGGAACGGCTCGGACGCGTCCCGCACGAAGAGCACGAGATGAACTGGATCAACACGATCAAGGGCAAGGACCAGATCTCGTGCCCGTTCGAGTACGCGGCGCCCCTCACCGAGACGATGCTCCTCGGCATCGCCTCGCTGCGTGCCAACTCGAGGCTGCACTACGACGCGGCGGCCATGCGCGTGACGAACAACGCGGCGGCCGACCAGTTCCTGACGCGCCAGTATCGCAAGGGATGGGCGCTGTAGGCCGGCATCGATGACGAGAACAGCATTCGCCGCCGCCATCACGCTGCTCGCCGCGACGGTCGTCACGCTCGCCCAGCCGGTCTTCACCGGCACGGACATCTTTCCGCCGGAGGAGTTCGCGGCGCGGCGCGCGAAGGTGATGGCGCTCATCGGCGACGGCGTCGCCATCATGCAGGGGACGACCGAACGGCCCGGCGAGCAGCCGCTGCGCCAGAGCAACCAGTTCTTCTACGTCACCGGCGTCGTCGAGCCGCGCGCGATCGTCGATGATCGACGGGCGCACGAAAAAGACGACGCTGTATCCTGCCGCCCTACAACGAGCGCCGCGAGCAGCGGATGCTGCGGTCCGGGCGCTGCGGCCGGGCGACGACGCGGCGCGACGACTCGGGATCGACGCGTCCTGCCGCGCGACGAGTTCGCGAAGCTGCTGCCGGACCTGACGCGCGACGGACGGGCGATCTACACGCCGTTCCGCCCCGAGGTCCTCGGCGAAGCGTCGGCCGGCGATCCCGCGGCGCTGGCGACCGCGACGAAGAACGACCCGTGGGACGGCCGCATCTCGCGCGAGGAGCAATTCATCCAAAAGCTCAAGGCCGCGGCGCCGCAAGTCGGAGCTGCAAGGATCTCGATCCGATCGCTCGACGGGCTGCGCGCCATCAAGAGCCCGCGCGAAATCGCCATCATCCGCGAGGCGACGCGCATCACCGGCCTCGGGCATCATGGAAGCGATGCGCGACGCCAGGCCGGGGATGAACGAGTACGAGCTGCAGGCCGACGCCGAGTTCGTGTTCAAGAAGCACGGCGCCTACGGCCCGTCCTACTTCGCGCTGATCGCCACCGGGCCGAACAGCTACTACTCGCACTACCACCGCAACACGGCGACGCTGCAGGACGGCGACCTCGTCCAGTTCGACTACGCGCCGGACTACAAGTACTACCAGTCCGACGTCACGCGCGTCTTCCCGGCCAACGGCCGGTTCACGACGCGGCAGCGCGAGCTCTACACGATCTACTTGAGCCTGTACCGCGCCGTGCTGACGTCGATCAAGGTCCACACCGCGCCGCGCGACATCATCAAGGAGGCGGTCGGGAAGATGGACGCCGATCATGAAGGCGTTCCACGTTCACCGATCCGAAGATCGAGGCGGCCGCGACCGCGTTCGTCGAGCGCTACCGCGCGCAGCACGTGCGAACAGCCTCGGGCACTCGGTCGGGATGGAAGTCCACGACGTGCGGATGGTGGGCCAGACGCTCGAGCCCGGGATGCATCTTCACCATCGAGCCCGCCATGCAGATCGAGGACGAGCACCTCGGCATCCGGCTCGAGGACATGATCCTGATCACCGAGCAGCGGCTACGAGAACCTGTCCGCGTTCGTGCCGGTGGAGATCGAGGCGATCGAGAAGCTGATGGCCGAGCGGGGGCTTTCCGACGCTGCCCTCAAATAGAACCAAGGGTTCCACTGGGTTCCACGGGGTTCCACAGGGTTCCGCGGGGTTCTGTTCTACGGGGTTCCGCTGGGTTCTGGGTTCGGTTCGGCAAGGTTCGGTGACCGACATCCGCGCGGAACCCTGTAGAACCCAGAACCTAGAACCCAGAACCTAGAACCCTGCGGAACCCTGCGGAACAGAACCTAGTGGAACCCCGCGGAACCTTCCAGTGGACACCCCGTGAACCTCAGTCTTTATACGGATCGCGGATATCCTCCCCCGCCATCACGACGATGAGCGGGCGGAGCGTGTGAAGGATCTCGATCGTGTCCTTCTGGGCCGCCAGGACGTCGGGCAGGCGGCGATACACGTGCGGACTCTCGTCGAGCCCGCCGCCGCGCAGCACGACCCCCTTCTCGCGCACCCAGCTGTGCATCATCTCCGGCGACACGACGCCGCGCTGCTTCACCCTGCCGGTCTTCCAGTTGCGCTTCCCCGCCGCCTGCGTGCGCGACATGACCCGGCCGGCGCCGTGCACGGTCGAGTACATCGCGTCGCGCTGCAGCGCCTCGGTCGGCGTGCCGGGCGCGCTCGTCCCGCGCACGATGACGGCGTGATCGCCCATCGAGCCGCCGATGAACCCCTTCTGGCCGGGAAACGCCGGCGTCGCCCCTTTGCGGACCACGACGACGGTCTCGCCCTCGTGCTCTTCGCGCCAGGCGAAGTTGTGGTGATTGTGCACGAGCTCCTGCTCGCGCCCGCCGAGGATCGACACGACCTTGCGCGCGACCCACTCGCGGCCGGCATACGCGTACTCGCCGGCCAGCGTCATGAGCGCCCAGTAGTCCTGACCCATGGGCAGGTCGAGCGGCAACAGCACTTCCCGCTCCGGCACTCGTGCGCCCCACGATGCCCCCTGCGAGACGGCCAGGAATCCGGACGCGATGGTGTGCCCGAACCCGCGGCTCCCGAAGTGCACGCCGACCCAGATGGCGTCGGTTTCGTCGACGAACACGTCCACGTAGTGATTCCCGCTGCCGACGGTCCCCAGCTGCGCGCGCGCCTTGCTGCGCAGACTCTCCCGTGCGTTGCCCGGAACCGCGTCCCACGACGGGCTCTCGAACAGCGCATGCCCGACCGGGGCGTCGTCCGAGCGGTTCTTGCGGCCGACACCGAACGAGACGACATCCTGGATCTCGTCGGCGATCGCCGGCAGGCGATCGATCGAGACCCGGCGTACCCCGAGCGTCAGATCCGTGCGGATCGCGGCGTTGCCGCACGCGATGTCGAAGCCGACGCCGACCACCGACACCTTCTCGCGGTACGCGGCGACCCCGCCAATCGGCATGACGTAGCCCAGATGGCCGTCCGCCATGAGGGCGGCCCGCTCGGCACGGCTGGCGACATCCTCGAGCTGCGCGAGCGTGTTCGGCTCGTGCTCGCCGAAGATCGTGATCTTGTGCGTGGTGGTCATTGGGTGCTGTCCTTCTTAACAGGAGATCAGGAGATCAGGAGATCAAGAAATAAGAAAATTAGAGTTCTTGGTTTTTCTTGGTTTTCTCCTGATCTCCTGCCCTCCTGTTTAACGTCTCCTGATCTCCGCTTAACGTCTCTTGATCTCCGCTACGTCGATGCGGACGACGTCGCGGGTCTCGGGTGTCACGACGATGTCGACGTCCACGAACTGCCGCACGATCTCCGCGTTCGTCAGCGCGTGGCGCGACGGGGTCAGCGTGCGGAAGCTCCCACCGCCGCCGAGGGCGAGAATCGGCAGCAGCTGATCGGCGAGGTGACTGCCGACCGGAACGCCGGCCGCCATGTAGCGCCTCGCGTCGCGGACCGCGCGATCGGCGACCGACTCCGCGGGTGTGCCGCTCTCGCCAAAGCCGGTGCAGATTTCCGTGACGTGCTCCGACACGATCTCGATGAGCAGCACGTTGCCGGGACCCGGCGTGTTCGCGACGACCTCGACCTTCGACGACTCGTCGCCCCAGTTCAGCAACCCGCGCGCGGTCGCGACCTCCCGCTCCGCGATGTGGCGCGGGAGGTGGGCGACGAGCGCTCGCAGGCGGCGATCGACGACGGGCCCCCGATCGCACAGTTCCAGCCGCGCCAGCCGCGGCGCGGGATCGATCGTCACCGTGAAACGGCCCCCGCCCGCCGGGTAGAAGCCGTACCGCTCCAGCGCCACCTCGACGCGAGGACCGAGGCGGTTGACGACCGGCAGAAAGACCCGCTCCAGATAATCGAAGGGCGGCGCCCACGGGTTGTGCGTCCCGCCCTCGAGGGTCACCACCGTGCGGCCACCCGCCATCAACAGCGGCGGCAGGATCGTCTGAAGCACCAGCGTGGCGCTGCCCGCCGTCCCCACGGAAAACGAATAATCGCCGGGGTGAACGCCGTCCGGCGTGAAGGTCAGCTCCAGCGAGCCCGCAGCGTTGCCTTCGACGCGCGCACGGCCGACCGCCGCGGCCGCCTGCACCGCCGTCAGATGCTGCCGCAGCAACCCGGGCTTGGGGCGCTGGCCGCGGATGTTCTCGATGCGGAACGGCGCGCCGGTCGCCAGCGAGAGCGCCAGCGACGTGCGCAGAACCTGTCCGCCGCCCTCTCCCTTGGAGCCGTCAATCGTGATCATCGTCGGTGCCGATTTGGTCGTCGCATTGGACGTGTCGTTTCTTTGGACGTTTCCTTGATCATCATCACTGATCTCATCCTCGTCACCACCTACGGCCGGCGCGGCGCCAACGTCGCGCCGCACCGGCCTGCACCGCGGAGCTCCGCCATCTGCTAGAGCATGCGTGGTGCCAGAGCCGGTTCGCGTGATTCCTTGGTGAAAACTGGCGTGGGCCTGCACGCTGTATCTCATGATATAAATAACGATACGCTGTGATAAAAAATACGGTTGTCTTCGGGATTATCGGGGCGATGCTCGATCGCGGGCGCGGGCCCGAGCGCTGGAACGTCTGGCGGCCGACGGTGGATCTCTGCCGGCACGGCGACCTGGTCGTCCACCGGCTGGAGTTGCTGCACGGCAGTCACGAGCGCGCGCTCGTGGACGTCGTGGCGGATGACATCCGGGCGCAGTCGCCGGAAACCGACGTGCGTCCCCACGTCATGGACTTCGGCGATCCCTGGGACTTCGGGCTCGTGTACGGCACCCTGCACGACTTCGCGCGCGGCTACCCGTTCGATCCGGATCGCGAGGACTATCTGGTCCACGTCACGACCGGCACGCACGTCGCGCAGATCTGCCTGTTCCTCCTGACCGAGACGCGCTACTTCCCGGCCAGGCTGCTCCAGACCGCGCCGCCGAAGCGCCAGCGTTCGGGCGACGCCCGGCTCGTACACCATCATCGACCTCGACCTGTCGAAGTACGACCGGCTCGCCGCGCGGTTCCGGCAGCGGCAGCGCGAGGACCTGTCGTTTCTCAAGGCGGGCATCGAGACCCGCAGCCCGCTCTTCAACGATCTGATCGCGCGGATCGAGCAGGTCGCCGGCGCATCGGCGGCTCCCCTCCTGCTGACCGGCCCGACGGGCGCGGGCAAGTCGAAGCTCGCCCGGCGGATTTACGATTTGAAGAAAGCGCGCCAGCGGGTGACGGGACCGTTCGTCGAGGTGAACTGCGCGACGGTGCGGGGGGACGCCGCGATGTCGACGCTCTTCGGCCACGTCCGCGGCTCGTTCACCGGGGCGATGCGCGACCGGCCCGGGCTGCTGCGCGCGGCCGACGGGGGCGTCCTGTTCCTGGACGAAATCGGCGAGCTCGGCACCGACGAACAGGCGGCGCTGCTGCGGGCCATCGAGGACAAGCAGTTCCTGCCGCTCGGCGCGGACCGCGAGGTGCGCAGCAACTTCCAGCTGATCGCCGGCACGAACGCCGACCTGCCCGCCGCGGTGCGGCGCGGGCGCTTCCGCGAAGACCTGCTCGCGCGCATCAACCTCTGGACGTTCCGGCTGCCCGGCCTGCGCGAGCGTCCGGAGGACATCGAGCCGAACCTCGATCACGAGCTGGCCAACTGCGACGCCGTCACCGGCGTCCGCATCACCATGAGCAAGGAGGCGCGGGCGCGGTTTCTCGCCTTCGCGACGTCGGCCGAGGCGCTCTGGGCCGGCAACTTCCGCGACTTCAACGGGGCGCTGGTGCGAATGGCCACGATCGCGCCCGGCGGCCGGATCAGCCACGACGTGGTCCAGGAAGAGATTCTGCGGCTCCGCGCCGCGTGGCGGGACGCCTCGGGCAGCGAAGCGACCGGCGACCTCCTCGAGGCGGTGCTCACGCCCGGGACGCTCGACGCCATCGATCCCTTCGAACGGGTCCAGCTCGCGGAGGTGATGCGCGTGTGCCGCGCGTCGCGCACGTTGTCGGATGCCGGCCGCCGGCTGTTCGCCGCGTCGCGTACGCGGAAGGCCGCGCCCAACGACGCCGACCGGCTCCGCAAGTACCTCGCGCGGTTCGGCCTCGAATGGAGTGCCGTGCGTGACACGCCGGGCAGGAGTTCGGGCCAACAGGAGAGTCAGAGATCAAGAACTTCTGTTCTTTCAAACGAGATCTCCTGAACTCCTGAACTCCTGTTGAAAGCTCCTTCTGATCTCAGCAGCCCTCTACTCCGGGAATCGTCCCGGCGGCGGTTCCCACAGCTCCAGCCGGTTGCCTTCGGGATCCAGCACGTGGCCGAACTTGCCAGTACTCGGATTCCTCCACGAAGTCTTCGACGGCACGCCCTTCCGATCGCAGCTGCGCCAGCACCTCGGCGAGGTTGCGCACCGGTAGTCGTCTGAGGCGCCTGGCTCGATTGAATGCAGTCGGAGGTCGGCGGAAAGATCGTCCAGACGTGCGCTCGCGTGCGATCCGCGTCGCGAAACGTCACCCGCCCCACGGCTGGATGTCGGCCGCGATTCGCGAGGCCTCGCCCGAAGCCGTCGCTCGTGCGCCTTGAGAAGCGCCTCGAGCGGTCACACGCGCTAAGCGCACCTCGGGATTTGTTCGTCGGCTCAACCGCTCGCAACTACGGCCCCGGTCCGCCGGCCTTGCGGCCGCCGGCGCTTGCTGCGATCATGACGCGACCGATCCTGAACGTCCATGACCACAGTTGAAACCCCACGGCTCGTCCTGCGGCCGTTGCAGGCGTCGGACGCGGAACCGTTCATGGAGATTCACCAGGATCCGGAGGTGATCAAGTACGTGCTGCAAGGGCGCTCCGCCGGGCGGGCTCACGGTGGCGTGGCGGAACATCGCGATGATGATTGGCCACTGGCATCTCCGCGGCTATGCGTCCGTGGCGCGGTGGAACGTGACCGCGAGGTCGACCGGCGAGCGCGATCGGACGCGCCTACGTGCCTGCAATCCCGACGGCGTGGCCCTGCATCGCGCCCGATCACGTTCGCGAGCACTTCGCGGTCGCACTGGATCAACGGCGGTCACGACGATGGGACGCGCAGGCTGCGGTATCTGGAATGGACGTGGGATCCGGATCCGGCCGACAGCTCCTATACGGTCGACTACGCGTATTTGCTGCGCGACGCCGACGGGACGTTGCGCGTGGAACGGGATCGGCACATCGAGGGCTTGTTCGCGCGCGGGGACTGGCTCCGGCTGATGCGGACGCCGGGTTTCAGCCGAGGGTCGTGCCGTTCGAGCACTCGGAGCTGGAGTCGGGCCAGTACGAAGTCTTCGTCGGGACAAAGCCGTGGAGATCACGTTGATGCGCGCGTATCCCACGCTCGTTCTGTCTGTGGCGGTTGGATTGCTGGCCTGCACGGCGGCACCGCACGGGCAGCCGGCGCGCGACCAGGGCGACGAACCCCCCACAGACCACCGCGGTCGCTGGCTCCCGTCGCCGTCGAGGCGCAGCCGCTCGCGGCCAACGTTCAGCGTCGTGGTCGAAGCGCTGGACTATCTCGGGGCGCCGTGGCCGGCCGATCTGCGCGCCGATCTGACGAGGGCCGGTCAGGCCCGCGATGCGAAGCGCCTGCAGGAACTGCTCGATCCCCATGTGCTGCTCACCGTGCACATCAACCCGGAGGCGCGGGTCAAGGTCGCGCGCGGATCGGCGCCGGCGGTGCTGCAGCAGGCCGGCTACACGCCGGTGATCGTGAAGATCGTCAACGAGAGCGCCGGCATGCAGCGGCTCCGCATCGGCAGCCCGCAGGCCGGCCCGGTCTACGCGGGCATGTCGAGGCTCTCCGGCGAGCGGATGCAGCAGCAGCACCTGCGCGAGAACGAGAACACCGAGCGGCGCACCGATCGCTTTCTCGATCTGGAGATGTTCACCGCCCCGCCGATGACGGCGAACCTCAGCGGGCTCGAAGTCGAGTACGCGGTCGCGCTGATCTATTCGAGCGAGTCCGGGCCGCCGCGAGGCCACGATCGCGTTCGACGTCGGCCAGGGGACGCAGGACCTCGGGTTTCGCGCCGAGGTGCCCGTCCTGTTCACCGTGAAGCCTGCCGTCGCGGTCAAGCTGCGCGTGCTGGACCACGACGGCACGCCGACGACGGGCCGGTTTCAGTTCGTCGATCGCCAGGGTCACGTGTTCCCGCCGCAGGCGAAGCGGCTGGCGCCCGACCTGTTTTTCCAGAAGCACATCTATCGTGCGCGACGGCGAGGACGTGCTGCTGCCGCCGGGTGAGCTCACGATGTCCTACGGCCGTGGGCCGGAGTACCGGTGGATCACGCGCACCGTGAAGATTCCCGCGCCGGCCGACGGCGAGCCGGCCGGCCACGCGGAAATCGCCGTGAAGCTCGAGCGCTGGATCGATCCGGCGGCGCGCGGCTTCTACAGCGGCGACCATCACATCCACGCGGCCGGGTGCGCGCACTACACGTCGCCGACCGAAGGCGTCGATCCGGCCGACATGTTCCGGCAGGTCAAAGGCGAGGGGCTCAATGTCGGCAGCGTGCTGACGTGGGGCCCCGGCTTCGATCATCAGCGGCAGTTCTTTGCGCCGGCGCCCGACAAGCGCAGCGAGCCGCTGACGCTGATGAAATACGACATCGAGGTCAGCGGCTTCGGCTCGGAGGCCCTCGGCCACGTCGTGCCTGCTTGACCTGAAGGATCAGATCTATCCCGGTGCGGATGGCAGCAAGGGCTGGCCGACGTGGACGCTGCCGGTGCTGCGCTGGACGAAGGCGCAGGGCGGTGTCGGCGGCTACGCGCATTCCGGCAGCGGCCTGCAGATCGATCCCGCCGCCGCGACGGCGCGGCTGCTCGAGCAGCTCGACACGAACAAGGACGGCCGGCTCGCCGCCGCCGAGGCTGCCGCAGGGCCTCCTGCCGGAACCGTTTGCCGAGATCGACGCCGATGGCGACGGGTTGCTCGGGGACGCGGAGCTGAAGGCGAGTCACAATCGCGCCGACGACCAGTTGCCGAACTACGCGATCCCGGAGCTCAACAGCGTCGGGGCGCAGGAGATTTTCGTCACCGCGGCGCACGGCGTCGCCGATTTCATCAGCGCGATGGACACCGATCGCATCCGCGAATGGAACGCGTGGTATCACCTGATGAACGCCGGGCTCCCGGTGAAGGCGAGCGGCGAGACCGACTTCCCGTGCATGAGCGGCACGCGCGTCGGCCAGGGCCGCAGTTACGTGCAGCTCGGGAAACAGGCCCGCGTGGAATACCCGCAGTGGTGCAGAGCCATCGCCCGCGGCCGCAGCTACGTGAGCGACGGCTACGCGCACGCGCTCGATTTCGGCGTCAACGGCAAGACCTCGGGCGACGAGCTCCAGCTCGCGCAAGCCCGGCCGGGTGACGGTGAAAGCGACCGTCGCGTTCTCGCCGGACACGCCGCTCGAACCGGCGTACGGCGGCGTGATTCCCGTCGGCGGCCGGCGGCACGTGGGCGACACCGTCATCATGCGGGAAACGCTGTCGCCGGATCCTGTCTACCAGCGCGGGCAACGGCTGGTCGAAGTCGTCGTGAACGGCCGCGTGGTCGCGAGTCGTGAAGTGCCGGCGGACGGACGCGAGCACGCGGTCGAGTTCTCGGTGCCGATCGAGCGCAGCAGCTGGATCGCGGTGCGGCAGTTCCCGCAGCTTCACACGAACCCGGTCAACGTGCTCGTGGCGGGACAACCCATCCGCGCGTCACGCGCGAGCGCCCAGTGGGCCCTCGCCTGCATCGATCAACTCTGGCGGGTGCGCGCGCGCCAGATCGCGCCGGCCGAGCGCGCCGACGCGGAGAAGGCCTACGAAGAGGCGCGGGCGATCTACCGCCGGATTGCCGCCGGAGTCGCCGGCGGAGCGGTGAGCCGCCCTTAACAGACCAGACCAATCGCGATTCATCGCGATGACGGCACGCCGGCTGTCGCGCCGGTTCCCGCGATTTCGTAGCTCATCCAGCATCCCTCCGCTCATCGGGGTGGTGCTACTCCTGGCCGTCACCTCCGTGTGATTCCCGCGTGCTCGAAAACCCTCTATCTTGAAGAGCTGAGGGTGCAGGAACGACCCTGCATCTCTGACGCGCGCAGCCGATGAGCTTCGGTGGCTGCGCGACTGTGGAGGACGAATGAGTACGCTGTGCAAACGACGCCTGACGAGCGCCGTTCCAGTCGCGATCGTCCTGGCCGTTGCCGCTTTGCTGCACGCGGCAACGCCGGTTCCGGAACGATCGCGACGCCCTCGGACAACACGCTCGGCACCAAGCAGACTCTGACGTTCACCGCCGGTCCCTTCGCCGCCGGAAGCGCCGCCGGGACGCAGACGAGCGCCACGGTCGCGATCTGCACGCAGGCTGTCACGCCGCCGGGGCTGTGTGACGTCTTCGCCGTGAGCCTCAACCTGCCGGGCGACTACTGGCAGACGCGGAGAGGCACGCCTGGCCGCGACGGTCAAATGGGCCGACGCGCCGGACGGCAACGACCTGGACCTCTACATCGTTGACGAGGCAGGCGCCGTCGTCGCCAGCAGCACGACGGACAACTCCCAGTCCGCGAGCGAAACCGCCGTCCTGACGAATCCGGGTACGGGTCCGCGGACCTACCGGGTCGTGGTCGTGAACTGGTTGACGATGACGCCGATTCAGACCGCGAACGGCGTGGTCACGTTCAACCTGGTGGACCGGAATCCGACGCCGCCGCCCCCCGAGCCCACGCCGCCGCCACACGCGCCGCGCTTCTCCAACTACAAGCCACCGAGCGGCCTTGGCGAGCACGCCGGCGAGCCCACGCTCGGCGTCAACGTCGCGACCGGCAACGTGATGTACATCGCGCTGCTCGAAACGTTGCGCGCGAGCTTCGACGACCGCTCGTCTCCGGCCAGGGCGCAGTGGTTCAACAGGTGCTTTCCTCACGACCGGCACCAGAACCAACGATCCGATCCTGTTCACCGACTCCGCGACCGGACGGACCTTCGTCTCGCAGCTGATCTTCCCGACCAAGCACAGCCTGTCCGCGTTCACGAACGACGACGGCGAGACGTGGAATCTCAGTCAGGGAGCGGGCATCAACTCCGGCGTCGATCACCAGACGATCGGAGGCGGGCGATTTGGAGGCGCGCTCGCGTCGATCGATCCCGGCTATCCGAACGCGGTGTATTACGCCGCGCAGGACATCGCCGTCGCCGAGTTCGCCACGAGCCTCGACGGCGGACGGACCTACGGGCCGGCGGTCCCGATGTTCAGCGTCGCCGACTGCGCGGGACTCCACGGCCACATCAAGGTCTCCCCCGCGGACGGGACCGTCTACGTACCGCTTGGCAACTGCGTCGAGACGGAGACGGACGGTGGTCGAGCAGGGCGTCGCGGTGTCGCCGGACAGCGGGCTGACGTGGAGTGTCGTTCCGCGTGCCATCCAGCAAAGCCAGCACCTGGGATCCGTCTGTCGGTGTCGGCAAAGCCGGAACGGTGTACTTCGGCTATGGGGACAATGGCGACAGAATCCCGCGAGTCGCGGTGTCGCGGGACAAGGGCCGGACGTGGACCGTCGGCCCCGATCTGGGCGCGCTCCACAGCATCAAGCGCATCGCGTTCCCGGCGATGGTCGCCGGCGACGATGGCCGCGCGGCGTTCGCGTTCCTGGGCACGGCGAACGAGGGCGAAGCGCTGGGCAGCGGCGCGGGTTTCGAAGGCACGTGGCAGTTGTACGTCTCCACGACCTACGACGGCGGAGCGACGTGGGTCACGGTCAACGCGACCGGAGACGATCCGGTCCAGCGCGGCAACGTCTGTGACGCCGGCCTCAGTTGTCCGACGGCTCCGGATACGCGGAACCTGCTCGACTTCATGGACGTGCAGATCGACGGCCGCGGGCGCATCCTGGTCGCCTACGCCGACGGGTGCGTCAGCTCCGGCCTGCATCGCCGGAGTGGACAAGAACGGCGACGGCTTCCTGGACGCGCGCGACAACGACGCGCGCGGACAAAGCCGCCATCGCGAGGCAATCGGGCGGACTCGGGCTGTTCGCGGCAGTTCGATCCGCCGGTGCCGGCGGCGCCCGCACCGCCGCAGCTGACGGCCGCGCTGCAGGGGCAGGCGGCGTTCCTCGCCTGGTCCCGGCCGGACGATGGCGGATCGGCGGTGACCGGCTACCGCGTGTATCGCAACGACACGTCCGGTCGCCAGCCTCGGCGCCGACGTCAATGCCTACACCGATGGCAGCAGCGGTCCGGCGACGAGCTACCGCGTCAGCGCGATCAACGCGGTCGGCGAAGGGCCGAAATCGCCGGCCGTGCTGCCGAGCGTCCCGGCCAGCGGCTGCACGTTGCCCGGCATCATGGTCGCGGAAGACACGATCGACACCGCGCCGAACGCGCCGCTGCAGCCGCAGGTCGATGTCAGGACGGTGCACGTCGCTGAGCCGTACGGAGACGGCACGGGCAGGCTGCACTTCACGGTGGCCACCGCCGGCGGCGCGGCGCCGCCGAACAGCCAGTGGTACGTCATCTGGCAGCGAACCACGCCGGATGCGAACCACGATCGCAACTACGTCGCGATGAAGTCCGGTCCTGCTGGGTAACCTCGGCTTCGAATACGGTCGCGTGAACTACCCGCTGGTCACCACCAGCCCCGCGCCGAATCAGGGCAACATCCCAACGAGGTTTGGCGCCGCCACGGGGAGCTACGACGCGGCCACCGGCGTGATCCGGATCTCGGTGCCGACCGCGAGCGTTGACAACGTCGGGGCCGGCGCTTCCCTGCTCGGCGTGGAGGCGCGGACGTTCCTGGGACGCACCCGATGGTCTGCCGATCAGCCAGAGCGTCGCGTCGGACTTCTCGCCGGCCGGCAGCTACACGCTGGTCGGCAACGCGTCCTGCCGGCAGCCGCCGCAGGCACCGGCCGCGTTGACGGCGAAATCCGGCCAGCGCTCGGTCGCGCTCGCCTGGACCGACAACTCGAACGACGAGACCGCGTTCCTGATCGAACGCTCGACGTCTCTCGACGGTGGGTTCGTGCAGATTGCTGCTGTCGGCCCCAACGTGACGGCCTTCGTCGATTCCCTGGTGGTGAAGAAGACGACCTATTTCTACCGGGTGCGAGCGGCTGGCGGCCCCGCCCGCTCGGCGTACACGAACGTCGCCAGCCTGCGGGTGAAGTAAGCGGAATGGTCGGTTTCCTGCTCGCCGTCCTTGCCGCCGGTGCTCCACTTCAAGCCGCGCCGCACGCGCGCCATCGCGCGATGTGTGCGGGTTGCTCGAAGCCGCGGAGATCCGCACCGTACAGGATGTCGCCATCAAGGAGCGCAAGACGAGCGAGCAGACCGTCAAAGGGTTGAACTTCGCGCAGTGCGTCTTCGCCACAACTGACTTCGCGCGCTCCGTGAGCCTCACGCTCATCACGGGACACGCGACGGGCTCCGGAGCGTCGGCTCGCGGCTACTGGACGGACACCTTCCATGGCCGCGCCGAAACCCGTGGCCGTCGCCCCGGCCCGGCCCGCGAAGCCAAAAGCATCCGCCGCGGGCGATTCCCGATGCCGGCGACGAAGCCTTCTGGACCGGTGACGCGCGTGCTGGCGCGCTCTACGTGCTCAGCGGCGACGCCGTGCTGCGGATCAGCGTCGGCGGAGTGAGCGACGAGGAGGAACGGATCCGCCGGAGCAGAACGCTCGCGCGGGCTGCGCTGAACCGGCTGCACCAGGAGCGGTGACTTCGCCCGGGTTATTGTCGGTCCAACCGCGAGAGTTGCGGGCCGGCGTCGTGGTGGTGGCCTCGTCAGTGTTGCTTGCCCGGCCGACGGCGAGACCGGAACCCGTGGCCGCCTGTTTCGGTGGCTGTCCGCTGACACGCACGGAGGCCCCGAGCACACTTCCCAACGCGACAAGGAATTGCGGCGCGCGTCACCCTCGCGATTCGGCTGCCGGACACTCCGCAACAGTAAGCGGACAGATCTTCTGAATTCAAGGCGATCTGAAGTGAGAATCGCGGTGTCTAACGGAATGATGGTAGTTACCTGCGCGGCAACGCTGGCCCTGATGCTGTCTTCCCAGGCTACCTGGCCGACCCTCGGCGGAGGTGCTGAAGAACACATGGCTTGGAACCGGCCGGGGTCTGCGGACGCTGACCGTCCGATCACCGGCTTCGAAGTGGTGAACGAACCGGTCGTGGTTCGCCATTGCCTATTACTGGTATGACGGCTCGGGCCTGGCTGCCGAACCTTCTGCGCGTCAGGACGTACGACAAACGTGCGAAGCGATGGGAGTCTGCGGAGCTCGAGGGGACCTTTCGGGTCCATCCTCCGGATCCATCGTGGCGGCCACTGGTGGTACGTGAGCGGCCATGATTCTCCGTCAGCCGCGCCGACGCTCGTCCTCTCACCGAGATCTTCAGCTCATTCGTGAACTCAAGGGCTGGACGCAGCTGGTGCTTCCGGACGGCCGGCTGATTTACCAACACAGCATGGTCCACTTCGCGCCGGCTCACCCGGGTTCGCTGGGCTTCTACGATCCGGCCACGGACTCGGATGTCCCGCTCTTCCCTTCCACTCGAGTCGCCGATCACAGTCGGCGAATTCTTTGTCGACAGATCGTTCTCCGATCTGCGTCTTGCTCGGGACGCCAGCCACGATCGCTTTTTCAGTCTCCGAACAGGACGTGCAGCTGACGCGTGACAACACCGGAGAGCCAGTTGGAGCTGTCCGCACACTGAACGTGACGTGCGAGCTCTCGGCGAAGCCCCGGTGCGTGGCCCGCCGGATGAAACCATAACCCGCCTTCGCGCACGGATCGAGGCGCTTCGGCGCGGCAGGCCTGAAGCCGCACGGAGCGCGTCGACCAGCAACGACGTCCCCGCGCTCCAGCCGTCGAAGCTCTCGCTCGCAGGGAGACCAAGGCTGACGGCTGCCGTCCCGCCTGGCTCTCTCAATCCCCCGCCGGCAACACGTCAGCGAGCAGGTCGAAGTGTCCTTCCATCACGAGCGCCGTCCTGCCCGTGCGCCAGCCATGGGTGACGTCTCGTATCAGCGGAGACGATTCCAGCCGGTAGCGCCGCACGACGGAGGCAGGCGGGGGCACCTTGTTGAGCTCCGAGCCAAGAACGGTGCGCTTGTCGGCCAGTTCGTGTGGAACGGACGCGGGCGTCGGGGTCATCCTGACGCGAGCGACGGCGCGGGCGGATTCCTCGTTCGAGCTCCCGTACTCGAGCACATGGAGGCCGGCTTCCCCCGCAAGGATTCGCGCCGCGCCGAAACCCGAGACGACGGCCAGCGTCGGCCCCGGCGACGTCGACGTCGACGGGATTTCCTCCCACTGCATGTGGCGCCGCGATGCCCACCGCCGGTACATGTCCAGCAATCGCTCGCACCAGCGACCCGTTGCCGCCGCATCAGGGGCGGCGTCCAGGACCGGCTGCACAGTCAGAACGACTTCGACGGGCGCGTCCAACAGGGCATCGTCTATCCCGTGTTCAATGACATAGAGCTGCGAGGCCAGTCGAGCGACCAGATCTTTTGAGTATCGGCCGCTGGGTCCGGTCGAGCGACTGAGACGGCCCTCGAGGCCTCTGGCCGTTCCGATCGCGGCCTTCACGCGGTCCATGAGCGCAAACCGCGACAGGGTTCGGAACCGGTCCGCCCGGTCCCAGAAACCCTGCTGCTGCATATCGGCGCCGAGAGCGGTCTCGAGCGACGACCAGGAAGTGTCCGCCAGCCGGCTTTCGATGCGCCGCAACTCTGAAAGGAGCGTCGAGCGTTCGTCGGCCGCGCCGGTCGGCTGCAGCACCATGCGGGCGAGCGTCAGTCCCGCGGGGACAAGCGGATCTGGCTCCAAGTGCGACGCGGGCTCGATCGGTGTGTCGGGGTCGACGAATTCAACCTGGATAGCGCGCCCATCGCTGCGCACGAACAGGAACTGATCACCTTCCGGAAAACGATGCTCGACCATCGTCGCCGCGAGCGGGGCGAGGAGGTGCCGGTCGATCGCGCGCTTGAGCGGCCGCGCGCCCATCGCTGGCGAAAACCCTTTGTCCAGCAGGAAGTCGAGTGCGGACGACTCCCATTCCACGGCCCATTCCCGGTGCCTCAGCCCGCGCCGATCGAGCACACGCGCAAGCTCCTTGGAGAGGATGCCTCGCATGAGCTCGCGGGTCAGCGGTCGAAAGACGATGATCGCATCGAGCCTGTTCACGAACTCGGCGCGAAAGGTTTGCTGCACCGTCCGGAGGACCTGATCGCGTGAAAAGGAGCCCGATGTCGACCCGAAGCCCGGACCGAGACCCTGTTTGATTGTCGACCCCAGGTTCGACGTCAGAATGATGATGCAGTGCCGGAAATCGACGGTCTGCCCGCCGCATCCGTCAGCCGTCCGTCATCGAACACCTGGAGGAACAGATCCCAGACGTTCGGATGGGCCTTTTCGAATTCGTCGAGCAGGACGACAGAGAAGGGCTCCTTGCGGACACGGTGCGTCAGCGCCTGCGCATCCCCCTGCTGATCGGGTTCGCCCAGGATCTTTCGTGTCGACTCGATCGCCTGGAACTCGCTCATGTCCAGCCGGATGAGCCGCTCCGCCGACCCGAACAGGAACTCTGCAAGCGTCTTCGCCAGTTCCGTTTTCCCGGTGCCGGTCGGGCCGGCGAACAGAAACACAGCGATTGGGCGTCCCGGATCGGTGAGGCCTGCCTTGAGCATCGCAATCCGGTCGACGACGGCATCGACCGCCTCGTCCTGGCCGATGACGCGCGCCGCGAAGAATCCGCGAAGCACGCCGCAGATCGACGCGCTCGCGATCGTCGAGCACGAGCTGCGGGATGCCGGTCAATTGCGACAAGGTCGCGAGCACGTCCTCGCGCTGCATCCGGGACGCGTCGTGCGCCGCAACGCGCTGCGCCGTGAGTTTGATGAGGTCGAGTGCGGCGCCGGGCATCTGCGCGGTGCCGAGATAGTGGCGCGCCAGGTGCATGACCGTATTCAACACGTCCGGATCGATGGCGATCGCCGCAGGTCGTCGGACAGCCGGGAGGCGACTTCGCGGGCGAGCCGGTCGACCTCGACGTCGCTCAACGGTGGAAGCCGCACGAGCTCGAGGGCGCTCCGGATCGGCGGGCCGGCGCTGCAGGAGGGTTGTCAGCCCTGCCGGTGTGGCTTCGCTCAACACGACGACCCGTCCCGAGGCGATGGCAGGCAGCACTTGATCGAGCAGGGTTGCGGTCGTTCCTGTGTGCGTGCCGCTGGCCGCGAGCTGCAGGAAGTCCGGGACGTACCAGAGCACTCGCTTTTCGACGGCGAGCTCGGTGGTGAGCCGGTGGAGCCGCTCTTCGAGTTGACCGAAGTACTGCTGTCCAGCCATCAGGCTCGCCGCACCGGCCTCGAAGACTGCCCAGCCTTGCGCGGCCGCTCGCTTCGCAAGCAGGATTAGAAAGCTCGTCTTTCCCGCACGGGGTTCGCCGACGACGAGGACCGATCGGAATGGGGCGTTCAGCACGGAATCTTCAGCCGACGCGAGCTGCTCTTTGATGCTCGAGTGTTCGAGCAGCAGCTGCTGGTCGGCGTCCGATTCGACGAACCGGCCGAACGTCTGTAGAAACGCGCGATCCAGGGCGTTGCGCCGCCAGGCGGTCAGCGCGGCCATGAGGGCGTGCGCGGACGGGTGCTCGATCTTGCGGAGGAGACTTTCGCTGGCCGCGAGGTCCGGCGGAGGGTCGCTGGACAGTGCGTCTCCGAATCCGGGCGTGTCGCCGAGCTCGAGACGCGCGGCGAAGTGCTCCGCAAGCATCGCTGCGACGAGCGGGTGCTCACTCCAATACGGCGAGCCATGGAGGACGAGCGACCCGAGGGGCGGCCGCACGCTGAGCCTCGTGAAGTACTGCAGCGCGTAGTAGATCGGCCACGGCGACAGATGGCGGAACTGGCGCTCCATCAGCGTACTGGCAGCGTCGCGATCCGGGCGCTCGCAGAGGGCGGCACAGGCAGCCGTAGAGAGCATGAAGTTGGCGCCGGCCGCGTAGTCCATCACGACGCTCATGGGCACAGCGTCCGACCCGAGGATGGCTACCGCCTCCTGGAACGTCGCGTTTGCCGACAGGTCACGCGGGTGCGAGCTCGCATCGCCGACGCCGGCGAGTGCCCCGGTCAACGCCTGGAGCCTCGCCGTTGGGGATTGAGCGTGCCCCTCCTGCTGAGCCGGAGGGTGAGCCATCGCGCGAGCCACAAGGAAGGCCACGACAGCACCGGCAACGAACGCGATGAGCAATTCCATATGAGTTGAGGGATCCCGTTAGTCATTAGGGTACCCTTGTCTGAGGGAGGCGCCTATGGATCCCGCCACGCTGTTCTGGACCGTTGGGTTCCCGGGCGGCATCCTCTTCGTAGTGTTCCTCATGAGGTTGAAGAGGGGACAGCCCACCGGCTCATCGGCGGACCCCTTCAGCGGCAGGCTCTCGAGCGACGTCATCAACATCGCTCGTACGCCCGTCGCGGGCATCGGCGGGCTGGGGCTGATCGCGATGGCGCTTGCGGTCGCGTTGGACGTTCCGCGAATCGGTCAGACGGTGGCCCTCGGGCTCGTGCTCGGCGCAGTGTTTGCGGCCATCCTCATCGGCCGGAGGCGCCGGCGCGGACCGCTGCCCTCCAGCGGCCAGAGTACCGGGGCGAACACGACGCTCTCCATCGATACTCCGCCGTCGCCTGCGGACCCGACCAATCGCGATTCATCGTCGATGACCGCCACGCCGGCCGTCGCGCCCGTCCTCCCGAAACCGTAGCGCTGGCACTCACAGTCCGACCCGGCTATCCGACGATTTCATTCAGGCCATCGACCACACGGGCGACTTCCTCTTCCGAGGCCTCGGTGGCGTCCGGCTTTAGCCGTACCAACTAGCGGCTGGCCGCGCCGGCGATCGCGCGCGCGAGCCGAAGGCGGGCGGATTCGTATGGCTCCCCCGTCTCCGGAAAACTCACCCGCTCGCCCGCATCCGAGAACACGCGCGGCACGATGGCGGTGAGGACCTCGTCAACCAGCGTGTTCAACCCGAGCTTCCTCGCCATCGTCAGGTACTGGTGATCCTGGAGGCCTCGCCGGAAGTTGGCGAGCTGGACGGTCGCGATCGGGCCGGCGATGCCGCGGTCCTCGGCGGGATGCAGCCGCTCTTCGCCCGGATACATCAGCACGCCGTCGCCGTGGATGTAGCCCTGGTCGTCGATCGATCTCTCCGTCTGCTTGCGGTTGTCGAAGGTGATGGTGTCCGCCCACACGTTCTGGTTGCGCTCTCCCTGTTTCTGGGAGTTGTGCCGCCAGTGCACCGCGTACCAGTAGAAATAGACGCGCACGTCGTGCTTGAAGGCGGCCCAGATCGTGGCGCGCGCATCGGTGGCCGGCGCGTCGATCGTGATCGCGCCGCCGGCCGGCCGGCCGCCGTTGTAGAACCAGTACTGCCGGCCGCGCGCCCGTTCGCGTGGCGACGCGATCGAGCGGAAACCCCTTCGGTCCGGATGACCAGATGTCGATGGCGGCGTCGAGCGGCTCCACGTACCGGCTCGTCACGAAGATCGGCAGGGCACGGCCCGGACCCGGGTTGCTGTGAATGTTCTCCGCCAGCTTCAGGATGCGCGGATACGCGTCCGGGCGCGGCTCGTCCGGCATGTAGAGGAACGTGATCGCCCGCGGCAGCTTCTCGCGGAGCAACGTCATCCAGGCGTCGCTCTTCGCCCAGGCGCTCGCCCGATCGTCGAAGTCCGAGCCGGGTCCGTAGAACGTTCGCGGGACGACGACATTGCCGACGCCGGTCCCCGGCCCCTCGAACCCGATCGCGAGTGTAGTCGGCGCCCGAGAATCGGTCCCACGCGGCCTGCAGCCTCGCCTCGTCGTACGCGTGAACCAGTTCGACGCGGTGGCGGTGGGCGAACCGGTGGAACTCGGCGTCGAGGTTGCGGCCGTGGTAGAGCGCGGGCTGATCGCTCGAGTAATACAGCATCGCGTGCATGCTGTTCTCGTCCGGCAGGGTGAAGTCGAACACCTCGAGCTCGATCGGGACCTGCCGCCGCGCGCCGTCCGCGCGGAGCTCGATCGTCCCTTTGTAAATGCCCGCGGTCCGGGCTCGATCGACGTAGACCTCGATCCAGATGGCCTGGTTCTCGTTCGGCCGGATGGCGACGGGCAAGCCGCCCATGCCCGCGCGCGCGTTCTCCGGCACGAGCTGCACGGGCTTCCACCCCGTCGGATCGGGTGGTGCGGCCGGTGAGCCGCGCCTGAACACCCACGACGCATGCGACGGGGTCGTCACGAGCATGTAGGCCGCCGCGAAGATCTGAATCGGGCGCCCGACGAGTCGGAGGGATCCGCGGCCGGCGGCTGGTAGGTGATGCGGTCGCGGTTCGAGATCAGGGACGGCAGGCGCAGCGACAACTCCCGGACGCCGCGCTCGTCCGCGTCGACGATGACCTGAAACGCGATGATCTCGTTGCGCGCGCCAAAGACACGGACCGTGCGTCCGTCCCACGCCGCATTGCGCGCGCCGGCCGGATGGTCCCGCGCGTCGCGCTCGACTTTCTCGCCGTCATTGACGGCCCACACGCGGCGCACGCCGGCGTCCGCATGGCCGGCGCCGATCCAGAGGGCGAACGCAACAACGAGCCGGCACGTTCTCGATATCATGAGCAGCAGCGTGCCCGAGCGGGCCGGCTGGCGTCAAGCCCGGCTCGATGATCTCGTCGGGTCCGCTATTGGTCGGCCTTCGCGTCGCCCACCGGGACCGTCCGGAACGTGCAGGCTGCCGGCTTGCCGCCGGACGCCGCGGTGCACGTGACGGTACCGCGCCGCACGACTTTCGCCGGGCCGTCGTCGGGAAACAGGTTGGCGACCGGCAGTTGCTTCAGCGCGCCGGCGGCAGCCTTGAGCCGTTCGTCTCCCGAGATGAACCGCACGCCGTCGACACCCGTCTTCCCGAACACGATGAAGAACTCGGCGGCCGCTTCTCCAGGGCTCGGCACCGCCAGGCTGAACGTCTCCAGCTGCGCGAAATCCTCCTTGCGCGCGCGCACCATCGCGTCGGCCTTGTCCGTGCCGGCGAGAGACGAGAGCCGGCCGTGGGTCTCGTCCTGCGGACGCTCGGCGTTCAACGCGAGCGCATAGAGCGTAACCGCATCGTCCCGGCGCCCCTGCTTCTCGTAGATCTGCCCGAGATGATCGCCGACCTCCGCGTGGCCGGCCAGAAGCCACGAGGCGCGCACGAACGGCTCCGCGCGCGCGGCGTCTCCATTCATGAAGTGGACCCACCCGAGCGTGTCCCACTGCGCCGCGAGGGAAGTGACGAGACCGAGATCGCGCTGGGTGATCTTCTCGACCGAGAGATTGCGGGAGGCGGCCGTCGTCGCGCTGACCGCCGACTCCGCATACCGCAGCGCGCGGCCGAGCTCCGTGCGCTTCGACGCCAGCTCGTAGGCGATGTCGTTCCACATCCACGGGGACGGGTTGATCTCGATGGCGCGATCGAAGGCGGCAATCGCCTCCTCGTTCTTGCCGAGATTCAGCAACGCCTTGCCGAGCGTGACGTGCAGGGACGGATCCTTGGGCGTCAGCGAGACGGCCTTCTGCAGCTCCGGCACGGCGGCGTCGTACTTGTGCCAGTCGACATACAAACGCCCGAGCGTCGCGTGCGCGTATGCGTCGAGCGGGTTGATCTCGAGCTGCTTGCGGAACTCGGCTTCTGCCTCCGCGTACTTGCGCTGCTGCAGATACACCACCCCCAGGTTGTTGTACGCGTACCCGTCGAACGGATACAACTCGACCTGTTTCTTGAGGGCGGCGATCGCTTCTTCGTACTGCCGGAGGCCCGTGTGCGCGCGGCCAAGCTGGACCCATGCCGTCTGGTGCTTCGGGTCGAGCTCGATGACCCGCTTGTACAGCACGATTGCCTGGGTATAGTTGCCCGCCATGATCGCCTCGTAGGCGCTCCTGTCGACCTCGGCGGCTTTGACGCCGCTCGCCGGCGAGGCTGCCTCGACGGCGGGCGCCTCCAGCGAGAGCTCCTGTTCCGCGTCCGCCATGACGACGCGGCGGAACGCCGAGTAGTCGCCGGCGCGGGAGGCCGGCAGCTCCGATTGGCGAATGCGAAGGGTCCGGACGGCGGAGAAGACGCTTTTCTCGAGCGAATACTCCGACCTGTACTCCCCGAAGTCACGGGTCACCGACACCGGCAACGGCGTCCGGAGCGTATAAACCGGCGCAAGCGTGAGGCGGAGGCGATACCGCGACTCGAGTGGCTCGCCGAGCTTCACCGGCGGCTGCGGGTCCGTGTCCGTCTTCTCCGCAATCGGCAGGCTGGCTCCGCCGAGCGGCAAATCAACTTGCGAAGATTTCTTTGTCCGATCGATGAAGGCCGGCGCGGCGACCCGATAGTCGATCACCAGCGGCGTCCGAGTCTGGCCGGGATCGGAGATCGTCCAGTCGCTGACCTCTCCAGTCACGCCGGACTGTTCGTTCAGGCTCTCGATCAGCTTTTTCCACTGGGCGCGAGGCGTCCTGCGCGCAATCGCGCGGAAAAACAGCTCGACGTCCCCGCGAAGCTCGATCCGCACGTGCGCCTTCAGGCTGCCTGTCGAGTCGAGCTCTCCATCGATTTCGCTCGCCTGGATCGACAGCACCGGCGGGTCGGCGGGCGTCTCCTCGAGATGAGAGACGCCGCCGGCGTCCACGACCAGCGCCTGTTTCTTGCGGAGATTGGGTGTCAGCAGCCGGAACGGCGCGATCTCGGTTGTCGTGTCGAGCCAGAGATCGGTGCCCGTACCGGCGAGCCGCGTGATGACGTGATCGAATTGCGAGGGGGATGGGAAGTCGGGATCGATCTTCCGGCCGGAGTTGATGAGCGCGGCCGAGGCCCGCATCCCGATCGCCTCGAGCAGGCTCGCCAGCAGGGTGTGCTTGTCCTTGCAGTCGCCGTACTCGGCGCGCAGGACGTCGCCGGCGGCACGGGGCTGATACCGCCCGGCGCCGAGCGAGAGGCTGACGTAGCGGAAGTTCGTCGCCACGTAGTCGTAGAGCGCTGCCACTTTTTCCACCGGGGTCGTGAGCCCCTTCGTGAGCTCGTCCGCCTTGCGGCGCAGTTCGGCGTTTGGCAGCCGCTGGCTCCGCTCGAGCCCCGCGTACCAGCGCCCGACGTCGTCCCACGCCTGGAAAGTGGTGAGCCGCACGGCCGGCACGTCGGTGCCATCACGCACGGCAGCGGCCCAGTCCTTCCGCTCCTGCTCCTCGTTCCCCGGCTTGTGCGAGCCGTGCCAGCGATACACCCGCCGGCCGTTCGCCTCGCGCGTCTGCGCGTCGAATCCGGGCTTCGTTTTGAGCTTCACCGCGACGTCGAGCGGGACGTCGATCTCCAACTGCTCGTCGAGGACGGCGCCCTGTCGCGTGAAGTCGTATTCGGTCCAGAACTGACCGGGCGCCATCGCGGTGTGAATGACCGTCGTGAAGGAGAACTCCAGCGTGTCGCCCGGACGGAGCGCGGACACCGTCACGTGCTTCTGACGGAAGTCCGTGTAGACGGGCGCCTCGCGCTCGACCGGCGACGACAGGTCCTGCACCGCGTCGAGTGGAGCCGTGACAACGGTGCCGTCCGCCTTTCGAACGCGAACGAACTCGATGTCCATCTTCTCGTTCGCCGAGTTGAACCCGAGCACGAGCTGTCCCCACGCCTGGATCCCGGCGTCGCTCTGGACCTTGACGCGCATGAACTGCTTGCGCGTGCCCGTGCCGTCCTTCTCGAATCGATACGTCGACCTGGAGAGCTCGACGATCGCCGCTTCCTGAGAGTAGTCGGGCGCCTGAGGCGGCGCCGGCGCCTGCTGAAGCAGGAGCGACACGATCGGCGTGGACACGATCAGTGCAAGGAGTCGAGTCATCATGGTTTTATTGCCGTCCGGGCTCGCGCGACGCACGGCGGCCTGAAACGGGCTGCTGTATTGGGGGGCCCTTCATTCTACCGCGGCTGACCCACTGATAACCACTTGTGGCTTCCGCCTTCAGGCGGAAGGATGCAACGGACCCCCGACTTCCGCCTGAAGGCGGAAGCCACGAGACCGGACTTAGCGCTCTTGCTGATTATTTGTTGAGGCGTTCCCAATCGGAATGCCGGTGCTTACGGCCGACGAGCGGGATGAAGCGAACCACGCAGAGAACGGCCCAGGACAGCGCGTACAGGGCTGCCAGTACAATCAGAGGCACGATCAGCAACCATGCCGCGAGCAGTACGATCTCTAACGCCCGCACCCTGGAGGATAGTACTCCGCCTGTGGCTGGCGGAGCGAATGCTGACGAGGCGGCCGGACAGACTAGAAGTGGTTTCAAACCCGCGAGGTCCGGCTAAAGCCGGATGCCACCTTCGGTTTTGAAGCCAGCTCTACGCTGTCCGGCCTGTCCTACTTGTTGAGCACGGCGATCGGGTCGATGCCTGAAGCGCGCCATGAGGGAATCAGGATGGCGACGAAGGCCATTCCGGCGAGCGTCGCCACGACACCAGCGATAACGGCGGGATCCATAGGGGCCACGCCGACGAGGTGGGCCGTCATGATCCGGCGGATCGCCATCCAGCCGCCGACGCCGATGACGAGGCCGGCCCCGACGATCCTGGCGCCGTCCTGCAGCACGAGGACGAAGATCCCGCGAGCGCTGCTGCCGAGCGCCATCCGCACGCCGATCTCCCGGCGGCGCTGCGACACGCTGCAGGCGAGCACGCCGTAGATCCCGATCGCCGACAGCAACAGCGCCACGAGTCCGAAGGCCGTCGCGATGACCACGGAGACACGGCGGACGGCCAGCGCGCGGTCGATCCACTCCTGCATCCGCCGCGGGCGAAACACCGGCACCTCCGGATCGATCTGCGCGATCTGCCGGCGGATGCCGTTCACTATCGAGCCGGAGTCGTCGCGGGTCCTGACCGCGAACGTGAATCCTCTTGGCGCCACCTGCTCGTACGGAAGGTAGAACGTGCCGACGGGCGTCAGCTCCGGGCGCGGATCCATCGCGACGACGTCCTTGACGACGCCGATGACCGTGAAAAACATGGTATCGGGAGTGATCCGCGAGACGTCTTTCGCGTCGCCCGGAAAATACAGCCGGCGGCCGATTGGATCCCGGTCCGGCCAGAACCGGCGCGCGAGCCGTTCGTCGAGGATGACGGTCGCGGGCGCATCCGGGCCGTCGCGATCGTCGAAGTCGCGGCCTCGCAGGATCGGGATGCGCATCGCCGCGAAGTATCCGGTCGAGACGGTGATCTGGTTCGGCGCCAGGATGGACTCGCCGGCTTTCCTCACGTGCCCCTCGGCCAGGATCACGCTGGGGTTCGGCGCGCCGCCGAACGGGACAGCCGTCGTCAGCCCGGCGGCCTCGACGTGCGGCAGGGCCCGAACCGCCTGCAAGGCGCGACGCTCGAACGCGACGAGCGCGGGACCATCTCGATACGATCTGGCCGGCAGGTTGACGGTCGCCGTCACGACGCGGGCCGGCTGGAAGCCGGGATCGATCCGCAGGTACCGCGCGGAAGCTCGCGAGGAGCAACCCGGCGCCGGCGAGGAGCACGAACGCGACGGCGACCTGCACGGTGGCGAGCACGCGCCTGACCAGCGTCGCCCGCCGGCCGCTCGTGCCCGCGCGCCCCTCTTCGCGGAGCTCGTCGATCAGGTCCACGCGCCGGAGGCTCGACACGGGCGCGACGCCGAGCGCGATCCCGGTGAGCATGGTCACTCCAAGGACGGACGCGATGATCACCGGGTCGAGGCCGATCTCGTAGCCGCGCGGCAGCTTGTCCAGGTCCAGCGCCGCCACCAACCGCATCGTCCACGAGCCGGCCAGCGTCCCCATCACGCCGCCGGCCATCGAGAGCAGCGTCGTCTCGGTGAGGATCTGCCGCGTCAGGCGCGGAAGGTTGCCGCCCAGGGCCTGACGCGTCGCCATTTCGCCCCGTCGCGACGTTGAACGGATCAGGACGAGATTGGCGATGTTCACGCAGCCGAGCAGCAGCACCAGCAGCACGCCGCCCCAGAGCAGATACAGCACCCCTTTCACGTCCCGAACCACGTCGTCCTGGAGGAAATCCACGACGGTGTGGAACCGCGCGTCCTTCAGAATCTGGCGGAACTCGGGAAAGCGCGCGTCGTTGCCGGCGTTGACCGCGTCTACCTGCTGCCGCGCCTGTTCGATGGTCGCGCCTGCTTTCAGGCGGGCGACCATCTGCCAGAGGTTGCTGTGCCGCCGATCGTCGGCCTTGTCGTCGGGACCGAGCGGCGCCGGCACGAACACGTCGATGTTGTTCTGAAGAAACGTGAACTCGCGCGGCATGATGCCGACGACGTCGAACGGGTTGCCGTTCAGGCGAATCGTGCGCCCGACGATGCCCGCGTCGCCTCCGAATTTTCTCTGCCAGAACGCGTAGCTCAGCACGGCTTTCAGCGCTCGTCCCCGCTCCCCTTCGTCGTCACGGAACAGACGGCCGTGGACGGGCGTCACGCGCACGAGCCTGAAGAACGACGGCGTGGCGCGAATGCTCGCCAGCCGCTCGGCGCCGTGCTCGTCGCCGAACGTCATGCCCTCGGGGCGATAGAGCGCCTGCTCCTCCAGCGCCGGGACTGCCGCCAGCCGATCGATGTAGTCGGGCACGGACGTGCCGGCGCGCGGTGCACCGGCGTTCGGGTAGCTGTTGTACAGGAGCACGACGCGGTCGGATTCGGGGAACGGCAACGGCTTGAACAGCACCGATCGAACGACGCCGAACATCGCGGTGTTGGCGCCGATGCAGATCGTCAACGTCAGGAGGGCGGTGACCGTGAAGCTGCGGTCCTTTGCCAGGAGCCGAAGCGCAAACCTGATGTCCAGCAAGAGTGAAGACATGTCAGTCACCACGGAATCGACGTGATGAACTTGAGCGGCGGCACGTTCCCCGCGCACGCCGTATCGAGCGTCCGCGATGAGCCGGCCTTCATGAAGGCGACGATCATCCCGTTGACGCACGGGTTCGCGGGCACGTGGGCGACGTTCGCGACCACCACGTGAACGCCGTTGGGCAGCGTCTTGGCGACCTCGGCTGCGTGCTGTGAAGGCGTGACCGGATCCAGCGCGCCCGAGATGAGCAGCGCCGGCGTCGCGGCGCGAACCGGCGTGGCCGCCGCGGGGTCTGGCGCGGCATGGGGCCATGTCGCGCAGGCTCGAGTGAGATACTTCACGCGATCGTCGCGCAGGAACGTCCCACGAGTTCCTGCCGCGATCGCGGCCGGCGTGAACGACGGCACGTCCTGCGAGCAGATCACCGAGAGGGCCATCCCGTCGGCGAGGGGGTTTCTGGCGGCCTCGCGGGCCAGGACAAGACCGGCGAACGGCACGAAATCACCGGCGGCCGCGCGGTGGACCGCGAGCGGCAGGGCGGTCCAACTCTCGCGGTTCTGCAGGAGCTGCGTCAGCTCCCGCGCGAAGACGGTCCGCGAGATCGTGACCTTCAGCGGTGGACCGGTCTCGCTGATTGGGACCGACGCGACAGCCGGGCCCTTGTCGAGAGCGCCGAGCACGGCGTCGAGCTTGCTCTCGAGGCGGGGAAAGGCGCCGCGGCACGCGGCATCCCCCTCGCACAGCCCGAACAGCTGCCGCAGCGCCTGCTGGGCATTCTGCGCCGCGTTCACACCTGCCTTGAAGTCGGGCGACAGCACGCCGCTCACCACGATCGCGCGCACGTTCGACTCGTAGCGCCGCAGGTATTCGAGCGCGACGCGCGTGCCATAGGAGATGCCGAGCAGGTTGATCTTCCCGTAGCCGAGCGCCTGCCGCACGGCTTCGAGGTCCACGACCGCGGATCGCGTCGTGTATTGCTTCAGGTCGGCGTCCTTCGCGAGCCGGTCGCGGCACTGGGCCAGCGCTCTTGTGTCGGGCATCTCGTCGAAGACTCTGGCCGGCGCGGCCACGACCGTGCATTTGAGCGGATGCGAGTCGCCGGTGCCGCGCTGGTCCACGAGGACGATGTCGTGATCCGCTTGCAGCGCGTCGTAGAGCCGCGGATACGAGACCGCCAGGCGCGTCGAGCCGATGCCTGGACCACCCGCGATGCCGAAGATCGGGTCGGCGCGCCCGGCGGCCGAGCGTCCCGGCAGCACGACGACGCTGAGCGCGATCTGCCGGCCGCCCTTGATCCCGCGGTCTTCCGGGACGGACACCTCGCCGCACATCGAGCCGGCGGGCTGCTGACGCTCCGTGGGGCACGGACGCAGGCCGGTCCCGGTCGCGCGCGCCACGCCGACCGTTGGCGCCGACCTGAATCGGGACGAGGAACGCGGCCATCGCCGCGGCGAGACGAATGAATCGTGGATGTCGGATCATGGGACCTCGCTTCCGTTGAGGTCCACCGTGCCCGACGATCCGTCACCCGCCAACCAGCGATGCGGTCAACGACAGCTACCGTGCGGGGAACAGGGCGCCTGGAACGATGAGCGCGCCCCGTCAACTCCTCAACCGCCCAACCCTCGAACTCCCAACTCCCAAGGCGCGGGGAGCTGGAAGCTGGCAGCTGGGAGCTGGATCAGCGTAGTCAGAGCCTGCACCCGCTGCCGGTAAGTGCGGCCGGAGGTCAAGCGTGTGCCGTCGCGCAGCGTGATCACGTAGTCCCCCTTGAACCACGGCTGCACGCTCTGGATCCGATCCGCCTGGACGATGATCGATCGGTGAATGCGCAGGAAGCGCGCGGGCAGGCGCCGCTCGAGATCGCCCAGCGTCTCGCGGAGCAGGTGCGTCAGCTTGCCGACGTGCAGCCGCGCGTAGTCGCCGTCCACGTCAATCCAGTCGATCTCGTCCACGCCCACGAACACCGTCCGTTCGCCGGCGCGGACGGCGAGCCGTTCCGGCGCGGTCACAGCCGGGAGCCGATCGAGCAGCAACGCCATCTGACGGCTGAGCGCGTCGGCGCCGGACGAGCCGAGCCGATCGACCGCGCGGCGGACCGCTTCGCGAAACCGGCTTTCGACGACCGGCTTCAGCACGTAGTCCACGGCGTGGACGTCGAAGGCGCGAATCGCGTGCTCGTCGTACGCGGTCACGAAAATGACGAGCGGGAGGTGCTTCGGCGCGATCGCGCGCAGCACGCCGAACCCGTCCATCCCCGGCATCTGAATGTCGAGGAACACCAGGTCCGGCTTCAGCACGGGAATCAGCTTCGCCGCTGACGTGCCGCCGCCCGCCTCGCCGACGACCTCGATGTCGGGCTCGTCGCGCAGCAGCGCGAGGAGGCGCTTCCGCGCCAGCGGCTCGTCATCGACGACCATGGCGCGATGCCGTGCGGCGGTCACGATTGAGTCCCCTCCGGCACGACCGGAGACGTGTGATACGGCACTTCCACCGTCGCGGCAAACCCGGAGGGCGTCCGGACTTGCACCTCGAGGGTGGCCTCACGCCCGTACAAATGCTGCAGCCTCGCCTTCGTGCCCGACAGGCCGAATCCCGTTCCCGCGCTGCTGCTGGATTCGCCGTTCACCCGCCCGCTCGCCCTCGAGCCGGCGCCGTCCATGCCGATGCCATCGTCTTCCACGACGAGCCTGAGCCGGCTGCCCGCGCGGCCGGCGGCAATCCGCACGTGCCCGGGCGCTTCCCGGGGGGCGATGCCGTGTTGAATCGCGTTCTCGACGAGCGGCTGCAGGACCAGATGCGGGACGTACGCGTGAAGGACATCAGGCTCGGTCTCGATCGACACGCTCAGCCGATCCTGGAAGCGCATCTGCTGGATGGAGACGTACTGGCGGACCAGATCGAGCTCCCGCTCGAGCGTGACCTCGCGAGACGGCTCGGCGTGAAGCGAGGCGCGCAGGAGCTCGCTCAGGCTGCCGAGCATCTGCTGGGCCGCGGCCGGGTGCTCCTGAATGAGCGCGCCAATCGAGTTCAGCGTGTTGAACAGAAAGTGCGGGCGCAGACGGCCCTGCAGGCTGTCGAGCTTCGCCTGCACCAGCGATCCTTCGAGCCGCGCCGCGCGCAGGTCACGGGCGCGCACCTCACGATGGTACGCGACCGCGTGATAGGCCGACGCGATCAGCCAGTAGCGCAGGACGTTGCTGGCGAGGCTCGCCACCACGGAGTTGATCAGGACGACGTCGAGGTCGTCGGAGACCGAGACGCCGAGGGCCCAGCGGGCCGTCCCCGAGACGAGTGAATGCAGCAGCGCGACGCCGAAGCCGATCACCAGTTGCGAGATCACGGCGCCGGGCGTCACCCGTGGGTCGCGCCGCCAGCCCCTGGCCGCGGCAAAGATCAGCGGGCTCAGGATCACCCACGTCGTCCAGATGATGATCTGCAGGCCGAAGGTCCGGCCGAGCGACTGGCCGCGCAGCGCGGCAACCGTCAGGTAGTTCTGAAGCGTGAAGAGCAGGATCAGCAGGGCCGCGGCGCCGGCGATTATCCGGAAATCGACGCGGACCTCGGCTGATGGTTCCGCGGCGGACGGTTCCGCCGAATCTGGCAACGCCGGCGTCAGAGGCGCGGTCACACCGACACCTTAGCGCAAAAGCGCTCCGTGACGTTTCACCCTGCGTTGGGACGTTGTGGCTGACGGGGATGCGTGGGGGTGAAAGTCCTCGAGGCGATCTGCGAGCGGAGTGATCGACCGAGATACGGAGGGGCCGGAGGCAACGAAGGCATTGACACCTCCGTTCCTCCGTTGCTCCGTGTTGCGCGAGGTTGACAGACATGCCGGTTGATGTCCGTTAATTCCGTCACCTCCGGTGCCTCCCCGGCCGCCATCGTCCACGACTAGTGGGGACTTCAGGTTGGCCTGATGCTGCAGAGCTCGGTCATGGGGACGTGAGCACCGCGATCTATACTCGCGTCACGATGACCGATCAGCACTCATTGCCCGCCCGACCCAACGGCGAATCCGCGTGCGGCCGCGCTCCGCTCGTCGAGGCGATCACCACGTTCCTGGCGCACGAACGCGGGCCGGCGGTCAGCGAGATCCGTGAGTCGCTCGAGCTCGCGATCGACGAGGCCGGACCGGACGCGCTCTCGTTTCTCGGCAGGCGCCTGGCGAGCGCGGGGACCGACTGGCGCTACTACCCGAGAGATCCGCTCGTCAGGCGGATTCACCATGTCCTCGCCGATCTCGTGTTGGAGCAGGACCCGGTCCTGCTGGGTATGGAACATCTGGCCGCCGTCGCCGACAAGCCGCTGGTCATCCTGCGCGAACCACCTGTCGTACGTCGACGCCAATGTGCTGGAGGTGGTCTTTCAGCGTGAAGGCTCCGCGAGACTGTCGGATCGGTTGACGGTCGTCGCCGGACCGAAGGTGTATTCGAACATCAGGCGGCGTTTTTCCAGTCTCTGTTTCGGAACGATCAAGGTGCCGCAGAGCGGCGCGCGTTCCTCGGACGAAGCCGTGATGAACGCGCGCGAAGTCGCGCGCGGCGCTCGTCTCGCCATTCAGGTCGCGCAGGAGCGGCTGCGTCTCGGCGAGGCCCTCCTGGTTTTCGCCGAGGGGAGCCGAAGCCGATCGGGCGAGATGCAGCCGCTGTTGTCGGGCGTGGCGCGCTATCTGGCCTGGCCCGGGACGTGGGTGTTGCCCGTGGGTCTCGTCGGGACCGAGAGGCTGTTTCCCATCGAAGGGGACTCGCTGAACCCGGTTCGCATCGTGATCCGCGTGGGCCGCCCGCTTCAAGCGAGCGCGCTCCGAGCGGGCGCCCGCGGAAACCGCCGGCTCATGATGGACTGCGCCGGCCTCGCGATTGCGGAATTGCTCCCGCCGGCATATCGCGGTGCGTACGGAGACGATGTGACGCATCTCGATGCCGCCCGGCAGCTGCTCGCGGCGCTGGCTCGCTGAACGCACCTGAATCCGTGAGCGTGGGCCAGGAGGCCGGAAGATGGTTGGCAAGGACGTCGCGCTCAAACTGATCGAGGGCAAGGCATGGCACCATGATTTCGAGATCGTCGGTGGCGTGCGTACCCGCGGCAACTATAGTCCCGCGGGCCTGTGGCACGAGCTTCAACTGCCTGCCGACATGAACGGCATGGCACTGGCCGATGTCGGCGCCTGCAATGGCTACTTCAGCTTCGAGGCGCGCAAGCGAGGGGCTCACGTCGTCGCGTTCGACGTCCGGCACAAGGACAATTCCGGTTTCGGGCTGGCGCAGCACATCAACGGCCTGACCGATATCGAATACCGTCAGATCAACATCCTGGACGTTCGCCCGGACGAGGACGGCCCGTTCGATGTCGTGCTCGCGATGGGCCTGCTGTATCACACGCCCGATCCGTATCGGGCCCTGGCCAACTGTGCCGGCCTGTCACGAGAACGGCTCGTGATTGAGTCCTATTGCATCGATGCGCTCCTGCCGCCGGCTCTGGCTTCCGAACCGGTGATGCGGTTCATTCCGGACTGTCAGCGCTTCCCCGAGCAGGGCCAACCCAACGCGGACCGCAGCAATTTCTGGGGCTTCACCGCGGCGTGCCTGCAGCGGATGGTGGAGGACGTTGGCTTCGAGGTGCGAAGGAGCAGGGTCCGCGATGACCGCGTGTTGATCGATGCGTGGCGCGTCGTAGCCGATCGAGCTGGCACGCGATTGAGCCTGGCCTACGGCGTCCGGCCGCGGATCAGCGTGGGCAGCAATCCTGACGACCCGAACGCGTGGACGATGTTCTAGACTTCCGCTATGGAGTCCCACAACATGTCGAACCTGAAAGACGGTACCGATCCGGCGGATGGTTCCGCGGCTGTTCTGCGATGCTCGTTCTGTGGCAAGTCCGCGCAGGAGGTACGAAAGCTGATCGCCGGGCCCACGGTCTCCATTTGCGACCAGTGCGTTGAGGTGTGCAACGACATCATCGCCGAGGACCACAAGTCTTCAGGAACTCCGGAAGACAATGCATTGCAGGATGCCGCCGCGGGCGGTCACGTGGTTCAGTGCTCGCTCTGCCACATGCCCATGGAGGTCACCGACGGGTTGCCGGTTCACAATCGGGGCTTCGTCTGCGTCGGGTGCATCGGCGAAGTTCAAGCCGCCATCGCGAGCGGGCCCGAGCCTGGCTCGTAATTTCTACAGTTTCAGCTCGACGGGCCGCCCTTCGAAGACGACGCGGCGGATGTTCGTCTCCCCCGCCACGCGTACTTCCATGTTGCGCTTGTGCCAGCGTCTGAGAGCCCGGCGCGAGCCGCAGCGAAAGACGGCGAGCCGCGTCGTTCCAGCTCATGACGGTGCGCGTCCACTTTCCACGCCGATGGTCGAACGTCTTCCCGTCGTCCTCGTACATCGTGAACACGCCGTCGGCCCCCGGATAGACGACGATCGACAGCGGTCCCTCGACCGGGTCGTCCACGTACTGCTTGATCGGTCCGAGCGGCAGGATGGTCCCCGGCGCGCACGTGCAGCGGCATCGTCTCCAGATCGACCGGACGATCGATCTCGCGGCCGCCGGCGACGCGTTCTTCCGTCCAGAAGTCGAGCCAGTTTCCGCGGGGCAGATACAGGCGGCGCGACGTCGCGCCTTTCTCGACGACCGGGGAGACGAGGATGTCGCGGCCCCAGTAGAACTGGTCGCCGCGCGCCGTGGCCTGCGGATCGTCCGGATGGTGCAGCCAGAGCGCCCGCATCATCGGGAGACCGGTGTCGCAGCACTCGCGCGCCGTGGTGTAGGTGTACGGCAGCATGCCGGTAGCGCAGCTCGAGGTACTTCTTCACGATCGGCTCGACCCGCGCGTTGCGCAGCTCGCTGACGTCGGGGTCGCCGGCGCCGCCGGTGTAGTTGCGCACCTCGGAGATGCCGACGCTGCCCGTGTTCCAGCCCCACGGCAATCGCAGCTGCCACGTGCGGCCGTGCGCGCGGAACGACGGACAGAACGTGCCGAACTGGAACCAGCGGACGTGCAGCTCTCCGGTGTACTCCGGCGTCGGCACGAACCCGCCGATGTCGGTGCCCCAGAACGGAATCCCCGAGAGCCCGGTGTTGACCGCGACCGGGACGTGCGTCTTCAACGTCTCCCACGTCGAATACACGTCGCCCGACCACAGAAAGGCGCCGTAGCGCTGCATGCCCGGAGAGCCATTGCGGTGCAGCGCGAACGGCCGCTCGTTCGGACGCCAGAGCTGCGGCCCTTCCCAATACATTCTGATCCGCGCCAGACGCGAGGCCGCGTCGAGGCCGTCGCCCTGATCCGGCCACCAGCCGTCGACGCCGAGGTCGTACACCGGCTTGTGATACGGCCAGTAGCACGGGACCGCGCGATCCTCCGGCCACCGGTCATCCGGCGTGCGTCCGCTCGGCACCGCCTTGTCCGGCGTGCAGGGATCGCTCACCGCTCCGCTCATCCTGCGGCCTTCGATCACCGCGTGCAGCACGACCTTGAAGTGCTGCGCGTGCAGCTCGTCGATCGCCTTCTTCGGCTCCGGGAAGTTCTCCTTCTTCCAGGCGAACTCGCCGTTGCGGGTGTTCCATCCCGACGGCGTGAACTCCGTGCCGAGATAGATGAGCGCATCGCACGGCAGCTGCTTCTCGCGGAACGTCCGCGCGACCTTCATGATCTCGTCGGGTCCGGACAGCGTGCGGTGCGATTGCATGTAGCCGAACGTCCAGAGGGCCGGCAGCTCCGCGTGGCCGGTGATCCGGGCGTACTCGGCCATGATGACCTTCGGATTCGCCGAGGCGACGACGAACACGTCGAGCGGCAGCGCCTCGGCCGCCGGCGTGAGCTTGCCTTCCGCGCCCGTGAAATCGAACGCGCCGAGCGGCTGGTGAATGAACATCCCCCAGCCGTCGGTGCCGACGAGCCACTGGATCGGCACGCGGCCGCCGTGCGTCCGGAGCTGGTAGCCGCCCTGCCCGTTGCGCCCGCGGTCGATGCTCCCCTTGCGATCGAACTGCGGTCCGCCTTCACCGAGGCCGAGCAGCGGGCCCTTCCCCATCAGAAACGAGATCGTGGGCGCGGCGGCATCGAGCGTCAATCGCTGGACCTCTTTGCCGGATGCCGTGTCGATGTGGATCGTCGGCGGCTCCGCGGTGAACCGCACGGTGAGATCGCCGGCACGGATCGGCGCCAGCGACTCCGGCGTCCTGCGCCGGCCGAGCGCCTTCCCGGCAGCCGCGGCGACCAGCGCGCCGTCGTCCGGCACCGCCAGCCGGTCCCCCGACCGGCAACGCGGTGATCCGGACGGTCGACGGGCTGACCGACGCGACGGCGATCTCGACCGGCTTGCCGGCGATCGTGATGGATCGCGTCTGACCTCGCAGAACCCCGCCCGAGAACGCCACGCCGGCGCCCGCGACGCCCAGCCGTTTCAGCACCTGACGACGAGACAACGATTTCGCCATGATGCGCATGCTAACGCACGGCGCGCACGGCGCACGGATTTCTTCCGCATTGATTCTTCTTATGGCCGGATAACGGGGACGGTCGAAGGTACAATGCCGCCACGTGGAGGACGTATGACGAGACTTCCTCGCTACGCGCTGGCGTTCTGGCTGATCGCCGTGCTGGCGCCGGCGGCCGCCTCGGCGCAGGGCACGTTGGCGGACTACGAGCGGGCGATGACGCTGCGCGATACCTATCAGGGCCTCGCGATCAACGTGCCCGAGCAGCCCACCTGGATCGCGCGGACGAACCGGTTCTGGTACCGCCGCTCGGTCCGCGGAGGCAACGAGTTCGTGCTGGTCAACGCCGAGACGCGAGTGAAGGAAGCGCCCTTCGATCACTCGAGGCTTGCTGCCGTCATCTCGTCCGCGACGGGCGGAAAGTACACCGCCGTCACGCTTCCGTTCACCACGTTCACGTTCGTCGACAACGACCGCGCGATCGAGTTCACGCTCGCGCCAGGAGGCGCGGGCGGCGGCGCCGGCCGGGGCGCGCCTCCCGGAGGGCCTGGCGGACCGCCGATGTGGCGCTGCACGCTCGAGACCTACACCTGCCGGCCGCCCGCGGCTGCGGGACGGGGCGGCAGAGGGGGACGCGGCGGCGGCGGACTCGCCGGGCCCGTCCGGCCGGTCTTCGACATCAACGGCGCCGAGCCCAAGAAGTCTCCCGACGAAAAGCTCGAAGCCGTCGTCAGCAACTACAACCTCGCGATCCGCGAGGCCGGCAAGCGCGAGGTCACGCTGCTCAGCACGGACGGATCCGAAGGCGGCTACTACGATCCCGACTCGCTGGTGTGGTCGCCCGACTCGACGAAGATTGCCGTCTACAAGGTGACGCCCGGCTTCCGCCGCTACGTCCGCTTCGTCGAATCCTCGCCCGAGGACCAGCTCCAGCCGAAGGACTCGACGATGCAGTACGCGAAGCCGGGGGACGTGCGTGGACGTCGAGCGGCCCGTCATCTTCGACGTCGCCACGAAAAAGCAGATCGTCGTCGACACGGCGCTGTTCCCGAACGCGTACGACGTGTCGCGTCTGGAGTGGCGCAAGCGCGGCGCGGCCGTGACGTTCGAGTACAACCAGCGCGGTCACCAGATCTACCGCGTCATCGAGATCGACGCGGCCACGGGACGCGCGCACGCGGTCGTGACCGAGGAGCCGAAGACCTTCTTCTGCTACTCCGGCAAGAAATTCCGGCGCGACCTCGCGGACGGCATCGAGCTCATCTGGATGTCCGAGCGCGACGGGTGGAACCATCTCTATCTGTACGACGGCATCGCCGGGACCGTGAAGAACCAGATCACGAAGGGCGACTGGATCGTGCGCGAAGTCCTGCAGGTCGACGAGGACAAGCGGCAGATCTGGTTCAGCGCGAGCGGCATGTCTCCGGGCAAGGACCCGTACTTCGTGAACTACTACCGGATCAACTTCGACGGGACCGGGCTGATGCCGCTGACCACGGCCGACGCGAACCATGCCGTGAGGCTCTCGCCGGACCTGAAGTTCTACGTGGACACGTACTCCCGCATCGATGCCGCGCCGGTGAGCGAGCTGCGCCGTACCGCGGACGCCGGCCTCGTGATGACGCTCGAAACAGCGGATATCTCGGAGCTCGTCAAAGCGGGCTGGAAGCCGCCGGAGGTCTTCGTCGCGAAAGGGCGCGACGGCACGACCGACATCTGGGGGGTCATCTTCCGCCCGACCAATTTCGATCCCGTCGAAGAAATACCCGGTCATCGAGAACATCTACGCCGGCCCGCAGAGCTCGTTCGTGCCGAAGTCGTTCTTCGCCTTCAACCAGATGCAGGCCCAGGCCGAGATCGGCTTCGTCGTCGTGCAGATCGACGGGATGGGCACGAGCAACCGGTCGAAGGCCTTCCACGACGTCGCGTGGCGGAACATCAAGGACGCCGGCTTCCCCGATCGAATCCTCTGGCACAAGGCCGTCGCCGCCAAGTACCCGTACTACGACATCACTCGCGTCGGCCTGTACGGCACGTCGGCCGGCGGCCAGAACTCGCTCGGCGGCCTCCTGTTCTTCCCGGACTTCTACAAGGCGGCGGTGTCCTCGGCGGGCTGTCACGACAACCGCATGGACAAGATCTGGTGGAACGAGCAGTGGATGGGATGGCCGCTCGGATCGCAGTACGCCGAGTCGTCCAATGTGGACAACGCCTATCGTCTACAGGGAAAAGTACTGCTGGTCGTGGGCGAGATGGACGCCAACGTGGATCCGTCATCGACGATGCAGGTCGTGAACCAGCTGATCAAGCACGGCAAGGACTTCGATCTGCTCGTCGTGCCTGGCATGGGACACGGCTCCGGCGGCGCGTACGGCGACCACAAGCGCTACGACTTCTTCGCGCGCCATCTGCTCGACGTCAAACCGCCCGAGTGGAAGGTGCTCGAGGACGCGATGAAGAAGCGGACGCCGCCGACGACGAACAGCGCGGCGCGGTAAGCACAAGGAGACATCATGAAGACACCCGTTCGCGCGGCAGTCGTCGTGGTGGCGCTGGGCACCATCTGGGCGCCTGGCACGTTCGCAGCGCGCGAGCCGCAGCAGCCGCCGGCTTCCGGCAACCAGCCGCGAACGATCGTGCCGGCGCCGGCGCGCAAGACGGGCGAAGGACGCGGCCCGTTCAAGACGCTCGTCATCCGCAACGCCATCGTGATCGACGGCACGGGCGCCCCGCCGGTTGGTCCCGTCGACATCGTCGTCTCCGGCAACCGCATCGACGCGGTTCGCAGCGCCGGCACGCCCGGGATTGCGCCGCGGCCGAACCGGCCGCCGCAGAACGCCGATCACGAGATCGACGCCACCGGCATGTACGTGATGCCCGGCTTCGTCGACAACCACGTCCACGCGGGCGGACCGCCCAAGAACGCGGATGCGGAGTACGCCTACAAGCTGTGGATGGCGCACGGCGTCACCTCCGTCACCGGTGTCCCGCTTGCCGACCACGCGTTCACCGTCAGCGAGAAGGCGCGGAGCGCGCGCAACGAGATCGTCGCCCCGCGCATCGTCAACTACCAGCGTCCCGGCGCCGGCTGGGATCGCGGCGCGATCGAGACGCCGGAGCAGGCGCGCGAGTGGGTGCGCTGGGGCAAGGCCAACGGCATCGACGGCCTCAAGCTCGGCGCGCAGCGTCCCGACATCATGGCCGCGCTGCTCAGCGAGGCGAAGCTGAACCAGATGGGGTCGACCGCGCACCTGCAGCAGACCGGCGTCGCGCAGATGAACGCGCTCAAGGCCGCGCAGCTCGGGCTGCAGACCGTCACGCACTTCTACGGCCACTTCGAGGCGCTGCTGCGCGACACCGTCGTCCAGCCGTGGCCGGTCGATCAGATCAACGACAACGAGCAGATGCGCTTCGGCCAGGTCGCGCGCCTCTGGGACAAGATCCATCCGCCCGGCAGCCCGGAATGGACCGCGTACCTGAAGGAACACCTGAAGCTCGGGACCGTGTTCGATCCGACGATGACGGCGTATGCGGCCGGGCGGGACGTGATGAAGATGCGCAACGCCGACTGGCACGACAAGTACACGCTGCCGACGCTCATCGACTTCTACACGCCGAACCGGACCCAGCACGGCGCGTACTTCTACGACTGGACGCTCGAGGACGAGATCGCCTGGCGCAACTTCTATCAGGTCTGGTTCCGCCTCCTCAACGACTACAAGAAGATGGGCGGGCGCGTCACCGCCAGCTCCGATGCGGGCTTCATCTACAACACGTACGGCTTCGGGCTGATTCACGAGCTCGAGCTGCTGCAGGAGGCCGGGTTCCACCCGCTCGAGGTCATCCAGGCGGTCACGTACAATCCCGCGCTCACGCTCGCCGAAGCGCAGCACAAGCCGCTGGAGCACGGCGTCGTCCGCGCCGGGCTCCTGGCCGACATGGTCATCGTCGATCAGAACCCGCTCAGGAACCTGAAAGTGCTGTATGGCACCGGCGCCGTGAAGCTGAACGATCAAACGGGCCGCGTCGAACGAATCGGCGGTGTGAAGTACACCATCAAGGACGGGATCGTCTACGACGCGAAACAGCTGCTCGCGGATGTGGGCGCGATGGTGGAGCGGCAGAAGCGGGACCGTCGATCCAGCACGACCTCCAGCTCTCAGGATCGGTGACGGATGTCAGGCTTCCGGTTCCGCGTCCTCGCCAGTTGTTTTCTGATTGCCGTTACGTTGCCGGCCGGCGGGGCCCACGCGGATACGTACCCGCGACAGCCGGGAGTCGATGCCGTCCACTACGTGTTCCGCCTGACGCTCGGCGACGCCAGCGACCAGATCTCGGGCGAGACGACCGCGACGTTGAAGCTCGCGGCGGGCGTCACCGAGGCGTTTCTCGACCTCACGTCCGTGACCGCAGGCAAAGGCATGGCGGTCTCGTCGGTGACCCTCGGCGGGAAGCCGGTCGAGTTCACGCACCGGTCGGACCGTCTCCGCATTGCGCTCTCCCCTGCGTCACGGGCGGGCACCGAGATCGCGGTGACGGTTCAGTACAGCGGCATCCCCGCCCAGGGGCTTCGACTGATCAAGAACATTCACGGCGAGCGCACGGTGTTCAGCGAGAGCTGGCCGGACCGCGCACGCCAGTGGCTCCCGACGATCGACCATCCCTACGACAAGGCGACGGGTGAGTTCATCGTCACGGCGCCGGCACACTATCAGGTGGTGGCCAACGGTCTTCTGCGGGAAGAAGTGGACCTGCCCGGCGGGCTGCGGCGCACGCATTGGCAGCAATCCGTCCCCATCGCGTCGTGGCTCTTCACCATCGGCGTCGCGCGGTTCTCCGTCCATCACTACGACGTCGTCCGCGGAATCCCGCAGCAGGTGTGGGTGTTTCCGCAGGACCGCGACAAGGGTTACGCGCTCTTCGAGCTCACCGGGCGCCGGGCCTTCGAGTTCTTCAGCGACCAGGTCGGACCGTACGCGTACGAAAAGCTCGCCCACGTCGAGGCGGCGGGCGTCAGCGGAGGCATGGAGTCGGCCACCTCGATCTTCTACGGCGAGAAGAACGTCGCGGGCGGGAATGCCCCGGTCGTGCACGAAGTGGCCCACCAGTGGTTCGGCAACGCCGTCACCGAGAAGGACTGGGACGATGTGTGGCTGAGCGAGGGGTTCGCGACCTACTTCACGCATCTGTACGCGGAGCAGTTCAGCGGACGCGACGAGTTCGTGCGCGGCCTGAAGGGCGACATCCCCAGGATCGTCGAAGCGCAGCGCAAGACGCCCGATCAGCCGATCATCCACCGCAACATCTCGGACATGAACACGGTGTTGAACCGGTTCGTGTACCAGAAGGCCGGCTGGGTGCTGCACATGCTGCGCGCGGCGATGGGGACCGAGAAATTCTGGACGGGGATTCGCGAGTACTACCGGCGATACCGGAACCTCAACGCGTCCACCGACGACTTCCGCCAGGTCATGGAGCAGGCCGCGGGGACGGACCTGTCGTGGTTCTTCGATCAGTGGCTGCGGCGTCCCGGCATGCCGAGGCTGAAGGGCAGCTGGCGCTACGATCCGGCCGCGCGGCAGATCCAGATCGAGCTCGCCCAAGCGCAGACGGAGCCGGCGTTTCGACTGCCCCTCGAGATCGGAATCACGGGGCCGAAGAACACGATGCGTATCGAGCGAGTCGAGCTGTCACAGGCCACCGGCCAGTTCACGATTCCAGCCGACGCCGAGCCCTCGGCGGTCGTGCTGGACCCGAATACGTGGGTGCTGATGGAGACGCCGGAGTTCGCGAAGCGGCAGTGAAACCAACAGGAGATCAGGAGGATCAGGAGATGAGGATCGGTAGCGTCCGGCTTTAGCCGGACGTAACACCCGCACGGTCCGGCTGAAGGATCGCTTCCCACGCTATACGCTTGTCACGTGCCGCTCATCGTCCTTGTCCTTGGAATCGCGCTCCTCGTCGTCCTGACGTTCATCGCGTTGCTCCCGCTCGCGCTCATCCAGCGCTACCGCATGGGCACCTCGCGCCAGCTCGCGCGCGGCTGGCTCGCCAGCATCAACGTGGTCGGCATCGCCATCTCCATCATGTTCTTTCTGACCGGCGCCGCCCTGACGAGTATCTGGGTGCCGTACGCCTTGCGCTATACCGCCGCCGGGCTGGCGTTCGGGTGCGTGCTCGGCGTGATTGGCCTGGCGCTGACCCGATGGGAACCCGGACCTCGCGCGCTGCACTACACGCCGAACCGCTGGCTGGTCCTCGCCATCACGCTCGTCGTCACCGCGCGAGTGCTCTATGGATTCTGGCGCGGCTGGCAGTCGTGGCGCTCGGCCGTGGACGGAGGGTCGTGGCTCGTCGCGTCGGGTGCGGCCGGCGCGCTTGCGGCGGGCGCGCTCGTGCTTGGCTACTATTTCATCTACTGGACGGGCGTGCGGCGAAAGCTGACGCGCCATCGGCGGATGACCGGCGTCTGGTGCGCCCGCGCGTCGTGACCCACGTCAGCTATCCTTATTTGATACGCTATCGGCCATGTCAGCGAACGCCCGGCCGCACACGCTCCGCGCCGGCATGGTCGGCCTGGGCATGATCTTCGACGAGACCTACCGGCCGATGTTCGAGGAGCTGCACGCGGACGGCCTGTACCGCCGCGACTTCGGCCTCGTCGACGTCGAGCTGGCCGCCGTCGCCAGCCGCACGGGCACGCGGGCCGCGCGTACAAGAAGGCCGCCGGCGCCCGGATCGCCGACTTCGCGAGCTTCGCGGGAGCGGACGCGTCGCGCAGGCGATCGCGGCGGGCGTCGACGTCGTCTGCGTCGCCACGCCGGACGACCGCCACTTCGACGCCGCGAAACAGGCCCTCGTCGCGGGCAAGCACGTCCTGATCGAAAAGCCGTCGGTGCTCGAGCTCCAGGAACTGGACGAGCTCGATCGCGCTGGCGCGGCGACAAGAGCGTGCTGGCCAAGGTCGTCTACCACAAGCTCGCCGACCCCGATCACAAGAAGCTGCGCACGCTCGTCGCCGACGGCGTGCTGCAGCACGTCAACAACGGCTACTGCTCGCTGCTGGAGCCGAAGATCGATCAGCGGCGGCCAGTTCGCCGAGTGGATCGCCGGCCGCAATCCCGGCACCTACGTCGCCGTCCACTACATCAAGCTGATCGACTTCACGTTCGGCCGGACTGGCTGATAGACGCGTCGCCTGCACCGGCCAGCGCGGCCTCGTCGGCCCGGCCGACGGCCCGACGTGGGACTCGGTGCAGCTGCAGATGGTCTACGCGTACCCGGACGGCCGCGAGGCGGCGTTCGACATCCACACGAGCTGGGTCACGCCCGACAACTTCCCCGGCTACGTCGAGCAGGAGGTGCAGTTCCGCTTCGACAACGGCGTCTGGAACGCCCACCAGCGGAAGCGCGGCGTCGAGCTGCACGGTCGAGGGCCGCACGCCGGCGAGTCCTGAAGATACACGCCGAACCACCACTACAACGGCGACGTTCCTGGAGCCGTGGGGCGAGCGCTCGCAGCGCGGCTACGGCGTCGAGGTCCTCCGACCGGTTCGTCGAGGAGGTCGCGTTCGTCGAGTTCGGCGGCGCGCCGCGAGCACCGGCGCGATCGCGCTCGACGAGATGCGCGCGCTTCGCCTACAACGACCTCGCGGCCGACCGCAAGGTCGTGGCCGCCGTGCAGGCGATGGAAGCGATCCTGCGCCCACGCCGCCGCGGGCGACGCCGGACGGCGTCGCGCGGCGTTGTCCCCTGACGGGAGCCCTGACGCTGCACCGTCCGCGCGGACGGCCCGAACCGATCGTGCTGTATCGTCGAACTGATCAGCCATGACCGATTGAACATCCAGGAGAGAGCCGGTCGAACGCGATCCGGCGCGTCGATCGACGAGCCGCGAGCCGGTGGCGCTGCGCACCTTCACGCCGACGCAGGCGGTCCTCGCCAAGAGCGCCGGCGTCTTCCACTGGACGGCCGAAGGCCGCAAGCTGTACGACTTCACCTCCGGCGTGCTGGTCGCGAACCTCGGCCACAATCCGGCGCGGTGGCAGCAGGCGATTCCTGGGCTACATGGGCTGGCTCGAGATCGCCCTCGGGTCCGGGCTACTTCGCAGGCGGTCCCGCTGACCGCCTACAACGCGGTCGCCGGAGTCGAGGCGGACGCCGTGCGGCGGCTCGTCGCGAACCTGCAAGCCGAAGCCCGGCGGCAAGCGGCTCGAACAGGTGCTGTGGGCCGCGTCCGGCTCCGAGGCGATTCAGAAGGCGCTCTGGGCGGCGCTGGCCCGCGATCCGCGCGCGCGACATGATCCTCGCCACGCGCTACGGCTTCCACGGCAAGAAGGGGCTCGCCGGCGCGGTCACCGGCAGCGAGCGCGACCAGGACCGCGACCCGCGCGTGCGCTTCATTCGTTTCCCGATGGACGAGTGCCGCGATCTGTCGCTGCGCGACGCGCCGTTCGACCCGGCGCCGTACCGCGCGGAGCTCGACGCGCTCGCCGCCGAGCATCGGCCGGCATCGGCGTGCCTGATCACCGAGCCGTACCTCGGCGGCGGCGGCTCGTATCATCCGCCGCAGGCGTACCTGCAGCTGCTCCAGGACTTCTGCCGCGAGCACGACATCGTCTTCATCCTCGACGAAGTGCAGGCCAACTTCGGCCGCACCGGCGAGCTGTTCGCCTTCGAGACCTACGGCCTCGAGCCCGACATCGTCGTGCTCGGCAAGGGGCTGGGCAACGGCGTGCCGGTGGCGTGCGCGGCGGGCGCGCGCGACGTCTTCGGCGCGCTCGACTACGGCGAGGCTCCGACACCTGGAGCGCCAACCCGCTCTGCTGCGCCGCCGTGCTGGCGACGCTCGACGAGTTCGAGGCCGGACGTGCTCGGCGGACGCGCGCAGGTCGTCGGCGATCATCGAAGAAGGGCTGGTCGCGCTGAAGGAGCTGCCGTTCGTCGCCCACGTGCGCGGCGAAAAGGGCGGCATGGTCTGGGGCGTCGAGGTGACGGCGTTCGCGGGGAAGACCGCGAACGAGATGGCGAACGCCTGCGTGCTGGCGGCTACCGGGGCGATGACAAGGGCCGCGCCGTCCACCTGATGGGGCCGCTCGCGAAAAACGTGCTCCGCATCGCCCCGCCGCTCACGATCACCGAGGCCGAGGCCCGCGACAGCGTCGCCGCGCTGGCTGCCTGCTTCGCGAACCTCCGAAGCCAGCTCTCGGAAACGTCCGTCACGGCCTCATCGCAGGTTCGATGAAACCAGGAGCGAAACGATGCAACGAATAGCGTTGGTGATCTGTGCGGTCGTTGGCGCCCTGAGCGGGGCCAGCATGAATGGCGATGCCCGGCAACCCGCCGATGCGGCGGATGTGGTCGTGTGGAACGCCAAGGTCGTGACCGTTGACGCCGGGTTCTCGCGCGCGCAGGCGGTCGCGATCCGGAACGGCGTGTTCGCCGCGGTGGGCACCAACGACGACGTGAAGAAGCTCGTTGGCGCCAAGACGCGCGTCATCGACGCCAGGGGAAGACCGTCGTGCCCGGCCTGATCGAAACGCACGTGCACGCGACCGGTGCCGCTCGAGGGCGAGGTGACCCAGCCGTTCGTGCAGCTCCACTCCATCGGCGAGATCCAGGACTGGGTGCGTGCCCGCGCCAAAGAAACACCGGCCGGAAGTTGGATTCAACTGCCCCGTGTCGACGTCACGAGAATCCGGGAAGGCCGCATCCCCACGCGTGCCGACCTCGACGCCGCCGCGCCGAATCATCCCGCCGTCTACACGTGGGACTACGGCGGCCTGACCCAGGTCCAGGTGCTGAACTCCGCGGCGATCAAAGCCGCCGGCCTGACGAAAGCGACGCGCGGCCCCTGAGGGTGGCAAGATTCATCTGGGTCCCGACGGGGAGCTCACGGGCGTGATGGACAACGGCCGTGCGCTGCTGAACAAGGTCATCCCGCAGCGCACGGTGTCCGACGCCGAGTATCTCCAGAGCCTCGCGCGGCTGATGGGCCGCTACAACGAAGTCGGCATCACCAGTATCTCCGAGCGAAGCAGCGGTCCCGATGGGTACCGCAACTATCAGCAGCTGAAGTCCGACGGCCGCCTGCCGGTGCGCGTGAACGTGACGACCCGGATCAGTCCGGACGGCACGGTCGAGGGCACCGAGCGCGTGCTTCGCGCGCTCCCGTTCAAATACGGCGACGGCGACGACTGGGTGCGCGTCGGACCGCTCAAGATTGGTGTCGACGGCGGCGCCCTGTACGGCACGGCGTATATGCGCGAGCCCTACCCCAAGAGCTCGTTCGCGCTCTATCGCATCACCGATCCCGGCGTACCGCGGCAGCTTCCGGACTGGACATCACCGCGGAAGGCTTGAAGAACATGATTCGCACCGGTCACCGCCTGGGCTGGCAGATGTCCACGCACGTCACCGGCGATGCGGGGGTGGACGCCGTCCTCGACGCCGTCGAAGCGGCCAACGCCGACAGCCCGATCGTCGATCGGCGCTTCACGCTCATCCACGCCTACTTCCCCGACGCGAAGACGGCCCAGCGCGCCGCCCGCCTCGGCGTCGTCGTCGACACCCAGCCGGCGTGGTTCTACAAGGACGGCGACGCGCTGGTCCGTGCCTTGGGGAACGATCGCATCAAGACGTTCATCGGCTTGAAAGTGTGGCAGCAGGCCGGCGTGACGATCGCGCTCAACGCGGATCACATGCAGGGGTTCGATCCGATCACGTCGCTGAACCCGTACCATCCGTTCCTCGCCATGTACGCCGCCGTCACGCGCAAGACCCAGAGCGGCCAGGTCATCGGCCCCGACCAGCGCGTGTCGCGTGAGGACGCGTTGCGCATGACGACCATCAACGCCGCCAGGCTCAGCTTCGACGAGAAGCGGAAGGGATCGATCGAGGTCGGCAAGTTCGGCGATCTCGCGATCCTCTCGGATGACTTCCTGACGTGCGAGGAATCTCGCATCATGGACATCCGGTCCGTCGTCACCATCGTCGGCGGGAAGGTCGTCTACGAAAGACCCGGCGCCTCGACGGCTCGCTGAAGTGGGTCTCTCGTGGCCTGAGAGATGATTCAGCCAGAATCCGTACCGTCGCCCTCCTCCTCGTGGCGGCCGTCGTCACTGGCTACGGGTATCAGAGCTCGCCGGTCAACCGCCCCTGGCCGCCCGGGGTCCAGAAGGTATCGGACGAGTCGCCGCCGCTCTCGCCCGAGGACGCGCTGAAGACGTTCTACATGGCGCCCGGCTACCGCGTCGAGCTCGTGGCCGCCGAGCCCTTGATTCAGGAGCCTGTCGCGATCGACTGGGATCTCGACGGGCGCTTGTGGGCGGTCGAGATGCCCGGCTTCATGCGGGACGTCGCCGGGTCTGACGAACACGACCCGGTCGGCCGGGTCGTCGTCCTGGAAGACACGAACCGCGACGGACGGATGGACAAGCGGACGGTGTTTGCGGACGGATTGGTCCTGGCGCGGGCGGTGAAGGTCCTCGACCGCGGCGTGCTCGTCGGCGAGCCCCCCAACGCCTGGCTGATGCGCGACACCAACGGCGATCTGCGAATGGACACGAAGGAGTTGGTCACCGCGGAGTACGGCCGGCGTGACGTCGATCCGGAGAACAACGCGAACGGCTTCTTCTGGGCGCTCGACAATCGGATGCACACCGCCGGACAGGTTGACGTGTACCTGCGCCTGAAGAACGGCACGTTCGAAGTGCTGCGCACGCTCCGGCGCGGCGAGTGGGGCGTGACGCAGGACGACGCGGGGCGCATCTACCGCAACACGAACGAATCGGCGCTCCACGTCGATCTCGTTCCGACCCCTTACTTCGCGCGCAACCCGAACCTGCTCCGCACCCGCGGAAGCTACGAGCGGCTGGCCAACGACAACACCGACCTCAACGTCGTCTGGCCCGTGCGACCGAATCCCGGCACCAATCGCGCGTATCAGACCGGCATCGATCGCCCGGACGGCACGCTGGCGAAGTTCACGACCGTCTGCGCGCCGCTGGTGTACCGGGGCGACCGGCTGCCGGCGGACCTCTACGGGAACGTCTTTGTCGCCGAGCCCGGCGCCAACCTGGTGAGCCGCATCATTCTGAACGACGATGGCGCGACGCTCGGCGCGCGCAAGGCGTACGACGCCGGGGAATTCCTGGCGTCAACCGACGAACGGTTCCGTCCCGTCTATCTGTCCAACGCCCCCGATGGGACGTTGTACATCGCCGACCTGTATCGCGGGATCCTTCAGCACCGCGTCTCGCTCACCGTTTACCTCCGCGATTACATCCTCAGGCGGAATCTGGAGAAGCCGGCCGGGCTGGGCCGCATCTATCGCGTCGTGCACGAGACGACCCGCCGCGACAACGCCACGGCGCTTTCCGCTGCCTCGCCGGCGCAGTTGGTGGAGGCGCTCTCGCACCCGAACGGCTGGTGGCGCGAGACCGCGCAGCGGCTGCTCGTCGAGCGCGGCGAGAAGTCGGCCGGGCCGGCGCTTCTGAAGCTGGTCGATGGCGCGAAGGACTGGCGGACGCGCCTGCACGCGCTCTGGACGCTCGATGGGATCGACAGCATCGAGCGTGCGACCGTCACGAAGGCCCTGGAGGATTCCTCTCGCGATGTGCGCGCATCGGCAATCCGCATCGCGGAACGGTGGCTCGGCGAGGCGGGGGATCCGATTCAGGCTGCCGTGCTCGAAGAGACTCGACGATGACGATTGGGCCGTGCGGCAGCAACTGGCGGCCTCGCTCGGCGCACTGCCTCCGGGCCCGCGGGAGAGCGCTGTTGTGGCCTTACTCGAACGGCATGGGAACGATCCGATCGCGATGGATGCCGCCCTGAGCGGAGTGCGTGGCAGCGAAGCAGCGATCCTCGAGAGACTGCTGCAGGCCCCCGCGGTGCAGCTCGGGAAGGAGCGGGTGGTCCTGTATGCACCGGCCCAGGAACAGACCGTTCAGCGCGAAAGCGCCATCGTCATGCTCTCCGCGATGATCGTGCGGGGCGCGCAGGATGCGGTCATCCAGCATCTGTTCGCGTCGGTCGCCGACCAGGCCCGCCCGGACTGGCAGCGGTCGGCGCTCCTTCGTGGCGCGGAGGTTGCGCTCCTCGGAGCCGCGATGCCCGGTACGACGACCGGAGGAGGCCGTGGCGCGCCGGCGCTGCCGGCCGCGGCGTTGCCGTGCCCCACGTGTCCTGGCGGGCGCGCCGGCCCGGGGGGCGCGTATGCGTTCCCTGCGACGAGTGCCCGCGGAGCCGGCGGCAGCGGTCGCAGCGGCGGCGCACCGGGCTTGCGGCTCAACCGCGATCCGGTGGCACTGTCGGAGTTGGCCGCGCGCGGCGGAGATCTCGGAGCGCGCGCCAGCAATCTGCTCGCACGGGTGGTGTGGCCGGGCAAGCCCGGCGCGGCCGCGCCGATCGCGCCGCTGACGTCCGCGGAACAGCAGCGCTTCGACGCCGGCCGGGAGATCTACAAGAACATCTGCCAGGCCTGCCATCAACCGGATGGACGCGGCCAGGACAAGCTTGCGCCGACCCTCATCGAATCGGCCATGGCGCTGGCGCCGGCGGACATACCCGCGCGGATTCTCCTCGGCGGCAAAGAGGGCCCTGTCGGACTGATGCCCCCTGTGGGATCGGCGCTGAGCGACGAGCAGATTGCCGCGGTATTGACCTACATCCGCCGCGAGTGGGGCCAGGCGGGATCGCCCGTCGATCCGGCGATCGTGAAAGAGGTCCGCGCGCTGACAGCCGGTCGAACGCGGCCGTGGACGAACGAGGAACTGCTCGCGCTATCCGAGCGCGCCAGGCAGTAGGAACCGTTGTGGATGGCCACCGACGGGAGATATACAATGCGGCGGCAAGTCCGCGTCAACTCCGCCTCGGCATCCGGCTCGGCTTTTGACAGGTGGCATCCATGAAACAGCTGGCGCTCGTTGTCCTTCTCTCGATCGGCGCCGCGCTGCCGGCCCGGGCGCAGGTGAAGATCACACCCGGACCGGAGCAGATCGCGGTCGAGATCGATGGAAAGCCGTTCACGGTCTTTTACGTCGGCGGCAAGGATCTCAACCGGCCCTATCTCCATCCGCTGCGCTCGGCGTCCGGGAAGGCCGTCACGCGGTCGGTTCCCGCCGGTCAGGTGCCTGGAGAGAGCGTCGATCACCCGCATCATGCCGGCCTCTTCTATGGCCACGGAGACGTGAACGGGTTCAACTACTGGGCCATCCAGAACGTCCCGACGAAGCCGAGCGCGACGATGGGCCGAATCGTCCTGAAAGAAGTCGGCCCGGTGCAAAGCGGCAAGGAGTCGGGCTCGGTCGACGTCGTGCTCAATTGGCTGATGCCTGACGGGAAGCCGCTGTTGACCGAATCCCGGAAGATGACCTTCTACGCGCATCCCATGCTCCGCATCATCGATTTCGACTTCGACTTCACGGCGATCGAGAAGGTCGTCTTCCGGGACACCAAGGAAGGCACGTTCGCCATGCGCATGGCCGGCGCGCTCGATGAGCTGCAGAGCAAGGACACGCGCGATCCGGCGTCGAGGGGCAAGCTGACAAATGCCCAGGGCGGCGCGGGCGAGGCCAACGTGTGGGGCAAGCGGTCCGAATGGGTGGACTACTCGGGCGTGCTCGATGGCGAAAGAGTGGGCGTCGTGATGATGGATCACCCGGGCAATCCGAGGCATCCCACCTACTGGCATTCACGCGCCTATGGCCTGCACTCCATCAACCCGTTCGGCGTGCACGATTTTCTCAACGACAAGAACCAGGACGGCAGCCTGACGCTGTCAACCCGGTGAGCACGTCCGATTCCGTTACCGGGTGATCGTCCACCCCGGCCGGGGTCCGGACAGGCTCGCGGAGCTGTACAAGCAGTATTCGGAAACCGGCAAGCGCTGCGCCGGTTGCGACCTCTGAAGGAGAAATCATGAGCAAGGTCGGTCGAAGACACTTTCTGATGAGCTCGATGGCGCTGCCTGCGGTGCTCAACACGCGGGTGCAGCTGAATGCGAACAACCGGGTGCGGGTCGGCATCGTTGGCTTCAACGGCCGCGGCGGCGCGCATCTCCGGGCGTACTCGCAGATCCCGAACGTCGAGATCGCCGCGCTGTGCGACATCGACGAGAGCGTGATGGACAGGGGCCAGAAGGTGGTCCAGGCCTCGACCGCAAACCGCCCCGCGGCGCACGCCGATATCCGCAGGATGCTCGACGACAAGACCATCGACGCCGTATCGATCGCGTCGCCCAACTTCCACCACACGCTGCAGGCGATCTGGGCGATGCAGGCGGGCAAGGACGTCCTGGTCGAGAAGCCGTGCTCGTACAACATGTTCGAGGCGCAGCAGCTGATCGCGGCGTCGCGGAAGTACAACCGGATCGTCCAGGACGGTACCGGGGCCAGCGCGTCGCTCCACGAGGCGAAACGGCGTCTGAAGGAAGGGATCATCGGAGACGTTTACATGGCCCGCGCCCTCTGCTTCAAGTGGCGGGACACGATCGGACGGGCGAAGGAAGAACCGGTGCCGGCAGGCGTCGACTACGATTTGTGGATCGGTCCGGCCCGCGTGCGACCGTTCACGAAGAACCGCTTCCACTACAACTGGCATTGGCAGTGGGAATACGGCAACGGAGACCTGGGCAATCAGGGCGCCCACCAGATGCACGCGGCACGCTCGGTGCTGGGCGTCCGCTACCCGACGAAGATCAGCGCGATCGGGGGCCACGTGATGTTCGACGACGACCAGGAAACCCCGAACGTCCTGACGGCGACCTTCGAATTCGACGAGGGCGGCAAGAAGAAGATCCTGGTATTCGACGTGCGCCACTGGATCACCAACAACGAAGCGGGCATTGGTGAGCGGGCGGATCCGGCGGGCCCGGCGGCAGGCCAGCCGGACACCATCGGTGACATCTGGTACGGATCGAAGGGATATCTGACGACCGGGCGCGGCGGTTGGCAGACGTTCCTGGGGCGCGAGCACGCGCCGGGTCCGAAGTCCGAGGCCGGGCAGGGGGTCGGCGGCTTCGTCAACTTCATCGACGTGGTGCGCAGCCGCAAGCGCGAGGACCAGCTCGCCGAGATCGAGGAAGGCGCGATCTCGACCATGCTCGTCCATCTGGCGAACATCTCGTACCGGGTCGGCCGGACGTTGTATTTCGATCCGGTGACCTACACCTGCAAGGGGGATGCGGAAGCCACCGCGATGTTCACCCGCGAGCAGTACCGCGCGCCGTTCGTCGTGCCGAAGATCACCTAGGCTGAAGACGGTTTGGTGAAGCCGCGATAGCGCGAGACAACATCGCCAGGGGCCGGTTCCACTGGCGTTATCCACGGAGCCCCTCAGTCATGCCCACGAGAACGTCTCTGTCTTTGCTGTGCCTCGGCTGCTTCCTGGCGATGTCGCTCGCGCCGGGTCTCGCCCAGGCCGCCCGATCCGAAAACAGGGCTGGATCCCGCTGTTCAACGGGAAGGACCTGTCGGGATGGAAGCCGCGCGAGGCCGAGAAGCCGAAGCCGAACGGGTGGAAGGTGGTGGACGGCGTCTACGTCAACACGCCGCCGAGCACCGACATCGTGACCGAGCGGGAGTTCTACGATTTCGACCTCTACGCCGAGGTCAAGCTGGCGGAGAGACACCAACTCCGGCCTCTACCTGCGGGACAAGTACGAGGTACAGATTCTCAACAGCTTCGGCAAGCCGTTGAGCGACAACATGTGCGGCGCTCTTTACCGGCGGCTCGCCCCGGCGGTGAACGCGTGCAAGCCGGTGGGAGAGTGGGAGACGTTCGAGGTGACGTTCGTGGGCCGGCGGCTCACTGTCAGCCACAACGGGAAGAAGCTCCACGACGCGGTGGACGCCGGGCCCAAGGGAACGGGCGCCTCCAGCGAGCGTCCGGACGGCCCCGGGCCGCTGCGGCTGCAGGGAGACCACCAGGCGGTCTCATTCCGAAATATCAGGATTCGCCCGCACGGCAAATAAGCACACGTACGCCGCTGACGCATTGACGTACGTAGCGCAGGCCTTTAGGCCTGCCTGTGCGAAGGAGATCGCGATGAACGGATCACGACGGGCGTTTCTGAAGACGGCGGGCATGACAGCGGCGGCCGCGGGACTGCCGGGGACCGTCGAAGCCATCGACCCGATTCGCCGCCGCGGCGGCCCGCAGATGCAGTTGAGCCTCGCGGCGTATTCGTTCCGCAAGTACCTCACGAACTACCGGCGGCGAAGCTCCGGCGCGCCCCCGAGCGCGGACGACGGGGATGGTTCGATGACGCTGGAGGGCTTCGTCGATCTCTGCGCCGAGTACGGGCTGTCCGGAACGGAGCCGACCTCGTACTTCGTGCCCGATCCCCTGCCGGACAAGTATCTCCAGCGGCTGCGCCGGCGCGCGTTCCTGGCCGGCCTCTCCGTGTCCGGCACGGCGATCGGCAACACGTTCACCCACGCCGCGGGACCCGAGCGCGACCGGGAGATCGCCTATACGAAGCTCTGGATCGATCGGGCCGCCGACATGGGCGCACCGACGATCCGCATCTTCGCCGGCAACGTCCAGAAGGGCACCACCGAGGCGCAGGCGCGGCAATGGACCATCGATGCGATCCGCGAGTGCTGCGACTACGCCGGCCGCAAAGGCGTGATCCTCGCCCTCGAAAACCACGGCGGCATCGTCTCGACCGCCGCGCAGCTGGTCTCGATCGTCCGCGAGATCGACTCGGAGTGGTTCGGCGTCACGTGGGACAGCGGCAACGTCCGCGGCGCCGATCCGTACGGCGAGCTGACGGCGATCGCGCCGTACGCGGTCACCGCGCAGATCAAGGCGAAAATCGCGGGGCAGCCGGCGGATCTGCCGCGGGTCGTCAAGATCCTCAGCGACATCAACTATCGCGGCTGGCTGGCGCTCGAGTACGAGGAGGAGGAGGAACCGAAAGTCGCCGTGCCCCGGTATCTCGGAGAGCTCAAGCGCCTCATCGCCGCTCCGTCGCGCGGGGCGAAGTAGGCGGCCGGGCATTCCCGCCGCGGTGCTTGGAGCCGGTTTCAAACCGTTCGTGGCGTCCGGCTTCAGCCGGACCATTGGGGTGTCTGAAACCACTTCACGCAGGCGCCGAATCATCCGAGCTGGTGACCGCCCAGATGAAGGACTGGACGTCGATCATGTCCAGCGCGCCGTGCGGCTTCAGGTACTCGAGCAGGTCATTACTGAACGCCAGCAGCCGGTTGTACGTATCCCACGTCGGCGTCGCGGCGTACAGGATGTCCACGCCGAGCCGCCGCGTGATTTCCTTGGTCCGCCCCGGTTTCAGGAACATGTGGCGTGAGGGCTGGACGAGAAACGGGATGAGCGTCACGATCGGCCACTTCGCCAGGTTGCCGGACCCGATGAGCGGCCAGGACGCGAGCGCGTGGAGATAGTTGCCGAACACTTCCGGCGTCACCGACGGCGCCTCGAGCAGGTCCGCCAGCGCGGAAAAGTACGGCGCCGTGTTCTCCGGCCGATGGATCGCCTCGCGCAGCGGCACGATCTCGCCTTGCGGATGGAGCATCGGCGCCTTGGTCGTGATCATCCGCTCGATCAAGGCCGCCGCCTTCTCTGGTGACGACGTCGCGAGCTCCCGGAACCCGCCGGGCATCACGGCCTCGTTCCACAGCTCGTGCTTGGCCCATTTCCAGTCGCGCTCCTGGAGCGCATACTGCTCGTCCTGAAACCCGTCGTCGAACGCCTGCCGGAAGCGCTCGAGTGCCTGCTCGTAGGTCCATTCCGCGACGTGCGGGGTCCGCGGCGCGGCTTTTCTGGCTATCGTCCGTGCCCGCGCCGCCGCCGCGCGAGTCGGTTCGTGCCACATGTGGTCGCAGGCGTCGCAGATGCGATAGCACCCTGCCGACGTCGGCGGCGTGCTCCGCAGCTGCACGCCTCCGCACTCGGAGCAGTGCGGGGCCTTCGGGACTGTTGTGGGCATGAGCCAGTTTGCACCGCCCCTCCCGGCGTGCTGTTCACTTCAGCACAGGGCAGGGGCCTCGGCTGAGATAGCCCATCCACGCGCGAACGAAGTGAGCGCGGCCCCCTACCGCGAGCGAAGCGAGCGGCCCCTACCGAGGCGCCCCGCGCCGAGGCCCCTACCGCGAGCGCAGCGAGCGGCCTTACCGGCGAGCGCCAGTGAGCCGGCCCTACCAATAGAACTTCAGGCCGAACTGCAGTCTGTCGCGGCAGATTGGCCTGACGTCGAGATCACGCCGAAAGTGCTGCTGCTGAAGTTCGTGTCCGGCGCGCCCCAAATCACGCGGTTGAAGATATTGAACGCTTCCGCCGCGGATGTCCATGTCGAGCGTCTGCGTCAGCTTGATCGACTTGGCCAGGCTCACGTTCTCCGTCAGGTTCCAGAAGCGGCGCACGTCCGGGTTGATGCGGGGCGCGTTGCCCAGTTGCCCGACCGGCTGGACGAACGCCGCTCGGTCCAGGAACCTGTCGACCGCCGGGTTGAACTCGTCGCCCGCGATCGGCGCCCGCCAGTCCGCGCCCGTGACGTTCGGACGGTTGGTCCCGTTGAAGATGTTCAGCGGCGCATTGGTCGTCACGCCGATCGGCGAGCCCGCTGCTGTAGGCCTGGATCACCGCGATCCGCCATCCGCCGAGCGACCTGATTGGCGATCCCCGTCGTGAGCCAGCGCCGCCCTTCGCCGAACGGCAGATCGATCACGGAGTTGATCTTGATGATGTGCGTCTGATCGAGCCGGCCCACGGACCATTCGAGCTCAGGGCGCGCGGCATCCATCGCGCGGCCGCTGCCGCTGAAGCTGTCGGCATCGGTCATGATCTTCGAGTAGGTGTAGCTCCCCTGCAGCGACACGCCGCCCGACAGCCGTTGATTCACCTTCAGGACGCCGGCGTGATAGTGGGAACGGCCGGTCTTGTCGCCGCCGCCGCTCTGCACGTTCACCGCGAGGTATTGAGGATACGGCCGCAGCGCCTGCGCGACCGTCCGGGAACGCTGCACGGCCGGGTTCGTGAAGTTCGGATACGGCGGCGTGATGCCGGCGGCCACCGCCGCCGCAGACGTGATGTTGCGAGTTCAGCAGATCGCGCGCCCCGGTGGGGCCGAACCTGGCGATCAGATCGTTCACCACCGACATCGGAACCTGGTTGGGATTGAGCAACCCGGCCTGGAGATTGGATCCGTACACCCCGTTGTAGTCGAGCTCCACCGTCATGCCCTTCCGGACTTCACGCTGGACCGAGATCGTCCAGTTGTCGTACGTCGCCGGACGGCTGGCTGCTTGCCCGTTGAACCAGTCCACGTCGTTGTTGTTCGAGAATGCCGGGTCGATCAGCGGCGGCAGCGGATAGGCCGGCAGGCCCTGATCCAGATTGAACGCGGGCGTCACACCGGCATCGGCCGACGCGAAGACGTACTGACCGATGAACCCGGCGAAGTGGCTGCTGCTCTGCGTGACCGTGACGCGTCCGAAGGATCGGCCAACGCCGCCGCGGAGCGATCGTCTTGTCGTTGACGCTGTACGCGAAGCTCGACTCGCGGCGCCCACGCCCCGTAGTAGCCGGGGAAGAGGCTGCTCGTCCCCTCGCGTCCCGGTCCGTCACCCGCAAAGATCAGCGCGCCGGGATAGTTGTTCACGGCCGGATTCGGCTTGGTCGGCGACAAGTCCGAGTACTGATCGCCGCCGGCCGTCGGCGGTGTCGTGAACTCGTAGCGCACGCCGTAGTTGAGCACCAGCTTGTCGGTGCACGCCGCCAATCGTCCTGCACGTAGAACCCGTAGTAGGGATAGACCTGCTGGAGATAGCGGATGGTTTCGGTCCTGCCGCTGTCGGCCGCGCCGAGCAGGAACGAGGCGAACGAACTGCCGCCACCGTTGGCCAGCGTCGTCGCACCCGGCACGCGCCGTTTCCAGGAAGCTGAAGCCGGCCCGGCCGCCGAGATCCTGCTGGCCGAAGCCGTTCGCCTGCTGCCGGTCGAAGGTGAACCCGGACTTGATCGTGTGCGAGCCCCCGCTGATCGTGACGTCGTCCTTGATCGAGAACCTCGGCTGCTCGGTCCCGTTGTACGACGATCCGCCCCACGTCGAGAACTCGGAGAACGAGATGATGCCGAAGTTCTGGTTGCAGTCGACCGCGTTCGGAATGCAGACCCTGTCTTTCCAGTTCTGATCGACGTTGGGAGAGTACGCGTTCTTGTTGAACGTGTTCACGCCGACGCTCAGGTGATTCACCATGCGCGGACCGACGATCCAGTCCCAGCTCCCCGGTGCAGGTCCGCGTCGTTGCTCGTCGATTGAAACGTGTTGAAGGGCGCGGGGAGCCCGGCCGCGCCGTCGGCCCCGGGCACGACTTCGTTGGTCGCCCGGTTGAAGAGGTACGACAGCCGATGCGCGCTGCTGAGCGCGTGATCGATTTTCACGCTGTACTTGTGCGTCGTTTCCTTCGTCGTCCCGCCGGGCGAGAGATAGTTGTTCGACACGTAGCCAAGCGTCCCCGGCACGATCCCGCCGCGATTCGGCACGACCGCCGACGCGCGCCAGCGCGAGGTACTGCCTGGCGACGGCGCTGAACCGGTTGGCCGGAATCTGGTTGCCCGGGAAGGCGTCCCGTATGAAGCCTGTCCCGCTCGGATTCGGTCGCGTCGTCGCCGGATCGTAGATCACCAGCATGCCGGCCCTGGCTATCCACCCACTTGGAGAAGTCGCCGTTGTACATCTCGGGCGTCGGCACGCTCAGGGTCAGCGCATTCGACGCCTGGTTGTTCCTGAAGCCTTCGTAGGCGGCAAAGAAGAACGTCCTGTTCCTGCCGTTGTACAGGTGCGGGATCTGCACCGGTCCGCCCAAGACGCCGCCGAAATTGTTCTGACGGTAGATCCCCTTCGTCGACTCGAAGAAGCCTTTCGCGTCCAGCGCGTCGTTGCGGAGGAAGTTGTAGACGGACCCGCTGGAACTTGTTGGTTCCCGACTTGGACGCGAACGTGATCGCGCCGCCGCCGGCCTGCCCGAATTCAGGTTTGAAGCCGTTGGTCTCCACCGAGAACTCCGTGATGGCTTCGACTGAAGGCGTCAGGAACGCGGTTTCGGTCGTGTCGGCGTTGCGATTCGTGTTGACCGAAATGCCGTCGAGCGTCGCGCCGAACGCCCCGCCCTGCCCGCCGCCGAGAACGACGTTCGCCGCCGCTGCCCTTCGCCTCGGGCACGGTGGACACCAGGTCGAAGACGCTCCGCATCGCGCCGCCCACCACGAGCGGGAGCTTGTCGATGAGCTCGTTCGACATGTTGGTGGACACCTTGGCGTCGTCGGTTTGCATCAGGCGTATGGTCGGCCACCACGTTCACCGACTCGGAGACCGCGCCGAGGTTCAGCGTCACGTCGATTCGCGCGGTCGCGCCCGCTACGAGCCTGATGCCCGCGACGTTGGACGGACTGGAAGCCCTGGAGTCGAAGCCTCGAGCGGCCGTTCGGCGAGCGAAGCGAGCCGGCCCTTACCGCGAGCGGAGCGAGCGGCCGTTACCGAGGCGCCCCGCGCCGAGGCCCTACCGCGGGTGTGCGAAGTGAGCCGCGGCCCCTACCCGAGCTACAATGCCGCTCGCACCCGTTGGCGCTTCCTGAAGGAGAGCTCGTTATGCATCGCTTCTCAAGGCTCGTGGTAGTGGTCGTCGCGGGGCTGGCCCTGGCCTGGTCTCGAACGATCGAGACGCCGTCGGCGCAATCCGCGCAGGGTCAGACGGGTGGCCGCGGGCGCGGCCAGTCTGGCGGTCCGCAGGGCTGGACGGGCACAGCGCCCAGTGCCGAGCCGCCGCTCGTCCCGAAAGCACCGGCAGGGGTCAAAGAGGGCGAGACCTGGATTCCGCCGCTGCCCTCGATGGAGTCGGTCGCGCCGCCGCCCGGTTGGACGACGGCCGGCCCCGACACGCCGCCGATGCCCCTGACGTTGCTGCGGCTCCCGCGCACGAACATCACGCGCGCGAAGTTTCCGGCGATTGACTTTCATGTGCACGCGCGCGAGCTCAGGACCCCGGAGGCCTACAAGAGCTTCATCGCGCTCATGGACTCGATCGGCATGGGCGCCATCGTCAACCTGAACGGCGGCACCGGCGCCGATCTCGATACGGCGTTGAAGTCCGGCGAGGCGTACCGGGATCGCGTGGCCAACTTCATCACGTTCAGCCCGGAGGGCATCAACGAGCCGGGCTGGTCCCAGAAATTCGCCGCGGAAATGGAGCGGGCCTTCAAGGCCGGGGCGCAGGGGATGAAGGTCTCCAAGCAGCTGGGCCAGGGCGCGCAGAACCCCGACGGCACGTTCATCCAGAGCGACGATCCGCGCCTCGATCCGGTCTGGGCGATGGCGGCCAAGTACGACAAGCCGATCATGATCCACACCAGCGACTCGATCGGCCGCTTCTATCCGATCGGCCCGAAGAACGAACGCTACGAGGCGGGGCTCTGGCGGCGGCCGGGCGATCGCGAGGGGAATCTCTACACCGAAGGTCCCAAGCACACCGTGATCGAGAAGGCGCGCGAGAACATGCACCGCAAGCACCCGAAGACGCGCTTCGTCAACGCGCACATGGCGATGCTCTACTACGATCCGCAGAAGCTCGCCACGTTCCTCGACACGTACCCCAACGGCGACATCGAGATTTCCGCGACGCTCCAGGACATCGGCCGCGCGCCGCGGCTGTGGCGCGAGTTCATCATCAAGTACCAGGACCGCGTGTTCATGGGCTCCGACGGGTCGCCCAGCCGGGGCGCCGAAGAGTTCTGGATCCCGCACTGGAGGCTCCTCGAAACGTACGACGAGTACTTCGAGCATCCGGCGCAGATTCGCACGCACCGGGGGCTCGCCCGGCCACGGCCGCTGGAACGTCTCCGGCATCGGGCTGCCCGACGACGTGCTGCGCAAGGTGTACTACCTGAACGCGCTGCGTCACCTGCCGTCACTCAAGCCGTCGATCGACAGGCAGCTCGCGGCCCGACGGTAGTTCGACGTTGTCAGATCTCCCCCGCAAGGGTATGCGCGGGCGAGCGGGGTCGGCGGCCGACCGACGGCGGACACCTCATCAATGGCAACACTGACGCTGTCACGGGCCGCGTGGCTCGCCCTCATCGCCGTGATCGTCCGGTACGGCCTGTCGGCATCCGGTGATGTGCTCGCATCGGCGCAGCGCACTGCCCCCAATATCGTCTTCATTCTCGCCGACGACCTCGGCGTGAACGATCTCGGCGCCTATGGCAGGCGCGATCACCACACCCCGAACCTGGATCGTCTGGCCGCTGAAGGGTTGAGGTTCACCACGGCCTACGTGGCCTCGCCGATCTGTTCGCCGTCGCGCGCGGCGCTCATGACCGCCCGGGCGCCGGCGCGCCTGCACCTGACGACGTTCCTGCCCGGCCGTGCCGACGCCCCGTCGCAGAAGCTGCTCCATCCGCCGATCAGGCAGCAGCTGCCGCTCGAGGAGACGACGATCGCCGAACGGCTGCGGTCGGCCGGGTACGCGACGGCGGCGATTGGGAAATGGCATCTTGGCGGAGCCGGCTACGGACCGCGCGACCAGGGATTCGACGTCGAGCATGCCGGTCAGGCCACCACCACGCCGAGCGAGACAGAGGGCGGAAAAGGAGAGTACGACCTGACCCGGGAGGCGCAGCGCTTCATCGACGCGAACCGCGATCGGCCGTTCTTCCTCTACCTCGCCCACAACAACCCGCACATCCCGTATTCGGCGCAGCAGAAGTTCGTCGACGGCAACCGTGAGGCATTCGAACCGCGCTACGCCGCCACGGTGCAGACGCTCGACGATGTTGTCGGCCGCCTGCTTCTCCACCTTGATGCCGCCGGCCTGCGCGACAAGACGATCGTCGTCTTCACGAGCGACAACGGCGGCCTTCACATGCCCGAGGGACGGCATCCGCGCGTGACGCACAACACGCCGTTCCGTGCCGGCAAGGGCTACCTCTATGAAGGCGGGCTGCGCGTGCCGTTGATCGTCCGCGGCCCCGGCCTCGCGAAGGGCGTCGTCGTCGATACGCCCTTCGTCAACATGGACTGGATGCCGACGCTGCTCGAGCTCGCAGGCGCGCCGCCGGCTCCAGGGATCGACGGGGTCAGCCAGGCCAGGGTGCTGACCTCGGGGAAGTCTTCGTCCGACAGCCGTCCGCTGTTCTGGCACATCCCGCACTACACGAATCAGGGCAGCAGGCCGGCGGGCGCCATGCGTGAGGGCCGCTGGAAGCTCGTCGAGCACTACGACGACGGCAAGGTCGAGCTGTTTGATTTGAATGACGATCGCGGCGAGACCAGGAACCTGGCGGCGCAGGAGGCGGCCCGGGCCGCGGACATGCGCGCTCGTCTCCGCGACTGGCGCACGTCCGTCGGCGCGCAGGAGAACACGCCCAACCCGAACTGGAACGCCGAGCTCTACAAGCAGATCTACGTGGACTTCGATTCAACGCGCTTCGATCCGCTGCGCGCCGACGCCGGGGCCTGGAAGGACGTGGGCATATGGCGCGAGCGGATGGACGCCGCGATCCGCCCCCCGGCGAAATGACGGGCAGTGTTTTTGAACAGGAGATCAGGAGATCAGGAGTTCAGAAATTTTTTTTGAAAACAATTGGCTCCTGATCTCCTGATCTCCTGTAAAACCTGCAGCAGCCGAATCGATTCAGCGAGGCGGCGTTTTGAGATACGCGATCAGATCGGCCAGGTCCTGCTCCGCCATCGCGCGTTCCAGCTCGTTCGGCATCATCGAGACCGGCGACTCCTTCATGGAGACCACCTGGCTTCGCAGGATCACGTGCGATTGAGACAAGCCGTCGCGGAGTGTCACGCTGTTGGGTGCTTCTGACTCCAGCCGCCCGAAGAGCGTCCTTCCGTCACGAGTCTCGACATTGTAGGCGTGGTACCCGGCCGCGATTTCGTAATCCGGAACCAGGACGTGAAGCAGAATGGCCTCGGCCGGCTGATTGCGGATGCCACTGAGGTCCGGCCCGACGTGCGCCCCCGTGCCGGCGAATGTATGGCACGTCGCACAGTGGCCGGCAAAGATCCGCTGACCGCTCGTGGCGCTTCCGGTCCGCGCCAGCACCGTCCCGCGCAATCGCTCGTAGACCTGCATCCGATCTCCGGACTCCACGGCGGCGAACAACGCGCGGCCGCGCGTCTGGATGGCGGCGTTCCGGTGGTTCATGAGACGGCTGCGCCGCGAGGACCCGATCGACGCCGGAGCAATCGCACCCTTTTCCAGCGCGTCGAGCAGGACCAGTGTCCGCGCATCGTCGGTCACGAGAACGGACAGCACCGCCTCCCGCGTCTCGGGAGTGAACGCCAGCCAGCGGCCCGGCGCCACCAGGCTCGCTGCGGCCGCCGGTTCGGGAAGCTGAGACAACGCCCGGACGGCCGCGAGCTGAATCTGAGAAGGATGCCGCGGAGCGAGCAGGCTCTCGAGCGTCCTGCCCGCCGATGAATAGTCGGTGTGACCCAACAGACCGATGGCGCCGAGCCGCAGGTCCGCGGACGCGCGCTCGTCCAGCGCCAGCGCCGAGGCACGCGACAGGACCTTCTGCACGCGCTGACTGGCAGAGCGTGCCGGTTCAGAGTCGGAGGACAACAGCGTCATGAAAGCCGAGCGGCCGTCCCGTCCGAGCCCGCGGGCCTGCAGGCCCTGCGCGATCCCGGAGAGCGCCGCCGGCTGCCAGCCGAACTCGGTCGCGGGATCGGCGATCTGGAACACGAGATCGAGGCAGCGTTCAGGTGTCTGGCCCGCGCCGAACACCTGACCGAGATCCTGCATCACCGCGCTGACGGACGCAGACGACGGCGAAGACGATGCGACGAAGGCGCGAAAGAACTCGTTCGATCGATCCCTGACGGAGCTGAGCACGGCCGCGCGCACCCAGGACTGAGTCCCGCCGCGGCGCGCGAGCGTGGCCAGCGCGGGTATGGCGCGCGGATCGTCCGTTTCGCCGAGGGCAAGGGCGACGCGGAAGCGCACCCGATCGTCGGAGTCGTCGGCCAGGCGCAGCACGTGCGAGACCAGATCCTTCGACGCGCCGAGTCGCGCTTCGGCCAGTTGGACGGCATTCTCGCGGACGGCGGCGTGCTGATCTTCGAGTGCGCCGGCAACGTCAGCGGGCTCGAGCCCGCCGAGCCCCTCGAGGGTCCACAACGCGTGAATGCGAGCCGACCTCGGTCCGGCCTTGCTGCGCGAGCGTGCGAAGCGCTGGCAGTGCGCTCCGGTCGCGGCGTTCCACGAGCAGGCGCTGGGCCGTCTCGCGCCACCAGGCGTTCGGATGTTCGAGCATCCGCGACAATCCACCCGCGTCCATATCGCCGAGGTCCACCGGCTTCCCGTCTGACTTCCAGTTCCGGGCGACGATCCGATAAATCCGGCCTCGTCCTTTTCCGGCGTCGAAATCCAGCAGGCGACGGCTCGGCTCCGGCACGTACTGCGGGTGGTCGATGATCTTCCGGTACATGTCCACGATGTAGAGGGCGCCATCAGGGCCGTTCGCGGCGAACACCGGGCGGAACCACTGATCGCGCGAGGCCAGGAACTCGCGCCCGTCGCGCGCCGGCCGCGACGTGAAGGTGACGCCGTTCGGCGATCGGATCTGCCGCTGCACGAGGTTCTGGGCGGATTCGCAGATGAAGATGCTGTCACGGTCGGTGGCAGGCAGCGCGTCTCCGCGATGAATGTGCACGCCGCTGGCGGCGGTGAAGGTGCCGGCGTGCGGCGTGCTCATGAGGCTGGGATGAAACGAGGCCGTCGTCATATCGGCGCTGATCGGCCAGACGACCGCGTGCGCACCAGCCGTCGACACGTCCTCCACTGTCGCGGAGAACGCCAGATGCGGATTTCGCTTCAGGTATCGAGGCTCGAGGACGGCGTGCATGACGGGGCGCCGATTCGAAGCCGTGAACCGGCGGCCGTAGTCGTCGAAGGTCAGGCCGTACTGGCCCTGGCCTCCGATCAGTTCGAACGCCTGGCGTGAAGGGATTGAAGCGTGAATCGCTCGAGGTGAACGTCACGGGCGGACGATCGGGATGCTCGGGCCAGGTCACGCGGCCGCCGGTCAAGCCGCTGGTCAGATAGATCCAGTTGTCGAGCCCGAGCGTCGGGTGACTGAATCGAATCTGCGCGGTCCGGGCGGCGTCGAATCCCGTCAGGATCACCCGCCGCTCGTCCGCGACGCCGTCGCCGGTCGTGTCTTTGAGGTAGAGGAAATCGGGGGCGTTGGTGACGAAGACTCCGCCGTCCCCAGGGCATGACGCCGTTCGGCGACGAGAGCTTGTCCGCGAAATCCGTCCGCTTGTCGAAGCGTCCATCGCGGTCGGTGTCTTCCAGCAGGGCGATGACACCCTCGGGCGCCGGCTGAGTAGCGCCCTCGAGCGGGCCGGGGTACCCGCGATTCTCGACCACGAACATGCGGCCCCGCTCGTCGAACGCCATCGCCACCGGGTCACGGATCAGGGGCTCCGCGGCCGCCAGTTCGATCCGGTAGCCCGGCTCGAGCTCGAAGCCGGCCAGCGCCTCGGCCGGAGAGAGGCTGGCGGGACCCTGGGCATCACGTTCTGCAGCGAGGCTCACGCCGATCAGCAGGGCGATCAGGACAGAGCGCTTCATCTATTTGAGTTGCGCCAGCATCTCGAGCAGCATGGCCACCATCTTCGGCGCCGTTTGCACTTCGACCTGGTTGGTTCCCAGCCAGGTTTCGTAGCCGCCGAGCTCGTGCTGCGCGGCCGTGGGCAGATAGCCGTACGCGCCGTTGGCGATCGACACGGCAAACGTGTCTGGAAACGGGCTCTTCGCCTTGAGCTCGAGTCCGATTTCGACGAACGCTTCGAAGGGGATCGACACGATCGCCAGGCCGCCGACGCGCAGCGCCTGCAGCGGCACGTCGATCCGCGCCGGCATGTCCACCATCCGCAGCGTGCGCTCGGCGTAGGTCCGCTCCCGCGGGTGGCTCATGGGCGCGCCCTCGGGCCGGGCAAGGACACTTCTCGCCCATTCCACCAGCGTTGCGCGTCGGGCGGCGGGTCTCGAGGGTCAGCTCCCGCTGGATCATCCTGAGCGGCGCCGCGTCGTGGTACTCGACGGCCTGCATCGCTCTGAAGACTTCGGCCGCCACCTGGTTGGCGACGAGCTCCATGCGGACGTACTCGGGCAGACGCTTCTGTCCACCACGGACGTCGATGTTGTTGATGTCGCCGCTCGTGCCGTTCGACAGCATCGCGACGAACGGCGGCGACACTCGGCGGGTCCGACGTCTCGGTGGCGTCCGGCTTCAGCCGGACCATGGGCCTCGGTGGCGTCCGGCTTCAGCCGGACCATGTCTCGGTGGCGTCCGGCTTCAGCCGGACCATGGTGTCCGAATTCATCCGCACCATGGCCTCCATCCGTCGCGCGAACGCCCCGAAGTAATCCGCCGAGATGTGCCCTTCCGGCACGCCGCCCACGTAGTGGAGCGAGTAGTTGGCCAGCAGCGCGATGGGCCGGCCCGAGACGGACTGGATCGACAGGAACCCGATCTCGGGATCCGTGGGTCCCGCGGGCTTCAGAAGGTCGGGGCTGGCGACCGGCGGGTTCATCCGGACCTTGTCGGTCCCGCCGAACGGGTTGCCGAGCTGCGGGCCCGGCTTCATGAACCAGCGCCGGTTGAACACCTGCTGCGGAAGGCTTCCGCTGCCCCACCCGATCCGGGCCGGTTCGAGGTTGTTGATGGCGCGCCGGATCCCGTCCGCGATTCGTCCGGCGAGAAACGTCTGGTAGTGATCGAGCGGCTGCGTGTCGGCGTATCGATCGGTGCCGTCCGCGCCGCGCGCCGTCGTCGCGGAGTGCGTGTGCGTCGAGGCGATCAGGATGCGCTCGACGGCAAGGCCGGAGCGCTCGTGGGTCAGGCGCTTGGCCTCGTCCAGGATCCGCCGCGGGATCCCGACGTTGTCGGCCACGACGATCGCGACACGCGTCTCCCCGTCGTCGAGCACGAGACACCGGGCGTACAACTCGTCATGGACATGCGTGGCCGGAGGCGACGTCCAGTTCCCGACGATGAGCTCGCCGAGCGGCGGCGTGATGTTGCTGGTTGCCGCGCCGGCCCGGAGCCGGCGCTCCTGGGCGTCCGCCGAGGACGCCAGCGCGACAGTCCCGGCAAGGAGAATGGTTATGAGGACCGCGCGCTTCATCATCTGCGCCAAAGTGAACAGGAGATCAGGAGCTAGGAGTCAGAAGTTTTACTGTGTTTTCTCCTGATCTTCTGACCTCCGGACCTCCTGTTGGATCTTCTGACCTCCGGTTAGAAGCTGTACCGAACCGCGAGCCGGACCTGCCGTTCCGCATACGCGCCGTACAGGCCGAAGATGCGCATGAAATCGCCGTTCTGCAGATTGCCCTGCGGGTTGGCGAACTTCGGCGTATTCGTGATGTTGGCCGCTTCGACTCGGGCCTCGAGTCGATGCGTCCCGCCCGAGCGGGAACGAACGGAAGACCGAGAGGTCGAGGTTCCAGCCGCCGGGGCCGCGGAACTGATTGACCCGCGCGGTTCCGAAGCGAACGCCTTCCGGCTGCGCCCACGCGACCGGGTCGTAGTAGAAGCCGTCCGCGCCAATCTCGCCGATCTTCGTCACCGTGCCCACGAGGTCGGCCGTCTGCAAGTTGCCCGGCGTATTCAACGTCGTCCCGTCGGCGGTGACGGTGAACGGCGAGCCGCTGAACGCCCCGAGGATGCCGTTGACCTGCCAGTCGTTGATGAGCGGCCTGCGCGATACTGCCCTGCCGCTCTTCGCTGCGCCAGGGCAGCTGATAGACGAAAGCCATCTGGAACGTGTGCGGCCGATCGCCGTTGGCGAGCGCCCAATTGCGCTCCTGGATCGCGGGATCGGGAACCTCGTAGTCGGTTCTCAACGCCCTCGAGCGGCTGAAGGTGTAGTGGCCTTTGAGCAACAGCCCCTGGGTAAACGGCCGCGTGATGCCCACCTGCAGCGCGTGGTACGACGTCCTCCGCCAGGGCGAGTAAATCTCGATGTCGAGCTGACGCCCGTGCGACCGGAAATACGGGCGATCCGTGTCGCCGCCGCCGAGATGCTGCACGTTGTTGATGTTGATCGTCTGAGTTTCCCCGGCGGCAGGCCACCGACCAGTCTGTTGCCCACGTAGGCGGCATCGACCGACACGTTCAGCGGCAGGCGCCGTTCGAGCGAGACGTTCCACGAATGCGTGCGGCCGCGGTGGGTAGACTCCGGCACGGAGGTCTGCATGCCGTACGAGTTCGGCAACCGCATGCGGCCGGTGCTCAGATCCGGCCCCTCGAGGCGCGGAATCCCCTGCTCGAGCGGTGCCATACCACCCGAACGTGGATGTCCCGGCGGGAGGCGGGAAGCTCGCGTTCAGCACGAGCGGGTAGCTGAAGTCGCCGCGGAACGCTTCCTGGGCAGACATCCCTCGCGCGTCGAGCGTGGCCCCGTAGCCGCTGCGCAACACGGTCTTCTCGTCCAGACGATAGACGGCGCCGATCCGCGGCGTAAACCCGTCCTTCGGCGCCACGAGGCCCATGTTCTTCGGATTCCCTCCAACCCCGCCGATCAGGACATCGAGTGTCTGCCGGTCCATCAGCTCGATCTGCCGATCGGCGCGCGTCATGATCGGGTAGTACTCCCACCGCAGACCGAGATCCAGCGTGAGCTTCTGCTTCACCGTCCAGCGGTCGCGGAAGAACATCGCGTGCTGCCACTCGCGCCCGGTGAACAGCTCGTACTGGTAACTCTTGGTCGCGGTGTTGATGAGGCCGAGCATGAACGCCGCGTAGGTGTTGTAGAAGTTGGCGGTCTGCACTCCCGTGCCGAAGGTCCGCGTCGCGTTGCCGGCGAAACTGAAGGAGCCGCGAGGGTTGGCCCGCTCGGGCTGCCAGTTGTCCAGCGTCAGGTAGTCCACGCGGTACCCGGCCCTGAAGTCGTGGCTCCCCACGACCTTCGTGACGTTGGTGCTGAACGAGACGGAGCCCTCGTCGCGATAGGCCGGGCTCCACGTGGGCGTGTTCCCGATCGCTTGGAAGCCTGTCGAGAACTGGGGCATGCCGGCGTAGCGCGGATCCCCGCGTCCCTGGTCGTTCGTGCCGGGAATCCCCAGATTCAGACCCATCATCCCGAGCGCGAAGTCGGGTGAGCTGCAGAACTGATCCATGATCGAGACGCCAATCGAGCTGTCCACGAGCAGCGACTTCCCGACCGTCCAGGTCTGCCCGCCGGTGATGAGATGGACCTTCGTCTCGCCGCCATCGCCATCGACCGTGGGCAACGGGAAGGTGAACAGATCGTCGACGAGCGCGTTCATGTGGCTGTACTTGCCCCAGAGCTGATGCTCGGGCGTCCGGTTCCAATTGACCTTCAGGTCGAAGTTGTGGCGGTCCGTCGAGCTCGGGCGCTCTAACCGGTAGTTGGCCGTCAAGCCGCCCGCCCCGGTTCCCTCGACGTTCGGGAGGGGATACAGCGCCAGCAACTGTCTGGAGATCGCGCTTACCCGGTCGGCGGGGATCACGTTGTTCGGAAACTGTGTCCGGCCGGTCCCTGTGGCCATGTCGCCGGTGAACGGATCGTAAATCTGCTGCACCGTGCCGTTGCGTATTCAGCGCGCTGCTGAAGTCGCCATTGCGCAATGCCGCATTCGGGACGTTGAAGAAGGTAAACGCGCGCTGCCTGCTGATGTAGCCCTCGTACGACCCGAAGAAGAACAGTCGATTGCGGAGGATCGGCCCGCCCAGGGTCCCGCCGAACGTCTGGCGTTCGACCGGGAGCTTCGTAGGAACCGCTCCCCGTCCAAAGTAGTAGGGAGTGGCGTTCAGCTTCTGGTTGTTGAAGAACTCGAACCCCGAGCCTCTGAACGTGTTCGTGCCCGACTTGGTGACGACCGAAATCGCGACGCCCGCGGCCATCCCCTCTTCGGCGTCCATGCTGCCCGTCGTGATGTTGACCGTCTCGATCGTTTCGGCCGGGGCAATGTAGACGTTGTGGTGCGGCAGCCCCACGTTCACGTTCCGCGTGCCGTCGGTGAGCGTCGTATTGGCCGCGCCGTCCTGGCCGTTCACGGTCATGTTCAGCGAACGCTGCGGGGTGTCGGTCTCGGCATTCTGGAAGGCCGGCGGGAGCGAGCCCGGCACGAGCGTCACCAGCGCCTGATAGTTGCGGAACCGATTGAGAGGAAGATTGGTGATCTCGGTGGACTTCAGCTCGGTGTGGGTGTCCGCCTTGTCCGTCTGCAGGAGCTCGGCGGCTGACTGGACGGTGACCACTTCGCTCAAGGCGCCGACCGCCAGCGTGAGGTCCACGCGGCTGATCTGACCGACCGTGACCGGCACGCGGGATCGGATGGCTTCTTTGAATCCTTGCAGGGAGACCCTGACGTCGTAGGGCCCGGCCTGGATGTTCGCGAACGAGTACCCGCCCTGCGCGTCGGTGGTCGTCTCGCGCGTGAGGCCGGTGTCGGTGTTGACGATCGTCACCCTGGCCCCTGGAACGACGGCTCCCTGCGAGTCGGTCACGCCGCCGACGAGGCCGCCATACAGCAGCTGCGCCTCCGCCGGGATGGCCGCGGCGGCAAAGATGGCTAGTCCGAGAATTAAACAGAGACGCGATCGCGACAAACCTGCGCCCTTAGTCACAGCCCACCTCCTGGGTGTGTTCGCCGGACGCTCCCGCCTCTGCGCGGCTTCCCCGAGTCGATCCGAATTGAGCGGCCTTGACGAAGTTGGTCGCAGTCTGCGCGCACGGCACGGCGCTGTCAAGGCCGTACAGAAGACGATGTCAAGCGTCGTTCGGCGAGTCGTGGCCCTGGGCTTTTGATATAGGCGGCATCGGTGGTCTGCCACACCGCTCGTCACGCGGGACCTCCGGCAGCGGCCGCGGCGTGCCTTGAAGTTCTTCTACGGCTAGGGGATAATACAAGCTGCTCCCCCGACAACCGACATGACAACATTCGTGTGGACCTGTCCGCAGTGTGCGCGCAGCGTCCCCAACAGGCTCGAGGCCTGCCGGTGCGGGTGCGCACGACCAGCGCCTGCCGCCGCGGTGGAGTCGGAGACGCTGAGCAGCTCCCCGCCTCCAGACCGATCGGCACGTCGCTTCGGCCGGCGCGCAGCCTGACGATCGTGAGCCTGCGCACGGCCCGGGCGCGAACCCGCGCGAAGCGGATCGCAGTCGTGGCCTGTGGGCTTCTCGCGCTGACCGCGATGGGCGTGTTCTCCGCGGTCATGCTGCGCGCGCCGGCCGCCGGGGTGATCCCCGGTCCGGTCGAGACGGCGGCGCACGATCGACGGCCGGACGCAGTGCCCCTCGGCGATCCGCCTCCCGTCGACGTCGATCCGGCCGGCGCCGCGGCGGAATCGGCCGTGATGCTATCGACGGAAGAAATCGTAACTCGGTCGATGCCGGCCGTCGTGACCGTCGTAACTCGCGACGGCTTCGGCAGCGGATTCTTCGTCGCGTCCGACACGGTCATCACCAACGCGCACGTCATCGCCGGCAACGACGTCGTCACGCTGAAACGCGCCGGGGGCTATTCGCGGACCGCGCGCGTCGAGTCCGTCTCGCATGACATCGACCTCGCGGTGCTCAAGCTGCACATCTCGGATTTCGATCAGGTCGTGCTGCCGCTCGCCGACCCGCGCGACGTGACGATTGGCGCCGACGTGGTCGCGATCGGATCGCCGCGCGGCCTCGCCAACACCGTGACCCGCGGCATCGTCAGCGGCATGCGCTCGATCGACAGCGTCAACATGGTCCAGACCGACGCCGCCATCAACCCCGGCAACAGCGGCGGGCCGCTGCTCGATCGGCGGGGACGCGTGCTCGGCGTGAACACGATGAAGCTCGGACGCGGCACCGAAGGCATGGCGTTCGCGGTCTCGATTCAGTACGTGCCGCGCATGATCGGGCCGGTCTATGCGCCGAAGTCGGACCGCGATGAACGCCGCGAGAAAGGGACGCGCGAGTACACCGAGAACATGCGCGCGCTCGCGCAGCGCGCCGGCGCGGTGGACGCCAACTGGAAAGCGTTCCGGGCATCGTGCCAGACCGAGGACGCCCCGTCGGCCGACCATCAGTGGTTTGCCTTGTCGGACGGCCGGCCGGTGCCCATGCGCGACTCGGCCAGTTGCGGCGCGTGGCACGGCTACTTCAAGCAATCGGCGGCCTCGACGCGCGACGCGCTCGAGCGCCACGAGGCCGCGGCCCGTTCGATGGGGCTCGGCGCCGAGCAGACGCGAGCGGTGCGGCGCCGCCTCAACCTGACGTTTCCGGGATGGGAGCCGTAATGACGGGTTCGGCTTCAGCGGTAGCAATGCCGGTGGCTTCCGCCTTCAGCCGGCCCGACGTCCAATGTTGAAGCCTGCCTCGCCGAAGCTCGCTGCGAAGTCTCGAGCGAAGGCGCGCGCGCTCATCGGCTTCGTACTGCTCGGCGCAGCGGGCTGCAGCTCGCCGCCGCTGACCGAGATCGGCAGCGGCTGGTTCGTCAGCGAGGGCAAGCCGCCGTGGGCGCACCTTTATCGCGTGACCGGCGGCAAGCGCGTGCTCGTCGATCGGCAGATCGACAGCTACCGGATGTACTACAAGACCTGCCTGGCGTACGAAGCGTCCCGCCCGGAGGGGCGGGTCGTATTCGTGGCGGCCGGCGATCGCACCCGGTACGCCGTGACGGAAACCGACACGCTGCGGCCCTGGCGGATTGACGTGGACGGGATGCGGCGGTTCGACAGGCGCGAGGACACGAACGGCCGCGTGCTGCTCGCGATCGAGTTCATCGACCTCAGCGATCTCTGTCACGCCGCGCAGATGGCGAAGCCGTTTCAGGCCGACTGGGCGAAGATCACGCCGGTCGTGCCCGGCCGGGTCAAAGTCGTGGAGTCGATCCGTCGAGGTCAACGGCGCCGACAGCGTCGGCAACTCCACGCTCAGCGACGCGGTGCGCCTCAAGCAGATCGTCCTCGTCGACGAGCTGTTGCGCGCCGGCGCCGACGTCAACTCCACCAATCGGCATGGCGGCACACCGCTCATGACCGCCGTCTGGTCAAGGGATACCGAGGTGGTCCGCCGGCTGCTCGAGGCCGGCGCCTGGATCAACGCCCAGACGGACAAAGGGCAAACGGCGCTGATGGATGCCGCGCACACGCGCAACCGCGAGATGGCGGAGCTGCTCCTCGACGCGGGCGCGGACGTGAAGATCCGCGACGATCTCGGGCGCAACGCCGCTGCCCGCGTGCCGGACGGCGGCGGCCCCGAAATGGACGCGCTCCGCGCGCGGCTCGCGCGGGCGGAGGCGGCGGCGGCGAAATGAGCGCGTTGTTCTTTAACAGGAGATCAGGAGATCAGGAGCTTTTGGTTTTTGAAAATAAATCTCCTGATCTCCTGCACTCCTGTAAAACTCGACTGTCGCAGGACGAGCCCCCTAGTTGCGGGCGAAGCAGTAGAGGCGCCCGGCGCCGCCGCGAGGCGCCGTGTTGCTGCAGTTCTGGTTCGCGTGCGCGGAGTTCCACGACGCGAGTGTTCCCGACGTGTCCTGGTTCGGTCCGAAGCCGTCGGAGTGGCCGACCTGTGCCGCGACGTCCGCGCCTGCCGACGTCCAGTCGTTGCACGTCATCCCCGCCATCAACGTGCCCTCGGCGGTCGATCCGGTGAGGATGTCGTGCTCGACCGGCCGGGGCGAGTCGGTCCACTGACCCGCGATGCGTTGACCGCGTTCGTCCAGGAAGATGGAGGCATCGCCCCGCCGCGCGTGCAGCTCGGTCACGTTGTTGGCGACGAGCGCGAGGGCCGCGTTGTACCAGGGCCCGGTGCCGATCCTGTTCCGGGCGTCGGTCGGCCGGTTGCCGTTGCTGGCATCCTGCTGCACGCTCAGATACGCGCCCCAGGTGCGCTGCCCGTGACCGGCCGCCGCGGCCAGCCGCTGACAGATCGCGTCCGCGCCGGCGAGCCCGCCGAGGTTCCCCGTTGCGCTCGTCGCGCTCGTCACGAAAAAGGTGACCGCCGGCGCCGTTGGCGAAACGGGTGTGGAGTCACTGTCACAAGCGGCGAGAACCAGGACCGAGATCAGGCAAACGTAGCGTGACATCGTCTTTTGGCCTTTCGGAGTGGGCTTGCAGCGCTGGTCCAAAGGCAAGCGTCCTGCCAGGAACTTACACCGGTTTCGCATTCTGGATCCACGCGTGGCGCCGTCCCGCCTCGGTTCCGTTTTTCGGGTGCCGAAAATCCTCGACGAGCCGCGTAAGGCTTCGTCACGAAGGAAAGGATGAGGTCGACCGGGCGTGATTCAATCTACGGCAGGTACATCCGGACTCTACGATCGTGCGTCGCGCCGATGCTATGCTGACCGCATGACGGTAGCAGTGGTGGTCCTGATGGCGGTTGCGGCGGCCGTCGCCGGACCGCAACGTGAAGATGTGCAGGTCCTCAAACTGGCGACCGGAGAAGCGCTGGTCTTCCCGTTTCAGGGCGGCATCCCGAAGCCGTCCGAAAGCGCCTGGGCCTTCTGCCGCGGCGCCGGCCCCGCGTTCACACCGGACGAAAAGGGGATTCGACTCAGTTGGGCCGTCGATTTGCGATCGAAGGGTTCGGCGCTTCGCGACGTCTCGAGCGTCAAGATGCAGGAGGTTTCCGGGAAGGAAGCCGTCACGCTCTTCACGGGAGCGCCGAAGGCGACCAAGGATGGACTGATGATCCTCGCTCCGGGCGAGCTGTCACCCGCTCGTCGTATCCGTGGCTGTACACCGTCGATCGGACCATCCTGGTCGTTCGCGTGGAGATGGAGCGGCCCGGCGAGAAGCCGGACGTGCTTCTCCAGCCGGTGCTGATCGGCCCTGACGTCAAGAAGCAGCTGCGGGATGGTGGATATCTGAAGTGAGCCCGCGGCCTGATCACGCGCTGTTCGTCTGAATCATTCCAAGTATCCTCACTGCCGGTCGGCGAAGCTCTCGGGGCTTTCGAGGTGCGCGAGCTTCCAATTGAGAACCGTTCCGGGGGGAATTGGCCGGGCCTGGCGACGTGCTCAGCGAGTGAGCGCGGATATCTTCCACTTTTCGTTGAACGACACCGAACCGGCACCGTTTCGGCTGGAGAGTCCCACGTCGACCGTGTCGTCGACGGTATCGTTGATCGTCATCGGCACAAGCTTCTCGCCGTCGAGTTGCCACCGGAAGGTCACGCCGCCAAACAACCCGTCCGATGGACGTTCGACGTAGCCTTGAAGGAAGAACGTGCCGGAGGAATCCAGGAGGCCGGCGAAAGGCCCCGTCGCCGGCGGTGTGAAGACCGCGATGGTGGCGGTCAGGTTGCCGAGTTCGGCTGCGGCGCTTTGCGAAACCGTGAGGAGGAGCGGAGCCGTCAGCCCGCGCCGGCGCTCGCACGGATCAGGGGCGCTGACGGTGACCTGCCAGCAGTCGACGACGCTCACCGAGCCGCGCCAGGTACCGGCAACGCTGCCGACCACATGCACAGTCTCCGTTCCCGTGCGGTCATCATGCTGCGCGCGAACGATGGCATTGCCGAGACCCCGTGCCGTCACCACGCCGCCGCTCGTGATCGAAATCGCATCGCCTTCGGCCGTCCACTTCGCCGCAACCTCGCGCGCGCGTCCGTCTTCGATCTGCCACGCCGTGAGCGTTCCACGGCCCCCGACCATCATGAGCGTGGTGCCCCGTATCTGGAGCGGCGCGACCGATGACGGCCCCGGTGTCGGCACCGGCATCCCGCACGCCGTTGCCGCGCAGAGCGCAACCGCCGCCGTCAGACGCAGTAGGCGAATCTGCATGGTTCGGCTGCCGTATCGTTGTCGGAATTACACTCTGGTCACGGGTTGGCGATCGTCTGGCCCGCACCCGCGGCTTTGTGGTGCCAAGCTTGCCTCTTATGCAAGCCGACTGCCCGGGGCGCGTCGCTCATGTCAGCCCCTTCCGTTACTCTGGCATTTCCTGGTTGAGCACTACCCGCTTCACTGACGCAACCGGCACTCGCACCGTTTGAACAAATCATGAGAAGGTAGATCCAGGGTGAACTATGGTCGACGAAAAGGGCCACCTCGACAGTGAGTGGACCCCGATGGTGGACACCCGGCTCGATTCGCGCAACGGCGCCGCGTTCGGGAAGAACCCTCTAAAGCTGTTGGACAGATACCGGGGTGCATTGATCGGACTCGCAACCGGCGACGCGCTCGGGACGACGCTGGAGTTCGCACCCCCGGGGACGTTCACGCCGATCACCGACATGGTCGGCGGAGGGCCCTTCGACCTGGAGCCGGGCCAGTGGACCGACGACACGTCGATGGCCCTGTGCCTCGCGGATAGCCTCCTCGAGTCGGACGGCTTTGACCCGCGCGACCAGCTATCGAAATACCTGCGTTGGAAGCGCCACGGGCATTACAGCAGCACCGGCAAATGCTTCGACATCGGGGGCACCGTCGCCTCTGCGCTCGCCAGGTATGAGCGCCACGGCGAGCTTTGGTCCGGCGATGTTGACGAGTACTCCGCGGGCAACGGATCGATCATGCGCCTGGCGCCGGTGCCGTTGTTCTTCGCCGGTGATCCGGAAGCCGCCATCGCGCACGCCGGGGAGAGCTCGCGGACGACCCATGGCGCGCGAGAGGCGATCGACGCGTGCCGCTACATGGCCGGCCTGATCATCGGCGCGCTGCAGGGCCGTCCGCGGAAAGAGTTGCTCGCGCCGCTCTTCACACCCGTCCTGGGCCTCTGGGATCGCGAGCCGCTTGCGCCGAAGATCCACGACATCGCCGCCGGCTCCTTTCTGCGCCGCGAGCCGCCCGAGATTCGCGGCACCGGATATGTCGTCGCTTCTTTGGAGGCTGCCCTCTGGGCGTTCGCGAAGAGCACCTCCTTCGAGCACGGCGCGCTGCTCGCGGTCAACCTGGGAGACGATGCGGATACAACCGGCGCGGTGTACGGTCAGATCGCGGGAGCGTTCTATGGCGTGGACGCCATTCCGAAGCGATGGCGCATCAAGCTCAGTTATCTCGAAAAGCTCGAGAGCTTCGCCGACCGCCTGCTGGACAAGTCGGAAGAGCCACGGAAGTGAGGGCGCGATGACCTCCCGTGCCTGAGCCGCATGGCGAGGCTAGCTGAACGTCGCGCTGTGTCTCCCGGCCGGCCCGATGCCGGTCGCGCGGACGATCGCCTTCGCGATCTTCATTCCGCCCTGGCCCGACGGCTCGATTGGGTTCGCGTAGTCCGCGTTCTCGTTGCAGATCAGCCGCAAGTCGATCGCCGAAGCGCGATGCTCGAAGGCGACACGGAGGATGACGTCGTTGAACATCATCAGGGCTAACCGCGCGCGGGCCGCAAGATCGGGTTCCTCGAATGCGCCGTTGTAGATGGTGCACAGCGTCGCCGGGAGTCCGCGATCGAGCACCAGACGAACGGCTGAGCGATAGTTCGCCTCGAATCGATCCACGGCCTGTCCCAGGAGGCGCAGGGCGTCGGCGGTAGACGTCGCGGGCGCGTCGAGCAGATCCAGGCAGCCGAGGGCGTCGTTCCCGCCAATCGAGACCACCAGGTGCGTCGCGTCTGCGGGAATACGGGGCACTTGTTCCGGCATCGACCCGGTGATCGCACCGTCGACGGCGAGGAGCGTCGCGCGAGCGCCTGCCGGAAGCAGCGCGCGCAGATGCGTCACCACGTCTGGCTCGCCACTCGTGTACGCGGCGTTGTCGAAGATCGAGTCGCCCAGAAGGACGAGGTGAGGCATGGCGTGCGTCACTTGGTGCCGATGATCGATCGGATGCCGGCGAGCACTGTGCTCCACGCGGGCGCTTTTGGATTCAATCCGTCGAAGTGACCGCTGTTCTCCATCATCGTCACGGTGACTGGATCACCGGCCTTCTTCGCTGCCTCGCCGTAGGCTTTGATCGATTCGATCCACGGCTCACTGGCTCTGGATGCGATCAGCAACTCCTGTTTCGTCCCGATTGGCAACAAGCCGGCGGCTGATGCTTCGCGGTAGCGCTCCGGCAGTTTGTCGGGGGTGCCACCCAACAGCTCCTCGACGACAGACGGCGTGCCGCAGACTTGACGGTCGATGGCGATGAACGTCGCCAGATCCACCGGGCCGTCGATATCGACGACTCCCGCCACACGCAAGGGGGACGCGGTTCGGAGCACGCTGTCGGCCGGCAGCTTGTGTCTCGCGGCGGCCCAGGCCGCCAGGTGTCCACCCGACGAGTGGCCGACGAGCACGACGCGTTGGAGGTCGAGGCGATGCTTCGGCGCCAGCGTCCGGCTGAAGTCAACGGCGTTCGCAACGTCCTGGTACGTTCCCGGCCAGCCCCCGCCGTCATGTCCGAGGCGTCGATACTCGATGTTCCACGACGCAATTCCCTCCCGGGCGAGCGCGACGGACAACGGCCGCAGCAGGTCCAGCGACGTCGCGGCTTCCGGGAGTTTCCCAATCTGGACCCGCCAGCAGCCCCCATGCACCAGGATCGCAAGCGGATGACTGCCCTGGCCCTCCGGAACGCGAAGCTCCCCGAATTGCTGCGCTCCGCTCCCGTAGGCGATGCGCTCGCCGGGAGGGGCGGCTTCTTTCAGCAAATCGAGCGGGCTCGTCGTTTGGGCATTCAGAACGGAGACCTGAACGAACGCGGCAATCACTGGGGCCAGGAACACAGAGCGGCGGCTCGGCATGGACATGGATGCTCCTCTTCATGACCCACTACGCCCGGACCCGGTGAAAGTTCACGCGCCATCAGCGGATGCTGGACCGCGCCAACTCTCGATCATCGGCCACTGTGTTCAGCGCGGAACATCGTCAGCTCCCAGATGCTGGAACGCTCATCGTGGCGAACCAGATACGTATCGCCGTCTGTGCCTCTCAGTTTGAAGTACCGATAGTCGGGCGCCAGCCAGGCGTCGACCACCTCCGCGACGGCGATGCGACGGTCTCCAAGAATCAGCGTGCGTGGCGTCTGCTCGCCGCGATGGCCGGCGTAGCACTCGACGATAACGGTGAGAAGCCGCTGATCACGCATCCAGTCACCATACGACCTTGACCCGCATTATCCATGACACCGTGAGGCGACTCGGGTCGTTCGATTCGGAAACGATGCGGAGCAAGCCGTTCACTACGCACGAAAAACGCGGCGCAGGCCAGCGACAGGGCGCGCGATCCTCAATGGTCGCGCGCCGCGTTCGGACGACGGTAAGCCGGAGCCGCGTTTTTCCGGCCTGCGGAGTGGTTTCCGAAGCGAATGACCCGAGGCGACTCCGTCTTTATGAATAGTGCGGGTTCAGGCCTTGCGTCTTCGACCGCCTTGATCAACCTGGGAAGCGTGCTCTTGGCCTCGGCCACGCTGACTTTCACACTGTCGATTGTAGTCTTTCAAACTGGGAGTGTACCCGACCTCGAGGCTTCGGACATCGCGCGTGGGCTTCGAGAGTATCGCGGATCCAGGGTGGATAATGGGACTGTCGATGACATCGGCTGTCCCGACTGATCACCATGAAGCTTGTCGCCGGTACGTTGAGGCTGTCGCCGACCGACCTCGCCAACTATGCGGCATGTCCCCACCTCATCTCGCTGGACATCGCGGCAGCGCGGGGAGAGCTCCACCCTGAGGATGGCTTCTCCGGTGTGACGGAAGCCCTGCGGAAGCGCGGGGCGGCTCACGAGCAAGCCTACATCGACTACCTCGGCTCACAGAAGCTCACGATTGTCGACTTGCGGGAATCCAGACTGGACGACTCTGGTTTCCTGGCGACTCTCGCCGCAATGCGAAGCGGTGCTCAGATCATCGCTCAGGCGCCGCTTCTGCAACGGGGATGGGCCGGCCGTGCGGATATTCTGAGACGAGTCGACACGCCGAGCGGACTCGGCGGCTGGTCGGTACGAGCCGCTTGATACCAAGCTCGCGCGGGAGACTCGCGGCAGTACCGATCCTCCAGCTCTGCTCGTACGCCGCCGTCGTGGAGGAAATTCAGAGCGTCGCACCGGAACTTCTCCACGTCGTCTCGCCGGGCCAGCCCTTTACGGTGACGAGTTACCGGCGCGCGGACTACGGCGCGTACTTTCGCCTACTGCGCGCCCGGCTCAGTCAGCGGATCGCTTCCGACAAACCTGCGAACACCTATCCCGATCGCGTCGCACATTGCGAGATCTGCCGGTGGGGCGGCTACTGCGACGCGCACCGCCGGCGTGACGACCACTTGAGTCTCGTCGCCAACATCCGGCGGCTTCAGATCGATCAGTTCCGCAAGTGGGACATCGACACGCTCGAAGCGCTCGGCAACGCGCCCGTGCCCTTCGCGAGGAGACCGGACCGCGGCTCCCCTGATGCCCTCCTTCGCTCGCGGGAACAGGCGCGTGTGCAGCTGGCTGGTCGGACGACCGGGGAACCGGTGCATGAGTGCCTTCCGATCGTTCCGGACGCTGGACTGCACAGGTTGCCGGAACCGTCTGCTGGCGACGTGTTCCTCGACCTGGAAGGCGACCCGTTCGTGCCCGACGCCGGGCGTGAGTACCTGTTCGGATACGCATATACGGACGAGGCCGGAAGTCTCACATACGACCACCTCTGGGGGCTCACGGCTGCGGACGAGAAGGCCGCGTTTGAAGGATTCGTGGACTTCGTCTTGAAGCGATGGGAGAAGCATCCGGCCTTTCACATCTATCATTACGCGCCGTACGAGCCTTCGGCACTCAAGCGCCTCATGGGCCGGTTCGGTACGCGCGAAGACGATGTGGACCGCATGCTGCGTGCGGAGCTGTTCGTGGACCTCTATGCGATCGTCAGGCAGGCCCTGCGCGCGTCGGTGGAACGGTACTCCATCAAGGCGCTCGAGCCTTTCTACGGCTACGTTCGCGACATGCCGCTCGCTGACGCCGGCCCGCACCTCCGCGCCATGGACCTGGCGCTCGAGTTCAACGAGACGGATGCTCTCCCTCCGGAGACGTTGGATATCGTCCGCCGCTACAACCGCGACGACTGCGTGTCGGCTGCCGGTCTTCGAGATTGGCTCGAGAGGCTCAGGGCGGATGCCATCGCGTCGGGTCACGATATTCCGCGACCCGTCCTGATACCGAAGGATCCCGACGACAAACTGGCGGAGCGGGAAGCGGCTGTGCGGGCGCTGATGGATCGCTTGGCCGCCGACGTCCCGATCGATGTGAATGAACGCTCGAAGGAGCAACAGGCGCGGTGGCTCCTCGCGCAACTCCTGGAGTTTCATCGGCGTGAGGACAAGGCCGCCTGGTGGGACTTCTTCCGGCTTGTTGATCTGCCGCCCAACGAGTACCTGGACGAACCGTCAGCGCTGGACGGGCTAAGCTTCATCGGCAACGTAGGCGGGACCGAGAAGTGCCCCATTCATCGCTACGCGTTTCCGCCGCAGGAGGTCAAGCTGTCGAAAGCGGAGGTTCACTACAGCCGGGATCTCAAGGTTGGGGCCGTTGACGCTTTCAACCCAGAGGCCCGCACGATCGACATCAAGAAAACCGCAACCGCTGCGGGTCTTCACCCCGATCGGGTGTTCTTCTTCGACCTCGTGCGATCGAAGCCGATTCCCGAGACGCTGTTCGAGATCGGCAGCTGGGTGGCCGGGCATCAGATTGACGGTGACGGTTCGTACCGCGCGGTGCGGGACCTGCTGCTGAATGCCGCCCCGAGGCTCGTCGCCGCTGAACCATGGACCATCGACGGCGAGTCTTCCATCGCGCGTGCCCGTCGTCTCGTGGTGGCGTTGGATGAGACCGTCCTGCCAATCCAGGGACCGCCTGGCTCGGGCAAGACGTTCATCGGGGCGCAGATGATCTGCGCGCTCGTCCGATCCGGACGAAAGGTCGGCGTGACAGCGAACGGCCACAACGTCATCCGCAATCTTCTCCGCGCCGTCGTAGAACAGGCTGAGCGAGAGCACTTGCAGGTCAAGTGCATTCACAAGGTCGGCGACGATGCCGCCGACGATGATGGCGGTCCGATTGCTGAGACGACTGACAACGGCGAAGTGCTCAGGGTGCTCGAGAACGGCGAGCGGCATGTCGCCGGCGGCACCGCGTGGCTGTGGGCGCGGGAGGACATGGAAGCGGCGGTCGACGTGCTCGTCGTCGACGAAGCGGGGCAGATGACGCTCGCGAACGTCGCCGCCGCCGGTCGCGGTGCGCGCAACCTCGTGCTCCTCGGGGACCCGCAGCAACTCGAACAGCCGCTCAAGGGCAGTCATCCGGAGGCCACGGCGGTCTCTGTGCTGCAGCACGTCCTCGGTAGCGCGAAGACGATCACCCCGGATCGCGGGCTCTTCCTGGCCGAAACGTGGCGGCTCTCGCCGGCGATCTGCCGCTTCACGTCTGAGCTTTTCTACGACGGACGACTCACGTCGCGGGCGGGTCTCGAGGTTCAGCGGCTCGTCGGGCCCGCTTCGTTTGCGGGCAGCGGGCTCTGGTACGTGCCCGTCGAGCACTCCGGCAACCAGAATCAGTCGCTCGAGGAAGCGGCGATCGCCGCCGGGCTCTACCGGCAGCTGCTCGATGAGTATCAGTGGGTCGATCAGGATGGCCGGCAGAAGCCGATCACTTCCTCAGACATCCTGGTCGTCGCCCCGTACAACTCGCAGGTCTTCGCGATTCAGAGCCGATTGCCGGCTGGCGCTCGAGTCGGCACCGTCGATCGGTTTCAAGGACAGGAGGCGGCGGTCGTCATCTATTCGGCCGCCACATCGTCGCCCGAGGAAGCGCCGCGCGGGATGGAGTTCCTTTACAGCCTCAACCGCCTGAACGTCGCCACGTCGCGTGCCCGATGCGCCGTGATTCTGGTTGCCAGCCCGCTGCTGTTCGAGCCGGACTGTCAGACGCCGCGTCAGATGCAGCTGGCGAACGCGTTGTGCCGGTATCTGGAGATGGCGGTCGTGCTCGACCGAATCGCGGTGTCGTGACCTCGAAGCAGCAGGCTGAGTCCTGCGAAACACACGTCCGGGCGTCCTACAATTGAGCGATGTCTGAGGTCAACCTCGCAAATCGGTCGGCAATCCTCTCGCGAGACACGAATGCTGTGGTTGAGCGTCTCCAGATCGAGGCGTGGCGCCGCATGTCACCGCTGGAAAAAGCCCGAATCATGAGCCAGGCGACCAGCGACGCGTTGACCCTGGCGATGGCTGGTATCCGACAGCGTCACCCGAGCGCCTCAGAGAGGGAATGTTTTGTTCGTCTGGCCGCGCTCCAACTTGGACCCACGCTCGTTCGTCAGGTATATTCAGACGCTTCCCAGATTCTGGGGCCTCACGTGTGAACCCCGGTCCGATCCAGGTTGCCCTTCAAGTGGCTGCAGCCTTTGGAACCTGTGGACTGCCTTACCTGGTCGGCGGGTCTGTGGCCAGCTAATTTGACTTTGTCAGATCGCGCCCAGCAGCGGATCGGCGGGCGAGCGGGGTCGGCGGCCGACGCGATGCGGAGCACGCCGTGGCAGTGCGTAGCCGGAAAGCGCGCCCGGCGATTCCGCGCGGCGACTTCCGCCCCTGTGATCCGCGTCGCCCAACCGTACGTCCGGCGCATCAGTGCGCCTGATAACTGTCGTCCACACGCATCCGCTAGTCGCCGCGGGACCGACAGCGTATGAGCCGGGAGCGGTTTCCCGGCGTGCGCAGCGGCGGCGGCTGACGCCCCCGCTCGCCCGCCGATTTCGCGATCTTCAGATCTGACAGATCAGGAGTGACGCGGGCCAGAGTGTGGCGCTGGAGCAGATCGTCAAGGACCTGCTCCAGGCCGCCGAGGTCACATCGATGCCGATAAGCCGGCTGGCTCTGAAGTCGATGCACTTCGGAGCCAGCGCGTCGCTCCGGGCGCGCGATGCCGAAGGCAAGACGCGCCGGCGGTCCAAGTAATCGCCGGCTATTCCTGATCGTCGGCAGCCTCGTCCTCGGCGTCCTTCCGCCGGGAATCCTCGTCTTCCTCGGTGTCGCCCAAGCTCGTCGTTTCACCGCCGCGCTCGATGCCGAGGACGTCGCCGGGCTGCGCACGCTCCCTGTCGGGATCCGGCCAGTTTCCACTTGGGTTCGTCGGATCTGCCATAAGTCATCTCCTGTGGGCTGATCTATGTTGTGGTCGGACCGGCATTCTTCCATATCCACGACGGCCCTGCAACAGTTGCGACGCTTCTCGGCCGCTTTGGACGAGTTGTTGGAGCATGTCCATGTCAAGATGATCCTCGCCATGAAGTTCGTCGCGATCGTCATCGCGTCGGCCGTGTTCCTCGGCTGACTCTCGCTCCGGCTGCCGTCCACCGCGTCGAGCGGTGGCCCACGACAACCGCTGTCCGCTCCTGACCTTGCGTCGGGACGGCACGCTCATGCGATGAGGACATTCATGGAAGACATCACGCCCGTCGGTGCGTGGGCTCGAGCCTGCGCAGATCGAACAGTTCATCACCGACGGATTCGTACGCATCGACCACGCGTTCCCGCGCGAGTGGGCGGATGCGGCCCGAGCGATCCTCTGGAAGGCGACGGGGTGCAGCCCGGACGATCCCGCGACATGGACACAGCCCGTCATTCGCCTGGGCATGTTCACGCAGCCCCCGTTCATCGAGGCCGCGAACACCCCACGGCTGCACGCCGCCTTCGATCAGTTGGTCGGCCAGGGACGCTGGCTTCGACCTGCAGCGATGGGGACCTTCCCCGTGCGGTTCCCGTCTGCCGTCGATCCCGGCGACGCCGGATGGCACATCGACGTCAGCTTCGGCACGGACACGCCGGACTTCATGTCCTGGCGCGCCAACATCCACTCGAAGGGCCGCGCCTTGCTGATGCTGTTCCTGTTCTCCGACGTGGGTGAGCACGATGCGCCGACGCGTATTCGGGTCGGGTCACACGCGGACATCGCCCGGCAGCTTGCGCCCGCGGGAGAACAGGGGCTGACGCTGAGGGAGCTCGCCGCTGACGGCTTCGCGACGAGCGCTCATCGCCCCGTTGTCACCGCCACGGGCGACGCCGGCACGGTGTACCTGTGTCATCCGTTCCTGGTGCATGCCGCGCAGCCGCACCAAGGGACGCGTCCGCGATTCCTGGCCCAGCCGCCGCTGCTACCCGTGGATCCGGACAATCGGCCGCACGGAGATCTCAATCCCGTGGAGCAGGCGACCGCACGGGCTCTCGGGCGCGTGCGCTAAAGAGTCGTCCGACTGTCTGGTCAATTCACCGTGACTGCCGCGGTTACTTCACGCTCGTCGGCGGAGCTCTCCAGCGGAAACTCGGGCTTTCGCCGGACAAGGTCCAGGTCGTCGTGCCACATGTCCATCACCATCGCAAAGACTGACCGGCTGTAGGCGCCGGTGACCCGCGCGCGCATCCTGACGTGGCAGAGATCGTCCTGTGTCCTCGACCAACGAGAATCGGGTCAGATGGCCGCGATCGTTTGCGGTGTTCAGAAAGTCCAGCCAGCCGGCGCGCGAGTTGTCGATTGATGCCCCGATGCCGACCACGCAGTGCAGGTTGATGCCATGCGCGAACGTCTGCAGATGGAAGTTGTAGCGATACGGGTGCCTGGCGTAACTCCAGCCATCGGGCTGGAGCTCGACTTCGTAGCCGAGATACTCGAGGTGCGCGACGGCCTGCGCCAGGGCGTCTTCGGTTACGGTCGGCGCCGGAGGCGGTTCGGCTGGCGGCGCTGACGAGCTGCGTGGTCTCCTGCGGCGCCGTGGCCGGCTGCGGGCTGACGCGTGACGGCCAGCTCCAACACTCGCAACGCGATGCGAATCCCGGACCGCAACGGTTTCATGAACGCGCGACCGGCCAGGCGGTAATCGACTGAGATCATGACCTGCTCTTCGGCTTCGATTGGAGGTCAGACGGCGGTTTCGAGCACGTACGCCGCAGGCACGGCTTTTCCGGCTGCCAGCGCCGCCTTCACATCACGTGCATGGCGGCACTGTCCGCGGTAGTCGAAGCCCGGGCAGCTGCAGGTGACGTCCGTGCCGTCATCCGTGATGACGTAGTGCACGCCGGGCTGCGACGTGCTCTCGATGCGATAGCGGCTCACCGACGGTCCGGACAACACACGCGCGAGCGCGTCGAGTGCGCGTTTGAGGGCGTCGATGTCCTCGGGGCGTCGCGGCGCACCGGCCTCTCCGGGGCGCGTGTCCTGCGCCGCCCGCAGTTCGGCGGACGCTTCCCGGAGGAGCCGCTCGATCGTCTCCTGGTCCACGATTTTGGCCGGCGTATCGGTGAGCCCGGGTGAAATCGCGCGCAGCGCGCGCTGCAGTTCGTCCAGCACGCTGCCGGATAGATCGCCCGCCAACGCCTTGCCGTCCACGACCGCGCTCACCAGCGCGCTCTTCGTCTCGAGCACGGTCTGGACGAAATCGTCCACCGTGTTGCTTCCGATCAGGTACGTGACGTTGACCGTCCGCGTCTGCCCGATCCGGTAGGCACGATCCTCGGCCTGCCAGTGATTGGCGGGCACCCAGTCGAGGTCGTTGAAGACGACGTGGCTCGCGGCCGTCAGGTTGAGTCCCACGCCGCCCGCGATGATGTTGGCCAGGAACACGCGGACGGTCTCGTCCTGCTGGAACCGATCCACCAGCGCCTGGCGTTTGTTGGCAGGCGTGCTTCCGGTCAGCAGGACCGCCGCGTCGCCGAAGTCTTTCTTGAGCGTTTGCAGCGGGTCGTCGAAGCACGAGAAGACGATGACCTTCTCGCCCTGCTCGATCGCCCCGGACACGAAGTCGCTGGTGGCGCCCACCTTCGCGACCGCGAGCTTCTGCCGCGCTATCGTCAGCAGCGCCAGCAAGTTCGTCCAGGCCCGGCCATCGTCTCCCGCGCGGGATTCTCCAGTCGGCCTGGCTGCTGCGGCGGAGGAGAAGGTCCACGACGGCCCGGATTTCGCGCCCGCCGGTCCCCGGCGGCACGTCGACCGGCAGCCACGTCCGCAGCTTCGGCGGAAGCGACAGGACTTGATCCTTGGAGCGGCGCAGCATCACCCCGTGCAGCTGCACCGTCAGTTCCTCGAGGTTCGACGCGCCGTCGGTCTTCCAGCCGAAGTCGGTCTTCTCCGCCGCGCAGTAGCGTTTCGCGAACGAGAGGAAGCTGCGTCCGAGCGAGTGGCCGACGAGCTGCAGGAGCACGAACAGGTCGCGCGGCCGGTTGGTCAGCGGCGTGCCGGTGAGCAGGTACACGGCCGGCTCTTGCTTGGCGGTCGCTACTGCGCGTTCCGCGAGCTGCCGCGCGAGACGGCTGCGCGCGCTCGTGTGGTTCTTCAGGTAGTGCGCCTCGTCGAACACGATCCCCGCCCACGGCACCCGCCCGAGCGCGCCGATGTGTTTCGACAGGATGTCGTAGTTCACGACCGTCCATTCCGAATCGGCGACAGGCGCGGGCGCCGCTGCCTTCGACGACGCGGACCGAGGAGCCGGGAGCTGGCGAGCTCGATCTCGCGCGCCCAGTTGCGCTTCACCGATGCCGGGCAGACCACGAGATACGGCCCGCCGGGCGAGGCATGGCGAAGCGACACGATCGCCTGACGCGTCTTGCCGAGCCCCATGTCATCCGCGAGGATGGCGCGGCGGCGGCCGAGCAGGAAGGCCACGCCTTCGATCTGATGCGGGAAGAGCCCGTCAGCCGAGCGCGATGGCCTGCCGGTAGGCGCCGTCCGGGTCGTCCGGCGCCAGGCCGAGCAGCTGCGCAAAGGCCGTCGCCTGCGCGTCGAGTTGTTCGCTGTCAGGAGGGATCGGGCGTATGGGATTCATCGGTCTGTCCTTTCGACGTGTTCCGCGGGGCGGAACCGAATCCGTCCGATCGCGCATGGCTCCAGGCGTCTGGCCTGGCCGGCTGGTCCACCGTGGCGTCTCCCCTCTGTGGGAAACAGGACGACGGTTTGGCGTGCGGGTCACGGAGCCGGAGCTCTCGCCGCACTCTTCATGCTGGCAGCGGGACGTGCGCTGCCTGGTTGTCCGGGCTGAAATGAAAAAGCCCGCCGACTGTTCAGTCGCGGGCTTTCGCAGCGACTTAGATGGTTTATCGGTCCGGTGTATTTCCGGTTGCGCGGCCCATCAAATCGGAACTCACCGCGCGAGACGAATCATACTGCAGGGCTGCGGGATGAGCAAGCAACAACGACGCGGCGCCGTGGTGCTCTTGTATGAAGGTCGACACGACCATGAGCTTCGACGGCAATCCCGTCAACGTGACGATCGCGATGTCGCTCGACGCGTCGGGCAACCTCGTCGTGGTGTCGACACGCCCGGACTTCCAGGGCGGCGGCTCCCCGGTCACGACGAAGGCGACGTACAAGAAAGCGGAATAGGTAGGGACGGACGCAGGGTCCGATGGTAATGGACCACGAAGTCGGTGAGCGCACGCCGGAGATGCCGGATCGGGATCACGCCGTGCGACATTTGAGACGTTCGGCCTTACGCCGCGCGTAAGGGCGTACGCAACCGCGAAAGTGCCAGTCGCGGATTCGGCACCGAATCCGGCGAAATCTGCCTCGTCCTGGCCGAGCACGACAGTTGCTGCCTCCACCTTTCGTTCCGGCGCCCGGGCTGTTCCCGGTGAGGCGCCGGCTTTCACGATGAGGATGCCAATGAAGCGAACTCCCCTTTTGTTCACCACGGTGCTGCTCATCACGGTCGTCAGCGGTTCGTCCCTGCTTTCGGCCCAGGCTCGGGATCGCACGCCGCCCACGACGCCGACCAGCCTCGTGGTCACGGCCACCACCACCACCAGCGTGTCGCTGTCGTGGGGACCGTCCACCGACAACTCGGGCAAGTTCAACTACTACATTTCCGGCGCCGGTCCGGCGGTGATCGTTCCCCAGACCGTGACGAGTCACACGATCACGGGCCTGCTTCCGGGCAGAACCTATACGTTCCGCGTCGCCGCGAGGGACTTGGCCGGCAACAACTCCAAGTCCAGCAACGCCGTCACCGTCACGCTGCCCGGAGACATCCCCGGCGCGCCGACGAAGCCCGTCGTGCAATTGCTGGGCGTTGGTCCGACTCACGTCTCCCTGACGTGGTCGTCCACCGACAACGGCCCCACCATCTGGTACACCATCTATATCGACGGACAGATGGTCGCCACGGTCAACTCGCGGGCAGGCTCGTTCACCTGCGCCAACGTGATGGTGCCGACGTACTGTGTGCCGATCAATCAGTCGACGACCTACACATTCACCGTTCGCGCGCGCGACAGCGAGGGCAACCTGTCGCCGATGAGCGATCCGCTGTTCGTGACCACGGCGCCGGCGGACCCCAACGATCAGACACCGCCGACGCAGCCCGCGAACATCACCGCGCAGAACATCGGCGGGTTCCTGCTGGTGAGCTGGAGTCCGTCGACCGACAACCTCGCGCCACCGTCGCTGATTCGCTACGACATCTACGTGGACGGCCAATTGCGACGGGTCGTGGTGGGCGAGACCGCAGCGGAAGTCGACTTCTACTTCGAAGAACGGACCGTCACCGTCATCGCCGTCGACACCGCCGACAACGAGTCGGAGCCGGGCACGATTCCGATAGGCTTCTGAGTCGATTGGACGCACGAGTAGGTCTTCGCCGTAGCCCGTCGTCGCTGCGCGACGGCAAGAGAGCACGCGAGCGGAGTTCAGTCCGTCGGCAGCAAGGCATCGGGCAGGGTGACGGTACCAGGCGTGGTCAGGGCGGCGTCGATCGCGTGACGCAGGGAGGCGTGAGCGGCCACGCCGATCAGACGCGCGCTTTCACAGAGTGTGTAGAAGAAGGCCGCGACCTGCGTACCGCGCAATGAGCGCGTTCCGTAGTGATTCTTGCGGCCGACGACCGGTCCGCGCAGGGCGCGCTCGGCGGCATTGTTCTGGTCCGGCCAAGCGCGATCTCAACCTCCGCGATCGTTCGGCGGCGATGTCGGCGGCGGCCACGCCGACCGCAGCAAGCATTTGGCAACACGCCGTCCGGAAAAACGCAACAGACCCCCTGCGCCCAAGGCAGGCCTAGCCCAAATGGGCCGCGCAGGACTCCCGCGCGGTCCGGTGGCCAAAAACAACACAACTCAAAACATCAGCTTAGCCTGTAACCGCACCGCTCTCGCACCCTGGTACCCGCTCGCCTTCCCGAAACGCGCATCCGGTCGGAAACCCTGCGCCGACGCCACGGCCGACGGGCTGAACCCCCCGAAAAAACGTCGCGTCGTCGACGTTGAACTGGTCGCGATACGGCGTTCCGATGAACGTCGTCTCGATCTTCCGATCGAACACGTTGATGGCGTTGACGCCGATGGACACGCGCAGCGAGCCCGACAGCCGGACGTCCTGCTGCAACAAAAGATCGACCTGCGAGAACGTGAGCGTCCGGCCCAGGTCGCCGCGGCCGTTTGGAAAAAAATTAATATTCTTCTGGCTTGCGATGGTGGACCGCGGGACGCCGTTCTCGAGCAGGTAGTTCATCCCCACCATCGTGCCCCACGGCAGGTCGTAGGTGCCTTGCAGCTTGAACTGATGGGGACGATCGGTGCCGAGCCGGCCGATGGTCGGGTTGCCCTGCGCGTCGAACGAGTAGTAAAGAAGATTGAACGACCGGCCCGAGTTGGGCTGCAGGCTCTGAATGGCTTCGTCGGAGCTCGCGATGCCGGACCAGTTGCCGCGCAGGTAACTGAAAAGATAGCTGGCGTCCATGGACCATCTGTCGGCGAGCCGCTTGCGGAGACGCAGCTCGATCCCGTCGTAGTCGCGCTTGGCGGCCGGCTGCGCCGGCGCGTTGGGCAACGGGAACTTGCCGAGCGTGCCGAAGCCGGGATTGTTCACGCCGCAGTCCTCTTCCCCGTCGGGCGTGAAGTTGCACACGGCCTCGATCGCGTAGTCGACCACTTGTGCGCGTAGCGGACGCCGAACGACATCGTCTTCGTCAACTCGCGCTCGACGCCGAATCCAAGCCGCGAACGAGGTGCATGGCGACGTGAAAACGCGAGAGCTCGCAGGCGTCTACAAACACCCGGTCCAGATCCAGAGACACAGATATCAGCCGATGATCATCAACGTCGGCTCGGCGCTGCGCCTGGGTAGCAAACGGCGCATGCGTCGTCGGCGCGACTGGAGAGAATCATCGGCTGGCGTCCTCCGGGAAGATGTCGACTGTAGCGGCAAGTGGACACGGTCCAGCGACGACTCGCAGTTTTTCGCAGCATCTCGCCCTGGCACGACCTCTGCTGTAGCTCGCCGTAGCATCCGGAGTGACCGCAGCCAACCTGGGGTCACGGCAACCTGGGAGGACAACCCAAGGTGCCTCCGCCCGCGCGATCTGACGCGAGCGTGATGCGGCCCTGAAAGAATCGGGGCAACCAAGTGTCCGGCGTCGACCTCAGTGGCGCCCTCCGGATGTCTTTGTTCCCGGCTGCAACGCCGACAGGAGAAGGACATGGACCGGAGACCGACTACCCCTCGAGTTCACATCGCCCAACACCGAAGCAGCTCGTTTCTCTGCTTGAGCCCCTACGTGATTGAAGGGGAGGGGCGATGAAGTTTTCTTGGACGAAAGACCGCAAGGAACACGTCGGCCGAGTGACTGCCTCGACCGCAGACGACTCGACGGCGCGCGCGCGCCTCGTGGCTCTGCCCACTCCGGAACCATTCCGGACGGTTCCTTTCAACCTCAAGACGTGCACCTTGGGAGATCAGACCCACGGAGAACGAGCAGGCAGACTTCAATGCGCACGCGACGCGCCTGCCACAGTTGGGAAGAATTCTGGGAACGAGCTCCGGCGGCCGACTGGATGCTCGATGCGCTGCGCGGTGAGTGGGACTCCATCGCAATCGCACCGGAGCGGCAACTCCGGATGTTCGCACTCCGATGCCTCGACGGGCTTCACGGGTCGGACCATGAGCGACTTCAGGAATTGGTGCAAGCGGTGAGACGGCGCGTGGAGGGCAATGCGACGCTTTGCGAGCTGGAGGCACTACAGGACAAAACATGTGCATTCGTTGTCCCGGGCGGCGTGCAAGGGTTGCCACGCTGCAGTCCGTATGCCGCTGGCGCGCTCGCTGCCTGGCATACGGCAGACCGGACTCCGTACGATTCGGCCTTCTGGTCGGCGGAATTTGCCGCTCGCCACGATGCCTTCGTCGAACTAGGAAAGGCTGCGGCATTGTGGACGTGGCCTGAGAATCGAGGTGAGCCTTGGCGGGAGTCATGGAAAACGGCGTTCTTTGCCAAAGCGCACCCCGCGGCTCAAATCGGGGCCCTCTCCGACGCGCGGCGGCGCCAAGCCGATCTCCTCAGAGCGCTTCTGCCGCAACCGTTCACGCAGTTCGGTCCGCCTGTCCGCGGAGAGGTGTATCTGGGTGAGAAGAACGACGCGGGAAAAATTGCGATCTACTGCCAGAGATGCGGCGTAGAACATGAGGGTGCCACGCCCGGGGTGCTGTTCGACATCCGACGAACCAGATGCGCACGCTGCGGCTTACCGATCTCAGGACGAATCAGCTAAGACGTCGCCCGCCGGCGCCGCCGCCAGCAGGACGACCGTCAACGCCCAACGCGATGGCTTTCATGGTTCTCCTCCAGGCACGGCGATCGCACCGCCCCGGCCGATTTTCCGGATGGGGTGATGCTCGACGCAATCGAGCCGGAGCGCCAATCGAAAAAAGTGATGCGCGGATAAGCTTGATTGGCGGTACTGGCGCGGCGCGACGTCCGCGAGTATGCTGGCGCCATCCGGGAGGCCACGCCATGGATCTTCTTCAACTCGAGCACTTCCTCGCCGTCGTCGAGGAACGCACGTTCACGCGCGCCGCCGAGCGCGTGTGCCGCACGCAGCCGGCGGTCAGCCAGAGCATCAAGAAGCTCGAGGACGAGGTCGGCGCCCCGCTCTTCGCGCGCGATGTCCACGACGTCTCGCTGACGGAAGCCGGACGCGTGCTCGCCGACTACGCCCGCCGCATGGTCCACCTGCGCGACGAAGCCGTGCGGCAGGTCTCGGAGCTGCGGTCGATGAAGGCCGGCAACGTGACGATCGCGGCGCACGAATCGGCCGCGGTGTACCTGCTGCCCGGACCGCTCCGGTCGTACCTGCAGAAGTTTCCCGACATCAAGGTCAGCATCTACCGCAGCCGCCTGAGCGAGATTCCGCGGCAGGTCATGGACCGCGAAGTGGACCTCGGCTTCGTCAAGGACGAGCCGGCGTTTCACGAGCTGCGGTCGGTCGACGTGCACGACGACGAGATGGTGTGCATCGCGGCGCCGAGCCATCCGCTGGCGCGGCGCGAGGTGCGTCAAGGTCCGCGATCTGCACGCCGAGCAGTTCGTCCTGCACCACCTGTGCAGCTCGACGGCGGACATGATCCGGCGGCTGTTCGAGCAGCACGCGACCAGCTGCCGCATCGTCGCGGAGCTCTGGAGCTTCGAGAACATCAAGAACTTCGTCCAGGAAGAAGTCGGCATGGCGATCGTGCCTGGGGTGACGGTGCGCCAGGAGCTGCGCGACGGCCGGCTGGTGCGGATCCCGCTGCGGGAGCTGGCGATGCCGAGGCGGACGCTGATGATCTACCGCGAGCAGGGCTACCTGTCCGACTGCGCCCGGGAGCTGATCAAGATCGTGCGCGCCTTCAACTGGGATCCGCCGCTCTCCGATCGCGTGCCCGCGATCGGTCGCGTGGTTCCTGTCGATCGTCCCTTGCGTGCCGCACGCGGCAGGTCCCGGAGCGTCAGCCTCGCGCAGCCTCGGCCGCTCGTGTAGACCGGGTGTCCGGAATCAGTTAACAAAGTCGGTCCGGCTAAAGCCGGAGGCCACCGCGATCACGGGTCCGGCTAGCCGGAGGCCACCGCGATCACGGTCCGGCTAAAGCCGGAGGCCACCGCGATCACGGTCCGGCTAAAGCCGGAGGCCACCGCGATCACGGGTCCGGCTGAAGCCGGAGGCCACCGCGATCACGGTCCGGCTAAAGCCGGACACTACCGAAATCACGGGTCCGGCTAAAGCCGGACACCACCGAAATCACGGGTCCGGCTAAAGCCGGGCACCACCGAAATCACGGTCCGGCTGAACCCGGAGGCTACCGAGATCACGGTCCGGCTGAAGCCGGACGCCACCGCGATCACGGGGCCGGCTGAAGCCCGAGGCCACCGCGATCACGGGTCCGGCTAAAGCCGGACGCCACCGGGATAAACCAACACGCCACAGCCCTGAGCCGTCTACAGAGGAATGATGCAATCGTTCTGGCAGGACATTCGTTACGGACTGCGCCTGCTGGGGCGCGCGCCCGGGTTTGCCTTCGCCGCCGATCGCGATGCTGGGGCTTGGGGTGGGGTCGTCCACGGCGATCTTCGGCATCGTGGACAGCGTGCTGCTCCGGCCACTCCCCTACCCGGACTCGGAACGCATCGTCACGCTGTCGGAAGTCGGCGAGGACGGACGCGCGCGCCCTGCGTCACTGCCAGACTTCCAGGACTGGGCGGCGCAGGCGCAGAGCTTTGAAGCGATCGCCGCCCTGCGCGGGAGCAGCGCGACGATCGTGACGCCCCGCGCAGTCACAGCGCGGCCACGCAACCCGCTTCCACGGCGACCTCCTGCGCGTGCTCGGGATCGCGATCGGGCACGGCCGCGCGATCTCGACAGAAGAGATCCGAACCGGCGCGCCGGTCGCGGTGGTTCCACATCGCTTCGCGAAGAGCGTCTGGGGCGACGCGGAACGGCGCACCGGGTGAAGTCATCGAGCTCGCGGGGGTTCGACTCACGATCGTCGGCGTCCTCGAACCCGCGACGGATGAGCGGACCGACCTTTATGTTCCCGCCGCCGCATTCGGACCGGATTCCTCGACCCGCCGCGACTACAACTGGAACGTCATGGCGCGGCTTCGCACAGGGACAGGACTCGCTGCCGCACGAAGCGAAATGCAGACGATCGCCAGACGGTTGCGCGCCGAACACGGGACGGAAATGTCCGCGGCCGCCATCGCGGTTTCGTCGCTGCTCGAGACGACGGTGCGCGCGGCGCGGCCGGGGCTGCTGGCCCTGCTGGCCGCGGGCGGACTCCTGATTCTGATCGCCACGGCGAACGTGGCGAACCTGCTCCTGGCGCGAGGCGTCGGACGCCGCCGCGAGATCGCGGTCCGGCTGGTGCTCGGCGCGAGCCGCGGGCGCGTCGTCCGTCAGCTCATCGTCGAAAGCCTGCCGCTCGCCCTGCTCAGCGCCGCCGCCGGAATCGCGCTCGCCTGGTGGACCTTCTCGGGCCTGCTCGCGATGGTTCCGTTCGGCATCCCCCGGCGGGCGGAGATCTCGATGGATTGGACCACCCTCCTATTCGGCCTGCTCGTGTCGCTCGCCGCCGGCGTGTTCTTCGCGATCGTCCCGGCGCTGCAAACACCCGGACGCCAGCTCACGACGCAACTCAACAACGCCGGCCGAACGGCATCGGGAAGGGATGGCGCGCTGCGGAGAGTGCTGGTCGTGGGGCAGTTCGCCCTGGCGCTGGCGGTGCTGAGCTGCGCCGGCCTGCTGACGAAGAGCTTCTTACGACTGACTCAGGTTGATACCGGTTTCGACTATTCGCAGGCGCTCGTGGCGGAAACCGAGTTACCCGAGACGCATTACTCGTCGGACGCTGCGTTGAACGCGTTCTGGCGGAGCGCCACCGAGCGCGTGACGGCTCTCCCCGGAGTCGAGGCGGTTGGCGTGGGTCTCTCGGCGCCCCTCGACGGCAGTTATCCGACCGGCACGATCGAGTTTCTCGATGAGCCCGGCCGCCGCGGCGACGCATTCTCCGGCATTGCCACGCCGGGATTCTTCCGCGCCCTCAAGATCCCGCTGCTCGTGGGGCGGTTGTTCGACGATAGCGATTCACCATCGGCCCCACACGCGGCGGTGATCAACCAACTGGCGGCAGAACGGCTCTGGCCAGGCCAGAACCCCGTCGGCCGGCGCGTGCGCTGGCTCGGCAAAGCGACAGACCCGTACGCCGGCGAACCGCTGACCGTCATCGGGGTCGTCGGCAACGTCCGGCAAAGCTCGCTGACGGGCGAGCCGGTCCCGGAAATCTACGCACATTTCTTCCAGCGCCCTTCGCGCGCGCGCAACGCGGACCTGGTGATCCGCTCGGCCAACCCGGCCGCGCTCACCGCCGCCGTTCGCGGGGAACTCGAAGCGATCGACCGCGTCCTGCCCGTGCGCTTCCACACGCTCGAATCGAGTTACCAGGAATCCCTGGCGCAGCCGCGCTTTCAGGCCGTGCTGATCGGGTTCTTCGCCGCCTGCGCACTGCTTCTCTCGGCGTCCGGGCTGTATTCCTCGATGGCCTACGCGGTCAGCCGGCAGACTCGCGAGATCGGCATCCGGCTGGCGCTCGGCGGCGCGCCGGGCGCGGTGCGACGGCAAGTGGTGGGAACGGCTTTGCGGATCGCCGGCGTGGGCGCCGCATTCGGCACGTTGCTTGGCGTTGCCGGCGGACAGATGATCGCCAACCAACTCTTCGGCGTCTCGGCCCGCGACCCTGGCGTCTTCCTCGCCGCGGGTGTCGTCCTGACGATCACAGCGCTGCTGGCTGCCTACGTCCCGGCGCGGCGGGCGTCACGCACGAACCCGATGGAGGCTTTACGTTACGAGTAACGTTCTCGGGCTCTTGGCCTTGGTCTTGGTTTCCGCGTTCTCGTGTTCACAGTTCTCGTTCTGCGTTCGCGCTCGCGTTTTGACGCTCGACGTTCTACGTTCTGACGTTCGACTCGAGTTCATTTCACGAGCGACGCCCGCTTGATGTAGTCGAGCCTGGGGAACTCGCGCATCAGGAAGGCGTTGCCTCCTTCGAACACCGGATCCTGCTTCCCTGCTCTGATCCCGCCGCCGGCGCTCTCCCCGTACTCCGCATAGAACGCATCGGCCGCGTCCATCCCGTTGACGATCCTGGCGAACGGCACGAACGGCTCGACGTCGTGCGTGGCGCTGTTGTCGCGGAGGTTGATGAAGACCTGCGTCGTGCGGCCGTTCGGATCCTTGAACGCGTACGCCACCGTTCCGCGAACGTTCGAGAGGACGCGCGGGTCGTCGGGAATCGTTCGGGACCGCCATCGCTGCGCAATCTCAGGATCGCCGTTGATGCCGAACTGCGCCCACTGCCCCGCGCGGATGCGAAAGATCCGCGCCTCGTCGTAGAAGCCCGCACGCACGAGGTTGTAGAACCGATCGACGCCGCGCGGCGCCCACTCGCGGTGCATCTCGAGCGTGATGGGTCCTTTGGTCGTGTCGAGGATGACGCGGCACACGTCCGGCGCCCGCTCCTGCATCCCCGGATGATCGGGGTTCAACAGTAGCTCGCGGTTCGGTCCCTGCACCGTAACTGCAGCGACAAGGGCCACGGCGGCTATCGTCTTTCGACAAGTGGTTTCAAAACCCACGAGGTCCGGCTTCCACCCCAGCGCGCACAAAACGCGCGCCGGGGACCCCGGCTGAAGCCGGATGCCACCTTCGGTTTTGAACCCGGCGCTAAACATTTGTCGCGTCCTACCGGCAGCCGGGCAGACGGAACGAGCCGATGCGGTTCGAATAACTCGCCGCGTCCTTCTTGAAGTAGTCCCCGCTGTACCAGAACGTGCAGTCGTCGCTCGGATCGATCGCCGTCGTCGTGTAGTCCTCCCAGCGCAGCGTGTTGGTCTGCGCTCCTTGTCCCTCGATCAGCACCGTCTCGCGGAGCGTCAGCTTCCCTTTCGCGTCTCCCGCCATCCGCGCGGCGAACCGCTGGCCGGCGAAGTGCGGCGTGCCGCCGAACGAGTACCCGACACCGATGTTGCCTCGCTTGTCCATCGCGATGCTCCCCATCCAGCGATAGAAGCCATCAGGCGCGTAGGTGCCTTGCTGGTAGAGGACGGGCTGCCGTTTCCGGTCGAGACGGAACTCGTACCAGCGGACGCCGCCGGCACCGGCTTTCGTCGCGACCGAATGCGACGCGACGATCGACTCGTGCCGTCCGACGCGGCGATAGACGACCCGCTGCATGATCTTGTCTCCCTGCGCGTCGAGCCGGCGATCGGTGCCCGGCTGCGGCACGCAGTTGGTCAGCTGGCCGTTGCAGAGATAGTGGTACGGCGCGACCGGAATCTTCACAGGACCCACAACCTTGGTGTTCGCGGGCGTCTCCCAGTCCACGTGAAACGTCCACGCGTAGATGCCATCGTCTTCGAAGACCTTCTTCAGCTGCGTGCCACCAGACGCCATCATGATGTTCGGCGCGCCGGCAGGCGGGAGAGCCTGGCCGTCGATATCGGCGTTGTTCAGAAAGTTCACGCCGTCGATGATCACGCACTGCTCGGTCGCCGGCTCCCCCTCGAGCATCCGGTTGCGATCGACGACGCAGGCGTGCTTCTGGATCACGTCGTCGCCGGTGCTGGTCGGGTTGTAGTAGCCGTCGGGCCACACCGCCGGGCGGGGGTAATCCGGGAAGAGCGGCCGGTCGAACGCGTAGCGATAGTACGGCCCGAGCGGATCGGACGTCGTGCTGATCGCGTAGCACATCGCGTACGTGCCGGCCGGCGGCGGCGGCGGAGGCTGTCCGGGCGCCGGCGGCTGACCGCGTTGACCGCGGCCGGCGGGCGGCGGCGGCTGGACGGGATTGGGCGGCGGCGCAACGGCGGGGCCCGGCGTCGCGGCCTGCCCTTTCACGGCAAGTTGTCCCGGCGCGGCCGGCTGGCTTACAGGACGTTCTCCCGCGACCTTGAACTGCCCTGGCTGGATCCGCCCGAAGATCGGCATCACGATCAGCCAGCGCTTCGCGAGCTGATCGTAGCGGACCACGGCGTCGCCGTTGTTGCGCGCTTCGCAGACGCCCCCGAGGCCGGCGAACATCTGGTTCGTGGCGACGGGCCCGTAGAGGACCTTCCCCGTGGTCTCGTAGCGCGCGCCCTTCTTTGTAAACACGGCGAGGCGCGAGTTGACGATGTGGACGACGTGATCGGGACCGACGGCGATGCTGGTGTCCGACGGGCTGCGGCCGGTGTACGTCCCCTGCGGCCCTTCGAACCCGACGCCAAGGCCGTCGAAGCTGTCGACGAGGACCGCGGGCGGCTTCGTGCCCGGAGACGTCTGCTCGACCGCGGCTCCTTCCTTCGTGATGACAGGCGCCGGGGCCGGCTCCACCGGCTCGCGCTGTGCGACGAGGTCGAGCCCGGCGAGTGCGGCCATGCCGGCGAAAACAATCATCGTCTTCTTCATGTGGCCCCGATTGTAGCGGCGAGTGGCCCGCCTTCGCTCCAGATGTTCCGGTGAAGCTATCGGCGACGGCGAGGCTTCTTGCACATTGAACGAGGGGACGACTCATGGAGCTCAGGCCAGGCAGGTCAGCCATCCGTGCACATCCGTGTAAGTCCCGTGTTCGCGAACGCTGCTATAGTCCGTGGCCATGACTCAGCACTCCACACCAGACGATCCGCGGCGGCCGACGCTGTCCAGCGTGCGTCAGGATCTCCGCTACGCGCTGCGCGGATTCCGGCGTGAGCCCGGCTTCACCGCGATCGCGGTCACGATTCTCGCGCTCGGCATCGGCGCGAACACGGCGGTCTTCAGCCTGGTCAACCCGCTGCTGCTGCGTCCGCTGCCGTTCCAGAACGCCGACAGCCTGGTCTGGATCGCGCCCGACAACGACGCCGCGGGGCTCAGCGGCGCGCACGTATCCGGTCGCCGTCTTCGAAGAGCTTCGCCGGCAGAACAGTTCCTTCGAGGACCTCACGGCCTACTTCGCGTTCTTCGGGTTCGACAGCTTCACGCTGACGGGCCGCGGCGAGGCGGAACGCTTCGTGGGCGTCCGCGTCGCGCCGCGCTTCTTCGAGCTTCTCGGCGTTCAGCCGGCGGCGGGGCGGCTCTTCACACCCGAGGAGCTCGTCCTCAACGGCCCGCGGGCGGTGATCCTCACCCATGGCGTGTGGCAGCGCCGGTTCGCGGCCGACCCCTCGATCGTCGGCCAGGCGGTCACGATCAACGACGAGCCGGTGACGATCGCCGGCGTGCTGCCGGCGGACTTCGACTTCGCGTCGGTGTTCGTGCCGGGCACGCGCGTCGATCTCTTCGTGCCGGCGGTGCTCGAGACGATGCGGCCGTGGGGCAACACGATGGCGGTCATCGGGCGCCTGAAGCCGGGCGTCACGGTCCAGGCGGCGCGGAGCGAGTTCGCCGAGCTCCTGCCCCGCCTCAATCGCGAGCACCCGGACTGGGGCCGGCGCAGTGCGCGGCTGACGGATCTCAAGACGCACGTCAGCGGCAGGATGCAGCGATCGCTCGTCGTCTTGTGGGGCGCGGTCGGCCTCGTGCTCCTGATCGTGTGCGCCAACCTGTCGAACCTGCTCCTCGCGCGCACGGCGGCGCGCAGCAAGGAAATCGCCGTGCGGCTCGCGCTCGGGGCCGGGCGGGCGAGGATCGTTCGTCAGCTGCTGACGGAAGGGATCGTGCTTGTCGATGGCCGGCGCAGCCCTCGGCATTCCGCTCGCGTACGCGCTGACCGCGTACGTGAAGACGAGCGTGACGCTGAGCGTCCCGCTGCTGCACCGCGTCGAGGTGGACGGCACGGCGCTGATCTTCACGGCGGCGATCGCCATCCTCGCCGGGGTCACCTTCGGCGCGCTGCCGGCGCTGCGGATCTCCGGCCGCAACCCGCACGACGCGCTGCGAGAACAGGGCCGCGGCTCGACCGACAGCCGCCGGCATGCGTGGATCCGCTCGGCGCTCGTCGTCGCGGAGGTCGCGCTCGCGTGCGTGCTGCTGGTGGGCGCCGGTCTGCTGCTGCGGAGCTTTCTCCGGCTACAAGAGGTCGAGCTCGGGTTTCAACCCTCGCGCGCGATCGCGGTGCGCGTCGATCCCAAGGCGCAGCTCCCCGCCGACAAGCGGCGCGCGCTGCTGGGCGAGCTGACGCGCAGGGTCGCGGCGCTGCCCGGCGTCGAGGCCGCGGGCCTGACCGATGCGCTGCCGCTCGAGCGGAATCGCACGTGGAACATCGGCGTGCCTGGCGTGGTGTATTCGGCCAGCCAACCGCGGCCCGGCGCGTTCGTCTACGTCACCGGCCCCGGATACATGAAGGCGATGGGCATCCCGCTCAAGGCCGGGCGCGATTTTCAGGATCAGGACACCGCCACGGGCGCGCCGGTGATGATCGTGAACGAGAGCCTGGCCCGGCGCCTGTGGCCCGGCGAGGATCCGCTCGGCCGCTTCGCCGCGACGGGCAACAACAACCCGCCCTTCAAAGTCGTGGGGGTGGTGGCCGACGTGCGTCAGACCAGCCTCGAAGAACAGTCGGCGTTTCAAATGTATTTCGTCTACACGCAGATCGGCGCGAGCGCGGATCTCATCGTCCGCTCCCAGCTTCCCCCGGCGACGCTGGCCGCGACCGTGCGGGCCACGCTCGGCGCGCTCGATCCCACGCTCGTCACGACGGACGTGCGTCCGCTGGAGCTGCTCGTCGATCGCGCGGTGTCGCCGCGGCGGTTCCTGCTGACGCTCCTCGGCGGGTTCTCGCTGCTGGCGCTGACGCTCGCCTGCCTGGGCATCTACGGCGTCGTCTCGTATACCGTCAGCCGGCGCGTGCAGGAGATGGGCGTCCGCATGGCGCTCGGCGCCACCGCCGGCGACGTCTGCCGGCTCGTGCTCTCGGGCACGTTGAAGGTCGCGCTCGCCGGCGTCGTGCTCGGATCGATCGCGTCGCTCGGCGTGGCACGGCTCATCGCCACGTTCCTGTTCGACACATCGCCGACCGATCCGATCACCTTCGCGGCGACGGCCGTCCTGTTGACGATGGTGGCGATGGTGGCGGGGTACATCCCCGCACGAAGGGCGTCGCGCGTCGAGCCGATGTCCGCACTGCGCGCGGACTAGTGGCGTGTATCGCCTCCTCGAGGAGATTGTTGGCCTGGTCGAACGCTAGTGGCTAGTCTCGAATCACTAATCACGAATCCTCGAATCCTCGAATCGGGTATTCCTGCTCGGGGAGATGGTTGCCCTGGTCGAACGCTAGTGGCAGTCTCGAATCACTAATCACGAATCCTCGATCCTCGAATCGGGTATTCCTGCTCGAGGAGATTGTTGCCTTGGTCGAACGCTAGTGGCTAGTCCCGAATCACTAATCGCGAATCCTCGAATCCTCGAATCCTCGAATCGGGCTCAGGATTCAGCGATTCAGTGATTCACGATTAGTGATTCGGACTAGTGACCAACCTGGTGGCATGTCTCGACTGAATCGGTAGGTGATACGGCGCCCGCCGCGCGCCACCCGCGAGCCCGCCGGCACCTACCGATTCAGCAGATACAGTCCACTCGTGTTTACTCCCAGCGAAACACCTTCGCCGAGAGGGCGGTGCACACCAGGAAGATCACCGTCATCGCGGCGACGTCGCCGATGTGCGCCGACCACGCGTCACCCTGCAGAATTCCCTTGAGAAGCGACACCGCGTAGGTGAGCGGGAGCGCCTGCGCCACGACCCTGAGCGCCGGCGGCAGCTGGTCGATCGGCACGAACAGCCCGGAGAGCGCGAGCATCGGATAGAGAATGATGCTGGCGATCGGCTGCGCGAACCGGGCGGTCGGAATCAGGCTGGCGATGATGAACCCGAGCGACAGGATGCACAGCGTGGCGATCAGCAGGGCGACGGTGAACCCCGCCAGCGGAACGTCGAGGCTGACCGGGTAGTAGCGCCTGCCGGCCAGCGAACATCAGCGCGAGCGTGATCGCGGTGAAGAGGAGCTTGACGAGCACGTGGGCCGTGAGGATGGTGTGGGGCCGCAGCGGCGTCGCGCGCAGCCGCTTGAGGATGCCGCCCTCGCGGTAGATCGAGACGATCGTGATGAGCGACATCACCGCGCTCAGCGCGATCAGGATCGACGCGAGCACGGGAAGGCCGATGCTGACGAATTCGCCGGCCGTTCCCGACGGCCCGCCGGATCTGCGGCCGATCGACCGGCCCAGGAGGACGAACGCCACGACCGGGATGCCGATCGTCCCGATGAACCCGAGCGGCTCGCGGACGAAGATCTTGATCTCGAGCCAGGTCAGTTTCAAAAGGCCGCGCATTGGAGTCCTCATCCTTTGAACAGGAGATCAGGAGATCAGGAGTTATTTTGGTTTTAAAGATCTTGAAAAACTAATCTCCTGAACTCCTGACCTCCTGTTTAACCGACTGCGCTCACTAATCCCGGATCGAGTGACCGGTCAGCTTCAGGAACACGTCCTCGAGCGTCGGGAGCACGGTCCGGAAGTCGGTGACGCGGATGCGGTGCTCCGAGACGCAGTTGATCACCTCGGTCACGAGATCGTCGCCGCGGCCCCGGATCGTGAACCGGCTGCCGGCGTGGGTGACCGCCTCGACACGCGCAAGATGCCGTGAAGCGCTCCCCCGCCGCCGCGTCTTCACTCGTCAGCACCACGGTGCGCTCCGGGCAGTGACGGCTCGACGAGCGCGGCCGGCGTGTCGATGTCGATGATGCGGCCGTGGTCGATGATCGCCACGCGGTCGCACAACCGCTCCGCCTCCTCCATCAGGTGCGTGGTCAGGAACACGGTCTTGCCGCGCTCGCGGATGCCGCGCACCAGATCCCAGATGGCGCGGCGCGCCTGCGGGTCGAGCCCGGTGGTCAGCTCGTCGAGGAACACCAGCTCGGGATCGTTGATGAGCGCGAGCGCGATGAACAGCCGCTGCTTCTGGCCTCCCGACAGCGTCATGAACCACGCGTTCCGCTTGTCGGTCAGCCCGAGCTGCTCGAGCAGCACGCCGCCGTTCACGGGATTCCGGTAGATCGAGGCCCACAGATCCACCGCCTCCCACACCTTGATCCGCTTCTGGAGCTGCGCCGCCTGGAGCTGCACGCCGATCCGGTTCTGCAGCGTGTAGACGTCCCGAAACGGATTCGAGCGACAGCACCGAGATCGTGCCGCGGTCCGGCCTGCGCAGGCCCTCGACGCACTCCATCGTCGTCGTCTTGCCGGCGCCGTTGGGACCGATCAGCCCGAAGATCTCGCCCTGATTGACCTCGAACGAGACGTCGTCCACCGCCACGGTCGAGCCGTAGGTCTTGCGGATCCCGGAGACCTGGATGACCGGCGGGTTGGACATGGGGAGCGGTTCATTGTGGACCATGCAGCGGGCACGGCTCAAGGCGCCCCTAGCAGGGTGCACCGGGCGCAGCGGCGGGGCCCGGGCCACTATAATCCTTGCATGGAGATGACCGGCCTTCCGGGCGCTGATCTCGTCGAGGAAGGGCTCGTCGATCTGCGAGCCGGCCGCGAAACCGTCGCTTCACTGTTGGTGTCCATCGGCGCCCCAAGCCTGCGCCGTCTCGGTGTGGATTTGCCGGCCTCGTTTGCCGGGCCCGAGCACCGGCTCTACGAACTTCTCAGCCTCTCGGATCCGGACTCGGCGCATTCCCGGTACAACGCGCTCGTCCGGCGCCTCGTCAGCTTCGAGCGTGCTCGCATGCGTGCGCTAGCGGATGCCGATCGGATCCGGCGATTCATGCACGCCCTCGGCGAAGAGGCACACGCTGAGGCGCGCGTCTACCTGACCGGCGGCGCCACGGCGGTGTTGCACGGGTGGAGAACGAGCACCATCGTCATCGACATCAAGATCGTCCCCGAAGCCGACGCCGTGTTCCGTGCCATTCCCGTGCTCAAAGAGCGCCTGCAGATCAACGTGGAGCTTGCGGCCCCGGATGACTTCATCCCGGTGCGTGATGGATGGGAGGATCGCAGCCCGTTCATCGTCAGGGAAGGCCGCCTGTCATTCCATCATTTCGATCTCTACGCGCAGGCGCTCGCGAAGATTGAGCGCGGCCACGAGCAGGATTCCGTGGACGTTCAGGCCCTCCTCGACCGGGAGCTCATCGATCGCCAGAAGCTGTTGGCGTACTTCGAAGCGGTCGAGCCGCGCCTGTACCGATACCCTGCCGTCGATCCTGCCACTCTGCGGAAAAAAGTCGTCGAAGCCACCAGTCCGCGGCGCTGAGGCCCCAGGGCCTCATTTTGGAGGCAGGGAGGGAGCGCTTATAGGCTCATAAGTCGGCGGGTGATAAGCTTCGCCTGCGTTGATGAACATCGCCGACATCGCTCGCCGGGCGAAGGTCTCGATCGCCACGGTCTCCCGCACCCTGAACCAGAGCGGGCCCGTCAAGCCGGCCACGGCGCGGAAAGTGTGGCGCGCGGTCACCGCGCTCAACTACTACCCGAACAGCCACGCGCGCGCGCTCGTGTCCGGCCGCAGCCGCCTCATCGGCCTCATCGTGTCGGACATCACGAACCCTTTCTTCCCCGAGCTGATCCGCAGCTTCGAGAAGATGGCGGAACAGCGGCAGTACGATCTGCTCATCACCAGCACCGACTACCAGACCGAGCGGATGACGACGTGCCTGCGGCGGATGCTGGAGCGCAAGGTGGACGGCGTCGCGATGATGACGTCGGAGATGGACGTCGGCCTGATCAAGGAGCTGTCGCGGCGCGGCGTGCCGATGGTGTTCATGGACGTCGGCCGGGTCGGGCCGAAGATGAGCCACGTGGCGATGGACTACGGCCACGGCATTCACCAGGCCGTCGATCACCTCGCCGAGCTGGGCCACACGCGGATCGCGTTCATCAGCGGCCCGCTCGATCTGCACTCGGCGCGGACCCGCCGGCAGGCGTTCGTCGAGCAGATGCGCAAGCGAGGGCTGAAGCCGGAGCCGACGCTGATTCGCGAGGGCACGCATACGGCCGAGGGGGGACAGAAGGTGATGACCGCGCTGCTCCGGCTGCGCAAGCAGCCGACGGCCGTCGTCTCGTCGAACGACTGGACGGCGATCGGCGCGCTGCACGCGATAGGCGCCGCCGGCCTGCGCGTCCCGCACGACATCTCGCTGGTCGGGTTCGACGACATCCCGCTCGTCCGCTACACCAACCCCGCGCTCACGACCGTCCGGATGTCAGCCGCCGACGTCGGCACGACCGCGTTCCAGGCGCTCTTCAGCCTCATCGGCGGCGAGCGGTTGGAGGGGGACACGTATCACGTGCAAACCAAGCTGGTCGTGCGGGACTCGACGCGCAAGCTGACCGCGCGGCGGTGAGGGTGCGCCGGGCGTTCGTTTCAAAACCACTACGGTCCGGCTAAAGCTGGAGACCACCAAATCACGGTCCGGCTAAAGCCGGACACCACCGAAATCACGGACCGGCTAAAGCCGGAGACCACCAAATCACGGTCCGGCTAAAGCCGGACACCACCGAAATCACGGTCCGGCTAAAGCCGGACACCACCGAAGCTGCACGGACCGGCTAAAGCCGGACACCACCGAAAATCACAGTCCGGCTAAAGCCGGACACCACCGAAGCTCACGGTCCGGCTAAAGGCCGGATCACGCCACCGGATACCACTCGTACGGCTTACCGAAACTCACGGTCCGGCTGAAGCCGGACACCACCGAGCTCACCGTAGCCGAGGTTCTTCACCGCCGCCTCTCCCAGCCTGTCGCGCAGCTGGGCGAGGTAGAGGCTCGCGGGTGTCACCGGGACGCCCGGAGATTCGAATGTCTCCGAGGGAATCGCCGGGACGGCGATCGGGTTGCCGTGCCACAGAATCGTCGCGGGACGGCCGGTGCATCCGATGCACCAGTTCTTCGCGCCCGGCGGCTGCTGGATCACCAGGTAGTCCGCCTTCACGTTCCACGCGACGGCCCACCCGGCGCTCCAGCCGTGGCCGGAGCCCGCGTACTCGCGGTTCGAGAACGCGATGCTCGGACGCCTCTCGGTGCCGTTCGAGAACTCGCTGCTGTCCACGAGCAGGCCGGTCGCCCACCGCTGATGCGGCGCGACGCCCGCCTGATCGCTCGTGAAGTTGAGAACGACGTTCGGCCCGGTCACGCCTGCCTGCGTCACGACGGGCCAGACGCCCTTGCCGCTGACGCTCGAGCGATGCACGAGAATCTGCGTGCCGGAGATGGCGATGTCGGCAGGCGAAGCCGGCGCGGTGAAGGGCATCGCTGTGACGGATGTGCACGTCCTCGAGCGTCACTCTCCGGACCGATGGCCCGAGGGTGATCGTGTTCTGCGTGTCCTCGACCGCCACATCGCGTACCCATCCGTCGCTGAGAGCATTCATGCGCAGGAGCGAGTACCTGGCCCTGAGTGATCGGCACGTCCTGAACCGGAGCCGTCACGCGCAGAGACTCGACCCCGACTTGTTCAATGCGCCCGGGGAACGTGTATTTCACGATCGTCGCACCAGGAGGATTCAGGTATGCGGCGTCGTAGGAGTCGGAGACCGGCACTTCGAATGTCACGCGGTTGCCCGAAATCGACTTGATGACGCGGTCGGCATCGATGAGCGAGCCCGCCTTGATCCAGGTCTGCGGCTTGCCGTCGCGGCTGAGCGTGTGCATTTCCATGAAACGGATCCACGCGTCGGTGACGGGACGCCGGACGAGGACCGCGTCGCCGGCTTTGAATCGAGAGGGCGCATCCACAGTCACGTGATCGGCGCCTGACGGCACGTACGCGTCGGTGATTGCAGCGCTCGCACCGTCCGGCTGCCAGGCGCCAGCGCCCGCGACGTCGAGGAACCGGTGCGGCGCGCCCGTGACGCGGATGTGCGTCTCGCCATCGCGTGACCCGCTGCCGCGCAACACGACACCGCTCGCGGCAATCGTCAGCTGACCGGCCACGTCGTACGTTCCGCGCTCGAGCAGCACCGCGCCGCGGAAGCCGTCGGCGGCCGGCGGGAGACGCGACACCTCGTCGATCGCCGCCTGGATCCGCGCCGTGTTGTCGCCGGGCTGAGCGCTGAGCGTTCGGGCCACGCGGACCGCCGGCAGCGCCACGCCGCCACCTCCGTAGCCCGCGTGGGAGAAGTCCATGATCCGGTTGCCGCGCGCGTCCGTGCCGTAGTGAAGCCGGTGATCGGCGCCGACGTAGACCCATTGCGATCGGCCCTGCGCGGACACCGCGACAGCGGCCGCGAATGCGGCGAGCGCTGCGGTGAGTGGTTTCATTTTCATCCTGCGCACCCGCTGGACCATTCGCGCGGACAGGCCTGAACACGGTCCGGCTGAAGCCGGACGCCACCGAAATCACGGTCCGGCTGAAGCCGGACACCACCGAATCGAAGCCGGACACCACCGAAACCCTACGTTCGGCGTGCGGACAGCAACCTCACGAACGCATCGGGCGGCAGATCGGTGAGCGAGCTCACGGCGATGTCGGCGTCGAGCATGGCGCTGCTGACCCCGATACAGTGCATGCCGGCGCGGCGCGCGGCCTCGATCCCGGCCGCGGCGTCTTCGACGACGATGCAGCGATGCGGCGGCATGCTGGAGGCGGCCGGCCGCCTGTCAGGAACACCTGCGGATCCGGCTTCCCTGCTCGTGACGTCCTCGGCCGAGACGATCGGCGTCGAAATACCGCTCCAGCTCGCAGGCCTCGAGCATCACCTCGACGTTGAGCCGCGGCGCGGACGACGCGATCGGCCTGCCTCCACCCGGCCCGCTGCAGGCGCGCGACCCACTCGCGTCGCGCCCGGCAGCGGCGTCGAGCCCTGCGCCTCGCGCGCGAGCCGCCGGTACTCCGCTTCCTTCGCCTCGCCGATGCGCTCGCATCCGCTCGGCGTCCGCGTCGGCGCCGAGCCAGCCGCGCAGGATGCGATCGTTCTTCTGCCCGAAGCTGGCGAGAAACTGCGTCGTAGGTCAGCTCGACGTCCTTCCGGCGCGCATCGTGTCGCGCCAGGACAGCCAGTGAAACTCGCTCGGAATCGACGAGCGTGCCGTCGAGATCCCACAGGACCGCGCCGGTCGATTCTTCTGCCCGTAGTACGCGCGGGGCCCGTGCTTGCGCCGATAGTGCTTGTCGACGAGGAATGCGCCTCGGGACGCGGCGCGTCGGGGGCCAGCGTCGCGACGCGCCACTCGATGCGCGCGAGGTACTCGAGGACGCGGCGTGCTCGATCGGCCTTCGAACGGCGTCCGGGCCCCAGGTGAACGGACCGTGATTGGCCACGAGCACCGCCGGCACCTCCGACGGCGACGATGCCGCCGGCCGCGAAGGTCTCGACGATCACGCAGGCCCGTGTTCTTCTCGTAGTCGCGCGTCCACTTCGTCCTCGCGTCATCGGCCGCGTCACCGGAATGTCGCCGCGGAAGTAGTCGGCGTGCGTCGTCCCCATGCAGCGGATCGGCATGCCGCGCCTGCGCGAACGCGGTCGCGTACTCGGAGTGCGTGTGGACGATGCCGCCGCATCGAGGGGAACGCGCGATACAGCTCGAGGTGCGTCGGGGTGTCGGACGAGGGACGGAGCTGGCCGTCGATCGCCTCGCCGGTCTCGAGCGAGACCGGCGACCATGTGCTCCGGCGTCAGCTCCTCGTAGGGCACGCCGCTCGGCTTGATGACGAAGACGCCGGCCGTGCGATCGACGGCCGAGACGTTGCCGAACGTGCCCAGCACGAGCCCGCTCTGCGGCCAGCTGCCGATGTTGGCGCGGTAGACGACGTCGCGCAGCTCGTCGAGCAGCATGCTCGTCGCGTTACGCGCGCGCAGCCGACGCGCGCTCCCTGATCGCGAGCAGCCGCTTCATCAGCGACGCCGAGATCCGCCGCGCGCGCTCCGGCGACGCCGCCGAAGCGCGTCGTGCAGCTCGCGATAGATGCGCGTAGAGCTCGTCGTAGACGCGCGTGCGCCTCCGGGTCGCGGCTCGAAGCGCTTCTCCTTGAGCGTCGTCATCCGGTCCTGCGCCTCGGTCCAGTCGTCGTAGCCGCCCGCCGGCGGCGCCGGCCGTCACGGCGGCCGAGACCGCGGCGCCGAGCGCCGGCGTCTGCGGCGAGCCGGCGATCAGCATCGGCTGGCCGATCACGTCGGCGTAGATCTGCATGAACAGATCGTTCTTCTCGGCGATGCCGCCGCAGCAGACGACGCGGTCGATCGGGACGCCGTATTCGCGGATGCGCTCGACGATCGCGCGCGCGCCGAACGCCGTCGCCTCGATCAGCGCGCGGTAGATCTCGGCGCGCGTCGTGTGCAGCGTCTGGCCGAGGATGCAGCCCGGTCAGCCGCGGGTCGACGAGGACCGTGCGGTTGCCGTTGTTCCAGTCGAGCGCGACGCAGCCCCGACTCGCCGGGCGCAGCGTCGCGCCGCCTCGGCCGACAGCTGCGCGTGCAGCGCGTCGTCGCCCTCGCACACGCCCTCGACCCACCACTTCAGGAGGTCGCCGACCGCCGACTGCCCCGCTTCGATGCCGTAGTAGCCCGGCATGATCGAGCCGTTGACGATGCCGCAGATGCCGGGGATGTCGGCGATCTGCGTCGGCGACCGGGGCGATGGCGCAGTCGCACGTGGACGTGCCGATGATCTTGACGAGCGTGCCGGTGCGTGATGCCGGAGCCGACGGCGCCGTAGTGCGCGTCGAAGCCGCCCATGGCGATCGCGATGCCCGGCGCGCAGGCCGAACGTCCGCGCCCAGTCGGCGCGCAGAGCGTGCCGGCGGGACGGCCCGGCGGCGTAGCGCCTTGTCGTAGAGCCGGTCGCGCAGATCGGCGAGCTTCGGATCGAGACGGGCGAGGAACGCCTTCGGCGGCAGGCCGCCCCAGGCCTCGGAGTACATCGCCTTGTGTCCGGCGGCGCAGACGCAGCGGACGATCTGCGCGCGGAGTCGTCCACGCCGGACGAGCACGGCCGGGACGAAGTCGGCGAGCTCCACCCAGCTCGCCGCCGCGTCGAACACGTCGGGCGCGACCTTGCAGGCAGCGCCAGATCTTCGACCACCACCACTCGGACGAATACGTGCCGCCGATCGGCGCGAGGTAGCTCCGGCGCGTGCGCGCGCGCGATCGCGGTGATCGCGGCCGCTTCCGCGGCCGACGTGTGGTCCTTCCAGAGCCAGGCGTGCGCCGCGAGATTGTCGCGTCCACCGCGGATCGAGCGCCAGCGGACGCGCCTGCGCGTCGACCGGCAGCGGCGTCGATCCGGTCGTGTCGACGCCGATGCCGATCACGCGCTCGCGCGAGAAGCCGGGCTGCGCGTCCGCCGCGGTCAGCGCGCCGCGTGACCGACGCGCGCAGCCCCTCGACGTAGTCGGCGGGATTCTGCCGCGCGAGGTGCGGATCGCTTCGGATCGAGCAGCACGCCCTGGTCGCCGCTCGGATAGTCGAACACGCTGCGTGCCGACGCACGCGTCCGTCGGCGCAGTCGACGACGACGGCGCGCACCGAGTTCGTGCCGTAGTCGATGCCGATGGTGTACGATCGCGCATGTGCCGATCGTGCAACTCCGAACATCGCGAGACTCAGACGATCAGGAGCTCAAGTCTGAAGATGTCTCCTGGTCTCCTGGCCCTCCTGTGAAGTCTGACGCCACTCTACCCCACCAGGATCGGCGAGACGACGTCGAGGACGTCGGGCCCGGTGCCGGCGCGGCGGGCCTTGTCGAGCGCGGGCTGCTGCGCGAGGACGCGGACGGCCTTGAGCGAGAGGTTGGCGAAGTTGATCATGCTGCGCTCGATCGCGCGCGTCGGATCCTCGCGATAGGTGAACTGGTCCTGGCTGTACCAGCCCTCGGTAGTTGCGGACGAACGTCGTGTAGAGGTACTCGACCGATTCGGGGATCGAGATCGTGCCGAACATCAGGTCCTGGTCGTTGCGCCCCTGGCGCGCGTCGTTGACGTCGAACTTGTGGACCGGCACGCCGGCGAACTCGGCCAGGTCGCACGCCGTGGACGCGGTCGTCGCTTCCATCTTCTGGTGGCCGTAGTCGATCGTCAGGCCGCAGTTGTTGCCGCCGCACGCCTGGTTGACCTTCTGCGCGACGAGGATCGCGGACGGCGGCGGTCGGGATGATCATGAACAGCTCGCGCGGCTCGTAGGGCTTCGGCTCGATGCCGAGCTTGACGCCGTACTTGAGGCACTTCTTGTTCACCGCGATCAGCGCCTCGGTGAACCACTCGATCGACTGCTGGTAGTCGATCTGGAAGTGATAGTCGGCGCCGTCGGATCCCGGCCACACGCTGAGGACCGGGATCTTCATGCAGCTGGCAGATCTCGACGCCCTTTCATGATCTCGTCGAGCGCGGCGCGGCGCAGGCCGGATCGGGATTGCAGGGTCCGCCGAGCGGAACTTCGGGTGCGTCCAGGTGTTGATGTTGCAGGCGGTGACGCGTCATGCCCGAGCTCGGCGAGGAAGCCGTGCTGCGCCCGCTCGATCGCGGCGGGATCGAGGTCGCCGTTGAGGGTCTTCTCGAACACGCTCTGGTGGATCTCGATCGCGTCGACGCCGGCGGCCTTGGTGCGGCGGCACTGCGCCTTCGAAGGTGTTGCTGAACGACGGGATCGTCGGAGTGATAGCCGGGCGGCGCGAAGCGATCGCAGAAGTCGCCGGCCGACCAGTGGCCGACGCTCATGCTGGATGTGCATCGTCTTCAGGAACTCGATCGACTCGGCGCGATCCATGTAGCGCGGTCTTCGACGGCGGCATAGGCAAGCTGGTCGGCCGAGAAACGGCTCATTGCGGTCCCTCCGGAGACGGGCGTGGGATGGTACCACGCGGCGCGGTCCGGCAACAGCCCGTCCGAGTCATTCTCCCATTGCGTCGCGGTCCATGTAAGCGTTACCATTCGCGCCGGGATTGTAAGCGCTTACAGGTCGACGCCCGCGCGCGGACCTCCATCATCAGTCGCTCGAGGGCTCCCGCGCGCGTGGCCGTCGTGGCTGGAACGAACCGTCATCCGAAGGAGCGCCCCATGAACACCTCGGCATCGGCCTGCTCGGTTGCTCGCCGTCCTCGCCTGGTCCGCGCCCGCGGCCGCGCAGGTCAGCATCACCGGCGCCATCGCCGGCACCGTCGCCGACGAGTCCGACGCCGTCCGTGCCCGGCGCCACCGTCACGCTCAAGGACGAAGGCACCGGCACGAAGAAGGAAACCGTCACCAACGAGCGCGGGCGCGTTCGCGTTTCCGCGATCTGAACTTCGGCATCTATCAGGTCACGGTCACGCTGCAGGGCTTCCAGACCGCGGTCTACAACAAGGTCGTCGTCGAATCGGCGCGCACGACCGACCTGCGCATCAAGCTCGGCGTCGGCGCGCTCGAACAGACGGTCACCGTCGAGGGCGCGACGCCGGTCCTCGAGATGACGTCGAACGTCATCTCGAGCACGCTCAACAACAAGGCGATCACCGAGCTGCCGCTCGCCGGACGCAACGCGTTCGCCTTCGCGCGCCTCGTGCCCGGCGCCGTCGCGCCGCAGGGCACCGGCAGCACGCACTTCAACGGCATGCCGGGCGGCACGATCAACCCGACGATCGACGGCGTCAACAACTCGTCGAACGGATTCAAGAGCGGCGGCACGAGCTTCTTCGGCACCGTGCCGGCCCGGCTCGGCGCGGTCGAGGAAGTCACGGTCGAGACCGCCGGCCTCGGCGGCGACGCCGGCGTCACGGGCGGCGTGAACCTGAAGTTCGTCACGCGCCGCGGCACCAACCAGTATCGCGGCAGCGTCTTCGAGCAGTACCGCACCGACAAGCTCAACGCGAACAGCTTCGGCAACAGTCGCCCGCGGCCTGCCGAAGGACGAAGCTGCGCCGCCACGACTTCGGCGGCAACTTCGGCGGTCCGCTCGTGCCGAGCGGCGCGCTCGCGCAACAAGCTGTTCTTCTTCGCGAACTACGAGCAGGAATACATCCCGCAGACGCAGACCCGCACGCAGACGGTGCTCACCGCCGAAGCGCAGCAGGGCATCTTCCGCTACCAGACGGCGGCCGGCGAGCAGCGGACGGTCAACGTGCTCGACATCGCCGGCGCCGAACGGGTTCCAGTCGACGCCGGACCCGACGATCGCCGACGCTGCTCGCGCAGCAGGCGTCGGCGCGCGCCAGTACGGCACGGTCGAGCCGGCGCAACAACCTGCGCACCGAGATCCTGACGTGGCTCGAGCCGCAGAAGCAGATCAACTACTACCCGACCGTGCGCGCTCGACTACCAGATCAAGCCGAACCTGTCCTTGATGACGCAGCTACAACCGCTACAACCAGGACGCACAGGGCCGCCGGGTCTGGCCGATGCCCGGCTACCCGATCAACATCGACACGTTCGACTCCGGCTGGTGGGTGTGGTCGAACGGGCTCGAACTGGACGATCGGCTCGAACATGCACAACGAGCTCCGGTTCGGCATCCAGCACAGCGGCGACACCAACGAGCGCGGCCGCGAGCGCGAGCACTTCGAGCTGAACGGCATCGTCAACGGGCTGCCGGCGCGGTTCGCGCTGCCGCTCGGCCTCGTCGCCGCTCGTCGGCCGACAACGCGCCGGTCATCGGCAAGCACTACATCACGACGATCTCGGACACGCTGACGCTGCGTGAAGGGCAACCACACGCTCAGCTTCGGCGGCAACTTCCGCGACACCCAGTGGCGCGATCGCGTCGCTCGACGGCGCCGGGCACGGGCGGCTACCTCGGCCTGCCGCGCTACACGCTCGGCGTCGCCGACCGGCGATCCGGTCGCAGAACGATCTTCACGACGACGACGATGCCGGGCGTGCAGACGCCGGACCTGGCGACGGCGATCAGCGCTCTACGCGCTGCTCACCGGCCGCGCTCTCGCAGGTGCAGACCGGCGAGGTCGTCGATCCGGCGACGCTGCAGTACTCCGACTCGATCTTCCGCGAGAACTGGACGTCGGCCTGGTTCGCCGGCGCTGTTCGTGCAGGACGCGTGGCGCGTGACGCCGGACTTCACGCTGAACTACGGCCTGCGCTGGGAAATCGAACCAGCCGCCGTTCAACCACACCGGCACGGCGCGTGTTCCCGGACGACGCGAACATGCTACGGCCCGTCGACGGCGCTCTTCCAGCCCGGGCGAGCTGAACGGCGTGGCCGAACCCGGTGATCGCGCCGCGGCAAGTACGGCCGCGCGGACCGACTGGATCAACCTCGCGCCGCGCGTCGGCTTCGCGTGGACGCCGAACTTCGAGAGCGGCCTCCTCGGCGACGATCTTCGGCACCGGGCGAGGAGACCGTCTTCCGCGGCGGCTACGACATCACCTACTTCGACGAGGGCACGAACATGTTCGCGTCGACGGCCGGCAACAACCCCGGCCAGTCGCAGAGCCTGCTGCTGCACGCCGGGCACCCGGCTTCGCCGCCGGGCAGCCTGACGCTGCAGTCGCCGCTGCCGCCGTTCGTCGGCGTCGCCGGCCGCCTACCAGGACGTCTGGAACCAGTCCGAGCTCACGTTCGGCACGACCGGCATCGAGACGATGATCAGCGACCTGAAGACGGGCTACGTGCAGGCGTGGAACATCGGCGTGCAGCGGCTGATCGCGAAGAACACGGTCATCGAGGTGCGCTACCTCGGCAACCGGGCCAGCAACGTCTGGCACACCTTCAACCTGAACGAAGTCAACATCTTCGAGAACGGGTTCCTCGAGGAGTTCAAGAACGCGCAGCAGAACCTGGCGATCAACGTCGCCAACGGCCTGACCGGGTTCGCCAACAACGGCCTGCCCGGCCAGGTGCGCGCTGCCGATCTTCGACGCGGCGTTCGGCGCCCGCGGCGCGCAGGCGGCGCTCCCGGCCGACCAGGGCTACACCAACGGCGGGTTCATCACGAACCTGCAGCAGGGCGAGGCCGGCCGGCTGGCCGCGACGCCTCGCCGGCAACCAGAACTACCTCTGCCGCATGGTCGGCAGCACGTTCAGCCCGTGCGTGACGCGGCCGCAACTTCACCGCGCCGGGCCCGTACCCGATGAACTTCTTCCAGGTGAATCCCGTACGCGATCGGCGGCAGCTCAACGTCGTCGACGACGACTCGTGGACGCAAGTACCACGCGATGCAGCTGCAGCTGCGCCGCCGCTACACGAACGGGCTGACGGCTGAACGTGAACTACACGCTCGCGCAAGAACACGGTCGGACATCTGGGCCGACAACGCGACGCAGAGCGCACAACTACCGGACGCTGCGCGACAAGTCGCTGGACGTGCGGCCCGGCGCCGTTCGACGTGCGTCACGTGCTGCAGACGTACGGCACCTACGATCTGCCGTTCGGCACGGACCGTCACTTCAACATCGAGAACCGCGTGCTGAACGCGATCGTCGGCGGCTGGACGCTCGGCGGCGATCTTCACCGCGCAGTCCGGCACGCCGTTCCGGCTCTCGAGCGGCCGGCAGACCGTCAACGGATCCGACGCGGGCGTCGTCCTGATGAACGGTCACACGGTCGAGGAGATCCAGAGCATGATCCGCATCCGGCACCCGACCGGGCTTCGAACCGCTACTGGGTCGACCCGAAGCTCATCGGCCCGGACGGCCGCGCGAACCCCGAGTACCTCGACGCTGCCGACGACGCCGGGCGAGTGGGGCCAGTTCATCTACCTGCGCGGCACGCAACGTCTGGAACGCTCGACGTGTCGCTGAACAAGACGCGTGACCGTGTCGGCCGGACGCAGCATCACGGTCCACGTCACGATGCAGAACGTGCTCAACCAGCCGGTCTGGAGCACGCCCGGGTTCCTGGGCGACACGAGCATCACGAGCACGACGTTCGGACAGTCCACGGGTGTGGTGACCGGCGGAGGCATGGGTCTCGGCGCGCGGCAGATGTACGCGCGGCTGGGGTTTCAGTTCTAGCAGCGACGCAGGCCGGGTACAGCGGCGCGTCGCGAGGTCACGAAGACTGTTCACCACAGAGTTAACGGAGTAAACGGAGACAAGCAAAACGTTGTTTCCTCTGCTATCTCCGTTGACTCTGTGGTGAACCTCCGGCTCCGTCGACGAATCCGTCAACCCGGGTATCATCCCTGCATCGAAAGGTCCACCATGACACTCGTGAGCAAAGCCACCGCCGGCCGCGTGGTGGCGGCGATCGCTGTCGCCGTGGGGGCGTCGATGTCCGGACAGGGCCAGCCCGCCAAGCCGGCACGGCCCGACTATCCGGTCCAGCCGGTCCCGTTCACGCGCGTGCAGCTCAACGACGTGTTCTGGGCGCCGCGCATCGAGACGAACCGGACGGCGAGCATTCCCACGGCGTTCCAGCAATGCGAGCTCACGGGCCGCATGGATCTGTTCGTGCGCGCCGCGAAGGCGCTTCGCGGCGAGGAGCTCACGAACAAGCGGCCGCCGGGCTACCCGTTCGACGACACCGACGTGTACAAGGTGATCGAGGGCGCGTCCTACACGCTCAACGTGCACCCCGACCCGAAGCTCGACGCCTACGTGGACGACCTCATCGCCAAGATCGCCGCGGCGCAGGAGCCTGACGGCTACCTCTACACGACGCGCACGATCGACCCGAAGAATCCTCATGTATGGGCGCGGCCGGAACGCTGGGCGGGCGAGCGCGACGACAGCCACGAGCTCTACAACCTCGGGCACCTCTTCGAAGCCGCGGTCGCGCACCACATGGCGACGGGCAAGTCCTCGCTCCTGAACGTCGCGATCCGCGGGGCCGATCTGCTCGTCAAGACGTTCGGTCCCGGCAAGCGCTCGATCTGGCCCGGTCATCAGATCACGGAGATGGGGCTCGTCCGCCTGTACCGCGTGACGGGGAACGAACAGTATCTGAGCCTTGCGAAGTTCCTGCTCGACGAGCGCGGTCCCGGTCCGCTTCCGCCGGGCGAGCGAACGAATCCCCGCGGCCTGTCCTACAACCAGGCGCAGGCGAAGGTCATCGATCAGGCCGAGCCGGTCGGCCACTCGGTCCGCGCCACGTACATGTACTCGGGGATGGCCGACGTCGCCGCGCTGACGGGCGACGAGAAAATGCGCGAGGCGGGCAAGCGGATCTGGGAGAACCTGATTTCCAGCAAGCTGTACCTGACCGGCGGCATCGGCGCGGCCGGCGGCTTCGAGGGCTTCGGCAAGCCCTACGAGCTGCCGAACCTGCAGGCCTACAACGAGACCTGCGCCTCGATCGGCCACGACTACTGGAACCAGCGCCTGTTCCTGCTCGAAGGCGATGGGAAGTACATCGACGTGATGGAGCGGACGCTCTACAACGGCCTGGTCTCGGGCGTGGCGCTCGACGGCAAGACCTTCTTCTATGACAATCCCCTCGAATCGAACGGCCAGCACTCGAGGAAAGCGTGGTTCGGCGTCGCCTGCTGTCCGGGCAACATCACGAGGTTCATGGCCTCCGTCCCGGGATATGTCTACGCGCATCGCGGCGACACGCTGTACGTGAACCTCTTCGCCGGCGGCACGGCCGATGTCGATCTCCCCGGCGGCAAGCTCGAAGATCGTCCAGACGACGCGCTACCCGTGGGACGGCGCGGTGAAGATGACGGTCACGCCCGAGCGCGCGCGGCAGTTCGCCATCAACGTGCGGATCCCCGGCTGGGCGCGCAACGAGCCGGTGCCGAGCACGCTCTATCGTTTTCTCGACAAGTCCACGGCAGCGGCGACGATCGCCGTGAACGGACAGCCGGTGCCGATGACGCTCGACAAGGGCTACGTCTCGATCGCGCGCGCCTGGAAGGCGGGGGACACCATCGATCTCGACCTGCCGATGCCGGTGCGCCGGATCGTCGCGAACGAGCAGGTCGAAGCGGACCGCGACCGCGTCGCGCTGCAGCGCGGCCCGATCGTCTACGCCGCCGAATGGCCCGACAACCCGAACGGCAAGGTCCGCAACATCGTCCTGCCGGACAGCTCGGCGCTGACCTCGGAGTTCCGCCCGAGTCTTCTCAACGGCGTGCAGGTGATCAAGGCCACCGCCGTGGGGCTCACGACCGACGCCGGGGGATCGATCAGGAAGGCCAGCCAGCCGTTCGTGGCGATCCCCTATTCGACGTGGGCCAATCGCGGAGCGGGACAGATGGCCGTCTGGCTCGCGCGCACGGACTCGGCCGCGCGCCCGACGCCGTTATCCCACCGTCGCGACGATGAGCAAGGTGACGACGTCGCCATCGACGAAGAACCCGCAGAATATCGTTGACGGCGAGGAGCCGCGCGCGTCGAATGACTCCAGCGCGTACTTCGACTGGTGGCCGCGGAACGGCTGCCGCGCCGGCGCGACGCCTGCACCGGCGGGCGCCGACGGGCAGCGTCCGTGCAGCGACGGCGAATGGGTCGAGATGACCTTCGCCAGGCCGGCGGCCATCTCGCGAAGCGACGTCTACTGGTTCGACGACACGGGCCGCGGCGGCGTGCGGGTGCCGGCATCGTGGCGTCTTCTCTACAAGGACGGCGAGACATGGAAGCCGGTGGCCACAACCGATCCGTTTGGCGTCGCCAGGAACGGCTGGAACACGCTCACGTTCAAGCCGGTGACGACCTCGGCGCTGCGGATCGAGTTGAAGATGCAGCCCGGCGTCTCGGCCGGCGTGCAGGAGTGGAAGGTCCGGTAATCACTTCGCCCGAGTGGACGTCCCCTCCAGGATCGGCATCCACTTCTTGTCGGGGCCGAGCAGCTCCCACTTGAACGTGTACGAGGCCGGCGACACGATCTTCAGGACGAAGCGCGACTTGTACGGCTGGCCCGCCGCCGTCCCTTCGTCGTCGTAGGTCCACGTGTCCCCCTGCACGGTGCCCTTCGCCACGGTCGTCATCGCCATCGCGGTGTTGTCGAGACCCCAATACGTGTACTTCTTCTGGTCCGTGCTGTAGCCCATGATCCCGATGTTCTTGGAGGGCCCGGCCGGGCCGGTTCCCTGACCGTGGCACACCACGGCAAATCCGCCCTGGAACCACTCGCACGTGTCGCTCATGGAGACTTTCCCTCCCGGGCCCATCGGGCTGGGTTTCATCTCTCCAGTGGTCGTCCACTTGCCGACGAAGTACTCGAGCTTCCTGTGCTCGGGACCGGGCTTCTGCGGCGGCGCCTGCGCGACAAGGCCGGCGGCCGACGACATCAGGATCACGACGATCGACGACATCACTCTTCGCATTCTGCGACCTCCTGCTGACGGAAAACGGCGGCATTCTAGCTCATGATCCGGTGGTCCGGCTGAAGCCGGACGCCACCGGTAGCACGCCTTAGTCCGGCTGAAGCCGGACGTCACTGGTAGCACGCCTTGGTCCGGCTGAAGCCGGACGCCACCGGCGGTGAAGGCCCTTACCGCAAGTGCGAAGTCAGTGCGGCCCTTCGACTCGCGTTGTCCAGGCGCTCGCTCAGGACAGCGCTACCTTAAAAGCGAGGTAAGCGCTGCCAGCAACCGCTGGCGATCTAGAGCCGTGGGCTCCACATCGCGAATGTCCGCGTAGAAGCCGGGGCCGTTGTGGCCGACTTCGAACCTCCGCCCGGCCTTGATCGTCGGCAGGTATTCGGCAGGAGGCTGAGGCTGGTCACGGCTGCGCGACCGTTACCGGTTAGCTCGAGATCAAGAGAAAACTGCTGAGTCGGACGAACACTGACGGCACAAAATACCCGCGCCTTCAACTCCCCTCGCGTTCGGAATAGCGGTACACGTTCGTCTCGCGGATCTGGAAACCAAGACGCCGATACAGCCGGTTGGCGGACTCTCTCGAAGGCCTCGACGTCAGTTCGACCGTGCGTGCCCCGCGTGAGGCGGCGATGCGCAACGCTTCACGGCTCAGCGCTTCCCCCACGCCTTTCCCACGGGCGTCCGAGTCGACGACGACGTCCTCGATCCACGCGCGCACGCCGGTCGGAATTCGAAACACGGCGAGGGTCAGGGTCCCGACGATTCGCCCGCCTTGCGTCCGATCGCGAGCGAGCAGGAGCGTCGTGCAGGGGGACGCGGCGATCTCCTGGACCTGGTCGGCGCTCGGGAGCGTCGCGGACGGAGACAACTGCGTCACCAGGCGCTCCACGGCCTCCAGGATCTCCCGATCGACCGTGGCGGCCGCTTCGATTTCGATCGCGTCGTTCATGGTCAACCAACCGTTCACCCCTGAACTACATTGGGGCCCGGTACCAGTAGTCCTTGATCACCGCCGCAAATGCGTTCTGGCGATCGGCCACGAACACGGAGAGCGACAAGCCTTCTGCTCCGGACCAGCTGATCCCCAGGGCACGAAAAGAGCCGCGCGCAACCAGGAACACTACTTCGACTGCCGCGGGGGACAGCACGCCTCCGTCGTCGACGCGCCACAGACTCTGCCCTCTTCCACGGTACTTCGCGGCGTAGTCCGCAAAGATCGACCGGCCGCCCTGCGTCAGGACCACGCTCGCGAGCGCGTCATTGCCTTGACGAGCGAATTCGGCCAGCACGATCTGCCCGTCTTCATTCAGGCGGGCGATGACCCAGCAATTGACTACCGGACGGCCGCGCAGCGACGCAAGCGAACTTCTCGCATCGGGAGTACACGGCGCCGGCTCTGTCGGTCGGGCAACCGGAACGACCGTCGAGTCCGACAAGAGGGAGCCGGTCGCCAGAAAGCACGTGCCGGTTTCGTCCAGCTTCCCGGTCTTGACACGAAAGACGCTTCCGGCCAGATCGGCGAAATTCCGCGGCGACTGTCTGCCGGTCCCACCTTGCCGCGCGGCCTGCCAACGCTCGAACACGGCCTGCCCACGGACATTCCCGCGGCACAGCACGGTCTCGAGGCGTTCGGGTTCGGGCAACGTCGAGGTCACGATCAATCGGGTACCCGCCGCATCGGGGAACGCGAACGCTCCATGCCCGGTGGTGGACGTCGGCAGCTCCTGTCCGGACACTGCGGCTCCAAGGCAAAGCCACAGCACCAGAACCCGTCGGGGAGCTCTCGAGAGAACGGAGTGAACAGAGATGGTTTCGCACATAGTTCTAACCACAGAGGTAACGGAGATAACGAGAAAAACAAAATTTGTTTTCCTCCGTTAACTCCGCTAACTCTGTGGTGATCAACGACCAACTGGAAACGATCTCAGTACGTCAGCTTCAGCAGCGACACGGCCTGGCGCGGCAGCGTCAGCGGGAGACGGAGCGTGCCGTTTTGCACCCGCACCCGTTCGGGCGCGCGCAGCGGCTGCAGTTTCCCGCCCTTCTCGAGCTGCGCGTACTGCGCCGCCGTCGGCGTCTGCGGCGAGCCCATCTTCTTCCACAGCTCGTACGCGTTGCTGTGATCCTGATCCACGCGAAGGTGGGTCAGCGTCGCCTGGCCATCCGGCGCGCCGTCGATGGTCAGGTCGATCTCCGCCGGCGCGGACGGAAGATCGTCGTCGTGGTAGTTCCAGACGAGGACCGCAATCGCGCGATTGCTCCGCGTCGCGAGCGCGTAGATGTCGGGCTGCTCTCGAACGCTGTTGTCGCGAATCGTCTCCAGCGGCGCGGCGCTGCTGCTCTCGACCGTCAGGCGATCGCCGCCCATCTGGCCGAGCATCCGGAACACGTTGAGGACCGGCTTGTCGATCCCGTTGGTCGCCAGATCGCGGAAGCCGGCGAAGTACGGCTGGTTCTCGAACTCGAAGGCCCACGTCACCGATCCCAGGAGGTTGACCTTGTGGAAATCGGCCAGCTCGTACGTGCGCGCGATCTGCGCCGCGGTGTAGCTCGAGTACATCGTCCCGTTCCGATAGGCGTTCTCGGGGTTGGTCGCCATCGAGCAGGCCGCGCACCCCTCCGGATCCGATTCTCCGATGATGATGGGCGTGTTCTTCAACTCGGGGAACTCCGCGACGATGCGGAAGCCGTTCGAGATGGCGCGCAGCTGATTGGAAATCGCCATCCGCACGTGTCCGTCGACCACGCGCGGCGCCCCTTTGGCGTGGAAGCCGACGTAGTCGAGCGGCGTCCCGATCTTCCCGGTCGCGAAATTCGTGCCGCGCAGGCAGTGCTCGATGAAATCGCGAAGGATCTTCTGCGTGCGGGCGCCGTTCGGACCCGTCACGTGCGGTCCGCCGATGCGCGCCGTGGGCAGCGCGCGCTTGAGGCCGTCGGCCGCGTAGTCGTACAGCTTCATGGAATTCCTCGGGCGTGCCACCCCAGTAGGCAATGTCCGGCTCGTTCCAGACTTCCCAGTACCAGCTCTCGACCTCGCGCTGGCCGTAGCGCTCGACCGAGTGGCGGACCCACTGGAAGATCAGCTCGCGCCACTTGTCGTAGTCGTTGGGCGGGTGCGTCCAGCCGGTGTAGATGCGGCTGTAGGGGATGCCCGGCGCCCAGTCATGTTTGTACGGCGACGGCTTGCTCGACAGCGCTTCCGGCATGAACCCGATCTCGACGAGCGGCTTCATCTTCCGCTCGACGTACGTGTCGAAGATGCGGTCGACGATCGTCCAGTCGTACCTGGGGCGGCCCGACGCGTCTTCGGTATAGGCGTTGGTCGATCCCCACTTGAGCGCCGGCGTGCCGTCGCCGGTCGTCAGCAGGTTGTGCGCCCGCACGAACACCGGCACGGGACTGAGCTCGGCGAGCTCCGACAGGAGCTTCTTGCCGTCCTTCATGTAGGTGTAGTTCGGCTCGTCGTAGCCGAAGAAGGCCCACATCGGCGACATCGGGCCTTTGCGGGCCGATGCGTCGACACGGATCGAGACGCGCCCGGTCTGCGCCACGATGGGCGCGACGAGCAGCGCGGCAGCGATCCCGATCCGGAAGAGTGTCTTCACCATGAGCGCCTCATTTCGCCACGCCGAATGTGAACACGGTCTTCGTCGAGTACTCCTGGCCGGGGCGCAGAATCGTCGACGGAAAAGCCGGGTGGTTTGGAGAATCCGGGAAGTGCTGCGTCTCGAGGCAGAGCCCGGTCCGCTGCGAGTACGCGCGGCCTCCCTTGCCCCTGATCGTCCCGTCCAGGAAGTTGCCGGTATAGAGCTGCAGACCCGGCAGCGTCGTCGCGATGTCGAGCGTGCGGCCCGACTTCGGCTCGACGACGCGGACGGCGGGCTCCAGCCCCTGGCCGCTCCGGTTCAGGACCCAGTTGTGATCGTAACCCTTGCCGTGGACCAGCTGCTCGTTCGGCTGATCGATGCGGGCCCCGATGGCCGTCGGCTTCCGGAAATCGAACGGTGTGCCCTGCACCGGCGCGAGCTCCCCCGTCGGGATGAGCGTGGCGTCGACCGGCGTAAACCTGTCCGCGCGAATCGTCAGCTCGTGGCCCAGGATGTCTCCCGCGACGTCGCCGGTCAGGTTGAAGTAGGTGTGCTGCGTCAGGTTGATGGGCGTCGGTTTGTCGGTGGTGGCGTGGTAGTCGATGATCAGTTCGTTGCCGTCGGTGAGCGTATAACTGACGCGCACCTGCAGATTCCCGGGATAGCCTTCCTCGCCATCAGGGCTCGTGCGCGAGAACGTGACGGCGGCGCCGCTCGTCGAAGGGGCCGCCTGCCAGACGGCCTTGTCGAAGCCTTTGCGGCCGCCGTGCAGATGGTTGGGACCGTTGTTCGTCGGCAGCGCGTAGCTGCGGCCGTCGAGCGTGAAGCGGCCGCCGGCGATCCGGTTGCCGTACCGGCCGATGATGGCCCCGAAGTACGGCGACTCCTTCAAGTACTCGTCGAGCCGGTCGAATCCGAGGACGATGTCGCCGAGCACGCCGGACCGGTCGGGAATCCTGAGCGAGGTGATGATCCCGCCATACGTCATCGCGCGAAGCTCGAGGCCGTGTGTGTTGGTAATCGCGAACATCGTGACCGCGTGTCCTTCAGCCGTCTTCCCGTAGGGATGGGTCGTGATTCCCGGCTTGGCCGGCGGCATGCGGCCCGCCGCCGCCTGGTCATCGCCGGAAGCGTGCAGCACGAAGCCGGACATCGCGGCCGCGAGCAGCAACAGTATAGGTGGACGCACGGTCATGCAGTGTAAGCGATTCCGGCGGGCCACAGGGCCGGAATCGCTTGGGGCCTCGGCGCTGCGCGCCTCGGTAGGGGCGGCTCGCCTGCCCTGAGCGAGCGCACGAAATCAGGCGAGTCGAAGGGCTTCGCTCGCCGTAGAGGCCGCGGCCGTTCGGGCCTCGGTATAGGATCCGGACCGCGGCAAGCTCGTTGCAACCGTCGGGAGCGGAGGTCTGTGGCATGTCGGAGGAGGAAGAGGTCGCGTCCGCAACTGACGAGCTCACCAGCGATCAGAAACGCGAGAACGTCATCCGTCTGGCGTTTGGCGGCAGCGCGGAGAAGTTCGAGGAGTTCATACGCACCGTCCGCGGGGCGATTCCCGAGGGGACGAGCGTCGTCCTGCGAGGCAGCGCCGTCACGGGGCAAAGAGTGGAAAGACGGCGCTCCGTTCGACGGCGATGGACAGGGCACGAGCGATCTCGATCTGACCCTCGTCGGCGGCGACGAGGTGATCGGGCTGTTCTGCGTGACCGGGTTCTGGGTGCCCGGCCTGCACTCGCGCCCGTTGAGCGACAAGGACCCGGACATCGCGCCGGCCCTCGTGCCGCTGCGCGAGCGGCTGATGGCGATGGTCGGGCGCCCCGTCAACATCCAGGCGTCCCGCGATCTTCGTCCTGTACCTCCGCGGTGAGCTCATGGGCCAGCCCTACCTCGTCCTCATCGACAAGGGCTGACGCACAGTGGCCCTGCGGGTTCTCAGCTACAACATCTGCCGCGGTGGATCCGGAAAGGAAGAGGAACTGTCCGCGGTGATCGCGGCGGCCCAGCCCGATATCGTGGTGTTCCAGGAAGCGACCGTGCCGGCCGTGGTGGAGCGCCTCGCGCAGCGCACCGGGATGGCGCAATGGGCGCGACCCGAGGTGAGTCGCTCGGCTTCATGAGCCGCGAGAAAGTCCGGCACTACGAGTGGCACCACCCGCGCTTTTCACGCCACGCGTTCCTCGAGATCGAGCCGGGGGCCGGCAACATGCGGATCTTCGGCGTGCACTTGAGCGCGCTCTACTCCGCGTGGACCGAGCGGCACCGCGTGATCGAGCTGCGCGCCCTCCTCGCCGCCATCGCGCAGCACCAGCACGGGTTCCACGTGCTCACCGGCGATTTCAACACCCTCGCCCCGGGCGATCTGCTCGACTTCCGGAAGCTCCCGCACCGGCTGCGCGCCCTCGTCTGGCTGAGCGGCGGCCGGATCCGGTGGCGCACGATCCAGATCGTCCTCGACGCCGGCTACGTCGACGCCTATCGCGGCTGAACGGCGCCGAATTCGGCTACACGTTCCCGACCTGGGCGCCGCACGTGCGCCTCGATTACATGTTCGTTCCGTCCGGATTCGCCGGCCGCGTGAGCGCGTGCCAGATCGTCAATCATCCGGCTGCGCCCGCCGCCTCTGATCATTTTCCGCTGTTGGCGGAAGTCGAGAGCTAGCCCTACGGCGAGCGAAGCGAGCCCTTCGACTCGCTTGATGCGTGCGCTCGCTCAGGGCAGGCCCTTCGACGCGCCGTTTCGCCTCGCTCAGGGCAGGCCCTTCGACTCGCCTGTTTCTTGCGCTCGCTCAGGGCAGGCCGGCCCGATCACCGAGAGTGTTTGCGCACTCGGACGCGCAGCCCATGCGCGTCAGGTGCCTGTCCGGGCTGCTGCATGGCATTGGTCAACGGAACCACCGCCATCAGGCGGCCGCTCCGGCCTCCGTGGGTCAACTGAATGATGCCGAGGCCCGGCGTGCTCCCGGACGCGTTGTGGGGATCGCCGCTGAGCGGCGTCGGACCGCGCAGCGCGACGAAGAGCCGATCGCCGTCTGGCGCGCGATCGATCAGGTCGGGCGCGGGATTGTCGCTGACCGATCCGACCAGGTCGACGGTGTTCACCCACTTGCCGGAACGGACGTCGATGATCTCGGCGACGTCGGCGTGCCGATCCATGGCCCAGAGGTAGCGGTTCTCGTCGGTCGCCACGACGCCGTGGGAGTCCGACATCCCGCTCTTCGACAAGAGCAGGTCCGGCATGGGCGTGTTGGGAGCATTCGCGCTGGAGTAGCCACGCAGCGGAAACCGGTAGACGTCGAACCCGTAGAGCGACGGGTGGTGCGGATCGGTCGCCGAGACGTTCACGGGGCTGCCGCCGGAGTTGATGTACACGTGGCGCCCCACCTCGAGCGCGCCGCAGCCGTTCCCTTTCACCGTCGACTTGTCGTACTCGGCCAGGATGGCCATCGGCGTGGCCTTGGCGTCGATGACGAAGAGGCCGCCGCCGCGCAGCGTGACGAACCCGTGCCGGCTGCTCGAATCGACGAACGGACAGATCGGCCAGTTGATGGGCCGGAGATCCGGGTGCTCACACGGTTGCCCGCTGGGCGTCGTGCACGTCAGCAGGTCGAGCGTGGCGGCAGGGTTGTGCACGAAGGTGTTCGTCCTGAAGTTGGTGTCGATGCGCTCGAGCCGCTTGCCGTTCTGGTTGGCCACGAGGATGAACGAGCCGTCCGGCGCGGGATACGCCGCGTGCGCCTGGCGCGTCCCCGTGCTGCCGACGGTCGTCTCGAAGCAGTTCAGCGGCGTGCGCTTCTCGGCGTCGAAGATCACGACGTGTCCGCTGGCCACGAACGACAGGACCGCGTGCGTGTGCTCGTTGTTGAACAGGATCATGTGCGGCCGCACCGGGTTCCTGCCCGTCGCGGCCCGGCAAAGATCCGCGGTGGCGGCGCCCAGGTCGAGGCGGGCGATCGGCCTCGCGTTCGCGGCGTGCTTTCCCATCAGGCGCGAACCGTCGTAGATCAGGAGCTGGCCGCCGAAGCCGGGGCGGGTGTCGGACTGGTCGGCGATCCAGACCTCGAAGCCGCCCTTGCCCGGCGTCGAGTGAAAGGCCTGCGAAGCGTCTTGTGCAGTGACGCCGGAAATCGCCGTGGCCGACCACGCCCACACGGCGAGGGCGACGGCCACGAGCGCGCTGCCGGCGGCGCGAACGGTGCGGATTGTCATGAGTGTTCTCCTGACCAGTAACGCGCAAACCAGCGGCAGACGTCGTCACCAGGGGGTCCACGGGGGAAACAGAGCGTCTGGACGGCAGATCCGCACGTTGACTTTGGGTGGACGGCGACCTTACTGTAGGCTCTTCCCCCTCGCAGAGGACCCTTAGGCATGAGCAGCACAGCCACCACGGATCTGACCGGCCTGCTCAGAGCCTGGAGCGCCGGCGACTCCGCGGCCGGCGAGAAGCTCATCCCCCTCGTCTACCGGGAGCTGCATCACCAGGCTGCACGGTACCTGTCGCGCGAGCGCTCGAATCATACTCTTCGGCCGACGGCGCTGGTGAACGAAGCCTATCTTCGGCTGGCGCGTCAGCGCAGGGTGGTCTGGCAGGATCGGGCCCAGTTCTTCGGCGTCGCCGCCACCGTGATGCGGCGTCTGCTGGTCGATCACGCCCGTCAGCATGCGGCCTCGAAACGCGGCGCGTGGCCCTGCACCGTCTCGCTCGACGATGGGGAGATCATCAGCATCACGGGCTCGCCGGATCTCGACATCATCGCCCTGAACGATGCGCTCGTCGAGCTGACGGCCGTCGACCCGGTCCGGGCACGCATGATCGAGCTGCGGTTCTTTGCCGGGTTGACGACCGACGAGACCGCCGAGGCGATGGGCGTGTCGGCCGCCACCGTGACGCGAGGCTGGCGGCTGGCGCGGGCGTGGCTGCATCATCGGCTCACGAAGGGATAGTCACTTGTCCGAATCACTAATCGTGAATCGACTGAATCGCTGAATCCTGAACCCGATTCGAGGATTCGAGGATTTGCGATTAGTGATTCGGGACTGGCCACTAGCGTTCGGTACACGCCACTAGGCGGCCCACCCGGGCACGCTCAGGCTGGGGTGTGGCTCGGGCGTTCGCGCTCCCGCCTCAGCGCAGCGTCGGCCTCTTTTCCCAACCGGGAGAACAGCACGGGCAGGGCTTCGATATCTTCCAGAGACGTGTGGAAGTTCACGATACAGGCCCTCAACACGAACCTGCCGCCGATGAGCGCGTTGGACAGAAACGCTTCACCGCTTTTCTCAACCGCCGTCAGCAGGTTCTGATTCAGCTGGTTGAGGTAGGACTCGACCGTCCCGGATCCGAGCTGTGGCCTCAGGTCCGGCGGCACATACCGGAACGTCGTGATGCTGAGGCTCTGGCTCGTCGCCTCGAACTCCGGGTGGTCCGCCAGGAGATGATGGAGATGCCGCGCGAGCAGGATGTCGTCCCCGATCATCTTCAGATAACCGGCGCGCCCCACCTGCCGGAGCGCCAGCCACACTTTCAGCGCCCGGAAGCCGCGCGAGTTCTGCGGGCCGTACTCGAAGTAGTTCACGGCCTGATCGTCGAAGTGGTAGTAGGCCGGGTGATAGGAGAAGGCCTTGCGCAGCGCGCCGGCATCGCGCACGAGCGCGCAGCCGGCCTCGAGCGGCGCGTAGAGCCACTTGTGCGGATCGACCGCGACCGAATCGGCGTCGCTCAACGCGCGCAGGCTCGCCGGCGCTCCCGGCGCCTGCGCGGCGAGCGCCCCGTAGGCGCCGTCCACGTGAAACCACAACGCATGCTCACGGCAGATGGCGGCGATGTCCTGCAGCGAATCGACGACGCCGGTGCTGACAGAGCCGGCCGTACCGACGACGAGAAACGGCTGATGGCCGAGCCGGAGATCCTCCTCGATCCCGCGGCGCAGAGCCGACGAGTCCATCCGCTGCTCATCGTCCGTGGCAATCCAGCGGATGGCGTCGGTGCCGAGCCCGAACAGATCGGCGGCTTTCTGAATCCACGTGTGGGTTTCGGTAGACGCGTACACCAGCAACGGCCGGCCGCCGCGCGACAGCCCCTCCTTCCGCACGTCCCACGTCGCCCTGGCCGCGCGAGCGGCGAGGAAGCAGACGAAGTTCGCCATGTTGCCGCCGCTGACCAGGAGCCCGCCGCAACTGGCGGGAAACCCAATCAGCTCGGCGATCCACCGCACGGCCTGCTTCTCGATCTCGGTCGCCAGCGGTCCCAGCCGCCACGCCCCCACGTTCTGATTGACGGCCGCGGCCAGGAAATCGCCGAACATCCCGATCGGCGCGGGGCTCGAGGTGATGTAGCCGAAAAAGCGCGGGTGCGCGTTGAAGGTCGAGTGCTCGAACAGCAGTTTCGTCGCGTCGCTGACCAGCCGGCCCGCGTCGGCGCCGGCTGGCGGGAGCGTCTCCTCCGCCCCGAACGCCTTCCGGACGTCCGCCGGCGATTCGTCCGGCGTCACCGGCCTGCCCGGCAGCATTGCCAGTCGATCGGCGATCTGATCGACGAGGCGATGGCCGATCTGCCTGAACTCGTCAGGCTGCATCTCGAGCGGCGCGTTCCGGTGTCTCAACGCTTCGAGCTCCGGCGCAATGTGCATCACACTCCTCGAAACAGATTCTCTCTACCTGCGGCTTGCCGCTCGTGACACGCCAGTCACCTTCGCCGTTGATGATACACGCCTGGAAGGTCTCGCGCGGTTCTCGCGCGACACGGTGTAGCATGCTGCCGACGTGAGCGCCCACACCCGGACCGCCATGCGATTGGTCGAGGCATCGATCGTTCTCGCATTGTCGGTCTGGTACTTCTCCAACGTGTTTCGGATCCAGGGCGGCACGTTCCTCACGGTGGCGCTTGGCGACTGGCTCGATCCGTACTTCATCAACTTCCTGCTGGAGCACTGGCGCCACAGCCTCTGGACGTTGGCCGATCCGTCATCGCCGCCCATGTATTTCCCTGTTCGGGGCACGCTGGGCTATTCCCACGGCCTGATCCTGTACGCGCCCTTCTATCTGATTGCCAGGGTGTTCTTCGATCCCCTGCCGGCGTACAACGTGACCCTGTTCCTCGTCATGGAGACCGGAGCGCTGTGCCTGTATCTGATCTGCCGGAAGTTCGCGAAGCTTGGACTTGTCGAGTCGCTGCTCCTGAGCGTGTTCTTCTTCTCGTCAGGCAACCTGATCAACGGCGGCACCGGCGTGTGGACGCAGCGGGCCTCGGTCTTTCTGATCCCGCCGATACTCTTGACGGCGCTCGTTGCGGCGCGAATGCCGCAACGCCTGTCCCGCGCCGGCCTCGCCTGGCTGTCGGGCCTGTTTGCCGGCCTGATCTTCACTCAGGATTTCTATACGGGTGCGTTTGCCGTCCTCATCGCCGGGCTGTTGCTGGCCGGACTCTACTTCTAGCGAGGCTGCGCCTCAGACCAGAGAAGCTCCGCCTCGCTAGGTGGCATCGTTTACTGACGCCGTCTCGATCCCGAAAACTTGACTCAAATGGTGAAAGTTTTCGGGAGTAAGACGGCAGCGGATCGGCGGGTGGAGCGGCGCGATTCCGGCCAGGGGGCGCGGCGGCCGAGCCCGTGGTGGCTGGCGGTCGCGGGCGTGAGTCTGGTGGTGGCAATCGCGGTCCATGTTCACCCGATCGCACGGACCACCATCGGCCCGTTGACGTTCTCGGCCACCGATCCGATCCGGCCGCTGCTGATCGCGTTGCTGACCGGCGGTTGGTTCGTCTGGCGGCGGTGGGACGTGCCCGGCCGGCTCACCAACTCGTGGAACAGAGACCCCTACACCGTGGCATTCACGCTCGGGGGCCTGGCCGGCTGTGTCGTCTTCTTCTGGATTTACTCGGCCGCCTACCGCGAGCATCCCGCTTTTCCAGAAGATCAGCTCATCGGCGCTCTCAAGGCCATCGACCTGTCGCGCGCGGACTGGAGAAGCATCCCGGCGTATGAATCCCTCCGGACGTTCAAGCTCGTCCTCGTCGTGGTGATCCTGGCGTGGGTGCCCTGGTTTCAGATCGAGAAGCCACACCGGCTCTACTGTCTCTGGTTCCTCTTCGTCACGTTCATCGTCCTCATGATCCCACTGAGATTCGGCGAGGTTTCGCTCTGGAAGACGCTGCTCGCGCCGCTTCCGGGATTCTCGGCAATACGCGATCCCAAGCGCATCATCGAAGTCTACGAGCTCGCCGTGGTGCTTCTAGCCGTCCTGTTCTTGATGCAGCTTCCGAGGACCTCCAGGTTCCGCATCTTCGTGTCCGCGGTCGTGTTTCTGCTGCTCCTAACGGAATGGAATCGGAACGTCCTGGATTTTGCGCGCCCCACGAGTGTCTATCGGCGCTGGGTTCAAGCCCCAATCGACGTCGATTCGTCCTGCAAATCGTTCTTCATCCGCGGCGCGTCCGACGCCTACATGTCGCGCTCGTTTCACAAGTGGGGCCTCTACGCCATGGACGCGATGTTCATCTCGCTGGACCGTTCCATTCCGACGTTGAACGGCTACAGCGCGTGGTCGCCGGACCAATGGGGTCTGGCGGATCCACACGAGCCCGGCTACTCCGAAGCGGTCGGACGATGGATCGCCCGGCACCAGTTGCGCGACGTCTGCGAGCTCGACATCGAGGCACGGACGATGAGGCCGTACGTGCCGGCGGCGGCAGCGCGGTGAGCGGCCCGGATCACACCGAGGTTGGCGCCACGCCGGCCTCTGACAGATATCGCCGCATCAACGACGCGTAGTGGGGGAACGCGACTTCCGGTTCCTCGATCTCGGGGTGCCAGGCCTTCTCCCACTCGAAGCCGTAGTAGCCCCGATACCCGTTGCGCGCCAGCACGTTCACGGTGTCGCGGACCGGGACGTTTCCGTCGCCGGTGAGGACGTATCGCACGCCGTCGCCTTCCGGCTTCGAGTCCTTCAGGTGCGTGTGCCGCACGTACGACCCCAGCGCCTTGAAGGTCGCCGCCGGATCTTCCTTCCCGGCCACGAACGTATGGTGGGCGTCCCACAGGAGCGCCACGTTCGGCATCGCCGCGGTCTTCAGGATCTCGAGCAGGGTCGGCGAATCGGTGAAGTCGCCGTGGGACTCGATGATGACGGCGACCTCGCTGCCCTTCGCGTGCTCGCCCAGCGTGCGGAGCCCGTCCACGACGCGCGCCATTGCCGATGCCTTCGCCTCGCCGGGCGGCACCTTGTCGCCGAAGACGCGGATGTACGGCACGCGCAGCTGCTGCGCGAGATCGATGAATCGCCGCCCTTCGTCGAGCTGCGCCGCGCGGATCGCGGGATCGGCTTCGTGCATGCGCGCCGACGCGCCCAGGTCCGAGATCCGAAGGCCGGCAGCTTCGAGATCCTTCATGGTCTGGCCGATACGCGTGCCGGCGAACTCCGGCCGCTTCGTCAAGTCCATCTGCCCTTCGATGCCGCGCAGCTCGATGGCGGCATAGCCCATGTCCGCTGCCTGCCCGAGAATCCGGGTCCACGGCCACTTCGGACACCCGAGCGTGGAGAACGCGATCGGATACCGCGCCGCTCGCTGCTTTCCCAGGATCACGGCCGGCGCCGCCGCGGCCGCCACCATGCCTGCGACGAATCCTCTGCGAGTCATGTCAGTCATCGGCGTCACCTGAATCACTAATCACTAATCCTTGAATCGCGAATCCCTTGAATCGCGAATCCCGGTTCACACACCGGCTGCCCTATTCTGTCTAGTACTAGAGCTCCACGAGCGGCGGCCCGGGGTCGGCCACGAACGCATTCGGATGCCAGCGGGCCGCGAAGTCTGCCGCACTGTTCCGGTCGACGAGCGCCCAGACACTGCCGCCGAAGCCCGCGCCGAAGCTGGACGCCGCCAGGGCGCCGTGCTCCCGTGCGGCTCGCGCGAGAGCCATGGTGGCAGGAACCTGGTTTCCAAGCAACGTCCCGGCCTCGGCCTGCGACTGTTCGGCGAGGGAGCCCAGCCGCGCGCCGTCCGCCGCACGGAAGGCCTCGATGGCCTCGAGAACGCGCGAATCCTCACGGATGAAGTGGTCCAGGCGCCTTTCGAGCGCGTCGGGAGACCAGCCCGCAATGGCCGACCGGCGCACCAGATCGCGCAGGCGGTCGCCGGCCGGCGCGCTGGATTCGAGCACGGCGCCGAGTGACTCACAGGGAGATTCCGCGCGGTCCCAGAGCTCGAGGAGCAGCCCGACGCCGCGCGCGAGGCGATTGTACGAGTCCCTGGCGGCGCCGGTCTTTTCCGCCCTGACGCCGCTCGGCGCGAGCACGAAGCACCACGCATCGGGCAGACCGACCGTGCCGAGACGCCGCATCGGCACGAAGGCGAACGCGGACAGGTGACACGCAAGGGCCGTGAGGATCGCGGCATGATCCTCGCTTCCCCCGTGCGTGCCCACGCCGGCATCTCCCTGGAGAGTCCCGAACGACAGGCCGTTCTCGATGCACGCGTAGTAGCCGGCGGCATCGAGGCGGCTGCGGATGTTCGTCTGCCACTCGGGGCGCGCGTCAATCTCCGCGACGCGCACGAGCGCGGCCGCCAGGCCGACCACGAGCGCGCTCGAACTGCTCATGCCGGCCGCCCGCGGCAGGTCGCTCGCGAAGGCCACCTCGGCGGAGAGCGGGGCGCCTGGAAAGTTTCGCGCGAGCCGCCGGACGACGACCTCGACGTAGTGGCGCCAGCCCGAGTACCGATACGCGGGCAGTTCCCCGGCCGGATCGGAGTTGTCCAGCGTCACGCTCTCCTTCTGCCGCGCGTCGACAACGTGGACCGGGCCCGGCCGGCGGCACGCCGCGAAGGCCAGGCCGCGAGGTACGGCGCACACGAGGCTGCGCCCGCCCGCGTAGTCGGTGTGCTTGCCGAAGACCTCGAGCCGGCCCGGCACCCACGAAACATACTGACCGGCATAGCGCTGCCCCGCGCGACTGCCGAACGCCCCGAGTACCAGATCGAAAAGCGCGCGCTTCGCCGGGAGCTCGGCAGGGTTCACGCCGCACGCCACGAGGCCGGCAGCGAGGTCGTCGGAGGTCATGGGTTGGGAACGATCCCTGTCAGCCGGCGCTCGACCTCGGCGGCATCGGCGCGGCGCGACAAATCGAGCACCGCCCCGCGAGCGGCCAGCGCCCTGAACCGCACGCCTCGCGTGATCGCCAGTCCGACCGCCTCGGGCAGCTCGAATTCGCCCCGCACCGAGCGCGGGACGTCGCGGCATGCCGCGAACATGCGCGAATCGAAATGCCAGCAGTTCATGCTGACGAGGACTTGATTCTTCCGCCTGAAGGCGGAAGCCAGGTGGTTCTTTTGGAGTTGCCTCTTTTTGAGTTGCCTCTCTTTGAGTTGCCTCTCTTTGAGTGCCTCTCTTGGAAGTGGCCTCTCTTGGAAGTGCCTCTCTTGGAAGTGCCTCTCTTGGAGTCTCGTGGCTTCCGCCTTCAGGCGGAAGATCCACCGGCGGCTTCTCGATAATCCCGGTGAGATACCCGTCGTCGTCCACCTCGATCAGCGCAAACGACTTGATGCGCTCCGCAGGGATGTTGCCCGATCGCACGAGATCGTCGCGCTCGAACGCCGGCAGCCCGGGCCCGGCAAGCCGCGCGAGATCCGCAAGCACGGCGGCTGGATAGAGATTGTCGGCGTTCAAGGCCAGGAACATCCCGCCGGCCGTCCATGGCTCGGCCGCGAGGAGCGCATTCGCCGTCCCTCGAGGCTCGAGCTGAACCACGTAGTCGAGGCGGATCCGTGACGGCGGCGCGATGGCGGTGTAGTACCTGCCGCACGGCTTCATGATCGGGGGCGACCACGAGCGCAACCTCCGTGAGGCCTGCGTCGGCGAGCGCGCTCAGGACATAGTCGAGAAACGGGCGGCCGTTCAGGCGCATCATCGGCTTGAGGCCGGCGTCCGCGGCGCGCTGCTGCTCCTCCGAGAGCTGCGCGCCCGGGTCGGCCTCGCGCATCCGTGTCCCAAGGCCGCGAGCGAGCACGACGGCGCGGGTTGTGCTCATGCGGAGGGAGAATTCGCGAGTCGGATTGGTCCGGCCTGAAGGCGGACGCCACGAGCGGGCGACGATGATTGTTCCGGCTGAAGCCGGAAGCCACGAGAGCGGAAGCCATGGGCGCAGGGTAACAAAAAAAACGGCCGCGGGGTTGCCCCACGCGGCCGTCGGGATCGCGGTAGCCCTGACGCTACTGCTGGTCCTTGTGCATCACTTCCTGCACGGTGCTCTTCTTCTTGCCGCCCAGGCCCTGGATCTGGATCACCGGGCCGGCAGGCTCCTCCTTGAGGACGTGCTGCCGGTAGAGCGCGGCCATCCGCTCGTTCTCTTCGGCCTTCTTCTTCGCATCCGCCCGGGCGCGCAGCTTCTCTTCACGCGCCGTCTTGGCGATGCCGGCGTCGTCGAGGTCGTGCTGAATGCCGGCCGCCACGGCCTCGGCGTCGAGCACGAGGTTGTGCGCCGTGGTCGGGAGGGCGACGTTCTTGCCGCCGGCGATGATCTCGTGGCGGCCGTGCTCCTCGTACCACTTGGTCAGCGTCGCCGTCATGTGCATCTTCTCGATGATGTTCCGCCAGCCGATGCCGGTGTTGTAGGCGCAGAAGGAAATCTCTCCTTCCTGCGTCGCATACGGGATGATGCAGCGCTCGGTGCGGCGGAAGTCGTAGTTGAACAGGTCCTGGAACCACATGCCGGCGATGAACAGGAAGTTCCAGCGGTCCGGCGCGGCGCATCTGCTGGTCCCGCTGCGTCCGATCGGCGCCGACCTTGCCGTAGCTCTTCCCGGTCGCGCCGAACGTCTTGTCGAACTTCTTCATCAGGTCGGCGAGCTTGAAGTGCGTCGGCGCCTTGAACGGGTCGTAGTTCTTCATGAGCGCGAGCGCCATGCCGACCGACCGAGAGGAACTTGCCGCGGCCGGCGTCGTTCACCTTCTTGAGGTCGTTGGCCATCGACTGCGCGTCGAGGAACGCGGTCACCGGCACCGCTTCCTTCGTTTCCTTGTCGATCATGATCGCCATGCCGATGCCGCAGTTCGGATGGCAGCCGCAGGTCAGGTTGCCCCACTCGGCGCTCGGGCCGTGCACGAGGTCCGCCCAGTCGGTGAAGGTGCCCATGAACGAGATCGGGAACCAGTCGCGCACCGGCTCGCCGAGGCCGATCTGGTTCTTCACGTCGTGCGCGAGGTGCGAGAGCGTGTAGCGCTGCGCCTCGCGCCGCTCGACGGTGACCTCTTCGTCGCGGCCGGTGAACGACACCGGCTGGAACGACAGGAAGTTGATCTTCTTCGGGTTGTCGAGCGCGAACTGGATGATGCGGCCGACCTGCTCGTTGTTGACGCCGTTGACGATCGTCGTGACCGGGACGATGTCGACGCCGTTCGAGTGGAGGTTCTCGATGGCGCGCAGCTTCACGTCGAACAGGTTGCCGACGAGGCGGTGCGAGTTGGCGGCGTTGCCGATCCCGTCGAACTGCAGGTAGGCGTAGCGCAGGCCCGCCTCGAACGCCGCCTTGGCGAACTCGGGGCTCTTGGCGAACTCGATGCCGTTGGTCGCCGCCTGGACGCTGCTGTAGCCGACCTTCTTCGCGTAGCGCACGGCGTCGAGGAAGTACGGCGACATCGTCGGCTCGCCGCCGGAGAACTGCACCGACATCTGCCGCTTCGGCTTGATCGAGATCGCGTTGTCGAGCAGCGTCTTGATGTCTTCCCAGGAGAGCTCGTGGACGAACCCGACCTGGTTCGCGTCCATGAAGCAGGGGTCGCACATCATGTTGCAGCGGTTGGTCAGGTCGATGGTCAGGACCGAGCCGCGCCCGTACTTGATCGTGCTGGTGCCGTGGTTGTGGAGCTTCTCGTCGTTGTGCGCGACGATGTCGCTGCCGGGGAACGCATCCTCGAGGTGCTTGAAGAACGCCGGGTCCATCGCCATGACGTCTTCGAAGTGCCCGTGCGATCGGGCAGTCCTTGACCATCAGGATCTTGCCGTCGCGCTCGATGATGGTCGCCTTGATCTCGCCGATCTTCTCGTTGAGGAGGACCTTGTAGTCGCGCTTGCCGTCGAGGATCTCCTGGCGCGCTTCGCGGACGCAGGTCGGGCAGAGCGAGTCGGTCTCGCGCGGCCAGCCGAGCGGCGGCTTCACTTTCTGCCAGGACTTCAGGATCGGCTTCTCCGACCACTTCGGCGTGAACGCCTGCGCGGGCTTGATGCTGTTCAGCGTGTCGAAGACGCTCCAGGCGCCCTTGGCCGCGACGGTCAACCCCTTCTCGACGTACTTAATCGGCTTGTGCATATGCCTCTCCGGTCATCATCACTTGCTCGCGGGGCCCCACCCCCACTCGCCGCGCTGCGGCGCTCGAAGACTCGCCCCTCGACTGCGCTCGGGACGACCCTGAGCGAACGCAGTGAGTCGAAGGGTCGCTATCCTCGCGCGGGCCGCAGGCGCTCCGCACCCCGATACCCCTGAAAACTGTGCGGCTCGCAGGTGCCCAGCATATCGGCGGGTCCCGGTCCAGGGCGTCAAATTTGAGGCAAACGGGCAGGATCGGGGGGTGAAAGGGCAATACGCCGCGCGGATTGTCGGCGACCCTGAGTGAAATGACGTTAAATGCCTACGCCCCAGCCGTTTGGCGGCGTACCGCGGCGGCCGATCGGAGCTGCCAGACGAGCCGGAATCCGAGCAGGATCGCAATGGCGATAGCGTAGTAGACCGGCGATCCGATCATCACCTTCACCTTCCAGAGGTAGTGCACGGCCGCGGTGACGGCGCTTACATAAATGAGGCGATGGAGCAACTGCCATCGCCGGCCCAGGCGGCGGATCCAGCCCTTCGTGGAGGTGAGGGCAAGCGGGATCATCAGGACGAAGGCGGTGAAGCCCATCGTGATGAAGGGGCGCTTCACGATGTCCTTGAGGATGAGGTCGAACGCGAAGAACTGGTCGACGGCGATATAGATCGCGAAGTGAAGCGAGGCGTAGAAGAACGTGAACAGACCCAGCATGCGCCGGTATTGGATGACGCGGTTCCAGCCCGTCACGCGCCGGAGCGGCGTGACGAGCAGCGTGAAGACGAGAAACCGCAGCGTCCAGATGCCGGTCGTCAGCGTGAGGTCTTCGACCGGGTTGATCCCCAGACGGCCCGTCAGGGCACGAAACACGAGCCAGACGAACGGGAGCGAGCAGAGGACGACAGCGGCAGGTTTGGCAAAGCGCATTCAAATTTACCGGGCTCGCTTGTCTTGAACAGGAGATCAGGAGATCAGGAGTTTTTTGGTTTTTGAGAACAATCTCCTGACCTCCTGACCTCCTGTAGAAACTCGACAGCCTCAGTAGTACTTCTTCAGATCCATCCCCGCATAGAGCGAGGCCACCTGGTCGCCGTAGCCGTTGAACATCTGCGTGCGGCGCGGCAGGATCGTGCCGATGCGGCGCTCGCGCGACTGCGTCCAGCGCGGATGATCGACCTCCGGGTTCACGTTCGAGTAGAACCCGTACTCGTCCGGGTTCGCGTCGTTCCAGGCGGTGTGAGGCTGCTTGTCGACGAAGCGGATCCGGACGATCGACTTGATGCTCTTGAAGCCGTACTTCCACGGGACGACGAGCCGGATCGGCGCGCCGTTCTGGTTCATCAGCGTCTTGCCGTAGAGGCCGACGGCGAGGATCGTCAACGGGTGCAGGGCCTCGTCCATCCGCAGCCCTTCGGTATACGGCCAGTTGAGCGACGAGGTCTGCTGCCCCGGCATCTCGCGCGGCCGCTGCAGCGTGGTGAACTCGACGAAGGTCGCCTTCGACAACGGCTCCGCGCGCTTGATCACCTCGGCGAGCGGCACGCCAATCCACGGGATCACCATCGACCACGCCTCCACGCAGCGGAGGCGGTAGATGCGCTCCTCCAGCGCAATCGGCTTGATCAGATCCTCGAGCGCGTAGTCGGCCGGCTTGCCGCAGTGGCCGTCGATCTTGACGTGCCACGGGCTCGTCCGCATCTTGCCGGCGTAGCGCTGCGGATCGTCCTTCCCCATCCCGAACTCGTAGAAGTTGTTGTACCCGGTGATCTCGTCAAACGTGTTCAGTGCCTCGTCGGTCGCGATCGCCTTTTCCTTGTAACCCGAGAGCGGGGACTGCGGCACGCCGAACAACTCGCCGGGCCGAGGCTCGGCAGCCGCCGGCTCGCTCGTACAGCCCTGGAGCACCGGCATGACCGCCGCTGCCGCGGCGGCCCCACTCGCTATACGGATGAACTCCCGCCGGCGGATGTAGATTCGTTCGTCGGTGATTTCCGAAGAGGGAATCGCGGGATGCTTCCTGATCAGCATGTCAGCCTCTTACGACCACGGTACCACTTTTTCGACCCCCCAGCTCTAGCGAGGCTGCGCCTCAGACCAGAGCGGCTCCGCCTCGCTGGCGGCATTGTTTACTGGCGCCGTCTCGATCCCGAAAAGTTGACTCAATTGGTGCAAGTTTTCGGGAGTCAAGACGGCTAGCGGCCGGGGGACTCTGCCTATCAAGAACACCGCAGAGGCTGCCGTGCTTCCCTCGACACCACTGGCGCGGGTAATAGAGAATGCATGCATGACGAGTGCGCCCACCGATCCGAAACTGCCCGAGCTGCTTTCGGTGTCGGTTCACGAGTTCCGCAGCCCCGTGACGGTTGTCGCCGGATACATCCGCATGCTCCTCAAGGACCGGGCCGGATCGATCACGGACCAGCAACGGCGGCTTCTCGAGGATGCCGAGAAATCCTGCGCACGGCTGTCGGCCCTGCTCGGGGAAATGAGCGACCTCTCCAATCTCGAAGGCGGCAAGGCGCCGTTCAACCGCAGCCGGACGGACCTCCGCTCCCTGCTGACGGAGGCGGTTGCCGCGTTGGCGCCGGTCTCGGACCGCGAGATCGAAGTCGAGCTGACCACGGGCACCGGGACCGCCATCGTCAACGCTGACGCCGTCCGGCTGAGGGGCGCGTTCACGTCGCTGGTCCACGCGGTCCGCCGCGAGGTCGTGGCCAGCCCGCGGCTGCACGTCCGCGAGCGGATCGGGGAATACGGCGGCCGGCCGGCGTCCTGGATCGCGATCGGGGGTGCCGATCAGATCGGCGACCTCGAGGTTGCAACCCCGGAGGACCTCACGACTTTCGATGAATGGCGAGGCGGGTGCGGTTTGAGCCTGCCGGTCGCACGGCGGATCATCGCCGCACACGGGGGCGCGGTCTGGTCACCCGCCGAGAAGAGCAATTCGGGCGCGGTGGTGGTGCTGCCGCACGGGTAGGCCGCGCCTTACTTCGCTCCGCGCGGTAGGGGCGGCTCGCTTCGCTCGCCGTAGGGCCGGGCTTACTTCGCTGACCCGGTAAAGGCCGGGCCTTACTTCGCTGAGCCCGGTACGGGCCTCGGCGCTTAGCGCCTCGGTAGGGCCGCGCTCACTTCGTTCGCGCGGTAAAGGCCGCTCGTTTCGCTCGCGCGGTCACCCCACTAAGTCAGCATACAGTCGACTGAGCGTCGCGGCGCGCTGTTCGGGCGTGTGGCGGCTGAGCACCGTATTCCGTGCGGTCGCGCCGAGACGCCGGCCGAGCTCCGGATCCTCGAACAGTCGATCGACGGCGCTGGCGAGGAATGCCGGATTCTTCGGCGGTCCCAGCAGCGCGGTGATCCCGTCCGCTGCAATCTCCGGCACACCCCCCACGCGCGTCGCGACGATCGGGAGCCCGCCCGCCATCGCTTCGAGCAGGACGTTTGGCGATCCTTCGCTCAGCGACGGGAGCACGAACACGTCCGCGAGCGCATAGAACGGCGCCGCGTGAGTTGTCGGGCCGGCCAGGACCACGCGCCCCGCGACGCCGAGGTTCCGCACCAGCCGCTCGAGCGTCGGGCGTTCCGGGCCCTCGCCGACGATGATCAGCCGCGCGCCGTTGCGCCACGCCGCCGCGGCGCGAATCAGGTGCGCGTGCCCTTTCTCGCGCGACAGCCGGCCGATCGCCAGCACCACGCGCTCCCCATCCCAGAGCCCCAGCGAGTGGCGCGCCTCCGCGACCGCGGACTCCGCCACGGGCGTCTCGCGGACGCCGTTGTGGAGGACCGTGATGCGTGACGCCGCGACGCCGCGCGCCGCCAGCATCTTGCTGAACGACTCGCTGGTCGTGACGACGTGCGCCGCGTGCCGCAGCGACCAGCGGTCCACGTGGTTGTAGGCACGGACCCTGACGTCGGTCTGCGTGTAGCCGTGATGGAACGCCACCCAGGTGTAGTGACGCCAGAGGCCGCTCAAGGCGACGAGGCAGTGGGACTTGACGTGGTGGGTTTCGATGATGTGCGGGCGGCGCGCGTGGACCAGGTGCCGCAGCCGTTCGACGATCTGTTGATCGTAGCGATGGCGCTCGAAGAGGAGCTCCACTGGAACCGCCGCCGCCGCCGCGAGCTCGCGGAGCGGGTCGATGCGCCAGGCACTCTCGCCGCCGCGGCGGATCAGCGCGAGCGCCATGGCCACGTCGACTCCGCCGGCTCCTGTCGCCGAGGCGCGGGCATAGTCCAGCACGTTTCTGGCGACGCCGGTGAGGCGCGTGGCCTCGACGAGCGCCATGACCTTGAGGCCGGCCAGCGCGCCAGAGGCCGCCATCGCCAACCCCGCCGCGGAGTTCATCGGACCAGCGGCGGCTGCAACGCGGCTGCCAGGGCAGCTGATTGGGAAACTCAGGAACCGTGCATTGTGAAGTCAGTGGCCGCCGGCGATACGGTCCGGAAGGGCGATCCAGCACTGAACCTCCCGTCAATCGCAGTTCACAATGTCTATATCGGCTTCTCGGGTCATTTGATTACGACGCGTCGCCTGCGACGGTGTGTCGCCTGATGACGATGCGCCGCTCCTTTCCCTTCCACTGATCGCCCTCGGCTTACACCCGATCGGCCACGAGGCCGCGCCGCCAGGAACCCCGGCCAGACGTCGAGCGCCCTCGACCAGGTTCGCGGGCCCGCAGCCCGACCGTGACCCGGGTTGAGTCTCGGACGCCCCAACAGTTAAGTACATAAATTTGAAGGTATTACCGAGGAAAATTTGGATTTCTCGGTGATTCAAGCGTCCGTTTTCATACGAGCTTGGTGGAAATTTTTTCCCTGTGCGATCTTCAGGCCTATTTCGTTAGCGTAATTGACAAGCAAGTCCGGTAGAGTGTCAGGAAATACCTCGACCATTTTCGAACTCGAGCGGTCAACTTTCGTTACGGTTTCGTAATTCGCGTTCAATTCCGTTTCATCTGCCAGCCCGGCTAAACCGAGCTCAGCAGGACAAACACGGAGAAAAACGCGGTTCTTGATCCTGAGCTCGGTGGCATTTTGCTTGCCGTGAGGGACGCGACCGGTGCGGGGTTACGCCCGACACACATCGGCCTTCACCAACAAGCTGAATCGTCTGGATCGCGCCACCAGTAACAGGCTGACCGCGCGACGCTCGGAGGCTCGTTCCATGCCGGCACATGTGTGCTCGCGCGCATGCGCGCTCGTCGCTCTCACGATGGCCTTCGCGGCCCCGGCCGTGGCCTTCGCGCAGAGCGCGCCGGCATCCTTCAAAGTCGCCTGGTTCAACATCCAGTCCGGCAAGGGCGAGCCCGGAATGGCCGGTCATCTGGTCCGGTTCTCCGACACGGCCAACTGCACCGACTCCACCCAACCGCTGAACGCGTGGGCCATCGGCATGGTCCAGGAACACCTCACCAGCAGCATCGGCAACGATCCGAAAGTCGTCGCGCTCGGCCTCGCCGAATCGTGGACCAGCGTCTGCGCATCGCCCGAGAACGTGCGAAGGGTCCTCGGCTGGCAATCGAAAACGAGCGAACGCAACGGCGTCGCGATGGTCGCCCGATACGGCTTCGCCGGTCCCGAGGACTGGCGTCAGCTCGACACGACGCTCAATCCCAATCCCGCCGACACCATGTGGGTGCTGCGCATTCCCGTCTGCCTCGACGCGGCGTGCTCGCAGAGCATGAACATGTTCGCCGCGCACTGGTATTCGTCGGGCACGAACAAAGCGGCCAGCTACGACCGTCAGGCCGTACAGACCGCGGCGTTCCTGCAGAGCGCGGGGGGCGCGGCGCCGCACGTTCTCATCGGCGATCTCAACGTCTGGGACGGCTCGTCGAAAGTCTGTGGCGAATACCCGACCAACATCGGCCTGCAGCGCCTGCGCGCCGCGGGCTACGTGGACTCGTGGCCTCTGCTTCACGGCAGCGCGGAAGGCTTCACCGGCATGACGAACCGCAGCGGGTGCGGATTCCTGGGCGTGGGCTACGCCTGGAAGCGTCCCGACTACACGTGGTCGCCCGCCGGCTTCCTGCCGCTCTCGATTGAGCGCTTCGGCATCGTGCCGGCCGGCGACGAAGCGCCCTCCGATCACTACGGTCTCATCACCGAGTTCCCGTGGCCTGGTGCGCCTCCCGCGCCAGTCGACACGGTGCGGCCGACGGTGGCGTTGCTCACCCCTACCGAGGGGCTGCACGTCACCGGCGGCTCGCTGTCAATCTCCGCGTCAGCCACCGACGACGTCGGCGTGACGCGGGTGGAGATCCTGGAAGACGGGCTCGTCGCCCACACCATGACCGGCCAGCCTGACGTGTCGTGCTCGCACCTGACGTCGATTGCCGGGACCCACACCGTGGCGGCTCGCGCGTTCGACGCGGCGGGCAACATGGGGACGTCGGCAGTGCGCCACGTGGTCGTGCAGACACCCCCGCCGGGCGAGATCGTCCTGCACGCGAAGAACGCGGCCGTCGTGGCGGGCACATGGCAGATCGTCGCGGATCCGCAGGCCGCCGGCGGCGCCCGCCTGTGGAACCCTGACGCGGCGGTCCCCAAGCTGACCGCGGCGCTCGCGGCGCCCGCGAATTACTTCGAGCTGACGTTCAACGCCGAAGCCGGCAGGGCCTATCGCCTCTGGATGCGCGGCCGCGCCGACAACGACGCGTGGACGAACGACTCGGCCTACGTCCAGTTCAGCGGCAGCGTCACCGACACCGGCGTGCCGATCAACCAGATCGGCACGACGAGCGCGACCTGGGTCGGCATCGAGGATTGCTCGGGCTGCGGTGTGTCGGGCTGGGGCTGGCAGGACAACGGCTACGGCACCGGCGTGCTCGGTCCCCTGGTGTACTTCGCGGCGACCGGCCCGCAGACCCTTCGCATCCAGCAGCGCGAGGATGGCATCTCGATCGATCAGATCGTCCTGTCGCCGGCGCTGTATCTGACGGCTGCCCCGGGCGTGACGAAGCAGGACACGCTGGTGCTGCCGCCGACGGCCGCCGCACCTCCTGCCGCACCCGTCCCGGCGACCGAGATCTTCATCTCCGCGAGCACCGCGACAACGATCGCGGGCACCTGGCGCCTCATCGCCGACACGACGGCCGCCAACAGTACGACGATCGGCACGGTCAACGCCGGACTCGCGAAAGTCACCACGGCCCTCGCGGCGCCGGCGAACTACGCCGAGTTCACGTTCCAGGCCGAAGCCGGCCGCGCCTATCGGCTGTGGGTCAGGGGCCGCGCGGAAGACGACGGCTGGGCCAACGATTCAGCCTTCGTGCAGTTCAGCGGCTCGCTGGATGCCGACGGCAATGCCGTCGCGCGCATCGGCTCGACCGGCGCCTACGTCATCAACCTCGAGGACGCCTCCAACGCCGGCGTCGCGGGCTGGGGCTGGCAGGACAACGGCTACGGCACCGGCGTGCTCGGACCGGTGGTGACGTTCGACGTCACCGGCCCGCAGACGCTGCGCCTCCAGACACGCGAGGATGGCTTCCGCATCGATCAGATCGTGCTGTCGTCCGGCACATATCTCACGTCCGCCCCCGGCGCGCTGAAGAACGACGCCACCATCCTGCACTGAGGTCATTCGTGAAGATCATCGCGACAACGTGTGTCGGAGTGTGTCTGTCCGCCGCCCTTCTCTTCCCGCCGCGGCCAGCCTCGCACTCGAGGACCAGCTGATCCGTTCACCCCCGTCCAATGGGGCACCGTGACGAAATCGCTCGCCGGAGCCGGAACGCTGACGAAGCTTGTCGGATGTGACGGGTGCCCCGACGCCGGCGCGGTCAGCCTGCATCAGCTGCCGGCCGGGGAAGGTTCCGGTGGAGTTGGTCCCGGCCCCGGGCCACCGGCTGTTTGCGGGATTGGCAGACGTCACCACGACGCTGCCCTCCCCTGCGTCGCTGCCGTACGCGTTCAGTTTCTGGCCCGATGGCGGCTGGGACGTCCGCGAGCGCGGCGTGTACAAGCCGAAGGGCGGCTGGCCGACGGAGACGTGTTCCGCATCGGGTCGCGGCCGGCACGGTCCGGTATTTCCGCAACGGTCAGCTCGTCTACACGAGCGCGTCGCCTGCGGCGTCACCCCTGAAGTTCGGCGCAACCCTGTACTCGACGAACGCGTCACTCACGGCCGCCAGGATGGCGGTGCCGTACGGCGGGCCCGCACTCACGGCGTACGAGAGCGCGACCGATCGCGAGACCCGGCCCAAGCCGCTGCTGCAGGTGCCCGGGCCTGCCGGAACGGCCCTGATCGACCCTGTCTTCGGCACGACCGATCCGCCGCATTACCGACGCACTGACGCGTCCGGAGCTTCTCGACCGGTCCTTCCGGACACCTTCCGGGACACATCAGCATGCGTGGAGTGCGGCCGGAACCTACTTCTACGTGGTCGGCACCGACGGCACCGTCATCCCCTATGCCTTCGACACCCGGACCGGCAACGCGACACGCATTCAGCCGACGGCCACCGGCGCGGGCGGCATGACGTTGAAGTTTTTCAACGAAGCGCAGTTCAGCTACGTGCACGACGCGCACATCTACGCGACGTATAACGGCGGCGGCTCTACGCTCCGCACGATCGACCAGTACGATTTCTCCACGGCGCCTCTACACCCGTCTGCTCGACCTCGACGCCGTGGTCACCGGCCTGGCCGGCACGCTCGTCGGCGGCGTGGCGCTCGAGCGCCGGCACGATCGAGAAAATCGTCGCGTTCTTCGGCGGCACCGATCAGGACCAGCATCACTACCTGGTCGTGTTCGACAAGGACGACCCGTCGCAGCCGTCGTCTGCTCGACACGGCCGCGTCGACGCTCGACGGCAGTCCCGACTGCGGTGCCCGCTCAATTTCAACGCTCCACCACGCAACCATCGACCGCAGCGGCCGCTACGTCGTGATGTATCCGACAGCGTCGGTCGAGCTGGCTGCACCGCGGAAAGCCGAACACGTCTACGTCTGGGACACGGAGCTGGACGTCTTCATCGAGACGCCCGATCGTCGCCGCTGCGAACCCGGGCGGCCACGATGCGCCCGGGTACGGCGCGCTCGTCAATCAGGACTGCTGCACGACGACGCCCTATTGGGATGCGGCGGAGTGGCAGCTCCGCGGGCTCGCGTCGCCGCTGACGCCGCGCGACCTGGTCTGGCCGGTGCTGCAACCGAAGCACATCTATCTCGCCGACCACCCGTCGTGGCACAACGCGCGGCCCGACCTCGGACGCCGTTCGTCTCGGCCCTCTACCGCTACGGCGCGGAAGCCTCTGCGTGGCGCGCGTGGGACGACGAGATCATCGCCGTGCAGACGGACGCCGCGCCCGGGACGATCCGCGACCGTGTGGCGGCTCGCGCACCACCGCAGCGACGTGACGAACGACAACGACGCCGTCCCGCATCGTTCTGGTACACGCCGCGGCCGAGCGTGTCGCCCGACGGCCGGTGGGTGCTCTTCACGTCGAACTGGGAGAAGACCCTCGGACTTGATCCGCGCGGCGAGCCCGGCGGTGGATTCCGGCAGGATGTGTTCCTGGTGAAAGCACGATAGGCCGAGTCGAGCGATAATCAGCGAGGAGGCGTCCACGTGCCCTGTGGATCGGGGCGTGACGCACGGAGCCGCGGTGCGAACGGTGCCTCCCGGGTTCTGAGAACCGCCCTTCCGTCGGGCCGGACGCAGGGGCCTGGACTGCCTCATCGTGCCTTCTGGTGAAACCATTTGAAACGGTCATCCAACGACGCGCCGCATACCATCGCTCACATCCTGCCGTTTCCGGAACTGGGGGGAACCGAGCATGCGACGTTGCGGATCGCGAAGGCCGTCGATCGGTCACAGTTCACGAACGTCGCCTTCCACTTGCCTGAGGCTGAACCCGTCAGAGCGCTCTTCGCCGAACATGGGGTGCCAGGTGTCCCGTACGAACCTGCCGTACCGAGCTACCGCTCGGCCGCGGCGTACCTGCGCTCCTCATTGAAACTGGCCCGTGCGTTCAAGCAACACAAGGTGGACCTGGTGCACTGTGCCGATCTGCTGGCCGCGCATCATGCAGCGCTGGCCGGCCGGCTTGCTGGAATTCCCGTCCTTTGCCACATCCGAAGCCGCTTTGATACCGTCTCGCGGCGTGACTGCACCTTTCTGTGGCCGGTTCAGCGATTCGTTTTTGTCTCGCGGAACACCCGGGAGCACTTTGCCTGCGCGGTCCGGGATTCGCGAGGCGTGGTCGTCTACGACGGAATTGATGTTCCACTCGCCGCCGATGCCAGGAAAGATCGGGAGAGCGTGGGCCGCGAATTCAACATTCCCGAGCAGGCCCCGATTCTGGGCATGCTGGCTCGCGTGGCGCCGCAGAAGGACTTCGCGACCCTGGCGAGAGCCGCGGCCCGTATCCTTCAGGTGGAGCCTGAGACACGCTTCCTCATCGCCGGCGACTACACCGGCCCGGGAAACCGCGAACACTATCAGCAGGTACGGCGCGATCTCGAGACATGCGGCGTGGCTGAGTCCTTTATCTTTACGGGCTACCGGCAGGACGTGCCCCGCCTCCTGAATGCCATCGACATCTTCGTTCTCAGCACGCACAAGGAAGGGCTGCCGCTGGTCATTCTCGAGGCCATGGCGCGCGCGAAGCCGGTGGTCGCCACCGCCGTCGATGGAGTCCCCGAAATCATTCAGGATGGAGAGACGGGGTTGCTGTTTCCTCACGAAGATCATGAACAGCTGGCCGCGCATATCTTCGGCCTCTTGCGGGATCGTCTGTGGCGGCCCGGCTCGGAGAAGCTGGGCTGCGTCTGGTGCACACCCGCTTCAGCAAGGAGCAATTCGGCGCCAGCATGAGCGCCGTCTATACGGCGCTGCTCGGGGCTTGACGGCGCTCACGAAAGAATCCCAGGAAGAATCGGAGCCGGGTCTCGCACAGGAATGCCTCGCTGTCGCGCCGCAACAGCTTCCACTTGAGCCACTCGGCTACGGCCGTGGCGGCCTGCCTGTACATGTGCAAGGGCACGTCGAAGAGCCGTGCCCGCGAGCGTTCGAATTCCGTGTCGCGCATCTTCGCGTAGAACCGCCCGTGCCCGGTGTGCCAGCGCCGGTGATAGCTCCTGGTCATCCGGCTTGGCGGGACTTTGTGCTGAAAGGTGATGCCGGGCAGATAGACTCCCCGCTTTCCGGCCTGCCACAGGCGCTGAAGAAGGTCGAGGTCCTCGACGCCGCCAATGAGGTCCTTGGACACACCGAGTGAGAAGCGGTAGCCACCAACGGCGTCCACGTCAGCCCGGCGGAAAGAACAGGCGAGCAGACAGACCTGCCGGTCTCGATCCGCGACAAACGACTCACCGCCGTAGTCCGCCAAGGCGAGCGCGGACCAGTGTTCGGGACCCATCCACGCCGGCACCTCGCTCTGCCAGAGCGGCAGTACCTTGCCGCTGACGAACGCCACGTCCGGATGCGCGCGGAAGCCTTCGACGATCTTCGCGATCCAGTCCGGCGGGAGGACGAAGTCGTCGTCCACGATCGTGTAGATCGATCCCCGCGCGGCGCTCAGTCCTGTGTTGAGGGCATATCCTTTCCCCTGCCTGGCCTCGAACAGATAGCGGAGGTTCCGGTGTCCCCGGGCCATGAAGTGTTCCACGACATCTCGCGTGTTGTCGCTGGAGTTGTTATCGACGACAAGCATTTCGTAGGTGAACGAGCCGTCGGTCGCCTGCGCCAGCGCGGTCTCCAGGAGCTCACGCAGATCGCCGCTGCGGTTGAACGTGCACACAAGCAGCGTGAGGTCGGCGGGTCTCAGCGTCTCTTGGGACATCGTGCGGGCTATCGCTTCTTCCACCAAGTATTCTGCGCGGCTTCTGCCTCACCTTTGCGTCGCGCACCCGGGGCGCAACGATCATGAGCGCGACCGGTCTGTGGCGCCGCCGAGGACGGTACGGTCGAGTCGGCGTGCAAACGTCAGTCCCGGACGCCTACCAACAGATTTGTGATTCGCCGCACGAATTGTAACTGGAATGACCCCTCCCGGCTCGTTCCTCAGCAGTGCAAACAGAGGTGTAAGAACGGTTTCCGGAAAGGACGCAATCGGTACGTCGCTTGCGCATCCGTCACCATCCGGCACGGCTTCGTCGCTGCCGGCATCCCCTCAGTTACCAGATGTTGGAGAGCATAATGCTCAAGCGCCGTGTGTGCGCGACAGTCTGTGTCGCCGCATTCCTGACATTGGCAACCGGCATCCGCGGCGCCCCGACGACAATCGTCGTCGGCGCAGCTGACGACCTGCAGGCTGCGTTGAACGCCGCCCAGCCCGGCGACGTCGTGATCGTCGAGGCGGGCGCCACCTTCGTCGGCAACTTCGTGCTGCCGGTCAAGACGGGCACGGGAATCATCACGGTGCGATCGTCGGCTGCCGACGCTGCCCTGCCGCCTGCCGACGTGCGCATCGGCCCCGCGGATGCGGGATTGCTGCCGAAGCTCCGGTCGGCGAACACCGAGCCGGCACTCCGCACCGCGGCCGGCGCCCATCACTGGCGTCTGCTGTTTCTCGAGTTTCCCTCGACGTTCCTCGGATACGGTGAGATTGTGCGCCTCGGTGACGGATCGCCCGAGCAGAACACGCTCGCCAGGTGCCGTACGACATCGAGATCGATCGCGTGTACGTGCACGGCGATCCCGGGTACGGCCAGAAGCGCGGCATCGCGCTCAACGGGCGCAGCATCACGATCCGGAATTCGTACGTGTCGGACATCAAGGCCGTCGGATTCGATACGCAGGCGATTGGCGGCTGGAACGGTCCCGGACCATTCACCATCGAGAACAACTTCCTCGAGGCGGCCGGCGAGAACATCATGCTCGGCGGCAGCGACCCGGCGATCCCGAATCTCGTCAGCGAAAACGTCGTCGTACGGCGCAACCACATGTCGAAGCCGATGGCCTGGCGCGACCCGGTCATCCCGGCGCCGGCCGCGGCCGCCGGAGCCGGCCTGCCGGCAGCAGGGTCGTTACCCGCCGGTTCGTACCGCTATCGCATCGTGGCGCGGCGCCCTGTTGGCGGGGGCACTATCGGACGCTCGACTGCCTCGGCCGAGGTCGGCGCCGACCTCGCCACTCGCCGGCGCCGTCGGGTTGACGTGGGCGCCCGTCCCAGGCGCGACGGAGTACCGCATCTACGGCCGGAATCAAGTACTGGACCGTAACCGGCACGGCCTTCACCGACACCGGAGCCGCCGGAGCCGCCGGCGCCGTGCCCGCCGGGCCCGGGGACAGCTGGCAGGTGAAGAACCTCTTCGAACTGAAGAACGCGCGCAACGTGATCGGTCGAGTACAACGTCTTCGAAAACAACTGGGACGCGCCCAGCCGGGCTACGCGATCCTCTTCACTCCCCGCAACCAGGACGGTGCGTGTCACCTGGTGCGTCGTCGAAAACGTGACGTTCCAGTTCAACCTGGTGCGGAACAGCCCGGCCGGCATCAATATCACGGGCTACGACTCGCCGAACCAGGCGGACAGACGAACAACATCCGCATCCGTCACAACCTGTTCTCGAAGCTCACGCGGGCCCTCGGCGGCTCGGGGTGGTTCCTCCTGATTGGCGATCGAGCCGCGCGATATCGAGATCGATCACAACACGCTCGACTTCGACGGCCGACTGCGGTCGTACGCGCATGGCGGAACCGGTGACGGCCCCCAGACAGATCACCGGCTTTCGAGTTCACGAACAACGCGGCGCCGCCACAGCGAGTCCGGCATCAACGGCGACAACTTCGCGTCTGGGAACAGCGCGCTGACCGCGCTACTTTCCCCGGCGCGCAGGTCCGAGGCAACTGGCTGCAGGGAGGCAACCGCTTCCCGCTATCCGGCGGGGAATTTCTTCAGCGGCACGTTCGCCGGGCGTTCCAGCGATTCGGCGCAAGGGGACTACCGGCCGTCGGCAGGCAGCGTGCTCTTCCGAGCGGCGACCGACGGCACCGAACATCGGCGCAGACATGGCGGGTCTCCTCGTGGGCGTGCAGCGGCGTAGCCGGACGGTCGCGCCTCGCCTCTTCCCAAGGCGCCATCGGACTTCCGCATCACCAGGTGATAAGGTCTCCGGGGCATCCGGAAGAGCAGTCAGCGCGGCATCGGTCTGGGACGCAATCCGAGCGCCTGCGCAATGGCTGTGATGTCAGCGCCGACATCCCGGCCATCCGAGGCGGCGCCGCGCAGGCGGCTCGAAGGATGAGCCGGTAGTCCCCGTCGGCCGAAGTCGATGAAGGCCGTATCGAAATCGTTCTCGCTGATGAACGTATTGCCCTTCGGGATAGCGCCCGGAGTCTCCCCCCGCAATCGCATTGGACTCGAAGACGGCGCCTGGAAAGAACGCGTCCAGTGTGTCCTGCCCGGCGGCGCGATCCGAGCCGTGCACGCCGTAGTCGTTGTGGCGGATCAAGTTGTCGCGGAAGACGAATCCGGCGATCGGTTTCGGATCGGTCTTCGTGCCGCCGTACGCCATAATCATGAGCCCGCTCTGGCTGACGGTGTTGTGCGCGACCAGGATGTCGCTCGGGCCGTCGCCGATCAGCACGAACGCGCCCGTGCCCCCCCACGTCCGTGCGTCGATCCCGTAGAACAGGTTGTCGACCACCTGCACGCGCCGGGTCGAGCCGCTCCGATTGTTGGAGTCTTCGCCGATGATCTGCATCCCTCCACCGGCGTGCCGGACGAGATTGCGGCGAATGGTCACGTCCTCGACCGTGGACCAGGGGGCCCTCCCGTCCTGATTCCGTGGCGTCAGCACGATCGCGTAGCCGACCTGCGCCTGCAGCCACACGTACTCCATCAGATTCCCCTCGACGAGCACGCGCCGCGCGTTCTTGAGCTCGAACAGGTTCTTCACCTGCCAGCGCTCCGACCGCCACGCCGCGGGCTTCGAGAGATGATTGCGCCGGAATACCACGTCCGACGTGACGAGCCCGGGAATGGCCGGATCCGATCCGCCGAGCATGAAGTTCTCGCCCGCGGCTTCGAGGTAGTTGTTTTCAATCGTATAGGGACCGGGGCCGTTCCAGCCGCCAATCGCCTGGGTATCCTGCCCGATCGCCTTGATGTCGGCGACGTAGGAATTGGAGATGGTCGTCGACGCGCTGTTGAGCGCGATGCCGCGCTTCTGTCCGAATCCTTCGTCCCCGTGCACGTAGCAGCGGTCGATGACGAGATCGTGCGGAACCTGCGCGAGCTCACGCTGCTCGGCGCTGCCGTCGCCGAGCCTGACGATGTCGCCGAAGCCCGACTCCGTCGGCAGGAACTCGACGAGCTGCACGCGCCAATGGTGGGCGCCCGCCGCGGTGCGGAGGACCGGGTCCTTGTTCGGAGATTTCAGCTTGGCCAGCAGTGGAGCGTGCACTGGAAGGACACGCTGTCCGATTCGTGGCAGCCCGTCCCTGTCTCCCGCGGTCCGGATGTTGATGTACTGATCGCCCGTCTTCGCAGGCAGCACGAAGTTGCCGACGTAGCTCGCGCCGGGCACCAGTAGGAGGGTGTCCCCCGGCCGCGCGCGATCGATCGCCTGCTGGAGGCTGGCCCCGGCAGGCACATGTACGACCACATCGCGCGCATCGCGACCGGCCGGCATCGCCAGCCGACCGGCTGGCACCGCGACCCCCAGCACCACGACAAGAAGCGACGCGCGTGACATCGGATCAGATCAGGATCGGCAAAGGAAGAGTGAGGGATGAATCAGAAGAGCGGGAAGACGAACGGAGAAGCTCCCAGAACATTCCCATCAGGCGCCTCCGCGTGCATTTCAGCCGAGATCAGGCGGCTCGCCTGACAACGGCCGCCAGACCGATAAGGGCGGTGCCAACCAGCACCATCGCAGCCTCGTCCCGGAGTCCCTGGCTCTGAATCGGCAACGCGTTGAACCGCCACCGCAGCCGCTGAAGGGGTTCTGGTCGCTGCTTCCTCCGGGCTCGCAAAGCTGGGCGAGGCCGTTGGCGACACCCACATTCCTGCGAAACCAGCGAGCATCAAAGCCACAATCTGCCTGCGCATGACCCGTATCCTCAATCCCTGTGTGTGTGCACGTGTACTGCACCTTTCTTTCGCAGTCTGGGCGGCGCCCTATGTGCGACAGCCGAACCTTGGGGATACAAGCGCTGTGCCACGCAGTGGACGTACGCCTGAGTGATTGGTTCGCAGTATCATCTGGGTGGGTTCCGCGCCGTTTACGATGAAGTGGAAAAAAAGTGCACATTCATGGCGCACACCGGGAATCCTTCCTGTTGAGGTACGAGTCTTGTATGCAACGGGTATCCGTGCCGACCGGTCTATTACCTCGCTTACCACTTTACGGGCGTCGACCGGCCCAAAACCCCCTTACAGAGAGATAGATGAAGAAGCCCTACGTCGCCATCGTCGACGACGATGCCTCCTTCGCCGCCTACCTGCGGACGTTCCTTTCTTTGCGCGGCTATGAAGCGCGCTGCTACACGCGCGGCGACGAGCTGCTGGCTTCGATGAAGCAAGCTGAGGCGCCCGACGTCATCCTGCTGGACGTGATGATGCCCGGCCTCGATGGGCTCGCGACGCTCCGGGCGCTGAGAGCCTCCCGGCCGGAAGCGCAGGTCATCATGCTTTCGGGCCGGAACCAGGCGTCCACAATTGTCGAGGCCGTGCGCCTCGGCGCGGCCGACTACGTCGTCAAGCCGGACGATCCTGAAGGGCTCGGTGAAATCGCGCTCGACGTGGCAATCAAGAACGCGATTGAGAAAAACCGGCTCGTCTCCGAGCTGAGCGAGCTGCGCCAGCAGCTGTCCGACGATGAAGACCGGGCGGTGTGGGGCAACAGCGAGAAGATGCGCGGCATCGCGACGGTGATCGAGCAGGTCTCCGACAGCGACGTGACCGTGCTGATTCGCGGGGAAAGCGGCGTCGGCAAGGAACTGGTCGCGCGCGCGATCCACCAGCGATCGACGCGGCGCAACCGGCCGTTCGTCAAGGTGAACTGCGCCGCGCTTCCGGCCGAGCTCCTCGAGAGCGAGCTCTTCGGGCACGAGCGGGGCGCGTTCACGGGCGCCGCGACGACCCGCATCGGCAAGTTCGAGCAGGCGGACACGGGGACGTTGATGCTCGACGAGATCGGCGAGATGAAACCGGCGCTGCAGGCCAAGCTTCTCCACGTCCTCCAGGACGCCGAGTTCACGAAGCTCGGGAGCAACAAGCGGATTCAGGTGGACGTGCGGATCGTCGCGGCCACGAATCGCGATCTCGAAGCCATGATGCTCAGCGGCGAGTTCCGCGAGGATCTCTACTATCGGCTCAAGGTGATCGAGCTCACCGTGCCGGCGCTGCGCGAGCGTCCAGACGAGGTCCCCACGCTGTCGGACTTCTTCGTCGCCCGCTACTCGCGCAAGTACAACCGGCCGCTTCAGCCCGTCTCGGATGAGCTCCGGCAGCTCTTTCTGCAGTACGACTGGCCGGGAAACATCCGCGAGCTCGAGAACATGATCAAGCGGATCGTCATTCTCCAGGACGAGCAGCTCGTCGTACGCGAGATTCAACGGAACGTGCAGCGTCACGCCGCGGTACAGGTCGCGGCGGCCGCGCCGGTCTCCGTGGCGGCCGGCGCCGCGGTGGCGGTGCCGGCGGGGGTGGGCGCAATGCCCGGCGGCTACCCGGCGGCCGTGCCGGAGAGCGACGGCGCGGACGAGCCTGAGCCGGCCGACGAAGGCAACAGCTCGCTGGCGTCGGTCGCAAAGGCGGCCTCGATGAAGGCGGAACGCGCGGCGATCGAGCACACGCTCCGGCAGGTGCACTGGAACCGGCGCAAGGCGGCCGTGATCCTGGGGGTCAGCTACAAGACGCTCCTCAACAAGATCAAGGAGTGCGGAATCAGCCGCGCCTGACGGCCCAACGGTATGCGCGGTGCGTGGCAATTACCCACTCTGTGTAGTCGGACGGTCAAACTTTCGAGGCACGTCGGAAGTTCCCGGCTGGATAGCCGCTGAACGCTGCGGGTATGCTCAACAACGCGAAATGCTTTCCCTCGTGGCATCCGGCTTGCTCGGCCGCACGATGTGACCGTCTCTGACCACCCGGCTTCACCCGGGAAACGTTTGACCACCAACGACGGCGAGTTCTTCCCTTTCGACGCGGATGCGGCGCCTGCTCTCGATGCGCGCGCCAGCCGTCCGTCACGGGTGACAGCCGAGCTGCTCGGGACCAGCGACAACATGCGGGAGGTCCTCGACCTCATCGCGCGCGTGGCCGATACCGACGTCACCGTGCTCGTCCGTGGCGAGAGCGGCACGGGCAAGGAGCTCGTCGCCCGCGCCATCCACGCGTCGTCTCCCCGCCGCCAACGCACCTTCGTCAAGGTCAATTGCGCAGCCCTCCCGGCGGAGCTCCTCGAGTCGGAGCTGTTCGGTTTCGAGCGGGGCGCCTTCACCGGCGCAGTTCAGCAGAGGCCGGGGAAGTTCGAGTTCGCGCACGAAGGGACGATGTTCCTGGATGAGATCAGCGAGATGCACCCACCGCTTCAGTCGAAGCTGCTGCAGGTGCTCCAGGACGGCGAGTTCGCGCGGCTGGGCGGCCGGCGGGACGTGCACGTCGACGTGCGGGTCGTCGCGGCCACGAATCGCGATCTCGAGATCGCCGTCGCAAACGGGCAGTTCCGCGAGGACCTGTTCTTCCGGCTGAACGTCGTCTGCATTACCCTGCCGCCGCTGCGCCAGCGGCGCGACGAGATCCCGCTGCTGACCGAGCGGTTCCTGCGTCAGTACGCCGAGCACTACAACAAACCGCCGATCGCGCTGGCGAGCGACACGCTGCGGCTGTTTTCCGAGTACGAGTGGCCCGGCAACGTGCGCGAGCTCGAGAACCTGCTCAAACGCACGGTCGTGCTCGGGTCCGACGAGTCCATCCGGCGCGAGCTGGCCGACGCGATCGCGGGACGGACGCGGTTGCCGGGTGCGATTCCGGCGCTCCAGCCGCGTACTCCAAGCGTCCCCGTCGCGGCGGAACCGCCGCCGCCCGTTCCCATCGCGCCGCCGCCGCTGCCGCCGGTTCCCTCCGGATCGCTGAAGGACATCGCCCGTCATGCGGCGCGCGAAGCGGAGCGTGAGCTGATCCAGCGAACACTGCAACAGACCCGCTGGAACCGCCGGCAAGCGGCGGAGATTCTGGGCGTCAGCTACAAGGCTCTTCTCTACAAGATCAAGGAAGCGGAGCTCGACAAGCCGTCATGAGGTCTGGCGAGTCGTTCTCCGACGAGGAGCACCGGATGCTGAGTCCCGACGCCTTCGAGTTCGTGCTGAACAACGAGCTCAAGCGGGCCGTGCGGTCGCAGAACTTTCTGACGCTCGTGCACGTCGAGCCGACAATCCTCGGGCAGGCCGGCGGCGACAGCGTCGAGCGCGACGGCATGGTCCGTGAGATCGGGCGGCTCATCAGCCGCGATGTGCGTGAAACGGACCTCCTCGCCAACACCGGTGGAGGGCGCCTCTCCGTCGTTCTCCTCGACTCGGATCTCGAGAGCTCGATGAGCGTCATCGAGCGCCTGAGGTCGCGCCTGGACCACTACGAGTTCCGGCAGCCGCTCGCCATCGAGGTCCGGGCGGCCTGCTGTCCGACGCACGGCGCCGACGCGGATTCGCTCCGCCGCGCCGCCGAAGCGCAACCCGTTCACCCGCGCCGCCACGATCTTCCTAACGCCTCTAACGCTCAATAGGTGCTGCATGACGACGACAACTTTTGCTCGGTTCTCACTTCTGATTCTTCTGAGCACGGCCTCGCCCGCCCCGGCACAGACGGCGGCCCCGGGCCGGCCGCCCGCGCAGCCGGCGGGATCCGCGGTCACCACATCGGCGAGCTCCGGGTCGGGCGTGACGGCCGCGCCGAACGCCGACTATCGCCTCGTCCCGGGGGACAAGCTGCGGATTGAGGTCTACAAAGACGCGCAGCTCTCGCAGTCGCTGCAGGTCCGGCCGGACGGGAAGGTCACGTTGCCGCTCGTCGGCGACGTCACGGCGGAGGGGCGCACCGCGATCGAGCTGCGCGACGCGCTCGTCACGTCGCTGAAGGAATACAACACGAACCCGGTCGTCACCGTCATCGTCGTCGAGACGGTGCCGCCCATGTTCTACGTGATGGGTGAAGTCAACGCGCCGGGCTCGCTGCCGCTCAAGGGCCAGGTCACGGTGATGCAGGCCCTGGCGATGGCGGGCGGCTTCAAGGACTTCGCGAAGACGAACAGAATCCTGGTTCAGCGCAAGGGCCCGGCGGGGATCTCCACGCTGAAGTTCAACTACAGCGACGCGGTGAAGGGCAGGGGTCAGACGATCTACCTGAAGCCCGGCGACACGGTCATCGTTCCGTAACGCGCCACAGGACGCCAGACAGAGGCACAGATGAAGATGCAATCGCTGCGGCGCACGGTGATCCCGGCGATCCTGCTGGCGGGCACGGTGGTGTCCGCCGCCGCCCAGGAGACACCCTCCGAATTCACATCCGGGCGGACGCCCGGCTGGAGCTTCAAGCCCGGTGTGACCGTCGCGGGCGAGTTCGATTCGAACGTCGCGCTCGCGTCGGCGCCGGCCGACACGCGCCGGACGCAGTCGGACCGGTTGTTCATCGCCGAACCGTTCGCGCAGCTCGAGCTCGTGTCCCCCAGAACGGAGTTCGGGGCCGGCTATCAGACCTATGTGCGACGATACGTCGACGTCCAGCAGCTGAACGGCTTCGATCAGCGCGCCTACGTCTCGCTGCGCCGGCTCGCCACGAGGCGTGTGACGTATTCGCTGCGTGACAGCTATGCGGACGTGTCGACCACCGACGAAGTGCAATTGAACGGCGTGCCGTTCGCGCGGACGGGCGTGCGGACCAATGCCCTCCTGGCCGGCATCGAGGCGCGGCTCTCGAAGTTCATCGACCTCGCCGTGCGCTTCAACACCGACTGGGTCGACTTCGATCGCACCGATCCGTTCCTGACCGGCGGCTGGGTGCACGGCGTCGGGGCGGAGCTGAGCCGCCGTCTGAGCAGCCGGATCGCGGCCGGGGCCGAGTACGGCCTTCGCTTCGCCGACCTGAATGAAGGTACGCACCAGCTCACATTTCAGGATGCGGGGGGCACGCTCCGGTACGGGGTGGGCAGCCATACCAGCCTCGAGCTCGCCGGGGGGGTCTCGTATCTCAACGATCGCTCGTTCGACATCACCCGCACCGGACCCTACATGCGCGCCGAGCTGACCCACGATGGGCAGGGCGCCAGCGTCACCGCGGCCTTCGAGCGGATGTACGTGCCGTCGTTCGGCTTCGGAGGATCGAGCCAGAGCCGGCAGGTCCGCGGCTCCGTCCGGATGCCGCTCAATCGCAACCGCATGTACATCCAGGGTGCGGCCTCGTGGCAGCGCAGCGAGCCGTTCCTGGCGAACGAGATCGAGCTCGACACCATCCTGCTCCGTTCGACCCTCGGTTACTCGGCGGCGCGATGGCTCCGCGTCGAAGGCTTTTACGCGTTCACGCGTCAGGACTCCAAAGTGACCGGAGGAGAAGTCAACCGGCACCGCGCCGGGACCCAGGTCGTCATCTCACAACCCATGAGGATTCGCTGATGGACGAACATGTGTTTCACCCGCTCGACTACGTCTCGGTGCTCCGCCGCAGGAAGTGGTGGCTCATCACGCCGGTGTTGGTCGGCATCGCCGCCGGCGTCCTGCTCGCGGCGTTCTGGCCCAAGCAATACCTCTCCGAGGCCCAGATCGGGATCGCCGCACCGAAGCTGACGCCGGAGCTGCTCCGCAACGTCAGCTCGCTCGATCGCGAAGAGCGCCAGCGCGCGATCTCGCAGCAGCTCGTGAGCCGGCAGGTCCTCGAGCGCGTCGTCCGCGAGGAGAAGCTGAATCCGAGCAAGCCGGTCGAGGACGTGGCCGGGTGGCTCAGGACGCAAGTCATCGTCAACGTCGACCAGCCGATCGGCCGCGGCGGCGACAACCGGAACGGGCTCGACAGTTTCAAGCTTGGCTACATCGATTCCAGCCCCGATCGCGCCCAGAGCATCACCAACCGGCTCGCGTACGTGTTCGTGGAAGAGAACTCCAAGACCCAGACGGAGCGTGCGGAAAACACGTCGGAAGTGCTCGGCCAGCAGTTGCAGGCCAGCCAGGAGCGGCTGGCCGCGCTCGAGCTCCAGCTGCGCGCGAAGAAGGAAGCCAACATGGGGCGGCTGCCCGACCAGGTCGGCGCCAACCTGGCGATGGCCAACGGCCTGCGCCAATCCTTCGACTCGTACTCGATGCAGCTCCGCACCGAACAGGATCGACTCTCGCAGCTCGAGTCGCTGATCGAAGACATGCGCAGAGGGGCTGTCACCGCGCCGATCCCGTCCTCGACGGCTCTCACCGTCGACGCCACACAGGCGCGTATCGCGCAGCTGCAGAATCAGCTCACCCAGGAGAAGGCCCTCGGCAAGACCGACAAGCACCCGGACATCATCTCGCTGCACGATGAGCTGGCGACCGCCCGGGCCGAGCTGGCGGCAGTCAAGCAGCCAGCGGCCGCCGAGCGCGAAGCGATGCTCCAGGGCGATCCGATTTACCGGCAGCGGGTTCAGGAGCGCGATGCCGCGCGGCTGCGCGTCAGGACGCTTCGCGCGCAGTCGGCGCAGGCCAGCGCGCAGATTGGCACGTATCAGAGCCGCGTCGAGGCGGCGCCGATGGTCGAGCAGGATCTCTCGTCGGTCGCGCGCGACGTGTCGCTCGAGCAGGCGCGCTACACCGACCTGAAGACGAAGCACGAGAACGCCCGGCTGGCCGAGGACCTGGCGCGCCGTCAGGGCGGCGAGCGCTTCAGCGTGCTCTACCCCGCCTACCCGGGACGCCCGGCCAATCCACGTCAGTCGGCCATGCTGCTGCTGATGGCGATCGCGGCCGGCGTCGTCCTCGGCTGCGCGATGGCTGCCGGACGGGAGTTCCTCGATCGCTCGGTGCACGACGCGCGCGCGCTGCAGACCGAGTTCGAAGTGCCCGTGCTCGGCGAGATTCCCAGGATTCAGGGCGCGGCATCAGCCGCCGATTGACACACGAGAGGATTCCATGAGCCGCATTCAAGACATCCTGAGCAAGGCCGAGCGAGACGGGACCGCCCGGCGCACCCGCGCGCTGCCGGACGAAGGGCAGGTGCCACCGCTGCCGGCGCGGCCGCCGCAGCCCGCCCCCGCCTTTGAGAACGTCCCGCGCACCGCACCGGCGTGGCACGGCGCAGCGACCGCGGCGGCGATCGAGCCGGCCGCGCGAACCATGGCCTCCGGGACGCTCGATCCGCGTCTGGTCGCCGCGCTGGCGCCGCAGTCGCTCGCCGCCGAGCAGTACCGGTCGCTGCGCACGCGCATCAAGCGGGCCGAGAACGGCCGCGCCGTGCGCGCGATCGTCATCACCAGCCCGAACAAAGGCGACGGCAAGAGCCTCACCGCCGCCAACCTCGCCCTCACGATGGCCCAGGAGTTCCAGCAGCGGGTGCTGCTCGTCGACGCGGACCTCCGGCGCCCCGCGGTGCACCGGCTGTTCGGCGCGCCGGCCGAACCGGGACTGTCCGACGTGCTCATGGGAGCGGCCGATCTGGACGAGGCGCTCGTTCACCTGCCAGCGCCACCACCTGACGCTGCTGCCCGCGGCGCGCCGCCGAGCCACCCGGCGGAGCTGCTCGGCTCGGCCGCGATGCGCCGGGTGCTCGACACGCTGCGCACGCGCTTCGATCGCATCCTCATCGACATGCCGCCGGTGGCGCCGCTGGCCGATCTGCACATCGTCGCGCCGATGGTCGACGGCGTGCTGATGATCGTCCGCGCCGGCGTCACGCCGAAGCCCGCGATCGAGCGGGCGCTGTCGGGCCTCGACATGTCGAAGGTCCTCGGGCTCGTGCTCAACGAAGCGGGCGGCCACAGCGCCGACGCCTCGACCTACGAGGGATACGGGTACATCGCGGGTTGAGACCCATCGGATTCGGGAGTTCTGACAGGGCCATGCAGCTGTTCAACCGGCACGTCTCGACGCGAAGCCTCACCGTCTTTGCCGCCGAGCTCCTGCTGATCTTCGGATCGGTGGCGCTCGCCGCCAGCCTGCAGAACACGCCCGATCTGGCCGCGAGCCTCTGGAAGATCGCGCTCGTCACGGTCGTCTGCCAGCTCTGCCTGTACTACAACGACTTCTACGACCTGACGCTGGTCCACGTCGAACCGCGAGCTCGTCGTGCGGCTGCTGCAGGCGGTCGGCGCGGCCTCGATCGTCCTCGCGGCGCTGTACTTCACGGTGCCGTCGCTGATGATCGGCGACGGCATCTTCGTCTCGGCGCTCGTCGTCTTCGTGGTCGGCATCCTCGGCTGGCGGCTGCTCGTTCAACCACCTCACCGGCTCGCTGAAGATGGAGGAGCGGATCCTCGTCGTCGGCACCGGGGACACCGCGCGCAAGGTCGCGCGGCAGATCCTCGACCAGCGCGAGTTCGCCTACCGCGTCATCGGCTTCATCGACGACGACGCCTCGCGGATCGGCGAGCGGATCGTCAATCCCGGCGATCGTCGGCACGCCGGCGGACATGGCCGCGCTGATCGCCACGCACCAGATCGATCGGATCGTCGTCGGCCTGTCGGATCGGCGCGGCAAGCTGCCGGTCGAGGAACTGCTGCGCGCGAAGATGGCCGGCATCCGCGTCGAGGACGCGACGACGACCTACGAGCGGGTCACCGGCAAGATCCTGATCGACGACCTGCGTCCGAGCTGGCTGATCTTCTCGGACGGGTTCCACGTGTCGCGGATGACGCGCTGGATGAAGCGCACGATCGACCTCGCGCTGTCGCTGGTGCTCGCGGTCCTCGCCGCCCGCTGATGGTGCTGACGGCGCATCGCGATCCTGCTCGAGTCCGGCCGGCCCGTGTTCTACTGCCAGGAGCGCGTCGGCGAGAACGGCCAGATGTTCACGCTGTGCAAGTTCCGCTCGATGCGGCAGGACGCCGAACAGGGCGGGACGCCGATCTGGGCGACCGACGGCGACGACCGGATCACCCGGGTCGGCCGCTTCATCCGCAAGACGCGGCTCGACGAGCTGCCGCAGCTCTGGAACGTGGTGCGCGGCGACATGAGCTTCGTCGGGCCGCGCCCCGAGCGTCCGTACTTCGTCGCGGAGCTGGCCAAGGACGATCCCGTTCTACCAGCAGCGCCACGCCGTCAAGCCCGGGCTGACCGGCTGGGCGCAGGTCAAGTACCGCTACGGCGCGTCGCTCGAGGACGCGATGGAGAAGCTGCGCTACGACCTCTACTACATCAAGCACCTGTCGGTGTTCTTCGACCTGACCATCGTGTTCGACACCGTCAAGGTCGTGCTGTTCCGCAAGGGGGCGGCGTGAGCGACGACGGCGCCGGCACGTGGGCCCCGGGCCAGGAGCGGCAGCTCGTCACCGTCGCCCGCAACGTCTCGACGCGCTACCTCGCGATCCTGGCCGAGACGGTCGTCGGCCTGGTCATGCTGCCGTTCAACCTGCGCGCACCTGGGCACCGCGGAGTACGGGCTCTGGGTGCTGCTCGGCTCGATCACCGTGCACTTCTCGATGCTCGAGCTCGGCTACGGCGGCGGCGCTCGTCAAGTTCATGGCGCAGTACCGCGCGCACCGGAACGCGCGGGCGCTGAACGAAATCGCCAGCACGCTGTTCTTCGTCTTCGCCGGCGATGGGCATCCTGGCCTACGCCGTCGTCGTCGGCGTCGCGTTCAACCTCGATCACGTCTTCAAGATCACGCCGGAGCAGGCCGAGACCGGCAAGTGGATCCTGCTCATCATCGGCGTCCACGTGGCGCTGAACTTCCCGTTCAGCGTCTACGGCGGCGTCATCAGCGGCTTCCAGCGCTACGACGTCAACAACATCGTGGCGATCGTCACCAGCATCGCGGTCGCGGTCGTCAACGTCGCGGTCCTGCTGGCCGGCTACGGGCTGGTCGCGCTGGTCGCGGCGACGACGGCCGTGCGCGTGCTCGCGTACTTCGTCTACCGCGCGAACGCCTACCGGGTCTTCCCGGAGCTGCGCATCCGGCCGTCGCTCTTCCGCCGCGGCCGGCTGCGCGAAGTCACCGGCTTCAGCGTCTACGCCTCGATCATCGACTGGGCCAACAAGCTGAACTACCAGCTCGACGAGCTGGTCATCGGCGTCGTTCCTCGGGCCGGCGGCGGTCGCGGTGTGGGCGCCGGCCGAGCGGATCATCTCCGGCGACGCAGCGCCTCACCAACCAGTTGAACGGCGTGCTCTTCCCGGTCATCGTCGACAGCGACGCCTCGCAGCGAGGACGAGCGGCTGCAGCAGATCCTGCTCCAGGGCACCCGGCTGTCGCTGGCGATGGTGGTGCCGATCGCCGCCGCGCTGATCCTGCTGGCCGATCCGCTGATCCACGCCTGGCTGCGCGACCGCGACATGCGCGATCGCCAGGGCGCCGTTCCGATCATCCAGATCCTCGCCGTCGCCGTCGCGATCCGCGTCGGCAACGCGACCGGCACGACGCTGCTGAAGGGTGCCGGCGAGCATCGCATGCTCGCGTTGGTCAACCTCGGCACCGGGCTCGTCAACGTCGTGCTCAGCATCGCTCTTGATCGGGCGGTTCGGCCTGGTCGGCGTCGCCGTCGGCACGCTGATCCCGATCGCGCGTCTGCGCGTTTTCATCCTCTACCCGGCCGCCTGCCGCCGCGTCGGGCTTGCCGCTCGGCCGCGCCGTTCCGGATCCGTCGCTTCCGGCCGCTCTGGCCGGCGCTCGTGGTCGGCGTCGTGCTCGTCGCTGACGCCGGCTCATCTCATCCGGCACGCTTCTGGCTGTAGTGCTGCAGGCAGCGGCGGCGGCCTGCTCTACCTGGCGCTGTTCTTCGTCGTGGCGATCGGCCGGCGACGACCGCGCGCACTACGCCGCCAAGGTCGATGGAACTGCTCCGGCGCCGGCGCCGGCTGGCCCGCGGCGAACGTCTAGGGTCGAAGGAACGACGGAGACACGATGCGTGGAATCATTCTCGCCGCGGGCAAGGGCTCGCGGCTCAACGGCACGGCCGGCGACATCGCCGAAGTGCCTGGTCGAGGTGGGCGGCATGACGCTGCTCGAGCGTCAGATTCGCGCGCTCGAGCGCGCCGGCATCGACGACATCGCGGTCGTCGTCGGATGTCAGGCCGAGCGGGTGCGCCGAGGCGTGTGGGCACCGCATTACCTACGTTGAGAACGCCCGCTACGCACAGACGAACAGCATGTACTCGCTCTGGATGGCACGACCTCTGCTATTTGAGGGGTTCGTGGTCCTGAATTGTGACGTTCTCTTCCACCCGGTCCTGCTGGACGACCTGCTCTCTTCGCGCCACGAGAACGCGCTGCTCCTCGCGTATCGCGAGGCCGACCAGCCCGCGTTCGGCGACGAAGAGATGAAGGTGAAGGTCCGGTGCGGCCGGGTGGTCGAGATGTCGAAGACGATGGATCCGGCGGAGGCGGACGGCGAGAACCTCGGCATCGTGAAGTTCGGCCCGCAGGGCGCCGCCGCCCTCGTCGGCATCATGGACCGGCTGATCGCGGCCGGCGGAGCGCGCGACTGGGCGCCGCGCGCCTTCGCCGAGTTCGCGCAGACGCACCCGCTGCACGCCATCGGCACGCGCGGCGTTCCCCTGGATCGAGATCGACTTCCCCGAGGACTACCAGCGCGCCGTCCGCGAGGTGCTTCCGGAGATCGAAGCGGACGGAGTGCTCCCGTATCGCCGGCCGGTGCGGCGCGGGTGGGACGGCCGCACCGATCGCCGCCTGATGCGCTCGGATCGCCGCGCATGCTGGCGCCGGACCACGCGCCGCTTCTCGCCGACGCGTCATGAGGCCGACCATGGTGCCAGCGCACACGCTCACCGACGCCCCACGTCAGAGCGGTCTGCAGCCCGGCGCCCTGCCGCGCATCGTCGCGCTCGGCGGCGGGACCGGGCTGCCGAACGTGCTGCGCGGGCTGCGGCCGCTGCTCTACGGCACGAATCCGCGCACGCAGGATCTGGCGCCGCGCGATCGGCTCGTCGCGATCGTGGCGACGTCCGACGACGGCGGCAGCTCCGGGAAGCTGCGCGCGGAGTTCAACATCATTCCGCCGGGCGACATCCGCAACTGCCTGGCGGCGCTCTCGGACAATCACGCGCTCATCGCCGACATCTTCCAGTACCGGTTCGACTCGGGCGACGGCCTGAACGGCCACGCGATCGGCAACCTGGTGCTGACGGCGCTGGCCGACGTGACGAACGACTTTCCGCGGGCCGTGGAGATCGCGGCGCGGATCGTCGGCGCGCGCGGCACCGTGCTTCCGGCGACGAGCGAGGTCGTGACGCTGGTCGCCGAGTTCGAGGACGGCCGCGTGGTGAGCGGCGAAACCAACATCTCGGCCGCCGGCGGACGCATCGCGCGCGTCTCGCTCCTTCCGGAGCGGCCGCGCTTTCTGCCGGAGACCTGCGACGGCGCTCGCGCGCGCCGACGTGATCGTCGCCGGCCCGGGCAGCCTGTTCACGAGCATGCTGCCGCCGCTGCTCGTGCCGGAGGTGGCCGACGGCGATCCGGCGGTCGCGCGCGATCCGCATCCTCGTCGCGAACCTGATGACCGAGCCCGGCGAGACCGACGACTACAGCGTGCTCGAGCACGTGCTGACGATCGAGCGGCACCTCGGCGCGCAGCTGTTCGACTACGTGATCTACAACACCAGCCCGGTGCCCGACCAGCTGGCGGCGATCTACGCGGCGAGCGGCGCGCTGCCGATCGTCACCGGCACGTTCGAGCTGAACGCGCTCGAGAAGCTCGGCATCCAGCCGATCGGCGTGCCGCTGGTTTCGGAGCACCCTGCGGGCAAAATCCGCCATCACCCCGAACGGCTCGCCGCCGCCATCACCGCGCTCGCCCAGGGCAAGCTCGGCGCGTGGCGCGGACGGGCGGAGGCGGGAGGCCTCTGAGATGTACGAACGCTTCTACGAGCTGCGCGAGCGTCCCTTCGCGCTCAGTCCCGATCCGGACTACCTCTACCCGAGCCGCGTGCACCGCGAAGCGCTCGACTACCTGCGCTACGGGCTCGAGAGCCACGCCGGGTTCGTCGTCATCACCGGGGAGATCGGCTCGGGCAAGACCACGCTGCTGCAGACGCTGCTGCGCGGCCTCGACACCGAGACGACGGTCGGCCGGATCGTGAACACGATGCTCGAGCCGCGCGAGCTGCTCGAGACGATCATGATCGACTTCGGCCTCGACCCGGGCGGACGCAGCAAGCCGCTGCTCCTGCGCGATCTCGCGCAGTACCTGGTCGATCAGCGCCTCGCCGGCCGGCTGGTCCTGCTGGTCATCGACGAGGCGCAGAACCTGAGCCTCGGCGCGCTCGAAGAGCTCCGGATGCTGTCGAATCTCGAGACCGAGAAGTCGAAGCTCCTGCAGATCGTCCTGGTCGGCCAGCCGAACCTGCGCGACAAGCTCGCGTCGCCCGAGCTCGAGCAGCTGCGGCAGCGGATTACCGTCAGCTATCACCTCGCCCCCGCTCGACGCGGACGAGACGGCCAGCTACATCAATCACCGGCTGCGCCGGGCGTCGATCGGGGCGCCGATCGAGTTCCCGCGCGAGGCGACCGACGTGATTCACGCCCGCAGCCGGGGCGTCCCGCGCATCATAAACGTAATCTGTGACGCCGCGCTCGTCTTCGGGTACGCTGAAGAGCGGCGCCAGGTCGATCTGCCGCTCGATCCGCGAGGTGCTGGTCGAGCTGGAGACGACGGGTGTGCTGCCCTCGCCGGCGACGCGCCGCTGCGGGGCCCGCGCCTCGCCCGGTGGCCGCCGACGCCTGTCGCCGCGGGCGAAACTGTCCGCGACGGCTTCCGTCGCGGATGAGCCCGATCGGGGACCGCCAGGCCGCAAGCGAGCGGCACATCGAGGGGCTCGAAGGCGCGTGTCGCGCAGACTCGATCAGCGCGAGCAGGCGCTCCGGCAGCGCGAGCGGGAGCTGGCCGAGCAGCGGCGCGTGCTGGCCGAGGAATACCGGCTGCTGCGGGTGCAGCGTCCGGCGGCGCTCGGCGCCCGCGGTTCGCCTGGACGTGCCGCCTTCGGCAGGCCGCGCGGTGCCGGCGGACCGGGCGCGGTTCGAGCCGGCGAAGCAGGACACGGTGTGGGCCCGGTTCAAGCGGTTCGTGCTGGGACCGCCGCCCCGGCCACTGAATAATTGAATCGAGACTGAGAATCGGTCAGCGCAACCTGTCAGATCGAGGAGCATTGAATGTCAGAGCTCGCAGCCGCCCTGTTGGAGAAGATTCAGTCGCGCCGTGCCCGAACCGGTGTCGTCGGCCTCGGGTATGTCGGGCTGCCGCTCGCCGTGGAGCTGGCGAGCGCCGGCTTCCACACGACCGGCATCGACCTCGACCAGCGGAAGATCGACGCGATCGAGGCAGGGCCGCTCCTACATCCCCGACGTCTCGACGGCCGACGTCACGGCGCTGAAGCAGGCCGGCCGGCTCGACGCCACGACCGACTTCGCCGTCGTCAAGGAGCTCGACACCATCAACATCTGCGTGCCGACGCCGCTGCGCAAGACCAAGGACCCCGACATGTCCTACATCGTCTCGGCGGTCGAGGCGATCGCGAAGCACCTGCACCCGGGCATGCTGATCGTCCTCGAGTCGACGACGTATCCGGGAACGACCGACGAGGTGGTGCAGCCGCATGCTCGAAGCCACGGGGCTCAAGGCCGGCGTCGACTTCTTCATCGCGTTCTCGCCCGAACGCGTCGATCCGGGCAACCCGACGTTCCAGACCCACAACGTGCCGAAGGTGGTCGGCGGGCTGACGCCCGACTGCTCCGATGCTCGCGGGCGCGCTCTACGGCACGGCGATCGAGACCATCGTGCCGGTCAGCTCGACGCGCGTCGCCGAGATGGTGAAGCTGCTCGAGAACACGTTCCGCGCGGTGAACATCGGCCTGGTCAACGAGCTCGCGCTGATGTGCGACCGGATGAACATCGACGTGTGGGAAGTCGTGGACGCCGCGAAGACCAAGCCGTTCGGGTTCATGGCCTTCTATCCGGGCCCGGGCCTCGGCGGGCACTGCATTCCGATCGATCCGTTCTATCTGTCCTGGAAGGCGAAGCAGACCGGCTTCGATCCGCGGTTCATCGAGCTCGCCGGCCACATCAACGGCGGCATGCCGCACTACGTCGTCGAGAAGATCGGCGACGCGCTGAACACGCAAGCGCAAGTCGATCAACGGCTCGAAGATCCTCGTCGCCGGGATCGCCTACAAGCGCGACATCGACGACATGCGCGAGTCGCCGGCGCTCGACGTCATGGGCCTGCTCCACGGGAAGGGCGCGCAGGTCTCGTACGCGGACCCGTACGTGCCGACGTGCACGGCCGCGAGTGGCCGGGCCGCCACGACATCAAGGCGTCGAAGATCACCCGCGGCACCATCGCGCAGTACGACTGCGTCGTCATCGTGACCGATCACAAGGCGTTCGACTACGACGCGATCGTCGCCGAAGCGGACCTGATCGTCGACACGCGCAACGCGATCAAGAAGCGCTACCCCAACGTGTTCCGGCTCGGCGCGCCGCGACCCGGAGACCGCCGGGCGAACGGACATGGCCATCGCTGAGTCGCGCCGACGCAGCCGTAGATGGTTCCTGCAGCGTCTGGTGGCCAGAACATTGCACTTCAGCTCTGCATGGGCATGGAAGGGGTCTTCTGGACCTCAGCGTTTGTAATCGTTTACTGCTACGTGGGTTATCCGCTGCTCCTCGCCGCGTGGGCGCGCCTGGCTGCCCGTCCCGTACGCAAGGGCCCGATCGACGGCGCGCGCGAATGGCCGTCCATCTCCATCATCCTCGCGGCGCGTAACGAGGCCGCGCGTCTTCCTGCGCGCATCACCAATCTGCTCGAGCTCAACTATTCCGGCCGGCGCGAGATCATCGTCGTCTCGGACGGATCGACGGATGGCACCGTGGACGTGCTCGGCCGGTTTCGGAAGCAGCGTCCGCGTCCTCGAGGTGCCGGCCGGCGGCAAGCCGCTCGCGCTCAACGCCGGCGTCGCGGCCGCGACGGGCGACATCCTCGTGTTCGCCGACGCCCGCCAGCAGTTCTGCCCCGACGCCCTGGTCGAGCTCGTCGCGAACTTCGCCGACCCCGCGTCGGCGGCGCCACCGGCGAACTGATGCTCGACTGCGAGGGGACGGAGAGCATCGAGTCGACGATCGGCGACGGGATCGGCCTCTACTGGAAATACGAAAAGTGGCTGCGCCGCAACGAGAGCGCGGTGTGGTCGACGCTCGGCGCGACCGGCGCCATCTACGCGCTGCGCCGGAAGCTCTGGACGCCGCTGCCCGCCGACACGCTCCTCGACGACGTGCTCGCGCCGATGCGGGCGGTCCTGGCGGGCTACCGCATCGTGTTCGAGGAGCGCGCGCGGGCGTTCGATCGCACGTCGCCCGACGCCGCCGCGGAAGCCCGCCGCAAGACCCGCACGCTGGCCGGCAACTACCAGATCCTCGCGCAGGAGCCGCGGCTGCTCCTGCCGTTCGTCAACCCGGTGTGGCTGCAGTACGTCTCGCACAAGATCGGACGGCTGCTCGTCCCCTGGTGCCTCCTCGCGGTCCTCGTGTCGAGCGCCGTGCTGGCGGCGTCGAGCTGGGTCTACTTCGCGGCGTTCTGCGCGCAGGTCGCCTTCTACGGGCTTGCCGACCTCGGCGCCTGGCTCGAGGCGCGCGAGCGTCGTACGACCAGCGCCTACTCGAGCCGGATGCCGATGGCGCTCAGCGCCGGTAAGGTCGCGCACTGATGGAGACCGTCCGCAAGGCCGCCCGCGTCGCGTTCACGTTCGTGATGATGAACTACTCCGCCGTCGCGGGCCTGCTGGCGCTGAGGCGCGGGCGGCGGGTGTGGAAGTAGTCGATGAGTGAGCGGCCTGGTCTTCGGATTCGGGACTGTCGGGACACGGCTGGCCATCGCGTCCGGCTGCGGGGACTCCGGTCGCGTCCGGAGCCGCGGTCCGACGTCGGCCGGTCCGCGTGGCGCCGCAGCGCCGACGGCCGCAAGCGGGCCAGCCGGAGCGGCGCGACTGGGCGTTTGCCGGGCTGCTGGCCTTTACGGCCGTCCTCTTCTTTCGTCCGCAGGATCAGCTTCCCGCCGCTGCGCGTGCTGCACCTGGCCGAGATCGCCGCGCATCGGCGGCGCTCGTCGCGATGGTGATGGGACGGCTCGGGCGCGGCCTGAGCGTGTCGCGTTGTCACGCCGGAGCTCGCCGGCGTCGTCGCGCTCGGCGCGGTCATCCTGTTCACCGCGCCGTTCTCCATCTGGATGGGCGGCGCGGTCGGCACCTTCACCGACGTGTACGTGAAGGTGCATCCTGATCTTCGTGCTGATGGTGAACACGCTGACCTCGCCGAAGCGCGTCGAGCAGTTCATGTGGCTGATCGTGCTCGCGACCGGCTACCTCGCGTTCCGCGCGGTCTTCGACTACGCGCGCGGCATCAACCTGATCGAGAACGGGCGCGTCCAGGGCGCGGTCGGCGGGATGTTCCAGAACCCGAACGACCTCGCGCTGAACATGGTCGCGGTCCTGCCGCTGGCCGCCTCGCTGGCGCTGCGCGCGACGACCCTCATCCGGAGAGCTGGCGGCGTCGGCCTGCGCCGTGCTGATGATCGGCGCCGTCGTCGCGTCGCAATCGCGGAGCGGCAGCCTCGGCCTCGTGGTCATGACGCTCTTCGTTTGGTGGGCGGCTATCTGCTGCGCCGCCGGCCGGCGATCGCGTTTGGCGGCGTCCTCGCGCTCGTGCTGGCGCTGCCCTTCATGCCCGCCTCGTACTGGCATCGCATCTCGAGCATCACCGACGAGAGCCGCGACGAGACCGGATCGCGGGAGGCGCGGCGGATCCTGCTGCGCGAGTCGTTCGACGCCTTTCTCGAGCATCCGGTGACGGGCGTCGGCGCGGGACAGTTCAAGAACTACAACCCGGAAGGCCGCGCAGGAGGCGTGGCGCGAAAGCCACAACGTCATGCTGCAGGTCGCCGCCGAGCTCGGCATCTTCGGCGCTGCTGGCGTTCATGTTCCTGGTCGTCCGCGCGGCCATGGCCGGCGCTCAGGTGCGCCGCCTGCTGCGTCGCGCCGGACACGCCCCGCCGCGCTGCGCCGGCGGCCGGCGCCGCGCGGACGAACCGACCGTCACGCGCGCCGAGGCCAGCTGGCTGCGCGCGCACACGGCGGCGATGAGCGCCGCGCTCGCCGGCTGGTTCGTCTGCGCGCTCTTCGCGTCGGTCGCGTACAACTGGACGTTCTACTACCTGCTGGCGCTGGCGATCGCCCCGCGCGAGATCCTCCTCGATCGGCTGGCCGGCGTGCGGAAGGTCACGAAGGCCGCCGTCCCGGCGATCCGCATGCAGGAGGTCCGCGCGTGACGGAGCGTGCTGCGCGCCGCCCTCGACGGCACTCCGTCGGCTCGACGCGCGGATCGGCAGGCGGTCCGGACACCGCCGGATCCTCGTCGACGGCCGGACGCCGGTCAACTTCACGATGGTGGCGCCCGTCGTCCGCGCCATCGAGCGCGACCCGCGCGTGGAGTTCTACTTCACCGCCAGCGAGGAGCCGGCGCGCATGGCCGCGATCTACCGCGAGGCCGCGGGCGTGCGGACGGTCCATCCGCGCCGCGCCGCGCTTGATGAAGTTCGACGCGTACGTCGCGTCCGATTTCATGTGGGCGTCGCTGCCGCGCGGCACCCGCCGCATCCAGGTCTTCCACGGCGTCGGCGGCAAGTACGGGTTCGACGCGCCGACCCGGTCGATGCGCGAGTGGCACCGGCTGTTCTTCGTCAACGAGCGGCGGCTGCGCAACTTCGTCGCCGCCGGCGCGATCGATCGCCGACAGCCCGGCGATCCGGCTGATCGGCATGCCGAAGGTCGACTGCCTGGTCGACGGCAGCATCGACCGCGACCGCCGTCCTGCTGTCGCTCGGACTCGATCCGTCGCGGCCGACGGTCCTCTACGCGCCGACGTGGTCGCCCGCCTCGTCGCTGAACGCCATCGGCGTCGAGCTCGTCGCCGGCCTGCTGCGGCTGCCGATCAACCTGATCGTCAAGCTGCACGACCGATCGCGCGATCTGCGCGAGCGATACTCGGGCGGCGTCGACTGGGTGGCGCGGCTGCAGCCGCTCCTCGCGCCGGGGCGCGGCGTGATCGCCCCCGGTCACGACATCTCCCCGTACCTCGTCGCGGCCGACCTGATGATCACCGACCACAGCTCGGCCGGCTTCGAGTTCCTGCTGCGCGATCGGCCGATCGTCCGCATCCACCGGCCGTCGCTGATTGAGCTGGCGAACATCCATCCCGACTACGTCAGCCTGCTCGCGTCGGTCTCCGAGTCCGTCGACGGCGCGGACGGACGCGCTTGCCGCCGTCGAGCGCGGCCTGGCGAATCCGGCCCAGCGCAGCGGCGACCGCCGCCGCGTCGCCGCGGAGCTCTTCTATCGTCCCGGCGGCGCGACCGATCGATCGATTGATGCGTTGTACGAGCTCATCGAGCTCGAGGCCGCTCCGGCGGTCGCTCGCGGAGTGCCAGGCGCGATGGCAGCCGTCAGCGTAATCATGCCGGCGTACAACGTCGCGCCGTATGTCGGCGCGGCGATTGGATCGGTCCTGGACCAGACGTTCACCGATCTGCGAGCTCATCGTCATCGACGACGGCTCGACCGATGCGACGGTCGAGATCGCGGCGGCCTGCGCGGCCCGCGATCCGCGCGTCCGGCTCCTGCAGCAAGCCGAACGGCGGCATCTCCAGCGCGCGGAACCACGGCCTCCGCGCCGCGCGGGCGCCTTCATCGCCATCCTCGACAGCGACGACCTGTGGGCACCGGACTTCCTCGCGGCGCAGATGCGGATTCTCGAAGAGCGGCCGGAGATCGACATCGTGACCGGGAACGCCTGGTTCCTGCGGGCGGCCGGCGCTCGCGCGCACAGGCGTTCGCCGCGCGCGTCCGGCGCGGCCGGTGCCCGATCCTCGTCCAGCTCCGGACCTCGCCCAGATCCTCGCCGACGAGACCGCCGTCTTCATCATGTCGGTCTTCCGGTGCCGCGTGTACGAGACGATCGGCGGGTTCGACGAGACGCTGCGCACCAACGAGGACTACGACTTCTGGCTCCGCGCCGCGGTCGCCGGGTTCCTGTTCCACCGCAACGACGAGCCGCTCGGCCACTACCGCAGGCGCGACGACAGCCTGTCGGCGAGCGAGCTGCGGATGGTGCGCGGCATCCTGCGTCGTCTACCAGAAGCTGCGCCCGCAGCTGCTCGACCGTCCGGCGGAGATCGCGATCCTCGACGCGCAGGTGGCGCGGTTCGAAAGCGAGCGCCTGGCCGCCGAGGCGCGGCGGGCCCTCGAGACCGGCGACTTCGACGCAGCCGGCGATCATCTCGCCGCGCTCCACGATCGGCGCGGCGGCGACGGTCCTCGGCGTCGCCCGGCTCATGGCGCGCTGGGCCCCCGGGTTGCTGTCCAAGGCGTACGGCATGCGCCGCGCGCGGCTCCACAGGGCGGGATGACCGTGACCGCCATCAAATACTCCGTCGTCATCGCGACCTACAACCGCGCCGCCGATCTGCGCGACACGCTGGCGAGCCTGGCGTCGCTGCGACCGGACGGCCCGTGGGAAGTGATCGTCGTCGACAACAACTCCACCGACGCGACACGGGAGGTCGTCGAACAGGCCGCACGCACGTTTCCCGTCCAGCTGCGCTATCTCTTCGAGCGCGAGCAGGGACGCAGCCCCGCGCTCAACACCGGGATCCGGGCGGCTCACGGAGACATCATCGTCACGACCGACGACGACGTGCGGGTGCCGGTGGACTGGCTGAACCGGGCCGCCGCGGGGCTCGAGCGGCTCGCACTGCGACTACGTCGGCGGCCGGGTGCTGCCGATCTGGGGTGCGCCGCGTCCCGCGTGGATTCCGAATCACGGCGGCAAGCAGTGGGCGGTGATCGCGCTGCTCGACTACGGCGCGAATCCGCATCGAGTTCGGATCGCGCGTGCCGCTCGGCGTGAACATGGCCTTCACGCGCGCCGCCTTCGATCGGGCCGGCCTGTTCGATCCGCACACCGGGCGCCAGGCCGGCACGCTGCTCGGACAGGAAGTGCGCGAGTGGTGCATCCGCGCGCGCACGGCCGGCGTGCGCGGCTTCTACGTGCCCGACATGGCGCTGCGAGCACATCATCCCGGCCGACCGCCTGAGCAAGGCGTACTTCCGCCGCTGGTTCTACTGGCGCGGGATCAGCCGGGCGCTGCTCTACGAGCGAGCCGGGCTCGACATGGAAGCGCCGGAGCAGACCCTGCTCGACTTCTCGAACGTCCCGCACGTCGCCGGCGTGCCGCGATACCTGTATCGCAAGGCGCTCGCCAACCTCGCCGGCTGGCTGCGCGCCGCGCTCCGCAGAGACGCCGTCGCGGCGTTCGACCACGAAGTCTGGCTCTGGTTCTTCGCCGGCATCGTCCAGCAGCGATGGAAGGAGTTGAGGGCGGCATGAGCGTCCTCCGCACGATCACGCCGGTCGTCCACCGCTCGATCACGCGATCGGCCGGCTCTGCCCCGCGCCGGCGACGTGCTCGTCGAGATGCGCACGCCGGTCTATCAGGCCGTGCTCGGACCCGATCTGCCGACGCGCTCGCAGGAAGTGCCGGATGTCGCACGTTCCTACACCAGCGAGTATCCCGATCGCATCGTGCCGCTCGTCGGCAGCCGGCGGTTCCTGACCCACGCGAGGTGGAGTGGCGCCGCTTCGACCTGTACCTCAACGGCGATCCGTGGGCGGCGGCCCGGCTGCGCCGCTGCGCCCGGCGGATCAACTTCTTCCACGGCGTCGCCGGCAAGTACGACCTCGACCGTCCGCGCGGACTGCCGCTCGGCTTCGAGGACTACGACCGCGTCGCCTTCATCAACCGCGACCGGATGCAGCGGTATCTCGACGACGGGGTCGTGACGCCGTAGCAGGCCGTGCTCGTCGGCTACCCGAAGCTCGATCGGCTGGCGTCCGGCAGGTTCACGGCGCGCCGATCCGCGACGCGCTCGCACTGAACCCGGCCCGGCCGACGGCGCTTGTACGCGCCGACCTATTCTCCGGCCTCGTCGCTGCACCTGGCGGGCGAGGACATCGTCCGCGCGCTCGCGGCGGCCGGCTTCAACGTCATCGTCAAGCTGCACGACCGGTCGCTCGATGCCGACCCGCGATACACCGCCGGCATCGACTGGCGCACGCGGATGAGCGCTCTCGAGCAGACCCGGGGCGGTCCGGTTTGTCGAAGGGCCGACGCGTCCCCGTTGCTCGCGGCCGCCGACGTCATGGTCACCGATCACAGCTCGATCGGATTCGAGTACCTCGTCCTCGATCGACCGCTGATCGTGTTCGACGCGCCGGACTGGCTGAAGCGGCGCGCATCAATCCGGAGAAGATCGCGCTCCTGCGAAGCGCCGCCACCGTCGTCCGTGACGTGGACGGGCTCGCGGCGGCGGCGCGGTCGGAGATCGCGCAGCCTGGCCGCCTGTCGAACGAGCGTCGTCGTGTGGCCGCGGAGCTGTTCCTCGAGCCCGGTCAGCGCCACGGCCCGCGCGGTGGCGGTCATCCGGGATCTGCTCGCCGCCCCACGCCGGGCTCAGCCGGTGCACAGACCCGCCGCCGCGCAGCCGATCGGCCGAGGTGTCTCGTGACTTCGGACCGGCATTCCGGATACGGCCGCTTCGGACTTGCGGACGCCCCGCACGCTCGACGCCACGGTCCTCATCGCGACCTACAACCGCGCGGCGCTGCTCGACGAAACGCTGACGTCGCCTCGCGCGGTGCGCGTCTCGCCCGCGCCACGTGGGAGGTGATCGTCATCGACAACAACTCGACCGACGACACGCGCGCCGTCGTCGAGCGGCACGTCGCCGGATTTCCCGTTCGCTGCGCTATCTCTTCGAAGGACGGCAGGGCCGATCGAGCGCGCTCAATGCGGGCATCGCCGCAGGCCGCGGCGATCGGTCCTCGCGTTGACCGACGACGACGTGCGCGTCGACGATGGATGGCTCGATGCGGCGTGCGACGCCGCTCCTCGGGCCCGATCCCTCGCTCGCGTATGCCGGCGGTCCGGTGCGGCCGATCTGGGAGACGGACCCGCCGGCGTGGCTCGACCTGACGCGCGGCGATCTCTGGGGCACGATCGCCATCCAGGATCACGGCGATCGTCCGTTCGTCTACGAGGAAGGGCGCAAGGTGCCGCTCGGCGCCAACATGGCGGTCCGGCGGACGTCTTCGCGCGCATCGGCGGCTTCCGCGCGGATCTCGGGCGCAGCAGCGGACGGCTCGTGCTCGGACAGGAAGTGCCGGAGCTGCTGATGCGCGCCCGCGCCGCGGGGCTGCGCGGGCTGTACGTGCCCGCGATGCAGGTCCACCATCACATCCCGGCGACGCCGCCTGACGCGCGCGTATTTCCGGCGCTGGTGGTTCGGCAAAGGTGTGTCGCGATCGGCGCTGGAACGACGTGCAGCCGATCACCGAGCTGGGCGTCGATCTTCGCACGACGCCGCACGTTCTCGGCGTGCCGCGCTACATGTACGGATCCGCCGTGCGCGACCTCGCCGGCATGCTGCGCGAGCGCCTGCGCGGACGGCCGGCGGAGGCCTTCCGCCACGAGATGATGCTGATGTACTTCGCGGGGTATTGGTGGTCGCGATGGCGGCCCCTTACCGCACGAGCGAAGCGAGTGCGGCCCTACCGCGGTGTGCGAAGTGAGCCGCGGCCCCCCGTACGAGCGAGCGAGTGCGCCCCTACGGCGAGCGGAGCGAGCCGCCCCTACGCGAGCGAAGCGAGCGCCCTACCGCGGAGCGAAGTGAGCCGCGGCCCCGTCACTCAGCGCACTTCGAAGGTCGTCACGACCGGGCGGTGATCCGACGCCATCACGCCGCTCGAGTTGCGCGTGTCGTAGACGCGCGAGTCGATCACGACGAGGTTGCTCGAGCTCTTCGAATAGAAGATGTAGTCGATGCGGCCGTTCTTCGTCGCGCCGTCCGGCGCGAGTCCCGCAAAAGCCGTACGCGGCGCCCTTGGCCGACGCGTCGGTCCACGAGTCGCGATACAACCGGTTGAGCTCGGCGATTGACGACTGGTCCGGCCACGCGTTCATGTCGCCCGTCAGGATGCGGTTGTCGGCAATCGTCGACGCCCACGTCGTCACCTGCCTGGCCTGCTCGAGACGATACGGCTGCGAATACGGATCCAGGTGCGTGACGATCAGGCTGACGTTGCGGCCGTTGACGTTGATGCCGGCGGCTCCGATGACCCGGTCGTAGCTGATCTCGTGCTGGGCGGTGGAGTCGAACGGATAGGTGGACAGAATCAGATGATCCCTTGCCGTTCGCGTTCCAGTCGCCGAATTCCTGTGAGAAGAACCGATACCACTGACGGCCCGTCTTGGCCTCGACGAGCGCCTCGAACCGCGCCGGCTGATCCTCGTTGCCCCAGTACGTGAACTTCTCGACCTCGTTCAGCATGATGATGTCCGGCGCCATCGCCGCCATCCAGGTCGCAAGGCGATCGAGGTTGTAATTGCCGGAGGCGTCCGTGCCGTGGTGGATGTTCCACTGCAGCACCCGCATCCGCACCGCGGCGTGTCGGCGGCGGTGGTGGCGGCGGCGGCGGTGGCGGTGGTGGCGGTGGCGGTGGCGGTGGCGGTGGCGGCGGTGGCGGCGGTGGCGAAGTCGGCGCGGGGGGTCGCGCCGTGAGGAACAGCGACGAGGAAAGGAGGATCTGGTCGATCGCGAGCCCGTCCTCACGAGTCTGGATGCGAACGGTCTGCGGTCCGGAGGCGGCGAACTGGATCGTCGGGCCGAGGACGCCCGCACCGTAGCCGTTGTCCTGCCAGGTCCACCCGTTCAGCCCGCAGCTCCCGCACTCTTCGAGATTCACTTCAGCGGCCGACGTCGTGCCGATCCGGTAGGTCGCGGCGCCGGACGTCGTGACGCTTCCGGAGAACTGCACGAAGACGGAATCATTCGTCCAGTAGTTGCTGTCCGCGCGGCCGTGGATCCACAAACGGTAGGGCTTGCCCGCGTCGGCGTTGAACGTCAGCTCGAAGTAATGGGTCGGGGCGGCGGCGGCCGTGACCACCTTGGCCGCACCGGCGTCGGCATGACGAACCAGCCTGCCGCCGTATATGCCGACGCGTCCGTCGCCAGGTTCCAGTTGCCGACACGCTTCGTGGCCTGGCATGCCGCCAGGACGATCTCCGATGCCGACACTGCCGGGGCGGGCGGCGGCGTGGCGGGCGGCGGCGGAGGCTGACCGACCGGAAGGCACGGTCAGCGTTTCGACCGGCTGCACGTTCAGGTAGACCTGGGGCGACAGGACGATCTGGTCGATCGCGAGCCCGTCTTCGCGCGTCTGGACGCGAACGGTCTGCGTGCCGGACGCCGCAAAGTAAATGGCGGGGCCCAGAACGCCTGCCCCATACCCGTTGTCCTGCCACATCCAGCCGGACACGCCGCAGCCCCCGCAGTCCTCGAGGTTCACTTCGGCCGCCGAGGTGGTGCCGATGCGATACGTCGCGGCTCCTGCGGCAGTCACGCTGCCAGAGAACTGCACGAACACCGAATCGTTCGCCCAGTAGTTGGACTCGGCGCGGCCGTGGACCCACAAACGGTACGGCCGGCCGGCCTCCGCGGTGAACGTCATCTCGAAGTAGTTCGGCGGGTTCGCGACAGCAGCGGTGATCTTCGCCGCAGCCGCGTCGGGGTGGCGTATCACGACGCCACCGGCGGCCGTCGCATCGGAGGCGACCGCCCACTGTCCCGCCCGCGTCGTCGCGGCTCCGGCGGGAAGGACGATGTCCCCCTGGGGGTTGGGCCCGTACGTTGTGTCTGCGAATGCCGGGGGCACGAACGCCCCGAGCACGAAGAGGATGCAGCACCCCGCAGCGCAGCGAACCGGTTCAGACGTCGCATGAGATTCAAAGCAGCCTCGCGTTCAAGTACCCAGTCCTCTACACACTCGCGCGCGGCCGGAGGCGTTCGTCGGCGCCGCCTTGCCGAGGTCTGGTGGTTGGTTGGAATGACGCGACACACGAAGTGCTGCGTGCCGGCCCGGACAAGGCAAACCGATGACCAGCCACAGAATTGTCAAAAGCCTCAGTGAATGATCTCGCGCAGTAAAACCTGACTCAGCAGCGTACAGGCAACGCAACTCAGCCTTAAGCATGAATTACACACCTGAGCCTTAAAGCCCAATGAATTCGAGCTGTAAGCGCATATTGCTGTGTTGTGTTTCTTGACTGATTCAACTTATTACTCGACTGCAGAACGGTTGAGCACCGGGACGCCGCATGCTTTCAGAACACTCATGGCGCTTCGGGCGCGTCATTTGCAGAGCTACTCTTCCGACGAGCGCAGCCCGATGTCCACCGCCTCACCGAAACGCCTCATCAACATCGCGATCGTCGCTCCGTCGATGGAGATCCTCGGCGGCCAGGCCGTGCAGGCACAGCGGCTGATTCGCGCGTGGAAGGGCGACCCCGACGTCCACGCGTGGCTGGTGCCGATCAACCCGGCGCCGCCCGGTCCGTTCCGCCTGCGCGTCACGCGTGAAATACCTCCGGACGGTCGTGACGCAGCTCACCTACTGGCCGCTCCTTCTGCGCGAGCTCCGCCGGGCCGACGTCGTCCACGTTTTCTCGGCCTCGTACTTCTCGTTCCTGCTGGCTCCGCTGCCGGCGGTGCTGATCGCCCGGCTCCTCGGGAAACCGGTCGTGATGAACTACCGCAGCGGCGAAGGACCGGACCACCTGAGACGGTCCGCGTGTCGCGCGCGCCACGCTGCGATCGGTCGATCGCAACGCGGTCCCGTCGCGGTTCCTGCACGACGTGTTCGCGGGGTTCGGAATTACGGCTGAGGTCATCCCGAACATCGTGGACGTCGACCGCTTCGCCTTCCGGCCGCGCAGGCACACTCCGCCCGCGCATCCTGTCGACCCGAAACTTCGAGACGCTCTACAACGTCGCGTGCACGCTGCGTGCGTTCCGTCTCGTTCAGGATCGCTACCCGGACGCCACGCTGACGCTCGTCGGGGCCGGCTCGCAGGACGCGCCGCTCCGGCGGCTGGCCGCGGATCTCGGTCTGCGAGAACGTGCGCTTCGCCGGCCGGGTGCCGCCGATCGACATCTGGCGCTACTACGCCGACGCCGACATCTACCTGCAGACGCCGAACATCGACAACATGCCGGCGTCGGTGCTCGAAGCCTTCGCGAGCGGCTGCGCGGTGGTCGCGACCAACGCCGGCGGCGTGCCGGCGATTCTGACCGACGGCGTGCACGGCCTGCTCGTCGCGTGCGACGACCATCGAGACGCGGCCGCGGGCGATGCTCCGCCTGCATCGATGAGCCCGCGCTTGCGCGCGCGGTTGACGACGTCGGCACGGGAGAGCTGCGCGCGGTACCAGTGGTAATCGGTGCGCGCGCAGTGGGTGGCGCTCTATCGACGGCATGGTCCACTCGCGCGGCTGACGGCATGCGGCGCCCGAGCTCGCGCAGCGGCAGTATGGACGCGGCTGGTCGCTGCAGCGGCTGAGTAGCGATGGACGCGCGAGGAGCTCCGCTTCCGCGTCACGTGCGAAGCGCGCAAGATCGCCGGTCGCGTCCGCTCGGCCATCGCCCCACCACGCTGGCGGCGTCGCCACCTCTCGTCGTTGCTGGCATCGGGGCTGCGATCGCGCTGTAGTGCCGACCTTCAGGTCGGCCCGTCGCCGGCTGGCCTGAAGGCCAGCGCGACCACAGCACTCGGGGCTGGCACCGGGCACTGGAAGCCCGCTGCTCTCGCAGGCGCAACGCTCGCTGCGCGACGGCGATTGGGCGCCGCGCATCGCGCGCTTGCGTCGCATTTCGCGACCCGCGCGCCTCGATTCCCGCTCGATCCGCGGACGATCGATACGCTGGCGGCGCGAATCACGCAGCGCTTTCCCGACGCGGCGCGCTGACGCCCTCGCAGGGCCGAGAGCGTCCTCGACGGACGCTACGATCTGCTCGGCTATCGCGACCTGCCGTTCGGCACTCCGCCGGACTGGCACGCGGATCCTGTTCACAAGCGCGAGGCTCCGGCCGGCTACTGGGCGGCGGTCCCGTACCTGGCGCCGCAGTCGGGCGATCACAAGATCATCTGGGAGATCAACCGGCATCAGCACTGGCTGACGCTCGGCCCGCGCCCACGCCCTCACCGGCGAGCCGCGCTACTACGACGCGTTCGTCGAACAGCTCGAGCACTGGCTGGCCGCCAACCCGCCGCTGCACGGCATCAACTGGGCGAGCATGCTGGAGCTGGCGCTTTCGATCGCTCTGCGTGGATCTGGTCGCTCGAGTTGTTCGCGGCGGCCGCCGCCGGCGATCCGTCACCACGCACCCGTGGATCGTCGATCTGCTCGCTGGCGCTCGACCGGCAGCTCACGCACATCGAGCACAACCTGTCGCGCTACTTCAGCCCGAACACGCACCTGACCGGTGAGGCGCTGGCGCTCTATGTCGCCGGCTGCGCGCTCCCGGAGCTGCGCGCCAGCGGCCGCCGCGTCGCGATCGGACGGCGGATCCTGCTCGAGGAAGTCGACCGTCAGGTGCGCGCCGATGGCGGGCACGCGGAGCTGTCGGCGCACTACCACCGCTACTCGACCGACTTCTATCTGCTCGCGGCGCTCGTCGCGCGCGCGGTCGGACGACGCCGCCGCGCCGGCCTTCGAGCAGGCGGCGCTGCGGCAGGCGACGCTACCTGCGCACGATCTGGCCGACGACCGCGGCAGGCTGCCGCAGCTCGGCGACGACGACGGCGGACAGCTGTTCCCGATGTGCGGCCGTGCGCCGTCGGACTGCCGCGACACGCTCGCCGCCGCGTCGGTGATCCTCGACGAGCCCACGCTGGCGGTCGGCGCTGTTCCCGAGGAGGTGTTCTGGATGTGCGGCGCGCTGCCGCTCGAGGACATGCCCAGGACCTCGACGCCGTGGCGCTCCGCTCCCCTGACCGACAGCGGCTACTACGTGTCGCGCACGGCGTCAGGCGACCATCTCGTGTTCGACGCCGGACGCCACGGCTTTCTGAACGGCGGCCACGCCCACGCCGACGCGCTGTCAGTCGTCCTCGCCATTGGCGGGCGCCCGCTCCTGATCGATCCCGGCACCGCCACCTACACGATGGATCCGGCGCGCGCGAGATCGGTTCCGTTCCACCGCGATGCACAACACGGTCGCGCTGAACGGACGGCCGCAGTCGGAGCCCGACGGTCCGTTCCATTGGCGATCCAGAGCAGACGCCCGGCTCCTCGCCTGGAAATCCGGGCAGGGATTCGACTATGCCGAAGGAATCCACGACGGCTACCGCGCCGCTCGCGCATGCCCGGAGCGTTCTCGCGCTGCACGGCGTCGGCTGGCTGGTGATCGACCACCTGTTCGGCGAGGACGGGACCACTCGCGACGCCTCGGCCGATGCGTTCTGGCACGTGCACCCCGACTGGAGCGTGACGGCCGGAAGCGGCGGCAGCGTGCGGCTCCGGCATCGAGACGGCTTCGTGCACGCGCTCGTCAGCTCTTCGGCTCTTGAAATCCTGAGCCCCGAGGAGGCCGGCGGGCTCGATAGTTACGCGCCGGTTTACGGCCGCGTCGAACGCGCGACGTGCGTGCGCGGCCGGACTGCCGGCTCGCTCCCGCGGGCGTTCGCCACGTTCATCCCCGCCGTCCCGCTCGGCACTGGTGCGGAGCGGAAGGTTTCGGTTTCCGCGGTTCCTGTGACTCACGACCCGGGACCACAGTGGCACGCCGCGGCTTTCCGGCTCTCCTGGCCCGGTGGCGAGGCCATCGCGCTCTCGCGCCATCGAGCGGCGAGATCGCCGGCACGGTCACGGACGGTCCTGGACTGCTGTGGGGGTGTGAAGACGCGCGGACCGATGCACGGTATGCGCTCGTCGCGGCATCGATTTGCCCGGCGAGCCTGTGATTGTTCACGGAAGCGCGTCGAGAGCCGGCTGCCGGCCGGTCTGGCGCGCGCATGACGCGCGGGTAAAACATATGTGTGGAATCGCAGGCTTCGCCGACGCTGAATGGAACGACTTCGCCGCGGCCTCTCGAGGGGACGCGGACGCCGCGCTCGTGCACCGCATGTGCGACGTCATCCGCCATCGCGGCCCGGACGACGAGGGGATTCACGTCGAGCCGGGCGTCGGGCTCGGCATGCGCCGCCTGAGCATCATCGACCTGTCGACCGGCCAGCAGCCGATTCACAACGAAGACAGGACCGTCTGGGTCGTCTTCAACGGCGAGATCTACAACTACCGCGAGCTGCGGGCGCGAGCTCGAGGCGCCGGCCACCGCTTCTACACCTCGAGCGACACCGAGACGATCGTCCACGCCTACGAGGAATGGGGCGAGGGCGCGTTCGCGCGCCTGCGCGGCATGTTCGGCATCGCGCTGTGGGACCGCCCGCGCCGCACGCTGCTGCTGGCGCGCGACCGCGCCGGGCAGCAAGCCGCTGCACTACGCGGAGCGCGGCGGCCGGCTCTTCTTCGGCTCCGAGATCAAGTCGCTGCTGGCGGCCGGCGCGGTCGATCGCGAGCTCGATCCCGAGGCGCTCGACCACTACCTGGCGTTCCTCTACGCGCCGCGCGATCGCGTCGATCTTCGAGGGCGTGCGAAAGCTGCCGCCCGGCCACTTCCTGCCGGTGGCGCGACGGCCGCGTCCGACGTCGCAGTACTGGCAGATCGGCGCCGCCGAACCGTTTCGCGGCACCGAAGACGAGGCCGCGACGGCGCTGCGCGGCGGTCCTGGCCGATGCGGTGCGATCGCACATGGTCAGCGACGTGCCGCTCGGCGCCTTCCTCTCCGGCGGCGTCGACTCGAGCCTCGTCGTCGGGCTGATGGCGCGAGCGTCGAGCCGGCCGGTCAAGACGTTCTCGATCGGCTTCGACGACCCGCAGTTCGACGAGCTCGAGCACGCGCGCGACGGTCGCGCGGCACTTCGGCACCGACCATCACGAGTTCGTCGTGCGGCCCGACGGGCTGTCGATCCTCGACCGCCTGATCGGGCACTTCGACGAGCCGTTCGCCGACTCGTCGGCGATTCCGACGTGGTACGTCTCGGAGATCGCGCGCCGCCACGTCACCGTCGTGCTGTCCGGCGACGGCGGCGACGAGCTGTTCGGCGGCTACGACCGCTACCTGCCGCACCCGCGCGTCGCGCAGTTCGACCGGCTGGCGCTGCCCGGCGGCCGCCGGGTTGCCGGCGCGGTGTGGCCGCTCGCTCCCGCACGGCGCGCGGGGGAAGAACTTCCTGCGGCACGTCGCGCGCACCGACGACGGCCGCTATCTGGACTCGATCGCGTTCTTCCAGCCGGACGAGAAAGACGCGCTGTATTCGGCCGGCGTGCGCGCCGCGCTCGCCGTCGTGGAGCGCCGAGGAGCGCGCTGGCGCGCCAGTTCGACGCGGTTCGCGGCGCTGCCGCCGCACAGCCGGATGATGCGCTTCGACTTCGAGACCTACCTGCCGGAAGACGTGCTGACGAAGGTGGATCGCATGAGCATGGCGCACTCGATCGAATCGCGCGTGCCGCTGCTCGACAACGAGGTCATCGATTTCGCGGCGACGCTGCCCGTCGGATCTGAAGATCATGGCGGGCGCCGGAAGCACGTCCTCAAGGAGGCGCTGCGGCGCCTGCTGCCGGCCGGCATCCTCGATCGGCAAGAAGCAGGGCTTCGGCGTGCCGCTCGGCGTCTGGTTCCGCGGCGGGCTGACGGACGTGTTCTCCGACGTGCTGGCGTCGCCGCGCACGCGGCAGCGCGGCTATTTCGAGCCCGCGTTCGTCGACCGGCTCCTGCACGAACACCTCGCCGGCAAGCGCGATCACACGCTGCGCCTCTGGCAGCTGCTGGTCTTCGAGCTGTGGCACCGGCAGTACCTCGACGCGCCGGTGTCCTCCGCCGTGAGCGGTTGCCGCTCAGTAACGCCCGGCGCTGGCGGCTGTCGTGCCCGACCCCACCTATCCACGACAGCTACACACGTCGCGGTCGGGCTGTGCCCACGGCTCAGCAAATAGTCACGGTTGAGCGTGAAACTCCCGCTTTTCATTCATGAGCCGCGTGGCACCTCGCCTTGCTGAGATGGGCGGCTGTGAGCCCGCCCCACAAATTCCGGTCGCCGTCTTCCTGACCCGGTTCGAGCCGGGCGGCACCGAGCGGCAGATGACCGAGCTCATCCGCCGGCTCGATCCGGCGCGGTTCAGCGTTCACGTCGCCTGCTTTCACCGGGAAGGCGCCTGGCTGCCGCGCGTCGTCGAGCGGGCGGCTCGGTCGTCGGAGTTTCCGATTCACGGGTTCGCCAGGCCCGCGACCGTCTGGCAGCTGTTCGAGTTCGCGCGGTGGTGCCGGCGCGAGCGCATCGCGGTGGTGCAGACATGCGATCTGCTACGCGAACACCTTCGGCTTGCCTGGAGCGGCGCTGGCCGGCGTGCCGGTCCGCATCGGCAGCCGCCGCGAGCTCAACCCGGACAAGACCGCCGGGCAGATTCGTCTGCAGCGGCTGGCCTATCGCTGTGCCACGAAGGTCGTCGCCAACTCGCAGGCGGCGCGCCAGATGCTCGAGCAGGAGGGCGTCGCGGCATCGTCCATTGTGGTGATTCCCAACGGCGTCGACGCTCGACCGCGTTCGCTGAACGAAAGCCGACGCGGACCGATCCGGACGCATCATCACCGTCGCCAACCTGCGACCCGAGAAGAGCCACGAGACCCTGCTCGCCGCGGCGGCCGTGCTGCTGCGGACCCATCCGGACCTGCACTTTCAGATCGTCGGCGACGGACCGCGGCGTCGCGAGCTCGAAGCGCTGTCGCGCGCGCGCGGACTGTCGCGCGCACGTCGAGTTCCTCGGACATCGCGAGGACGTGCCGGCGCTGCTCGGCGGCGGCCGACGTCTTCGTCCTGCCCTCGCGCTCCGAGGCGTTTCCCAACGGCGCGATCGAGGCGATGGCGGCCGGCCTTCCGGTCGTCGCCAGCGACGTCGGCGGCCTGCTCGATCTCATCGACAGACGGCCGGACCGGACTGCTCGTGCCGCCGGGAGATCCCGAGGCGCTGGCGCGCGCGCTCCAGTCGCTGATCGACGATCCGGCCGGCGCCGAAGCGATCGGGCGCGCCGGCGCGAAGCGACGTGCACCAGCGCTATTCGTTCGACCGGATGGTCGCGTCGTTCGAAGACCTCTATCTCGTCGGGCCTGCGCGCGCCGCGTTGCCGCCCGGCCCCGCGAGGCGGAGGCGGCGCGAGTCTGACCATGTGCGGCATCGCCGGACGGTTCAACTACGATCCGCGGCGGCCCGTCGATCGCGACGTCCTCGTGGCGATGACCGACGCGGTCGCGCATCGCGGCCCGGACGCGGCGGGCTACTATCTCGGCGCCGGGCATCGGCCTCGGCCATCGCCGGCTGAGCATCATCGATCTCGCGACCGGCGATCAGCCGCTCGGCAACGAGGACGGCTCGGTCCAGGTCGTCTTCAACGGCGAGATCTACAACTTCGCCGAGGTGCGCGCCGAGCTCGCTCGCGCGCGGCCACCGCTTCCGCACCGAATCCGACACCGAGGTCATCGTCCACGGCTACGAGGAGTGGGGCGAGCGCTGCGTCGATCGCTTCCGCGGCATGTTCGCGTTCGCGGTCTGGGACGCCGGCGCGCGCCGGCTGCTGCTCGCGCGCGATCGCCTCGGCGTCAAGCCGCTCTACTACGCCGAGATTCCCGGCGGCGGGATCGTCTTCGGATCGGAGATCAAGTCGCTGCTCGCAGGACCCGGACGTCCCGCGCGACTGGCGCGCCGAGGCGCTCGACGCCTATCTGACGCTGCTCTACGTCCCCGCGCCCGACACGATCTACCGCGGCATCCACAAGCTGCCGCCGGGGCACGTGCTCGTCGCCGAGCACGGACACGGTCCGGACCTCGCGGTACTGGGATCTGCGAGTTCACCGGCGACGGCGACCCGCGCGCGCGAGGAGGAGTACCTCGAGGAGCTCGACGCGCCTGCTGCGCGAAGCCGTCGGCCTGCGGCTGGTCAGCGACGTGCCGCTCGGCGCGTTCCTCTCGGGCGGCATCGACTCGTCCACGGTCGTCGCCTACATGGTCGAGGCGAGCGACACGCCGCCGGTGACGATCGCGGTCGGCTTCGATCACGCAGGCGTTCGACGAGGTGGAGCACGCGGAGACGCGTCGCGCGGCATCTCGGCTGCGAGTTCCACCCGCTCGACGGTCAACCCGCAGCGTCGACGCGCTGCTGCCGAAGCTGGCCTGGCACTTCGACGAGCCGTTCGCGGACTCCTCGGCCGTGCCGACCTACTACGTCTCGAAGGCCGCGCGCGAGCTCGTCACGGTGGCGCTGTCGGGCGACGGCGGCGACGAGCTGTGGGCGGGATACGCGCGGCACCGCGTCGAGCACTGGGAACAGCGCGTGCGCGGGGCGCTCGGCCCGGCGACGCGCGCTGGCGGGCTGGATCGGCCAGGCGCTGCCGCTGTCGGTGAAGGGCGCGCGGTCGCTGCGGCACCTCGCGTCGGATCCCGCATCAGGCCTACGCGCTGAAGCACGCCTACGGCATGTTCGAGCCGGACGCGAAGGCGCGCCTCTACTCGGCGACTTCGCCGCCACGGTCCGCGGCGCCGATCCGTTCGCCTCCTTCCGCGACGCCTACCGCGACTGCCGCTCGCTCGACCCCGTCGACCGCGCCCTCTACGTCGACGTGCACACCTACATGATCGACGACGTGCTCACGAAGGTCGATCGCATGAGCATGGCGGTCTCGCTCGAGGCGCGCGAGCCGCTGCTCGATCACAAGCTCCTCGAGTTCGCCGCGCGCGTGCCGGTCTCGCTGAAGCTGAAGAACGGCCAGAGCAAGTACCTGCTCCGCCGGGTGCTCGAGAAGCAGGTGCCGCGCGCGATCATCGAGCGCGGCAAGCGCGGCTTCGCCGCGCCGATCGGCGAGTGGCTGCGCGGGCCGCTCGCGCCGATGGCCGACGGGCTGCTGCTCGACGGCCGGCTGCGCGACCGCGGCATCTTCAACGACGCGCGAAGTCGCGCGGCTCTGGGACGAACACCGGACGGCCGCGCCGACCATCGCGCATCGGCTCTGGCAGCTCGATGATGCTCGAGCTGTGGTTCCGCCAGTTCATCGACAAGCGCCGGCCAGCCGGCCGCCGACGCGACCTCGACCGCCAGCGACCGTGCGGCGCGGCCGCCGCGGCACGCCGACGCCGCGTCGACGTCCGCCTGAAGGCTCACGGACGTATAGCATGTGCGGGATCGCAGGAATCGTCGCGTCGGATCGGCTCCACGCCGACGAGCGCGACGCGGCTCCCGCGGATGCGCGACGTCATCACGCATCGCGGGCCGGACGATGCGGGGATGTTCTGGACGATCAGGCGGCGCTCGGCCACCGCCGCCTGAGCATCGTCGATCTGGCGGCCGGGCATCAGCCGCTCTCGAACGAAGACGAGACCGTCTGGATCGTCTTCAACGGCGAGATCTACAACCACGCCGACGTCCGGCCGGAGCTCGAAGCCGCCGGCCATCGCTATAGGACCCGGTCCGACACCGAGACGATCGTCCACGCCTACGAGCAGTGGGGCGACGCGTGCGTCGAGCGCCTGCGCGGCATGTTCGCGTTCGCGATCTGGGACGCGCCGCGGCGGCGCCTGCTGCTGGCGCGCGACCGGCTGGGCGTCAAGCCGCTCTACTGGGCGATGGCCGGCGGCCGCCTGCTGTTCGGATCGGAGATCAAGTCGATCCTCGAGAGCGGCCTGATCCGCGCGGCGGCCAACGAGGCGCGCGCTTCCGGAGCTGCTGAGCACGCGCTATCTCTCCGGCGCCGAAACCCTCTTCAAGGGCATCCATCGGCTGCTGCCCGGGCACACGCTGGTGTTCGAGGACGGCGCGATCACGACGCGCGCAGTACTGGGACATCCCGGTCGGCGCGCGTCCGGAGGAGCTCGCCGGCTCTCCGACCGGACGTCGTCGTCCAGTTTCCGCGAGCTGCTCGAGGAAGCGGTCCGGATCCGGCTGATGGCCGACGTGCCGCTCGGCATGTTCCTGTCCGGGCGGCCTCGACAGCAGCGCCATCGCGGCGCTGATGGCGGGGATGATCGACCGGCCGCTGCAGACGTTCTCGGTCGCGTTCAAGCAGCGCGCGTTCAGCGAGCTCGACTACGCGCGCCAGGTCGCGACCGCGATCAAGGCGGACGCGCACGAGATCGTCATCGACGACCAGGACTTCTTCGGTGCGCTGCCCCGGCTGATCTGGCACGAGGACGAGCCGATCGCGCATCCGTCGAGCGTGCCGCTCGTACTTCGTGTCCGACGCTCGCGCGCGAGCACGTCAAGGTCGTGCTGACCGGCGAAGGCAGCGACGAGCTGCTCGCCGGCTACGGCAAATATCCGCGCGCTCTGGCCAACTGGCGCGCGCCGCCGCGTACGGCGTCGTGCCGGAGCCGCTGCGCGCGTGGATCGCCGACACGCGTCGTGCCGCGGCTGCCGTCGCGTCTCGGCGCTATGCGCAGCGCTCGTTCCTGGCCATGCCGCGGACGCCCGAGGCGATGTTCTTCGACAACTTCGCGGCGATCGGCCTGCGCCGTCAGGCGCTCGCTGCTCTCACCGCCGTTTGCCGGCGCAGGCGACTTCTGCGGACGCCTACGGCCCGTCGCGCGCGTATTTCGACGCGCCGAACGGGCACAGCACGACGCTCGATCGGCTGCTCTACACCGATCTCAAGACGTATCTCGTCGAGCTGCTGATGAAGCAGGACCAGATGAGCATGGCGGCCTCGATCGAGAGCCGCGTGCCCTTCCTCGACCACCAGCTCGTCGAGTTCGCCGCCGGCGCTGCCGGCGCGCATGAAGCTGCGCGGCTTCACGACGAAGTGGATCCTGCGCGAAGCGGTCCGCGAGATCCTGCCGCGCCGAGATCCTCACCCGCAAGAAGATGGGGTTCCCCGTGCCGTTCGGCGTCTGGATGCGCGGCGCGTGGGGCGACGTCGCGCGCGACGTGCTGCTCGACCCGCGCAGCCGCCAGCGCGGCATCATCGATGCGCCCGCGGTCGAGCGGCTGATCGCCGCGCACGCGTCGGGCCAGGCGGACGGCGCCGACGCGCTCTGGAGCCTGCTCAACCTCGAGCTCTGGTACCGCACCTTCATCGACGGCGAAGGCGTGCAGACGCTGCCCGGCAGCCGCTCGACGATTCCGTCGGCAGCACGCGGCAGCTGAGGGCGACCGCATGAAGATCCTCTGGCTGAACGCCGGGCTGCTGCTGCCGCTCGACAAGGGCGGCAAGCTGCGCACGTGGCACGTGATGCGGCACCTCGCCGCGCGCCACGACATCACCTACCTGTCGTTCGCCGACCCCGCGCAGACCGACGGCGAGCGCGACGGCATGCGCGAGGTCTGCACCCGTCTGCGAGACGATTCCCCGCACCGATCCGGCCAAGGGCACCTCGCGGTTCTACGCTCGATGCCGCGAGACACGTGGTCGACCGTGTCCCGTACGCGGTGGCGAAGTACCGCTCGGCCGCCTATCAGGCGCGAGCTGGAGCAGCTGCTCGACCAGCGGTCCTTCGACGCGGTCGTCTGCGACTTCCTGCCGCCGGTCGTCAACCTGCCGGAGCGGCTGCCCTGTCCCTCCATCCTCTTCACGCACAACGTCGAAGCGGAAATCTGGCGGCGGCACGCGGAGAACGCGCGAGGTCCCGTCGCGCGAGCGCTGCTCGGCCAGCAGTGGCACCGGATGCTGCGCTTCGAGCGCGAGGCGCTCTCGCGCTTCGATCTGGTGCTCGCGGTCTCCGAGGCGGATGGCCAGACGTTCGAGCGCCTCTATCCTGGCGCGCTGAGACGCCTGTCCACGTCGTGCAGACCGGCGTCGACACGACATACTTTGCGCCTGTCGCCGGCTTCCACCCCGAAGCCGGACACTACCGGACACGTCAGGTCCGCTGAAGCCGACACTCGACATCTCGTCTTCACCGGCTCGATGGACTGGCTGCCCAACGAAGACGGCATGCACGTACTTCGTCCGCGACATCCTCCCGCGGATCCGCGCAGGCCGAGCCGGACGTCACGCTGAGCATCATCGGCCGCGCCCCGACGCCGGCGGTCAAGCGGCTCGCGGACCAAGCCGGCATCGAAGTCACCGGCCGCGTGGACGACGTCCGGCCGCACATCGCCGCCGGCGCGATCTACATCGTCCCGCTGCGGATCGGCGGCGGCACGCGCCTCAAGATCTTCGAGGCGATGGCGATGGGCAAGGCCGTCGTCTCGACGACCATCGGCGCCGAAGGCCTGCCGGTGACGCCGGGACGCGACATCGTGATCGCCGACGAGCCCGCGCGAGTTCGCACGGCCGTCGTGGATCTGATTCGAGACGGCGCGGCGCGGCGCCGCATCGAGAGCGCGGCGCGGCAGCTGGTCGTCGAGCGGTACGACTGGTCGGCCGTCGCGCAGGATTTCGAGGACGCGCTGACGCGCAGTCGGGATTTACAGGAGATCGGAGAGCAGGAGACCGAAATTCTCTCAAAGGCCAGACCAGTCCTGAGCTCCGGTTAGCGATTCAGGCGACTCGGGATTCAAGGATTCAAGGATTAGCGATTAGTGATTCGGGTTTCGGGATTAGGGATCAGGGATTATGAACGTTTCTGTATTCGGTCTGGGATATGTCGGCAGCGTCTCGGCCGCGTCGTTTGCGGCCGATGGCCACACCGTCGTCGGCGTCGACGTCAACCCCGACAAGGTCGCGAGCCTCAACGAGGGGCGCAGCCCGATCGTCGAGAAGGGGCTGGACGAGCTGATTCGCGACGACGCCGCCAACGGCACGGCTGCGGGCGACGACGAGCACCGCAGAGGCCGTCAACGCGACCGACCTGTCGCTGATCTGCGTCGGCACGCCGAGCCGGAAGAACGGCAGCCTGGACCTGTCCTACCTCGAGCGCGTCTGCGAGCAGATCGGCGAGGCGCTGAAGGACAAGCACGCCTACCACGTCGTCGTCGTCCGCAGCACCGTGCTGCCCGGAACGACCCACGACCTCGTGATTCCGGCGCTCGAGAGGACGTCCGGCAAGAAGTACGGGACGGGCTTCGGCGTCACCGTCAATCCCGAGTTCCTGCGCGAGGGCACGGCGATCCACGACTTCCGCAACCCGCCGCTGACGCTGGTCGGCCACAACTACCAGTCGGACGCCGCGCCGACCGAGGCGCTCTACGCGAAGGTCGAGGCGCCGATGATGAACACCAGCATCCGCACCGCCGAGATGATGAAGTACGCGAGCAACACCTGGCACGCGCTGAAGGTGTGCTTCGCGAACGAGATCGGCAACCTCTGCAAGCGCGTCGAGATCGACAGCCACGAGGTCATGGACATCTTCTGCCGGGACGAGAAGCTGAACCTGTCCTCGTACTACATGAAGCCGGGGTTCGCGTTCGGCGGCTCGTGCCTGCCGAAGGACGTGCGCGCGCTGCAGTACCGCGCCAAGGAAGTCGACCTCGACATGCCGGTCATCCAGTCGATCCTCGGCAGCAACCAGCTGCAGATCCAGCACGCGCATCGACAGGTCGTCGACACCGGCAAGAAGCGCGTCGGCCTGCTCGGCTTCAGCTTCAAGGCGGGCACCGACGATCTGCGCGAGAGCCCGATCGTCATCCTGGCCGAGGCGCTGCTCGGCAAGGGCTACGAGCTCTGCATCTACGACAGGAACGTGTCGATCGCGCGGCTGGTCGGCGCCAACAAGGAATACATCAACAAGCAGATCCCGCACCTGTCGTCGCTGCTCAGCGAATCGATCGACGAGGTGCTCGACAAGTCCGACGTCATCGTCGTCGGCAACGGCGCGCCGGAGTTCGCGCGAGGCGCTGAAGCGGACGCGTCCGGAGCAGATGATCGTCGATCTCGTTCGGGTGAAGACGGATCGCGTCGGAGATCCCGGCAGAGTATCCAGGGATCTGCTGGTGACAGTCGCCAGTTGCCAGTAACCAGTTTCCAGCAGTTGCCAGACCTCCAGGCTGAACTGGAAACTGGAAGCTGCCGCAGTTCACCCTTTCAGAAATCTCTCCATCTCCCTCCAGATGTAGTCGAGGCTTCCCAGCAGCTGATGGTCGTCGTCGAGCATGTGCAGCTCGACGTTCGGTCGCGCCTTCGACCAGCGCTCCACCGCCGTCGGGATCGACGGCGGTGTCGCGCCGTCCCTGGAAGACCTGGATTGGCATCGTCAGCGTCGGCGTCGAAGCGCGTCGTAGCGGCGCGCGTCGGCGTAGAGCTCGTAGTGGACGGGCATGCATGCGGCCGTAGCCGTAGTGGAAGACGTCCAGCTTGTCGGTGGCCTTCCAGGCCGCGAGCCCGACGCCGCCGAGCTCGCGCATCCGGTTGCCGCCGAAATCGAGCGCCGGCGCGAGCAGGACCAGGCGGTCGACCCGAGGCCGCCTGTTGCAGCGCGGCCTGGACGGCGACGAACGCGCCGAGGCTCGATCCGATGAGCGCGACCGGCCCGTCGCGCGGCGTCGATCGGCTTCGCCGACCTGCGCGACCATCCGGCGTGACCGTCAGCGTCGAGAAGTCCGGCTCGTTCAGGTCGGGCGTCTCGAGCGTCGACGCCGCGTTCGGCGCAGCTTCGCGGCGAAGAACGCGGCCTTCGAGGACCGGGCCGACGACGCGAAGCCGTGGAGGTAGATGACGCGCATCAGAGCAGGACCTTGCAGCCCGGACTGCAGCGGCACTGGATCGAGCCGACGCCGTCGGTCGAGTAGTCGTAGGTCAGCTCCTCGCCCTTCCGGATGTTCTTGGCCGCGCGGATCCAGATCGTGTCTCCGACGACCTGCGTGTAGCAGTTCGGCGCGCAGGCGTGATTGATGTAGCGCGCGACGTTGCCGCCGACAGCGGCGTCGCGGACGTAGAGCCGATTGAGCTTGAAGCACCAGATGTGGCCCTGCTTCAGGTAGCGCACCTCGCGCTCGAGGCTCACGCGATTGGGGATCTTCTCACCGGCGTAGTTGACGATGCGTGTGTTCTTGTTGATGGGCTGCGTGGCGAAGACGCCCCAGCCCTGAATCTTCGAGCGCCGTTTCTCGATCATGTAGCGGGATTCTACAGCGCCTCCGGTCGGCGCCGAAGGCGAGTCTGCGGAATCGTTATCTAGAGGTGGTTTCAAACCGACATGGTCCGGCTAAAGCCGGACGCCACCAGTGGTTTCGAACCTGCCTCTAACAATGGAAGTGCGGATGCCGGCCGGGGCGGCCCGCGATGCGCGGCGCCCGGAGCGGACGATTGGGGAATGCTTGGCCGGGTGTGGCGCTACCAGGTGCGAACGCGCCCCACGTCGACGTGGACGAAGTTCAGACTGGGATAGTAACCGACGCCGCCGATCTTGAGGGACCGCGCGGCCGCGCGCAGGTGATCGAGCTTCACACCCGGCACGCGAATGTCGATCGCCTGGCCGACCATGTGCAGGCTGTGCGTCGCAACGCCGGTCGTCGAGCCGCCGCGCTCGCGCAGCAGGTTGTTCGTGCCCGGCGATCGGTAGCCGGAGATGATGTGAAACGGCTGATCGGTTTCGAGCGTGCCGCCGAGCTCGTAGAGAAGGTCGAGCAGCTTCGGCTCGATCGGCTTGACTTCGTTGGCGCGGAAATCCCGCAGGATATGGTTGACCTGACGCAGGGCGTCCGGTTGGTACTGGCCACCGCAGCAATACGCGGTCTTGAGACGCTCGCCGGTATGCGTATTGAAGAACGAGAGGACCCTCTCAGGGACCTTGGGCGCCGGCGACGGCCTGGGCGAAGCCTGGGCCATCCCGGGCACGAACAGGCTCGCCGTGGCGGCGGCGCCAATGCCGAAGAACGCCCGGCGGTCCAATCCCTTCGTACGATCGTTCATGCGGTCCCTCGCAGGATCGACAGCGCTGCCGCCGCCGACGGTAGACGAGTCTGGGGTAGACATCCATTGGAACACACTCGGGGACTTCGTTCAAGCTCAGCACGCACTTTAACCGCATTCAACTCAACAGTTTAGTGGGCCGGATCGGCCGCCCTGCTGATATAATTCGCAGGTTTGTTACACTTCGGATCGGTCCGGTCGGTCCGCCCACGCCCGGCGCGCGTTTCCGCCCATGTGACGGTTACGATTTCCGCTCGGGGCCGCACCCTGAATCACAATCCCGTATGGCCAACCTCGCATCGTTCGACATCACTTCCGGGGTCGATCTCCAGGAAGTCGACAACGCGGTCAATCAGGCCCGAAAGGAGATCGCGCAGCGCTACGACTTCAAGGGATCCCGCGCGGCCATCGACCTCAACCGCGCCGAGAACACCCTGACGCTCACCGCCGACGACGATTTCAAGATGAACGCGCTCTGGGAAATACTCCAGGGCCGGATGGTGCGGCGCGGCGTGCCGGTCAAGAACCTGACGCCGGGCGACATCGAGCGCGCCGCCAACGACACGGTACGCCGGGTCGTGACGCTGCAGCAGGGGATCCCGACCGAGGCCGCCAAGGACATCGTCAAATTCCTCAAGGACAACAAGCTCAAGAAAGTGCAGGCCGCGATTCAGGCCGAGCAGGTGCGCGTCTCGTCGCCGTCCAAGGATGAATTGCAGGAAGCCATGCGTCTGCTGCGCGAGCACGATTTCGGCGTCGCGCTCCAGTTCGGTAACTATCGGGGCTGAGTCAGGGGGCCGCCATGTGTCGAACCGTTTCCCGCCGCATGCTCGCGCTGTCGGCGGCGGCCGCCGTCGCGCTCGCGGCGTGCAACCGGACGGCCCCGCCGCCGGCGCAGTCCACCGATCAGGCGAAACCGGCGTCCGCGCCCGCCGCTCCGGCCGCGCCGCCCGCCCCTGCGCCGTCGATGCAGCCCGCCCCGCCGCCGGAAGGGCAGCCGGTGAACGCCGACGCCCGGGCGCTCGAAGCCATGCTGGCGCGCGTCAACGACTACGCCGCGCTCCACAAGAAGCTCGAAGACACGCTGCCGAATCTGTCGAAGGAGACCACGCCGGAGAAGATCGACAAGAACCAGCGCGAGCTGGGCCGGCTCATTCAGCAGCAGCGCCGCAACGCGAAGCCCGGAGACATCTTCGCGCCGGACGCGCAGGCCGTCATCAAGGGCCTGCTCGCGCGGGTCTTCGCCGGTCCGGAGGGTGCGGCGCTGCGCTCGTCGATCATGGACGAGAACCCGGTGTCGATCAAACTGCGGGTCAACGACCGCTATCCCGACACTGTCCCGCTCTCCACGGTGCCCCCGCAGGTGCTGCAAGGGCTGCCCAAGCTGCCCGAGGAGATGGAGTTCCGGTTCATCAACCGGACGCTGATTCTGATGGACGTGCACGCGCACATCATCGTGGATCTGATCGAGAACGCGCTCCCGGCCTAACAGTCACCAGGGGATCACATGCTGACGCGCTCATCCGCCGCGGTCTTCGCGCTCGTGCTGTTCGTCATGTTCTGCGGCTCCGCGAGCCCGGGGCCCGCCGACACCGCGGCCGCGCAGGCGCGCGCGCAGGCCCCGGCGGCGATTCCGCTGACGCTGCCGAACCGGGCGGACTCGTTCAAGTTCGCGGTGCTCGGGGACTTCGGCACCGGCAGCCGGCGAGCAGTACGAGCTCGCCGCCGTGATGAAGCGCGTCTACGACGCGTTTCCGTACGAGCTCGTGATTCTCGTCGGCGACAACCTGTACGGCTCGGAACGGCCGCAGGACTTCAAGAAGAAGTTCGAGATCCCGTACAAGCCGCTGCTCGACGCGGGCGTGAAGTTCTACGCGTCGCTCGGCAACCACGACGCGCGCGAGCAGCGCTATTACAAGCTGTTCAACATGGACGGCAAGCTGTATTACACGTTCAAGGGATCGAAGCAGAGCGTCCGGTTCTACGCGCTCGAAAGCACCTACATGGATCCCGACCAGATCGTGTGGTTCGAGAAGGAGCTGAGGAACTCGGACTCGGCATGGAAGATCCCGTACTTCCATCATCCGCCGTACTCGTCGGGCGATCGCCACGGATCGGACGCCCGGCTGCGTGAAGTCCTCGAGCCGCTGTTCATCAAGTACAACGTCAGCGTCGTGTTCACCGGCCACGATCACTTCTACGAGCGCACCAAGCCGCAGAAGGACATCGTCTATTTCGTGGTCGGCTCGGGCGGGAAGTTGCGGCAAGGGAAATATCGACACAGCAATCGGGAATCACCGCGGCCGGCAACGACACCGATTACGTCTTTCTGGCCGCGGAGGTCAACGGGGACGAGATGTGGTTCAACACGATGTCGCGGCAGGCGCGGGTCATCGATTCCGGCGTCGATCACGCGGAGGAAATAAGCTGTTACGGCGCTGCTTTGCACCGGCGTCCACGTCGGCGGGCTATTGAAGGAGCATCATGGGTCGACGTCTCGACGGCTGCGCGATCCTCCTGTCGGTGGCGACGGCGGTGGCGGTCGCTGCCGGCGCCGAGTGCGAGAGCGCAGACGGCCCCTGCCGCTCCCGCGGCGCCTCAGCCGGCTGCGAAGCCCCCGGCCCAGTCAGGCCAGCGAGTCAACGCCAATGCCCGCGCGCTCGCGGAAGTCCGGTCGCGGATTGCCGCATATGTGGGACTCCACAGGGAGCTCGAGGCCACCCTCCCCCCGCTTGCGAAGGACGCGACGGCCGAACAAATCGACAAGCACGAGCGCGCGCTCGCGCACCTGCTGCAGAAGGCCCGCCCCGGCGCAAAACCCGGGGACATCTTCACCCCGGCCGGCAGGAGCGTGATCAGGCGCCTGCTCGACGTTGTCCTGCGCGGGCCGGACGGCGCAGCACTGCGCGCGTCGATACGGGACGAGAACGCGGGGTCGCTGAGTATCGCGGTCAACGCCCGCTACCCGGACAAGATCCCGCTGGCCACCATGCCCACGAAGGTCCTGGAAGGGCTGCCCAAGCTGCCCCGGGAACTGGAGTACCGCTTCCTCGGCGACCGCCTGCTTCTCATAGACGTGGACCCGCACTTGATCGTGGATCTGATAGACCACGCCGTCCGGCCCCTTTAACCTCGGCCTCCCCCGCTGCCGCGGAGATCGACGGGGACGAGATCCGGTTCAACCCGGTCTCACGCCAGGCGCAGGTCATCGATTCCGGCGTGATCGCGCGCCGGAACCAGGTGTTACGTTCTGCACACCGTGTCTCGCGCCCGTCGGGCTAACCTAGAGGGGCATCATGGGTCGAGGTCTCGAGCGCCGCCTGATCGTCCTGTCGTTTGCGACGGCCCTGTCGTTCGCGCCTGTCGGCAGTGCCGGGGCGCGGCAAAAGGCCGATGCCGTTCCCGCGAAGGGCCAGCCCGTCAACGCCAATGCCCGGGCGCTCGCGGACGTCCAGGCCCGGATCGCGGAATATGTGGCGCTCCACCGGAAGCTCGAGGACACCATCTTCAAGCTGTCGAAAGACTCGACGCCCGAGGAGATCGACAAGCACCACCGCGCCCTCGCGCAGCTGCTGCAGCAGGCCCGCCGCGGTGCGAAGGCCGGGGACATCTTCACCGCCGCCCGCCACGATCGTGATCAGGCGCCTGCTCGACAGTGTCTTCGGTGGACCGGACGGCGCCGCGCTGCGCGCCTCGATCATGGACGAGAACCCCGGGTTGCTGAAGATCAAGATCAACGCGGGCTACCCGGATTCGATCCCGCTCTCCACCATGCCCCCGCAGGTCCTCGAAGGGCTGCCCAGGCTGCCCGACGAGCTGGAGTACCGCTTCCTCGGCGACCGGTTGATCCTCATGGACGTCCACGCGCGCACGATCGTGGACCTGATCGACAACGCGCTCGGGCGGCGCTAGCCCCCGACCTTTTCCTTCTCCCTCTCCGTTCTCTTTCTCTTTCTCTTTGTCCTTCCCGTTGTCGGATCGCGGCCGGCGGCCTCGGCCTCGGAAATCTGGCCCCAGTCCGCGTCGAACACGGCCCGCATCTTCTTCGCGATGCCGGAGTCCGTGACGATGACGCCGACTTCACGCCGGCCGTCGAGCTCGAGCTTCCGGAGGCTCTGGCTGCCGACGAACGCCGCCGAGCCGTCGCGGATGATCGCCCGCGCGTGCAGGCGCAGCTCGGGGAGCTTGCGCGCCTCGATGCCCGACGCGCCTTTTCCGAGCTTGCCGAACATCCGGATCTCGACGCCGGCTTTCGCGCGGTCCGCCAGCAGCCGGAGCATCAGGCGGTCGCTGACTTTCGTGTCGTAGATGAGCAGCTGCTTCTTCGCCTTGCCGATGAAGTCCGTGAGAATCGCCCGCGACGTCTCGGGGCTCACGACGAGGCGGTCGTGCCCGGGCGCGTAGGCCTGGCGCGTGCAGTCGGCATTGAACAGCGCGGCGGCCTCTTTCACGAGCCGCTTGTCCTTCGTGGCGATGCCGAAGCTGCGGCTCTTGTCGATGTCGAGCTTCGTGTAGTTGAAGCCGTAGACGTGCAGCCGGTCGTCGGCGAGCATCATCTTGCCGTGATACCGCGTCAGGTCGTCGGAGGTGCGGGCCACCGTGATCCCCGCCTCGAGCATCCGCGTTTCCAGCTTGCGGAGGATCTTCTCGCCGCCGCGGTTGGTGTGCGCGATGAGCGCCCGGACCGCGACGCCGCGCGCGACCGCCGCCTTGAGCGCTTTCTCGAGCTCGGGGCGATCGAACCGGAAGATCACGATGTCGATGGTTTTGCGGGCGTTGCGGACCGCCTTCAGCACGGGAGCGAGGCCGTCCTCCGGCTGGATGATGAGCTTCACTTCCCCTTGTTCTTCTTCTCGGCCCAGTCGACGGCGCCGTGGCCGTCGGGGTCGAGGCGGAGGATGGCGTTGGTCAGGCGATCGGTCTGCATCTCGAACGGCACCTGGACATCGTAGCAGACCTCCTCGTCGGACGAGCTGCGAAGCTCGAACTCCAGCTTGGACCTTGGTGAGGATGGCCTCGATCTTCGGACGCAGCTTGTCGGTGTCCTTGCCGAGCTTGATCTTGAGATCGAACCGCTTGACCGGGTTCTCGAACGACTCGATCACCCACAACGCGCCGCCGATGAAGATGGTGGAGACCACGGCCAGCGCGTAGAGGCCGACCCCGGCCGCGAGCCCGACCGACAGGGTGCAGAGCATGACGACGGCGTCCTTCGGGTCGTCGATCTTCGAGCGATACCGAATCAGGTTCGCCGCCCCGACGATGCCGAAGGCGCGCGCGAGGCTGGCGCCGACCACCAGCATGATCACCGCCCCGACAATCGCCAGGATGATCTGCGTCTGAAGGACGGCCGGGGTGCGCGGCGGCGTGCCGCGCCGCTTGGGCCGCATCGCGAGCGCGGCCCCGAGCACGGCGGCCAGCGGCAGCCGGACGAGCGCGACCTGCAGATCGTGCAGCGCGTTGGGCTCGTGCAGCGGCGACTGCTGCTCGAGCGCCGTCGGCTGGCGCCTGCGGCTGCGCGCCGGCCTGCGGAGGCTGGGCGGACGGCCTGGACCAGCGGGCCCAGCGGCACCGTCAGCAGCAGGAACAGGAGGACGAACGAGACACTGCGCGTCATGAGTCCTTGAGCGCCAGGCCTTCGTCGATCTTCTGCTTCATGCGGCGGATGAAGCGATCGGCGACGGGCTTCGCAAAACCACCGGCTCGAAACGCGTCCTGCCACTGATCGGCGGTCAGCCGCTGCAGCTGCGTGCAGACCCATCGGACGTCGGCCGGCGTGATGTTGTCGAGCAGCTTCTTGTGGCGGCCCCGGTAGTCGAACTGGACCTTGCCGGCGGCGACACCCTTGATGAACGGCGTCTGCTCGAACACCGCCGGATCGCCGCGCGGCGCGTCGATCACGCCGGTCCGCCCGAACGCCTGGCCGAGATCGCGAGCGACGTACCACTGCTTGGCGCCTTCGAACGGCTCGGCGAGCTTGTAGAGCACGTTCTGCTGGTCCTTCAGATCCGAATTCCCGATCATGATCTGCAGGACGAGCAGGCCGTTCAATTCCCGTGAGCCGACGAACGGGTTCTCGTAGTACGACCAGGGATCCCCCGGGTCGAGCCCGTGCAGGTCAGGGCTCTTCTCCCGGAACCTGGCCGGGAGTTGCGGGTTGGGAGACGTGGCTTTCGCCGCCGTCCACTGATCGAGGTAGTAGATCGGCGGCTGGTGGAAGCCGGCGCCCCAGACGACCCGCGATGCGGCGACCTCGGTCGGGGCCTCGGGAGGAAACTTCGCGCTCCACTCCCGGTCTTTCGCATCCGTCAACGTGTATCCCCGGCTGAACCCCGAGCGCTTGATTTCGATGACCGTATAGCGGGCGGTGGGATCGGGTGCCAGCCGCTGCCCGCCGACGCCCCAGAACAGGTCGCGGCCCGGCTGAGGGCGGACCCACAACTCGGCAACCTGTTCGGGCGACGGGGTGCCGGGAAGAGTCGATTTGATGGGCCGGCCGCAGGCGGCGCCCAGCCCGACTGTAGCGCACAGGAACCATACAGGTACCGACGATGACGCGCTGCGCAAATGCCGTACTGCTGCTGCTACCGCCAACAAATGCCCTCCCCGACTCCAGCCTCGCGTTGAGACTTCTCGACTGGCGCCAGTTCTGCAATTGCCACGCCAGGACCTCAGCCGGGAGGCAACGGAGGGGACGGAGATAACGAAGCCCTCTTGACACGGAGCAACGGAGAAACGGAGTCACGGAGCATTATGGGCAGGAAATCGGGTTCAAGAATCATATAGATGATACCTCCGTTGCTCCGTTGCTCCGTTAACTCCGTGTTGAAGTACCTCCGCTTTCTCGAGAATCTCCGCTATCTCCCTACCGGAAATCATGCGACTGCGGGTCCGGCCCGCTGCCGGCGAGCCCGGTGACACGATCCGCTTTGACCGCCGTCACCCCTTCCTGAATCTGCAGGATCCCTTCGACCAGCAGATACGGCTCCCCCACGATCGCGCGGCGGTACTCGGTGAACAGATCCGGCGTCACGATGACGTTGGCGATGCCGGTCTCGTCTTCCAGCGTCAGGAAGACGAACCCCTTGGCGGTCCCGGGGCGCTGTCGGGTGATGACCGCGCCGGCCACCCGGACGCGTCGTCCGTGGCGCCCGCGCGGCAGATCGATCGCGCGCAGGACGCCGCGAAGCGCCAGCTCCGCGCGCCGCAGCGCCAGCGGATGCGGGCCAATCGTCAGGCTCGTCCCCGCATAATCGGCCATCAGCCGCTCGGGCGGCGTCATGGGTTTCAACGGAGACGGGGAGTCGGGATTCGGGACTCGGGATCCGGGACTCGGGACTCGAGGCTGGCGCGGATCGCACCGTTCGCGTCGTCGAACAATTCCCCGGCGGGCCTCACCGCGCGCTCGATTTGCCACAGCGCACTGCGGCGATCGTGCCCGAACGCGTTGAGCGCGCCGATTTCGGCGAGCGTCGCCAGCTCGTCGCGCCGCAATCGGACCCGCGCGACGAGATCGTCGATGGAGGCGTAACGGCCGGACTCGGGATCGCGTGTCGCGGCACGCGGGCACCGGCGACATCGGCGACTGGCGCGGCCCTGCCGGAGCGCGCGATGAGATTCGGGATCAGCGCGATGAGGCGGATTGGCGATTCCATTCGTGCGCGCAGATGTTGCAGAAGTACCCGTGCGCCGGCGTCTCTTCGAGCATCGATTGATCGTCACAGCCGCACTTCGGACAGCGGTCACTGGAGGACGCGTCCAGTTCCGGCGTCGCAGATCCAGCGGATCCCCCGCCTCCGCGCGTCCGAGACTCAGCGCGCGCTTCGGCGAGGCCTCGCCATAGCGTGTCGCTCGTGCCCACCGCGACACGCGACGGCGGGCGGCTGTGCGGCAGCGGCGATGGCCTTGCCGGTTTCCTGCCGCAGGCCGTTCACATACATCAGTCCCAGCCGGACACGGCCGTCGGGATCGACGCGGCAGGTCCAGTCGGACTCCTGCACGTCGATCGGCGCGAACCGCACGCCGTGGCGCTGCGCGTCCTTCACGAGCGTGGCCGGATGGTAGAACCCCATCGGCTGGTTGTTCAGGAGCGCCGTGTAAAAGGCCGCGGGGTAGTGCGCTTTCAAAAACGCGCTGGCGTACACGAGCAGCGCGAAGCTCGCGGCGTGTGACTCCGGAAACCCGTAGAGCGCAAACGACGTGATCGACCGGAGAATCTCGTCCGCCGCCGTCGCCGGTAATCTGCTGCTTCGCCATCCCGGCGCGCAGCCGGCCCTCGAGCTGCTGCATGCGGTGCTCGGATCGCTTGAACCCGAACGCGCGCCGCAGCTCCTCCGCTTCGCCGCCGGAAAACCCCGCCGCGACCATCGCCATCCGGAGCAGCTGCTCCTGGAACAGCGGCACGCCGAGCGTGCGCGCGAGGATCGGCTCGAGCGAGGGGTGCGCGTAGATCACGGGCTCCGCTCCCTGCCGGCGCTTCAAATACGGGTGCACCATCTGCCCCACGATCGGGCCGGGACGGATGATCGCGACCTCGACGACGATGTCGTAGAAGCACTCCGGGCGCAGGCGCGGGAGCGTCGCCATCTGCGCGCGCGACTCGACCTGGAAGATCCCGATCGTGTCCGCCTCCTGCAGCATGCGATAGACGGCCGGATCGTCCGGGGGAAGGTGCGCCAGATCGAGCGCGCCGCGTGCGCGGGGCGGCTCGCGCCTGCCGGGATTCGGGATCCGGGATCCGGGATCCGAGTCATTCTCTTCGTGCGATTCCGAACCTTCCGGATCCCGCATCCCGGATCCCGGATCCCGACTTGAATTCACCAACTCGAGCGCGTCCTGCAGGACGGACATCATGCCGAGACCGAGCAGATCCACCTTGACGATGCCCATGTCGGCGCAATCGTCCTTGTCCCACTGCACGACGACGCGGTTGGGCATGGTCGCGTTCTCGAGCGGCACCACGTCGTCGAGCCGGCTCTGGCACATCACCATGCCGCCGGAATGCTGACCGAGGTGGCGCGGCAGATCCTGAATCGACGTCCACAGCCGGCCGAATGTCTGCATCACGGGATGCTGGGCATCCAGGCCGACCTCGCGCAGGTTGCGCTCGAGCGTCTCCTTCGGATCCACCCACTCGAAATGGTTCATGACCTTGGCGAGCCGATCGATCTGCGCGGGCTCGAGCGACAGGACCTTGCCGACTTCCCGCGCGGCGCTCCGGCCGCGGTACGTGATCACGTTGGCCGTCATGGCGATGCGGGGACCGCCGGACGGCGCGCCGCGGTACTTCTCGTACATGTGCTGGATGACCCGTTCGCGGCGATCGCCGCTCGGCAGATCCAGATCGATGTCCGGCCACTCGCCGCGCTCCTCCGAGAGGAACCGCTCGAAGAGCAGGTCCATGCCGACCGGATCGACGGCCGTGATGCCGAGGCTGTAGCACACGGCGCTGTTGGCGGCGGACCCGCGCCCCTGCACGAGGATGTCGTGCTGCCGGCAGAAATTGACGATGTCCCAGACGATCAGGAAGTAGCCGGCCAGATCGAGCTTCTCGATCAGATCGAGCTCGCGCTGGATCTGCCGCCGCGCCCGCTCGTGATACGGCCGGTACCGCTCGCGCGCGCCGGCCTGCGCGATCTTCCGCAGGAACGACGCCATCGTCTCGCCGGCCGGCACGGGGTATTCGGGAAAGCGGTAGCCGAGATCGGCCATCGTGTAGCCGAGGCGATCGGCCAGCTCGCCCGACGCCGCCACGGCCTTCGGCATGTCCGAAAAGAGACGCGCCATCGCGTCGGGCGGCTTCAGGTAGCGCTCGGCGTTCCACGTCAGCCGCCGGCCGGCGCGCTCGAGCGTCGTCTTGTGGCGGATGCAGGTCAGCGCGTCGTACAACGGCCGGTCCGCCGGCCCGGCAAAGCGGACGCCGTTGGTCGCGACGACCGGCACGTGGAACGCGGAGGCCAGATCGACGAGCGCCTGGTTGTCGGCTTCCTCGTCGCGCAGCAGATGGCGCTGGACCTCGATGCACACGTTCGGCGCCCCGAACGTGCCGACGATGCGATCGACGAGGCCGCCGACCCCGAAGCGCGGCCCGGTCATGGCCGTACGGCCGACGAGCGCCACGAGCCCCGCCACGTGGCCGTCGAGCTCGTCGAGCGCCAGCGCCCCTTCCCCCTTCGGCGATCGCCGCTTCATCCGCGTCACGAGCCGGGAGAGATTCCGGTACCCGTCGCGCGATTCGACGAGCACGGGCAGCCGGAACACCGAGGTGCCGGTCCCGAGGCCGATCGTCAGCTCGGCGCCGACGATCGCCTTGAGGCCCGCGCGTTTCGCCGCCAGATGAAACCGCGGCGAACCGTAGAAGCCGTCGCGATCGAGCAGCGCGAGCGACGGATACCCGAGCGACGCCGCGCGCTCGACGAGCGCTTCGGGCAGCGATGCGCCGTCGAGGAACGAGAACGCGGACGCGGCGTGGAGCTCGATGTACACGAGTCTTCGGAGTCTCGATGTCCGGTCTTGGGTCTGCGTCTCGGATGACGCGAGCTTGGGTCGTCAGTCGTTGGTTCATTGTCGGCTGGTGTCGGTCTCGGCGCTTCGGTCCGTCGCCTACGGCGAGGACCGTCGCCAGTCGCGGGCGCCACATGGCACAGCGCTTGCGAGCGGGCACTCCGCCACCGCGCGCCGACGCCTGCGGCGCTCGGAAGACCTGCGCTGATCCATCGCGCCGGCCGCGCCGTCGACACCGACTTCCGCTCGCTCATGCGTGCCCTGAGCTCGCTATCATCGCCTGTCTCCTGTCGCCTCTCCTGTCTGCCCTAATCCAGCACGCCCTCGAGGAACCATCGCTCGGTGATCCGATCGCGGAACAGGCGGCAGAGCGATCCATCGCTCAGCGCCACGTCCCACTCGTCGCGATCCCAGCCAGTGCCCCCGGCGTCCCACCAGGCCCCCGACGTGCGCCACGGGCCGGCCTGCTGCTCCACGCCTCCGCCCGGCATGCCGCGGCGATCGATGGCGACACGTACCGGACGGCCGCGCTCGACGCTCACGCGGATCGCGATGGGCGGACGGAAGCGGCGCAGGATCAAAGTGCCGCCGGACGCCGGCCCGTTGGCAGGGCTCCTGGCGGCAGGCCCCGAAGCACCCGGGTCGAACCGGCGCATCTCGAAGGCGTCGGGGCGATAGCTGTCGAGGCGCGCCGGCGACCCGCACCGCCGTTCGCCGACGAGCGCGCCGAGCCGGGCGGTGAGCGTGGCGAGCGTTTCCGCCGAGGGCATCGCGCGCTCGAGCAGCGAGTACTGAATGATGCGCGCCGGCGCCGGATCGATCTCGAGGGTCACGACGTCGATGGCCGCGGAGGGGGGATGCGACTCGAGATCGAGGAGCAGCAGCGTGCGCAGCACCTTCGCGTCGCGCATCGCGGCCGGCAGCTGCAGCAGGCGTCCGTGCACCGTCCGATCGACGAGGCGGAGATCGAGCCGCAGCGCCGCCGCCCCGCGATCGGCGCGCTCGAGCGCGGCCGACAACGGGTCGAGCAGGCGCGCGAGCACGAACGACAGCGGCTCGAGCTCGTCGATCGGCCATTCCAGATCGATCGACTGGATGAATCGGGGCACACCGGGATCCGGGACGAGCGGCGTCAGATCGACCCCCGACGCAAGCCGCTGCAGCACGAGGCCGGCCTGCCCCATCCGCTCGGAGAGATCGGCGGCCGGCAGAGCGGCAACCTCTCCGAGAGTGGTGAGCCCCCAGCGCCGGAACGTGTCGAGCCGGGCGGTGGTCGCCGCCACGGTGTGCCGTCGCCGGCTTTAGCCGGACCTGTGCACCGGTGGCGTCCGGCTTTAGCCGGACCATGGGAACCGTCGTTCGAGTCGCACGGCCGGCGGTAGACCCCCATCGGCCACGAGCACGCGCAGCGTGTCGATCGGGAGAGCCGCGAGCGCAGAGGCGACATCACCCGTGACGACCGTCAGCCCCGGTTGGGCGATCGCCATCAGGCGCGCGGCAGTCTGCGTCGGCGCGAGCGCCACTCGAATGCCCGCCACGACGGTCCGCCGCCACGCGGTCCGCCGCCACGCGATCGAGCTCGGCGCCAATCGCCTGCGGATCCCCGAGCAGCCGCCCGAGCCCGCTCACATCCAGCACCACGCAGGCCCCGTGACGCTCGATCCGCGGTGAGAAGTCGCGGGCGATGGCCATCAGGACGTCTTCTATTACGTCGGGCCACTCGCGCGCGTCGACCGGAGGCAGGCGAAGAGCTGCGACGACGGTGCACCGGCCTCGATCGGATCCGGCCGGCCCGCGAGTGCCGCCGCGTCAGGCGGCAGGATGCGCCGGACCTGCGCGAACGTCTCCCGCACCGAGATGTCGGGGATGGAGGGCGCGAGATCGTCGTAGGAGGGAATCCGCATATGTTTTAAACAGGAGATCAGGAGATCAAGAGATCAGGAGTTTTTTAAGAATGAATCTCCTGACCTCCTGAACTCCTGTAAAGCCTCAGCGTTTTCCCCCCACGATCCGCGGACTCGGATCGATCGCTCTCAGCAGCCGCGCGCGATCCGCCGTGCCCGACCAGCGTCCCCGCGTGCCCTCGAGCGCGATCGTGACGCCGCCCGGGCTCCGGGCCAGCCGATCGGCCCCGACCAGCACCGCGGCGGTCTGGCTGCCTTCGATCACGCGCGCGATCCGCATCCACGTCGTGTACGGCAGCTGCCGCAGCCCCATCGGCGGGACGTCCGCCAGATCGAAGGCGACGATGCCGAAGCCGCCCGCCTGGAGCACCAGGTTCATCGCCTTCAAGGCGCGTGGCGCATCCCCCGTCTCGCGCACCCACAGCAGCTTCGACAGGTCGAGGCCGGCCGCCTCCGCCGACGCCGGATCGAAGCGATCGCTCGTGTCGATGAGGGCCACCGCTTCGCCGCGCTCCGCCGCGGCCGCCAGCATCCGGCACAGCACCGTGAGCCGGCCGGCCGATCGCGCGCCGATGATCTCGGACAGATGTCCGCGGACAAGACCCCCGCCCAGCGCGGCGTCGAGCGATGCGATCCCCGTCGGCGCGACATCGCGGTGGAGGCCGGCCCACGGCGTGGCGGACGTCAACGTCACGTCGAGCCGGCGTGCGCGGAGCAGCGATTCGAGTTCGGCGCGTACGGCGTGGCCCATCACATCTCCGCGGGGTCGCGAATCGCGCGTGATTCGCTTTTTGTTCGCCCCTGCTGGAAGGAGTATAGTGCGCCCATCACACCGGATCAAGCGGTGGTTCACTCCGAGCGCGCCCCGAACCGCGCCGTGCCGATCGCTCCGCGTAAAGTGCGGAGGAATTGGCTGTTAAGATAGGTGCCCTTGGCCACCCCACTCCAGTCGCCCGTCAAGCCGGCCCCGCCGACCGACGCCGAGGTGCCGACGCCGCTCGGGCACCCCTTCGTGCAGCGCACCCTCGCGGCGTTCAGCTACCGGGATTTCCGCGTCCTCTGGTTCGGCGCCTTCACCTCCACGGTCGGCACGTGGATGCAGAAGGTGGCGCAGAGCTGGCTCGTCTTCGACCTGACGAAGTCGTCGTTCTTCCTCGGGCTCGACGACTTCCTGGGGCAGCTGCCGATCCTCCTGTTCACGCTGGTCGGCGGCGTCATCGCCGACCGCCACGACCGGCGCCGCCTGCTGCTCGGCTCGCAATACATCCAGATGACGACGGCGTTCGTGCTGGCGGGCCTCGTGTATTTCGGCCACGTCCGCATCTGGCACGTGCTGGCGCTGTCGTTCGTGACGGGGATGGCGCAGGCCTTCGGCGGTCCCGCCTATCAGTCGCTGATTCCGTCGCTCGTGCCCAAGAAGGATCTGCCGAACGCGATCGCGCTCAATTCGATCCAGTTCAACCTGGCGCGCGTGTTCGGCCCGCTGCTCGCCGGCGCGGCGCTCTTTTTCGGCACGGCCGCCTGCTTCGGGCTGAACGGCCTCTCGTTCGTGGTCGTCATCGTCGCGCTGATGTCGCTGCACATCAAACACATCAGGACCACCGACAAGAAGCCGATGCTGGAAGAGATGAAAGGCGGGATCGCGTACGCGCGCAGTCAGCCGGCCATCATCGCGCTGACCGTGCTCGCGTTCCTGACGACGTTCCTGGGGCTGCCGCTGCTGACGTTCATGCCGGTCTTCGCCCGCGAGATCTTCCACGGCGACGTCAGCCAGTACACGCACATGATGGCGTTCTCGGGCGCCGGGGCCGTCGCCGGCGCGCTCGTCGTCGCGTGGCTCGGACGGTTCAAGCACATGGGCGTCACGCTGCTCGTCGTGCAGGCCGTCTTCGGCGGGCTGATCGCGGCGTTCGCGCTGTCGGAGGTGTGGTGGTGGAGCTGCCTGCTGCTCTTCCTGGCCGGCGCCGCGATGATGGTCGTCTACTCGATGACCGCCTCGCTGGTCCAGCTGATCGTCCCGGACCATCTCCGCGGCCGCGTCGTGAGCATCTACATGGTGGCGTTCCGCGGCGGGATGCCGCTCGGCAGCCTCGCGGGCGGGTACGCCGCGAGCCTCAGCTCCGCACCCCACGTCCTGGCCGTGAACGGAGGCCTGCTCACGCTCGTCGCGGTGTACTTCCTGATGAGGGGCGGGGTGCGGGAACTCTGAATCGCTAATCCCTAATCCCTGATCGCTAATCCTGAATCCCGAATCCATCCGGATCCTGATCGATCCCAATCCTTCATCCCGGATCGCGAATCCCGGATTCAGACGATTCATGATCAGGGATTCACGATCAGGGATTCGGGATCAGGGATCAGGGATTAGGGATTTCAGGCTCTGACAATCCAGAAGACGCCGAGGGCGATTGACGCGACCGCCATCGCGCCGCCGGAGGCGCGGCCGAGGCGGGTGACGCGCGAAGTGGTCATCAGGCCGGCGAAGGCGACGCCGAAGAGCGACATCGAGAGCAGGATGCCGGCGGCGAAGACGGCGATCAGCCCCAGCAGCATCGGCAGCGGCGCGCCGCCGAGGCGGTCCGCCGAACGGGGTGAGCAGGGTCAGCGCGCGCAGGCTGCTCACCGCGAACGCCGCGCCGATGATGGTCGGCAGGTGCGAGTGCGCGCCGGGCATCGGATGCCGCTCGCGCCGCCCGATGTGCAGGTGCCAGTGCGGATCGGTCTCGTGCCCGTGGGTATGCGTGTGCGCGTACACGCGGCCGGCGGTCACGCCCCAGAGGCCGACGCCCCCCAACCCGACGAGCAGCACGCCTCCGAGCACCTCGCCGCCGCGCTCCACGACGATCGGCAGCGACCAGCCGAGCACGATCAGCGCGCCGGCGCCGAACGCGAGGAGCAGCGCGTGGCCGAGGGCGAACCGCACCGCGACGCCAAACGCGCGCGCGCGCTTGACCGCGGGCGCCTCGCCGCCGGGACCGAGCGACAGCGCCGCGATCGCCATCAGGTGATCGGCGCCGAGGCCGTGGAGAATGCCCAGAAGGAGTGCCGATGACAGGAGGATCACGGATTGAATTCTAATACGAGGGCGCCGCGGATTTGAGGCTGATCGTCCACGAGACGGGAACCGTCACGGGCGCGTAGCAGATCGCGTTGTCGCACGCCTGGTATTTCAGCGTGCCTTTGATCGTGAGGGACGTCTCCGCCGCGGGCGCCGCCGACACGGTGACGTCCTGGACGATGCGGAACGGCTTGCTGTAGACGAACTGGACTTCGTCGAGCGGTTTGAATTTCTCCGACTTCGGAAATCGGGCCGCGTGCGCCTTCACCGCGCGGGTCGGCTCGAGCACGAGCGAGATCGGGACGAGCCCCTTCTGCTCCGGAGCATAGACGTGCATCTCGGGCTTCGGCGTGACCTCGATCACGAGCGACACGCGCGTGCCCGGCGCGACCGCGCCCGCCGGCGCCGAGGTCGCCACCGTCAGGTGCTTCGTCTCGGCCTGACCGGCCGCGGCGGCTTGCCGGCCTGTCGACGGACCGCCGGCGCTCAGCACGAGCGAAAGCAGGAGGGACAGGAGCATGGTGTCGATTGTCCCACGAGCAGTAAAAAAGGGGCAGAGCCTTTCGGCCCTGCCCCTTCCCTGAAATCCGTGTTTATCCGTGTGATCCGTGTGTATCCGTGTTCTAGAAGCGGAACTTGGCCGACAGCCGCACGCTGCGGGCGCCCTGGAACGTGCTCGGCAAGTCGAACAGCGGGTTCTTGCGAATCGACGGCGTGGCCGCGGCGATCGTGTCCGCGTTGAAGCCCGCGAAGAACGCCTGGGGGCTGGCAATCGGGATCGCATCGCGGTAGGGCGTGTTGGTGTACGCCGTCACGATGTCCTGATCGAACAGGTTGATGACGTTCGCTTCGAAGATCATGTCCGTGCGGCCGAACAGCTTGACCCGCTGAGAGACGATGAGGTCGGTCTGGCTGAACTTCGGCGACCGGCCCATGCTGTTGCGGCCCAGGTTGAACACCGGCACGTTCAGCACCGTGACCTGCTGCTGCTGCGGGAGACCGCTGGCGAGCTGATAGAAGACGCCGGCCTGGGTGCCCCAGGGCAGGCTGTAGCTCGCCTGGAGCTTGAACTGGTGCGGCCGATCCGTGCCGAGCGGTCCGTAGACCGGCGCGCCGGTCTGATCGAAGGACATGTATTGCCCGTCGAAGAACCGGTTGACGCTCGGACTGTTGCGCCCGTTCTCGTCGGAGCTGGCCAGCCCGGAGTAATTGCCGTTGAGGCGGCTCCGGAGATAGCTGGTCTTCATGTACCAGCGGTTCGAGAACCGCTTGGTGAGGCTGAACTCGAGGCCGTCGTACACGCGCTCCGGGATCGGTTGATTGGGGCAGGTCGTGCACCCGGCCTTGTCGCGAAGCAGGTTTTCGGAGATGCCCCGTCCCGGATTCGAGATGTAGAACACCTCGCCGACACCCGGCACCGCGATCCCGACATCCTCGATCGTCCGGTCCATCCACTTGTGGGCGTACCTGACGCCGACCGACATCGTCCGCGCCAGCTCGTGATCGACGCCCAGCGTGAACTCCTGCGCGCGAATCGGCTTCATGTCCGGTTCGACGAGGGCTTCCGCGCCGACGCCGTTCGACACGTGACGGAAGTCCACCTGGTCGATGAACGTGCCGGGGCACCCGGTTCCCGGAGGGCCCTTCGCAGTCAATCGTCGGCCAGTTGAACGTGTCGAGCGTGTAGTAGTAGGTGATCCAGTGCTGGGCGCCGAAGCTGCCGAGCGGCATCTCGACCTTGCTGATGTCGTAGAACATGCCCCAGCTGCCGTAGGCCTTCCACTTGCCGTCCCCCTTCACGTCGTACGCGAAGCCGACGCGCGGCGCGATCTTGTCCTTGAAGCCGAAGTCGATCCCGGGGTTCTCGGCCCGGTACGACGGCACGTGTTCCTGTTCGGTGCGGATGCCCAGGTTCAGCGTCAGCCGGTTGCTGACCGTCCATGAATCCTGGAAGAACACGCCGTAGTTCTTCGCGCTCACCTTCCCCTCGGTGTACTGGCGGAACACCTGGTAGTAGCCGTAGGTCCCGCGAACCAGCCGCGGCGGGAGGTCGAGGGTCGAGCGCGTCTGGTTCCAGTTGAGCGTCATGTTCGAGGCCTGCTGGCCGGTGTCGATCTCGTTGCCGAGCCGCTCGAATTGCACGCCGCCCTTGAACGTGTGCTGCCCCATCCAGTTCGCGTAGTACGTCGCATCGGCGTTGACGCTGAGCCGCGAGTAGTCGTCCATCGCGGTGCGCGTGTTGGCGATGCCGTCCGAGTAGCCGCTCGGCTGCACGAGGTTCGCGGGAACCTCCGGGAACACGTTGTTCGACTGGCTGAACGTGCGGCGCGTGTTCGTGTTGAATTCCGTCAGCGTCTGGCCGCGCGAGCCGTAGCCCAGATAACCGGCCGTCAGGCTCAGGTACAGCTTGGGGCTCACGACCCAGTCCGTGGTGGTGGCGTACCGGTTGTTGAATTGATTCGTGTAGAGCACGCCCGGGAAATTCGCCGGGTTGGCCGTGCTCGTCCGGAATGCGGCGTCCGAGACGCGATCGCCGAGGACACCGGCCTGGCCCGAAATGTAGTCCGGCTCCAGCCCCGGAAGGCCGACCGATCCCGTCGTCGGATTGTGGCTGCCCGCGAACTTCTGGTGCAGGCTGCTCGTGAGCTGCGCCGTGAGGTTGTAATTGATGTTGTGATCTTCCCGGCTGTTCGAAAACGTCTGCGCGCCGGCCGCGCGGTTCTGGGTGAAGGTCACGGTCCGCTTGTTGTTTTCGAGCTGCGGGATGTACCCGGCAAAAAACCAGAGCCGGTCGGTCAGGATCGGGCCGCCGATCGTGGCGATCGGCTCGATGACCTGGCCGGGGTCGCGCGCGGTGGTCGTGTACTGCGCGACGAGCGGGTTGAGCGGATCGAGCCGCGAGCTCTGACGGATGTCGCCCCGGAGCCGGACGTTGTCCGTGAAGTACGACCCGATCTCTCCATGGAACGCGTTCGTGCCGCTGCGCGTGATGGCGCTGATGACCCCGCCCGTCGCCGCGCGGAACTCCGCGTTGTAGCCGCTCGACTTGACCTGGACTTCCTGAACGAAGTCGAGCAGGATGCCGCTGCCGGACGTGCCGTTCCGCACGTTGGTCGTGTCCTGCCCGTCCACGATGAAGCGGTTCTCGGAGCCGCTCGACCCGTCGATGTTGATGCCGCCGCCGCGCGTTTCGTTGTTGGTCCCGGGAGCGGTGGTCACGGCGCTCGTGAAATCACGCCCCTTGGGGATCAGATCGATGACGTCCTTCTGGATGCTCGCGGACGCGGCGTTCTGCTTCACGTCGATGAGCGGCGATTCCGCCGTGACCTGCACGGCCTCGCTGACGCCGCCGATCTGGAGCGCGAAATTGACCTTGAGGATCTGCCCGAGTTGAAGCTGCACATCTTCAACCTTCGAGGGCTGGAACCCGGTCAGGTTCGCCACGACCGTATATCGCCCGGGGGTGAGCGCCGGAAAACGGTACGTCCCCAACGTATCGCTGACGGCACTCACAATTCCGCCGGTGGCGGCACGCGCCTCGACGGTCGCGCCCGGCAGCACGGCGCCGGAACTGTCCTTGACGACGCCTTCGATCGATCCACGCGTTTCCTGTGCTGACGCGATCGGCGCGACCAGCACGAGAAGCGCGAGGATGCCGAACAGACTGGCACTTCGCTTCATCTCTCCTCCTGAGTGAAGACCAACAAACTTACAAACGACCCTGGGATGTGGGGATTCTAGACTGGTGGGACGAACGGATCAACAGACAAATACGTGTAAACTATTGAAAAATAGACAATTTACGCGCTAAATATCCAAGAAACTGGATCCAGGCGCCTGTCAGTGGTCAAAAAAAACGGGGTGCTGGTCACTGACCAGCACCCCGTTGTCCCTGACTTGACGCTCGTCCCGTGGACGAATCGCTTACTGCTTGCGTCGCGTGATCTGATCCCAGACCGCCGCGCCGCCGCCGCCGATGGCCGCCCCGATGAGCGCGCCCTTCTTGCCTTTGACCGCCGCGCCCACCGCGGCGCCGACGCCCGCCGAGGAGCCGATGATCACGGCGCTCTTCTTCACCGACCGGGTGCGCTTCACGGGCGCCTGACGGTCGTCGCCGTAGACGACCTGGTTCGTGCGCACCGGCCGCGCGGTCTCGGCCGGATAGGACGCCGGGATCACGCGAGCGTCGGCGATCTCCGGATCGATCGCGCGCGCCGCGCGGTAGCTGACAGGCGCCGCGAACGGCTGCGCCACCGGCTGCTGCGCGTAAGCGGCCGGCTGACCGGTCGACACGCACTCGACCTGCGACATCGCGACCCCGTTGACCATCGTCGGCCGCACGAGCGTCCGCTGGTTCGGTTCGCAGCTGACGACCACCGGTGCGCCCGGCTGGGCGGCGGCGAGCGGCTGAGCGTTCACACCCCCGCCATTCAGCGCTCCCCCGCATCCGACAGTAAAGAGGAGCGCGCCAAGCCCGCCGGCGGCCGCGACACGTCCCCGCAACGAGTTCATCTGAATGCCAGTCATGCTCACCTCCCGGTGTCCGTGACACGGGTAACTCCAAGCGCGGTGCCAGCGCCGTCGGGCAGAAAACTCCCAGTATTTCGGCCTGTTTTGGCGTCTCCGCGCCGAAGCGACACAATGGGCTGTCCTCCAGAGGGCTCAACCGTTCCGGGAAACCGGGACACTACTCCAGAATCGCTGATCCGAATCCCTGATCCGCTGAATCCGCTCGATCGCGCGAATCGGCATATCACGCGATCGGAAGGACTACGGAGATTCGGGAGCGATTCGAGATCGGATTCAGGGATTCGAGGATTCAAGGATTAGTGATTAGCGATTCTGCAATGGCCCATATTCTTGTCGTCGAAGACGACCACGACATCGCCGAGCTCATCGCGCACTACCTCGAAAAAGCGGGGCACAGCGTCGATCGCGTGGCGTCGGGCGCGGCGGTGATCCCGAAGCTGCGGGCGCGCGCGACCGACCTCGTGATCCTCGACCTGATGCTCCCCGGCGTGGACGGCCTCGTCGTGTGCCAGACGATGCGGGCGAATGCCGCCACGGCGGGCATTCCCGTCATCATGCTGACGGCACGCGGCGAGGAGGGGGATCGCATCGCCGGGCTCGAGCTGGGCGCGGACGACTACGTCACCAAGCCGTTCAGCCCCAAGGAGCTCGTCGCCCGCGTCGCCGCGCGCCTCCGCCGCGTCTCGTCGCCGCCGTCGGTCGCCGTGGTGCACTACGGTCCCATCTCGATCGACGCCGATCGCCACACCGTCACGCTCGACGGACGCGAGATCAGGCTCACGGCGAAGGAATTCCTGCTGCTCCAGTATCTGGTGCAGCATCGCGGGCGCGTCCTCTCGCGAGATCTGCTGCTCACCGACGTGTGGGGCTACCAGTACACCGGCGGCACGCGCACGGTCGACGTGCACATCCGGCGGCTGCGCGAGAAGCTCCCGGTGCTGAACGAGTCGATCGAGACGGTCAAGCAATTCGGGTACAAGCTGGTCTGAGTGGAGATGACGGAGACAACGGAGAGTTGAATTCGTGGGGTCTTCTACACGGAGAAACGGAGCAACGGAGGAACGGAGTGGATTAGAGTTTCTTGGATCCGTTTTCGGATGGTTTCAGAAAACTTCTTGTTCTCCGTTCTCCGTTACTCCGTTGCTCCGTGTTGTGCCGCGTGCGTTGGCGTCCGTTGACTCCGTCCGCTCCGTTGTCTTGGTGAACCTGTTTTGACCTTCCGCAATCGCCTCTTCCTGACCTCGCTCATCGCGGCGGGTGTGACGCTCCTGGTGGCGACGACGCTCGTGTCGTGGTCCGTGCGGCGGAATCTCGAGGAGCAGATCGAACGGGGCCTCGTCAACGAGGCCCGGCTCGCGGCCGAGACGCTGTCGCACCGGCAGGCCACGACCCCGGCGGAGCTCGACGCCGAAGCCGACGCCATCGGCCGGCTGGTCGCGGCGCGCGTCACGTTCATCAGCGCCGACGGCACGGTGGTGGGCGACTCGCAGGTCGAGCCGGGCGAGCTCGGTGCGCTCGAGAACCACGCGACGCGGCCCGAGGTCCAGCAGGCGCGCGCCGAAGGCACTCGGCATCGCGCGGCGATACAGCACGACGGTGCAGACCGACATGCTGTACGTGGCGGTCCCGGTCCGGGGAGCCAGCACCGCGGGCCTGTCCGAAGTCCGCCTCGCCCTCCCGCTGACCGAGGTCCGCGACCAGCTCGCGGCGGTGCGCCGCTCGGCGATCGTCGCGATGGGCGCCGGCATGCTCGCCGCGCTGGCCCTCGCGTGGGGATCGTCGGCGCTGCTCAGCCGGCGCGTGCGCGCGATTGCGGCGGTCGCCGAACGCTACGCCGCCGGCGACCTGTCGCAGCCGGCGCGCGATTACGGCGCCGACGAAATCGGCACCGTCGCGCGCGTCCTGGACGAATCGGTCCGCGAGATCGCCAGCCGATCCACTCAGCTCGACGCCGACCGTGCCCGCATGGAGGCGATCCTCGGCGGCATGATCGAAGGCGTTCTGGTGGTTGACGATCACGGGCGGCTGCAGCTCGTCAACGCCGCCGCCCGCCGGATGCTGAAGCTGCAGGACCCGCCCGAGGGCCGCCACTACCTCGAGATCGTGCGCCACCCCGACATCGCGGCGCAGATCACGGGGGCGCTGCAGGGCACGGCGAGCGATCGCCTCGAGCTGACGCTGCTGCCCCGCGAGCCCGAGACCGTCTTCGTCGCCCGCACGGCGCCCGTCCGGGCCGCGATTGCGCGCGGCGCCGTGCTGGTGCTCCACGACATCACCGACCTGCACAAAGCCGATCAGATCCGGCGGGACTTCGTCGCCAACGTCTCCCACGAGCTGCGCACGCCGCTCACGGCGGTGCGCGGGTACGTCGAAGCGCTGCTCGACGACCCGTCGGATCCGCAGGAGGCCCGGCGGTTTCTCGAGACCATCGCCCGTCACACGCTGCGGATGGAGCGGCTCGTGCGCGATCTCCTGCGCCTCGCCCGGCTCGACGCCGGGCAGGAAACGCTCGAGCGGCTGGCCTGCAGCGTCGAGTCGCTCTTCACCGGCGTCGCCACCGAGCTCGCCCCGGCGATCGAGGCCCGCGGCCAGCACGTCGTCCAGCAGATCGAGCCGGACGCCGCCACCGTCAGGGGCGATCCGGCGAAGCTGCACGACGCCCTGCGGAACCTGGTCGAGAACGCGACGAACTACGCGCCGGAAGGCAGCACGATCGTCATCGGCGCCGCCCGTAAAGGGGATCGCGTGCTGCTGACCGTGGCGGATGCCGGGCCCGGCATCCCGGAGGCCGATCTGCCGCGCGTGTTCGAGCGCTTCTATCGCGTGGACAAAGCGCGCTCCCGCAGCTCGCGCGACCCCGGCGGCACGGGCCTCGGCCTCGCGATCGTCAAGCACCTGGTCGGGCTGCACGGAGGCAGGGTCTCGGTGGCCAATCGGGCCTGAAGGCGGGGCGGTGTTTACGATTGAATTGCCGGGGAGTTGAATTGTTACGAGGCAGGCCTTCACCGCGGCCCGAAAGCAGGCCTAAAGGCCGGCTCAGCGCGGCGTCGACACAAGTCTAAATCGTCACGAGCGGGAGACTGCGATAGCGTCTTCCCGTCAGCCTGGCCAGCGCGTTGACCACGGCAGGCGAGATCACGGGCACAGGTGGTTCGCCGCATCCGGTGGGCTTTTCGCTGCTTGGCACGATGTGGACGTCGACCGCGACCGGCGCATCGGCGATGTAGGGCGGCGTGTAGGTGTCGAAGTTCCGCTGCTCCACGCGGCCGTCCTTCAGCGTGATCGCGCCGTTCGCCACGAGCTGCGACAACCCGAAGGCCACACCTGCCTGAAACTGACTCTCGATCGACAGTGGATTCACCGCGATGCCGCAGTCGACCGCGATGGTCACGCGATGGATCTTCGGCCGCTTCCCCTCGATCGAGACGTCCACGGCGCAGGCCACTCCAGTGCCGAACGATTCATGACACGCGATGCCGGCGGCGTGATTCCTGGGTAGCTTCGTCCGCCACGCAGCACTCTTTTCTTCCATCAGAGCCAGCGCGGCGCGCAGCTTCCTGGCTTCCGGTTTGAGGAGTTTGCGGCGATAGGCGATCGGGTCCATTCTGGCGCGGGCGGCCAGCTCGTCGATCAGCGTCTCCATGACGAAGGCCGTATGCGTGTGCCCCACGGAGCGCCACCACAGGACCGGCACGTTGACCGTGGGATGATGCGCCGACACATGGAAGTTCGGGATCTCGTAGTGCGTGTCCGAGACCCCTTCCACGGCAGTCCCATCAACCCCGTTTTTCACCATCATCTCGGCGAATGGTGTGCCAGTCAGAAGCGATTGGCCGACGATGACGTGCCGCCACGCCAAGGGCATGCCGTTCGCGCCGACGCCGATCTCGACGCGATGCAGATGCATGGGACGATAGTAGCCGCCCTGCACGTCGTCTTCCCGCGTCCACACGAGCTTGACCGGAGTGCCGCGCAGCCGCTTGGCGATCGCCGCCGCCTCGCGCTGCACGTGCGAGTCGATCACGGCGCGCCTGCCGAAGCCTCCGCCGGCCATCTCGGTGTGAAAGGTGACCTGGCCGGGCTCGAGACCGAGGACCTCGGCGACCGCCGCCTGGTCCGCCGTCTGGAACTGCGAGCCGGCCCACGTCTCGGCACGGTCGCCGTCGAAGCGCACCGTCGTGTTCAACGGCTCCATCGGCGCGTGAGCCAGGTAGGGGAATTCGTACTCGGCGACGATTCGATTCGCCGCCGCGACGGCCTCCATCGCATTCGCATTGCCGCGGGCAACAGCGGCGTTGCCGGGAGTGCGGGCGAGCGCCTTGTACTTCGCCCACAGCTGTGCGCTGTCGGCGCGTTCCACTCCGGAGAGATCCCAATCGATTTTCAGGCGATCGCGCGCCTGTTTCGCCGGCCAGAACTTGTCGGCCACGACGGCAACGCCGCTTCCCTTCGCGAGCGGGATCTCGAACACGTCTCGCACGCCCTCGATGCTGCGGGCCGCCTTGTCGTCGAAGCTCCTCACGCGGGCGCCAAAGACCGGCGGATGCGCGACCACCGCCGTCTTCATACCGGGAAGGTCGAGGTCCAATCCAAACTTCAGCGAGCCGTCGCACTTGGCCCGGCTGTCGAGCCGTCGAACGCTCTTCCCGACCAGCCGGAATTCCGACGGGCTCTTGAGCGGCACCGTGGCGGGCACCGGCTGTCGCGCCGCCTCGGCTGCCAGCTCCGAATACTTCGCGGACTGACCGCTCGGACCATGCACGACGCTGGCTTCGGTGCGGCACCGGTCTGGCGCGACCTTCCATCGTTCGGCCGCGGCGGCCACGAGCATCGCGCGCGTCCTGGCGCCCAGCTCGCGGTACTGCTGAAAAGAGTGCGCGACGGAACCAGAGCCGCCGACCATCTGTATTCCGAAGACCGGATCTTTGTAGACGTCGGCAGCCGGCGCGAGCTCCGCCACGACCTGCGACCAATCGGCGTCCATCTCGTCGGCCAGCAGCATCGGCAGCGATGTGTGGACGCCCTGCCCGAACTCGAGCCGGTTCACCTGAATGACGATCGTGCCGTCTGGCTTGACGTGAACGAACGCGTCGGGCGGATAGATCTTCGGGCTTGGCCTGCGCTGCGTCCTGCGCCGACACCGGAAGATCGAGATACAAGCGAGACGAGCAAACCGCCCCCCGCACTCGCCGACGCACGGAGAAACGCGCGCCGGCCGGGCAGCAGGTCGTGTGAAGCAGCTGGTTGCGGCGGACATCGTGTCGCCTCCTCACTTGAGCTGCTGCGACGCGGTTTCGATCGCCTCGCGGATGCGGACGTAGGTCCCGCAGCGGCAGATGTTCCCGCCCATCGACGCCTCGATGTCGGCGTCGGTCGGTTTGCGGTGTGTGCTGCAGCAGCGCCATGGCGCTCATGATCTGCCCGCTCTGGCAGTAGCCGCATTGAACGACGTCCGTGGACAACCCACGCATCCTGAACGGCGCGACCGACCGGATCCGTACCGATCGCCTCGATGGTGACGACGCGGCGCTCGCCGACGAGCGAGACCGGCAGCACGCACGACCGCGTGGCGACCCCGTCCAGGTGAACCGTACAGGCGCCGCACGCGCTGATCCCACAGCCGTACTTGGTTCCGGTCAGCTTCAAGTCCTCCCGCAAGACCCAGAGCAGCGGAGTCGACGGATCGACCGTGACGTCGACGTGAGGCGTCTGGCCGTTGTACGTCGTGAGGCTCGATACGTCGCGGCCAGGGCTCGAGCTCGCCTTCTGGCCCAGGATCTCAGTTCCGGGGCAAGGCGTTCCGGCGTCAACCCAGCGACGGGTGGCCGTCGACGAACTCCGCGTGCGACAGCGGCGGCAACGGGCCGCTCGCTGCCATCGAGCCGCTGCCCGGGCTGCCAGGCCCAAAGCACCAGCGCCTCCTCTTCGTGATGCTTCAGCAGGCCGGCCCGTCCAGATCGTGGTTCTTCGAGCGGTCGGTGATGGCTCTGCAGATCGCCGCGCTCGAGAGGGCCTTGTCGTTGCTGGTCTTGCCACGCCATCGAAAGCGGCGCGAGGTGCCAGTTGTGCCCGCCGGGAACCCCGGTGCTCGGCATTGGATTCCTGGTGACAGGTGGCGCAGTTGAGACCGGGGACGCCCTTGCCATCGGGACCACGCACGACGTTGGCAGAAATGACGATGGCGATCGTCGCCCTGCTGCGGGTAGTTCGTGGCCGTGTGGCAGTTGATGCACCGTGGGTGCGTCAGAACGGAATACACCTGTTGCCATGCCGCGAGTCCCTCGGTCTGCCTCGCGCGAGCCGACGCTCTTTCGTCACGCGTTCGGGTTGCGGAACTGGAGGGGGTGGCCCACAGAGCGACCGCAAGGGGAATGAGAAGTGTTCCAGCCGCGAGACTGCGCATGGTGAGCCTTCTTGACCGTGTTCCGCCGGTAGACGTTCACAATAGGCACGCCTGGAAGGCGCTGTCAACCTCTACGACTACGGCGCCACCGTCTTCGCAACCACCCAATAGACGACCGACGGCAATCCCGGCGGCCGCGGGAATCGTCAGCACCCAGGCCCAGACGATCCGGCCCGCGACGCCCCACCGCACGGCCGACAGCCGCCTGATCGATGCCGACGCCGATGATCGCGCCCGTGATCGTGTGCGTCGTGCTGACGGGGATGCCGAGGTGCGTCGCGGTGAAGAGCGAGATCGCGCCGGCGGTCTCCGCGGCGAACCCGCCGACCGGCTGCAGCTTGGTGATCTTCGAGCCCATCGTGTGGATGATCCGCCAGCCGCCCGAGCAGCGTGCCGAGCGCGATGGCGCGCGTGTGCCGCCATGATCGACCCAGAACGGGATCGGCAGAGTCGGCCGTCGACCACGTTCAGGTACGCCGCCCGCCGATCAGCACGCCGGCGATGATCCCCATCGTCTTCTGCGCGTCGTTGCCGCCGTGGCCGAGGCTGTAGGCCGCGCGCCGAGACGCAGCTGCAGCCGCCGGAAGCAGTGGTCGACGCGGCCGGGCGAGGTCCGGCGGAAGATCCAGTAGATCGGCGACCATGATCAGGAACCCGAGCGACCAGGCCGATCAGCGGCGCGAGCGACGATGAAGATCAGCGTCTTCGTCCAGCCCGGCCAAGATGATCGCGCCCGAGCCCGCCTTGGCGACCGCCGCCCCGGCGAGCCGCCGATGAGCGCGTGCGACGAGCTCGTCGGGAGGCCGAGTACCACGTGATCAGGTTCCAGACGATCGCGCCGATCAGCCCGGCGAGAATCACGGCGGGCGTGACGATGCGATGTCGACCACGCCGGCGCCGATCGTCTTCGCGACGGCGGTGCCCGAAGATGAAGGCGGCGACGAAGTTGAAGAACGCCGCCCAGACGACGGCCTGCCCGGGCGAGAGCACGCGCGTCGAGACGACCGTGGCGATCGAGTTCGCCGCGTCGTGGAAGCCGTTGATGTAGTCGAAGATCAGCGCGACGACGATGAGGATGACGACGGAGAGCAGGTTGCGTCCATCCGGGCTAGGCGTACTCGACGACGATGCCCTCGATCACGTTGGCGACGTCCTCGCAGCGGTCGGTCGCGGTCTCGAGGTGGTCGTAGATCTCCTTCCACTTCATGATCTGCACCGGGTCGCTGCTCCTCCTCGAAGAGCTGCCGCACCGCCGTCTGGTGCGTCGCGATCGGCTTCGTTCTCGAGCCGGTTGATCTCGATCGCCGCTTCGGCGACGCCCTTCCGGCGCTCGAGCGCCTTCATCGCCGTCACCACCTGCCCCGAGCACGCCTTGATGATCCGCGTCAGGTCGCGCGCGTCCGCGCGGACCAGCGTAATCTGATACAGCCGGACGATGGTGGCCGACGCGTCGATGGCGTCCATCACGTCGTCCAGCGATCGCGCGAGCGCGTGGATGTCTTCCCGATCGAGCGGCGTCACGAAGGTGCTGTGCAGGCGCTGGATGATCTCGTGGGTGAGGTAGTCGCACTTGTGCTCGATTTCCTTGATCTCGTCCGCCTTGTCCCAGAACGGCTTCTCGGGCGCGAGCATCTCCTCCAGAACCTCCGCCCCGGCAAATCTCGTCCGCCAGCGCGACGAAGTCGTCGAAGAACGCCGCTCGCGCGGTATCAATCTGAACGCCACAAATCCTCCGCGCCGAATCTTAGCAGATTCCACTAAGACTTAACCGTAACGTCGCCTGAACGTTTCACAGCAGTTACATGAGCAGCTTTGCCAGGTGGGTGGCGACTTCAAGCACTTCCCGTCGTGGGACACGGCCGCCTGGCTGGCCGGCGGGGGGGTCTGGCGCTCGCCGTACACCTGGGAACGGATCTCCTGAGCTCACAGATCGTCGCGCAGGCGTTCACGCACGCGCCGAGATTCGCCACACGCCGCGATCGGCCCCGATCATTCCGACAGGCGCTCGTTCCCGTCCGGCCACGCCTCGGCCGCGTTTGCGTCGGCGACCGTGCTGCAGCGACACCTGGGCTGGAAGGCCGCGCTCCCCACCTACACCATCGCGAGCTACGTCGCCATTCTCACGCCTGCACGAGAACCGGCATCACCTGAGCGACGTCGTGTTCGGCGCGGCGCTCGGCATCGCCGCAGGCCGGACGACGACGCGCCACGGCCGCGAGCACTGGGCCCTGATCCCGACGTCGGCAAAGAGACCGTGGGACTGATGGTCGTGGTCAACTGAAAGTAAACCGGCGGTCCTCGTCATTACGCGCTTCTGTCATTTGCCCTTCAACCGTACCGAGGCATTTAACGCGGACGTAACGGTCGCGTCGTCTCGGGATCACATCGTCTCCGTACTGTGAGGTGGCGCGCGGAGGCGGAGGGCCCCGCGAGCAGTAAACAAGAGGGAGACATGAGTTTGAACACACACGTCCTGGCGTTGGTCTTCGCCTGCAGCACGGTCCTGGCGAGCGCGCCTGCGGCCGCGCAGCAGACCGAGTCGCGCATCGTCGGAACCGTCGCCGATCAGAACGGCGGGATGCTGCCGGGG